>OY760657.1:4800000-6088412 GCA_963663905.2 uncultured Saccharicrinis sp. | reverse complement strand
TCACTTTCATTATCAATCGCTTTTACCTTTTGATAATTAGCTATAGGTGCATCAAAGTGGTTAAACAAATACTCAGAATAAGCTTCTTCGTACAAGCTTTCTATCTGTTTTAATTTCTCTTCTCTCTTCTTAAAATAATCAGGATCATTCAAGAATGCAGTAAATTCACCTTCAGGATACTCTTCAACAATTTGCTTTCTAATTCGTGCCATATTTAATTCATCATTCTGAATTTCAAAACACAAATACAAATTCATTAAAGCATCTTCTCGGTAAATACTATTAGGGAACCTTCTAATTAATTCATTAAAGGCGTCTATGGCATACGGAATATTTTCAATTTGATCTTTGTAAATAATCCCCATCATAATTAAAGCCTCTTCAATCTTATTATCTGATAGCTTTAACCGTTCTTCTGTTAGAGGAAGATCTTTTAAATAAGTATCACGACTTAGCAAGTTTGTAGTCTCTGATTTTATCTGAGTTGAATCTTTGGTTTCCCCAACTGCTCCTCCCTCAAGATTTGAAAATGGCTGACCAAATAAATCATCAGGGTTTCCCGGATCTGCAATCTCTGTTACAACCACTTCTTTATTTGCTCTTCTCCAATTATCTTCAAGCTTACGTCTTCCCCATTTTCTTTCAAACTCGCTTTTACCCAGGGCAACAGAATTTGGATTATAGAAATACCATTTACCTGTACCACTGCTGGTCGATGAAGTACTTTGTGTTAAAGACCTGTCAAAGTATAAGTTTTCATTTTCTTCTTGCTGTTTCTTTTTTAGCTCCTCCTGTTTCTTTTTCTCATTCTCAATTATCTCATCAATAAAAGCAAGACGTTGTGCTTCAGTCATTTTTGCTATTCGCTGCAAACTATCCTCTCGCTCAACTGTATTTATTCGAGAAACAAGACCTTCTAAATCTTTATGTAATTCACTAATTGATTTAAAATCATAAAAAGTCTCATCTAAATTATACAAAGCAGAATCTAAATAGGCATATGCTGGTTTATACTGTGGCTTTTCATAATAAATATCAGCTAACTGATAAAAGGATAAACCTTTTTGATAATCATTGGAAACACTTCTTTTTACCGAAAGCAATAAATTATCTACAGCTTCACTTTCTTGCTTTTCGGCTAAATAAGCCATTGCCAAAGCATAATAAATCTGATCCTCATAATCCTGATTTCGTTTATCGCGTAATAGTTTAGCAATTTCTTTTTGTACAGCAGGCAAACCTCCTTCACCAAACATTACACTGGCTCTGTTTACTTTAGCATTAAAAGCCATCTCATACGGAGGGTTCATTCTGATTACAGCTTTATAAGCCATATTGGCATCATTATATCTTTCCAGTTTATGATAAACCTGAGCTAAAATAAAATTCAAACGAAGTTTATAATATCTACTCCATGCACCTTCGATTGCTTTTTGCAAATAAGGAACAGCCTCCTCATACATTTGTTGTTGAAGAAAACAATCTGCATAAACTGCTGAAAAGAATCCAAATAAACGATTTGGTGCTTTACCTTCAATATCATAATTATCCAATAGAATTTTTGCTTTAGAAAAATCTTTAAGTTCTATGGCAGCACGAGCATTCCATATTTCAGCTTCATACCATTCCGGACCAGGTCTGTATTCCCTGAACATATACTCAAAACTTTGCTGAGCCAACTGATAATCATGTTTGTAGAAATTTGATTTACCAATCATTAAATAAGCATTATCTACCCACTCATTAAACTCGTTCTGACTTATAAATCTTTGGTATTTTAATGAGTTATCTCCATCCTTACGCTTAGGCTTTTTAGTAATAGAGTGCTTTTTAATGAGCTTTGTTCCTTTTTCAATGGCTCTGTCCATTTCACTAATAGCAACGTCTTTACTGGATTCCTTTGAATCAGGAAAGACTGTTAGCACTTGTGTATAATCATCAACATTGGCTTCCTGAATAGCTTTAACTCCTTCTTTAAAACTTTCATTACCATTAAAATACACATTGTAATGTGCTGTAAGATCATGATAATTTCTGCTGAGCCAGGTGTTTTTCTTTGTAGAACAACCAATTAAGATTATCAGAATCAGTAAAAAATATAATTTATTTAATTTCATGTATTTACTATTAGTCCTTGGTCTTTAGCATCAAGATCTCAAATTGCAGTTAAAATAATTTATAAATTGTCTCATCACAACTATATAATTAAATCTACACCTTTTTACTTTTATGCTTTAACCTTTTTCACAAGTAGCCATAACAAATAAAACTACCTTTATGTAAAAATATTATATCCACACCACAAAATTGCTCTTTCTGTCAAAAACAAGTCAACATTATTGTGGTTTATTTACAAAAAGCAAATATATTTGAATTCTAAGTGTTTTAAAAATTAGTTATCAATGAAAATTCATATTGTAGAAGATGACCGCGTTTTTAACAAACTCATTGAGCGTTCGCTTGCCCTAAATCCTGATTTTGAAATTGATACTTATTTTGACGGAGCTACATTTTTTAAGCACTTACCTGACAATCCGGATATTGTCACACTGGATTTAGGATTACCTGACCATACCGGAGAAGAAATTCTGCGACAAATAAAAAAATATAATCCGGATATTGAGGTTATTATTATTTCCGGACAGGACTCTATTACTACAGCAGTTAATTTATTACGAGAAGGTGCTTATGACTACATAACTAAAGATGAAAACATTAAAGATCGTCTTTTAAACAGTGTAAACAACATTCGTAATAAAAAGAAACTACTTGATGAGATATCACATTTAAAAAATGAAATAGCAACCAAGTACAACTTTGGAAATGCAATTATTGGTGACAGTCCTGTCATGAAAGAGGTTTTTGCTCTTGTTCAAAAGGCTGTAAAAATTCCAAACATCAATGTTTCAATTTATGGTGACACAGGAACAGGAAAAGAACTTGTTGCTAAAACAATTCACTATAACTCTATTCGCAAAAACAAAGCTTTTATTGCGGTTAACATGGGAGCCATCCCTAGAGATCTAATTGAAAGCGAGTTATTTGGTCATGAAAAAGGCGCTTTTACCGGAGCCATTCTCACCAAAAAAGGAAAATTTGAAGAAGCCGAAGGTGGAACTATCTTTTTAGACGAAATTGGAGAGATGGATATAAACCTTCAGGTTAAATTATTGCGTGTACTTCAGGAGCGTGAGATAACCCGTGTTGGTGGAAATGAAGTAATTAAGGTTAACTGCAGAATTATAACAGCTACTAACCGAGATCTTTTAGATGAAGTTAAAGCAGGTAATTTTCGCGAAGACCTCTATTATCGTTTATTAGGACTTCCAATCCATCTTCCTCCACTCAAAGACCGACAGAATGATATTATCACGCTCAGCCAATTTTTCCTGAACCAATTTTGTGAAGACAATGGAATGAACCTAATGGCATTTACTTCACGAGCAAAAAAGAAACTACTGAGTTACAACTTCCCTGGCAATGTTCGTGAGTTAAAAGCAATCATCGAATTGAGTGCTGTAATGGCAAGCGATCATAAAATAGACGAAGAAAATATTCTTTTCAATTCCACCTCTGCCGAGTTAGATATACTCGCAGAAGAAATGACTCTAAAAGAATATACAGAAAGAATTATTCGACATTATTTGCGACAGTATGACAATAATGTATTAAAAGTAGCCAAAAAACTAGATATCGGTAAATCAACTATTTACAACCTAATAAAAAAAGATAAACAAGGCGATATTTTTAGTGAAAATTAGGGCGTGCCCCTCGCTATAAAATAAGGTTAAAGCAAACTTATTATCCTCGGGTCAGGCTTTCCTCTTCTACTCCTCGCTTTCTCCTATCTTTACCAAAATCCTATTTAAATCTATAAAATACGGTTGTTATTAAATAACTATTTTAAAATACGCTGCGGGGTATCCGTTACAATCCTTCACGCAAAACTAATAATTACGCGACTTATAATCTTTTACCAGATCAATGGTATGATTCAATAAACCTACTCCCCCATAAGCTCCATGACCTGGAATTACATATTCAGCATTTCCATATTTATTTAATAGCTTTCTTACTGTACCATCCCATTCATCAACAATTGCATCAGATAAGTTCCCTAAACCTTTTGAGTTTTCATTTTTAACCATACAACCTCCAAACAGAATTTTTTGATCAGGCAACCACACTGTTATATTATCAAAAGAATGTCCTCCTCCATCATAACTACATTCAACTCTCTCTCCATTAAAATCTATTACTTTATTACTTTCAAATGAATCCTGAGGCATTTCTAATCCCAACTCCCGGCATTTCTGAACAGTTAAAGAATTCGCAATTGACCTAACTTCTTTTGAATGTAAAAATGAGATACCTCCCATGCAATCTTCATGAAAGTGACCTGGAATAAACATTGCAACCTCAATATTCATTCTATTCTTTAAAAAGTTATAAAGTCTTTTTGTTTGTTCATTATCCATGGGAGTATCAACTAATAATGCTTTACCTTGTTTGGCTACAATCATCCCATTTGAAGCAAACCTTCCATATTTTTCAGAATTATACCAACTAATATGAATGAATACAGAATCTCTTAAATGAACCAACTGAAGATCATTATCAATAAAGATATTTTCATTGGGTTCTAACACTCTATGACTAAACAAATCAATTGCTTTTAAATAATGTTGTGCACCATTTGAAGTAATATCCTTTTGAAATCCTTTGATTTCCGGACTATTAATATTTACCCAGCTGGTAATATCATTTAAACGACCACTCCATTTTTTAGTATCAAACTGCTGATAATCTTTAATAACCAATTGAGATATTTTACCATTTTTAAACTCAACTGAAATATTTGAAACCATTGGGTCATCATGTAAAAAAGCAATTCTTTGGTCTGTTTTGGAAATCACCGCATCGAATTCTTCAGCTTGTTTATTAATGCTCAACACACTATAGTGAGGTACAAAAACAGAATCCCATTGAAAAATAGTTTTAAAGTCATCTATAGAATTACAAAGAGAAAAATCTCCTTCTGTCATTTTAAAATCAGAAGTAACAAGTTTACTTAATTCTTTAAAATCAGATTGATTAAATGCTTTAAAATAATTTAAGATTAACTCATTTTCCGATTTATTACTACAACCTATTAAGATTACGCATCCTACAAGAACTGTGATAAGGAATTTCATAAATTAAGGGTTTAAAATTCAGAATAAAATTACGTATAAATATCTATAAACAATAGATTTATAAATATTAACCCTAAAAATTAAACTTTTTCACCGCTTTACTACAATATCCACATCTAAATAGAAAATAATACTATAGCTTTACCAATATGTTTTCAAACAAAAAAGCAAAATCAATTATTATTCATCACCTTTCTTTAAATAATCCATAATTGTTTTAGGCAATCTCTTTTTCCATCCTAGTAAAAACAAGCCTACTGCATACAATCCAATATTAAAAATGCCGATCGAAAAAATACCAATAGAAAATATACCTACTGAAAATATACCTACTGAAAATTTACCTGAAGCAAAAACACCAAGGGCATAATCACCTGATGAGAAATAGTTAAAACTGAAATTTCCAATACTACAAACTCCTCCATCTGTAAACTGTAAAATTACTCCTAAAACAAATAATACCACTGCTGTTAAAATAATCCAAACTTTCTTTTTCATTGCATAAATTTTTAATGATTAAAACTAATATTGTTGATGCAATGATAATTTCAAATTACTGACTAACAAAGGGATTGGGATATACAGCAAGCTTTTGTGACGACTTGCATATCTAAACTGACCAAATACTATAATCTGTTACGAGAAGGGAAGAGTTATTCGAGGAAAATAGAATAATTTAAGTATGAAAATACAGGTATCGCAGCAATCATTATTCTGTAAACAGTCTTGTAATGATTACCTTTTCCCTATTTCGATCATTTTATTTTTAAAGTCTTTGGTAAAGCTTCTTGATACGGGAATAGTTCTTTCAAAGTTTTTTAATTCCACATTGAATCCTTGAGAATTCCCTTTTACATCTTTTACATATGCTAAATTAATGATATAAGCCCTATGACACTTAAAAAACAAAGGCCTATCATACAATTGTTCCTCAAGATTTTTAATTGTGTTTCTAACTAAATGAGTTTTTACATCTTTATCTTCAATACAAAAAACATTAATATAATTACCGTCTGATTCAATAGCTATAATATTATCAGTATTAATATTTACGATTTGTTTACCAGATTCTACAGCGATAATATCTTCCTGTATTTCCGTTTTTTCATGAATTGAAGCATTTATTTCCTGAGAATGAGCCATATTTTTCTTAACATGGCATTTTGAGAAATAAAAGTGATTAGAACAATAGGAATAATAGCTATCACAATGGTAAATACCATAAAAATCAAAAAACCTTTAAAACCAAACCATGGTATCACCGAGAATAATATAGAATAAAAATAGTTTCCTAAACTTATTGAAAACACAATCCAAACCAACCATAAAATCTGCTTTTTCACGGTCCATCTATCCTCATTAAATATTGAAGGTTTTATAAATGGCAGCATAACATAATTCAATGCTAAAACCAGAAAAGTTACTACCCCATATCCTAACAAAGCCAAATCTTTATGATCATGCTTTAACAACTGCAACCCAAAAGGTTGAAATACATATAAAAACAATGAAATAAACAAACTAATAGAAATGGCAGATTTCCATTTATTCTGAGTTTGAGGATAGGGTTTATTAAGAAAAGTCAATAGTAAATTCATTATAAATAATCTGTTATCTGGATTACAAATTCAAGTATAAGTGTTTTTGCTTAGATAAGCACGATTTTATTTGCACAATCCTTTTCTCAAAAATAAAAAAACTGATAATAATACATTTGCATCACTATCAGTTTTCTTTCTGATCAAATAGCAGTATAGAAATTATTTATTTATATCAACTTTATATATTTGACTTTTACCTTCAAAATTTGCTCTGAATATTATTGACTTGCCATCCGGAGTAAAATGTACATTGGGTTCTAAATCATAATTATGGTGTTGCATATTTACAAGCTTTTCACTTTTTAATTTCATCTCATTATCATCTGGAAGAAATAGGTAAATCCATCTACCATTTTCGGCTTTTGCTACCTGTGTTTCATTTCCTCCATCACCTGCAAAAACATTCTGATCGGGAGATATATTAAAATGAATCGACCATTCATCTCTTTCCATTTGATAAGCCATTTCTTTTCCTGTCTTCAAGCTTGTTCCCGATAAAAAGAAAGTCTCTCCACGTGGTTTCTGTAAATCAAACCAAACCGTTTGACCATCAATACTAAAAAACTCATGTCCTGCTATTTCTCTGTCCATTGTTCTTGTGTGCATTAGCATTGGTTCTTTCTCTCCCATCTTAATCGTCCAAATCCGATTTACCTTGTGCCATGGACCTTCATGACAAAACATTAAAATATTCGGATCAGTTGGAGAAAACTGAACATGATTTAACCATGCTGTATCACTATGAACCGGCAACAATTCTTTATTATTAATATTGATAGTAAAAATTGTGTGAGGAAGCCTGGCTTCATAAATAAGTTGAAAGAACTCTGATTTTTTAGGATGAAATTTTAAAATAGAATCTTTTTCAGGAACACTGAAAACTCCGGCTAGTAATGTTTCATCTGCATTTAGCGTAGTGATTCCTGTTCGCTTTAATGAATCAGGAAAAACGTATAATATTCTTGAGTTACCATCATCCACATTAGTAGCATAAATGGTATCACCTCCCTGATATATTACTTCTCGGTGTTTTTTAGCAACAATTTCACCACGAATAGGGCTGGAATTATGTGTAAGCTGCTTTGTTTTGAGGGTTTGAAGATCCATCACGAAAATCTGACGCACTTCTTTTCCTTTGTAAACATGATCAGAAACACCTTCTTTCTGGCTTCCATAATATACCATTAAAGAACCTGTACCATCTTGTGTAGGTAAAAAGGGATTATTGTGAAAATAAAAACTTCGGTTATCTCCATCATTTTGGGTAAGCTTAGTTAGTTTATGACCGGTATCTTTATCGATCCATTGATTTGGCATTGGTTTTTGTCCACCTGTTTCTAATACAGGTATTGATTCATTTGTGTTACAACTACAAACGAATACCGAAGTAAACAAAACTGTTAATAACTGAAGAAAATTTGTACGTAGATTGATCATAATAGATTAAGATTTAATTTTAACCTATTAAAGTTACTCGAAGTTGAATAGTTAATAATGTAGATTTGTATTATTCCCTGTTGTATTGTTCACTCTCCAACATTTATGATATGCATTATTAAAAAGAAATCATTTTACTACAATATGATACTTTTTTATAATTTGGTCTTTCTTTTCCTGATCAAGTGTTTTCATATATTTCTTCCAACCAGGACAAAACTTAATATGCCATCTCCAGAATCTACCTATAAAAGATTTTGGATTTGCATCATATCTGGCTCTCATTGGACAATCATCACATGATGTAGATTCCATAACAAAGTGTTTTTTTAAAGGTTTTACAATAACTTAATTACAGATCAAGTTATTACAAAAATCGCTTTTTCACAAAGTCATCAAATACTTCTTTGTATTGCTTACTGATTGGAATTCGTTCATTACCAAAAATAATCCTATATCTTTCGATGGTTGTTACTTTATCCAGATTCACAATAAAAGAACGATGAATTCTCATAAAACGCTCTTTAGGTAATCGTTCTTCTATGGATTTCATTGTTGCATAAAATACTATCGCTTTAGGTGAGGATTCAATGTAAAGCTTAACGTAATCTTTAAGTCCTTCAAGATAAAGAATATCATTGTAGTCTATTCTTCTGGTTTGAGAGTTTGCTTTGATAAACAGATAATCCTCTTCAACTCCAGCTACTCCTGTGTTTTGATTTGATGCTGATTCAAGTAAATCAAAATGATCCTTAGCATGCTTTGCTGATTTTAGAAAAACCTCATAACTAACAGGTTTAAGCAAATAATCTAATGCATGTAACTGAAATCCCTCAACTGCATATTTTTCGTATGCTGTAATAAAAATAACTTTACTGCTATCATCCAAAGTTCGGGCAAATTCCACACCTGTGAAATCAGGCATTTGTATATCTAAGAAGATTAATTGCACTTTATTTTCCTGCAAAAACTCCATTGCATCAACCGGATTATCAAACTCACCCTTTAATTCCAGAAAAGGTGTTTTATTAATGTGCGATACAATCAAACCTAAAGCTAAAGGTTCATCATCTATTGCTATACAAGAAATTTTTTTCATAATACAATTAGTTGAAAGTTATAAGCCGAAAGTTTAAAGGAAAAACCATACACCTTTTATACCTTTTCCTTGTCTCCATTCAAAAATGGAATGGTTAATGAAACAATAAAAACATCATTTTCATCAGTCATTTTTAAGCTGGCTTTATCTCCATAAATCAGATCCAAACGTTTTTTAATATTAGATATTCCAACTCCACCTTTAATTGGTTCATCACCATTTTGTCTTTTAGGAATGCTATTTTTACATTCAAAAATTACCTTATCCTTCTCCGATTTCAGAAATATCTTAATAAAAGACTTCTCTCTATAACTTACGCCATGTTTAAATGCATTCTCTATAAAGGGTATAAACAACAATGGAGGAATATTAAAATTTGAAACAATATCGGATATGTTTACTTCCAGTTCAACCTTTGATGTTAACCTTTGTCGCATTAAATCAATATAATTCTGATTAAATTCGAATTCCTTACTCAGTTCAATAGTTTTAATATCTGATTCATAAATCAGATACCTCATTAAACCGGACAATTTCTCTACCGACTTTTGAGCTTTATTGCTATCAATGGCTATTAGTGCATAAATATTATTTAAAGCATTAAAAAAGAAATGCGGACTAATTTGATTCTTCAAGAAAGCTAATTCTGTATCCTGATGTGCTTTTTCTTTTTCTTGCTGAATCTTTTCGTTTTGTCTTACTTTTTTAAGAATAGCCGTACCTGTACTTGTACTTAAAACTAAAATAAGAAAATAGAAGTTATCAATTACACGAGGATTAATAAAAATAGGTTTTCTATCATCAGGGTTTATATTTTGTAAGGGCTTGGGTAAATCCTTCATATCAAGCCTATTCTTAAGCTCTTCAAAAGCTAATATTTCATAGAAGAAATGAGATACCAGAAGTATAATTATAGCAAGTAATATTACGACCAAAAAGAAGTATACTTTATTTTTTGAGAAGTAAAGCTTTGGCACTATTAAAAAATAATTTACATAGAACGCTACTATCATAAAAAACATCTGATAATAATAGCTATATCTCCAAAAAATTAAATGTTCGTCTGATCTGTCAAATACAAATAATGGAAGCAACAGAACAAACATTATTGCTACGAAGTGAGGTAACCAGTTTGATATTTTTGATTTTATATCCTGCATGGCTTAAAGATAATGTTTCTTTTTTCAACTTAAATAAGAACTGCTATTGCTATTTCAAGAGTATTCTTAAGAATTGCAATAGCAGTTTATTCACCTTTTGTTAGTATTTATTAAAATTTATCAAGATCTATTCATGTCGCAAAGCTACAATTGGATCCAGAGCTGCTGCCTTTCGAGCAGGATACCATCCAAAAAACACACCAATAAAGGTACACACCATAAATGATAATATTACAGAACTCTTTGTAATTAATATTGGCCAGTTCATGACACCTTCTACTGTATAAGATATTGCATAACCCATCAACACACCAATTAATCCACCTAATACACTTAGCAATATGGCTTCCATCAAAAACTGCAACAAAATATCTTTTCCTTTACCTCCAATAGCTAAACGTAATCCTATTTCACGTGTACGTTCGGTTACTGACACAAACATAATATTCATAATACCAATACCTCCAACTAATAAAGATATGGCAGATATAGCACCAAGTAAAATTAACATCATCTCTGAAATTGAGCTAAAATTACTAATTAATTCTTCCTGCGTTCTGATTTCAAAATCATTATCCTCTGCATCTTTCAATTTATGAGAAGTTCGTAACGCCTCTTCAATACTAGCTGTGGTTTCATCAATATTGTCTTCTGAAGTAGCAGACATTACAATTGCACGTAAATACGTTTGACGTGTAATACGTTTCATTATTGTAGTATAAGGAGCTAACAAAACATCATCCTGATCTTGTCCAAATGTATTATCTCCTTTTTCTTTAAGTATTCCTATTACTTTAAAAGGAATGCTGTTAAAACGTATATTTTGTCCAATAGGATCTACCCCTTCGCCAAATATATTATCAACTACAGTTTGTCCGATTACACAAACCTTTGCTGCACTTTTAATTTCCTGAGTTGTGTAAAATCGACCTGTTGAAACCTCGTACTTTTTAATATAGGCGAAGTCTTCATTTCCTCCGATTATTGTTGTAGGCCAGTTATTTGAACCATAAACCAACTGTCCGGAACTTTGTATCTCAGGTGAAACAGCATTTACTAAGTCACAATTCTTTTTTAGATAGGTTACATCCTTCTCTTTTAAAGTTTGCGATTCAGTTCTGCCCATATGAACTCCACCTCTATTCATACTTGCCGGCATCACATTTATCAGGTTAGTACCCATTGCAGATATCTTTGACTTAATGCTTTCATTTGATCCCTGACCAATAGCCAACATTGTAATCACAGCTCCTACACCAATTACTATTCCTAACATTGTTAAGAATGATCGTAATTTATTTCGCTTAATAGCAGCTATTGCTATTTTAAAAAGATTTACAAATTTCATTTCCTCTTTATTAAGTTAAAAGTAGAAAGCTAAAAGTCAAAAGTTGAATGAAATAATCTTTTATCCTTGACATTTATTAACCTTGTTAGTTATCCATTATTTAGTATTAAAAAAGGGGCAGCAGCTATTATTTACACATAATAATAATAACCTCACTTTGGCTGCCCCTTTCACCCTAACTACCCAATCAATTTAAAATATAATCTTCGTTTTGTAATTCTAATATAGCCTGAGAAGCACTTGCTCTGTTCTCTGTTTGAACATCTTTAATTACCAGTCCATCTCTAAATACAATATTCCTCTTTGTAAACTTTGCAATATCAGGTTCATGAGTTACAAAACCTATTGTAATACCTTTTTCATTTAGTTCCTGAAACAAAGCCATGATTTCAAATGAAGTACGCGAGTCCAGGTTTCCCGTTGCCTCATCTGCAAGGATGATTACCGGATCATTAACAATTGACCTGGCGATGGCTACACGTTGTTGCTGTCCTCCTGACATCTGATTAGACAAGTGTTTCATTCTATCTTTAAGTCCAACTGCAATTAATGCCTGTTCTGCTTTTTCACGACGTAGTTTGTTATTAATCGATGGATTGTATAACAATGGTAATTCTACATTCTCCAAAGCACTTGTTCTTGGCAATAAATTATATGATTGAAAAACAAAACCAATTTTTGAACTTCTAATATCAGCCAGCTGATTCTTTTTTAGTGATTTAACATTCACCCCATCCAATAAATAATCACCATCCGAAGCCTTATCTAAACAGCCTAAAATATTTAACAATGTTGATTTACCAGATCCACTAGTACCCATAATTGCCACAAACTCCTTCTGATAAATTGTTAAGTCAACACCTCTAAGTGCTCTTACCGTTTCCTCCCCTACCTGATAATTCTTATATAGGTTCTTTATCTCTATAATTTTTTTATTTCCCATGACAATGCTTTTTGAAGATTAAAACTCAACCTTTGAATCCATCCTACATTGGAGGTCCACCAGGTCCACCTTTTTTATCTTTATGCTGAGGGACAAACGGACTTGATTCATCCTCTTCTTCAGTTTCCTGCTCTACTTCTTCCTTTAGTCCTTTTTCAATTGAAGTAACGATTTCATCACCTTCATTTAGTCCTGAAAGAATTTCTACCTGTGTACCATCATTAATTCCTATCTCAACTCTGGCCGGATGTATCATTTCACCTTGTTTAACCCATACAGTTTTCATGGTACTATTACCATCGTCCATTCCCATTCCAGGAGGTGGGCCAGGCATTCCGCCACCCTGCATATTCGGTCCACCTTCTCCCATTTGAGGACCGCCTTCTCCCATCTGTGGTCCATCTGCTCCAGGAGGAGGCATCATCTCACCCTGCGGCATTGATTTCATCATTTCTTCCATTACCTCTTGATCTGGTGAAAAACGTAATGCCTTCCCTGCTGCTAATAAAACATCATTAGCTTCTTCAACATAAGCAGTAATACTTGCAGTCATCCCAGGCTTTAACTTCATATCAGGATTTTGAACTGTTACAATTACTGTATAGGTAATTACATTTGAATCCTCGTTAGGCTGTAATCTGATCTCAGAGATTGCCCCCTTAAACGTATCATCGGGGAATGCATCAACTGTAAAATCAACATTTTGTCCTACTTTAACCATACCTATGTCAGCCTCATCCACATCAGCCTCTACTTGCATTACACTTAAATCATTAGTAATAGTGTATAGTTCAGGAGTACTCATACTTGCAGCAACAGTTTGTCCTTCTTCTACTGCTCTGTTTAGTACTACTCCATCTATAGGAGAATAAATGTTTGCATACCCAAGGTTACGTTCAGCTTTTTCAACATTTGCTTTTGAAGATTTCAAACTCGCTTTTGTCAACTTATAGTTATAGAGAGCCTCATCATAATCACTTTGCGATAAAACTCCTTTATCATATAAGGTTTGCATTCTCGCTAAGTTTTTCTCTTGATATTCATACTCTGCTGCAGCCTTATCTAAGTCTGCTTCTGCTGTTTCTAATGATGACTTTAATGTTGATTTATCCAACTCGGCAATCAACTGTCCTTTTTTTACTTCTGAATTAAAATCAACATATAATTTCTCAATAACACCAGATACCTGAGTACCAACCTCAACGGTATTCGTTGCTTCTAAAGTTCCTGTAGCCGTAATCGTATTACTAATCGATCCTCGTTCTACCTTTGCTGTTTCAATAACATATCCGGCACTTGTTGTATTTGTAAACGAATAGGTTAATATCGCTGCTATTATAAAGCATGAAACAACTGCATAAATAATGATCTTTTTCCGTTTCATATTTTTCAAATTTTCTCAACCTGTTAAACAATGAGAATTACAATTTCTTAAACATCGTTCAAATTATTTGCTCTGGCTAAACCAGTTTAAAATCCAATTGGGCTTCCCATATAATATTCAATGATCTCATTTTGTAATATCAGATCATATTTAGCTCTTGTCAGATTATTCTCTGCTGTTGATAAATTATTTTTTGATGTGATAAAATCTACAGAACTCAATAATCCTTGTGAAAACATTTCCTGTGCAAGCTTATATGATTCTTGCTCAGCCTCATATTGCTCTTTGTATGACAGATAAGCACTGTTAGCTGTTTGTCCATCGGTACATGCCTGCTCTATTGACTTTCGCAAATCGTTTTTAATATCTATCAAATTATATTGGATGTTATCACGTGCAATTACGGCTTGCTTTACTTGATTTTTAACTTCTTTTCTTTGATAGATTGGTATACTTAGCGACAAGCCTAATGTTGGTGTAATCCTATTTGCCATCTGCTCACTAAAGTTTACACTCAGTGAATTGCTGTATGCACTTTGTAAACTACCACTTAATGATAAACTAGGCATTGCACTTACTTTAGCCAATTGAATATCAATCTCTGAACTTTGCAAATCGTACTCTGCAGTTTTAACACTTGGCTGAAGTCCCAACGCCACATTATACACTGTAGACGGATCATACTCTTCATTTAATTTTAAGAGTGTTTCTGAATTTGGATCTGCAATATCAAAACCATTTGACACCGGCATATTCATGGTCTGCATCAAACTTACCAGACTAATTCTTAAATCACTTTTAGCCTGAACCAATGAAGCCTTATCTGATGCATACTGAGATCTGATATTGAAATAATCAGCCGGAGACAAAACACCTGCATCTTTTTTAATTGTAGCTTCTTCCAACTGTTTTGCTGAAGCTTCAAGTTGTGATTCATAATTTTTAACCTGCTCTTTAGCTTGTAAAATTGTAATATAATCAGATAGAACATCTAAGCTCAATAATTCTTGCTCGGTCTTGATATCAGTCTCTGCTGCAGATAAGTTAATCTTTCCCTGAATAATCGAGTTTCTAATTTTCGCACCATTATATAAGGTAAGATTTGAGCTTAAAGCAACGTTTGTTCCAGTATTATCTTCTCTATCCCAGTTTGCATTTGTACTATTGTAAGAACTACTGCTGCTCCAACTCTCACTTGCTGATAAAGATAAATTTGGTCCGCGTTCTGCTTTTCTTTGTTCTAACTCAGAAGTTTGACTTAGAACTTCATTATTTGCACGCCCTATTGTCGTACTGTTTTCTAAAGCATAATTTATGCAATCATCCAATGAAAACAGCTTTTCCTGAGAATTTGCAGGTATGATCATCATACCCATCAAAAACACAAAATATAATTTTAAAATCGCCTTCATTCTAATTTCTTTATGATTGATTTACAGTACAAATTTTTCACTATTTATTGCCTGTATCAATTCATTTAGACGATTGGGATATTCTTTTAGAAGAATGGCAGAATTTTACCGATGAATGAAATTGAGGAATTGTAGATATATTGACCTAATCGAGATAAATCCGTTGTAAATCATTCTAAAACAGGAATCTCCAAAATAACTTTTGTGCCTTTATCTACTTCGCTGTTAATTGAGAAATGAATATCCTTTCGATGTTCTTTTTTATACAGTTTGATCCGCTGTTTAAATATATCCAAAGCCATGGAATGATGATTTTCATTAGAGGCATTATTTATATCAAAGCCCTTTCCATTGTCTGAGACTATAACCTTTAGAAGTGTATTCTGGTCTTCAAAGGCAATTAATATTTTTCCAATATAATCTATTCCCTTTAAACCGTGCTTAATTGCATTTTCAACAAAGGGTTGTATTAGCATTGGAGGAATATTTATAAAATCAGTTTCCAAATCCTCTGAATAATCAAATGAATACTCAAAACTGTTATTCATTCGCATTTTTTCCAGCTCAATATAATTAGTAAGACTTCCTATCTCCTCATCCAGAGTGATTATCTCGGTTGCAGAATGTTCCAGAATAGATCGCGTTAAGGATGCAAAATTCCCCAAATATCCAGCAGCTTTCTTTGTTTCATTTCTCAACATAAAACTTTGAATACTACCTAGCGCATTAAATAAGAAGTGAGGATTCATTTGAGACCTTAACAATTGCTGACGCAATTGCTCCTGCCTTTGTTCATTCTGCCTTTTTCTGCGATAATAAAGTAACGTTCCCAAAACCAAAACTAAAAACAAGGACACAGATATGGCAACAAATAGTTCATTACGCTGTGTTTTAATCTTGTTTTCAGCAGAAAGTAATTCTATCTGTTGCTCTTTTTTGTCTGTTTCATACTTAGCTTCAAGATCTTCAATATTTCTAAGGTGAGTTTCTTTGTTTAGAATTTCTTTGTGTGCATTAAGGGAATCTACCCAACAAAAGGCCTGCTTATAGTTTCCTAAATCTTTATTTAATGAAACCAATAGCTTCAGGCAATCGGTTTTCAACGTTGGATAATATTGAATATGCTCATTGTCAATACAGGATTCCGCAATAGTTAAGGCCTCTGTAAAATTTTTCAGTTCTTTCAGTAAGTCAGCTTTTGTTATTTCAGAGGCCATTAGAAAATATGGAACTTCGCCAAAGTACGGAATAGATTGCGACACCATTTCAAGTGCTTTAGCTTGTTCTTTTTTATCTTGAAAAACTAATGCACTATTGATTAATGCAATCCCAACTCCCTGATCATGTTCTTCTTTTTCACTCTTAATCTTTAACGTATCATAATACATCAAAGCCTGGTCATAAGCTCCCTCTTCATGAAAAATTTGCCCCAAATTATTATATAGCATTATAACTGCATCAAAAGATGCGCAACGATCAACATTAATCAATTGATAGGCTTTTTGAGTGTATTCTTCCCATTTAACTGTATCTCCAATTTCTTTAAAAATTTCAGCAACGGTCATATAATCAAAACAAATATCATCGAGCCTTTTATCCTCCTCTCTAATTTTAATCGCGCTTAAGGCATGTTCAATGGCCAAGGTTGGTTTGCCTTCTGAATTGTAATTTCCACTGATGTTAATTTGAAGCGTGGATAATAACTCTCTATTTTCTGTTTTTATCACACTCTCTAACCCAACCTGATAAACATCTGTAGATCCTTTATAATCACCTATTTCCCACAATACACTGCCCAGATAATTTGAAATTGAAGCTACCCACTGATAATTTTCAATCACTCGGGCTATTTGAAGAGCTTCTTTTAGCTGATCTATGGAATCATCAACACGGTTATTCTCATCAAGCCATACTCCGTAATTATAAATTGCTTTAACTCGTTCAACACTTCCCTTTTTTGTTTCTGAAATGGCATTCTTATAGTTTACCTCATTATTATCTTTTGGTAAAGCTTCAATATTATTAATGAGAACAACAAAAAGACCTGTAAATAGTAGTAGTTTTATGATCATAGTTTAAGGTTAATGAGACAAAATATTCCTAATAATAGATTTATCCAGAGTTTACATTTTAGTTTTAACAGGAATCCAAAATTCCTCCTTCGAATCAGGATCTTCTCCTTTATAACCTGAGCCCATTAATGCAAAATGAGGTCTATTATCTAATAGATAATTGGAACCCGGTAACCATGATCCATATATATAATTAAAGAATGCTTGTGCCTCACTCGGTTTACCTACATAGGTAAATACAACATATAATCCTTCAGGAATAACAATTTGATCCATTCCTTCCGGTATATCTTCAACACCATCTACCTTAACTGCAGCATATTTATCAAAAATTGCATTGGGATTTAAAGCATCAAAAAAAGTGATACTATCATATATGTCAATTGAATATAAATCCTGGTCCGATATATTTTGTATTTGATTTCTTTTTGGTGAGAAATGGCTCCATAATTCGAATGTCTTATCCTGAGCAAATGACATCCTAACTTTCATACCAATTAAAATAATCTCTTTAGAGATTTCTATTCTTGGTACTTCATTATCAGGTATAGCTTTCATCAATAATACATTAGAAAAATAGAACGGAAAGGTAATAATATTCCATCTTTTCCCATGAATTATTTAAACGAAATAGATTAAATCATTGATAATTACACATCAAACTCCTTATTACAAGGCTATTCTAACTTACCTGCCAGATACAGAACTAACAATTAATTGCTCTCTTAACTTTTGACGACGAAGCAACAACATAACAAACAGAACAGCTATAATTAAATAACCCATACCTATAAAAGAAGCATAATTTACGCCCATATTGTAATCTATTGACAAACCTCCACTATATGATCCTAAGGCATTTCCTAAATTAAATGCAATTTGAATCATAGCTGCGCCCATCATTTCTCCTCCTCTTGAATTCTGCAAAACCATTAACTGATTAGGGGCTCCTACCATAAATAAACAGCAGGTGCAAATGCACATCATAATTATAGATAAATATGAAACAAATGGTAATAAGAAAATAATAACCATTGCCACTGCTGCCATTGAATAAGCAAAAGCGACTACAGATGCACTACGATAACGATCTGATAATTTACCTCCAAATATATTACCCAACACCATACTTATTCCACTCAAAACCATAATCCAGGTCATATCAGAGGCTGAAAAACCAGACATGTCAGTCATTAATGGAGCAATATAACAGTAAAAGCAAAAAATACCACAGTTACCCAAACCTGTTGCCAATAAAATAAGCCATGGCTCGGTGTTTTTAAGAAATCGAAACTGCCCCTTTAATCCGCTATCAGGAAGAGGCGCAATTGAAGGCATCCATTTTAATAAGAAAAACAGGTTAAGAGCACCCCAGGCTCCGGTTATATAAAAAATAAATCTCCACGAAAAATGATTACAAATATAAGCACCCAATGGCACACCAATTAAATTAGCAATGGTCATTCCTGATACCATAAATGCTAAAGCACTTGAGCTTTTACCTTCATCCGCTAATTTTTCAGCAGCAATTGAACCAACTCCAAAAAATGCACCATGTGGTAATCCTGAAATAAATCGCATCGCCAACATAAACCAGTAGTTATGCGACAATCCTGCCATAGTATTACCTATTGCATAAAGAAATATCAAAAAGAATAGTACTTTTTTTAGCGGAAACTTTCGGGCACTTAATAGCATAACCGGAGCACCAACACATACTCCTAAGGCATAAGCTGAGATTAAATGACCAGCAGAAGGAATACTAACAGACATATCGTTTGCTACATATGGCAAAATGCTCATCATAACAAATTCTGCTATACCTAAACCAAAGGTTCCTAAAGCTAAAGGAACTAAACTCTTCTTCATTATTTTACATCTATATTACAAACGCAAAAGTAAATGAGGTAAATGATGCGTACAACGAGACGATAGTTAATTAAGCATAAATAGTGATGTAGAGTGTTATCTCCAAGTTATTAAGGATGTTATTTTTCTGCTCAAGATTGGTATTGAATTAACCTTTATAAAGTTTCCTTTTTCAGTTTTCTATATTCAGATGGGGAATAGCCAAATTGTTTTTTAAAGTTTTTATTTAAATGACTTTCATCTACAAAACCATATTCATAAGCAATCTCAGAGAATGATATTTCACTATTGATAATCTTTTCGCCAATTATTTCCATCTTACAGGCATTAATATATTGCTTAACAGATTGATTCGTTTCTTTTTTAAAGTACGCCCCTAGTTTATTAATGGAGAAGTTAAAATTATCTGCAATTACCTGAAGCGTTAATTTTTCAGGATTCTTTATATTCTTACTTATATACTTAATAATTGAACGCACAATAATCTTGTCCTGAGAAATATCCTTTTTTAATGGTCGGTAGGTTAGATTACGCTCTGATATCATAATGATACACAATAGATGATAAAATATCAGATTAATGTTTTTCTCAGAGTCTGTATATAAATAAACTAAAGTATTAAACAGCTGATTAATTAACTCCAGATCATCATTATTTAATGAAACCTTTCTATTCAATGGAGATTTTGTTTTTCCAGGTGATGTAGCCAATCCATTTGAATTCTGAACCAGGTCTTTTAACTGCAATCTGAATTTCTCATTGAACCTAACCTGATAAATTTCTGTAATTGTATTAAAGGATAATTTGTATC
Source organism: uncultured Saccharicrinis sp. (assembly GCA_963663905.2). GTDB lineage: Bacteria > Bacteroidota > Bacteroidia > Bacteroidales > Marinilabiliaceae > Saccharicrinis. The sequence continues at coordinate 6,068,081 of OY760657.1, read as the reverse complement.
TCTGATCTTTTCTTATCAAAAAGAAATCCCCTGAAGAAAAAGGAATATGGTCCTCTTCTGAATAAAATATTCCTTCACCTACTTGTACATAAATAATTTCATGCTCCTCTTTTACTGATAATAATTCATCACTCTCATTAAATTCTATATTAGCTATGTATAATGAATCTATCATTTTAATCCTTTTTTTTGTGCCCTGTGAAAATATACCGAAAATCGGAGAATAATTACAGACTAATTTATCTTTTACTCTTCATCTTTGTATCAAACAATTATTAATTATAAATACAAAAACAAATGAAAGATAAAAGTATAAAGTTAAAATCAGGCAAAATGCGAGGCATTTTCTCGATTACAAAAAAGGAAGTTCTTACACCAAAAACATATTCAATAACTCTTGAAGGCCAAGAAAGTCAAGGTTTTGAGGCATGTAGAATTGGTTATTTTTTAAAATTTAAAAAGTACAGCGACGAAACAATTGAAAAGACTGGTAAAACAACTTTAAAAGCTAAGTTTATTGTAAAAGACATTGAAGTAGCTGAAAACAAGGTACAACTTGAACTATCTATTAAAGATGAAAAGGACTCAAGAATTGAGATCTTAAATGATATTTCTTCTGAGGATAAAGTGTGTATAGCTGTTAAAAGTATTATGCATAAAGAAAAGATGAAGCATCATTCACTAAAACATAAGTTACATGCTCCTCATAAAAGTAAAATTGAACTCATACATGGAGAATATGATCCTCATTTTGAAAAACATATGAAGAAATATGAATTGAAGAAAAAGGGCCATGGTAAAAATTGCAAATCAGAATCAAAACATGGCAAGAACAAGCATCATCACTCTCATCATTAATTCTCTTATCATGATTCAGTCTATTTTTAATTTTCCGATACAGTTCAAATAATATTTCTGTATCGGAATAACGAATAGAATATAAAAAAGCAAATAAACAATTTAACAAGAATGAACTCAATAAAATTTTTCGATTTTCAGTTTATCGACAAACAAATAGAACACGATCAGATTTACACTTTTAAATTTAAGCCCCTCTCCGATTTTAAGTTTATTGCAGGGCAATGGATTCATCTGGGATTCCCATCTCAAAACAGAGATAAAGAAAGAGTAAGGCATATGTCATTTTCTTCGTGCCCAGGTGACAAGCATCTTGAATTTACAATGGATACCAGTTCGTCTTCATTATACAAATCGTTAATGCTTCAATTAAAAAACGGAGATATAATCAAAGGGTTTAAAATTAATGGGAACTTAATCATTGATCCAAATATTCATCAATCAATTACATTTATTGCCGGAGGTATTGGAATCACTCCAATGAGATCTTTAATAAGGGAGATTAATAAAAATAATCCTGAATTTGAATGGCGTTTATTACACGTTGCAAGAAATGAATTTATATATAAGGATGAATTGCAAAAAATTGATAAACAACAATGGCGAGTTAACAGACAACAATTAGATTCTGTTTGGGATAATGTAATAGAAAGTTCCGTGAATAGTCATTTTTTTATTTGTGGTTCAAATCGCTTTGTTGAAGGTATGGTTCTAAAGCTCAAGAACTCTAACATTCCTAGTGAACGAATCATTATTGAGAACTTTAAATAAACAAAGTTCAGATAACAATCGTATTAGCAGGCTGTGTCTTTAGAGTTAAAAGATCTATTGAGCGATTTGATACACTAGCTTTTTCAAAGATTCTTTTCCATCTTCATAGCCTTTTTCCATTAAACCTTCAACCTGACTCATATTTGACATATTAAAAGCGGATAAGTCTGGTTCAATTAACAAGTCAGCTGTTTTCGTATGCGGTTTTACCGTTTGTTTCATTATAAAATGAAAGCTATTTAGTATTACGTCCAGAATATTATCTGGCATTTTAGTATTGTGGTTTGAATTTAAATCAACTGCAATAATATAATCTGCACCTAGTTGTCTATTCGCTTGAATTGGTACATTTTCAACAATCCCTCCATCAACAAGCAATCTTCCATTAATTTCCACAGGCTTAAAAATTCCGGGAATACATGTACTCGCCATAACTGCACTGGCTACAGGCCCTTTGTCTATAACAACTCTCTCTCCTGTGGCAATATCTGTAGCTAACATTGCTAAAGGAATATCTGCATCTTCAATATTTCTATCGCCTATGTATTTAATGACTAGTTCGCCTAATTTTTCATTGGATAACAATCCATATTTCGATAAGGTAATTCTTGTAATATCCAACCACTTTAACTCTCTGGCTATTTCTGCTAATTCGTCACTTTTAATACCAAAAGCATAAAAAGCTGAAACAAAAGCACCAATACTTGTTCCTGTTAAATAACTTAGGTTTATACCTAACTCTTCTATAGCTTTTAACACACCTACATGTGCAGCTCCTAAAACAGCTCCGCCTCCCAGAGCTAAACCAATATTACCTGAAGTATTCATGCGTTTCTTTTTTGCTATTTATAGTTGTATGGAATTCTCAGAAAAATCTAATTATCTACATCAAGTATAACAGATTGTTTTTTTTAGATGTTCGCTTCATGCGGTTATATCTTGTAATACAACAAATTGTTTATTATACCAAATGCGTTTAAATGTACAAATTATCAAGTTCTGTTACTACATTTTCTTTATCCTATCCAACTTTCCATATCTGCTAACATAGGTATAGTATACACTTTCTCCAACTAAAAGATTAAGTGCTTTAACATCTGATATTTTAATGGATTCGTATGAAATGTTTTCCTTTATAGCTTTAAATGTAAGAGTCTCTATTGAGTCTCTTTTTACAATAGCTATATCATGCAAATCAAATCTGCTTAAGGTACGCTGTATCATTTTATTAACTTCATACCTTATATGATCTTTATAATCATGATCATCCTTATCACCAACCGTAATAGAATATTCAATTTCATATTTAAAAGGTACGCCTGATTTATCATATACCCCAATAGAATCATGCACCAAAGTCGGCTTTGACGTACATGTAATGAAAAGAACTGAAAGAATTAAAACAGAAGCTCTCATAGTTTATTTTTATTAGTAAAAATATTACAATACCAATTGTATTGTGGTTTGGGGGAAGTATAATTCTATTCCAACAAAGGAACTATTAAATTCTTATTTCAGCTTACGATATTAATTATATTTTTCTTAATCACAAAACTTTTAATTTTATGATCCTTATGTATTTATAAGATAACACAGATTTTTCCTAAATATTTTTTGTTAACTGGTGTTTTACCCAGACCAGACTTCATATTATAATCACATTATCTAATCATATAAAAACTGAATAAATACGCCATCTTTATAATAATACGACCAGCTCAGACTTTCTTCAATTAACTCAACAGACACGCCTTCGGTTGGTACAGTAATTTCATCAACAATTGATTCCCATATTCCTTTAGGTTGAGTTTTTACTATTATTTGAATCATTCCATTTGTATCGGCGAATTGATCAATCAAGATTTCTTTATAACTATCATCGGTCGTTAAAAATGCATATAAGTATAGTTGCTTTACTGTGTTTGTAAACAGAATTGCATAATCTGCCTCATCATCTCCATTAAAATCTCCAGAACAGAAATATGGTATTTGTTGCTCTTTATCTGTAAAGTCATTCCAATATGACACATATTCATCCGTAGAAACTATTGATAACCCGGATAGTTTGTCATTTAAAAACTGTAATAAAGACTCAGGAATATTTTTAGAAAAAATATTATTACCAATGAAGGACAATATGAATATGAAAATTATTCTAAATTGCATAAAAGAGAAGTTAGTAAAGATGTTTGTCAAGTAATTCATTAAGCTCTATTTTATCTATTTCATGAATTTTCATTGGATATGTATTTCTAACCTCATTCATTTCATCGCGATCTAAATCTAAATAACTGTCGATATTATACTTTTCACTGGCTAACTCATTTCTCAGTTCATAGTATGCTTTTTGAATTTTGTACAAATAGTTTATATATGTTTTATATCTAAGTGATTCATCATAATACAATCGAACTACTCCGTATTTTTTTTCTTTAATCAGTCTTTTAACCTCTTCCCTAAAGATATTATTATTCACTTTCGAAGCATTTACAAGCAATGAATCAGAATAAATTTCAATAACAATATTTTCTATTTTGGTATTGTCAAAACGTTCAGGCATTATCGGAGGCAAAGGAAGACCTGGCAATTCAATTGCAGGTAATAAAAAACCAATATGACTTATGGTGTCTTTTTGATTATAAACAGTATAAGCAATTGAATTCATTTGTGCTTTTCTTAATTCTGTTTTAATCTGATTTAGTAATTCTACTGGCAATTCTTCATCAATAATAAGTTGGCTTTTTGTATTATGAAAGTTACTTAAACTAAAGTATGAAGTATCATTGATTTCATGTGTAGTTCCATTGACATAGAATTCCAATTTATCGTTTTTATAATCTGCATAAAGCGTATTCTCATAAGAATTTTCATAATTATCTTTTTTAATATCAAGGTGTGGTAATTGAATGGATGTGTTCTTTTTTGAATTGAAATAATCAACAAGATCTTTATATGTATTTCTCTCGTATGTAATTACTGGATTTAAGCTATCTAACTCATAAAAAGATAATTTACCCCCCTCTACTTTAAATATTGATTTATTTATTCTATTAATCCCATTATTATAAATGGTATCCTCAACGATATGATAAAGTCTTTCTCCTGACCAATTATCATGTCTAAATCGATAAGTAAAATCTCCAATATCTAATGTTACATAACCTTGAAAATTATCGGCTTCAATCCATTTACCTTTTATCTTGTTATTGTTATTACAACAAGAGTAACAGATTGCTATAATAATTAGCAGAAGCAGTTCATTTCTTTTGATAAATCTCATATTTCAGGTGTGGTTTTAAACGAGGTAAATTCTTTAATTCTATGTAATTCAAATATAACAAAAGACAACACAAAACACTAAAAAATAAAAATCCCCTTCACATAAAATGTAAAGGGGACTTTAATAAGCTATTAATGTCTTTCTATTTACTTGCTTTATCAAGCAATTCAAGATCTTCTTTATCCAATTTTAATTTTGGAGCGGCAAATAAAGTTTCTAACTGCGATGCACTTGTGGCACTAACAATAGGAGCTCCTATATGTGGTTGTGCTATTAACCAAGCTAAAGCTACAGTTGCCGGATTCGAATTATATTTAGCAGAAACCGTATCTAAAGCATCAATAACAGCAAGTCCTTTTGCATTTAGATATTTTCTTACACCTTCACCTCGAATACTCTTACTTAAATCATCCTCTGATCGGTATTTACCGGTTAAGAAACCTGCTGCCAAAGACCAATATGGGAAAACAGTTAAGTTGTATTTTTCAACTATTGGCAAGTATTCTTTTTCATATTTTTCTCTTTCCAGCAGGTTATAATGCGGTTGAAGAGCAACATATTTTGGAAAACCATTTTTCTCTGATACTTCAAAAGATTGAATTAATCTTTCAGGAGAGATATTTGATGCGGCAATATAACGTACTTTACCAGCCTTTACAATTTCATCGTAGGCTGCTAATGTTTCTTCAAGTGGTGTTTTTTCATCATCGAAGTGTGTATAATACAAGTCGATGTAATCAGTTTGTAAGCGTTGCAGAGATTCATCTACTGATTTAAGAATATGCTTTTTGCTAACATCAAAACCATGTTCTTTAGTTTCCGATCCTACTTTAGTAGCAATAACCAAATCCTTACGATTACCTCTTTGTTTCATCCAGTTTCCAATAAAGGTTTCCGAAGTTCCTCCTTTACCATTTACCCACCAAGGATAAGTGTCGGCTGTATCAATAAAATTTAATCCTTCGGCAACAAAAGCATCCAATATTTCAAATGATTTTGCCTCATCTAATGTCCAGCCAAAAACATTACCTCCAAAATTAATACTACTGACTTCTAAATCTGTGTTACTTATTTTTATTTTATCACTCATATTATAAATGTTTTTATATGTTGACAATCTTTGATACTATGCGATAGAAATTGACTATATGTATCAATATAAGAACCATATAAATTATTGCTTGTTCAAATTATTTAAAGCAAGATGATTTTAATCGGAATATCAATGTCAATCTATTGGGGTATGGCAGGAAATAGTTAATTTATGGCGAGATATAGTATTTTTGAAGGAGATAAATATCTTCTGATGATAATAATAAACTCAACGAAGATTGGATACAAGATGCCATTATATTGATAGACAATGCAGGATTAAACCTACATTTTAGGGTTGGATTGATTTAAGAAATGGAAAGTAAACGTACTACTTCTCTCAAAAAACTGTTTTTTCTGATAATATATTTTCCAGTAATTCATCCGGAACATTAAAATCTCCTTCTCCAATGCCTAGTTTTATATGTGCCCTGGTTGAACCATGAAAATCGGATCCTCCTGATTTAATAAAATTAAATTTTTCAATATATCCGGCACAGCGTAATGTATCATCCTCTGAAAAAGATGGATAATAGTATTCCATTCCATCGAGGCCCAACTCTTTTAATGTGTTTAGATATTCATCAATTTCAGTTTCGGAATATCCTTTAAAACCAATATTTAAATGAAAGTGAGCTAAAAAAGCTTTTCCACCAGCTGCATGAATGGCATTAAAAGCATCTTCTGGTTTTATTAATTCTCCATCGAAATAACTAACCTTATCCAAATAATTTATCCAGGAATCTTTGACTGTTTTTGTATATCCTTTTGCAACAAGATATTTAGCAATTGCCTGCCTGTCCATATAACCACCTGAAATAAATGGCTGTACCAATTTGCGATCAATTTCAACACCTAAACAACGTAGCTTTTCAAAAACCAAAGTAAGTCTTTCTGATCTTCTTTCACGGAAGCTTTTATATATCTGCAGAAATCGTTCATTTCGAGGATCTATTCCAATACCTAATATATGTAAAAGGCGGTTTTCACCAAATGCTGTACTAAATTCTATTCCATTGATAAGATTAACCCCTAGTTTATCAGCTTCAGTCTGCGCCTCATCCAGTCCTGCAATTGTATCGTGATCTGTAATTGCCATTGCCGTCAGGCCTGTTTCTTTTGCCAGTTGAATCAACTCTTTGGGAGTTAATGTTCCATCTGAAGTTGTTGTATGTGTATGTAAATCTATCATGATATCTCCTGGTTATATTCTTCAAACACAGGTATAAAAATACACATCTCATAGTGGTTTGGCGAATTCTATTGGGAATCAGCTCCTTTTTTATGCTTTGTTAACAGTTATGAGTTCAGATAACCTGTTCTCAACTACAATGAGTTTCTCTGTCCAGTAGTCAACAGCTTTATCAGAATCAATCTTTCGTTTCTTTCGAGTTCCTTCCTTTAATTTTTGAGGAATTGCAAAAAGAAATCCTGCATTATTGTTCCAGTCTTTTTGTTTTTCACTGTCATTCTGAGGTTCAATTCTATTTTTCCAAAACCTCATATGTTTAATATATTGATCTTTAACATGCATCAGATGTTTGATCAACTGTTCCCTGTCTTTTGGAATATAGCCAGGCCCGGTACAACCACATGAATGAAAGGTAATTCCTGATTTATACAAATCCTCAATATGCTTCCATGTTTTAACATCTGTTTTTTTGGGTGATTCAAAATCTAATCCCATATCAACCATTAAACTTCCACATTCAGGACAAATCGCTTTATTAGACTCCACGTTTTCATCATAAGCCGAATCCCGATCAACATCAACCCATAATCTTCTTTTAAATGTTTTTCTGCATTTAAAACAAGCATAATGGGATTTGTAATTTGTCATTGCATATCTACACATAATCTGTATTAATTTATGGCAGCTAATTTAAATATCTGTAATCATTTGTTTCAATAAAAGCACCAGCATTTAATATTTTAACATCAAACATGTATAAATAAACATCAATGTATATATAAAAAGTACTGAAGTTAATACTTTCTCCATCAAAGTATGATAGAAAAAGTATGGAGCTTGAAAGAAAAAGTAGCAACGATGATGAAAAAAACATTGAAGATCAAATATTTTTCATCAAAACTTAACAAACAACACATGACAGTTGAAGAAAAAAACATCAACAACCTAAAAAAATATATGGCGAGTCTTACTTTTTTCATCGAACATGAACAAAAAAGTACGGAGCTTGTCAGTTTTTCTGACAAGCTTGAATATAAAATTGGTAAATCTTGAATGAAAAAATAGCAACGTCCGATGATTTTTATTAAACGTTCTCATAAAAAGTAGGAAGGCCCATACTTTTTCCTCGATACCCTGATATAAAAAGTGAGATCATTGAAGAAAATAGTTGAATGCTCCGTATTTTTTCCTTCGGCTTCCGTACTTTTTTATTGAACGATGATATTTTAGCCAGGAAGCTTGTCAGAAAAACTGACAAGGTTTATGTAGAAAGTATGAAAGTTGTGGTTTTAAACAAAGGTGATAAGGTAAAGGATAGAAGGGTTAAAGGGTAATTGACGTTGTATTATTGATATATAAAACAGCTCCCCCTCGTTCCTCAGGTACTCCTCCTTCGGAAGGAGGAGAAATGATTGACAGAACCCTTAGTTATTAGCTATGATAGAAAAATGACTTCACTCTATTACATAGCCCTGATTCAACAATGGATTTTTCCTCGTTTTATTCTGGATTTAAATCATCTGTAGATTTGAAAAAAATTGATTTATCAAACAGAACCATATTGCACAATTGATCTAATTCTTTGGATAAAGATTCAGATTTATGACATTCTAATTTCATAATGTTTTCCCAATGTAAAGATCGAATTAAAATAACTCCGAATTCTGGTGTCCAGAAATAAGCATCTCCTGCATCAATAATCATGGGGGCATCATAAAATTTATATACAGTATAATTCCGAGATCCATTTACATAGGTTCTTTTTTGCGCAAACAAAAATGATTTACTCTTCTCTTGAGTGAAGTATATATTTGAATTTTCGAGATACTCTTGATCAAACTTAAACTTTATGGTGTCTGTTTTAAAGTCTACATAACTATTCCAGTTTCTGATATATTTTAAATAATAAACTGAACTATCTGTTATTTCCTGAATAAACGAAACCGGAATTTCATATAAATCATATTCATTTGTATTGGATGCCTTATAGTAGGTATAACTAAAATCTAAGGTATTTAATTTGTTTGATGTTTTATGACTATTACAACAAGATTCTATAACAATGAGTCCTGTAAAAATAAATAAGACTTGAAGATAAAATTTCATAATCTGGTTGTTGAATGATTAAATACAGTTTTTGAAGGGAAAATCATTTGATGCTTTGTTCATTCAGATCTATTAACGATTGAATTGTATTGTAGGCTTCTTTAAATTGCTCCAGATTACCTATTTTATAAATGTTTTTGTGTCTTTTATTTTTAAGATTTAATACAATTTTATCAGTTGTTAAAACTCTATTGTACTCGTAATCTATATAATCGTGTCCACCAGAAAAAAGGTTTTGAAGTCTAAACTGTCCTTTTACAAAAAAGGCTTCCTGAATATCCTTAATGTCAATGACTGCAGTACTATTTAGAGCACTAATTAAAAAATTAGATTCTATAATAATTGAATTATTTTCTATAACCATATATTTTTTTGGTATAAAAACCATAACAATCAACATGTAGAAACCTAAAATAACAAATAGTGGAGATGAATAAACAATTGAAAAGACAATTATATTAACGCTGAGATACAGAATGAGATTTACATTTCTTTTCCGTTTTTTATAGTCTGGTTTAATTTCAAATTTAATATTGGGATCCATAGTTTTGGGTTAATTGATAAAATGTATTTTAAACTATCAAAAATAAATATATTTTTTGAATAGTATTTTAAACCACCTCCCCCTCATGCTTCGGGTACTCCTCCTTTGAAAGGAGGAGAATTCATGAGAAGCACGCTTAGTTGTTGCCTTTGTTAGAGTATTGGTTTTATTGACAATATGATGGTTTATTTATCAATAAGGTTGAAACTTACGTTGCTTTATGCTACTAAGGTGGCTTTATACAAATAAGGTTTTCACTTCTATCATCTAACTCCTATCTTCTGGCTCCTATCTTCATTTTTTTAACCGCGAAGAACGCGAAGATAGCGCTAAGTACACGAAGGAATTTAATGAAGTAGTGGTAAAAATCACCTCCTCTTCGTGCTTCACCATTCCCATTACAAACCATCAGATAACACTAACTCTTACCTTCTTTTTTTTGAGTTTGCTGTTGTTGGTTTTTGCTATTATTGTTTCGGCCACTTCTGAATGTACAGCAACATAAGTGCAATTTTGTTTGAGTTCAATAACTCCAAGTTGATCTTTATGTATTTGTCCTTGCTTCATGAATAAACCGGCTACATCACCTTTTGATATTTTATCTTGTCTTCCGCCGGAAATATATAAGGTTTCCCATTGCACAGGTAAAGGAAGCTCTGAATTAGGCAAGTCGTTTACATTCATAGCTTCAGGTGATATCTCCTGAATAAATTCAGGTAGTTCTTCATCTTTCCATTGCAGAATATAGGCAATGCCATCTCGATTCATTCGGGCAGTTCGTCCGTTTCGGTGTGTGAACTCTTTTTTGTGCAAAGGAAGATTATAATGAAGAATAAACTTTATTTCAGGAATATCCAGTCCGCGAGCTGCTAAATCGGTTGCCAAAAGAAGCTGAATGGTTCCGTTTCGGAATTTAACCAAAGAACGCTCACGATCTGTTTGCTCCATTCCTCCGTGAAAACACTCATGTGGAATATGTTTTTCTGTTAAGAAATCACTTACACGTTGCAAGGCATCCTTAAAATTGAAAAACACAATACCGGGTTGGGGACCAACAAAAGCAAGAGCTTTTTGCAAAGCATTTAACTTATCTTTTTCTTCCGACAGCAATGTTTTAATGGTAAGCTGAGATACTCCTTCTTTTAAGTAATTAACAAAAACAGGTTTATGCAATCCAACAAATTCAGGTATTTTAGCATCGCTGGTGGCCGAAGTCAGAATACGTTGTTTAACGTTGGGAAGCACATCAATGATCTCTGCCATTTCATTCTCGAAGCCTACTTCCAGTGACTTGTCGAACTCATCCAGTACAAGGGTTTTAATATGTTTTAAAGAAATTTCATCCCTTCTGATTCTGTCTGCGATTCTTCCGGGTGTACCGATAAGAATAGCCGGACGATGCTTAATGTCAATTCGGTCAAGTGCTCCTGCTCTACCACCATAAAGTGCATTTACCTTAAAACCCGATCCCATATTACGAGCCACCTGTTCAATTTGCTGCGCCAACTCACGCGCCGGAACCAAAATCAAAATCTGAATCTCGGCACAGTCCTTATCCAGTCTTTCGATTAAAGGCAACAAAAAAGCCAGTGTTTTACCTGTACCGGTAGGTGAAAGCAATACCACATCCGACTTTGATTGAACAGTTGTAAACATCTCCTCCTGCATAGGATTTAATGATTCAATCTCGAATTTATTAAGGATGGAGCTCAAAAGCTTATTGTCGGAAATCTCTTTGGGATCGTTTATGTTTTTAGACATTCGGTAAATGTTCTGTTTATGGTATAAATTAAATTCTGGTGCGAATTTATCACTTTTTAATCCCAATAAGCAATTTTGTTGAAGATTACGTTGAAAAATTGAAAGGGAATTGATTTATATTTTTTAAGATTATAAAATATATAGTGAACCTCACTTTTTCAAATACTTCCATTCTTTGTTACAATCAAAACATTTGTATGATTTTTTAAATATTGGAAATAATATGCTCATGAGAAAGTAAACGATAACAGCTACAATGTTTAGCTGTTTTTTACGACCAATATTCTCTGAATGACAAAATGGACATTTGGTTTTATCGGTATTCTCATTTAAGTAAACAACTTCAACCTGTGTTTCTTCTTGCTCTTTACTATCAGAAATATATCCGCCTTTTTGTAAAATACTGATTCCTTCATCATAATCACTTTCATTAACCAAAAGCTTAACTCCACCTATGGCATTAGAGTAAAAATTATTGACCTGTGCAGTAAATTCATCATTGATCATACATTCTATTCCTTCTGATTCAAGATAAGCTTTTGCCATATGTGCATCTTGCGGATAGGTTGAGGTTAAGATTATTTTTTGAGTTTCCATAGTTATAAATAATATAGGTTAATTGTAAAGTTTGTAGTTCCGCGTGAGGACACGCTAAACAGCGGTGCAATTTTATAAATGCTTTCAAATATAATAATTAGTTATTATAAATAGATTTAGAAACAGACTTGATGTCGCATTAATAAAAATTCATTCGCTTGATCTTATGCGCAACAAAAAATCCCCTTAGCAAATGTTGCCAAGAGGATTTTAATAAATTGTTGTATTGCCTGTGCCGCAAATAATTCTATATAACAACAATCAACTATAGTAGACTAAAAAACAAATTTCAATATCAATTTTTTATTGTAATGGTTTGAATTGCCTTGGCATCTATAGAAAAATCAAACATTTGATTCATTACAGAAAGTTTAATCTGCTGTGGTGTTTCCTCCATATTTAATACAACCATCACAATGGAATTATCTGGATTTTGCACTGCAGTTAAAAGCAGTCCGGTATCCGAGGTCTGAAAGCCAATACGTTGTGCTCCGGGACGAATAAACTTACTAAAGTGCGCCATGGTATAATACATAGGAGTATAATAAACCTCATCTGCATTTTCATCAACAATTACAGGTGATAAACACCAGTTATGAAACCAATTTGGTCCGCCTTGTTTATCCAATACCATATTCCAGTCAATCCAGCCATCAACATGGTTATTTAAACAACCTATGATATCTCGGGCATAACGATAAACAGGAACATATTTGGGATGTAAATACTTTTGATTTTCAGGAGCCCAGTCCCATCCCCAGTCTGTAGCCTCTTTCGACCAATACCATTCATCATCATTCCAATGAGGAACTTCAGCGTCTACGCAGGCTTCTGATTGTATCAGGTGTTTTTCGGGTGCTAAATCATGAGTAAAGTTTAACGACTCAGCAAAAACATCATAAGTACTGGCGTACCAATGAATGGCTGTTCCATCAAAATATTTGGAAGAAGCTTCATCTTGATACATAGTTCTTGCCCAATTCATTAATTCTTCACCTCTGTTTTGATCATATCCAAGAATTTTAACCTTCGGATAGTCCTTTTCTAACTGTGGTCCCAGATAATGTTTCACAAAATTCACCATTTCTTCGGGCGAATAATGCATACTCTCCCAGTTATAATCGTTTCCTAAAGGCTCATTTTCAACAGTTACTCCCCAAATATTTATTCCTTCGTTTTTATATGCTTCAATATATTTTGAGAAAAACAAAGCCCATGTTTTATAATATTGAGGCAGGAGCTTTCCTCCTCGCCAATCATTATTATCTTTCATCCAAGGTGGAGCACTCCAGGGCGAAGCCAGGATTTTAAATCCATCTTTTGAAATGGCCATCGCATCTTTTATCATTGGAATGATGTCGTTGTTATCTTCCTGAACTGAAAAATGCATCAATGCAGTATCTCCTTCAACGGGAGCGTAGGAATAGTTACCCAATGAAAAATCACAAGATCCTATATGTGTTCTTGCTAATGAATAAGCAGCTCCTTCTTCACTAAAATAGGCATTCAACACCTCTTGTCTTTTTTCCTCACTTAGCTGATTTAATAAATATGCTGAAGCCTCAGTAAAAGAACCTCCGAATCCGGTTATAGTCTGGAACTTGCATTCTGGATGAAGAATAATTGATACCGGATTTTCTAATTTTTGAAATGCATTTAATTTTTTAAGTTTATTTCCCTGCGCTGATGTTTCATAAATATCAACCTTTGCACTTTCTTTACATCCATACAGGGTAAATAATACGAACATCAAAATGTACCCAACTGCGTTCATTTAATTGTTGTTTATGTGTTTAATCTATAGAATTACATTCTTAAAAAAGGGCTGTCCGTTTTTACAAGAACAGCCCTAAAATTGGTAACGTTCTTAATTAGGAAAACAATCAGGTTAACAATTACTGCTTGATGAATTTTTGAGTTTTAACTCTCCCATTCATTGTTACTTTAGCTATATAAATACCTTTTCTCAGGCTACTTAAATTAACTTTAGCATCAGAAGTATTGGGTAATACTTCCACAATTTTACCTCCTGATAATGCAAATATTTCAACGCGCTCAATTGTTGATGAAGATTTTAATATCATATAGTTCACTACAGGATTAGGTACCATTTGAAATACCTCATCATTAATTGCTGATACATCGGTAGCACTTCCTTTCCAGAAATACAAATTATCTAAATAAATAGTCCCATTACCAACAGTTTTAAACTGAAAAGCTTTTGTTAAATCAGGCACAGTATATTCCGTTAATGGAATATCCAACGAAACCCATTCTCCGGTAGTTATACCATCGTTAAGAGCAATATCATAAGCATTTTCAAGAGGTCCTTCACTAATTACGAAAAACTGAAATTCAGTAGCATCTCCGGTAAAGTAATCCAAATGAACATAGTTCATAACAGAAATATCTGTTGAAGTAAATTCTGTACCCTGATAATTTAAACCTGCATATTTTAGTGCATTATCGGATTCAAGTTGAACTTCACTTACGACAGTTGATTGTCCCCAATATGGATTTGAGTTTATTAACAGATTATTAGTATAAGCATCACTGTAAACAGGGATTACATTAGCTGAATTATGAGTAGGAACAGGTGCTGCGTTTATCGGAGTATCAACAACAAATTTTACAGTATACGTTTCTGTAGTTGATAAGTCCTGAGACCTAACAGTAATTGTTGTAGTCCCGGGAATGGATGTAGCATTAGTAATATTTGGAGTTACATTCGAATTACTTGCAGCAACGGTAACAGTAGGAACTGTTGTTGTACCCTGAATTACACCGTAAGTATAATCAGTAGTTCCTGAACTAAAACCATCAATTGTTACACCGTCCACTTTCAAATCTGCTAATGTTGCATCTTTTTCCTGTGATAAAGGAGCATATACTTCAAATTCGAATAAACTATATCCCCAAACTGTACCTCTGACTGTACCGTACATTCTAACGTAACGCCCGGTTCCTGTTACATTAAAATCATCAAATCCTCCATCTGAATTTGTTTCTGTATAAATATCAGTCCAATCAGTATTATTATCAGATACCTGAATTTTATATTCTTTCCCATAAGCACCTTCCCAATTCAGAACGATCCTTCCTATTGAATAAGTTTGTTCCAAATCAATTGTAATCCACTGGGGATCTTCTGAGGCAGATTCCCAACGTGTGCCGGTATTACCATCAATTGCATTACCGGCAGCTTGATTCTCCGTAGAACCTGTGGCCGTTTTATCCAAAGCCAGGTTTTGTGCATTAAAACTTGTAACTGCAATTAATAAAGCAGCAAATAATAGAGTAATTTTTTTCATGTGATTATTATTTAAAGATTAACAATAAATACCAATTGTATAATGAAATGATCTTTATCTTCATTTCACTTCAAAAACTCAATCATTATTACATTGGCATTATACAAGCTCATTTTTATGATTAACGAGTATAAGAGTTTAATAAAACCGGAACCAGTTTATACTTGTGGCTCCCTGATCTATTTTAATTCTGATAGTTTGCTTTCCTTTTTTTAATGAAACTGGAATCAGCGCAGTTTGAAAGAGCGAGTCCCCCCCTGTTGAAAACAATTCAAAGGAGGTTTGATAACCATCATCTGAACCCAGAATAACCTTTGCATCAGTTCGGCATGCATACCTGATTTCCATTTTTTCCAGCCAGCTTTGATCAACATCTATTTTATATTCAACCCAGTGATTTTTTAAAAATTCATACAGTTCAAGTGATTCATCTTTATCTTTAGTAATCCTTACTCCGGGGCCATTCACCCAGTCGTTTGTACCAACTCCCTCAGAAATACTAATGGAGCTGTAGTGTTCCGCTTCAATAGTTTGACCCTTTCGATAATATGTACTTGTATCTTGAGTAGATAATTGTGTAAATATCTTTCCCAGATCTGTCAGCTCAAAACATGAAGAATTTTTTAATAAGAAATTATAGGGAAATTCATTTTCATTCTTTTCTCCCCGCGGAATAAACCATGCATAACGAAATACCATAGAATCACATTCGAGATAATTGATAGCATCAGACATAAATCTTTCCTGTTCTTGAGTTGAATATTGATTTTCATTTAAACCATCCCACGCACAAAACTCAGTTAACCACAATGGTTTATTGTATTTTTTAAATCGATTAAGATACCATTTCAATGCACCTGGATCTGCCATATAACAATGCACCGAAATCCCTTCAACATCGCTTAACGGGACCAGCTTAAAAAATTCATCTAACCATACAATCGGATCTTCAAAGCCACGTAATGTTCCATAATTCATTGCAGGAGATATTAATTTCAACCCCAATTCGTTGGCAATGCTTTTTATTTCAGGCCATTTTAAAGCTGCCTGATGCGGAGTCATATTAGCCTGATCTTTTAAGTTGGGTTCATTAAACGTAAGTAAATACTTACATTGCGGATGACGATCAACATATTCACGTATTACATTACTATTAATGCTATTCCAGGCCATAGGGCAAAAATCCAGATTCATATCTTTTACAACCTCATCGTATTTATCAGCCTGAGTTGGACTCCAATTGTAATACCATGATATAGCTTTACTTAAAACTCGTACATCTTCAGTAAATGAGAATCCGAAAGAAACACCTCGCTTCGGACTTTTTTTCTGATAGACTGAGTTTTCAATCTTTATATTTGCCTGCGAATCACCTCTATTGCAGGAAGAAAAAATGCATAGCAAAGCCAATAACACCACAATTATCTGTAAGTATTTCATGGATTTAATTTTCGTTTTTTAGTCGCATAAAACATACATAAGCCCTTAATTATCTGTATTAAGAATTATACTTTATGCTTGTTTCAATTTTTAAGATTTGACAGGAGCTTTTTAATCTGATTAATAATATTTAAGCCAATTGATACAACATGTACCGTCTATTAATTTTAAGCGCATAGTTTGTTTTCCTTTAGATAACGACAAATCAATACTAGCTGTATTCCAAACAAAATTCTGACTTGTGCTATTTAGAGTAATTGTCTCTAAAAGTTTTCCGTCAATACTAATTTCTAGTTCGGCATCAATAAAAGTAGCGTAACGAATATCAAGAGTAAAGCTTTTGCTTCTGTCCGGTTCAATCTGATACTCTACCCATTGACCTACAAAAAGGTTATATAACTCCAAACTCTGATTTGGAGCATCTGTGGTAACTCTGACTTTAGGTCCATTTGTCCAACCTGTTTCATTGGCCTTCTCAGCAATGCTAATTGAACTATAATGTTCTGCCTCTATCTGCTGTTGTTCTACATAGTAAATACTTTTATCCTGAGATGACATTTGTGTATACACCATACCCAGCTCACTTATTTCTACAGGATATGAATTCTTCAGTAAAGACATATACGGAAAACTATCTGGCCCACCTCCTGTACGAGGAATGAACCATGCATAACGTTCAACCATAGAACAACTTTCTAAATAATTCACCACATCAGACATAAATTGCTGCTGACTCTCTGGTGATACATTTCCTTCCCATGCGCAAAACTCTGTTAACCAAACAGGCTTATTGTATTTTTTAAATCGCTCGATATACGATTTTAATGCAGTAGCACTTGGCATATAACAGTGCAACGAAATACCATCAATATCAGAAATAGGTATCAATTGAAAGAACTCGTCAAGCCAAACCACTGGATCTGAATATCCTGATAAAGTTCCATAGTTCATTGCAGGAGAAATAATCTTCAAGTTCAAATCATCAGCTACACTTTTTAATGCCGGCCATTTCTGCGCAGCTTCCTGCGGCGTCATATTGGCCTGATCTGTTAAATTAGGCTCATTAAATGCCAAAATATATTTACACTCCGGATGTCTTGAAACATACTCCCTAACAGAACTTTCATTAACTCCATTCCATGCCATTGGACAGAAATCAATATCGTAGTCAGCAGTTGCCTCATCAAAAATAACACTCTGGGTTGGAGACCAGTTATACGACCATGATATTCCAGGAGCCAATGTTGCAACATCTTCAACAAACTGGTAACTAAATGAAACCCCTCTCTTATGACTTCGTGATTGTTCAACCGGACTTTTAGCAACATAAGGTTCTTCCTTATCCTTTTCACAAGAAGAAAATAATACAAGAATAACTCCTATTAATATTTTGTTTGTCTTCATTACGATTATTTTAGTTGGTATACCTTAACGTAATCCACTTTATACAAGACCGGTTCATCAAACATACTGTCATCTACACCTTGAGAACCACCCCATGTACCACCTATTGCAAGATTCAGGATAAAATAAAAGCGATCGTTAAACGGCCAGTCACCACTATCCTGTAATTGCTTTGTTTCAGCAAAAGTCGTTGTTTCAACTCCATCCACATAAATATGAATGCGATCATAGCCCATAAATTCGTTTTGTACCCATTCCATTGTCAATGTATGAAACTCTTCTGCAACATCATTATCCAAACTTTGTTGTGCATGGACATTTTGACCATTCATACCATTCTTATTCAAAGTATGTAAGGCACAATGGAAAGTTTTAGAATCGTATCCCACATACTCCATAATATCAATTTCACCAGCTTTAGGCCATGAACCATATCCTAACATCCAAAAGGCCGGCCACGTTCCTCTTCCCTTTGAAACTTTTAAACGAGCTTCCATTTTTCCATAGGCAAAATCCTGTTTGTTTTTTGATATGATTCTACCTGAAGTATATTGTTTGCCTGAATATTCTTCTTTACGGGCTTCCAGAACTAAACACCCATCCTCTACCCTAATATTTTCTGCACGGTCGGTATAATACTGCAATTCCAGATTTCCACCACCATTTCCATTCACTTCAATGGTCCAGTTATCTGTATTTAATTCAGTACCATCAAACTCATCCGACCACACCAATTGATATTCCAACTCAGGAACCGTAACAATACATTCAGCAGAGTAGTCACCGATAGTGGCAGTAATAGTAGCAGTGCCTCCAGACAAAGCTATTACAGCACCATAAAAAACAGTGGCTACAGATTCATTATCAGATGACCAGACAATTGACTCATTACCGGCAGGTGCTTCCAGAACTGTAATGGTACTTTTTTCTCCAATTCCAAGGTTTATTTCGCTTTTATCCAATATCAACTCATACTCTTCAACTTTATCTTCATCAGAACATGCAATTGAAAACAAAGGCAAAAACAAGGTTAATATGATAAGTAAGTTCTTCATAATTATATTTCAAGATTCAGTTTACCTGATTAATTTGATTTTAAGAATTTCAATCTTATAGTAACCTGATTTCCTTTACATAAAGCAAATTCAGGTTTAAAATAAGAGGAGCCCGAAGGCTACCTCCTACCAACTTATTAACTGTTAATTTGCTTTTTTGTAAAAGAAACATGCATCATAATCTAAAGTAGTACCCTGTACTCCTCCAGCTAAAAATGCAAGTATGTTTACATCACTAAATGCCTGATTATAAAATACACCTAACTCTCTGAATTTACTTGCCGGAATTTCAATTTCGTGCCATTCACCATCACGGGTAAAATCAGCATAAGCTTCATAAGTTACACCTCCATCTTCATAAGCTGCTGAACCAATACAAATTTTTGCTTCGGCTGTTCCATCTGCAAAAATGAATAAAAAAGAACTGCTTGCCTGAGAACTCTTTAATGCAATATGAAATACATAATCATCCGGATTGTTATACATATCAGTCATATCAATTTGACCATATGTTGGATTAATTGCATAACCGGCACCAGACCATCCTGATCCGCCAACTATAAAACTAGGCCACCCCTCAGACTGACCATAAGCATTTAAGCCAGTTGGTGTTCCTCCAGTAAATGTACCGTCCCATATATACAAAAACTTGTTAGTGTCATCAGGACGTAAGTCATTGATCACTTTGTCTTCTATTGCAGAGAATGATGTTTCGTCAAGTTGAATAATAGTATAGTTAGAGCCTTTTAAAGATTCAGCTAACTCACCAATTTTAGCATTTACAGTCACTTCACATGATGCAGAATAAACACCATAACTGGCAACGATTGTTGCTGATCCTTTTTTCAAACCAGTAACAACCCCCTCATTTACTGGGGCAACAGAAGGATCTGAAGAACTCCACTGAATAGAACCATCTGCACCATCAGGTTGTAAGGTAGCTTCTAATGTTAATGAAGATTCTACTTCAACTTCAGCAGTTTGCTGATCAATCGTAATGCCTGACACCTCAACTTTTGGATCATCACTATCATCTCCACAACTTGTAATAGTTAAAGCCATCAGGCTCATAAATGCAAATAATAAAAATTTTGTCTTCATAATTTAAATTTGAAATAAATAATAGTTGATTTTAACTTACTAATACATCGGATTTTGTTCCATTGGATTTAATTCGATTTCCTTACTTGGTATTGGGAAAAGCTCATGTTTTCCTTTTATAAATTCAGCCATATGGCTTTGCGCATCGGTTGATTCTGTAGCTTTGTAAGCATCCATTGTTTCTTTTGCCACACCCCACCTGCACAGGTCATACCATCTGTGACCTTCCATAGCGAGCTCAACTCTTCGCTCATGACGAACTGCTTTAATCAGATCATCTTTAGTATCTGTATAATTGTTATAATCCGGGAATTCGGGTAAGATATTTGTTTGTCCCTGACGAGCTCTAAATCTTACGCGTTCTAACGCGCTTTTTGCCTCGGGCAAATCACCTGTTTCACAACAAGCTTCAGCATACATCAACAACACATCTGCAAATCGAATATCTATTCTGTTTAATGGTCCCCTTGAAGGATGTGAAAGTTCATAAGGATTACCCGATGAATCATACCAACCCGTTTTTTTATTTAAATATCTCGTACCTAAATAGATCTCCTGCTCAGGATTTTCCATCTGATTCTCTGTTGGATTTAAGATGGTTGCATCTTTACGTGGATCATTTGCTTCGTATTCATTATACAGATTTATTGTCGGCTTATTAAATCCCCAACCACCACCTAAAAGCGATGAACGGGAACGAGTCAGGATAATCGAATAGGTACCCCGGGTATATCCGCTACCTCCTTCCCCATTTGAACCTCCGTAATCACCAGTGGGATCATCTGCATACTGAACTTCAAAAACTGACTCCAATCCATTTTCGTTTTCTAACCTAAAATTGTCGGCATATTCAGGTATAAGATCATATTCTTCAGAAGTAATCACTGAGTCACCCCATTGCTGTGCTGTATCATAATTATGAGTATATAAATTGACTTTTAACAACATAGCCTGTGCTGCTCCTTTTGTAGCACGACCTAACTCTTCAGATGCATAAGCACTCTTTAACCACAATAGTTTATTAGCGTCTTCGAGGTCAGATATGATAAAAGAATAAATATCTTCAGCAGATGATCTGGGTTGTTGCCATTCGGCAGATGATTCTATCACGTAATCCACCAATGGTACACCTCCAAATACTCTGACAAGACGGAAATAATACATGGCCCTTAAAAACTTCAACTCACCTAATAATCTTTGCTGAACTTCAGCTGTCATCACATCATTAGGTGTTAAATCCGGAATCTCACGTAAACCAAGGTTACATCTACCTATTCCCATGTATTGAGTACGGTAAAAATCAAGTAAAAAGCCATTATTAGCAATGGTTTTAAAATTCTCCATATCGTAAACATCGGCCATATCACTGGTATTCTGTCCTCCTTTGAGTGCATCATCCGACATTACATCTCCAATAAAGAAATCACTGTAATAAGTATAGTTATACTCCCATGTAAGTGGAACATACGCTGCATTGGTTGTATATATTCCGGTTTCTCCTGTTGTGTAATAATCCTCCAACCCAGTAACAGCCGGAGATGGTTCTGTAAGCCATGTTTCACAAGAACTTAAAAGCACTGCAAGTATGGCTAAGAATACGAAATGTATTTTTAGTGTATTCATAAATCTAAAATTTGCATGTGATTGCTGAATTAAACTCACCATTGAAATGATTCTCTTTTTGAGAAACATTCATATCCGGTGTGTTCCATTCTATATTTTTTAATTATCTAAATCTGATTAGAAATCAAGGTTTACTCCTAAAGTATATGTTCTGGCCTGTGGGTAATTTCCATAGTCGATACCGCTTCCAACCTCAGGATCGTAGCCAGAGTAATTAGTCCATGTTAACAGATTAGATCCACTTAAGTAAAATCTACATCTGCTAATACCCGCTTTTTCTGTTATCTTCTTTGGAAGCGTATATCCCAACTGTATATTCTTCAACCGAAGGTATGAACCGCTCTCCACCAAACGATCTGATGTCTCTCTGTTCATTGGATTACCATTAGGATTTGGTATTGTTCCTTCAACATTAACCAGCTGTGACCAATCTATGCTCTTTGCTTCCAGACTACTTTTCATCACATCTGAATAATCAATCCAAACGTTGCGCATAGAAGTACTTAACGTTGCATCATTACCAGCCCCTTCAGTTCGATGTCGGACAGCATTGTAAATTTCATTACCATATACTCCCTGAAAAAACAGCTGTAAATCAAACCCTTTAAAATCAGCCTGAATGTTCATTCCATAGGTCAGCCATGGAAATGGATTTCCGATATCAGTTTTATCATAGTCATCAATTTTACCATCCGGTTTACCTTCAGGTCCGCTTAAATCTTTGTATTTAGCATCACCGGCATGAACACCTATCTCACTTTCGCTATACGACCAAAGATGATCTATGGCTTCCTGATCCGATTTATAAACACCATCATACTGAT
This sequence comes from uncultured Saccharicrinis sp., assembly GCA_963663905.2. GTDB lineage: Bacteria > Bacteroidota > Bacteroidia > Bacteroidales > Marinilabiliaceae > Saccharicrinis. The sequence goes on along the minus strand of OY760657.1, from coordinate 6,045,122 downwards.
ATCCCCACAAAGTATATAAAGCCAATCCCTCATCACTCAATGTACGGTCACCATACACAGGACTACCACCATTCAATGCCGTCAATTCATTTTTAATAAAAGCAGCATTTCCATTGATGCTATAACTAATTTGCCCCAGCTTTCCATTATGTCCCAATGAAATTTCTATTCCTTCATTTCTTACGGTTCCTACATTGGCCAAAGGATCAAATCGATTTCCAACCTGAGCAGGTGCTTTAACTCCCAACAACATTTCTTTTGTATCCCTGATGAAACCATCAATACTACCGTTGATTGCTCCTTTAGCAAATCCAAAATCAATTCCGGCACTGAGTTGCTCTGTTGTTTCCCATTTACCCCCTTTATTGGCATAGGTTAAAACGGTAGCTCCATTAGCCAGGGTTTGCGTAGTTCCAAGCGGATAACCTGTAAAAACAGTACTGGACTCAAACATGGTTGTAGCAAAACTATTTGAGGCTATCTTATCATTACCTATTTGTCCCCAGCCAAATCGAAGTTTTAAGAAATCCAGTGAAGAAAATTGCTTCATAAACTTTTCCTCACTAACTCTCCAGGCTAATGCCATTGAAGGAAAATATCCCCATACATTTTCAGGAAATTTATTCGATCCATCGCCCCTGAAATTAAAAGTGAATAAATAACGATCGGCAAAAGAATAATGAAATCTACCTAAAAGTGAAAACATCCTTGTTCTGGACACATTATCATTTGACTCTGTTTTATCTTCGGTTGTTTTTGAAAGATACCAGTTGGTTTCTGTTGGATTTAATATAGATGCACCTGCACCACCCATACCATAATTGTAGTACTCTTCGGTTGTTTGACCAGCCATTAAGGATAGGCTATGTTTACCTAAATCAACCGAATAATTTGCAATATTTTCAAGAATCAATGTTCTGTAATGCTGCATATTGCTTGATAAAAAGTTTCTGGTTCTTTTATCATAGTCTGAATACTGATACGCATCACCAAAGGAACGATCGCGGTTATTAGCTAAATCCATATTAATAGCAGAACGCCAAGTGAAATTTTTAAAAGGAGATAATTCCACGAACAAATCACCCACCCAACGCTCTACAATATTTTCAGGGTGATTATGCTTCACCATAGAGAATGGATTCACCACATTTTTAAAATTAGAAGCTGCAGAGATCTGTCCGCTTAAATCTTTTCCTTCATTATTAATTGATCCATCAGGATAATGAGTTGGATCCCATGGTGCCATAGCTATTGCTGCTGATAATATAGATGCTCCCGGACTGGAACTATTATGCATGGCATTGCGACCTGTAGAATTTACAAATGAAAGATTTTCTCCGATTTTTATCCAGTCATTTACTTTAAGCGAGGTATTTACACGTAAAGTTAAACGTTCGTAATTTGAACCCATAACAGTTCCATCCTGATTAAAATAACTGGCACTCAATACGTAATTATTTTTGCTGTCGCCACCACTACAGGATACATAGTAATCCTGAATAACTGCGTTTTTCTTAAAAACCTCATCCTGCCAATCCGTTTCTACCGAAGCGTAATCCATTCCATAGGGATTGTTTGTGGTTTTAAGAATTGGATAATAAGGAGATGTACCTACGTTATCCTTCATCCAAACATTAAAACCTTCCTTCTGATATTTAGCTATAGATGAAGCTTTAGGATTTAACCTTAGCAATGTTTCGGCAAACTCATCTCTTTGCATTAAGTTGAGCTTTTTCCAACGGTTCTGAACGCCAGAATAAGAATTTACAGAAATCTTTGTTTTTCCTTTTTCTCCTTTTTTAGTTTTGATTAAGATTACACCATTAGCTCCACGGGAACCATAAATAGCTGTAGAAGAGGCATCTTTTAATACCTCTGTGGATTCAATATCATTAGGGCTCAAAAATGATATGTCCTCTACAATCATTCCATCCACAACGTAAATTGGAGAACTATTATTGACCGTTCCAATTCCCCTGATTCGAACCACGGCAGCTTCCCCTGGCTGGCCACTGTTGGCATTTACTGTAACCCCGGCAACCTTACCCTGTAAGGCCTGATCTAAACCGGCAGCTGGTGTTTTTTGAAGTTCCTGCGATTTTACTGAAGCAACAGCTCCTGTTAAATCACTTTTTTTCATTGTTCCGTAGCCTACAGAAACAATCTCATCCAACACATAATTATCAGGTTCTAAAGATATATCCCAATAATCAATTGGTTTTGTGATCTGCTTTTCAACCACTTTAAAACCAATCATAGAAATAATAACTGTACTTTGAGGAGCAACTTTTAAGCTGAAGTTTCCATCAATATCAGTAATTGTTCCTATCGTGGTTCCTTTCACTACAATATTGGCTCCAACAATAGGAAAACCATCTTCCTTACCTTTAACATTACCAGCGAGACTCCATTGATCTTGCGCTAATAAAGCAGGTATGCTCAATGCAAAAAATAATAATAAACTTAAAAGGTTCTTCATTTAATTTCAATTCTAGATTATCAAGTCATTTAAGAGTAAAATCATCCATCTGATTTGGATTTATTTTTTCTTTGACACAAGAATATTCCAGAATTAACAGAGCTCAAAAAAAAGCATCTCAACTTATTCTCAACAAGTCATTTTTTATACTCAACAAGCTGTCAACACACGAATCTTAACCATTACATTTCAACACATTACACAAGCAAACTTTTTACTACAAATCACGAATAAACTGGTTTAAATCATCACCCTGTTCAAGGTTTAATTTCTTTCGTAAACGATATCTGTTCGTATCTAAACTACGAGGTGAAATATTAAGAAGGTTTGATATTTCTTTATTGTCAAGATTGGCTCTGATAAATGAAAGAATTCGAATATCGTTAGAGGTAAGTGAAGGAAATTTATCTGTTAACCGAGTTATAAAATCCTGATGAATTTCGGAGAACAATTTATGAAACAGGAATTCTTTTTTCTCATTATTTACTTCGTCATTGATCATATTAGCCCAGCGTTTAGCTTCTGCACTGCGCATAGACACTAATCCATCCTTAAGCTTATTTAAAAATTCATTTTTATGACTAATGATTTCCGTATACTGAAGCAATTGTTCATTTTTTAAGGAAAGTGTTTTATTGGCTTCACTTTGTACATATATCTTTTCCTGCTTTTTTAATTTAACCTGATTAATATACAGCATGATGTAATACATAATCAGAACAATCATAATCAACAGAACTAATACAGGAAGGACTACCCATGACGTTTGAAACCATTGCTTTTCAATAGTAAAAGCAACCGAGCTTTCATAAATATCGCCTCCATTAATTCTACTTTGAAGGAAAAAATGATAATTGCCTCCTTTGATCTGAGCATAAAATGTTTCATTTACATCAGTACTCCACTGTGACCAATCTGTATCGTATGGTATTAACCTATATCTGTATTCAACCACATTATATTTGGATTTATTGATGCTAAAACGAAATTTTAAATCTTTATTTCCAGAGTTATATCTGATTCCTTTGTCAGAATAAGGATAGAATATTTTCTTCGTCTTATTATTAAGTTCTGTAATTGAAGAAACCACCGGATGACTTTGTTTTTTAAAATCAGAATGATAATCTATATCAAATTCAGTAACTCCCCTATCGGTAGCTAACCTTAATTTATTTTGGTGAATATCAACAAACTTCCGCTCATTATTAATCAATTTGCCCAATGATTTAAGTAATGTATTATACGAATATCTATTACCATCAGGAAGAAGAACATCAAGTTTTACTTCATTATCCTGAATGTATGTCATTGAGTTACCATTGTCACTAAAATCAAGTGTTTCAATATCTTTTGAATCTACATTCGCAAGAAGTGGATTCTCTGAAACAACAAATTTTTCATTTTTATACTGTAAAATATGTTGGTTGTTGTTAAAGTAGATACCGTATTCAGTATTATAAACCTTCGTTATCCCTTCAATTTTATTGTGTTTGATATTTGCTTTTGTGTCTAATGTCAGTTTTATAATATCCTGTCCATTCATTTCACCCCAAATACATTTATTCTCCTTATCATAAACTAAAGATGAGTTTCCCCATATGTTTAGATTTGATATATAATCATACCTGCTTCCTACTTTTTTTATCAATATCAAACCATGATATCCTGAAAACAGGAAGTAATCAGTACCTTCAAATTGTGCAACATCAATAAACCCACTATAAGGAGCAATATTTTTAAAAACGCCGTTTTCCTTTAAAAGTATGCCATTATTATGGCAAACGTAAAGCTCCTTATTTATTTCTTTGATGGTCCATACCTGACCACTTGTATTTGGTACTGATTCAAAACTTTCATTGCCAGTTGATACAAACAAACCTTTATTCGTTGCCAGATAGGTTTTATCCTGAAAGTTTTTAATACAGTATGTTGCTCCACCATCAAAAATGTTATTTATTGCACTTTGTAACTCTATTTTAGCGATGCCATAATCCAATCCAAACCATACATTTCCAAGTTCGTCGCACTTCATAGAGAGAATGGTATTATCAATTAATCCTTGTGACGAGTCTACATGTCTGATCACTTTTCCATTATTATCTATCTGAAAAAATCCATCAGATATAGAACCCAGACAAAATGAATTTTCATCATAATGGATACCTGTAAACAATGTTTTATTTTGTAATTCTACAGGTAATTCAATCTGCGAAATATTCTTTCCATCATAAGCATACATATCACCATCAAACAACACAAGAAATAATTTTCCATTGTGAATAAATATTTTTCGTACTTCTCGCTCTTTAAGTTCACTAAATTGAGATACTTTTTGAAATTTATTGTTGCTTAAATATCCAATTTGTCCGTTACCAAAAACCAACCATAGTTTATCTTCCCAGGTAATCAAAGAATAAACCCGGTTATTCATTTCCAGTACTTCGACCTTCTTGCTAATTTTATCATATACATAAAGTTTATATGATGATTGAAGAATTATCTGATAATTAAAGCTTGCAATATTCCATATTTGATCACCCTCTGTAGCTCCAATATGATGAAATACAAATTCCCCATTCTCTTTGGTAAAATAACCATATTCACTACTACCACACCAAATCGTATCCTTATCTGCAAAAACTGTTCTTACCAATCCTTTTTCTGACATGGTGGCGAATCCCCACTCCCCATAAACATTGTACAACAGACCATTGGAATTTCCAAAATACACAATTCCATTTTGATCGATATCTACATCCCAGTTTTGCCTTCCTGCTTGATATGCTTCTTTATCATAGCAAGTAATATTAGGCAGATAACTGATAGCTTTTACATTTACAAAAGAGAAGATTAGAAAACAAAAAATCATCCTGATCATAGATAAAAATGAAAATTAAATTGAAGTAATAACTTGGCTAAAATATAGAAAAGGAGCACCTGTACCAAGTGCTCCTTTAACTATAGTTAGGATTTAAACAACCATGGTTTACTTTAACTCAAAACTACCCCTTAATCCAGTTTGAGAATCAGTTCCAACCATAACATCAAAGGCTCCAGGTTCAACAAGAAAATTTCCATCTCCATCGTAAAAACCTAATTCATTATCAGTAAGTGTAAAACTTACTGTTTTGGCTTCTTGTCCTTTTAAACTAATCTTTTCAAAGCCTTTTAATTCTTTAACCGGACGAACCACCGCTGCTGCAATATCTCGTATATACAGTTGAACCACCTCTTCACCATCAACATCACTTGTATTTGTAACTTTAACCGATACTTTAATATTTTTTTGATCTGAATCATCAACAACCAAATCGCTATACTCAAAATTCGAATAACTTAATCCATAACCAAAAGGGAATAAAGGAGAGTTCTCTTCATCGGTATAATGCGACCAAAAAACATTTTTCTCTGCATTAACCGGGCGGCCGGTGTTAAAATGATTGTAATAGATAGGACACTGACCTACACTGCGAGGGAATGTCATCGGCAGCTTTCCGGAAGGATTGTATGCGCCAAACAGAACATCAGCAATGGCATTTCCAGATTGAGTTCCTAACTGCCAAGTTTCAACAATAGCAGGAATATTTTCTGCTGCCCATGGAATAGCTAAAGGACGACCATTCATTAGCACCAATACTATATTCTTATTTACCTTATAAACCTCTTCCAACAATTCCTGTTGTAATCCAGGTAAACCAATTTTAGTTCTACTACGTGCCTCACCTGTATTGAAACCATGTTCCCCTAATACCATTACAACCACTTCTGATTTTTTTGCAAGGTCGATAGCTTCTTTAAAATCACTTTTATCTGTTGTATTGATATTTAATTCCATTACAAAATGTACAGGACCTGTAACCAAATCAACACCATTAGCATAAGTAAAATCTGATGTATACTTTGACATGCCCTCAATAACAGAAACTGCAGTACTATCATCTGAGCTCACTCGCCAACTACCCAGCGGACTGGTTTTATCATCAGCTAAGTCACCGATTATAGCTATTTTCTTTTGTGATTTTTTCAAAGGCAAAAGCTTACCGTCATTTTTTAACAAAACGATTGATTTACGAGCCATATCCAAAACAGCCTCCTGATGATCTTTATGATATAATAATTCTTTTTCTCTTTCCTCATCACAATATTTATATGGATCATCGAAAAGACCCAACTCAAATTTCACTCGTAGAATTCTTCGGGTTGCATCATCAATAACAGATTCATTAACCTTACCATCTTTTACCAGGTCAATCAAATAATCGACATAAGCATACGATTCCATATCCATATCAGAACCTGCATTTGCAGCATACATGGCAGCTTCTTTTAAATCTTTTGCAAAACCATGATTTACCATCTCAGCTCCACTGGCCCAATCAGAAATTACGAATCCTTTAAATCCCCATTTCCCTTTTAAAATATCCCTTTGCAAAAAGCTGTTTCCAGTAGAAGGAACACCATTTACAATATTAAAAGCATTCATCACTGTTTTAACATCTGCCTCAACTACAGCCTTAAATGGAGGAAAAATGATGTTATATAAAGTAGAAGTACCAACATCAACCGTATTGTATTCTTTACCTGCTTCAACAAAACCATAAGCCGCAAAATGCTTGGCACACGATGCAATCGTATTGTTAGCCGAAAGATCATCACCTTGAAAACCTTTTACTCTGGCTACCCCGATTTTAGCACCCAAATATGGATCTTCTCCTGCACCTTCCATTACACGCCCCCATCGAGCATCTCGGTATATATCAACCATCGGAGCAAATGTCCAGTTTATTCCCATTGCTGAAGCTTCAATAGCTGCTACTCTGGCTGATTTTTCAATGGCTTCCAGATCCCAACTCGCTGATTCACCCAATGGAATAGGAGATAAGGTTTTTTGACCATGAACAACATCCAATCCAAACATCAAAGGAATTCCCAAACGAGTTTCCTCCACAGCAATCTTCTGTAAAGCTTTAATTTGCTCTACACCTCTTACATTCAGGAATGAACCAACCATCCCTTTCTTTAAATGATCATATTTTTTTTGAGCTGTTCCTGCACTAGGAGCTGGCCCTGTAGCATCATAAAAACCATTATACTGAACCATCTGCCCTACTTTTTCTTCCAGGGTCATTTTCGCTAACAGATCATCAACCTTCTGCCCAATTTCATCTTGTTGTCCTCCAGATTTTATCGGAGTGCAAGCGTTCCATAAAAAAACACTTAGCATTGCAACAATCATTACAGTAACCTTTCTCATTTCTTAAATCATTTATTTAGTATCAAGTAGTAAGTATCAAGACAAAAGACTGATTTACAATTTCAATTATGTATTTTTCAATCATTTTATTTTGATTATTATTTAAAAGATAAATTATCTTCTTTTTCTTACCTGTCAGGAGCTTCGCACGCAGACAGGTAAGAAAACATATAACTTAAAAACTCACATTCTCTTTTTCTGCAAATTGTTTGTAAGACGGCTTAACTGTTATGGATTTACATCTTTCAACTAATTCTTTTACTTGTTCTTTCGTAATTTCATTATTGGTGATGTAAGGGTATTTAATCAGTGGATGTTCAAGGAAAAATCCAGGAATGTTTGCTTCATCAATTGTTTTTCCTTCTGGTACAAAATTGCCTATCCACTTAGGAATATATTCTTTAATTAATTCTTTAGTTTGTGGGTTATCCCAAAGCTCTTTAACAAAAGTATATTCATCAACCATCAAAGGAATTTGCTGTTCGGACTTTAGAGTGATGGTTTGCGTTTGTCGAATATCCCTTGATGAAGCTGCTACTGAAATTGTAAATTCTCCACTCTCAGCTATCCACATTTCTCTTTTTGCATCATAGTATGAAAAGTCACGACCTTTAAGCTTAAATGTCAACTCTTTAGATTCACCAGGTTTTAAATCTACTTTAGTAAATTTCTTTAATTCCCGAACCGGACGCTGAAGTGTACATTCTTTGTCGGAAACATAAATCTGAACAACTTCCTTACCTGAAACAGAACCAGTATTTTTAACTGTAACCTTTACTTCCAACTCATCTGTATCACTGATCTGGCTTGATGACACCTTCATATCTGTATATTCAAATTGAGTATAAGACAATCCGTAACCAAATGGGAATAATGGTTCTATTTTCTTTTCATCGTAATATCTGTACCCTACAAAGAAACGCTCACCATATAAAACATCACCTTGTTCTCCGGGGAAATTAAATGAAGCCGGAGTATCTTCCAATTTCACAGGAAATGTTTCACCCAACTTACCCGATGGATTTACTTTACCGAATAATACATCTGCAACTGCACCTGCCCCAGCTTGTCCACCTAACCAGGTTTCAACAATGGCTGATACTTCATTTACCCATGGCATTGCTACTGCACTTCCATTTGTTAAAACAGCTACCGTATTTTTCTGAACTTGAGCAATCTCCTTAATTAGGTTATTATGAGAAGCCGGCATATCAATATGTTTACGATCGATTCCTTCAGATTCGTAATGCAAAGGCAAACCTGCAAACACCAATGCAACATCAGCATCCTGAGCTACTTTTTTAGCCTCTTCAATTAAAGAAAAATCGTTATCATCTTTTAAATTATATCCTTGTGCATAAGTGATAGAAACACCTTTGCCATATTCCTTTTTAATTACCTCTAAAGCATTATCCAATTGAGTTGGTTTCACCTCAGAACTACCATTTCCTTGATAGCGAGGGGATTTAGCAAACTCACCAATGATGGCTATTTTCTTATATTTCTGTTTTGATAAAGGAAGTACTTCGTTATTATTCTTTAGTAAAGTAATAGCCTCGGCCTCGACCTTACGAGCAAAAGCATGATGCTCTTCGGCTTTTAAATCAGCATTTTCTTTTTCAAGTGAATCCGCTTTTAATATAATAGTTAAGATTTCTTTCACAGCCTGATCTAATACTGCTTCATCTAATTCTCCATCCTTTATAGCCTGAAGTAAATACTCATTATTAACATTACCTGGGTGAGGCATTTCAATATGCATTCCTGCTTTTAAGGCTTTCACTCTGTCAACCACAGCAAACCAATCAGAAATAACGATACCTTCATAGCCCCAATCATTTTTCAGAATATCTGTTAGTAAATAAGAACTTTGTGTTCCATATTCTCCCTGAACTCTGTTATAACAAGCCATAACTGTCCATGGCTGTGATTTTTTTACAGCTATTTCAAAAGGAGTCAGATAAATTTCATGTAATGACCTGGTATCCACATTTGAGTTCATATACATTCGCATCGTTTCAACATTATTAGCCACAAAGTGTTTTAATGATGTACCAACACCTTGACTTTGTACTCCATTTATATAAGCAGCACCTAATTCTCCTGATAAAATTGGATCTTCTGAGAAAAATTCAAAGTTTCTTCCTCCTAAAACAGAGCGTTTAATATTAACTCCGGGCCCCAACAGAATATTCACATCCAAAGCTTGACACTCTTCACCTAAAGCCTGACCTACTTGATAGATCAAATCAGTATTCCATGTTGCTGAAAGTGCTGATGCTGTTGGAAAACAAGTAGCAGGATGCTGATCGCCATAACCAGCTTTATTGGTTGCAGGTGCACGTCGAACCCCATGCGGCCCATCAGCCATCCATATCCATGGAATATCTAATCGTTCAATGGGCATTGTGCTCCAATCATCTCTTCCAGAACAAAGAGAGACTTTTTCTTCCAAAGTAAGCTGAGTGAGTAATTCGTCAACTTTATTCTGTATGCTACTATCTTGTGCTTTCATAACAAAGCATGTTGAGATAAATGCGAGTAATACTAGTAATGGTTTCATTTTCTTTATTTTTGGGTAAAAGATTTACTTTATGTTATACAATACCTTTATTTAATGCACAATTTTTTTGTAAAATGTAAACTACTCAGCTTCTCTCCTTGCTTCCAGATCATGCCGCATAATCTCACAGGTTTTATGATCAATACTATAAAAGAATAGCAAAATAGCACATGACATATATAAAACACCTGGAAAAACTGAAATCATCATTTTTATTCCGGTAATGGCAGTTTCTGTTTGTTCAACATTAGGTTCAAAATGATATAAAGCCAACAACCATCCAGCCAAAGCACCACCAATTCCCCAGCCTGCCTTTTGAGCAAAAGTTGCAGCTGAGAAGGTTAAACCAGTTGAACGTCGTCCTGTTTTCCATTCAGAATAATCAGCAGTATCACCCAACATTGTCCACAATAAAGGAACGGCAGGAGCATAAGCCATTTTTGCCAACACATTAAAAACATAAACCCATTTAATATCATCTACACCTGGCAAATACAGTAGAATAAAGAAGAAACCTGACAATAATGAACTTACTAAAAACACATTTCTGTTTCCAAATTTCTTTGCTAAAGGTTTTGATATTGGAATAGTAATAATTAAGGCAATGGTTCCAATAACATTAAATAATTGCACATTTTCCTCATTACCTATATAGTATTTAAAGTAATATGCTACAGCCAGGTTTTGCATAGCAAACATGATAAAAGAAATAATTCCCACAAAAAACAGAATCACCCAAGGCCTGTTTTTAAATAGATTTTTGATATCAGCCTTTAAATCTATTTCTTGCTCTTTGGGTGGTTGAACTCTTTCTTTTGTTGTTTTAAATGTAATAAGGAAAAGTACTAAACTGATAATTGCAAATAATGTTAATGTATACTGATAACCCTTTGCGCTATCTCCTTCTCCAAAATAATTAGCCAATGTTAAAGCGGTACCAGATACGATTAACTGACCAACAAAAGCAAATATAAAACGATATGAGTTTAAGCCTGCACGTTCTGTGGTATCAGCAGTCATTACTGCACCCAATGACGAATATGGTAAATTGATAGCAGTAAATACTGTCATCAATAGTAAATAAGTAGTTCCTGCATAAATAACTTTTCCTGTCTCTCCAAAGTCTGGAGTAGTAAAAGTCATCACCGCTAAAATACTATAAGGCAAAGCCATCCATAGAATATATGGTCGAAATTTACCCCATTTTGTTTTAGTTCTATCTGCAATAATCCCCATTAGCGGATCATTGGCCATATCCCAAAATCGGGCAATCAGCATGATTGTACCTGCTGCTGCTGCTGAAATACCGAAAGTGTCTGTATAAAAAATAAGAATCCAAAAGCCTACCATATCCCAAACAAAATGGGAAGCTGTATCACCTAGACTGTAGCCTATTTTTTCCTTTATCGATAGTTTTGCTGATATTTTAGTCATTTGTTTAAGTATTATTTATACAGATATATTTTACCTCTGGTATTCATTAATTTTTTATTCACCCTGATGGTGCGTTTTACCCCTTCGATCTACAAGCTGTATTCTTATTTCATTGGCTTTTTCTTCCGTTAAATCATATCTCCACATAATGACAATTGCAATTATGGCTGTAATGATTGGTATAATGATATCTGCTAACCTAAGGTTAGTCATTGCTTCTAATGATTGGGCATCTAAACTCTCATCAAAACCAACATAATGCAATACAATACCACTTGTAAGAATCGCTATGGCATTGCCTAGCTTAACCATCCACCAGTAAACTGCTCCAAACATTGCCTCACGACGTTCTCCTGTATTCAGTTCGTCTAAATCACATACATCTGCTGTCATAGACATCATTAGTGTAAATAATCCACCGATTCCAAATGATAAAAACGGAATTGGAATAAACATTAACCAAGGATTTTCAGGGTTAAAACCCCACCACTTTAAAGCATAACCTATAATAGAAAGTAATGTGGCTACAACAAAGGCATTTCTTTTACCTACTTTTTCTGATATTCTGGTAACTATTGGAATTACTAAAAAGGCTGTTGCGAAAGCACTAATTGTTCCGAACCAGGCCGGCCATTGACCTGCAGCTCCTTTATCTCCGTTAAATAAATAATATACAATGATAAAAAAGGCAAACTGAGCAATGGTTTGAAATCCATTAAAGATCAGGAAGGTTGATCCACATAAACGGATAAAAGGCTTATTTTTTATCGTTAACTTAATTCCTTTGATAAATTCTTTTAAGTTTTGGGAAAATTCATCTCTTGATAAACTCTTCAATTTATCTTTATCGGGTACTATTAATTCTTTATTAAAAAAAGCAGGAAGTATTCCAAGAATCATACATAATCCGCCAACCCATACAGCAAGAATTCTAGCTCCATCAGGTGCTGAATTAAATAATGTTGGATTATAAATTATTACCCAAAACCAAGGGGCTACCATCCAGGCAATTTGTCCCATAAATTGAGACACAGCCATTAAACGGGTACGTTCATTATAATCTGGTGTCATTTCGTAACCAAGACCAATTAAGGGTGTAGCAAAAATGGTGTAACCAATGTAAAAGAATATGGAAACAATTAAAAAATAGAAAAAATTATATAGTTCTGAATTTTGGGGATTCAATTGCCACATAATCATAAACGATACTCCTGCAATAACACTTCCGATTAATATATATGGCTTTCTTCTTCCCCATTTAGATTTTGTATTGTCCGATAAAAAGCCCATAATGGGATCTGTTAAGGCATCAATTAATCTGGGCAACGCTCCCAGTAAACCTGCTAATATCGGATCCATTCCTAAAGACATGACCAACACTACCATAAATACACCCAATGCAGCAGGGAATAATTGGTTTGCAAGATGCCCTGAGCCAAATGCTATTTTCTGGCCAAAGGGAACCCGATCTTCTTTTTTAACTGTTGAGTGTGACATATTTATTGTTTCTAGACTTTAGTTTTCTGATAATGTTTTTTTATTCTACAATTCAGGGTAAGCCTCTTGCATCACTAATTTAGGCTTTCTATCTACCGTAAAAATTCCCCAATGCTTTTCTGCCCCCAACGGATTGGCGGTTTCTCCTTTCCAGTCCTCATCAAAAGCTTCAAAAAAGAATGTGGTGATATTCATGGAGTCAGCCCATGTCATTAGATCAGTATAGTATCTTAGTTGTTTTTCTTCACTGGCTCTTTCGCCAAACTCAGATGCAACTGTTGCCCAACCTGCTTCAGTTATCACAATTTTACTATCAGGCAAGGCTCTTTTTACTTCTTCAACATTAGCTATTGTATAAGACATTCCCTCATCAATATCTTTACCTTCCCACACCGGATATACATGAATTGAAATAAAATCAACTGCTTTTGCCAATTCGGATCCATGCTCAGCCCACCATTTATAATTATCAGCAACGGTTACTGGTTGATTAATGCTACTTTTAACATGGTTTACATAGCTAATAACAGTATCAGGAGATACCTTGTGGTCATTCCATTCTACCAAAGACTCATTTCCAACATTAACCGCACAAACTATATTTGGGTATTGATTAGCCAGCCCAATTCCTTTTGCAATTTGTTTTAAGTTTTCTTCCTTATTAGCATCAAGTTTATCCTGAGGTATTGGTTCTGTTAACCATGAACAAGTTTCATGAGCACTTAATTCTGCATCTAACCAAATTCCCAGTAAAACTTTTATGTTGATATTGTTTTCTTTGATGATTTTCAAAACCAGTTCTGAATTTTCACCACTATCATATAAACGAATCAATTGAAACATATCGTTTTTTGATAGAATTTGCAGGTCTTCCAACACTTCTTCATAAGATGGATTTTTAGCACCTTCACCTCTATCCGGATGCTGACCAGACCGAAATCCAGAATAGCAAATAGCTTTGGAAAGACCTTCCAATAACGCATCTTCTGATTGTTTTAGCACTACTGCTTTAGCATACTTTTGATCAGATTTTGTCTTTTGCTTCGGAGCCTGACAAGCTACAAGTACCAAAAGAAATATTATTGATATTTTACAAAGGTTCATTTATCTATTCGTTTAATTCAGTTACCAAAATCAACTTATAATTAAGCTTGTTTATTAATCACTTGTTTGTGATTGATCTACGTGATTTGTATTTACTAACCCGGGATTTACCCCCGGGTTATTCTTGACTTTCTTACTTAGTTTATTTTTTAAAAGGTAAATTCTATCTTTTCCACTTCATCAGTGCGATTAAATATTTTTACACTTGTCTCTTTATCAATTATATTTCCTCTTATTGCTTTTAATTTTCCATTATTATAAGCGATAATGATTTGTGTATTTGAACCAGAAGAATAAACCACAGGAACTTTACAGAATGTGAAAGCTAATTGACCTTCATTTAATGCAATCTCTCTTTTATTGCCTGATAAATCATAATACTCAAAAGAAGTTTTATCAGTTAATATTTCATTATGATTTAATAGACTAGTATTAAAACTGATTTCACCATTTTTTATCTGCACTCCCAGTTCTGCAATGCGAGAAATGACATCTTCCTTAACCTGACCTGTCATGCCAGGTTGTTTAGCCCCTGCTCCGCCTGGTGTATGAGAATAGGCATCAGTAGGGAAAGCTCCATATAAATCTGGTGACTTATAAATTCCAATACCAGCTTTTATTTCATAATAGTGTTGCTTCATATTACCCAACAATACCTCATCTGCACCTTCTTCAATTGCAGAGAAGTAACTTTCCTGAGCAGCTAGTAATAGCTTGGAAACCATGTGCCAATAGATACTTCCTAATCCTTCGTATCCATAGAAAGTACCTGATCTACCAGTAAAAGACTGATGATCGAACATTTTTTCATAGACATCTAAAATGAATTGTTTCTCGTCAGCTATCAAATGACCATATTTAGCCTCATCCAATTTTTCAAGAGATGCTTTTAATACTTCAGCGTTTCTGAACTCCCCGTTAAAATGATAAGTTCCTGATTTATCTTGATTCAATACATCTGTATTACCCTCTTGTACTAATTGAGAGAGCAATTTCGATTGATTCACCTTATCTGAAGGAATATTATTCTTATCCTCAAATCGGGTTAATTGTCTGTCCGGATAAAGAATATAGCTATATTGATCTTCGCGGAATAATGCACTTGATTTTAATGCATCCATAACCGATAAGCTCTGATCTGCATTTAGATATCCTGAACTTAAAACCGCTACCTGACCTTCCAACATTTCATATAAATAACGAATGGAAGTTGTATTTTTACCAAAAGAAATCAGGTTGTAAGAATGGTATAATCCATCCTCTCTCTTATTTACTTTTATAGATTGATCCATGTAATCTAAAGCAACTTTAGTAAAATCAATCAATTGACTTACTTTAATGCTCTTCTTCACACCGGAAAATCCATCCTTGTAAATGCTATTTCTATATTTTTCACCTGCTAAGCCCAGAACATCTGCAAAGTTTCTTCTTTCCTCATCTGAGAATCCGGATGCAAGTAATTCTTTTTTATCCTCAAATAAATGCTGAATGCTTTCCAATAATTCAGTTACTTCCTCAGAAATGTTTATCTCGTTATTGGTATAGTTACTAAACTGTTGTGACCAGAATTTTAAGAATCGACGGATATAATACAATGTTACCATTGAAACGCCATTTCCTACTAATGCATTATTGGCATCATTCCACTCGGGACGTTGCGTATTTAACCAGATACCTGCTTCCGGAATAAAATTACTTAGTTTAGCCAATAAGGTAACTAATATTTTCTCAGTCAGATTAACCCTATATAGTTCTCCATCTTTACCAAATAGCAAGCGTGCATCAGCACCTAATTCTTTATCTTTTGCTTTAATTTTCTCATTAAGTTCTGCATCAAAACTTATGGTATCCTGAGGATTGTTAACAATATCTTTATACGATTTAATTCGATAAGGAACATTAGCATAAACAAACATTTCCTTAGATAAAAGTGTATCCAATTTTTCTGGATGATATGCCTTTGATAGTTCTAAAAACTTTTGCAGGTAAATAATTTGATGATCACCCCAATATCCAATATATGCCCATGGATCTTCAGGATCCGGACATTCCCAATCAATTCCTTCACGAGTAATACGATAAGGATTGTAACCATCGGCAGTAGATGCGTTCACAAATTTACCAATCATCCCTTCAACAAACTCTGGATATGATAAAGCCAAAGCTTCCCAGTTCTGAAAAATATCACGCCAGTTACCCTGATAATTTAATTTTGGTGTTCCATCCTCATTTTTTGTTTCAATGGCAAACTGATTCCATGGACGACTTGGATCACCATGTCTTCTGCTAAATGTAAGCGGTAGATATTCACTAGCAATTCTTAATAAATCAACATTCCCATTTTTTAATGCCCAATTGCATAACTCAGGATATGTAATAGCTACAGGTAGATTATTGATCGCATCTTTTGTTCTTTCAGCTACCTTTTTATTGTTTTGAGAAACATATAGCTTAAAATCTAAAGTATCTAATGTATAGTTATTTTTAAAAATGCCACCTCGCATCACATTAAACATAGTATTTGAAAAGTGACGCACAGACGACAACTCATCATTACCTGTTTGTATTCCGTCTGCTCCCGAAACAATCTTTATTAGATTAGTAGTTCCTAATTCTATATCTTTTTCAACTGATGCTGTTATATTTTTATCTGTTAGAGCAATATTCAGGTTTGCAACAGCAGATCTATCCTGATTAACCTCTGCCACTAACATCCATTTTTTTGAAGATTTTGCATCTAGTTTTAAAGAAGCATTTTGATAATAAGCGCCTCTGGATGCTCTAACATCTTTTTCTGTTTCAACTGCAAGCCCCTTTTTAAAATTCGCGACCTGCTTATCTGATAATAATATTTTTCTATTATCTAAACCCTGCGACCAAACAGTAGTAGATTTAAGCGATTCACTAGGTTCTGCACGGTCTACAGGTATAGAGCTCAATATAAAAATCCCCAAATTTGTTTCAGTATTGAGTTCATTCTTTTTGTATGCATCAAGTAAGTTGCTATAGGTATTCTGAAAATCGAAGTCAATACCATAAGGAAGAATGTTTTTAATTCCGTCTAAAAAATCAACATTAATCTCCTTATCAGTAAGGTTTGTTAATGTTGATTTTTTAACGAAACCATATTTCTCAGAATTACACCAAATATATTTAAATGCTACTCCTAAATCATGGTTAATCTCTTCAAATAGAATTTTATTACCATATATGTTTTTATAAAGATTACGCTCTGTGTTATATATGTTGTATTCACTTACAAATGGTTCCCATAAATAAGTTCTATCATCTTTTTCAACTAACAAGATTGTGCTACTACCCGTTTTACCTTTATAATCATGAATTTTATCATCCGTATAATATGGGAATAGTGCATTATTTCTATTTTTTCTACCTGCTGATAGTGAGCCATTGCTTGAAATAAACATCCAGTGATCAGAATCACTTACAATACTCATGAAAAAATCAGGCATTTTATCATAGTTACTTATTTTGTAGAATTTTTCATTATTAATTGCCACAAAATCTCCCTTCACTTTCTTCTCTGTAAAATTCAGGTTCGTATTTCCTAAAAAAACATTCATTATGTATATATGATTTTATCGTTTTCTGTATTGATGAATTACTTTTGATTTACTTATACCAACCTTGTATCCCATATACTAATCCTCTTTTCTTATAAAGAATCGATTAATCCTAGAATTATTTTAGTCCCCTGTTTTAATTTCAAAAAGACATAGCAAAGGCTGTTATGTAGAGATTACTTCTACACAATTTGTATTATTCGTTAATGATTTGTTTAACTATTTCTTTTGATAAACTCTTACATAATCTACCTGCATTGTCTGAGGGAATATTTCATCGTTAACACCTTGAACTCCTCCCCAATTACCTCCAACTGCAACATTTAACAATAAATAGTAAGCCTTATCAAATGGCCATTCTGAAGAATCTGTATTGTTATTTTTATATTTATAAACTTCTTTATCATCAACCATAAAAGATATTTCTTTTTCTGACCATTCAATTGCATAAGTGTAAAAACCATCTTCTGCTTCAGGCATATAAACTGCTTTTGTTTTTTGTGTACCTAACATACCATTATAAGCCTCTGTATGAACTGTAAAAAATACCGAATCAGGATTATACCCAACATGCTCCATAATGTCAATCTCACCACTTTTAGGCCATCCTCCATAAATATTTTCTGTTGGTAGCATCCATATTGCAGGCCAAATTCCGGTTCCCTGACTAATTTTAGCTCTTACTTCAATTTTACCATATAACCAATCACCTTTATGTTTGGTAATTAAGCGGGCCGAAGTATATGCCATTGGAAAACCTTTTTCCTTGATTGCTGAGATGTTTAAAAACCCATTTTCAACCCAGGTGTTTTCTTTTCTCTTTACTGTATAATATTGTTGTTCATTGTTACCCCAACCATAACTATTGCCAATAGTATCATAACTCCATTTTAAATCATCTGGTAGGCCAGTGTATTCAAATTCGTCACTCCACACCAGTTCGTATTTATTCTTTGAGCCTCCACAACTCAATAATAAAACTGCTATAATTGCTATAAATATATGCTTTACCATGCTATTAAAATTTGCCTGGTTAGTCTAAATCATAAACTCTCACGTAATCCACTTCCATTGTCTGTGGAAAAATTGTATTATCAATACCCATTGCTCCGCCCCAGGTACCACCTACTGCGACATTCAATATAAAGAAACATGGTTTATCGAAAGGCCAGTTTGAACTTGTTTTAACAGCCGGAGAATAAACATGAACCACATTTTCAGGTGTATCAACATAAAATGTCAATGCAGATTCGGTCCAGTTTAATCCATAAATATGAAATTCCTCTTCTGCGGTTTCTAAGGTCATTGAGCTACCATCACCATCACCTGCATATCCTGCTGGAGTATGAACTGTTGAATGAACTATATTAGGATCATAGCCAACATATTCCATAATATCGATTTCTCCACAAGCAGGCCATCCTACACTGTTAATATTTGAACCTAACATCCATATAGCAGGCCAAATTCCGGTTCCCGATGGTAATTTTGCTCTTACTTCAATTCTGCCATAAGTAAATTCTTGTTTCCCAAGTGTAACCATACGGCTTGAAGTGTATGATCCATCGGCTTTATTATCATTTACTTTTTTTGCCGTGATAATTAATTTACCATTCTCAACTGCAGCATTCTCTCCATTGGTATAATACTGAAGTTCCTGGTTTCCCCATCCTCCAGAACCGGTTTCAAAAGTCCAGTTTGTTAAATCAACACTGCTTCCATCAAATTCATCTGACCAAATTAATCCCTGAGGCTCTACATAATCAGGATCATCCTGATCTATAGTTATTGTTTTTGAAATGGTTTTAGTATCACTACTAGTATTTAAACTCCCCCATACAATCAGTGTTACCTCATAGGATCCTTTTAATGGGAAATAAATAGATCTTACTGATGATTTATCTGATTCCTTAGAACCCACACCATCACCTTTTCCATAATCCCATTGCAAATACAAATATTCACCTTCTGAAGTATTCGTAAACTCAATTATGTTAGGATTATCATTTGATATTTCATATTCAAAATCTGCAGTATACTTCACATCTGGTCCATCTTCACTATCCGAGCATGCAGATAAGAGAACAGCTAAAAATCCGATAAAAACCCAACGGTTAAAAATATTTGTAATGCTCATTTTTATAGTTTATTGCTTCAAAAGAATTTTACTTTTAACAATAGAATAGCTGGTTAAGAATATATATTCTTGACACATGAATCTTTTAAGGCTAATAATAATCAGCCTTCATTCTATTGAAAAATCAGGAAATACCCGGAGTATAAAACTCCGGGAAATGTGTTAATTAATCCAGTAATTTAAAATCATCGACATAGAATATTCCATCATTACAATGACCTTCATTACCTAACTGAAGTATAATCTGATCAAAATCTGTTCTGTCAGATACATCACTAAAGTCGAATGTAAGCTCAATCCATTGTCCAAATTGATCCTCAGTTAATGTATGACTTCTTACTTGTTGTGTTTGCCATGCATTTCCGCCTAATGAACTATCCTGTAGTTTAATATCTATTTGAGGAAGTAAATTATGAGTTGCTAACCAGTCAGTTCCTGGATTACATTCAGTTACGTAATCATTAAAACTAGGAACAAAAACTTTTAATGTAATTACATTTCTAACAGAAAGATCCATTAAGTAATCTAATACAATACTTACATTATTCCATTCTCCGGTTCCTTTGTGATATAGGGCAACATGTTCTGAAGTATTAATTGGCACAGGAGCAAAATTATCAATTGTTGTAAAACCGTCAATTGCGCTTGTTACCCATGCAATGTTTCCATTACCTTCAAAATCATCATATAAATCGTTAGCTTCAAGTTTTTTAACAACTGGTTCTGGCTCAGGAGTTAACTGATCTTCCGGAACAAATTTAGTATACCAGTAAAAGCTACTTTTTGAATCCCAAAATGCTACTTCTAGTAGGTTTTCTGTACATGTGATGATCTTATACTCAGTAGCTCCTGCATAATAACCTAGAAAACCTCCACTTACAGTAAAACCATCTCCAGTAACTATACATTGTACAGAACCACCTGTATAAGGCATAATAAAATCATTACCATCAGATTCCTGGTACCCATCAGTACTTCCCAAATCTGCAGCCCATACACTATTTGCATAAACATCACCGTTAGTTTCCTGCTCAAACACTAATCCTGTTGTAGCAATTGAAAATGTAAATCTGTCATCATAAAGACCTTTTCCAACTCTGGCACCAGCAACGTCAGCATGCCATGCCAATGGATTATCTAATGTAGGTCCAAGGCCAAATGCAGCACTTGCATAACCATCTACAGCCCAGGTTTTAGAACTACCACCTGTTAATTCATCGTAAGGATAACCTGATAAGAATGCAGGATTATCTTGTGCAATTACGATATCGTCCTCAACTGTAACTGATCCTCCCTGAGAAATAATTGTAACTTTTATAGTATAGGTTCCTGCAAAAGTATAACGAGCAGTAACTGTATTTCCATTTTCTTTTACTCCATTACCCATATCCCAATATGCAGATGTGCCTGGAGTATTATTTACCAATTGGTATTCGTTTAGTACGTCAGTAGCAACATACTCCCATGAAACCTGGTCTGAAGTAATATTTGCAGGCATAGTATGCTCATCTGGAGAACAAGCTGCGAATGCAAATATTAAAACAATAAAATATAATATATTCTTCATCTTCTTAGATTTTAATTTTAACAAACTCATTAATAACCTGAATTTTGTACCAATTTAAATTCACCCTCTGTTTTATCAATTTCAGATTGAGGAATTGGCATATACTTCATATCATCAGACCATGTTCTTTCTGAAGAATAATCAGGAATAGACTCTGTTAATACAGAAGTATCACCCCAACGAACTATGTCCCAGAAACGCATACCTTCACCTACAAACTCTCTTCTTCTTTCCAGTTTAATGTTATCTGAAGTTGCATCAATTGAACCTAAACCTGCACGTGTTCTGATTTCATCTAAACAAGCTTGTGCAGTTAAATCGGTGCTTGGAGTTTGTCCATGAATTACAATTAGTTCAGCAGCATTTAACAATACCTCTGCATAACGGAAAATTCTTACGTTATTTTCATAGTTCAAATCTTCTGTATAAGGAGCATCATTATAATCTACTCTTGCTGCATATTTAGCTAAAAACAAACCTGTATCCTGAAAACGAGTAGCATATGTTCCTTCTTCAAATTGATTTACAGAGGCAGCCAAACGAGCATCTCCAGCTTCAAAAATGGAAAGTAATTCAGTTCTTACAGGACCAAACCCCCATCCACCTTTGTAATATGTATTCTCACTTAAAAGATCTTCAGTATCTTCTTTTAATCCATTTGGAGAAATAAATGCAGGTAAATTAGTTCCATAACCTTGCCATGCAGCACCCCAGTCTTTACCTTCTGGTAAATGATTTGCTTCAAAAATAGAACCTGAACCAAATTCTCCTTCTCTATCCCAAATAGAAGCGTAATCAGCTAAATAATAAGCCCCACTTGCATAGATTTCTTCCATATCAGCTAAAACCTCACCATAACGACTTTGATCTTTTTGATAAAGAACGATTCTTGCTTTTAGTAACATTGCTGCTGCTTTTGAAACACGACCGTCATTTTCTGCTGTTGTACGCATAGGTAATTTATCCCCTTCGATTGCAAAATCTACATCTTCGATTAATTGAGCATAGATTTCATCTGCAGTATATTGCTTTGCCATATATGGTTCTGCAAGATCTTCTTCGAAATAAGGAATGTTACCCCAGAATTTCCATAACCAGTGTACATAATAAGCTCTTAAGAAATGAGCCTCAGCTTTATATTGATTTAAGCTTTCTTCATCAACATCAACGGCATTAGCACAAGCTTCAATAACATTATTACATCTACTCAAACCACTGTAATAAATATTCCATAAACCAGCTGCTGTTTCGTTCGCATTTAAATTGAACTGCGACAATAGATATAACATTCTCTGGTCTCCGGCATCACCGCCACCTTTATAAATATCATCTGAACGAAGATCTGACATTAAAGGAACACTGTTATAGTTATAATCTGCATAACTATCAAACAGTAGTATTTGATAAGCAGCACCTAGATTTGACAATATTGCACCTTCAGTAGCAGCACCTCCAGCTTCCTGCGAATCCGTAGGCTCTACTGTCAAAAAGTCCTCACTACATGAAGTAAAGCCAATTAAAACTGCTAGAATTATTGCGTTTATATATTTTTTCATCTCATTATAATTTAAATTTTCAAAGGTATTCGATGGAACCAGTCTATAATATCCAGATTTACTTGCTGAACTTTTACTAATTATATTCTCCATGACTAGTTTCATAATTTGAATATTTTTGAGTTAAAAAGTAATATTTGCTCCAACTGAAATTGTACGAGCCTGAGGATAAATACCTCTATCTACTCCGATTGTTGTATATTCCTCAGAAGCAATTTCCGGATCAAATCCTTCATACTTTGTGAATGTTAAAAGATTTTCAGCAGATACATATAATCTTAATCTCTTAATATAATCTTTACGAATTACTGTTGGAGGAATTGTATATCCTAACTGAATTGACTTAAGTCTCACAAAAGAACCATCTTTTACATATAGTTCAGAAGAACGCCAGTTTGCATTTGGGTTCTCTGAAGTTACCCTTGGAATTTCATTTGAAGTGCCTTCACCTGTCCATCTTTCCAATATCCAGGTAGGTCTGTTCATAGCAGGAATATCTCCACGTACAGAATAATCGAAAATATCATTACCCATACTTCCCTGGAAGAACATATTTAAATCAAAAGACTTCCAGTCTGCACCCAAGGTCAAACCAAATGTCCAATCCGGCATACCTTTTCCAATTTTTGTTCTATCTAAATCATCAATAGATCCATCTTCATTAAAATCTACAAAACGAACATCTCCAGGCATTGCACTTTGACCATATTTTGTATTGTAAGCATCAGCTTCTGCCTGAGTTTGGAATAATCCATCAGTTTTATATCCATAGAAATATGGGAAAACTTCACCATTCTTACCCTTAACAAAATCTCCTAAACCGGCTGCACCACCATTTTCATAAACGATTTCGCCCGATTCATTACCCATATTTATAAGTTTGTTTTGAATGTAAGAAGCTTGAGCAACAATATTATAGTTGAAATCACCAATGTGATTTTTGTATGTAATTTCTAATTCAATACCTTGGTTTTCCATATCTCCTGCATTAGCAATTGGAGCTCCTTTTCCTACATAACTCGGAATTGGTTGTTCCATTAACATACCTTCAGTATCCTTTTTAAAGTAGTCAATACCAAATGCTAAAGCGTGGTTAAACATTCTTAAATCAAAACCTACATCAATTTGAGTTGACTCTTCCCATTTTACGTTTGGATTGGCAATTCGAGCGGGACTACTACCATATTGCATTGTAGAATAATCTCCTGAACCAAAATAATAGTTCTGTCCACCATCCATTAAACTTGTGTAAGAGAAAGCATCAATATTTTCATTACCGTTTTTACCCCACGATGCACGAAGTTTCATATAACTTAACCAATCTGGCATATTTTCCATAAAGGCTTCATTGGTAATATTCCATCCTAAAGAGAATGATGGGAATACAGCCCATTTATTATTAGGTCCAAAGTTTGATGAACCATCTCTACGTACTGTAGCCTGAAGCATATATCTTTCATCGAAGTTATAATCTAAACGACCAAAGTAAGAAGCTAAGGTTTTTGATGTATAACCTCCTGTTCCACCAGCAACTCTTTCATCATCACGATCCGCAATTGCATAGTCGATAACAGCTTTAGTAGGATTTTCTTCTAATAAATCATAATCATCACCTGCTAGTGTTCTGTATGTATATTCTTTAGCAGATTGACCTACTAAGATCGAAAGGTTATGCTTTTCATTTATTGATTTAGAATAATGTAAAGTATTTTCTACCTGCCAGTTATATCCTCTATTCATACTAGACCACACATGACTTTGAGTATAATTTTTACCTTGAGTTGCCAGGAAATGTGGATAAGTATAACCATCTTGTCCCCAGAATGCTAAATCAACACCATAACTTGATTTAAATTTCAAATCTTTAAGTAGTTCAAGCTCTCCCCACATAGTAGCAACGATCTTATCAGAATTACCGACATCAGATGTAGGTGCGTTTAACATTGCAACAGGGTTAGCTATTTCCTGGAATCCACTTGGTGGTAAAGAAAACACTCTGCCATCTTTATCTGTAACAGCAGTTGGATATGCAGCTAAAACAGCATCAGGATCTGTTGCATATACAGGAATTGTTGGGTTGAATGCAACTGCACTACCTAATACAGAACCATATTCTGAGTTAGTTTCAATTCCCATTGATTTAGTTCTTGTATAACCAGCATTAACACCAACTTTTAATGACTTAAACAAATTTCTTGTTTCTTCAAAAACGTTATATGTATTATTTACACGTACACTGTATCTTTCATAATTAGAACGATCATAATTACCACCTACAATACCATCCTGAGAGAAATAACCAAAAGAGACAAAGTAGTTCGATACGTCTGTTCCACCACTTAAACTTACCTGATGATTTTGAACAGGTGCATTATAATTAAATGTTTCATGCTGCCAGTCTGTACCTTTTCCTGCATTAGCAATTTCACTTTGAGTATAAAGTGCTGAGTTACCATCATTCAATGCTATTTCATTCATGATAGTCATATACTCAGTTGCATTTAAAACATCTCTCTCTGTCCATGGATTTTGCCAACCATATGAAAAGTCATAATTTAAAGTTGCTTTACCTTTTTTTCCAGACTTAGTAGTTACCAGAATAACACCGTTTGCTGCACGCGCTCCATAAATTGCACCTGATGCTGCATCTTTTAAAACTTCTACAGATTGAATATCTGAAGGATTAAGGTAATCAATACCTCCATCAACAGCCATTCCATCTACAATATATAAAGGATCACTGTTGTTAATTGTACCGATACCACGAATTCGAACTTTTGAATCAGATCCGGGTTGACCAGAACTTTGAGTAATTTGTACCCCTGAAACTTTACCCTTAAGTACGTTTTCAATTCGAGATGGAGTTTCTTTCTCTAGTTCTTCAGACGAAACACTACTAATTGCAGCTGTTACAACACTCTTTTTTTGAACACCATAACCTACAACAATTACTTCATCTAGGTCTGAAATCTCCGAGGCTAATACAATATTAATATTAGTCTCTGACCCAATAGTAACTTTTTGATTTTCCATTCCAATAAAAGAGAAAATTACAACTTCGCCTTTATTTGCATTTAAGGAATAATCACCATCAATTGATGTTATTGTACCATTGGTAGTACCTTCAATTATTACACTTACTCCCGGAATGGGAGCTCCGTCTTCTGCGGATGTAACCTTACCTGTAATTGTAACCTCCTGCGCCCATATAAATGCGCTACACAAAAACAGGATCATTGTTCCTAACAAATGTTTCATGTGTTTTAGAATTTAATTTTCATTTTCCACTTAACTTTCCAGCTAGCGGAAGAACTTTCAAACGATTTAATTTTTCATTGTGCACAATCTGAATCATTAAGAGTTTGTCAGTTCAATTGCTTTTTGGATTTAGAATTAACTTTCATTGTCACAAAAATGCAATCATTTGTTAACGTATTATAATTTTTCACTTCACAAAAACCTCACTATTACTCATTTTTTACCTCACAAAAACCTCACACCAAAAATTTTATATACTTGTTTTTCAGATTATTTACGATTTCAAAACAACACAAATACAACACTCAGCACACTCATATATATAAACATAAACAATTTAATAAATATTTAACTTTTATTTTCATATGTGATTTTTATCATATATACATATTATCACAATTAATCCATGTCTATATAAATACAGACATGGATTAATTAAACCCAACTTTTAAAATCTGAAATCTATTCTTAAGAAAGTTCTATTGTCAAGCACACTCTATTTTTATCCAAACCAATTGGTTGTTTAATCTAAAAGAGAAGAAATAATATATGTAGGTGTGTATTTCACAAAAAGGATTCTTCGAGTTAATTACAAGAGCTGTAGATTTATAATTTCACAATGCAGAAGTTCACCATAGCAAATTATAACCACAAATAAGAGATTTTTTGAATTTAAATTACAACATTTAGATATTTTCAATGTATTCCAGCAGATTATCTCCTTGGGCCAAACCAAGCTTCTGACGTAGTTTATACCGATTATTTTCAACGGCACGTGTCGTTATATTCATTAAAGACGCAATATCTTTACTAGCCATTCCCATCTTTATATATGCACTTAATTTTTGTTCCCTGCTAGTTAAGTCAGGATGCTTTTCCTTTAAGCTTTGAAAGAAGGCTTCATGAACCTGACCAAAATGAGTTTCAAAAACTTCCCAGTTATTTTCAGTATCAATATCCCTGTCAATCTTTTTAATTAATAATCGCACCTTTTTTTCTAGTTCATTTTTCTCCTGGATCTTAACAATTTTCTTTAACTGCTCTTTTATATCTGATAGGAATTCATTTTTTTGAATAATGTGTACCGTTGAATTGGCTAATTCTTTTTCTTTATAAACCATTTCACTTCGCAACTTGTCATTTCTTAACCGAATCATTTCCTTTTCAGAAACAAGTGCTGCATTTTTCAGTTGTTCCTCCTTTATTTTAAACCGTTCCTGTTGCTTATTTTTTTCTTTCTGCCGACTTAATTCTATTCTTCGGCTAATAAAATAATAAATCAGTGTGACTAAAAATAAGAATAGAATTACAAAGACAACTTTTGCAGGTATGCTTCGATACCATGGTGGCAAAACAATAAACTTAAATGATATGGGTGGTGCCTGAACCCCAAATTGGTTTTTTGCCTTTACAATAATTTCGTACTCTCCTTCATGTAAGTTTGAGAAACTACGATGATTATCTTCTGTCCATTCTCCAAAACCTGTATCATAATTTCTTAGATATGTAGAGTACAATACATTCCTCTGTTCAAAAAATGAGGCAACAAAATCAATTTCAAAGGTATTCTTTCTGAATGCATATGAGGGTACAATAACTTGTTTAACAGAATCTCCAATATAATTTAACTGATAAAATATAGAGTCTGAATTTCCATTAAAGGATCGCATATGAACCTTAAACGGAATTTTGTAGTTCTTAAAGTCCTCTGCTGCATAATGAGCAAAACCATCCTCCACACCAAAAAATACATTATTTTCATCTTCAACGTATACAAACTCAAAGGCACTTACTAACTTTCTATCCAAAGGAAGAAATGGATATCTAATATCTTTATATGAGCCGTCTTCTAAAAACCTTAATACACCTACTTTATCACCATAAAAGCACCATAAATTCCGGTATTCATCTTGCTTAATATCGTTTGGATAAATATGATCAGAAAATAAGCTTTCAAATTCTTTTATCCTTGCAAATTTCCCATCGGAATAATTAAATTTATATATTCCATCATGGCTTGTAAAAATACATTCTCCATCAATCAAAGAAAGAGTCAATGGACTCTTGTTATTAGGGAAATCAGTATTTTCAAATATTAAAACCTCTTCTGCCTGAGTAAAATCTGAGTTTAATTTTATTCTAAAAACACCTCTGTAGCCATGCGACATCCATAAATATCCTTTATCATCCCATTCAATAAATCTTGCAGATTCATTAAATCCCTTAATTCTATTTTTATAGTGCCATTTTCCATATGATTTTTCCAAAACAATTAAACCAGCATATGTACCTGATAATAAAAGATTGTCGGAACCTTTAATATGCTTGAAATTCCAAACGCCATTTATATCAGGAGGGGTTATTACATTAGCCTTGTCTCCATTAATTTCAAAAATGCCTAAATTATGACCACACAACAAAGTATTATCATCATGAAATAAACTCCAAACCTGCCCTCCAGTATTTTCTACTTTAATAAAATCTGACCTATTTTTTAATGGATTCTTAAACTGACTTTCACTTATCTTAAATACAGCCTGATTTGTTCCAAAGTAATAATCATTTTTATACTTATCCATAACATAACCAGTACCCAAATTATAATATCCTTGCAAAAAAGAAATAGAGGAGTTAAAGTTCACCTTAACAATACCATTATCTAATCCACCCCATATATTCCCTTCCCTATCCACAAATGCACTTAATACGGTATTATTTCTAAGTCCCTTATCCTTATCGATTTGCAAATAAACCTCTCCTTGTGAATTAATTATCACCAATCCTCCTTGAATTGTTCCATAAACCAAAAGATCATCAGAGTATTTACAACCACAAAATATATTGATCTTTCTTAGAAGGTCATTAGCCGGCACATTCCATTCTACAAATTTTTGCATATCCCATTTATACAGACCACTACTCATTGTGCCAATCACCATTTCTGAATTTGACAGAGCCATTATTGAGTAAACTTCTTTTCCAGCAAATAATTTACCTCCTGTTACAGGAAACATATCATTTCCCCTTACCTCCATTAAACCAGCCTGTTCATCCTGTACAAGCAATAATCCATTAACGACAAATGCTGACACAAAACGCGACTCGGGATATATTATATATTGTAATTGATCATTTTTATAAAAACACAATCCTTTTTGCGAATGAAAAACAACATAATCATTCCAATCGTAGATATGCCAAAAATCTTCTAAATCTCTAATATTTGGACCCTGAACCAGTGACTTATATACAAGTTTACTCAACGAGTCACGATAAAAATATCCCAATTCATTAAACGCTCCGGCATAAATTCTATTTCCAATGGCACAAGTACTTCTTACATTAAAATCCCCTAAATCGTGATATAGCTGCCATTGCTCACCATCAAACTCTAAAACCCCATTATTATTACCAAAATATAAAAATCCACCTGCACTTTGAGTTATTCCCCAATTTTGAGTTGCCCCATGATATGACCTTCGGTTAAAATATTCGATCTCTGGAATTCCAATTTTTTTTATTTGAGCCTCTCCTAATAATGTAAAAAGTAAACTTATTAAGAGAATAATATAATTAAGTAGACGCATGATTTTCTTAAATAGATTAAAAAAATGTATAAATAACACAATGTTAAAATAATTAACAATTCCATTAGGAACAAAATATCAGTAAATATTTTAAGAAAATGGGTATAAATAAAGGCTCCTACACATCATCAACTATTATTAATCTTTTGATTTTGATTACTTTAAAATATTTTATTAATTTCGTCTGTCCGAATCAAAAAATAAAACCCTCAAAAAATCAATATAAAAACTAGACACAACCAAATAAGATCTAAACAAACCTATGAAAATCAAAAAGCCCCTAAACTTGATTCCAAGGAATCTGTTTCTGATACTAATCTGCACTAATATTCATTGCAATGGTTATACATTAGAATACAATTATCCTGTTGCATATACTGATACATTACCCAATAAAACCTCATTAAAATCACCACAAAACCTTACAAATAAATCGATTCAAGCATCGGTATATTTATCAATGGGGAAGTGTTATAATTTAAGAGGTAATTATTCAAAAGCACTAAGTTGTTTAAATAAGGCTCTTACAATTAATCAATACAAAAAGGACTCCTCTAAACTAATACCTATATATAATCAGATTGCCTATTCTTTGAACCATGCAGAAAGATTTAATGAGAGTTACACATATACACAAAAGACTGAATTTCTACTCAAGAAGTTTCCAAATCCTTACGAACAAATCATTTTAGAACTAAACTTTGGTTTTTTTTATCAAAACATTACGAATTTAAGAAAATCAAGGAGCTATTATTCAAATGCATACGAAATCAATCAAACAGTACAGGATACTTTATTACAGATTGATATATTATCTAAACTTGGTTCTTTAGATTTGGAATCTGACAATCTTGTTACTGCTGCCCGATCATTTAGAAAAGCTCTTTTTATTTCTGATCTTAGAAATGACAATTTATCATATCAAAAGTCTTATTTAAATAAAGGTATTGGGCTGTATTATTCCAGAGTAAACAATTTAGACTCTGCATTACATTACCTTTTCGAATCACAAAAAATAAATGAACAGAACAATTACCTAAACCTTTCAGCCGATACCTATAAAGCTATTAGTGACCTTTATATACAACAAAACGACACCTCAAGTGCATTTTTATATCTAAGTAAATACGCTAAAATCAATAATGAACTTTTTCACTCAACTATTACAAAACAAATAAGTGAGTTATATGTACAATTCAATTCAAAAACAAAAGACCAACATATAAAACTACAGAATGCAATCATTAAAAGTGAACATTTAACCAAATTACTTCTCATTTCATTCTTATTGTTTATATGTATAATCACAGTAATTGTTTTTATTAACTATTATAGATTAAAGCTGCTTAACAACACTCTAAAATCACAAAATAAGAGAATTAAAAAGCAGAATATTAGCATAAAAGAAAATTCTGAAAAACTATATAAAGTAAACAAAGAATTAATTGAAAGTAAAGCTCGTATCCATAAACAAAAACTAAAACTACAAATTGCAAACAAGAAATATATAAAGGCAAATGCCTCAAAAGATAGATTTTTTGATATCATTGCTCACGATTTAAAAAGTCCTTTTCAATCTATAATGGGATTCTCTTCTCTATTAAATGATGCTTATGATGAGTTGGACGAGGATAAAAAGAAAAAGTATATAAATTTAATAGACTCCTCATCGCATCACGTAAACACATTAATTGACAACTTATTAAACTGGTCCAGAAGTCAAAACGACCGAATTAATTTAGTAAAGACAAAATTCGACCTAAATAAGCTAGTCAACGAAAAGATCAATTTATTTCAACTTGCCTGCTTAAAAAAGAAAATAAAAATAATTAACGCTATACCTCCTGAAACCAAAGTGTATGGAGATATGAATATGATAAGTTTGGCAATAAGAAACATTATAAGTAATGCTATAAAATTTTCTTATGCTGGAGGAAAGGTAGAGATTTCAGCATCTTGCGTTGATCAAGAAACAAAAATAAGCATACGTGATTATGGAATAGGAATGCCTACCAGTGCGGTAAATAAAATTTTTAATATAGATAATTCAATAAGAACGATAGGAACACAAGGGGAAAATGGAACAGGATTAGGGTTAATCATCAGCAAGGAATACATTGAAAAAAACGATGGATCAATATCAGTAATTAGTACAATTGGCAAAGGCTCTACATTTTCAATTCATTTACCATCAATGGAAAATATCTCAGCACTTAATTAACTTATAATTTTTTTGAATGTTTATTAATCCATTTATCTTAATTATATTGCATACAACTTTTTAAATAACCTGGAGAATTATTCTCATCTATACCTAGTTGAATTTAGTTTAAAATTCTTTTTCAAATGAAAAAATCTATCTTATATCCTCTTGTTTCAATTATTGTAATTATTATATTTTTAATTATTGGAAAAAAAGCAGGTTGGATTGGTAATGAGTTCAAACATAAAGTAACTACTGAAATTGCAAAAAAAAGAACCTTAACAGAAATTATTACTGCAAACGGCAAAATAACTCCTGAATTAAAAATAAAAGTTACTTCTGATGTTTCCGGAGAGATACTAGAACTTCCAGTAAAGGAAGGCGATCAGGTAAAACAAGGACAGATTTTAGCGAAAATACAGCCCGATATTTATCAGAGAAATCTGGAGAAGATGGAAGCTGCAGTTGTATCTTCCGAGGCCAATCTATCACAGGCTCTTGCTCAATTCAAACAAAAAGAGCTTGATTATAAGCGTAAAAAACTACTTTGGGAACAACAAACCATATCTGAATCAGAGTACGAACTTGCCCTTGCTGATTATAACGTTTCTCAATCGAGTGTAGATGCAGCCAAAGCTTCATTAAAAAATGCCAAGGCATCAAGAAACGAGGCCAAAGACAACCTTTCTAAAACAACTATTTATTCGCCAATGGATGGGACTATTTCAAGCTTAAAAGTTGAGAAAGGTGAAAGAGTTGTGGGTACTGCTCAGTTTGAAGGAACTGAAATGATGACAATTGCTGATCTCAACAATATGGAAGTCGTTGTTGATGTAAATGAGAATGACATTATCCGCGTAAATTTAAATGATACAGCTATTATTGAAGTTGATGCATACCTTAAAGAGAAATTTAAAGGAATTGTTACTCAAATTGCAAATTCGGCTAATGTGGAAGGTACCAGTGCAGATCAGATTACTAATTTTGAAGTAGAAATATTAATACTACCTGAATCATACCAGCAATTAATAAATGAACTTGGGAATAATTTTCATCCATTCCGACCGGGAATGTCTGCTACTGTAGATATCCAAACCAACACAAAAGTCAATGTACTTTCTGTGCCAATATTATCTGTAACATCAAGAAAAGACACTTCAATTGTAGAAAACTCAAAAGAAGATGAAAAAATTGAAGTAGTTTTTATTTCTGAGAATGGAAAAGCAAAACAGCAAGCGGTTACTACAGGTATTCAAGATTTAAAATATATAGAAGTATTATCCGGAATAACAGATAGTTCTGTAGTAATTAGCGGACCATACAATGTTATTTCTAAAAAAATAAAAGATGGTGATTTAATTGAAATCACTGATGATAAAAAACAAAAGAGAGAAGATTAAACAATCCTCTCTCTTTAAAATATATAAACTAAAAACATCAATCCTTCATTGCAAAATACTCATTAACAGTACTGATTTCGCCATTTGTCTTTAATTCTGCAAGTTCTTTCATTCCTTTAGTCATCTTTAATTTATTGTGATCATTGGAACAATACTTTATCACAGATTCAATTGCCTTTTCTTCAATAACATTAACATCGTTTTCTTCTAACTCCAATACCAGTTTTAAATAACAACCTGAATATACCGAAATTAAATCCTCTCTTTCTTCAAATAAAAGCTTTACTCTTTCTGTTACCTTTATTGAATGAGATGGAGATCCCTCTGCCCATCTATTTATAAAATCGATTGCTGCAGCTCTTTCTGTATCCTTTTTATCAAAAGGAGTTTGTACTACATAATAACAACAATCAAAAACCTGATCAATATATTCCTCATACATTTCTGAATCTTCAAATTTTACATCTTTTAATGAGGAAAAATTTTGCGATGAAAGGGTATTTCCAACTCCTATCGCTAATAATAAAATAAAAACAAATTGTTTCATAATAACTTTCTTAATTAAACTTGCCAATAAAGCAAGATGTTTTGCCTATGTGTTATTACGCAACTATCTGTTAATGTATACATTACTTTGACAAGTAATACAAATACTATGATGAATCGACTTTTTTTTTACACAAGTCCACTGTTCACAACAAACTATTGATCAATCATTTAGCATCACAAAAACTACATTCTTTAAATAATCAAAAACAATCGATTATATGTTTAAAACATCATGAATTTCCTTAATACTTTTCAATTCACTAAAATTTTCAAGCTTACCTACGTTCTCTACGTGCTCATGTATCCAGGTTGTATGAAAAGGAATATGTATTGCTGACCCGCCAATATTTAATACTGGTAAAACATCTGATTTTAAAGAATTACCTACCATCAAAAACTCTGAAGGCGATACATCTAGGTGACGCAATAATTTTATATAGTTTTCTTCCTTCTTATCACTTACAATTTCAATATGATGAAAATACTTTTCTAATCCGGATTTCTGTAATTTTTTCTCCTGATCAAGCAAATCCCCTTTGGTAACCACAACCAACTGATATCCCCAGTATTTCAACGTCTGTAAAACTTCTTCAACACCATCTATTAAACGAACAGGTTTATTTAATAGCTCTTTTCCAATTTCAATCATTTGCATAATTTTATCATTAGAAACCTGAGCTCCTGATACCTGAACCGCAGCTTGAAGCATTGATAAAATAAAACCCTTAATTCCATAACCGTAATATTGGATATTCACGATCTCCACATCATACAAAATCTTAATCAGATCTTCTTTGGTGGCCTCACCTTTAAACATTTCACAGAACTCCTGCTCTGCTTGTCTAAAATAGGATTCATTTTCCCATAAAGTATCATCTGCATCAAAACCAATCCATTTAAACTTTAGATTCATATTATATTCTTTTTATCAGTCTTCAATATATCAATATAATTTTTCTATACCATATAAGTTACTTTCACTTACATCAAGACCTTTCATTATCCAAACAAAAAAAGCCATGCTTTAAAAATAAAACATGGCTTAATAATATTTAATAAAAAAGTATTTATTTAACCTTCTACTGTAATGACACTTTTAAGTTCTGGAATCTCCTTTTTCAAAACTTGCTCAACTCCGTTCTTCATGGTCTGATAACTCATAGGACATCCATTACATGCTCCCAAAAGCTTAACCTTTACAACAAAGTCATTGGTTACCTCAACTAAAGTAATATC
Source organism: uncultured Saccharicrinis sp. (assembly GCA_963663905.2). Taxonomy (GTDB): domain Bacteria; phylum Bacteroidota; class Bacteroidia; order Bacteroidales; family Marinilabiliaceae; genus Saccharicrinis. The sequence goes on along the minus strand of OY760657.1, from coordinate 6,009,714 downwards.
ACCACCATCAGCTTTTAAATATGGTCTGATGATTTCTAAAGCATCTTCAACTTTTTGTAATTTATGTACATCCATAGTTATTTAGTTTTAACTTCTACAACTTGTGTTGGTGGGAGATTCAAATTTCTTTCATCAATCGTACTGATTACTTTTTGAGCTAATTCAGCAAACGCAATTCCAGTTATAGTATCTTCGTTTAGAGCTGCAGGTTCACCATTATCACCAGCTTCCCGAATACTTTGAACAATTGGAACCTGCCCCAATAAAGGAACATCCAGTTCTTCTGCTAATTTTTTCCCTCCATCTTTACCGAAAATATAATACTTATTTTCAGGTAACTCAGCAGGGGTAAACCAAGCCATATTCTCAACTAAACCAAGAATTGGAATATTTATGTTTTTACTTTGGAACATACTAACACCTTTAATGGCATCAGCAAGGGCTACATCCTGAGGTGTTGTAACAATAACAGCCCCTGTGATAGAAAGTGTTTGAACGAGTGTTAAATGAATATCACTGGTTCCCGGAGGCAAATCAATTAGTAAGTAATCCAATGCTCCCCAATTTCCTTCAGTTATCAACTGTTTCAACGCATTTGTTGCCATTGCACCTCTCCAAATTGTAGCATCCTTAGGGTTCACAAAATAACCAATCGAAAGCATCTTAACTCCATACTTTTCGACTGGAATAATCTTATCCTTTCCTTCCACTTTTTCTAAAACAGGTCTGGCATCCTCTGTTTTAAACATCTTTGGAACTGAAGGTCCAAAAATATCAGCATCAAGTAATCCTACTGTATATCCAGCTTTAGCTAAGGCTACGGCCAAATTTGAAGTTATTGTTGATTTTCCAACTCCACCTTTTCCCGAAGCAACAGCAATTACATTTTTAACCTCTGATAAAGGTTTTTCGACTTCAACCTTGGGCTTATTTTTTATTTTCACATAAATATTACCCTTAATATCAGCATCTTCACCTACATAAGTCAGTATTGCATGAACACATGCCTTTTTAATCGATGGGATCATAGGATCATTGGCACGATCAAAAAGTAAACTAAAACTTATTCTTTTACCATCTATTCTTATATCATCCTCTACCATTTCTAACGAAACAATATCTTGACCTTTTCCAGGATGACGAACATGTTTTAATGCATCTAATACCAGTTGAGGATAAAAGCTCATAACTCCAATTTTAAAATTCTAAATATAGTGTTTACAGCACTAATATCTATAGATTATTATATTTATTTAAATTGATTTAAAATAAAAGCAAATATAGTACTCATTTTTTATTTATGAGCATATTCTCGTTATAATATTTGTTAATTCCTTTTTTATTTTAATAGGTCTTTTGGATCCCAGAAAATTTCTTTAAACATTAAAACACGATCATTTTCCACCTTTACTCCTTCGTTCTCTAATAGTTCCTGCATCATTCTCTCGCCAGGAAAGGCATTTTTGCCTGTTAATAATCCATTTCTATTGACAACCCGATGAGCAGGTACAAATTCCTTTTCTGATCCACATTTATTTAAAGCCCAACCAATCATCCTACTAGCCTGACCAACTCCAAGCATTTTTGCTATGGCACCATATGTAGTAACTCTTCCAGATGGAATTTGTTTTACTACCTGAAAAACTTTATCATAAAAATCAGGCTCCATATTACAAAAGCATTATTATTTCTTTTCAGAAGGCATCTTTGATCCGCGATTATAACTCCTGTAACTATCGAATTCAATTTCGATATCAGGTTCCACTAATTTTTGGTCTTTGGGAACATGAAATTTGATATATTTTATAGGAATACCTTGTTCATAGAATTGACCTTCATAAAAAGTCTTAATTCCTAAGATATCATCAACTATATCACTATGATATAGATCGTTTGTATTGATTTCACATGGAAGTTTATTCTCTTTCACAACAGCATCTGTATAGGTATACAAGAAATTACTGTCCGTTTTAAGATGGATAATTCCATTGGGCTTTAATATTTCTTTATAGAATTCAAGAAAACGAGTTGAAGTTAGTCGTTTTCTTGTCTTTTTCATTTGTGGATCTGGAAATGTAACCCATATCTCATCAATTTCATCCACTGCAAAAAAGGACGTAATCAACTCTATCTTCGCCCTAATAAAAGCTACATTAGTCATTTCCTTATTCAGAGCCTGAGTAGCACCAGTATATATTCGGGCACCTTTGATATCCATCCCGATAAAATTTTTATCCGGATATAATTCACCCAAACCTACAGTATACTCACCTTTTCCACATCCCAACTCTAAAACAAGGGGATTATCATTTTTAAAGAACTTGCTTTTCCATTGGCCTTTCATGTGAAAGTCTTCACGATTAGGCTCATCAAATTTCACTTGAAACACATGAGGATAAGTTTCCAATTTGGCAAACTTATACAGTTTATTTTTTCCCACTTCTTATCAAAACTATAGAACATTACAACTAATTAAAGAAGCTTCAAAAAAAGCTCGTTTAAATAAATTGTTAATGACCTTATTCAACTTCAACAATTTGTAATCCCACAGAAGTAATGCCTGTCAGTAAAGTATCTCTCATTCCATGCATTACATAATATTTATATAGTCCCTTTTCCGGAAACTTAACATTTAACTTATAAGGATGAACACTCTCTGTTTCATCTCCGCCGACATCCTTACCGAACCAAATACCTTCATGATTGGCCAGAAAACATTCAATAGTATCTCTTTCAACATGACCACTTGGAGATATAGCATCAATAAAAAACCATAAATTACTGTATTCATAATTATTCTTATGAGTTACATCCAGCAATAAATGACAAGATTTATCAAGTTCTGTTATATCACTCTTAAATACAGCAACAGTATCCTTATTCCATCCTGCTTCCGGAATAGAAACCTGATAATTATACCATTCCTTTGGACCACAAGAGCATAATAAAAAAAGTATAACACCTAAAAATACAAGTCTCATATTACTTTTTATTTTTAGGATTTCTTGGATTCGGTTTTCTTCTTCGCTTATTTCTATTTCTTGGAGTATTCTTTTTAGGTTCATCAAAACGAGAAATACTATCTTCTCCTACTACATTTTGATAATCAAGTTCTTTTACTGGCGACGCCACTACATGTCTGTCATCTAATAAACCTTGAACCTTTTTACCTCTCTTATTCAGTCTAATGATTTCTTTAACTCTATCAACAGGTACTTCCACTAAATTTGATGGAATTATTTTATCTGTTGAATAAGTCATAATACCCTTAAATATATCAGTTTTAAAGTGGAAATGAGTACCATCCTGAGTTTCAAGAGGAACCTCTGTACTAGGGAAATCTTTTTGTGCATCGATATAAGCATCCAACTCAAAGTTAAGACAACATTTCAATTTACCACATTGACCTGCTAGTTTCTGTGGATTTAGAGAAATCTCCTGGTATCTGGCAGCATTTGTAGTTACCGAAACAAAGTTCGTAATCCATGTTGAACAACAAAGTTCTCTTCCGCAGGGACCAATACCTCCAATACGTCCAGCTTCCTGACGAGCACCAATCTGACGCATTTCAATACGTACTTTAAACTTATCTGCAAGAACTTTAATTAGCTGTCGGAAATCAACACGCTCATCTGCTATATAGTAAAAAATAGCCTTTGTTCTGTCTCCTTGATATTCAACATCACCAATCTTCATATCAAGCTTTAAGTCTGCAGAAATCTGCCTACTCTTGATCATTGTTTCATGCTCTAAAGCCTTTGCTTCTTCCCATTTTTCATAATCTACAGGTTTTGCATGACGATAAACTCTTTTAAAATCGTAATCAGAAATATTCAGTCTGTTTTTACGCATTTGCATCACAGCAATTTCACCTGTACAAGAAACAGTTCCTATGTCATGGCCCGGAGATGCCTCCACCGCAACAACATCACCTTTTTTTAGACGAAGACCATTTGAATTTTTAAAATAGCCTTTGCGAGTATTTTTGAATTGTACCTCAACTATATCGGAAACATTACAACTTTCAGGAACATCAGCCAGCCAGTCATAAACATCTAATTTTCCACATCTATCAATACAAGTACTACACTTTGATTGTACTTCTTCCATTATCTAATAATTTAAAGGCTTTACGCCTGAATATATATATAATTTACAGATTGTGATTTTGAGTATTAAATCCTTCATAAAAAATTTTACTCTTTATCCTTTCTCTCAAAATCAACCCTGTATTATTTGCAATCTTAATTGTAAAGAGCTTAAAAATAATCAAGCTTAATCAACTTTCCAAAACTATGCTTCAACTCCTGTTTTTATAGAAATAATTAGCTTTAAGGCTAAATCAAACAATATCACTTTACTATTTCCATTTTGTCCAATATGTGAATCAGCCAAAGCAAAATCCTCTGAAATCATCAATGCATTTTTATCATTAATAAAAGGAGAGAACTTTTTAGACCACTCGTATTGTTCAGGAGTCAGATAAACAATATCCGGCTGCTTAAAGTTCATGATATAATTTTCACGAATCATTTTTATGGCATAATTCAAAAAATTACGTTGTTTTTCTCTTGGCTGACGACTCATTTCCTCAACCCAATTCAACATATCTTTTACTTTTCGAGCATAACTATACCTCATCATATGAATAAAGCTATCAAAAAAGAACTGATTATCCTCACTCATATGCACCTGTTCTATTCCTTCAATCACATTTCCATTCGCAACTTTAGCTGCTCCAATAGCTTCTGATTCTGAAACATTATATTCTTTAATTAAAAACTGTTTGATTTCTTCATCAGCAAAAGCCGGTATTTTTAATTGTTGAGTTCTGGATAAAATAGTAGAAATCATTTCATCCGGTTGATTAGAAACTAAAATAAATACCGTATTTGGATATGGCTCTTCCAATATTTTAAGCAATTTATTGGCTGTTGCTTCATTCATCTTTTCAGGCATCCAAATAATCATAACTTTGAACTTACCCTCAAAAGTTTTCAGACTTAATTTTCGAATGATTTCAGAGCTTTCTGCAGTAAAAATTGCCCCTTGTTTATTCTCACCTTCTTTACGAATCTGATTTAACCAGGTTGTTAGACTAAAATAGGGTTTATCATTTACAAGCTGTCGCCATTCAGCAATATAAGTATCACTTACTGGATTTTTTTCGGAAGTAGTTTTAATTACCGGAAAAACAAAATGCAAATCAGGATGAACTAATTTATTATATTTTTTACATGATGAACATTCTCCACAAGAATCTCCATTAGCTGGACTTAAACAATTAAGATACTGAGCAAAAGCAATGGCCATTGCTAGTTTTCCATTCCCTTCAGGTCCGGTAAAAAGCAACGAATGACTGACTCTGTTTTCATTAACCATTCTAACAAGTCTTTCTTTAATATCTTGCTGACCAATAACTTGTTTAAATAACATTTAAATCCTTTATTTATTTATAATCTGTCAAAGATAATAATTTCTAAATACAATAGGCTTTCGTATTTTTGAAGTACTTTTGTCATTTTTAATAGAATAAATAACTCAGAATTTTATAATACAATGGGAACATTCCTATTTCAGGATATCATCTTTGGACCGGTTAAAAGCAGAAGACTAGGAATATCATTAGGTATTAACTTATTACCTGTAAATAAAAAGATTTGCACTTTTGATTGCATCTATTGCGAATGCGGATTTAACAATGAAAATACAGGCATTAAAACTCAAATGCCAACGAAAGTTGAAGTTCTTGAAAAGTTAGAAGATGTTCTTAAAGATATGCAATCGAAAGGAACAGCTCCTAACGTAATTACATTTGCAGGGAATGGTGAACCTACAATTCATAAAGATTTTGAAGAAATTATTGATGGAACAATAGAGCTAAGAAACAAATATTTTCCAGAAGCCCGGATTGCAGTTCTGTCAAATGCAACTTTAATAGATAAACCATCAATATTCAGAGCATTAAACAGAATCGATGACAATATTCTTAAACTAGATTCTGGTTTAGAAAAATCTATCAATATACTAGATCAACCGGTATCTAGATATTCAATCACAGATACAGTAAAAAACTTACAAAAGTTCAATGGAAACCTAATAATCCAAACCATGTTTTTAAAAGGCACTTATAATGGTAATTTGGTGGATAATACAACTGAAAGTGATATTAATAACTGGATTGAATTATTGAAAACCATCAAACCTAAACAGGTTATGATTTACACTATTGAAAGAGATACTCCTGTTGAAGGTTTAGAAAAAGTGTCATTAGAAAAACTTCAGGAGATTGCAAATCGTGTAGAAGAAATAGGTATTAAAACTCTGGTTTCAGGCTAGTTGTTAATGGCAATAACTAAAACATATTTAGTTTGCCCATTAAACTGGGGATTAGGACATGCTTCTCGCTTAATCCCTATTATTAATCAACTCTTAAATGATAAACAAAACATTATACTTTGTGGTGATGGAAATGCGCTTACATTTCTATGTAGAGAGTTCCCAGAACTTGAATTTATAAGATTGAAAGATTTATCAATTAAATTTTCCCCATCTCAAGGAGTATTCAATCTTATTAAAATAATACCACAACTAATTTATCAGGTATTTTACGAACACAAGGCTATAAATAGAATAATTCAAAAACATCAAGTTGAAATTATCATATCTGATAATAGATATGGATTATGGAATAAAAAGGTTCATAGTATATTTATTACTCACCAATTAATGGTTAAGCTTCCTAAACCCTTTGGTCCTTTTGAAAATTTAGTGCATAAAATAATCAAACGCATTATACAAAACTATAACGAATGTTGGATTCCTGATTACAAAGATAAGAACAACAACCTATCAGGAGATTTATCACATAAATATTTAGTAAATAATAACACCAAATTTATTGAACCACTATCCCGCTTTTCTTTAGTAGGAGAAAAAAAAACTATAATTAAAAATTACGATATAGTAGCTGTTATTTCCGGACCAGAACCTTCACGTAGTTACTTTGAAGAGATTCTTTACAACACCTTATATAACTCTAAATATGAAACATTAATTATTCAAGGAAAACCGAATAAACATGAATGTGTTGTCATAAATAATATAACCAAGGTTTCATCTCTAGATTCCACTGAAATTAAAGCACATTTATTAACCACTAAGCTAATAATAACACGTTCTGGTTATTCTTCGTTAATGGACTTAAGCTCTATTAATAAAAAAGCATTACTAATACCAACACCTGGACAAACAGAACAAGAATATCTAGCAGCATACCATGCTAAATCACATTACACATGTTCGCAATATAAATTTGATTTAAATATCATAAATCAAATAATACCAAAAGCTTAGTTAGCGAAGACTTGTCGACTATTTATTTTACTTTTTCAACTCTGAAAACAATCACCAAAATCGTTTTATTGTAACATTTTTACAGTTCGATTCGTTATAAGCTATGTTCGTCAATATTTAAAAACCTTTTAGCATCAGGAGTGTAAAAAGCTATATAATAATTGACGCAAAATTAGAGAGAGAGAGATTATTGGAGACGTTGAATAAACAAAACTGGGAGAAATGACCTATATATTTATTGCTTTATCATTTGCATTCTTTATGGGCTTAATATATGTATACAAGCCTATGGTAAGATTAATTGCAGAAAAAAGAGCTATTCCAAAGATGGAAAAGATTCTTTTTGACAATTTAACTTATACAAAGGAATCTGTACTTGAAACAATTCATCAAGTAACAAGCAAAAGATTGAATGACGATTTAATTCTTGATTATTTTTATAAAATAAAAGGTTTACAAGTATTAGATATAAATAAACCTATTAATTTTTGGTTGAAAATGTATTTAACTTCGCCAACCAAAATTAAATTGAACTATTTTGAACAAGTAAAGTTCTATGAAACTTTTTTGAACTACCCAAAAATTAGCAATAATGAACAAAAGGGTAATTTTAAAGAAAAAGAAATAAGATCTTATAAATTTGGAAGAAATATTAAAGAACAAATCAGTGAAAAATTAATATCTCAGAAACTAGCTTAGAACATTATTATATATCAAGTAAACCTCAATTATCAGATGATAGTTGAGGTTTTTTATTTTATAAAGGACACAAATTCAAGATTTGTATTATATATTAGATCAAAATATTTTTTCATGTTCCGTTTTACAAACACTTCTAGCTTTAATCAACTTATAATACTTTTCATTATCACATTAGCGAGTTGGTTAATCATAAGCATATCTGCCACATTTATAGGATCCCTAATTTGGAGTTTTAATTTAGCAGATTTAGCCCAACAGATTTCTATAAATCATAGCTTTGCCAGATATTTTCAAATTACACAAAGCCTTGCTCTTTTTGTATTTCCTCCATTAGTTTTTTCGTTAGTAACTCAAGAACATCCTTTCAACTGGTTAAGATTTATTAATCCAGACAAGAAAAATATTGTTTTAGCAATATTAGTTGTAATAATAGCTCAACCATTTGTTAGTTATCTGGGATACTTAAACAGCAATATTCATTTCCCTGAATATTTATCAAACCTAGAAGAGTGGATTAAGCTCAAGGAAGAAAACGCAATGGAAATGACTAAAATATTTCTGGATACTTCAGGTTGGTTTTTAGTAATATTAAATGTGGTAATCATTGCAATTATTCCTGCAATTGGTGAAGAATTATTATTTCGTGGTGCGCTTCAGAAACTATTTACTGCAATAACAAACAACTATCACATTTCAATCTTTATTACGGCTTTTTTGTTTAGTGCAATGCACATGCAATTCTTTGGTTTCTTTCCAAGATTTATATTGGGAGTTATCTTTGGCTATCTTGTTGTTTACGGGAAAAGCATTTGGTTATCAATAACAGCTCATTTTACAAATAACTTCACGGCGTTTTTAATCTACAACATTTCGACCTCAAGTAGTAGTGTGCCTGAAAATAATCCGCTTGAAATTTCTAATACCAGTCCTGATTTAACCTATGCCATACTTAGTACTCTTGGAGTATTTGCAATTATAATGTATTTAGGTAAAAGGAAAGAGGGTATTTAACTCTCTGAGGGCTTTTCATCTTTACGATACATATACACAACTCCATAATCAGAGCAAGCATTTCTTTTATCCTCACCAGGAAGTTCATTATATGTTTCCTCTATCCCATTCCAGACCTTAAGTATAAGATTATCTACAACATCTCTCATACTGGTAACTTTTTCATGCATTTTTTGCGTGGTATTCTGCAAGTTCTTATGGTTGTTATAATACTCAATAAACTTTTCGTATTTAACTTTAACCATTGCAATAGAAGGATTGTAAATACGCGTTCCTCCTTTCATCATTCTTGATTCTTCACCTGTAATAACTTTTTTACCCCAATGCATTAATTGCTGTTCTGTACCCAACTCAGGAACAGCTTTATCTTCAATACTTAATCCAAACTCTTCTCTTACTTCCGGTTTTAGTTCTTTCCTTATGATGCAAAAATTTAAAACTTGTACAAAATGGGACACATAAATTCTTGCTTCCTTAAATTGATCAGATAATAACCTACCGTATTTAGCCTGGCGTTCTTTACTAAAATTATATTGAGATACCGCTTGTTCAAATTGAGGTAAAATGGATTGAATATCATGATATAATTGCTGTGGGTAAGCTAAATCATAAGGATATTTATTTCTACCTTGTTCTAAAGCTGCTTTTAATGCACGTAATCGAGCCTGATCTGTATTTGGAAGTCGTCTGTAGGGCATCAATATTTTTTTTGAGGTGAAGCATTCGCACCGAAATTAAAAAAAATTATAACTAACTACAAACCAATAGATAACAAATTTACAAAATATTAAACAAAATTTTCAAAATATCAAAAACTCTTTTGAGATAACATATTGATATACTGAAAGAATGTATATCATTAACAAAATATATTTTTTGCAATCTATTCTCAAAATATTAAAGGCTGTTTCAGAAATATACAAGAAACAGCCTTTAACTTATTTAGTGCCGCAAATATTTTTTACATCTTAATTTTTAGCAATCCATCATTTTCCCAGTCAGAATATACAACACCTTCATCTGTAACTATACCTGCTCGATAATATCTAGGTTCACTCTTATACTGCCCCTCAACTTTATTAACATTAATGATTACTTCATTAGTTGCTGCTAAAACAGCATTGAATTCATCAATTGCATAGTCTCCTGATTTATATTCAAATCCCTCTCCTGCATCAACATACATACTTCCCTTTGCTTTTCCTTCTTCATCAAGAGTAACCAATATTGTTAAACTATCCGTTTTATATTCAGCGGTTGATTGAATTACTTTAGTTAGTGGAATAACAGATCCACCACGTTGTTTTAAATCTACCTGATAACCATCAGTTTCCTGATCATCAGATAATAAATGAATGGTCTTCCAAATACCTTTAGGTAAAGAAGGTTCTTTTGCAAATTGCGGAACCACAAGTAAATCATTACCTAGCAAAAATGCCTCTTGTTCATCTCTCAATGAAGCATCTTTTGGATCAGCAAAAAATACAGGTCTCATCACTGGCAAACCACTTTCTGATGCTTCATGAAAAAGTGTATAAAAGTATGGCATTAAACGATATCTTCTTTCCAAAGCAATACGTGATACATTTTCAACCTTTTCTCCAAAAGCCCATGGCTCCTGATTGATTGAATTGTTTTCGGTATGATTACGACTAAATGGATAAAACGCACCTACTGCCATCCAGTTTGCAATCAATTCAGGATTACCATCTCCCTTAAATCCGCCTATATCCGGCCCGGAAAAAGGCTGACCTGAAAGACCTAAGTTTAAAATCATAGGTGTTGCTACTTTCATATGCTCCCATGTTGAGGCATTATCTCCAGTCCAAGTTGCAGCATAACGCTGACCACCTAAAAAGTTAGAGCGCGAAAGCACAAAAGGTCTCTTATCCGGATTTACTTTTAAAATACCTTCTCTACTGGCATTTACCATCATCATTCCATAAGCATTATGATATCTTAAATGTGGCCCGGCAGGCAAAGTTCCTCCACCACGATGCCAATTATCTACAGGCATAGTTCCGTCAGGACCATCAAATACTGAAGGTTCGTTCATATCATTCCAAACACCATCAATACCTGTGGCCATAAAATCATTATACAAAGTACCCCACCATTCGCATGTTTCAGGTCTGGTATAATCAGGAAAAACACATGGCCCCGGCCAAACACTACCTACAAAATCCTTCTGGTCTGCTGTTTTGACCCAATGATCACCAGCTATTCCCTGATCATAAACATGGTATCCGTCTTCTTTTTTAACTCCCGGATCAATCATCCACACAGCCCTAAAGTCTTTATCATGTAAATAATCATTAACACGTTGAGGGTTAGAAAAAGCAACACTATCGAAAGTGAAAATTTTATAATTCTGCATATAATCAATATCCATCCAGATAACATCACATGGGATTTCTCTTTTTCGGTACTCATCCGCTATTTCTTTTACCCTGGTATCCGGAAAATATGAATAACGACACTGCTGGAAACCTAGCGCCCATAGGGGAGGCATTTCCATTTTACCTGTTAACTCGGCTAACGTTTTTATTACATCCTGAGGCGTTTGCTTCTCAATTATTATTACCCGTGGGGAAGGACCTTCTGACTTAATCACAATTGGATTAGTCAACTTAAAATATTGTTTCCATGTATTATCAACTAAAATACCAAATGAAGTTCCATCTGGTCTTACACCTAAAATCCAGGGATGAGATTGATACAATCTTTTCCCCTCATCTTTATTGTATGCATAATTATCAGTATTCCATAGAGTAACATCCTTGCCATTTCTATTTAAATCTCCAAAGACTTCTCCTGTTCCATACAAATCTACGTCATCACTTACCTGAATTTTGATTGCATTTAAACTGTCCTGACTAATAAAGTATTCTGGTTTTATCTGCCAACTATCATTAATTTTTTCAGATACAACAGGTTCACTAAGCAATGCAAATGAAGGCAACAACTGCTCAGTTTCAAATTTTTGTGGATAAAAAATGGCTGTACCATCTCCAATCATCCCACTCTTATTTTTTTGCTCACATGAGGATAAGATTATCCCGATGAACAATACACAAATTAATATTTGCCTCATATCAATACTTTTTATAAAATGTCAATTCCTAATTTAAGAAATTAATAAGGTATATAAATATTCCTTTAACTTAAACTCACTTAAAATCTTAAGAATAGAAATATTTTCTAAGTCTATTGAGTCACAATTAAATATTCAAATGGCTGCAAACTTAATGTTTCACCTATTTGCACAGCCTCCTCTGATATACAATCACTCCAATTACTGTTTTGAATAGAAGATGGAACTGAATATGTTACATTTGCATTCCTTGTATTTACAACTACCAACACTGTTTCATTTTCATTTTTTCTGGTAAATGCAACGACATTATCATCGGTATAAGATTCCAAAGTACCTTTTCTGAAAGCTTCATAATTATTTTTTACATTAATAATCTGAGAATATTCAGAATAAAGATCTGTATTTTGGGTCCAATCAATAATCGTATAGTTGCTATCAAAAAAACCTAATTGTTGATTAAACCCTACTTCTTGTCCATTATAAATTAAAGGAACACCATTCATATAGGTTGACAAAACAAAAGCAGCAATACTTCCTCTTACACCTTTGAATAAATCCTGAGGCAAGGCATCCCACGCATTATCATCATGGTTTGTAATCCATCTTACAACATGTTTACCATTAGGTATATTATCATACTCACTGGCATTTGCCTGAAAAATTTGACTTGCTGCAACATTATTTCCAATTATATCCTTTGCCTTACTATAAAATGTCCATCCAAAAAGCAAATCAAAACCTGAACTATAAAGAGATTTTCGTTCTCCTTCAGCAAACATAATAATATCTCTATCCGGAATAGCTCTTAACTCATCAATGGCATCTTTCCAAAAATCATCAGGAACACCATCGGCATGATCACATCTAAATCCGTCAACATTCGCCTCTAACACCCAATATTTCATACTATTGATCATCTCTTCTCTCATTGCAGTACTGTTGAAATTCAAATCTGCAACATCAAGCCAATCTGCATTAGGACTTACAATATTTCCTGATTCATCTGTAGTATACCAGCTTTTATCCTCAATCCATTCATTATCCCATGAAGTATGATTGGCAACCCAATCTAAAATTACAGCCATCCCTCTGTTATGAGCCTCTTCTACTAATTCCCTTAGGTCATCTAATGTTCCCAAATCTGAATTTACGGCTGTATAATCCTTAACTGAATATGGAGAACCACTACCATTTAACTGACCAATAGGATAAATTGGCATTAACCAAATCACATTGATCCCTAAATCTTTGATGTGATCTAATTTTGAGGTAACACCAGCTATGTCTCGATTATTACTAAATGCAAATAAATTTACTTCATACATCGTAATATCCGAAACTTCAGGAACTGCATCAAAAGGAGTTCCATATTGTTCGAGTTCATCTGTTACAACAACAGGATCATTATCATCAAATTTAATTTCCTCTTTTTTACATGCCTGAAACGGAATTAAAACCGATAACAATAAAACACAGGTAAACAACTTTTTCTTCCCATCTAAAAGGCTCAAAAAATGTAAAGCCTCACTAAATAATTGATTTATATTATTCATTTTTATCTCCCTTAAACACTCATTATAAAATCCATAATCAAAATCCTCAATGGAAAAACAAACAGGGAGCTAATACGAAATGCTCCCTATTCTTTTATTCTATTGCTTTACTAAAGAGTAATTGTAATTTCCCGGATCACTTAGGTCTAAAATAACCTGATAAGTAGCCGTTTCTTCAACAACCAGATTTGAACGCTCTACATATCCTAATACGGGGTGATCTGCAAATTGAAGATTTCCATCTGCATCTACACCAAAGTTAACAGCCCAGGCATTATTAGCTCTAAACTTAAATGATCCAGCACTAGATAACTCAACAACTGCAGTCCATACATTAGCATCAGGATCATAAGTCATAGGAGTATCAGTATCCCATCCTCCTGATTGAGCATCACCAATGATACCCCAGGTCATTTCTGTAATAGTATAAGCCATATTCTGTAAATCTGCAGTTACTTCATAGAAACCTGCATTTGGGACAGCAAAATTACCACCAGCATAGTTCGCTTCTATTAATACACCATCGCCACCATCACCGTAAGCCATAGGCTCCCATGCTTCCTGAGCTGTTAATTTAAAGCCCAGAGCTGATCCTTCCGGAATATAGATAAAGCCCTGATACAAATAATTTAATCCTTCGTAAAAGGAAGCAATACGAGATGCTGAAGCAGGATCCCATCCCTGATAATCACCTGGTACCCACAATGCATCATATCCTGTATATACATAATAAGGTGTAATTGAAATTTCAGAAGCATTTGAATATACATCTCTGTCAACATAGGCCTTCACTCTGACTTTAAATGCACCTGGACTTTCTGAATCATAGCCATTTTCCAGAGCCAATGTATTTAACCATTCACCACTTAAACTTGAACTATAAACATCCTCACCTACTTCAAGTGAAGTAATACTAGCCCATGAATTATCATCAGTTGTTGCAAATTGCAAAGTATAAGTAACAGGAGAAACTGTAGGAAAATCAACTTCTGACCAACTGATGGTTAATGCATCATTAGAAGCTGTTTCTTTATCAACAACAATATTATTTACTGATAATGAAATATCTTCAGTAAAAGTTACCTTTGCCAATTGTGTCAAAGTAGGATCATCATCACATGAAGTTAGCATCAACAACATGCTTATTAATCCTAAGGATATATTTATTAATTTTTTCATTGAAATTGATTTAAAGATTATTCAATAGAGTTAAATCACATGCCAAGGCAAAACTCTCTTTATCTACCAACCTGGATTTTGTACCAAGTTCGAATTGGTATTTAAGGCCGATGTTGGAATAGGAAATAATTCAAAATATTCATCAACTGCAGGAGCTAAACCATGAGCTTCTGTAAATTTCCCAAAACGAATCATATCCTGCCTTCTATGTCCTTCCCAAGCTAACTCACGACCTCTTTCTTCATAAATATCATCTAAAGTTGGATTGGTAGATAACGGATCTAACCCTGCACGCTCTCTTACCTCATCCACATAATCTTTAGCTGAACCAGCATCTCCTTTACGCACCAAACACTCGGCTTTCACCAATAAGAAATCAGCATATCGATAGATTGGAAAGTCATTTGATGCACCTGCACTTGAAACTGGTTCTGAAGGCCAAAACTTAATACTTCTGGCACCAGCATTAGCATCTGCCCCTGGATTATCAAGGTTATCAATTTCTAAACTGTAGTTAATATATCCTGCTGGAACAGGACCTGATGGATTATCACCATAACGAAACTGCTTCTTACGGATATCATTATCATCAAAAGTATTCACAAAATCAGGCAAAGCAACAGCACCGTTCCAGGCTCCAGCTCCGAACAATAATGTTCCATCAGTTCCTCCTAAACTCCTTACTGTGATGATGTTTCTTCCAACAACTTCAGCTGTAGTATAAATAGCAAATATAACCTCATCTGTAGGACAAACATCATCAAATAATTCATAATATGTATTGCCTAAAGCATGCGATGCATCATCAACGGCAGAATGTAACTTAAATCCCCCTTCTGATAATTTTTCACAAGCTGATAAACATTCATCCCATTTTGATTCACCTATATATACTTCAGCATTTAAATATACTTTGGCTAAGAAAGCATACGCAGCCCATTTATTAAATCGCCCGTAATAATCTCCGCCTATAGTAGTAGATAATGATTCTATATTATCAGTAATCTCTTTTAAAACAAAGTCATAGATTTCTTTTCTTGATTTTTGAGGAATCTGATCAACAGTCATGCTATTTTCTGTGAAGAATGGAACATCACCAAAATCATCCATCAACAAATAATAAAAGAAAGCTCTTAACATTCTGGCTTCAGAAATTTTAGAAGCATCAGCATCAGCTAATTCCAACTGTTCAATAGCCAGGTTTGCCTGAAAAATAGAATTATATAACCAGTTCCAGGTATTTGAGATAAATGCATCACTTGGTAACCATTCACGTAAATACAAGCGAGCAAAATCAAGCTCCCAGTCACCGGTATTTCTATGAGGTACAACCTGCTCATCCGAAGACATACAGTTTAAATCATACCAGCCTCTGTCTGCACCAGCATAGCCTACACCGCCCCAATTACCTGGAATATTAGCATAAACATTAGCTAATGCAGCATCTGCACCATCTGAAGTACCATAAAAATCCTTTGCTGCATATTTATCAAATACCTCTTCATCTACATCTGTACAGCTATACATAAACACAGCTGACAATAGAAATATAAATATTGTTTTTTTCATTTTCTTCATCTTTAAGTGTTTGTTAGAAAGTAACATTTAGTCCTATTGCATAACTTCTGGTACGAGGATAGATACCTGCATCTGCACCTGATCCATTTCCTCCCGATACATTTAATTCAGGATCCAGACCAGTGTACTCTGTAAATAAAGCCAGGTTGTTACCTGTGAATGACAAACGTAATGACTTGATGTATTTAATATTAGAAGTATTAAATGTATAACCTATAGTAAGGTTATCAAATCGAAGATAATCACCATCTTCTAACCATAAATCAGAGGCATAATCGGAAGTATAAAGTCCTGTATTTTTAGCCGTATTTAATAAGTTAGACTTCCCTAAATTTTCGTAGTAACTAAAACTACTTTTGATGCTGTTGTAAATTTTATTGCCTCCGGCACCTCTCCAAACCATTGACATATCAAGGTTTTTATATTTTACAGTTGGTGTAAATGCATAGGTATAAGTTGGTAATGCAGAACCGGCTTTATATCTATCTTCACTCTGATTACTCTGATCAATTACTCCATCATTGTTTTTATCTACCACTAATTCTTCATTATTTTCATCCTTACCATTGTTTTGTAGAATATTAAAAGTCGCAATTGATTCACCTTCTATCAGATAAGCATTATATCCCATTGAAACATAATTGGTATTTAACTCAACTCCATTAAGTTCTCCACTAAGTTTCAACACTTTGTTGCGCATTAATGATAAGTTACCCCCTAATGTAACAGTCCAATCTTCATTCTTTAATATTTGATAATCTAACTGCAATTCAAGACCCTCATTTTTTAAACTCCCAACATTAGCTGCGATCGTTCCATAAGGGTATGGTGGTTGAGGAACACTGTAGTAGTATAGAAGATTCTTTGTTGTTGCCGTATAAGCTTCCAATGAACCATAAAGCTTACCATCAAACATTCCAAAGTCTAATCCTACATTAGTCTGATAACGAGTCTCCCATCTTAAATCTTCATTGGCATTTTGCGATACGGCAAAGTTTGTGATCAATTCCCCATTAAAATAGGTTGTTCCGGAAGAACTTACTAACTGTAAGGAATTTTGAGGATATAATCCTTGTTGGTTACCTGTAACTCCATATCCAAAACGTAATTTAAGATTGCTGAATATGCTTTGCCCTTGCATAAAACCTTCTTCTGTAATTCTCCATGCTACTGAAGCAGAAGGAAAATCTCCCCACTTATGCCCATCTCCAAAAACAGATGAACCATCACGACGAATACTTGCTGTTAAAAGATACTTTTCGTTAAAAGTGTAATTCACACGTCCTAAAAAAGAAACCAGCTTACGGTCATTTTTATATGATGACATATTTATATGATGACATATCTCCAGGCAAAACACTACTTATGGATCCTAATTGTAGTGCATTATACGTAGTTAAATCATTGATAAATCCACGTGCCTGAGCAAAATGTCCCTGGTAAGTTTGTTTCTGCCACTCGTAAACAACTACACCACCAACCTTGTGTTTACCAAACTGTTTGTTATAACTTAAGCTAATGTCCATTAACTTTTCGTCCTGAAGATTGGTAGTTACATTAGCAATACCATTATAATCAATCGCAGTGGGCAATGTGGAGCTAACAGGAGCATAATAACCAGAGTTACCATCAACTTTTCTCCAGCTACCAAACCATCCCACAACAAGATCATTAGTTAAATTTAAATCAGCTCTAAGACTTGAAAATAAACTATGTTCTTCTCTCTCATTAACAATTGTTTCTGCAACTGCATAAGGATTTATATATTGAAACACATTCTCATCAAAATAATAGTCTCCATTTTCATCAAAAACCGGATCAGTTGGTTTTGAAACGTATGCATTACTAATCAGATTAGATGTAAAACCAGCTCTACCAACACTTCCAGGGCTCCCAATATTTTTACGAATACCATTATTTAAATTGATTGTAAGAGTTAGTTTATCGTTTAAAGCTTTTTGAGTTGCCTGAATGCGAGCAATGTAATTTTCATTCTTTGAATTAATTACTACACCATCCTGTAAAATAGCAGAAACAGATGCCCGATAACTAAATTTATCAGTTCCACTTCCAAATGAAAGCGTGTGATTTTGAGTAACTCCTGCCCGAGTTAGAATATCATACCAATCTGTATCTGAACCATGATCTGTAGAAGCTGGAACACCCCACTTTTGGGCCTGAGTTCTCCACTCAGAAGCATTCATAATATCCAGCTTATCAGCAATAAAATCAACTGATGTCGTTCCATTATATTCTACACTGGTTTTACCTTCCTTTGCTTTTTTTGTGGTAACAATAATTACCCCCGGAGCACCTCTTGAACCATAAATAGCTGTAGCTGAAGCATCTTTAAGAATATCAACTGATTCAATTTCTGATGGTGGTAACTGATTAAACAAATCCATATTACCCTGAATACCATCAATCACAACTAAAGGATCATTTCCTCCAGTTAACGAAGTAATACCGCGAATACGAACCGTTGGTGTAGCTCCCGGCTCACTACCTACCTGTGTAATATTTACACCTGCTGCTTGCCCAGCCATCTGTTGCAATGGATTTGTAACTGCTCCCGGGTTTAAATCTTCTGCTGAAATATTAGATGACGCTCCGGTTAAATCCATCTTTTTAGTAACGCCATATCCCACTGCAACTACTTCATCTAAACCTATCATATCCTGTTCCATAGTAACAGAAATATTTACTTGTCCATTAACAGTAACTTCCTTATCTCGCATTCCAATAAAAGAAAATACAAGTGTTGCATTTTCCGGCACATTTGACAATACGTAATTACCATCAATATCGGTAATTGTACCTACTGTAGTACCTTTAACAACAACAGATACTCCAGGTATTGGCTCTCCTGATTCATCACTAACCGTACCCGAACAGGTTAACTCACTCTGCACTATATAAATGCTACTTATACCTGAATCCGCAAAGACATTTTGAAATAAGCCAGCATTTATAAAAACTATCATTAAGAAAAGGCCTTTAAATAAGCTTTTTCGTTTATGTATATTTTTTTGATTCATCTGTTTAAATATTAACAATACATTAATAATCCACTAAATTCCATCACTTTGATTCATATTATACACTACCATTATGAAACCTACATGGGAAATAACTCCCCGTGCTCAAATTATATTAATAGCATTTCCCATATAAGCCGCATAATTTTAAGAGGAGATTTGATAACTACTTTCAATCTCCTTTCACTACTCTATACTAAAGTCAGATGGTTTGTAATACGAATTAATTCCCATTCTCCAATTCCTCCATAATTTTTCTCCTTAAGATTTAACTGATTTTATGATTTCATTTTAGGTATACCTTGTTCTCTTTTTCATGAGAACATTACAAAAATGGAGCAAGTGTTAAAAAGTATCAAAATATCTAATGATTATATAATAAAATATAATGTGCTTCAAAGCACTATATCGTTGTTTTAATGAACTTTAGATACAGTAACACTTCACAAAAACCTTTGAAAAATATAATGATTTTTACAGCCTTTATTGACTATATTTTTGCCATAAAGGGATAATTACAGGACAGAAACAGAAAATTAAATACAATATTTAACAGTTAACATTCCTCTTAAAAATCATAAATAGAAAGCTCGGATTTATTCTTTTGGGGAGATTTAGAAGTTTATGAAAGGAAGTAAAGTTGTAGATGGCTTGTTATATTGACTGAATTTTCATTATTTCTTTCTCAAATTCTTCATTTGGAACAATCGATTTATTTTTAATTCGCGTTTTATAGGTATTAATTGTATTCACAGAATAATTGAGAATATGAGCAATTTTATCATTATCTGAAATTCCTAAACGTATTAAAGCAAAAATGCGCAAATCTGTATTTAAAGAGTTTTCTTCCTTAATTATAATTTGAGTGTCCGCTTCAAGTAGCTTATTAAAGTTCGCAATAAAATCAGGAAATATTTTTAAAAAGGAGAGATCAAAGGAGCTATACATTGCTTCCCTTTCTTTTTTTACATTTAGTTTTTTTACAACCTGACCAATTTCATTAATCTTATTTGAAAGTAACTTATTCTCGATAGCTTGCTTAAAATCTTCTAGTTTATCAACATATTCTGTAGTGACGTTAAAAAAGTAACCTATATACTCTTCTTTAATAAGATTTACTTCCCGCAGTTGATTGTTTGTAGTTACCAGAGCCTCATTTGACGCATTAGCTTCATTTCGGGCCTCAATAATCTTTTTAAACTGCCTGATCATCACAAATAAGATCACAGCAATAACTAAAAACAATAAAGTAATTAATATAGCATAACTTTTAATTTTTGTCTTCTGACCTTCTGCTAAATTAAGTTTTGCAGCTTCTATAATGGGTTGCATCTGCGATATTTGAAATTTCCGCTGCAGAGCACCATATTCATCAGCATCTTTTAGTGCCAATTTCAAATAATTACTCGATCTTATAACATCTCCATTTTCAAATAAAATATAGGCTAATTTCATTAAGGCAACATGTTCCTTATTCGCTAATTTAATATCCTCAATTGCAGCTTCTATTAATAAACGAATAGATTCTTCTTTTCTTCCTTTTCTCTCCAATACATATGCATACGTACATGCATCAATAGCTTTTTGCCTGCCTGACAAAGAATATTGACTAAATAATGCCTCATAATTAGCCAATGCAAAAGTAAACTGATGGCTCCTTAACTCCTTTAATCCACTATATGAATAATATGCCTGAGATCCTTTTCTTGTATTTTCAATTGCTGAGTCCAGGTATTGCTTTCCTAAATCCACATAATGCGACACAAAATATGA
The DNA here is from genome assembly GCA_963663905.2 of uncultured Saccharicrinis sp. GTDB lineage: Bacteria > Bacteroidota > Bacteroidia > Bacteroidales > Marinilabiliaceae > Saccharicrinis. The sequence goes on along the minus strand of OY760657.1, from coordinate 5,988,427 downwards.
CTGCTGATAATAATCCGCCATATCAAAATACAACCGTGAGCAATTATAATAATAATCATGTTTGATTTGCTGATCTAATCCATGTACATTTATTGATCTTAATGAATCCTCTGCCTCATTAAATATCCCGGATGCCAACAAGGTGGCACTTATTCGGATTTTCGAGAATGCAACCTTACTTCTATCCTTTAACTGATAGGCAACATTTAACATACGAACTGAGGCTTTCATTGCTGAATCATAGTTAAATGTAAAATACTCACCTTGTAGTTTCTCGTAAGCTTGAAACAAGTCATTTAAATTATCTTCAGAAATACTTTTCAATTCAATATTTAGCTGACTAATTACTTCTATTTTTTGTTGTTGATAATCTTCTTTATGAAGAATAATACTATCCAATTGCAAGTAAAACTTTTCTAAAGAATTTGCAACAATGCTATTCGCACTAAATAAGATGATTATAAAAAACATTAAAAGCTTAATCGTTTTCATTTACTTGAATTAAATAAAAGATAAGAACTCACAAATAATTTTAGGAGATATTGACTAAATAGGAATAACAAACATAATGATTCAAAACTAAATTTGTAAAAAATAAAAATTACATTTACTAATTATTTTATTTCGAATACTATTGTCATTTATTTATAACCAATGTATAATTAGAACTGCAATAAAATTACAATTAGATATTTAAATGGCAAATTAAAGAAAAGATTAAGTTAAAGCAGTTAATTGCATCAAAAATAATTTAAATGGAAAAAAAAGTTTTTGTATCAGGATGTTTTGATATGCTCCATAGTGGACATGTAGCCTTTTTTAAGGAAGCATCTAAATATGGCAATGTATATGTAGGTATAGGCTCTGACCAAACAATTGAAGAATTAAAGGGCCGAAAGACAATAAATTCAGAACAAGAGAGACTTTACATGTTAAACTCTTTGAAATACATAACTAAAGCATTTGTAAATCAAGGTTCGGGAATTTTAGATTTTGAACAAGAACTACACGAATTAAGTCCTGATTATTTTGTTGTAAATGAAGATGGATATTCTCCTGCTAAAAAAGAACTTTGTAAGTCTCTAAATATTGAACTAAAAGTATTACAACGAATTCCTGATGCAGGTCTTCCTGAGAGATCAACTACAGCTATTAGATCTAATGACAATTGTACATTACCATATCGAATTGACCTGGCCGGAACATGGATTGACCAACCATATGTATCAAAATATCATCCGGGATGGGCAATCACACTTTCTCTTGAACCTATAATTGAATACAACGAAAGATGTGGAATGTCGACATCAACTCGTAATGCAGCAAAAAAAATATGGCCATATCATTTACCATTGGAAAAGCCTGAGAAACTTGCCGAAATTCTATTTAAGTTTGAAAACACTCCAGGATCAAAAATCATTTCAGGAGCTCAAGATGCCATAGGTATTTGTATGCCTGGTGTTGTACGCCATTATTACGATAATGAATATTGGCCCAAAAGCTTCGAATCAATTCATTCTGAAGAAGTACTGACCTGGTTAGAAGATCATATCTACATGGTGTTATTATGGCCTCGCGAAGATCATCTAGATTTATTAAAAGAAACCTATATTTCAACGGATAACGTACTGGAATTATCAAAAGCATCCGAAAAAGTTTGGGAAGCGATTAATAAAAAAGACCTTGAAAAATTTGCAGAAGGCTTCTTAGCTTCATTTCATGCACAAACCAGGATGTTTCCGGCCATGCTTAATGATAGAATTAGCTCTGAAATTGATCAGTACAAAGACAAAGCAATTGCATGGAAACTTGCAGGAGCTGGTGGCGGTGGGTATTTAATTTTAGTATCTGAAGAACCAATTGAAGGTGCGATGAAAATTAAAATCCGTCGCAAAGATTCTTTACAATAAGAACTAAGGACTTATATCATAATCATGGTTCTAGCTATTCTCAAATAATAAAACAAAAAAAGAGGTTGTCAAATGACAACCTCTTATATTTTAATGAGAATCTAGAACTTAGTCAGCTAATTTAGCTTTTAAGAATTCTCTATTTAAACGAGCGATGTTTGAAATAGAAACTCCCTTTGGACATTCTACTTCACAAGCACCAGTGTTAGTACAGTTACCAAAACCTAGCTCATCCATTTTACTTACCATTGCTTTTGCTCTTCGAGCTGCTTCTACCTTACCTTGTGGTAAAAGAGCTAAGTGACTCACTTTTGCAGAAACGAATAACATTGCAGAACCATTCTTACAAGTAGCAACACATGCACCACAACCAATACAAGAAGCAGCATCCATAGCTTCATCTGCATCTGCTTTTGGAATTGGAATAGCGTTAGCATCAGGTACACCACCAGTACTTACAGAAGTATAACCTCCTGCAGCAATAATTTGATCGAAAGCACTACGGTTTACAATTAAATCTTTAATTACAGGGAAACCTGCAGATCTCCAAGGTTCAATTGTAATAGTCTCTCCATCTTTAAACTTACGCATGTGTAACTGACAAGTAGTAACATCATCGTCAGGTCCATGAGGACGTCCGTTGATGTATAAAGAACACATACCGCAAATACCCTCACGACAATCGTGATCAAATGCTACTGGTTCTTTACCTTCTCCAATTAATTGCTCATTTAGAAGGTCCATCATTTCAAGAAATGAACTTTCTGTAGAAACATTATCTAGTTTGTATGTTTCAAAACGACCCTTATCTTGTGGCCCGTTCTGACGCCAAACTTTAAGAGTCAAATTTATATTCTTTTCCATTTTTCTCTGTTTAACTTATGAACATTAATGACCTACAAGATTATTTATAGTTACGTTGAGCAACTTTAACTACCTCAAATTTAAGGTCTTCTTTATGCATGATAGGCGCTTTATCTTCACCTTGATATTCCCAACATCCAGCGTAAGTAAATTTATCATCCTGACGTTGAGCTTCCCCTTCTTCAGTTTGATATTCTTCGCGGAAGTGACCTCCACAAGACTCTTCACGGTGTAAAGCGTCACGTGCCATTAAGTCTCCAATAGTAATAAAGTCAGCTAAACGAGAAGCTTTTTCAAGCTCAACATTCATACCTTCGCTTGATCCAGGAATCTTAACATTTGTCCAGAATTCTTTTTTAATAGCAGCGATTTTTTCGATAGCCTCTTCAAGACCTTTCTTGTTACGAGCCATACCAACAAAATCCCACATTACTAATCCTAATTCTTTGTGGATACTATCAACTGAACGATTTCCCTGAATTGCTAATAATTTCGCAAATTTATCTTTAGCAGCTTTTTCAGCCTCAACAAATTCTTTTTCTTCACCTGTCATACGAGGTGTACGAATATCATCAGCTAAATAATTTTGAATAGTGTATGGTAATACAAAATAACCATCAGCTAAACCTTGCATTAATGCAGATGCTCCAAGACGGTTAGCACCGTGATCAGAGAAGTTAGCCTCACCAGCGGCAAATAATCCAGGAACTGTTGTTTGTAATTCATAATCAACCCAAATACCACCCATTGTATAGTGAATAGCAGGATAAATCATCATTGGTGTTTCGTATGGATTGTCATCAACAATCTTTTCATACATTTGGAATAAGTTTCCGTAACGTGCACGAATTGTATCTTCTCCTAAACGCTCAATAGCAGTTTTAAAATCAAGAAAAACAGCTAATCCTGTGCTTCCTACACCAAAACCAGCATCACATCTTTCTTTAGCTGCACGAGAAGCAACGTCACGAGGAACAAGGTTACCAAATGCAGGATATCTTCTTTCCAAGTAGTAATCTCTATCTTCTTCTTTAATATCTGCACCTTTAAGTTTTCCTGCACGAATAGCTTCTGCATCTTCTTTCTTTTTAGGAACCCAGATACGACCATCGTTACGTAAAGACTCAGACATCAACGTTAATTTTGATTGGAATTCACCGTGAACAGGAATACATGTTGGGTGAATCTGAGCAAAACAAGGGTTTGCAAATACAGCTCCTTTTTCAAATGCTTTAATAGCAGCAGAACCGTTTGATCCCATTGCATTAGTTGAAAGGAAGAATGTATTTCCGTAACCACCAGTAGCCAATACAACAGCGTGTCCAAAGTGACGAGAGAATTCTCCTGTTACTAAGTCACGAGCAATAACACCACGAGCTTTTCCATCAACCATTACAATGTCAACAATCTCAGTACGAGTATGCATTTCAACAGTACCCGCATTTACCTGACGCATTAAAGCCTGGTAAGCACCAATTAATAACTGTTGACCAGTTTGTCCTTTTGCATAAAAAGTACGACTCACCTGAGCACCACCAAATGAACGGTTATCTAATAAACCTCCATACTCACGAGCGAATGGTACACCTTGAGCCACACATTGGTCGATGATATCGTTACTTACAGAAGCTAAACGATAAACGTTTGCTTCACGAGCACGGTAGTCACCACCTTTTACTGTATCATAAAATAAACGATAGATTGAGTCACCATCGTTTGGATAATTTTTAGCAGCATTGATACCCCCTTGTGCAGCAATAGAGTGAGCACGACGAGGTGAATCCTGAATAGTAAAGTTTTTTACTTTGAAACCCATTTCACCAAAAGAAGCAGCAGCAGAAGCACCTGCCAAACCTGTTCCTACAACAATAATATCAAGGTTACGCTTATTAGCTGGGTTCACCAATTTTTGGTGATTTTTATAATTGGTCCATTTTTCGGCCAATGGCCCTTCTGGAATCTTAGAATCTAACTTCATTTCTTAAAAAATTAAAGGATTAAGATAAAAACATTGTAATCGCAATAACACAAAATCCAAGGCTAACAACCCAAGCGAAAATAGTTCCGATTACAGTCCAACGCTTACGCCAAATACTATTACTAGCACCTAAAGTTTGGAATGCAGACCAAAATCCATGAGTAAGGTGAAGCGCTAAACCTAGTGAACCAATAATGTAAAGAATTACTTTTACAGGATTCTGTAGCGTTTCTTTTACTAAACTATAAGTATCGTGCATAGTAACACCTCCTATAGTTACTTCTTTAGCTCCATGTGTAATTTGCAATGGAACAAAATAATCCATAACATGAACAACTAAAAATGCAAGAACAACTATACCTAAAACAGCCATGTTCTTAGAAGCCCACATTACTTCTTTAGTACTATTACCAGATGCATACTTGTTTTTACCACGAGCTTTATTGTTTTCTGCTGTTAAAATTGCAGCATAAGCAATGTGAACAATAAAGCCTAAAGCAAGAACTGGTTGAAGGCCGAATTTAATAACAGGAAGCGCCATGAAATTAGCAGCAATGTTAAAAATTTCTCCACCATCTGGAACCAATAACATTAAGTTAATTGAAAGATGGACTATCAAAAAGATAATCAAGAAAAGTCCTGACAAACTCATCAAGAGCTTTCTTCCAATCGAGGAACAAAATAGATTACTCATAAAGTTAAATATTAAATCTCTAATTATATATTTTCAAAAATTTGAATTGCAAAGGTAGTGTGTTCACTGTGTATTCCAATGGGAATAAAGAAAAAAATCTTTATTTAAAATCCTTCTAAGAATCAAAATGTATTTATCTTTCTTTCAATAACTTACGAAATATAAATTTTATCCACTGTGTAGACTTAAATACATATCTTTCAATTTTAAAAATAAAGATGGTTGTTTTAAAACATGTTTTAACATTTAATAACTATTAAAATCCCTTTAAAACACGAGCTTCCAAATATACAAATCACATTATATTTATGCTTACCATTTGAGTTAATTCTGTACTAAAAAATTATATCATTAATATGAAACAGTAACCAAATTTATTCTTTTAATATTTCCAATTTTCTCTGCAATAAATACCCTTTAATCATCTAATTAAACAAGGTGACAATTCAATAATATTCATTAGTTATTTAAACTATTATTACATATAATTATACTGCTTTTAATTTAGATTAAAGTTTTATACTTTTGCATTTGAAAAATCTTACCTAACATAAGTTAAACCGCATTGAAAAGAGACTGTTATGACAGAGGAAATAGAAATATTACTAGAAATGGCTCAGGAAAAGATGAATAACTCCATTAATCACCTTGAGCATGAATTAATTAAAATTAGAGCTGGTAAAGCAAATCCTGGCATGCTTGAAGGCGTGATGGTTGATTATTATGGTTCTATGACACCATTACAACAAGTAGCAAATGTTAACACACCTGATCCAAGAACAATTGCTATTCAACCATGGGAGAAATCAATGATTCAACCTATTGAAAAAGCGATTATGGCAGCCAATTTAGGATTTAATCCTGAAAACAACGGTGAGTTAGTAAGAATTAACGTTCCTCCTTTGACAGAAGAAAGACGTAAAGACCTTGTAAAACAGGCAAAAAAAGAAGCTGAAGATGCTAGAATTAGCATTCGCAATGTAAGACGCGACAGCAATGAAGAATTAAAGAAAATGAAAAAAGACGGCCTAGCTGAGGATATTGAAAAAGATGCTGAAGCAGAGGTTCAAAAACTTACAGATAAATACTCTAAAATTATAGATGATCTTATCGCTAAGAAAGAAAAAGATATTTTAACTCTATAATTTTTAGAATGATAATATTTAAAGGAGGTTTATTTTACTTAAGTAAACCTCTTTTTTATGCACTGACCTCAGCTCCGGGAACATGCTTATGAATCACCTTTAATAAATCAGTATAATTGATTGGCTTAGCAATATAATCGTCGCAACCTGCTTGTTTCGACTTCTCTTTTTCTTCACTCATTGCATAAGCTGTCTGAGCAATTACAGGGACATCTTTGTTTTTAAGCTTTATCTCTTTCGTTGCAGTATATCCATCCATTTCAGGCATTTTAATATCCATCAAAACCAAATCAATATTATCTATTCGATTAAAAATATCTACTGCTTCTACTCCATTACGTGCCCAGATTAAACTTGCATTTGAAATAGATAAGGCAACCTCTAAATATCTGAAGTTGTCCTCTTCATCTTCGGCAACCAGAAATGTTTTTCCTTCCCAATTATATTTATTTACCGGAATTTCTTTTTCTGTTTTACTAATTACGTTTGATACTTTATGATAGGGAATTGTAAAAAAGAAGGTACTACCAACTTTCTCCTCTGATTCTACCCAAATTTTACCGCCCATCAGTGTTATTACATCCCTCGCGATTGACAACCCAATACCTGTACCTCCATAAAGCATTTTTTGTTTATCATTAGTAAATTTTGAAAAACGTTCAAAAACCTCATATTCTTTTCCATTAGGAAGTCCAATACCTGTATCTTTCACATAAAACCGAAGTACATCTTCATTATGCAACTCATATCCAAACTCCACAAAACCTCGGTCTGTAAACTTAATTCCGTTTCCTACCAAATTTATTAATACTTGTCTAAGACGAAATGCATCAGTTAATATCATTGTCTTTTTATCAGATATGCCCTCATTTAGGTATAACTTGATATTTAACAAGCCCCTACGTTTAATGTCATCCCAAAATGAATCATACACATCTTTTAATACATCATGTAAGCAAACCGGACTGTTTTTTATCTGAAGTTGACCACTGTCAATTTTTGATATATCAATGATATCTTCAACCAGAGTAAGCAAATTTTTACCATTAATACGGATAAGATTTACGAACTCTTCTTTTTCAACATCACTAATTTCATTGTGAGATAACAAATTACTAAAACCCAGAATCGCATTCATTGGAGTACGTATTTCATGGGACATATTTGATAAAAATGATGTTTTAAGCAAATCAGATTCTTCTGCTTTAACCTTAGCTCTCATTAATTTCTCTCTTTCGCAACTTAGGATATTTTTATATCTGAGTTCTTTTTCAAAACTAAAAGTTAATCCATTTATAAATGAAACCAACGGAAATAGAGTAATGACATTAATTACAACAAAGAGTACAATTATATTAATATAAGAACTGAGATTTAAATCTAACAATAAATCACTTGTTACAATCTTTGTATTATGTAGTATAAAAGCTACTCCTAACAATGAAATATTTAATAATATTGAATAAACACTTGCTTTATAGCCCAATAAAATTGCAGATAAAATAGAATATGCCAGAAGCATTACTAATCCTAAAGACAATGGTCCATTTATTAAAAACAAATATCCACCCAAGAAGTAAACACAGGTTAACAACCAACCTGCTCTAAATCTAAATGGAAAGGATCGTATAATTGAAATAAAAAGGGCCGAAATAAAAACAACAGAACTAAAAATTGCAGAAATATATTTTTTATCCTGCAAGAAAGAAATTGTGTAATATAGATAAGACAAAAGCCCCACCGAAATAAGAGCAATTACAAAGTAGTGAAATATCCTTTCTCGCCAATACAGAAAACCATTCCCTGATGGAAGGGTACCGGGACCTAATTTTCTCCTTACCCAAACATCTATTAATCTAAGTATTCGACTACGTTCTTTTTTTATCATATAAAAGCAAGCAGGATCATAAATACGGTCCTGCAATTCGTGAGGTTCATTATAAAACTTAAAATTAGGATTTTCAGTCTAAAGATCTTGTTTTTTAATCAAAAAAAACATCAATTACACATAATATTTTATCAACACCCTTATTAGAATGTTAATAACACGAAAACTTCAGTCTAATACTACCTTCTGCTTAAAGGACAATTATTACAAATATCAATATCTGACTGTTTTCTTAATACAAGATTCCTAAAAGATGTATACTTACTATTTTTCCATATTCTGTAAACACTTTCTTCACTTAATGCCCCCATATTAAATTGAGCATCCTTATCAAAACAACAAGGCACTACTTTTCCATCCCATGTAACTACGCAGGACGACCAATGCTTCCAACAACTATTTTTGATTTGTCCATTTATTTTAAACGACTCATTAAGCACTGATGAATATCTTGTTAATTTTTTATTTTCAGGCAAGAGATATCCCTTATTCTCAACTCCATAAACCTGAGCAGTTTTTACATCAGCTATGTCCACTCCTAAACGATAGGATAACTCTTTAAACTCACTTATCTGATGCTCATTAAAGTTAAAAGCGAGCATCTGTGTCCTTATAATTGGGAAGTTTGACTTTAATTTCTTTTTAGCTGCTACAAGATTTTTTAGTCCTTCAATTACTTTATTTACATCACCTCCAACTCTATACTTCTCATAAACATCCTGAGTAATTCCATCCAAAGAAACATATAATTCATCCAGGCCGGATTCAACTATTTTTTCAGCCATTGATACTGTAATAAAGAGTCCATTGGTTGAGGTAGCAACAAGGAGATCTTTACTTTTTGCATACTTAATTAAATCAAATAATTTCACATGCATAAATGGTTCTCCTTGAAAATATAGATTTACTAAAAACGTATACTTAAAAACCTGATTTATAACATCCTGAAATAGATCCAATGAAATCGTTCCTTTGTTTCTTGTCAAGATTTTCATACCCGTTGGGCATTCCGGACAAGACAAATTACAAATATTAATAGGCTCAACGCTTAGAGCCATTGGATTACCCTTAATTGATGATATGTTAGTTAACTTACTATAGAAAAATGAAGTATATAGCAATAACAAATTTAGGAGCTTATAAATATTACAAGCTCCTAAATACATTTGAACATATAAAAATGAAACTTTTAACCTTTTAATTGGTTTCGAGTATGTTGAAAATCTGATCAAGATTTGGAGATAAAATGATTTCGGTTCTTCTGTTTTTCCTTCTTGCTTCAGGAGTATTTCCTGTTTGCAAAGGAACATATTCACTTCTTCCGGAAGCCGTAATTCTTGAAGGAGCAATATTACCATTATTCAATAAAATTCGGGTAACCGACGTAGCTCTCTTTACACTTAAATCCCAATTATCAAGTAAGACAGTACTCTTATATGGCACATTATCAGTATGTCCTTCAACCAATACATTAATATCTTTCTTTTCCTCAAGAACGCCAGCTATTTTAGTCAATGCTGAAACACCAGCCGGACTAACCTGATAACTACCTGAACTAAAAAGCAACTTCTCTTCCATTGAAACATAAACTTTTCCATTCTTGATATGCACAGCAAGTTCATCATCATTGAATCCAGTTAAAGCATCGGCCACTGTTTTCTTTAAGGCATTCATTAATGAATCTTTCTCTGCCAAAGCACTTTCTAACTCATAAAGCCTTTTATTTCTTTGCTCAAGCTCACGTTCCATTTTCTGCAAATTATTCTTTGCATTTTCCAGATTTATCTTCTCTTTATTTAACTCTCTTTCCGCAGATGCTAATTCATCTTCTCTATTTTGCAATTCTTCATGTAAAGTCTGTAAATGCTTCAATAATTCAGAAGAAGATTTATCTTGATTATTCTTCAACATATCATTTAAATAATCTTTATACTGATTCGACAGTTCCTTATTTCTATTTTGCAGACTCCAGGCTCTCTTGGCTAATCTTAAAGTATCTTTTTCTAATTGCTCAACCTTCTTTTTTAAACGATTAACTTCGGATGACAACTCGTTATTCTGAACCTCAAGTCCTTCATTTTCCGACCTTAAACTTTGTAATTCCTGTTTGTTTGAATCATATCGACTTTCAAGTTCCTGAAACTGCTTCAATGGGATGCATGAAAACAGGCCTAATATCAAACCAATAAAAATTAATATTTTAAAATTATTCATGATTAATACTTGAAATTAAACTGTGTTGATTAAATATTTAGCTTCAAAGATGCTTATATTTTTTAACTATAAAAACTCTAATTAGGTTTGTTTCGTGCTAATATATTATATTTGCACCCAACAAATTTTCACCCGAAGTATAAAGAATGGAAAACATAGGGAACAGCTTTTTACAAAAGGTTAATAGTCCTGATGATTTAAAAAAATTAGATGAAAAAGACTTACCTGCTTTATGTCAGGAACTAAGAGATTTTATCATAGATGCTGTTTCTTGTAATCCGGCACACTTTGGTGCCAGCTTAGGAGTGATTGAACTTACCGTAGCATTACATTACGTATTCAATACACCATATGATAAATTAATATGGGATGTTGGACATCAGGCTTACGGTCATAAAATACTTACCGGAAGAAAAGATCAGTTTCATACAAACAGAAAATATAAAGGAATAAGTGGCTTTCCTAATATTTTTGAAAGTGAATACGATGCTTTTGGAGTTGGACATTCCTCAACTTCTATTTCTGCTGCTCTTGGAATTGCTATTGCAGCAAAGCGAAACAAAGAAAACGACAGACAAGCTGTTGCAATTATTGGCGATGGCAGTATGACCGCTGGTCAGGCTTTTGAAGGTTTAAACAACTTAAGTAGTACAAAAGCAAACATGCTGATAATCCTTAATGACAACAACATGGCCATTGATCCTAATGTTGGTGGATTAAGTGATTACCTAGTAGATATTTCAACCTCTCACACCTACAATAAGTTTAGAAATGAGATCATTAAGGGACTTGAAAAATTAAAAATAACCGGTCCTAATGCAAAGGATAAGATTACTGCAATTAATAACAGTATAAAGTCTTTACTTACAAAACAGACCAATATCTTCGAAGGACTTAATATTAGATATTTTGGTCCTGTTGATGGTCATGACATTAACCATTTAGTAAAGGTTCTAAATGATTTAAAGAACATTCCGGGACCCAAAGTTTTACACTGTATCACCAAAAAAGGTAAAGGATTTAAGTTTGCGGAAGAAAATCAAACAGCCTGGCATGCCACAGGAAGTAAATTCGATAAACTAACCGGTGAAAAACTAGAGACTCCAAATACGAAACCCAAACCTCCAAAATATCAGGATGTATTTGGGAATACCATTGTTGAACTTGCTGAGAAAAATGAAAAGATCGTTGGTATTACTCCAGCTATGCCTTCAGGTTGCTCCTTAAACATTATGATGGAAAAAATGCCAGACAGGGCATTTGACGTTGGAATAGCAGAGCAACATGCAGTTACTTTTTCTGCCGGATTAGCAATTTCTGGGTTAGTTCCTTTTTGTAATATCTACTCATCATTCATGCAAAGAGCCTATGACCAGGTTATTCATGATGTTGCCATTCAAAAACTAAATGTTGTTTTTTGCCTTGACAGAGGTGGTTTAGTTGGCGCTGACGGTGCAACCCACCACGGTGTGTACGATCTTGCTTTTTTTAGATTAGTACCTAATTTAACTATTGCAAGTCCTCGTAACGAACATGAATTACGAAACTTAATGTACACAGCCCAACTTCCGGATCAGGGACCTTTCGTAATCCGATATCCAAGAGGAATAGGGACTACAGTAGATTGGGTGAATCCAATGAAAGAAATTGAAATTGGGAAAGGAGAGGAAATCATAGATGGAACAGACATTGCCATATTAACCATAGGTCCGGTTTGTAACAAAGCTGCTCAAGTTTGCGAAAACTTAAAGAAAGAGAATATCTCTGCTGCACTTTATGATTTAAGATTCTGTAAACCATTGGATGAAGAACTCCTCCATAATATATTTAAGAAGCACAATAAAATTATTACCATTGAAGACGGAACAATCGTTGGTGGAATTGGAAGTGCTGTAATAGAATTTATGGTAACCCATAGATACAACGCAATTATTGAAAGACTCGGTGTTCCGGACAGATTTGTTGATCATGGAACTCAAATTGAACTTCAGCATGAATGTGGATTCGATAAAGAAGGTATCTATAACGCCGTTAAGGAAATTCTATCCTAAGAAAACTTACAACTTAAACACATTTATAAAGCACACCAAAAATCTTTAATAAAAAATAGTATCAATAGAGCTCTATATATATAATATAAATAGAAGATACTATTATTGGAATTTCTAAAATTTCATACCCGAAATAAACTCTATCATACAGTGTATGTATAATAGTCTAACAAATACAAATACACAACAAGCAATAATTTAAGTATCTTCAGTGAAATTATACATTGAGCCTTATACAAACTAATTATTTAATCCAACTATAAACTTTTCTTGTGGTAGGTAAACTTCTACAGATGACTTCTTGAATCATATTGCTTAGTTATCTGGTAATACCTTCCAATTAACATTAAACAAAACACTATAAACAGTTGCATCCCCATAAGTCTCCAATAGGAATCTTGCAGGAATAAAACCAGGAAACCAACGCATTTAGAGTAAATACGGCTTATAAATACTATAATTTAACGATAAATGGTAAATTTTTAAAACAGATATTAACACACTATTTATTTTCAAATTACAATTTTAACAAACAAGAAAGAAATCTTCACAGATTTGTTAAAATTACGACCTTTTGTTAACACCTCCTTCCAATGTTAACTTAATGTTAACTTTATATTTCTCCAATGTTAGCAAAATACCTTTTTCAAATAAACACTTAATAAAAATTAAAACACATACGTCAGACCCCCCTATTTTAACCACCCTTTCTCAAAATATACATATGTTTGTAATGTCAACCTACAGAAAGTTGACTAATACAAACAACAAAAAACTATTTTAAGATGAAGACAAGTAAATTATTTAAAGGATTAGCATTGGGAGTAATGTTTACCTTAGGAGTATCAGCTTACGCAGGAGAAGGAGATGGAAAAGCATCAGCATCAACAGTTTCTATTTATCCTTATTTAAATACTGATTTTTCAGTGCTTTCATTAAACAACCAAAGCGAAAGCAATGCAATACTTACTATTGAAGGTAAAGACGGAGAAGTTTTTCATAGAGAATTAATTAGCAAAGCTGGTTTTACGCAAAAAGTTCTTGATTTTTCATACCTAAGTGATGGTGAATATTCAGTTGTATTAAAATCAAAAGGAAAAGAATATTTTTCAAAAGATTTCGCTGTTAAAAACCACAAAATTGCAAGTGATGTTAAAAAAGATGTTGCATCAAACGCAAATACAACTTTTGCTAATGTTGTTGACAACACTCTAATTGTTAGTTACATTCCTTTCGGAGTAAAATCAGTTGATGTAACTATTAGCTCTAGTTCTGAAGAAATTTTTACAGAAACTTTTAAAGCAGAAAGAACTTTCTCTAAAAAGTTTGATATCTCAGCTTTACCAAAAGGAGACTATCATGTAACTATTAACTCAGAAGACAAAAATTATACTTATGCGTTTAGAAAATAATGACAAAGATGACAATGGGGAGCAGTTAAATAACCCTATTGTAAGATTTTATAGATGTGTATCTCAAAAGTTTTAGAGATACACATTTTTTATTTTGTATTGTTTGCTTCTACAAGAAATTTATCCATTACCATCAATAACTCTTCCTTATCACCGTTTTTGGATATACAAGCATCAAAACCATAATTTAGAATCTCACCATAATACCCTTCCGTAACTTTTTCAGAATGTGCTATAACCGGGATATCTCTATTCATTTGTTTAATATCTTTTATTAACTCCTCACCTGTTGAATCCGGAAATTTAAGATCCATAATTACCAGAGAAATATCTTTTCTATTCATCAACAACTTACTAGCACCAGCTCCAGTTCTCGCTGAAACAAGAGTTACACCTGTCTTTTCAATAGATTTTCGCATTTGCAAATGAACACTACTATTTTCATCAACAAGCAATACTAATTTATTAGGCCAATAATAATTTTTGGGCAGAACCGGGTTTGAAATAGTAATTGTTTTATGAGAAATACTAGAATGTTTTTTCTCATTTTCAGATATGTCATAAGGGTGAGTAAAGAAAAATTCTGAACCATTTCCTTTTTCTGAGTTAAGACCAATTTCTCCACCTAAAGCATGTACAATTTTTTCACAAATAGCCAAACCAACACCTGTACCTCCATATATTTGATTACTGGTTTCAACTTCTTTTCTGAAAGGCTGAAATATCACTTTTTGCTTTGCGTCTGAAATACCAATTCCAGTATCCTTTACATAAAATCTTATCTGAGTATTTTCTTTTGTATACCCAAACTCAACAAAGCCCTTAATTGTGAACTTTATAGCATTCCCTATAAGATTTACTAAAGTCTGACGCAACCTTATCGGATCTGAATAAATAATACACTTATCATCCTTAGGCATAGAAACATACAACTTCACCCGACCCTTATGCTCAATCTCTACTTTCGGAGTAAAATCATTATATAACGACTTGAGCATCTCATGTAAATCAACATCCTCTTTCTCTACAGATATTTTTCCACTTTCAATTTTAGCTACATCGATGATATTATTTATTAAACTCATTAAACTATCCGAGTTCTTATGAATCACCTCAACGTAATCATCTTTTTCTTCTACTGATATATTATCTCCTCTAAGCAATGCTGAGAAACCTACAATTGCATTTAGTGGAGTTCGAAGCTCATGGCTCATATTAGCCAGGAACGATGATTTTAATTTATCTGACTCTTCAGCTTTTTCTTTAGCTTCCATTAGCTGCTTTTCAACCAATTTATGTTCAGATAAACATTTACCAATAGCTAACACAGTATCAATATTACCATTCACATCTAGTTCTGGAGCAATAATCCAATCAAAATACAAATCTTTTGATTCATCGCTAAAGCCAAGTTCCATTGATATTTTTTCGCCATAATTAAATACGTCCTCAATTTTAGCCTGCCAAGTAGGTCCTACAACCTCATTAAAAACATCTAACTCAGTAAGAGACCTTCCTTCAATCTCCTGATCAGCCAAAAACTCAAAATGTTTTATAAGAGCATCATTATGATACAATATCTTACGATCTCGATTCAACCTTAAAATAATATCCGGAAAGTTTTGTGCTAAACGTTCAAATCCATCACCTAACTTATCCTCTTGTATATGTGAAGCTTGCGAAACTTCATGAACATTAATAAAATAATGATCTTTGCCATCAATCTGTATTTTTTGTGCTGAAAAATCAACATCTAACAATTTTCCTTCTTTTGATTTTAATGCCGTATTACTTCTATAAAAATTAGCTGATTTTATAGCAAGTTGCAACTCATCAACAAAAGCTTCACTATTATTATAAACTAATGATTTTATATTTAGATTATTTGCTTCTGCAAGATCGTAATCAAATAAACTTCTTGCTGATTTATTGATAAACTTTATACTTCCATTTAAATCAGTTATTAAAATACCATATATCGAGGCTTCCAATATTTTTTCATACCGATCCCGAAGTTCTTCATATTTTTTTTCTGTATGATGAATAGACGTAACATCCTGTATAAACAATACATGTCCGTTTTCTTTGTTAGAATTATCAATAATCCCATAAAAGGACAATAGTTTCGTATATAACCCAACGTTTATCTCAAATATTTCATGTACAACAGAATTTTCATTTTCAATCTTTTGTAAATATTTAGAAGTATCCTTACATGAAAGTAAATCTTCCAAATTTCTGTTTACAAGTCCGTCTGATGTTAATTCAAAAATCTCACTAACTTTCTCATTAGTCAACTTAACAACTCCATCTACCAACTTAATAATACCTACAGGAGAATATTTCAATAGACCATCAAGAAAAGATTCCTTTAGAGCCAATCCCTTATTCGCTTCCAGCAGATACAAACATCTTGTATTCAATTCACTTTCGTAGTATAAATCCCCTAATAAAGATTCTATTAAATGTGAAATTGAATCTACAAAAGGAAGATATCTGATACTATCAACTTTTTCACTAAATTCAGTGACTAACCAACCACTAAACTCGTTATTAACATATAGCGCATTTACGGATATTGAAAGATGTAACGTAAGTTTTATATTCAGCTTCTTTATTTCCGAACTATCAAACACGAAGCTTTTAACTATATCCTTTTTCCCTAGAAGTTTCTCTATATCAAAACTTGTTAAACCAATATCATCTTCAGCGTTAACACTCCAAAAAAATTCATGATGATTTGAAAAGCTATTTTGTGCAATAAAATAAACCTTATTTAATCCCAGTGCTTGTCCTATCTGTTCAAATATTTTATAGATTGTTTTTTTTGGCAGTTTATCTTTTGCAATTAAAGAAGTGGCAGTATTTAATATATTTCTATAGAATAAATCCTTTTCTGCATTTTTCTTATACCAATATGTATTCAAACTAGAAACAATCTTCTTTACATTGACCAACTGTTCCTGAATTTCGAAATCATACCATTCGCGATTAAAAGAGCATGTTTCAAAAACTAAAAAGCCATTTGATATCTCAGCACTGCTGTATGAAATAATTAATAACGACTTAACCTGAAAAGTTTCAAATTTAAGTGCAAGAGAAGTGGAAAGATCTTTAACTATATCTGAGGTTGCAAAAGCACTCTCATGTGTCGGATTTATTAATGGATTTTCATTATCGTAGATTATTAGATCTGTTGGATAGTACTCCTGAAACTCATCACTATACCATTGATATTTCGCAAGATAACCACCTAGCGAATCTTCATAATCATATATTGATAGTCTGTCAACTTCAACTTGTTGACCTACTTCCTTTAATAATTCTAAAACAACTTCATTATAACCTAACCCCTTTTGTAATAAACCTTCTAGTTTTGAGTCTAACCGTTTATTTACATAGTCTTGCTTTTCATTTTTCTGGGGCGACACCTTATTAAGCAACCCCTTAAGGTGCTTAACCTCAGCCTCTAAAGCCTGAAGCCTGGATGAATTTTCCAAACTCTCTTTATTCATTTATCAGTCCCAATTTTAACTATTCCTATCTATGTCCCCCTGCGATAATGTTTACTAAACACCTGTATATGTTCAAAAATACAAATATTCAGCATCTTACATACCTAAATATGTTATAAAATTATCAACAGTAAATAAACAATACTGTACTAAATTTGGAAAACTGATAATATTCTACCATTCTAATTTAGAGACAGATCTCTTATGATTATATAAAGCATAAACAACAACAACTAAAACA
The DNA here is from genome assembly GCA_963663905.2 of uncultured Saccharicrinis sp. Classification (GTDB taxonomy): domain Bacteria; phylum Bacteroidota; class Bacteroidia; order Bacteroidales; family Marinilabiliaceae; genus Saccharicrinis. Next base: position 5,970,515 of record OY760657.1, on the reverse strand, counting down.
ATCATTATCGAATAATATACAAACACTGGAACAGGCACTGGGTCCCCTTTGGCATAAGAGTGCATTCCAGCTAAATAATAATTAACACCCAAGTACGTCATTAAAATTGAAAACATACCAAATAGAGCCGCAACATTAAATGTAACAACTCCTTTCAAAGTAGGAATAAAACGCAGATGCAAGATAACAGCATAAACAATAACTGTAATAAGCGACCATGTTTCCTTAGGATCCCACCCCCAATAACGACCCCATGATTCATTCGCCCATACTCCACCTAAAAATGAACCTATTGTCATTAAATATAAACCAATAGTTAATCCCATTTCTATTATTGAAGTTAACTCTATAATTGTTAAGTCTAAGTTCTTATTTCCTGATTTACGAAGACCAATGATAATTAAATTAAAAAACGCCAAAAATGCGCCCAAACCAAGAAAACCATAACTGGCTACAATAACAGCAACGTGTATTGTTAACCAATATGACTTTAAAACAGGAACCAAAGGCGTAATCTCAGGGTTCATCCATGACAAGTGCGACACTAATAATACAATCCCTGAAAAAACAGCAGCTACAGATAATACAATTGGAGACTTTTTTGAAAAAATTAAACCGGCCAACAACATTGACCAGGCAATATACAACATAGACTCATAACTATTACTCCATGGTGCATGTCCAGAAATATACCACCTCAGTGCTAAACCTCCTGTACATATCAGAAATCCAATCGACAATAAAATCAACCCACCTTTATTTACATACAGAGAGGACTTATAAGGCAAAAACAAATAAATAAATTGCAATAACAATAAAATGATACCCAATACAAAAAGCACCGGTGAAATCATCAGAAAGATATTTGTTTTATTATAAAATATCTCAAGCTCTTTAATGTTATCCCCCGGAATTATTCCTTGACCATACTTAACTTGATATTTACCAATTGCACTAATGTATTTCTCTGATTGAACTACATCTCCATTTCTCAGAGTTTTTAAATACTCACCAAATATATTTTCAATAAAAACACTTTCTTCTTTCTGCAATCCAGAAGAAGCACTTCCTGGCAACAACCATTTTGACTCTGAAGTATTTGGCAGTGGAAATACATTAAGAAACTTTCCTGTTTTGGTCATATAATAAACATTTACCTGTTCATCAATTTTTATTAAATCATTCTGATCTTTGCTTCTATCCGAAGGTCTGGTCCTATAAGCAATATCAACATCCTTACTTAACTTATATTGCCCAGATAAATTAAAGAAATCGCTAAATGAAGCTTTCTTTTCTTTATTACCAACAATCCTTTTTATACTTTCAGTCTTAACTGTTATCATAGGAACATGATCCCATATTTCCGGATAAACCAATATATTTAATACAACCCAATCCGCAGAAAAACCTTTAAATGTATTATGCTTAACTAATTTCCTAAGAATTTCACCATTCATTGAGTTCATTGGTTTTATTCTTCCGCTGTTATCCTGAATCCATAACGATCCAAATTCCTGAGCTTGTTCATCAGAGATCTTAGAAACACCTTTTAAATCCTGACTAAATGAAACCGAACTCACTAACAATAACAACAACAGGGCTAACACTTTCTTTTGCTTATGCACTTCCCGGATTCTTCTTCCTAAAAACCTAAACCTACTTTTTGAAGCAACAAGAGATAACATCATAGAAATTGCCATTAATAAATACCCGACATAGGTAATTGTTGTGCCCCAAAAATCATTATTAACAGATAAGAAAGTACCTCTTTCATCCTTATCGTAATAAGACTGATAAAATCGATAACCCTTATAGCTTAATATATTATTCATGAAAATCCGAAAATCAGCTTTCTTGCCTTCAGCTTCATCCAATAAAGTAACCTCACTGGCAAAAGAAGAGGGACTTTCTGAACCCGGATAGCGATCTAACTGAAAATCATTTAAATGAAGCTTAAATGGAGTTTTCAGGATTTTAGCGCCATAAGCTACTTTAATCTTAACACCCTCAACTTCAAGTTCTGCAGGATCTCCTAAAGCCCCCTGATTACCATATATTGGCAAAAGCTCTTTTTTACCATTAATTACGAATTCCAACATTACGGTTTCCAAGTATTCACCTTGCATCATTTCTTGAACAGGTACAGGTTTTAATTCGGCTTTTTCTAAGTAATTTATTTGAACAATGAATAATTCATTTGTCGTATACAGAGTCTTATCCTTGAAAACTTGTGGATATGAAAAATCAATCTCCTCCTTTTGTTTTGTTCCCATATCTGTAGTAAATACCTGATATTTTGATTTAAACAACAAGGCATCATCATCCATATATATAAACAAATCAGCAATTGAATCAGTTCCGAATGAAATTGAGTAATCTCCAATATTTGTTTTTTCCCCATAAAATAAACCAATATTTTGTCGCCCGGTTTCTTTACCTGAAACTACTAGTGTGATATACGGGTTACCTTTTTTGCCTTCCTGAGGAACAAAATTTGTTTTAGAGATATAATCAATACTATTAATTTTCACTTTTTCATTACCAGCAACCAAACTTGCAGAAAAGTAATCCTTACTTTTTTCTGACATAAATACTTCTTTTTCAAACGGAATAATAATTCCATCCTTCTCAATATTGCCGGAAATATAAGTTGACGCAGAAAGAAATTCATTTGTGGATTCCCCTTCACGTATATGCATAATACCTTCAAAACCGATATAACGAGTAAGCGCAGCTCCAATAATTATAACTAAAAAGGACAAGTGAAAAACCAATATTGCCAGCTTACCTTTTTTATACATATGTGGCTTTAAAACATTTAGAAGTAAATTTATTGCCAATAAAGCAAACAAACCATCAAACCACCACGTATTATACACCGTTGCTTTTGCCGCATTTGTACCAAAATCATTTTCTATAAACGTAGCAATACCCATTGATGCAGCAAGTATTATTAACATAGATATAAAGAGATATGGAGCAGATAAGATTTTGATAATTTTCTTCATGTTTATAATTTTTAAATACCTTTGCAGGCCTTTAACAACTAATGTAGTTTAAATAACGCAGAAAAATGGTGTTATATATTTAAGTATCATTTTACTCGATAAAAAAACAGAAATTAATTAAATAAAACACATCTATATTCATTAAAAAATGAAAAAATTACTCTTTAGCTTATTTATCTTTTCTAGTATTTTTTCAAATGCACAAGAAAAAGAAAAACAAATTTCATCAAAATTATATGGATTTGTAGGTTTTGACGCTATCATGGACACACACGAAAGTGTTACTTCCAGACAAAACCATGTTTACTTATTTCCTAAAAACACAAGTACTGATAGTAAAAGAAGTTTTGACTTTGGTGCCGGAATTTCAAGAATTGGAGTTAACCTACAGGGATTAGATGCCTTTGGTGCTAAAACCTCAGCGAAAGTAGAAGGTGACTTCCTTGGCTATGGTAATGGAAATACAGATTTTGTTGTTAGACTAAGACATGCATTTATAAAGCTAAACTGGGAGAAATCCTCATTATTGGTAGGTAAAACATGGCACCCGTTCTTTATTCCTGAAAACTTTCCAGGAATGGTAAATTTCGTTGTTGGTGCTCCAATCCATCCACTTTCAAGAGCTCCTCAGGTAAGATATTCATATAATGCAGCTTCAAAGCTATCTTTATCTTTTATTGCACTATCACAAGCTGACTTTGCCAATAAGGGGGGTGCACAACAAGTTGAACAAGCAGACTTTCCCGAAATGAACCTTCAGGTTAAATATGGTTCTGCTAAAGATTTATTTTTAGCTGCTACTTTTGGTGTTAAAAACCAAAAACCGCTTACTACTTCTAGTACAACAACTAGCATGCAAGCAAATTTATCGTTAAAATATACCACTTCTGCTCTTACATTTAAAGCAGAAGGTGTATATGGCGGAAGTATGACAAACATGGTAATGATAGGTGGTGTTGCCCGAAAAGCCAATAATGGTACTGCTATTGACGGAGAATATTTACCAATATATGTTAATTCTTTTTGGACAGACATCCATACAAATGGAAAAAAAGTTGAATTTGGGGTTTTCGCAGGCATAACAAACAACCTTGGAACAAAAGATGAATCTATGATTTTAGATACTGAAACTGGTTATACATTAGGTTCAAGTATCAGCAAAATAATAGCTTATTCACCAAGAGTTGTATTCAAATCCGGCAAAATGACTATCGGTCTTGAATTGCTTCACACTATTGCTTCTTATGGAACAGAATTTACAAGTAAATCTAAACCTACTAACACTTCTGATTTTTCAAACGACAGATTAACACTTGGTGTTAGATACAATTTTTAAAAAATAATTGAAAATCATAAATTTGATGCCTGCAATATTTTGCAGGCATTTTTATTTTATGAACAAAAAAGAATAGCAATACGTCTTGATAAGGAATAAATATTAAATGTATGAGAAAAAAACTAAGTATTGTTGCTGTTATTTTTATCATTTTGGGTTTTGGAATGATACATGGATCATATAGAAATGCTGAAATCTACGGAGGAAGCCTTATTGGCTTAGGAAGTATCTATTTACTTTTTGTATTATATACTTCAGGTAAAAAAGAAAAAGAAGAAGAGGATTAATATGTATTCAAAAGAAGAAAAGAAAGAACTGGTACTGGAGTTTTGGAGGAAACTTGGAAATAAAACACGCAGATTACCTGGACAGCGAGGACGCGTAAAAGAATGGATTGGTGAAAAAACAGGTGTTAAAGGTGTTGACTTACGGTTTGAAGTTGGACGAGAGAAAATAATTGTTGCTCTTGAGATTAATACCAAACATGAGTCTCGACGTTTAATGCTTTATGAAAAACTTGAGGCTACAAAAAAAATATTTGAATCAGAATACGGAGAACCTCTCATTTGGGATTTTGCTTATGAAAAAGAACACGGAGAAGAAGTTTGTCGTGTTTACCAGGAAATGGAGGGTGATTATTTAGTACCCGAACAATGGCCTGCTATTTTCAAATTCATGGTTGATAAAATGGTAAGAATGGAGAAAGCTTTTCTTGAAGTACAGGATTTCCTTAAATATGACGAACTAGGTCAATAAACAGATTTAACAGTTCTTAGTCCACAGTTCTCAGTTATGAATTCTGAAAACTGTAGACTGCAGACTGTAGACTAACTTATGCCGAATTACGACTGGCATTAATATTTCCAAACATTGCTCTAATCACCATCTTTTCATAAACTTCAACAGGAACATTATTTCCATTACTTTGAGACTCATGAATCTTCATTAAGGCATATTGTTGAATAATCAATAATGGCAAAACAATCTTCTCTCGTAAACGAATACTCAATTGGCTCCTAGGATTATCATCTAATAAATCAGGCATTTGAGAAACCTTCAACACCATCTCCTTGGTCAACATAAACTCATTATAGATGTCACTCCAGAATTCACCAAATTTCTCATCTTGCTCTAAATATCTTGTCAACTCAAAATTTGTTTTACTCATACTCTGCATACTATTTGACAACAAAGTCTTAAAGAAGATATTATTTTTATATAAATCTATACAAGCCTGTAAGTTTCCTTTTTCCTCTTGTTCTTTTAATGCAGTTCCTAATCCATAAAATCCAGGTACATTTTGTTTTAACTGGCTCCATGCACCAACAAATGGAATTGCTCTTAAATCATCAAAATTGATTTTATCTCCACCTCCTCTTTTACTTGGTCTGCTACCAATATTGGCTTTTCCATAATATTTAAGAGTACTTATTTCCTCCAGATAAGGAACAAATAATGGATGTTCTTTTAATGCCAGATACTTTTTATAACTTGATTCTGCCATCTCTGCTATAAAAACATGCTGAGGTACATCCATCTGATTCTTAGGTTTATTATACAAACGATTTGTTAAACCTGCTGTTAATAAATACCCAAGGTTATGAGCTGCTGCATCTTTAATTCCATAATGCGAACTAATGGTTTGCCCTTGAACAGTCATTTGTATCTGCCTACTCTCAATATTTTTACCCATAGCAGCATAAAAGCGGTGTGCATTACCACCTCCCCTGGCCGGAGGCCCACCACGACCATCAAAAAACACAACTTCCACATCACTTTCTCGTGATTTTAAAGTAATATCTTCTTTAGCTGAGAATATAGCCCAGTTAGCCATTAAATAACCACCATCTTTAGTTCCATCAGAAAAACCAAGCATAACAGTTTGTCTGTTACCCCTATTTTTTAGATGCTTGCGATATGTTGGATTTGAATACAAGGTTTGCATAGCTTCCCCAGCGAACTTCAAGTCATCAATTGTTTCAAATAACGGAACAATATCAACTGTAAGCTCATCATAGCCCCAACCACATATTCTAAACATTGCTAAAACTCTGGCTACATCAACCGGCCCTCGACAATTACTTATAATATATCTATGAGCTCCTCTTTGTCCGTTTATTTTTTGAATATCCTTTATTACTCCAAATGAAGCAACAGTATCTTTTACAACCTCATCTTCAAAAACATTTGGATCAGCTACGCCTTTAGTATTCATTAATAACTGAATCTGTTCAGCATCACTCATCTCAAAAATTCCTTCCGGCAATATATCCGGATAAGATTTAATTACTTCTTTTAAGGCTTTGGCAATTATTCTACTATCCTGACGGATATCAATACTTGCCATATAAAATCCAAAATTGTTGACTTTACGTTTTAGCGATTGAACTTTTTCAACAAACAACCCCTGATGATCACTATTGATAAGATTTTCTAATTCATCAATTCTGCTTTTAAACTCATCAAGATTAACATTTGCTCTACCAGAAGCATTTTCAAGTTCAGCACGAAGCATGTTTTCAATTTCAACAACTTTCTCATGAACTCCAGCAAAAGTAATTCTTCGCTTAAGCTCTTTTACATCTCTGTAATAGCAATTTGTAACAGTATTACGTAAACGAGCAGCTACTTCTTTTGTTGTTTCTACTGTAACAAAAGGATTTCCATCCCTGTCTCCTCCCGGCCAAAAGCCTAAAGAAACAAACTCATTATTTTTCTCAATAGCACTTTTATAATCTTCAGCTGTTTTATCCAGAATCTGACCAATTGCTGGATAAAATGTTTCTCTTAAATAATAAGTAAGTCTATTTGCCTCATCTAACGGTGTAGGTTTTTTCTTTTGGAAAAATGGTGTTTTCCCTAATTGACCTAACAAATCACGAATCACAGCCACTTCTCCTTTTTTAATAGCTTCCATTAAATCGGTGATTATTCCAAGCACCTGTGAAGGATAAAATTGTGTTGGATGTGCAGTTAAAACAACTCTTACACCAAATTCCTTAATAACCTCTGCCATCTTTTCCATGAGATTTTCCTTTTTAATACGGTCACTTATGGAAGCATATGAATTTTCACCTGTTATGCGATGTATTTTAGTATATGCGGCATCTTCTAAGGCATCGATCAATACAATCTGACGCTCAATGTATTGAATAACTTTAAACAAAAAGTCATTCTGCTCATCTTCAGACAATTCGCCCTGATGATTCGCAAAGAATTTTTGAATAATTGAAATTGGATCTTCTCCATTTTCCAACCCTTGAGTTGATGCTTGATATAACAAAGGAATTAAATTCCCTGCTTTTTCTACAGCTTCAAGCTGTAACGATAAGAAAAGACTGTTATAAAGCTGATATTTTAATTCAATCTCCTCTTGATAAGATTTTACGATTTGACTACTCATATTATTTAAATAAAAGATAAAGGACAATAATAAGCCTTAAGTACTCAATTACTATTACCTTAACAAATTATTAAATATCGTTTTAGTTCACAAAAAAAGGTGCTATAATAAGCACCTTTTATATAATTTTCAGTTAAGATACTTACTTTTTCTTAGACCAACTATCTTTTAAAGCAACAGTTCTGTTAAAAATAAGTTTATCACTTGTTGAACCTTTATCTACACAAAAATACCCAACTCTTTGAAATTGAAACTTATCCAATGGTTTCACTTCTTTTAAAGAAGGTTCAAGTTTAGCTGTAATTACTTTTAAAGAATCCGGATTTATAAAATCTAAATGATCTGCATCTTTTTGTGAAGATGGGGCCTCATGATTATACAATCTATCATACATTCTGATTTCAGCATCCACTGCATGCTCAACAGAAACCCAGTGTAAAATACCTTTAATTTTACGCTCAACGGTTGTTGCTCCTGATTTAGTTTCAGGATCATAAGTACAATAAATCTCCTCGATCTCTCCTGTTGATTCATTCTTTTTATAATCAGTACAAGTCACAGCATAACCACCTTTTAATCGCACTTCTCTGCCAGGACCTAAGCGGAAAAACTTTTTAGGAGGTTCTTCCATAAAATCCTCTCGCTCAATATATACTTCTCTGGAAAAAGGTAATTGACGAGATCCTTGTGTTTCATCCTCAGGATTATTAATTACATCCACCATTTCCACTTTTCCTTCAGGATAGTTGGTAATAATCAATTTTACAGGATCAACAACAGCGTTTACACGAGGTGCTTTCTTATTTAAGTCTTCACGAATACAACTTTCTAATAAAGCTACATCAATAACACCATCTCGTCTGGCAACACCAACTTTATCTGCAAAATTACGAATAGACTCAGGAGTATAGCCTCTTCTTCTTAAACCTGAAACTGTCGGCATACGCGGATCATCCCATCCTGCAACAATACCTTTCTGAACTAATTCGAGTAATTTACGCTTACTCATTACAGTATAGTTCAGGTTTAAACGTGCAAATTCGATCTGACGAGGACGAACTTTGCTTTGCAACTCCTCATCTCCATCTAAAATTTGATCTAAAAACCAATTATATAAAGGACGGTGTACTTCAAACTCTAAAGTACAAATCGAATGTGTTATTCCTTCAATAAAATCTTCCTGACCATGTGCAAAATCATACATAGGATAAATACACCATTTATCTCCGGTTCTATGATGATCCTTGTGAATGATTCTGTACATCAAAGGATCACGCATATGCATGTTCGAAGATGCCATATCAATCTTTGCTCTTAATACTTTTTCTCCTGCGGCAAATTCTCCGGCCTTCATTCTTTCAAATAAATCCAGATTTTCTTCCACAGTTCTATTTCTGAAAGGACTTTCTGTTCCTGGTTCAGTAGGAGTACCCTTTTGAGCTGCTATTTGTTCTGCACTTTGATCATCAACGTATGCTTTGCCGTTTTTAATTAATTTTACGGCCCACAAATATAACTGATCAAAATAATCTGAAGCATATTTGGCTTCTCCTTCCCAGTTAAAACCCAACCATTTTACATCTTCCTGAATACTATCAACGTACTCAACATCTTCTTTAACAGGGTTAGTATCATCAAATCGAAGATTACAACCTCCTCCGTACTTCTGGGCTAAACTAAAATTTAAACATATAGACTTAGCATGTCCTATGTGAAGATATCCATTAGGTTCAGGAGGGAATCTTGTCAAAACCGCTCCTCCATTCTTATTCTCAGCCAGATCTTTATCTATCTCTTGATGGATAAAGTTTGTTTTTACCGCTTCAGGCGCATTTTCATGATTGTCTTTGCTCATAGGTACAATTATTAGATTATTAGATAAAAGACAAAAGACAAAAAGACAACAAACTAAGTTGTCATCTTTACGCTAATTATCTAAACTAATTATTGATGTAACCTTAAAATAATTCTTATCAGTATTATTTAAATTACAACTTTTTCAAATCCTGTTTTGAAACCTACAAAAATAAGTGTTTTGAATATACTGTACTACTTTTTTAAATACAATTATCATAAAATTTTAATGCTTGAGAAACATTTTCTTTATTCTTTTGTAATCATTCAGAAGTGATATTTATAACTTCGCAAATTCAAACATTTAAAAGCATGCAAAAAGGAATTATTGAACTTGAGGATATGGAATTTTATGCCTACCACGGTTGTTTTGAAGAAGAACAAGTTGTAGGAAACCGTTTTATTGTAAATATTGCAATAAAAGCAGATGTTGAAAAACCAAGCAAATCGGATAACATTCAGGACGCTTTAAATTACGTTACAGTATACGAACTAACCAAGAAGGAGATTCAGATAAACTCGCATTTAGTAGAAAATGTCACAGAAAGAATTATTAGTGCAATCCATACAAAATTTGACTATGTTGATTGGGTTCGTGTTAAAGTTTCTAAAATGAATCCTCCAATGGGAGGTCAAATGAAAGCTGTTAGTATAATTATGGAAAGATAGTTCTTTTTATAAATTAATTCTGAATGGAAGCTAGGGTTGAATAAAAAATGAATGGTGAAACTAAAAATATCAATTTTTATTCTCTCCCTAATTCATTGATTTTTCAATCAATATAATTTAGCGCTAAATTATCTTTAAATTATTTACAATTTTAATTTGCGTACAAAAGATTAATTTACTTATTTTGCATCCCGAATCACAACGGTTCCTTGGCCGAGTGGCTTAGGCACTGGTCTGCAAAACCAGTTACGGCGGTTCGAGTCCGCCAGGAACCTCACCAAAGCTCCCGATTTTCGTTAGAGAATCGGGGGCTTTTTTTTGCTTTATATAGGGATTAACAATATCCTATTTTTTTGAGAGTACCTAAATTAATTGAGTACTCAAGAGTTGATCAAAAAATAAAATCAAATATTAAGAGCGAAGTAAAATGGACGCAAGAGAAAGAAAGAACATTAAGAAAGGGACAAAAGTGGCAATCCTTATGAAACAGGATGAACGCTCAGGAAATTTAACACACGGGGTTGTACAAGACATTATTACAGACCAACCGTTTCACCTGAAAGGAATTGAATGTAAATTAAAGACAGGACAGGTTGGTAGAGTAAAACTAATTAAACTGTAATTATCACAATAATATATATCAAAGCTCTCTACTAAATATAGTTGAGAGCTTTTTTTTATTTCAAGCAAATTTACTCTGATATCGAATTAAACTTTAAACCAAAGTTCATATACAAAATTCATTTCCAATCCTTCCTTATTTCTCTCAACAATACTCAAATTACACCTTATTATTATCAGGATCTAAATTTCTAATATATTAAATATCCAGCATAGAATAATAGACATATAAATTCACTTTAGGGATTTTTGGATCTCTTTTTCTTTTTTTAACCTGCAATTCATTTACAAACCTTTGTTTTAACAGTAACTTGAAGTTTATTGATATAAAACAAATACATAGCGTTATGAAAAGATCAGAGATTTATCAGGAAATAGAATCCTTGTTTGGATTGGTTCCTACGTTTTTTAAAACAATACCTGATGATACACTGGAATCGGAATGGTATTTAATGAGAAAAATAGTCGTTGAGGAAAAAAATATCCCTCACAAATACAAAGAGCTTATAGGATTAGGCATAGCCGCTGCAACAAAATGTCAATATTGTTTATTCTTCCATACTCAACTTGCTATTTTATTTGGCGCAACAGAGGAAGAAATTCAGGAAGCTATACAATATTCAAAAAATTCTTCAGGTTGGAGTACTTATCTTAACGGTTTAGGTTTGGATTTAAATGAATTTAAAGCAGAAGTAACTAAAATGGTTGAACACGTAAAAGAATCACATGCTGAACATGCTTAGGATATGAAGCTCGTGCACAATACTAAAGATATTTTGCACGGGCATAATAAACACCCATGAGTATATAAGAAACTACAAAGCCATTTTAAGATCAAATCAAAATTTCAAGTCATCAAGTAAATTTCGCAAACTGAAATACACTACTTTATTTATTTCTATTTTACTTTATAAAATTATCATCAAGATATTTCTGAAATTCCTCTTTATACTGATCACTTACTGGTATTCTAAGATCATTATCAAAAACAATGCGCATACGTTCAATCATTGTAATTTCATCCAGGTTTACAATATAAGATCTATGTATACGCATAAACTTCTCCTTAGGCAACTTATCTTCTATTTTCGTAAAACTAAGTAGGGTCATTACCGGTTTACCTTCTGTTAAATAAATACGTAAATACTCTCTTTGCCCTTCTATATACTTTATATTATTTAGATTAATACGAACAATTTTATATTCTGACTTAATAAATAAGTAACCACCTTTTTGCTCCAACTTCTCGCCGATTTCACTCTTTACCTCTAATCTTTTTTTAGCACGTTCAACCGATGCTAAAAAACTATCATAACCAATTGGTTTTAAAAGATAATCAATCGCATCTACTTTATATCCTTCAATTGCATATTGTGAATAAGCTGTTGTAAATATGATTCCAGGTTTATTTTGTAATGATTTTACAAAGTCCATCCCGTTAAGTTCTGGCATATTAATATCACAAAACACTAAATCAATTTTAAAAGTATCTAACGTTTTATATGCATCCATCGCACTTGATACAGCATCTACTAACTCCAAATTGGGTGTACGATTAATATATGCTGAAATCTGCTTAAGCGCAAGAGGCTCATCATCAATTGCTAAACATTTAAGCTTCATATACCGGAATTTTAATTATACTAACATAAGTATCTTCTTTGTCACATATGCTCCAACGATAATTTTCATCATAAAACATATTCAATCGTTTACGAGTATTTTCTAGTCCTATACCATGTTTTTCATCTTTATTATTAATTATCTCCATTTGCTTGCTATTACTGCATGTAAAAACAAGATGTTTATCTGACAATCCGATTGAAACATGAATAAATCCGTACTTATTGGGTAATGCTCCATATTTAAATGCATTTTCTATTATGGTAACGAAAACAAATGGTGGAACATCAATATTAGGAAGATTCTGACTAATTGAAATTTGAACATCAAGTTTGTCACTATAACGCATTTTCATTAATCCAACGTAGCTTTTAATAAAATCAATTTCCCTGCTTAATTCAGTCTTTTCATCATCTTTTTCATAAAGCAAATAACGAAGCATGCTGGATAATTTTATTATTGATTCCTGAGCATTTTTCGAATCTAAATCAATTAGAGCATGAATATTATTTAAAGTATTCATTAAGAAATGCGGACTAATCTGGTGTTTAAGAAAAGATAATTCAGCCTGTAGTTTTTCTTCCTCAAGAGCATGCCTTAGTTTTTCTTCTTTGACAAGCTTTCCTGTTTGTTTAATTGCTGTATTAAATCCTATAACTAAAAATCCAATAAGAAAATTTGACATCATTTTTGGCAATAATCCATTTGACTCAGGCCTTTGCACCCTCATCATTCCTTGCTTCAACATAGGTCTTTGTCTTTGTTGTATTGGTGGAGGAATAATTGGTTGTTGAGATTGATTTTCAATATTTGTTTTGTTTATTGAAATACTATCATGTAAGAATCTTGTAATTATTGGATGACTCACTGAAATAATCAATGTAAAACATATAACAAAATATGCAATGTACTTTTTCTTAAATAAGAGTTGAGGTGCAAGTATTAAATTATTTACAATAAAAATTATAAAAAAAGGCAATAACCAAATCAAGTTCTTTACTCCTGCTTGCCATATAAAATTATCGTCAGGCTGTCCAAGAAAAAGTGCAACTACTAGGATAATTAACCAAAGAGCAATATTAATTGCAGGTTCAATATACTTTTTAGAAAATTTTAATTTCATAATTTAAGATCAAAGTAAATACTAAATTAATTATTCTATAGTTCTTACCAACCGAACATAATTATTTATGCGTACTACATCACCTTGTGGCCCCCTACCAAACCTATATAAATGAGGATTCCCATCTTTAGGATCACTGCGTTGTGCTCCTGCCCCATGTACATCGCACAATATTGGCTCTTGTGAAAATGGAAACTGCATCCATCCCAATGCCGTACCAAATGAAATATAAACGGCTTGCGTTCCATTATGATTTGATCCTATATGAGTTGTAGAAGTCCAATAAAACGGATAATCTACCGATTGATTTTCATTATCAATAGGAGTACATATAAATAGTAGATTTATAGCTGGTAATTTATCTACATTTGGGGCATGATCATAATCTACTATACTTTGTAATTCTTTTGCATCTGGTAGTCGCCAATCATCATAACCAAGATAGTTTTCTTTGTTTTTTTGTTTAACCCAACTTAATGCATCCCTCCAGTTCATACCTATTTTACTATCCTCTTTGCTCCACATTAATCCTGTTGCATTGTCAGAAATAGTACCATTTACATTATCTACAAATTTATTAATCCCATAACTCTGATTATCTCGAACTAATCTAACCTCAAAATACTTTTGCCCTCTTGGAGAAGAAATAGGATATCCCTTAATTCGTCCATCGGCAAAGTTTACTCCAAACACAGTTGTATTCTCATTCATTGTTTTTCCCACATACTTAGTTGAACTTACATATTGAGCGTCAATTACTCTTTCCCCCTTTAAAACACCTCCATATCTGAAATCAAAATACTCTGTATTAATAAATGGTACAAACCCTTCATTATTCAGATGGTTCATAATATCAACATCTTCACCATAAAACATTATTAACGAATACAATTCTTTAATGGTTGGCAAGCGCCAATCAGTGTAACCTGCCAACGTACATGTGTCAGCAATTATCAACGCTTGTTCATAGGTATATTTTGCATTAAAAAGATTCTTTTGCCAGATTAATCCAGTTACCATATCAGAAATTGTTCCATTATCATTTAATTTGTAGTTTGGAACATTACCTATATACAGAGCATCCTGACCATAAAAATCATCCCCTATATCAGGTTTTTCTATTTGTTTTCTATTATTAAAGAATAATTCCATCCCTGTATCAACAATTAGGTAAGACCTTTCTTCTATAGATTGAGAAAAACCAACGATACCTGTATTAAAGACGAATACGATAAGGAATAAACGAAAAACTGGAAAACCCCTTGAATTGAAACTATTGAACATTGCTATAACTTTTGATTTATCATTACAATGTTAAACAAACAGATCACCTCTTTCAAAAAGAATCAACAAATCAGGAATTGTTACCAATGAATCAAGTATTTTTATCTTATTAGTGAAACCAATAATAAAACTAAACAGTTAAAATTTAGATTTCAAAACAGCAGGCAATCTTCTAAAATACAAAAGCACCACTCTTAATATAAGAATGGTGCTCTTTTCTTGAACTCTAATATTAACATATTAGAAATGAATTGGTTTTGGGTTGTATTTTATTTACTCATAAAGTTATTTCTGGAACTACACAGTATAGGAAATGTTTTGATATTAAACAGTTGCATATTTGTTTAATATTTCTTCCACTCTATTAAATTGATTTGGGAAAAGACCTTTTAGCTCATCAACAGGACCTAATTTTTGAGAAACAATATATCTTGCACAATTTGTATTGTCTCCTAAACAAAATTTTCTTTTATACCCATTTGCTGTTGCGGGCATATTTTGCATTTTCTCATTAAAAAAAGGACATCCCTTAAGCTTTTCACATTCTTTTGCCATAACTAAAAAAATTACTATTTCTTACTTTTTTAATTACGAGGGGAGTACAAATATATAAGCAAGTAATTTTAAATAACGCTCATTTTTGACGAAACGTACAATATTGTCAATAAAACCATAGATACATATAGATATTAATATATCTTAACATTGCCTACTAGTTATTATTTGTTTATAAATTATAGTACAAAAACAGTAACTTAACTGCAATGTTACATGTAAAAACATGAAAACTTAATATGAACGATTCTCTTATCATCGAAGAACTCCAATCTCAAATCTCAAAAAAACTAAATCAAGTTGAAAAACTTACTTGGTTTTTAAAGGGATATCAATGTGATGAAAACAACCATATAACTCATTTAAGTATACAAAAAACCCGATTAAATGGAGAATGGCCTGCAGCTTTATTTCAATTACAGAACCTTGAATATTTGAACATACAAGAAAACAACCTCAATTGCATTCCGGAAGAAATCTTAAACCTAAAGAAGTTAAAAATACTGGATATAAGAAACAATCAAATTAGTAATCTTCCTGATAATATTTCTCAATTAGCTAATCTGGAGAAATTATATTTAGGACAAAATAATTTTGAAACCATTCCTGAAAGCATAAAATACTGCGCTTCACTTTTATTAATTGATTTTACAGAAAATTCCATTAAAGATGGCTGCCAATATCTTTTAGAATCCCCTTCAATAAAGAATATCTATTTAAGAGGCAACCAAATTAAATCTTTTCCTTTTGAATATTTAAAGGATAAACACATTGAAGAATTAAATATTCAAGAGAACTCAATAGGCTCTTTACCAAATGAACAGTATAAAATAGATCGTTTTTTTTATTAAAAAACTTAATTAACAACTATAAGTTTATTTTTCTGAGGCACCAGTTCTCCAAAACAAGAAGCCTCCATGTCATTATTTCTCAATAACTCTTCAACTAAATGCGCAGACTCAGCCTCTACAGCAACTAATAAACCTCCGCTGGTTTGAGGATCGCACAACAACAATTTTAAATCTTCATTTTCAAGTTCTATTTTATGACCAAAACTATCCCAGTTACGATGTGTTCCCCCAGGTATACAATCCTTTTCGATATACTCTTCAACAACATCAAATCGAGGGATTTGTCGGTAATTTATCTGAGCAGAAACATTACTACCTTCGCAAATTTCACATAAATGGCCAAGCAAACCGAAGCCTGTAACATCAGTCATTGCTTTAACTCCATTTATTTCTGCAATACTAGCTCCAATACTATTTAATTTACTCATTGAATTTGGTGCTATATCCTCATGTTCCGGCTGTAACAAACCTTTTTTTTGCGCTGTAGTTAACACACCTACACCTAAAGGCTTTGTTAAATATAATTTACAACCTTCTGTGGCCGTGTTGTTTTGTTTTAACTTATCTAGTTCAACTTTTCCAGTAACTGCTAGTCCAAATATTGGTTCCGGACTATCGATACTATGCCCTCCTGCCAATAAAATACCAGCATCTTTACACGCTTCTCGTCCACCATCTAATACCTGCTGAGCAATTTCTGGAGCCAATTTATTAATTGGCCAACCTAAAATTGCAATGGCCATCAAAGGCTTTCCGCCCATAGCATAAACATCGCTTATTGCGTTAGCCGCTGCAATACGACCAAACTTAAACGGATCATCAACTATTGGCATAAAAAAATCGGTGGTGCTTATTATTGCTGTGCCGTCGCCTAAATCATAAACAGCAGCATCATCACGACTATCATTTCCAACAATTAAATTTTGATCTACAATTGGATTTATATTGCTCACCAACATGGAGTCTAATACTTTTGGTGAAATTTTACATCCACAACCTGCCCCATGACTATATTGAGTTAATTTTATATTTTGCATTACAATTTATTTTCTAAACATTCTTCCACTATATTCTTTATGTATCCTGCATTTATATCCGGATCTGCATCAGAGAGTTCAATTTTGATTACTTTACTATCATCGCGTCGCATCATACCTCTCATATAGCTTTTATCATAATAATTTAAAGTATACATAGCTACCTGGAAATAATCATTCATATCTAAAGCTTCTAACGCTAATTGGGTGACATATCCACCAAGGCGTTTTGAAATTTTCAGTATACCTTTTTTTATTAATTCATTGCTAAATCCAGCATAATCTTTAACAAGAATCTGAGCTCGTTTCTCTTTTGGAACTTCAAGAAAATACAGATCTGCTGCACGCATTTTTAAATACAAAGGCATTGGCAATTTTACTTGACCAATATTATGACTTTCATCTTCGATATAAACAGGCTTTTGAAAATCTAATTTACGCCAATTTTCAAACAAATTATTTTCAAACTGTTCAACAGTAGGCTGAGCGTCCTCTCCGATAGCACCAAATGCAGAACCTTTATGATTCGCTATTGCCTCAAGATCAACAATCTGACAATTAAGATTTTTAAGGCTTTTTAAAATATACGTTTTACCACTACCGGTATAACCACCAATTACTTTTAAATCAACATCAATTTCAAAGGAATTAAGAACAAAGTTTCTAAATGATTTGTACCCCTTATCAATTACAAGTACATCCTCAAATCCATTATCCTCAAGATGTTTGGCAAATGAATGACTTCTCATCCCTCCTCTCCAACAATGAACAACAACCTTTCTATCTGGAGCAATTTTTACGACCTCATCCACATACCATTGTAATTTTGGCGTTACATATTTATAGCCGAGCTCAATAGCCTCTTCTTTACTCTGTTGCTTATAAACAGTTCCAATATGAGCTCTTTCTGCATTGTCGAATAAAGGCACACTATACGCTCTGGGAATATGTCCTTTTTCAAACTCTCCAGGTGAACGAACATCTATAACTGGAAGATAATCGTATTGCTTATAGTATGTTTGAATATCTATGTCTGTCATAAGGCAAAAATAACGTTTTTTTAGTCCATGTTACTTTTCAAACTAATATTTCATGCGTTAATATTTATTAGTCCAATAAGCATTCTCAACACTCAATGATGTCTCTTCTCTATGATATACAACTAATTCTTTTACAAGATTAAAAATCTCAATTGCCATTTCCCATTGAAAATGAAAAGATATTGCCGTAACTTTAATATATGTTCAGGAATAAAGAGATACAAACAAGCTTTTTTGAGAAGATTAAGGAAAAAATGGATCCTAATCTTTCACTAGTTCATGAAGTTTCTGAGAAGTTAGAAATATCATATGACAGCGCATACAGAAGACTTCGTGGAGAGAAAAAATTATATCTCGAAGAAGCCATTATTCTTAGCCGACACTTTGGGATATCAATTACAGATTTGATACAGCCCCAGAAAAATTCTATGATTTTCAAAGCTTATCATGTCGAACCTGATAAATTCAACAGCATTTCATGGTTAGATAATATTTTACAAAGCATTCAAAAGATAGCTCTGGCTCCTGATAAACAAATCGTCTACGCCGCTAAAGATCCTCCTATCTTTCAATATCTTCAATTCCCGGACATTGTATCATTTAAATTTTTCTTTTGGGAGAAAACTTTATTTCATTCTAAAGATTTATTCAATAAAAAATTCAAAGCTGGCGATATTAGTAATGAAATGAGAGAAAGATGCAACTTAATTACCTCTCTCTCATTAAAAATTCCAACAATTGAAATTTGGAATGAAGACACCTTTAGAATTTTATTGAGACAAATAGAATATTACTATGTATCAGGATATTTCGAATCGACAGAAGACCTCGTCCTTCTTCTTGAATCTATTGAGCAATGGTTACACCACAACCAAAAAGAAGCAGAACTTGGTTTTAGATACATACATGGCACTACACCCAGAGGGATTGAAGGATCATATATTTTATATGAAAACGAGATAGTAATAAACGACAATACAATACATATTTCAATAGGAAATAAGTGCTTTACCTACTTCACTTATAACGTTCTTGGACTATTGTGTTCTGATAACACAGAGTTTTGTCAAGGCATATCCAACTTCCACAAAACCATTATGTCTAAATCTAACTTAATTAGTTCGGTTGGTGAAAAAGAAAGAAATAAGTTCTTTAATAAGCTACACCGGAATATTGATTCTTTCAGAAAGACACATAACCTATAAAATCATTGTTATGGAAACTTTAAATTCAAATTACTTTGTTTTTTTTATAGCCGTTTCTTTCGCTATAATTTTTGTTTTATCCTTTTTTATTCTAAACCGGCCGGTTGATCATCATAAAATCAGAAAAATTATTTATAGCCGATTTATTGGAGCTTTCCTACTTGGAGTATTACCTTTTGCAATTATAAAGTTTATGGGAAATGGAAGTAACTTTTATCTAACCCCTAAATATTCTTTTGAAAGAGTAATAATATCTCTAATTATTCTTATTCCAATAATACTAATGTTTACATATTCTCTATCCAAAAAATCAACTCATCAAAAATTGTATCCGTTAATCAGGACATCACACTGGAGCATAAATTTATATGCAACGAATTTACTAAGCTGGATCGTTTATCTTTTTGCATATGAATCTCTTTTCAGAGGCTTATTACTATTCTCAAGCCTTGAAATTTATGGCGTTTTACCAGCAATCGCAATAAACACAATTTTATATTCGTTTGCTCATATTCCTAAAGGAAAATTTGAGACGATCTCCGCTATCCCATTAGGAATTGCCTTCTGTATTGCATCCTTGTATACCGGAACATTTATGACTGCATTTATTCTTCATTTTACAATGACAATATCTAATGATGTTTTCTGTTTTTATAAAAATCCGGAAATGAGGATATCACATCATCATTCGCATATTTTGTAATTCATAATAAAACTCAATGATTCACTCTTATAAAAAGAGTGAATCATTGGGTTGATCAATATAAAGGTATCCAATGGATAAATTGAAATAATCCTTAACATCCAACACTTGCCAATTGAGCAACCTCATTTATTTCATTTTTAACTGCATGCGATATTAATGGAATACAAACTGATTTTGGAAGTATTTTTAATAACAACCAGTTAATTTTTGTAATAATTCCAGGTACAACAACTGTTTTATGTCGATACATAGATTCGATTGCAATAGAAGCCAGTTTTTCTGGAGTTTGCAAACCGGCTTTCACCCACCAACCTTGTTTTTCTATACGCTGACTCACCTCTCGATTGGTTTTTATTGGTCCTGGCAACATTACACAAACATGAACTCCATATTGTTTTAGCTCTTCAGCTAAACTCATTGAAAAAGAATGCACAAAAGCCTTTGATGCTGGATAAATTGTTTTATATGCAATTGGACAACAAGATGCCATGCTTGCTATATTTAAAACATATGAGCTCCTAAACTCTTTTAGTTTAGCTGTTAAAATCCTTGTAAGAAATACTAGCATCCGAATATTAATTTGAATTATAGAGTCTATTTGTTCTACATTACTCTGTTCGAAATACATTGACCCTCCTATTCCGGCATTATTAACCAATACATCAATTCTCTTATCTTCTAAAATTTCTTTAACTTTTGAAATAGTTCTTTCATGAAGAAAATTAAGTTCATACGCTTCAGCCTTAATATTAAATTTAGATTCCAAAGAATTCGCAAAATCAATAAGACCCTCACCTTCCTTGGCCATTAATATTAAGTTTTTCCTTCTCCTTGCTAATTCTATGGCAATGGATTTTCCTAATCCTTTACCTGCACCTGTTACAACACCGTATATATAATCCGTTTTCATTTTTCCTAATTTTAAAATTTAAACAGTACAATACTCGGGGTGACGTTGCTCCTGAGTTTGTTTTTTCAAAACTTTATAGCTTAAAGTTCGTGGAATCAGCTTCATTAAGTTATAGATAATCCGATTAAAGAATCCCGGAATACAAATGACCTTATTTTTACTTAATGATCGTAAACTAAAATCAACCACTTCTTCCGGATTCATCCATAAAAGCTTTTCTTTTAAGCCTTCATCTCTATTTTCAATTCCCATACGCGAATGAAAATCTGTTTTAATAAAACCGGGACATAGAGCTTGAACCTTTATATTTGAATGCAACAGGTCAATATGTAAACATTCTGTAAACGAAACCATAAAGGCTTTTGAAGAACAATAAAAATAATTTAATGGAGCAGGAATAAAAGCAGACATTGAGGCTACGTTTATTATAGCTCCTTTATTATCCTGCTGCATTATCGGAACAACCTCATGAACTATTTTTGTAGCTGCAGAAACTAACACATTAAGCATATTAGCCTGATATTGATAATCTTCTTCAAAAAAACTATCCCGGTTACCATACCCGGCATTATTAATCAAAAGATCAATATGTTCATAACTCTTAATAATGTTGATAAATTGATCAAACTGATCAGGCCTATTAAAATCTACAATACATATTCTAATCGATGTATTATATTTAATTTCTAATTCATCTTTAAACGCTTCAAGAATTGAAGTTCTTCGGCCTGTGATTAACAAATGCCAACCTTTTTGAGCTAACTTTAAAGCATAGGCACGACCTAAACCACTTGTTGCCCCTGTTATTATTGCATATCTTGTTTTCATGGTATTTCTATTTAGTTAACTACATCTCAGCTGACCATTCGCTACCAATATGACTTCTAAAAATCAATTATTTCTGGATAACTCAGTTTTTAATCGCAATAAATTTTGGTAGAAAACTTTTTTCAAGACCGGCTCCTGCATCCACTGTGGGAACAACGGAGGCTCTGCTGAAAACACCTGAAAATCAACCTTTACTTTATCATTTCCAACACGAGTTAATTTCCATGAAGCATTGTAATCTTTAATACGGACATTTTTTGAATTACTATCTTCTTTAAAATAACTGCTATTCATTCGAATCACACAATTATCCTCATCTATTTGTGTAACAGAATACTTTGCTACTAAATCACGATCTAAAAATGGCCAAGGAAGGTTTATTACCAGATACAGTAACTTCTCATCCTGACGAACAATAAATCTTACTTCTTTGACTCCTTTCATCCACTTTTTAACCGTTTTAGGATCCTTTAAAAATTCAATAACTTCATCAAAAGAACCATCAACAATCATTACGCCTTTGCGCTCCCTAACCGTTAAAGAATCACTTACCTTTACCCACCTTTCATGTAACGCAATTCCATCTACATCTTTTACACATACCCATTCTGAAATATATAACGAAGAGGCATTTAATTCTTTCATCTTAACACTCATTGTGTTATCTGACAAAAGCACCCTGAATAAAAAATAAACTAAAAGTACCATCTTACCACATTTTTAATTGAAACCGCACAATCTTAATTACATAATAAAGTTAGATATACAGAGAAGTGATTTGAAACGACTTTAGACTAGCTCGATGCTCGATTACTGTATTTTATGCAAAAAACTGATTGCCAATACATAAAACTTGCAAAAAATACTAATATGCTAATGCCCTTGTAAAACCAATGTATTTTTTGCAAATATTAAAATGCGAATAGACTGATATTAAGCATGATTTAATTATAATTTCTCATCTATTATTTCATCATAACTTTATGAACTTAATTATACATTCTATGTTATTATCTAAGAATGAAATAAATGATTATTATTATCCATAAAATTTAATTACTGTTACAACAAGTCATTATGCATTTAAAAGCAATTTCATTATTCACATTAATCTTTATGGCATTTACTATTAATGCTCAAACTGTAAAAGAGGTTAATTATGAAGAGTTTAAGCCTTATCTGAACAAACAATCTGATACCGTTTATGTAATTAACTTTTGGGCTACATGGTGTAAACCCTGCGTTGAAGAATTACCTCATTTTATGACTGTAGCTCAGGACATGAGACATAAACCAGTTAAATTCACATTTGTTAGTCTTGATTTCCCAAAATATAAAGACAGTAAATTAATACCTTTCATAAATGAAAATGTTATTAATGAAGATGTCGTTTTATTAAATGATCCGAACAGTAATTTCTGGATCAATGATATAAATAAAGAATGGTCTGGAGCTATTCCGGCAACTATCATTTACTCAAAAACAGATAAAACTTTCATTGAAGGACAAGTATCATACGAAGAATTAACCGAAACCATAGAAGAAAAATTAAACCAACAATTATAAATTATATATCATGAAAAGAGCCACCTTATTATTATTCACCATCTTATTTAGTATTTCAATCTGGTCACAAGGCTACACTCCCGGTGATAAAGCCATTGATTTTAAACTTAAAAATATCGATGATTCATTTGTATCGTTAAAGAATTACAAAGATGCCAAAGGCTTTATAGTCATATTTACATGTAATCACTGTCCATATGCAGTTGCCTACGAAGACAGAATCATTGCTCTTGATAAGGCATATAAAGAAAAAGGTTATCCAGTGATAGCTATTAATCCTAACGATCCAACAGCTTATCCTTCTGATTCTTTTGAAAAAATGAAAGAACGAGCAAAGGACAAAGGATTTACATACCCATACCTTTGGGATGACACTCAAGAAATTGCCAAAACATATGGTGCATTAAAAACACCACATGTATTTTTATTACAAAAGGAAGGAAATAAATTAGTTGTAAAATATACAGGAGCCATTGATGACAACTATCAGGATAGTGAAGCTGTTAATGAAAAGTTTGTTGAGAATGCCATCTCTAATTTAATTGAGAATAAAGATGTTGCCACAAAAACAACAAAAGCTATAGGTTGTGGTATTAAATGGAAGAAATAAAAAATTAAAACGATCAATTCTCTAATTGAATAAAATAAAAAGCATCCGGTCAAACGTTCTGACTGGATGCTTTTCCCATTTTCTATCAAACATTATAGGGTTATTGGTATACCTTTATAAAAGTCAAGAATTTTAATTCGAAGAATATATGCATACTTGGCTTGTAACAAATCTGATTGAGCTGCAATAAAATCAGTTTTAGCAACATTATAATCCACAGAGTTAACTAATCCAACATTGAATTTTTGTTCTGTATATCTGAAAGATTCTTTGTAAGATTCCACAGCCTCTTTACTTGATAAATAATTATTATATGCGGCTAAAGCATCTGCATAGGCTTGTTGAATCTCTTTACGAAGATCTAATTTTTGTTGATCCAACGCATATTGAGCATCTAATACACCTACTTTAGCAGACTTCACAGTATTTCGGGTTTGCAGCTTATTAAATATCGGAATGCTTAGTGTTGCTCCAACATAGGTATTCTTATTATCACTAATCTGGCTTGAAAATGATTGGTTATAATCATATTTATCATTCAAGTACCAATTACCATTACTTGTCCAACTATAATTTACACTTAAACTAGGATAATAGCCTCCCTTTGCTATCTCGACGTCCAATTCACTGCTTTCCAATGAATATTCTGAAGACTTTATCTGAGGCATAATACCAACAGCTGTATTAAAAACACTTTTGGGATCTTCAAGATTCATAGTCTCAACTGTAGGTATTTCAGGGTATACAATGTCAAAATCAGACACATCTTCCAAATCTAATAATTGAGCCAGATTAAGTAAAGATAATGCTAAACTATTTCCTTGCTGTGTTACATTAAGTGCTTCTTTTGCAGCCTGAGATTTTATTTCAAGATAACTTCCCATTGCCTGACTACCTGCATCAACCAATTTTTTGGTTCTTTCAACCTGCTGCTTACTTACTTCATACTGCTCTTTTGAAACATTCAGTAATTCTTTATCAAACAACACTTGCAAATAATAGCTGGTAATTTGCAATGAAATATCATTACGAATTCGCTCTGTTTCTGCCTGAAGAGACAACAAATCCTTTTCACTCTTTTTTATGGTATTACGTTGTGATAAACCAGAAAAAACAGGAACAGATCCTCCAACTCTTAATGATATACTATGAATGGGGTCAGTAGTAAAAACATAATCACTACCATCTCTTACAGCAGTCTCTCCAAAATTAAATCCATAGTTTGAACTTGCATTAAGACCGGGCAACTGATTTAATTTATTCTGCTTTAACTCTGTTTTTTGCACTTCAACATTGAGCTTCTGTCTTTTAATTGAGATGTTATTATCAAAAGCATGATTGATGCATTTTTCAAGACTCCAGGATTCCTGCGCCTTTAAACCAACCAGACTTATAAATAAAAGACTGAGTATTATCGAAATATTTTTTCCTGACATTTGAATTTTATTAAGAATTATTATTTCCGTATTAAGTTAACCTATTATCATTATGATTGTGGAACTTTAATCTTATCATCCTTTGTCAATCCTTGCTTCACTTCAATTTGAATTCCATCTGACAAGCCTGTTTCAATTTGCTTTTTCTCAAAAACCTGACTTGCAACCTCTACTTCAACAAAAGCACTATCATTACTAAATTGAAGTAGTTTTTCATTGATTGCTAAAACGCTATCTCTTTTATCCAACACAATATCAGCATTAGCACTGTATCCAGCTCTAATAAACTGACCTTCTTTTAAATTAACGTCTGCTTTAATTTCAAACTGAATAGCTCCATTTTCTTCAACGCCTTTTGGCGAGATATATTCTAATTTAGCATCAAATTTTTCACCTTCAATTGCTCCAATTGATAAAAGTAAATCCATACCTTCTCTAATTTTACCCACCTCTGTTTCATCAACCTTACCTTCGAAAATCATCTCTCCCATATCGGCTAGAATCGCAACAGTAGTACCATCGTTAAAAGTATTACTTTTAATTACAGAATTACCAACTTCAACAGGTACATCCAATACCATTCCCTCTATAGTTGCGCGAATAATCGTGTTGGTTTGAGTTCCCATATTTTTAGTAACACCTTCTTTTATTAACTGAAGATTATTATCTGCCGCTTCTAAATCCACTTTTGCATTATCATATCTCATTAATTCTTCTAGATACACAGATTCAGCAATTACACCATTTTCATACAAATCTTTCTTTCTTTTGTATTCGAGCTCTGCATTTTTGAAGGAAATCTGAGCCTTATCTAATTGACTTTGTGCATTATTAACCTGAACCATCTCTGGAATAATCTGAATTTTAGCAATTATATCACCTTTCTTTAAATTATCGCCTGGTTCAACATATAGTTCTGTAATAATACCAGATTCTTGTGGTTTAATTTCAATTTCTTTTCGTGGAACAACAGAACCGGTAGCTACTGTTTTTTTAATGATATCTTTAAAAGCCGGAGCTTCTGTTTCAAAAACAACTTCTTTTTCTGTTGACTTATCATACAAATAGTAGAATCCACCTACAAATATTGCTGCAAATACTATAATTAAAAATATATTTCTTACTCGTTTCATGACTTAATATCTTATTGGTTATTTTTTTACTTTATACTTCTGATCTAATTGCCTCAATAGGCTTAATTGAAACAGCTCTTTTAGATGGGATAATTCCTGCAAAAACACCGGAAAGTATTAATATTCCCAAGGAAGAAAGCGCAACATAAAAATTCACCTCCGGATTTAAGAATCCAGAACTTTCAGCAGCATTGGATCCCATGGCCTGACTGACTAATTCTACAATCAATATACCTATGAACATACCTATAAATCCTGCTACCCCTGTTAAAAAAACAGATTCAGTAATAACTGTTGATATAATATTAAAAGGAGAGGCTCCAATTGCTCTTTTAATTCCTATTTCCTGAGTACGTTCCTTAATGATGATGAGCATTATATTACTTATTCCAATAATACCTGCTAAAAGTGTTCCTATTCCTACAAACCAAATCAATACGTTAATTCCTAAAAACAGACCACTCATCTTTTTAAACTCCTCACCTACATTATTTGAACCAAAAGCACCTTCATCTTCAGGATGAATATCATGACGTTTAGCTAAAAACTTCTTTACGTCTTTTTCTATCTTCATAATATCATATTCAGGTTTTCCTGTTATTGAAAAGTACCCCACTATATTATTATAGTTATATACCACCTGACAGGTAGTAAATGGGATAAATACCATTGAGTTATGTTGTTCTCCCCATCGGCCTGAATGCTTGGATTCATAAGTTCCAATTACCTGAAAATACAATTCCCCGATTTTAATATACTTATCCACCGGATTCTCATCTTTCTCAAACAATTCATCATACACAGTTTTACCTATAATTGCTACTTTCCTTGTATTTTCAAGGTCCATTTCATTAATGTAGCGACCAAATTTTATGGTAACCGGGTCAATCTTATTTTCTTCAGGAACAATACCTGAAACTTCATATGCACCTTCTTCTAAACCACGACTAACTGTTAAGGATTGATTATGACCACCACCTTGAATTCTGGGCGCAATAATGTCAATTCCTTTAATATTATCGTGCATAGCTTGCTTGTCTTCATACTTAAAATAAAACCTTCTATTCCTTGGAAAACCTTTATACGGTTTTGAAGTAGGACGTGTCCATATGAACATACTGTTTGTCGCAAAATCACCCATATTTGCATACACTCCGTTTTCAAGACCTTTACCGGCGCCCATCATTATCATAAGCATAAAGATTCCCCAGAAAACACCAAAACCAGTTAAAATAGTCCTTAACTTATTCTTTTTTAAGGTGTAAAATATCTCTTGCCATTTATCTAAATCAAACATGTCTGAATATTTTATTCGTCGCGCAAAGCAACTATGGGTTTAATACTTGCTGCTCTTTTAGCTGGTATATATCCAGCCAAAGCTCCTGCCAATACAATTAAGCTGGCAGCTCCAACAGCTACATTAAAATCAACACCAGGATTTCTAAAAAAATCAGATGCTGGCATTCCATTTGAGATCAATTCCAACAATCCCACTCCAACTAATAAACCAAAGAATCCAGCTACTGCAGTGATAATAATTGCCTCTTGTAAAATTAGGCTAATGACTGATCCAGGAGAGGCACCAAGGGCCTTACGAATACCAATTTCCTTAGTTCGTTCTTTAACCACAATAATCATAATATTACTAACGCCAACAATACCTGCAATTATGGTAAATATCCCAATGATTCCCACAAAAATGCTTATTCCAGAAAATATGGCTTTAGTTTCCTGATAATTCTCAAGTACATTATAACCGCCCAAAGCTCTGTTATCATTTGCATCAAAACGATATTTCTTAGCTAAAATTTGTTTAACCTCTTCAAATATGGCTTTACTTTCCTCTAAATCTTCAGTTCCGGCAGTAAAAGCCAGGCTTCCGATGTTTTGCTGACGTCCAAAAACTTTTTGCGTAACTGTTATTGGTATATAAAACCTTTCGGTTTCTCCAGGATGGATATCATCAAATACACCAACAATTTTATGCGGGATGCCTTGTATTTTCATATACTGTCCTAAAGGACTCTCATCTTTACATAATCTTTCCTTGGCTCTCATTCCAATGATAGCAACTTTACGAACCTGTTTTATATCTTTATCATTCAGCAACCTTCCTTCAACAAGTTTTACAGCCTCAATATTCTGATATCCTGTAGAAACACCCAATACCTGGAATGTTCCATACTCATCTTTAAAATTTATTAAAGATCCCCACATTCCTATTCGTCCGGATAAATCTTCTATTTGAGGTAATTTTTTTTGTATTAATTCAAGATCTTCTGCTTTCAGTTCAATTCTTCTTCCAACATTTAATCCATCATAAGCAATTGAAGTTTGACCTCCCCAAAAGAATGCACTGTTATTGGCATCACTAAAATTATGCATAACACCTCTTTCCAAACCTTTACCTGCACCTAAAAGAATTACCAGAATAAATATTCCCCAGAATACACTAAATCCAGTTAAAAAAGAACGTAGTTTGTTCTTTTTCATCGTACTGAATATTTCCTGCCAATTACTTAAATCAAGCATAACTAAACTGATTATGATGTTGCTCTTTCTCTATTAATCCATCTTTAAGGTGAATAACTCGATGGGTTTTTTCAGCGATATCATGCTCATGAGTCACAATTACCACAGTAATACCACTTTTATTAACCTCCTGAAGTATATCCATTACTTCATAAGAAGTTTTAGTATCAAGAGCTCCGGTAGGTTCATCAGCTAAAATAATTTTAGGTTTAGAAATTAATGCTCTTGCAATGGCGATTCTTTGCTTTTGTCCCCCCGATAGTTCATTAGGCATATGTTCAGCCCATTGTTTCAAACCTAATCTATCTAAATATTCCATTGCAATTATATTGCGTTTTTTACGACTTACCTTTTGATAATACAATGGTAAAGCCACATTTTCAACAGCATTTTTAAATGAGATTAGATTAAATGATTGGAAAATAAAACCTATATATTGATTACGAAATTGAGCTGCTTTTTTTTCATTCATCTGGCGAATAAGAATATCATTCAGATAATACTCACCTCGATCGTAATTATCCAGAATTCCAAGAATATTCAGCAGTGTTGACTTACCAGAACCAGAGGATCCCATGATAGAAACCATCTCTCCTTCGGCTATATCTACATTTATTCCTTTTAAAACATGAAGCGAATTTGCTCCAGTAATGTAGGATTTATGTAGAGTGTTTACTTTTATTACACTTTTTCTCACTTGATAGAATTTACGGTTAATATTATATTTTACAACGACCAGTTTGTAAACAACTGCCGTTCCAAAACTCACATAAACCTATATATCAATACATTAACAAACATGCAACAATAATCAAAGTGTTCAGTTTTGATAAATTAACGTACGAAATCGAACATATCCTGTGTCGATTCTTTAAAAGTATTTAAGACAACTTCTGGGAAACAAAAAAGCCTGATTAAGAATCAGGCCTTTTAAATATCTATATTACAAATACCAATTGATAAAACTATAACCTACTTTTTTATGCCTTAACTAATCCGGAAACTTTCCAAAAGTTTGAAATAACTGATAAAAATGTGAGAAAAAGTGCACTAATAAAAAATGAAATTAGGGTTATATCAAAATCTATTTTGGGCAATGAATATTGAGTTAACATAAATTTATACCCAATAGATATTACAAATTCTACCAAATAAGAACAAAATATAATACTTAATATAAACACAAATACTCTCAATACAATTTTAAGAATCATAATAAATTTACTTAATACAATAATGAATATTAACAATATTAAGTAATTCTTACAATATACTGAGAATTAAAGGCGTGACAAATACGTGACAAATACGTGACTGGATGTGACAGAGAATAATTTAAACATGATAAACATTTTATTAAATAAAATATCAATCAATTAATGTTCAAATACAATATTAAAAATTCCATTTCACACGTAAGTAAGTTGCTATAGATTTACCATAATTATCAAGTGAGAAATATTGAGAAACCAATGAAATGTTGATATTATTGGCAACTGAATAATCAAAAGTAGGTCCAATATAAAAGCTTTTACCAGCAGGAAAACCAAATCCCATATAAGCAAATGAAACATTTAAAAGCGGATTTACCGGCCATGCAATTGATAAAAGATATGAATGCTTATCTATACTTAATGCTTTTATTGAAGATTGAAAATACATTAGTGAATTATATCCTCCGGAATAAGAATTAAGGTTCCCTGAATACAAATATTCTCCACTTAGTAAGAGTGAGTTTTTAAACATATAATTTGCACCAACAGATCCAACAAGAAAATTATCATCGAGATCATTCATATTCATTAAATACGAAACTTCGCCATAAAAACCAGCTTTGAAAACATCTCCACTCCATCCTCCTCCTAAAATCCAGTCTTCCTGCTCTAACTCTCCTGCTAAAAACTGAAGATCATAACCTTTAACAGTTGTTCCATACAAAGCTGCTGCAGTAATATCATTTTCATTATCGACCTTAACAACTGTTTCAATTTTTGAAGAAACTCCAGTAAAATATTGAAATCTCACACCATCCATTCCTGGTCTTTCTGCATAATCAAAATCAAGATATGAATACGAATTAAATATATCATTGGGATTCCAAACCATTGATTTACTCCAATTAACTCTTTGTCGGCCAAATTTCACCTGTACTTTCCCTTTAATATACTCCAACCAAAGGCGATCTACATTTGTATTAAAAACATAATTACTTCTTGACTCCCAGTTAAAACTTAAATCAGCCCATCCTGCATCATTGGTAATAATATGCTTAAAAGTTGGCATCGACCTAATTGTCTCTCCATAAAATATTCTGTTTCTAAAACTGGCACTAGAGTGAAAATGATCATTAATCCTATAATTCAAATTAATTCGGTTATGAATTAAATTATCAAAATTAGTTTCTTTAGAAACCTCATCATAGGTTGCTGATGGCATTACGGAAAGATAACCTGAAAATGTAAGATCTTTCTGAGAATAGATTTTATTAAAGAATACAAGCAGAACAATTATTGATATAAGATTTCTTTTATTGAAAATATTCATCCTTAATAACTTTACCATCTTCAAATGTGATTACTCTACGTGCTTTTTTCACAACTCTTGCATCATGTGTAGCAAAAATAAAAGTAATATTTTCTTTTTGATTTAACTCAAGCATGATGTCCAGCAAATTTTCTGTAGACTTAGAATCAAGATTTGCTGTTGGTTCATCTGCCAATACAAATTTAGGCTTAGATGCCAGAGCCCTTGCAACAGCAACCCTTTGTTGCTGTCCCCCACTCAACTGCATTGGCCTAATATTGGCTTTATCTGAAATACCTACAGCATCAAGTAGCTCTTTACTACGAATGGATCTTTCTTTTTTACTTACACCCTGTAGTTCCATTATAAACTCAATATTTTCAGCTGCCGTTAATACAGGAATTAGATTATAGGCCTGAAAAACAAAACCTATATTCCTCAATCTAAATTTTGTTTTCTCTGAAGAAGATAAGTTATCTAATCTTACACCATTAATCTCAACACTTCCATTAGTTGGTGCATCCAATCCACCCAACATATTCAAAAACGTTGTCTTTCCAGCTCCAGAAGGAGCAACTAATGCAGTAAACTCTCCTTCTTCAAAACTTAAATCAATCCCATTTAAAGCTTTAACAGGAATATTTTTTGGATTATAGATTTTTTCTAGATTTTTTATTTCAATAATTGCCATAACAACTTTTATTTAAATTGATTGAAGAGCTTGTGAAGGATTTAACTTTAGCGCTTTATATGCCGGGTAAATTGACGAAACAATTCCTGTTAGCAACACCAAGACAGTAACCCCTGTCACCATCTGAAAATTATATTCCGGAAAAATAACACTTGCATATCCCATCTCCGACAATCCCTCTGCCCACATAGATAGATCAATACCCGTTCTGTTTGTAATATTGGTAGTAAATACACCTATCACAATACCAATAAATCCACCTAATAATGAAAGAAATAAGGTTTCAAATACAATCATTAAAAAAATTTGCCTGTTACTCATTCCTATTGCCATAAGCATTCCTAACTCATGAACTCGTTCCATTACAACCATTAACATTGTATTTACTATTCCAAATCCAAGTGCAAGCAATATTATTACTACAAAAACATACATATATGCATTCATTGTTTCTGTCAGATAACCTAATTCTGGTGATATTTCCATCCATGACTCCACCTGCAATCCATTGCTTACCTTTTCAATTTTTGTTTTAACAAGGTTTACTACCGTTGGATCCACACACCTTATAACAACCTCGTGAATTTTTCCTTCAGGAAGATTTAACAATCTTGACAAATCAGATTTCTGAACAAAAAGATGTCCCTCGTCATAACCAGTATTATTTGTTTTAAATATTCCAGCTACACGAAAAGCTCCACCGGTAAAATCTCCTTTAACATTTTGAAATCGAAGAATTATCTTTGACCTTAATTTCAGTTTTAAATCATCGGCTAATTTCTGTCCTATTACTATTGGATTTCTTTTAACTCCATCAAACCATTTTCCCTCTTGAAGTTGTTTTGAGATATCTACTACTAATGTATCTTTTGAAGGATCAACACCAAGAACCTGAACTCCGGTTGCTTTTTCTGCAGATGCTGCCATAGCTGAAATAACTACACGTCCTGAAGCATATAACACTTCCGGAATAGCTTCAATATTATTTATTAAGTCATCTTCATCAAAATTCAACTTAACGTCATCAGCAAGTCTAAAACCTGGTTCATGTATTTGAATATGCGAAGTCTCAGTTTCAATACCTGACTTTAACCGTTGCATCATCCACCCATACATAAATGTTGTTGTAAACACACCGGCATACATACCCACTATTAAAGCTCCAATTACAATCCAGCTCCTAAGTGGATTTCTCCATATATTTCTCCAAGCTATTTTTACAATCATTTTTACTAACAATTTATAGTTATTAGCTTTTAATTAATTGCAGTGTAATTAAGATACAATAAGTTTATCCTTATTACTTGTTCCATTATGCACGTTTACTTTCATTACCCTTTAAGTGCATTTATACCACTCATCTTAAGTATTCTAACAAATGGAAATACGGAAATAACAATTGTAATAAAAAACACTACGATCATCTGATTTACAAAAACTTGTGCATCCCAGGCAAAAAACATGTATGGTTCAAACCCCAGATCACTCATCCACTCAGCTACTTTACCTGTTAGCGGAATAGGATGAAAATAGACATATCCTACAACAGGCATACTTCCTAAAAAACCCATTACAACACCTAATAATCCCATAAACAAAGTTTCAACTAAGACTGCAATAGCCAACTTGTATTTCTGCATCCCTACAGCCATCATAACTCCAAACTCTCTTTTGCGCTCAGATATCATCATCATAACAGTTCCAAAGATTCCGAACATGATTACTATATATAAAATAGCTTTCATCACAAGAGCCGAAGATTTATCACTTTCTATCTGCTGAAGAAGAACCGGGAACATTTCTTCCCAACTTTTCACTTTATAAGGAGATTTGATTTGATCTTTTAACAGCGGTAACAATTCTCGTGACACCTTATTATCTTTGACCATTAAAAGATATGAAGTTAGCATATTTATAGCTCCATAGAATTTTTGAGCATTATTAATCTCAAAATAAACCAATCGTCTGTTTAAATCCGGATTTGAAGATTTGAACAATCCACGAACAGGATATTTTCCTGCGGCTGTTATACCATGATATCCCTGACCTAAAAATACGGCAGTGTCTCCAACATGGATATTTAGTTTCTCAGCAAGCTTATATCCTAATAAAACGCCATCATCATCGTTTTTTAAATAATTTCCTTCGATAATTTTATTACCTATAGATGTTAAACGATTCTCCTTATCTGGATCAACACCCATTATCATTGCGCCCTTGGTTAACTCACCACTCGATACAAGTGCAAAGCTTTCCAAACGTGGAATAATATATTCTACCTGATTAAAATTGAGTATTGAATTTTCTAATGAGTCATTGGCCGCGAATGAATTATTGATATTTTTATCTTCCCAATAATCTTCCTGATGTATTTGAATGTAGCCCGAATAAAAATTAACTACATTCTCAATCATGTTGTTATATGAACCTTCTTGCATAGATCCCATAAGCGAACACAGTATCACTCCAAAAAAAACAGAGGAAACGGTAATTAATGTCCTGCGTTTATTTCGCCATAAATTTCTCCATGCTATAACAATTAACTTCATAGATTATATTTTAATCTTCAATAACACATTTATCTTACTCTTTTCATATTCTGAATCGAGAAAAAATCATCATTAATGGGTAAATCAAACTCAATATTACTGAATTCCATTGTCGTCTTTTGATTCTTTTTTTCCTCCGGAGTAATTTCAAAAAGTGTTGGCATAATTCGGTCACCAATATTTTTAATATTGGTTAATGTTTCGGTATTAATCAAAAATTCATCTTCATCATAATATTCATTCCTTAGCGTCATATAACCTTTCTTTGTAATCCATGAAATAATTTTCCCCCAGACTACAACAGCATCTTCTTTTGGCACTAACTCAATTACCCAACACTCATATCCATCCTTAATTTCGTCCCGTAATATTTTATGATTATAATCTTTTACAATTGATGCGCCTTTTACTAAATCATCATTAGTCATATCAGATCCCATCCAGGATTGCATCATCATACTTGGTGGAATTTTAATCATCTTATCAATATCCGGGATATAATTCCACATATCTTTTTGTCTTTTTAAGAAAACCTGCCCCTTTTCTTTTGCTGGATATGTTATTAATATCATTGAATAGTCACTTCCTTTTGACCAGGCTTTAAACCTTAATGTTCTTTCCCATTTTGGTCGGGTCACTTTCATTTCCATTTCTGAAAAACTAGTTTTACCCCTAAGTAGTTCATTAGCATGATCAATTATATCACGAGCTGTTATTTGACAACTTACATTATCTACATTTAACAAAAGAATAAAAATGACGGTACTTAGCTTAAGCTTATATAAACAATTCATATCCTTATATTTTTACCAGAAAATATCTTCTTTAATATCTTATCTTAAATATATTGACAACAACCTTTCTTTTGCTTTTTCCATTGGATAGTTCTCGGAATCCATAATGTAATTCATATAAACTCCGTCCAATATTGAAACAAAGAACCTTACTTCCGAATAAGGATCCTCATATCCTTTATTTTGAAAATAAACAGACATTTTCTCAAACAAAGGATATGCTTTAATCATTATATCTTTTTCAACAATCCTTAAAACACTTGGCTGTAAAAGAACTCCAAAATAAATCTGCAGAAACGAAATATTTTCCTTTACCCAATTAAAATAATCGTTAACCATGTTCTCAAAAGCTTTATCATCAGGATGTTGTCCTAAACTCTCACCGGCAATTCCAAACATTTCATCTATCGTGCAAATGATCACCTGACGCAATAAGTCTTCTTTATTCTCAAAGTAAGTATATATTAATCCCTTTGACACTCCCGCCTCCTTTGCGATCTTTGACATAGAAGAAGATTGATAACCTTCATCAGAAAACATCTTCATAGCTGCCTGAGTAATCACTTTTCTTTTCTCATTTCTCAACTTCACCAATTGATCTTCTGTTCTTGGAGACATATTTAGATTGATTTTTGACTGACCGTTTGGTCAAAGTTAAAATGTATTTACCTAAAAGCCAAATTATTTTGTAAATTTGAGACCTCAACCTTAAAACTATCAGTATTTTTTATCATTTTTATGGACTAATACAACACAATAACAACATTAAACTTTATCACATTGAAAACAGGAATTGTATTCAAATCAACAGGTAGTAGATATTTAGTTAGAACTCAGGATGGTGACTTTATTAATTGCACCATCAAAGGTAAACTGAGACTAAATGATATTAAAAGTACAAATCCAATTGCAGTAGGTGATATCGTAAGCTATATTATTGAAGAGAATGAGGAAATGGGTGTGATTTCTGAAATACAAGAAAGAAAAAATTACATCATCAGAAAAGCCACTAACCTTTCTAAACAAACACATATAATTGCTTCTAATATTGATCAGGCTTTATTGTTAGTAACAGTTAATTATCCTATTACAACAAATGTTTTTATTGATCGTTTCTTAGCCTCAGCAGAAGCCTACAACATACCAGTTAAAATAATATTTAACAAAGTAGACCGATATGATGCCAAACATTTGGCTGAATTAGATTATCTGAGATCTATTTACGAAAAAATTGGATACGAAACATATACCATCTCTGCAAAAATGCACGATGACCTAAGTGTTGTTGTTGACCTTTTAAAAGATAAGGTAAGCGTAATTTCAGGACATTCAGGAGTTGGAAAATCAACCCTTATCAATAGAATCCAACCAGGTCTTAATTTAAAAGTAGCTGAAATTTCAGATATACATCAAAGTGGTAAACACACCACAACCTTTGCCGAAATGCACGAGCTTAATTTTGGAGGATATATTATTGATACTCCTGGAATAAGAGGTTATGGTTTAATTGACATCAAAGGACAAGAGCTTTATCACTATTTCAAAGAAATCTTTCAATATTCACATAATTGTCAGTACAGCAATTGCACACATACTCATGAACCGGGTTGTGCAGTAAAACAAGCCGTTGAAAATGAAGAAATCGCCTTACAGAGGTACCAAAGTTATTTAAGTATTTTTGAGACTAAACAAGAAAAATACAGATAGAACTTTCATTTCTTCATTGCGTATTCAACATATCATGAAAAGACCACTTGCCATTGTAATATCCTGCATTGCATTTTTAGTTTTATGCAACATTTATTATTTCAGAGATACATATCTATGGCAGATTGATATGCAAAAAACCATTTTAGCTAAACAAATCAGCACCTGTGATAACGAAAGCAAAAACTTCATTAACGAAATTGAATCCAACACCATATTATTATTTCAGGAAAACGATATTGAAAAGCTATTTGATCAGGATCAACAATCTCAAATTGTAAAAGAAAAAGTTGAACTTATTTTCAACCGATATTCAAGTTTACTTAGCAGCTTAACTGTATACAATACAAAAGGATTATGCTATAGCCTCTCAAATGGTGTAAACAATTCTCTAATTTCAAAATTTAGCACAGAACATCGAAAGGAAGAGTTCAAAAGAACATTTAGTGTAAGTACTAATTCAAATACATTTACAATAAACCAGCCTCTATACAACAATACCCATATATATGGATATGCCGATTTTAAATTTAATTTACAACAATATTTCAAAAATATTCTTAAAGGATACAATCTAGAGGGACATCAATATCAATGGGTTACTGATCAAAATTTCAACTTTTTATATTCAACCAACAATCATATTTCAAACACACCCAAGTCAGAAATTGACTTTTTAAACGACTCCTCTTCAACATATGCCATTCACAAATTATTTATTGACAACGTTGCTCAAAAAACGCTAAGCGTATTTAAACAGCAAAAGATAAATAACTCGCAAACCATCACACTGGCATTTTCAATGCCTATAGAACCAATAACCAATTCAATTATAAAAAACGCTTTAATTGTTGCTTTTATAAGCTTTATCATCGTTTTAATGATTGTATATGTGTTTTATCAATATCTTTCTAAAAGCAAGATCACACAGGAGAGATTATCTCAATCAGAAGACTCTTTAAGAAAAATATTATACTATGCTCCGGTTGGAATTGTTTTGGTCGACTCTTTTAATAAAATTAAGCTGGTTAACAGGACTGCTCTTCAAATATTTGAATTTGAAAACGAAGACATGCTAATTGATCAGGTCGCCACAGAGTCTACTCTTTTCGATAAAAAACGAACAATCACAAAATCAGATATTTCGCAATCTACAACAAAATATATTTTTAACGATACCACTCAAAACAAACAGGTTATACTCAACGAAAAGATTCCTTTCTACAATCAAAACAATAAATATGAGATCATTATATTTATGGAGCTAACCCCTCTTGAACTGCAACCTACAGCTCAGGAAAAAAGTCATTCTGCTCAAACTAAATTTATAGCAAATATTAGCCATGAGTTACGAACACCACTCAATGCGATAATAGGAATGACTGATATGGTATTAGCTTCTGAATCGATGATTGAAACAGATAAGGACATGCTTAAGGTGGTTAAAAGATCTGCAGATACTTTACTTGCATTAATCAATGACATCCTTGATTTTTCTAAAATTGAAGCCGGTAAATTAGAAGTTGAATCGATTCCTATTAGCCTTGAAAAAGAACTTCGGCAAACATTAAGCGATTTCACTAGTTTAGCATCAGAAAGAAATATAAAATTAAGCTGGAGTACGGAAACTCAATTGCCAGAATATTTTTTTACTGATCCATTAAGATTTAGACAAATATTAAACAACCTTTTAGGTAATGCAATCAAATTCACACCCTCCGGTAAAATACAATTACATATATCTGAGTCAAAAACTTTAAATGGAACACCTGCTTTACAATTTAAAATTTCTGATACAGGCATTGGTATTCGTAAAGAAAAACTTAAAATTATTTTCAATGCCTTTTCTCAAGAAGATGGAAGTACTACCCGAAAATTTGGAGGTACGGGACTGGGGACTTCAATAAGTAAAAACCTTGTAAAGCTAATGGGTGGTGAAATTTGGGCTAACAGTCCATCCTCGATATCTCAAGATCCGGAATATCCGGGTTCTGAATTTACATTCACAATTCCTCATTCAAACAAGCAAGAAATAAAAGACTTAGATTATTCGTATATATTGTCATATACTCAAATTCATGCTTTAATCATTACTGACGAAGTTATATATGTACAGAATATTATTAAAAACCTTTTAGCTCTGGGTATAAATTACAAAACAATGGCTCCATCACAGGAAACCATCCAGATGCTTAGTAAACAAAACAACACCCAAATAATTATTGTTGATCAGCGACCAGATTTTAATGGCATTGACTTTCTTCAGGAAATATACAGCCATGATCTTTACAAAAGGTATCTAATATTACTTCAGAGTTCCGATTATGAGTCGATGAATAACAATTTAAGCAAAAAATTAGGTGCTGATGCATATTTACGAAAACCAGTTAATCTAAATACACTTCAAGGTTTATTGATTAAGCACTTTAAATCAATCAAAAACCCAGTAAGCACAGTAGGTAAAGTGGTTCCAAACAACATTAAGATATTAGTAGCAGAAGACAATCTATTCAATCAAAAAGTTGCTCAGAACTTATTTAAAAAGATTGGTTATGAAATTGACCTTGCCAATAATGGAAAAGAGGCTGTTCAAAAGTTTAAGACTAATAAATATCACATTATTTTCATGGACCTATTAATGCCCGAATTGGACGGTTTTGATGCTACCAAAGAATTAAAATGTTACGATGAAAGTTGTCCAATCATTGCAATGACAGCAAACAATGATGATACCCAAAGGCAATTGGCATTTAAAGCCGGTATGGATGATTTCATAGTAAAACCTGCTCAAAAAGACGAAATAACAAGGATGATCATAAAATATTGTTCTCAGTAAGCCTATCTGTTTGAATTTATCAATCCTGACAAACAATAATTCAATTACTTCTGACGTTGATATATGCGAAACAATTCAACTAATACAGAAATGCAGTATTACACCTACAAGAAAAGATATAAGCTAATTATCTTTTTAGGAGCTATCTTTATTGGAACTTTATCTTCAATATACACCAAATCCTTAGTTGACGAATTAAAAACAGAAGAACGTAAGAAAGTTGAACTTTGGGCTGAGGCAACAAGGCAACTTGTTCAACCTGGAGAAAATGACAATGGAGTTGGTCTTACACTGGAAGTATTAAAAAACAACACAACCGTACCTGTAATTTTAGCTGATGCTCATGATGTAATACATCATTACAGAAATATTAATGTACCACCTAAAAACCAGGATAGTTTTCTTAAACAAAAATTAAAAGAGTTAAAGAAAGACGGAAAATACATCGAGATTAACCTGGGCGATGGGGAAATGCAATATTTGTATTATAAAACCTCAACAATGCTAATTAAACTTACATGGTTTCCAATAATTCAGTTAATTATAGTTTCCATATTTGTTTTTATCGCATATCTGGCTTTTAGTAGTTCTCGTAAAGCAGAACAGGAACAAGTATGGGTTGGTATGTCTAAAGAGACTGCTCATCAACTTGGCACTCCAATTACCTCCCTGATGGGCTGGGTCGACTTCTTAAGTTTAAAAGATCCAGACTCAGAACCAATGGCAGAAATCAGGAAAGATGTATCACGTTTAAAAAACATAGCAGATAGATTTTCCAAAATTGGATCAAAGCCCATTCTTAAAGAGTTAAGCTTATTGGATATTGCAACAAACAGCGTAAACTATCTTAAAACAAGATCCTCCAACAAAGTAACTTTTGATGTTCATATTGAGCCAAATGTATTGATTATGGCCAATTACACCTTAATTGAATGGGTTTTTGAAAACTTAATTAAAAATGCCATTGATGCGATTAAAGGTGAAGGCCATATTATTATAAGATCTGAAAAAGTAGACGATAAAATTGCCATTGACATAAGTGATAATGGGAAAGGTATCCCAAAACAAAATCTAAAAACAGTTTTTGAGCCAGGCTATACAACAAAAGAAAGAGGTTGGGGATTAGGACTATCTTTAACAAAAAGAATTATAGAAGATTATCATAAAGGAAAAATATTTGTAAAAGAATCTGATGCGAATAAAAAAACAACGTTTAGAATTTTATTAAAAGAAGCATAACTAACTGTAATAATGACAATTAAATACTCACACAAACATTCAATTACAATTAGCTAAATAATTTTTCTTTTTTTCTTCGCTACTACTATTTATTTTTATACTTTTGCAAAGTTTTTATTTGATGTGAGATGGACAAGCTAAAAGATTACAGCATAGCCTTTAAGGGTTTAAAAGAAGGCAAACATCATTTTCACTATAATTTAAACCAATCCTTTTTTGAAGAGATTGAAGAATCAGTTATTGAAAAAGGTGAATTTGAGGTAGATGTGACTTTAATTAAAAGATCGCAAATGCTTCAATTAGATTTTGAAATTGCCGGAAATGTAGAGGCAGTTTGTGACAATTGTTTAGGTCAACTGGAATTACCTATTTCTTACGAAGGAACATTATACGTTAAATTTGGAATTATGTATGATGAACCAAGCGATGAGATCATTATCTTACCGCACGAAGAAAATGAACTAAACATTGCTCAATTAATTTATGAATATATTGTGGTAAGCATGCCTCTAAGATCTGTCCATGAAGATCCTGAAGCCTGTGATCCGGATATGATTAGCAAGCTCGAAGAGTTTTCATCCGAACACCACGATCAGGATAATGATAAAGACGAAGTGATAGACCCTAGGTGGGAAGCTTTAAAAAAATTAAAAGATAATAGTAATTAGTAAAGTTGTTATAAAATGGCACATCCTAAGAGAAAGATTTCTAAAACAAGAAGAGACAAAAGAAGGACCCATTACAAAGCTACAGCTCCAGCTTTAGGAGTTTGTTCAAACTGTGGTTCTACTGTAAAATTACACACTGTTTGTGGTGAGTGTGGTTATTACAGAGGAAAACTAGCTGTTGAAAAAGAAATTACAGCATAACTTTTTATTTTTAAAAGTACTTTTTTAAATTTGCCTTGCTTTTGCAGGGCAAATTTTGCATTAGGGCATTTCTAAATCGAAAAGGGGAATGTCTTATTCTTCAGAATAATAGTAGTTATTTGTTTTACATTAAGAATGTACTATTCTTATAATGGAAAAGATATAGCTATTTCTAACTTTTGACTGCCACAAACACAGTCGAGTAATTGTTTAAACATGAAAAAGATTAACGCAGTAATTACTGGTGTAGGAGCCTATTTACCGGATTATATCTTAACTAACGAGGAACTCAGCACTATGGTTGACACCTCTGACGAATGGATCATGACCCGTGTAGGAATTAAAGAAAGACGCATCCTTAAAGGTGAAGGAAAAGGAGCATCTGATATGGGTGCTGAAGCTGTTAAAAATTTATTAGAAAAAACAGGAACTAAACCTGAAGAAATCGATTTATTAATCTGCACCACAGTTACTCCTGACCATATTTTCCCTGGAACATCTGCTATTATCTGTGATAAAGTTGGAATTAAAAATATCCAAAGTTTTGATATGAATGCTGCTTGTTCTGGTTTCTTATATGGATTAGATACAGCAACAAAATTCGTTCAAACAGGAAGTCATAAAAAAGTAGTTGTTGTTAGTGCTGAAAAAATGTCCTCAATAACAGACTATACAGACAGAACAACTTGTGTTTTATTCGGAGACGCAGCTACTGCAGTTCTATTAGAACCAACAGAAGAAGAGGTTGGAGTTTTAGATACCATTTTACGTAGCAATGGAATTGGACGCCACCACCTTCTTATGAAAGCTGGTGGATCAGTTAAACCTGCATCTCACGAAACTATTGATGCAAACGAACATACTGTTTATCAGGAAGGTCAAGCTGTTTTCAAACATGCCGTATCAAACATGGCTGATGTAGCTGTTGAAATCATGGAGAAAAACAACCTAACTTCTGAAGATGTTAAATGGCTTGTTCCTCACCAGGCAAACCTCAGAATTATTGACGCAACAGCAAGAAGAATGGGCGTTAGTAAAGATCAGGTTATGATCAATATTGAAAAATACGGTAATACAACCTCGGCAACAATTCCTTTGTGTTTATGGGAATGGGAAAAACAGCTTAAAAAAGGTGACAATATTGTTTTAGCTGCATTTGGAGCAGGTTTTACCTGGGGATCCATTTATCTTAAATGGGGATATGATTCAGAATAGAAATTAATATTCTTATATATTAAAAAAACAAAAAAGGTGACTTCAAAAGAAATCACCTTTTTTAGTATATCATAATTTGCAACTTAATTTAAAGCAGCTACAGCATTTTTAACCCTTAATATCACCTCTTGCTTACCAAGCAATTCAGCAATAGTCATTAAATCCGGACCAAATCCACCTCCAACTAAAGCCAACCTAAAAGCATTCATGACCAAACCAAAACCTAGTCCTTTTGCTTCAATTTCAGCGCTAATTACCGTTTTTATATCGTCTGCTTTCCAGTTTTCAACAGATTCCAGAGACGACGTCAATTCAGCCATAAAAGCAGGTATATCACCTTTCCATCTTTTCTTTGCAACTTTTTCATCATACTCTTTAGGAGTTTCAAAAAAGAAAGACGATTGTTCCCATAAATCTGAAACAAAATTAATTCTCTCTTTAACAAGACCTACCACATTAATAATTAGAGAATCATCCGCTTTAATATCTTTCATCTCCAACTCTTTCTTAAACGCTGATGCTAGTTTCTCATCAGCCATATTCGAAAGATATTGATGATTAAACCACTTTGCTTTTTCCGGATCAAAGCGAGCACCTGATTTATTAACTCTTTCAATAGAGAAAGCCTCAATCAATTCCTCTTTGGAAAAAATCTCCTGCTCTGTACCAGGATTCCATCCTAATAAAGCAAGCAAATTCACTACAGCTTCAGCTACATAACCACATTCTCTATAACCGGAAGCAATTTCTCCTCCAGGTGATTTCCACTCCAATGGAAAAACAGGAAATCCAGCTTTATCTCCATCTCTCTTACTTAATTTTCCTTTTCCTGTAGGTTTTAAAATCAATGGTAAATGTGCGAATTGCGGACGAACATCTTCCCAACCAAGGGCTCTATATAACATGATATGCAGAGGCATAGATGGTAACCATTCTTCCCCCCTTATAACATGAGTAATTTTCATTAAGTAGTCGTCAACAACATTTGCTAAATGATATGTTGGCAAACCATCTGATTTAAAAATCACTTTATCATCTAAAATGGCAGTATTAAACTTCACCTCTCCCCTAATCATATCAACAGCGGAAACTTCAACTCCTTCCGGCATTTTAAA
This sequence comes from uncultured Saccharicrinis sp., assembly GCA_963663905.2. GTDB lineage: Bacteria > Bacteroidota > Bacteroidia > Bacteroidales > Marinilabiliaceae > Saccharicrinis. The sequence continues at coordinate 5,925,647 of OY760657.1, read as the reverse complement.
TCTCACTACATAGGGAACTCCTTCACTTTTTAATTTCTCAACTTCCTCCCCGGATAAAGACAATGAATTACGAAGTCCCATTCTTGTATTCATATCATACGAAAATTTTGTCTTTTCCTGCTCTGCCTTCTCTCTCAAAGCTTCTAATTCCTCTGGGGTATCAAAAGCATAATAAGCCCATCCATCTGCAATAAGCTGATCTGCATATTGAACATAAATCTCTCTTCTTTCAGATTGTTTATAAGGACCGTATTCTCCACCTTGTACCACTCCTTCATCAATTGTCATTCCCAACCATTCGAGCGACTCATTTATATATCCCTCTGCTCCTTCTACAAAGCGAGTTTGATCCGTATCCTCAATTCTAAGAATAAAATCTCCACCGTGCTTTTTTGCAAACAAATAATTAAATAGAGCAGTTCTCACTCCTCCAATATGTAAAGGTCCTGTTGGACTTGGGGCAAATCTAACCCTAACTTTTCTGTCGGTCATTATGAATTATTTTTTTTGCAAAGATAATATATTAGACAATAATTAATAAAGAAAGGCACAAAACTGAAACTATAAAAAAAGCGAGTAAACCAATGGTTTACCCGCCCTGAAGTAAAAAAGTTATATAGGCAAAACTTTATTATCCACATTTAGAAGAACCACAATCAGGACAAATCAAACAGCCTTCCTGATATGTTAGATTCTCTGATCCACATGATTCACAAGCTCCTTTCTTAGCTTTTGTACCATTAGGAATATATTTCTTAAGAGCTCTTTCTACTCCGTTTTTCCATGTATTAATTGATTCACTATCTAACTGCAATCCTGAAACCAAATCAATGGCATCTGCAATTGGCATACCGTGGCGTAATACACCTGAAATTAATTTTGCATAGTTCCAGAACTCTTTGTCAAACTTATGACTCAATCCCTCAATGGTAGTTTTGTAACCTCTCTTGTTTGTATACTGAAAATCATATCTTGAAACACCATCTTCTTCTCTGCTCTTGATAATCAGACCTGTATTTACAGACTTAGGAATAAGAATACCATCTTCATCATCTGCTAAACCTGTAAAGATTTCATATGGACGACCATCCATTAAACCTACAAAAGCAATCCACTTTTCTTTATTGTTTTGGAATCTAACTACATCTGCACTTAGTTCATCAGGTCTCTTTTTAGAGAAACTAGCCTTTGTCTCTTCTTCTTTTTTACCTGTATCAGCAACAAGTACTCCTGCACGAGAACCATCTCTATAAACAGTAACTCCTTTACAACCACTCCTCCATGCTTCAACATACAACTCTCCAACTAACTCTTTCGACACAGTAGCAGGTAAATTAATTGTAACACTAATAGAGTGATCAACCCATTTCTGAACTCCACCTTGCATTCTCACTTTACTAACCCAGTCTACATCATTTGACGTTGCTTTGTAATAAGGAGACTTCTCTATTAACTTATCTAAATCTTCCTGAGAATAATTTTTTGTAGTTGAATGCCCATTAGCTTCCATCCAAGTAACAAATTTATGATGGAATACAGTATATTCTTCCCAACTATCACCTACTTCATCAATAAAGTCAACACGAGTTTCAGGATCATTAGGATTAACCTTTCTTCTTCTTTTATAAACAGGTAAGAATACAGGTTCAATACCTGAAGAAGTCTGAGTCATTAAACTAGTTGTTCCAGTTGGTGCAATAGTCAATAACGCAATATTTCTTCTACCATGCTTTTTCATATCCTCAGCTAATTTTGCATCAGCTTCGAATAATCTGTTTATAAATGGATTGTTAGCTTCTTTTTTATAATCAAAAATTGGGAATGCACCTCTTTCTACAGCCATATCAACTGAAGAACGATACGCTGCCAAAGCAAGATTTTTATGCACTTCTATTGAAAAGTCAACAGCATTTTCACTACCATATCTTAAATTCAAAGCTGCTAACATATCACCCTCTGCAGTAATTCCAACACCGGTTCTACGTCCTTCCTCAGCTTTTTTGCGAATATTCATCCATAGGTTTTTCTCAACCAACTTTACTTCTTCAGTTTCAGGATCTTCGTCAATCTTATTTAAAATACCATCAATTTTCTCAAGTTCAAGATCAATGATATCATCCATAATACGCTGAGCATATCCAACATGTTTTTTAAACTTATCAAAATTGAATTTAGCTTTATCTGTAAACGGATTTTCAACATAAGAATAAAGGTTTACAGCAATCAATCTACAACTATCGTATGGACACAAAGGAATCTCTCCACATGGATTTGTAGAAACTGTTTCATACCCTAAATCTGCATATGAATCAGGAACAGATTCACGAATAATAGTATCCCAGAATAAAATACCCGGCTCTGCAGATTTCCATGCATTATGAACAATCTTATCCCAAATTTGACCTGCATTAATTTCTTTAGTATACTGCGGATTATTTGAATTAATTGGATATTGTTGTTTATATGGCACTCCGTCAACAACACTCTTCATGAAATCATCATCAATTTTTACAGATACATTAGCGCCGGTAATTTTACCTTGCTCTAATTTTGCATCAATAAAAGATTCAGAATCCGGATGTTTAATAGACACACTTAACATCAAAGCTCCTCTTCTTCCATCCTGAGCTACCTCTCTAGTTGAATTTGAGTAACGCTCCATAAATGGAACAATACCAGTAGATGTAAGGGCCGAATTTTTTACAGGTGATCCTTTAGGGCGAATATGCGATAAATCGTGACCTACACCACCTCGTCTTTTCATCAACTGCACTTGTTCCTGATCAATCTTCATAATACCACCATATGAATCAGAAGCACCATTATTTCCAATTACAAAACAGTTTGATAAAGATGCAATCTGAAATTGATTTCCTATTCCAGCCATAGGCCCCCCTTGAGGTACGATATATTTGAAATCTTTAAACAAATCGAATAACTCATCTTCAGTCATTGGATTTGGGTATTTTTTTTCAACTCGAGCAATCTCCTTCGCTAATCTTCTATGCATATCATCCGGATTTAATTCATAGATATTTCCATCCGAATCTTTCAATGCATATTTATTTACCCAGACACGAGCGGCTAGCTCATCTCCTTTAAAATATTTTAAAGCGGCATTGTACGCTTCATCATTAGTATAAATTTTCTTTAATTCCTCCACTTTTTGCTCGATTTGTGAAACTGCCATAGTCTTTTAATTTTTTAAGTAACTAAATACCTAGTGGTTATATTTTATTTGCGCTTTATTCTCTATGAATGTAAAATTAGAAAAGAGATGCTTTTTAGACAAGAAATACTTATGAACACACACAAAAGTTATCCATTTTAAAATTGCACACCACTATATATCAGTATTTTGCATTTTGAAAAAAAATCAAAAGTTGTCCAAAAAATATTTTTTTATTAACAATTTAGATTTTTTAAAGTCCACTAATTGGAAAGTCCGAATCCTTGATTATATACAAAGATTTTGTTCATGAATTACAAGTAAAAATCATTTTTCCTAATATTGGAATATTAGGTTTGAAAATTGGAATGTTAATTAACAGAATTTCAACACAAAACTAACAACAGCCTACAAACATTCATCTATCTCACTGATTATCTGACCCGTTGCACCTCTCATTTTTTCAACATAAGTAGACGAAGCCTCAGAAGCACTTTTCAAAAAGTTAGAATCAGAAAATAACCTATCCATGATCGAATTAAATTCAGATTGATTAGAAATAGAAAAACCGCCTTCAACCTCAATAAGATCACAAGCCTCTTTGTATTTTTTATAATTAGGGCCAAAAACAACAGGCACTCCAAAAGTGGATGCCTCAATTGTATTATGTATTCCGCTGCCAAATCCACCTCCTATATACGCAATATCTCCATAACGATACATAGAAGATAACATACCCATAGTATCAACAATCAAAACTCTAATTGATTTTAAATCCGCGTCTTTTATTTGAGTATATCTCACAGATTCAACAGGCAAAATATCTTCAATTTGTTTTATATGGGCATCATGAATTTCATGAGGTGCCAGAAGTAATTTTATATTTGTATTTACCTTTAAGTATTCCGCAATCAAACTTTCCCCTGCAGGCCACGAACTACCTCCCACAAGAACCTTAAAACCTTCCGAAAACTCTTTTAACTCAGGATATTCTTTTGATGCCTGAGCAATTTCCCAAACTCTGTCAAAACGAGTGTCTCCCGAAATCTGGAAATGATCAACACCGATATTTTTAAGCAAAGCTCCTGATTCTTGATCCTGAACAAATAATTTTGTAAAATACTGCAGCATTTTAGCATACCATCCACCATACCATTTAAAGAAAGCATGCTCAGGTCGGAATATTGCAGAGATAATATAGGTTTTTATTCCCTGGATATTCAAGTATTTTAAATAATGAAACCAGAATTCATATTTCACAAAAATAGCCACATCAGGATTAATAGCATCTACAAATTTCTTAACATTATCCTTTCTATCCGATGGTAAATAAAAGACATAATCTACCAGTTCATAATCTTTCCTTACTTCATAACCTGAAGGTGAAAAAAATGTCAAAACAATAATCTTATCCCGATTCTTCTTTTTTATTGACTCTATCAAAGGTCTGCCTTGTTCGAACTCCCCCAAGGAAGCACAATGTACCCATATAGTTTTTTGTTTAAGATCAAGCTTATTAATTGCAGCCATTGTATCTTTTCTTCCTGACAATAGCAGGAGAGCTTTATTATTAAACAATGAAAACAAACGTATAGCTAGATTATAAAGAAATATTCCTGTATTATATATGATCAACATTGTACTTAAAATTAAATTTCACGCAAAGATAAAGGAAAGTAGGATTCTGAGATAAAAAATTTGACACAAAAAAACCCGCAAGAAAACCTTGCGGGTTAATAATATTTTATTGCTATTATATTATTAAGAAACAGCTTCTACTCCTGGAAGAACTTTACCCTCTAAATATTCAAGAGAAGCACCACCTCCAGTAGAAATGTGACTCATTTTATCAGCTAATCCACTTTGATTAACAGCAGCAACAGAATCACCACCACCAATAATCGAGATCGCATCTGAAGCAGCAACAGCCTCACATACACCAAATGTACCTTTTGCAAATGTTGGCATTTCAAAACATCCCATAGGACCATTCCAAACTACGGTTTTAGCACTTGCGATTTCAGCAGAATAAGCCTTAACAGTTTCCGGACCTACGTCAAGAGCCATTCTTCCTTCAGGAATCTCAACACCAACAACCTGTACGTCTGCATCATTATCAAATTTATCAGCTGCTAAGTTATCAGTTGGCAACATAAATTTAACACCTTTAGCTTCAGCATCTACTAAAATTTGCTTTGCTGTATCAATTAAATCATCCTCAACCAAAGACCCCCCAATTGAGTGACCTTGAGCTTTAAGGAAAGTATATGCCATACCACCACCAATTAAAATAGTATCTACTTTTTCAATTAATGATTTTAATACCTCTAATTTACCAGAAACTTTTGCACCACCTACGATAGCAACAAATGGTCTAACTGGATTTGCAACAGCACCACCTAAAAACTTAATTTCTTTATCTAATAAGAAACCAGCCATTTTATCCTCAAAATATTGAGCAATAATTGTTGTAGAAGCATGTGCACGGTGAGCAGTTCCGAAAGCATCATTTACATAAACATCAGCTAATTCAGCTAATTGTTTAGAAAACGCCTCATCACCATTAGTTTCTTCATTGTGAAAACGTAAGTTTTCCAACAACATAACTTCACCCATTTTTAGGTCATCAGCCATAGCTTTAACCTCTGCACCAACACAGTCAGGAGCCATTTTTACATCTACACCTAATTTAGCAGATAAGTGAGCTACAACGTGCTTTAATGAAAATTTTTCTTGTACTTCACCTTTAGGACGACCTAAATGTGACATTAAAATTACAGCTCCACCATCAGCTAACACTTTGTTAATTGTTGGAAGTGCAGCAACAATACGAGTATCGTCAGTAATTTCAAATTTATCATTTAAAGGCACATTGAAATCCACACGGATAATTGCCTTTTTCCCTGAAAAATTGTAAGTATCAATTGCAGGCATGTCAATAAAAATTATATGGTTTTTAAAAAATTAAATATTCATACAAACACCTAAATAATCCTTAAATTATTTAGCGCCACAAAGGTAAGAAAAAATTAAAATTTAAAGTGAAATAACGAAGTGTTCTACAACAAATTGTAATTATTTAAACATATGAGGTGAATAAATAATAGCAAATCAGAATTTTGAATTAGAAATCAGTAGCTTCATTTGATCTTTTTGAATTTTCTCCCCCGCAACAACAAACCAATCATTTAATAAATCCTCTCGATTATAATCAAAGCGCTCTTTTGAGTTCCAGTTGATAAATATTTTCCCAGCCCCTTCAGCTACAGCCTGTCCGGCTGCAGTATCCCATTCCATTGTAGGTCCTAATCTTGGATAAACATCAGCACTTCCTTCAGCTACTTTACATATTTTAATTGAACTTCCCACCGACATAAATTCTGTTTCTCCAAACTCCTTCTTTAGAATATCAACAAACTCCTCCGTTTCTTTAGATAGATGACTTACACTTGCAACTACCTTTAAGTTATTAGCACCTTTCTCCAATGGCAATTTTTCAGAGATACTAAAATCCAAAGTCTCAGCTTCAACATTTCTCCAGTTTTTATCTAATTGCAATTTGTAAGAAAATGTTGCTTGTCCACCATAATATAACACTCCAGAAGCAGGAATAAAAACCACTCCAAATTTTGGATAATTATTTTCAACAAGAGCTATGTTTACAGTAAACTCACCCGTTTTCTTAATAAATTCTTTTGTACCATCTATGGGATCTACCACCCAAAGTTGCTTCCAACATTGTCTTACTTCATACTTTTCATGCTTACCCTCTTCACTTAAAACAGGCAAATCTGTTTTAATTAGATACTTCACTATAACATTATGAGCTGCCTTATCCGCAAGAGTCAAGGGGGAGTTATCTGATTTTAATTCTACACCAAAATCACCAGTTTCGTATATGTCCAATATTGCTTTACCAGCATCTATTGAAGCGTAAATAGCAATTTTTAATAAACTATCCATAAAAATTATATGATCAACTTAAGTTTAGAAGTCCCTGTTAAAGTCATTGATTCGTAATTCATACCAGAAATAGCAATGATTCCAGGCTTTTTCCCTATCTCTATACTTCCATATTCAGAATTAACATTAAAATCAGTGGCGTTTCCCAAAGTATATTTATTTAATGCTTCCAAACCGGACTTTTCTTCCTTTAACTTTTCAAACAGAGGTTTTAAACATGAATCTTTATTCAAAAACTCGTTCTTTGCTGAAATAACTTTAATTCCCTTAGGCTTGACTGGTGCTAAGACGGAGATATTATTTTGAGATGCACATAAGACTTTTATCCCTGCAATAACTTGCCTATTTAAGTATTTTTTAATTTCTATTTCATCCAAATCAAAAATTTCATCAGGAATAAAATCAACAAACCCAGGACATAAAAAACCATTTACCAATTCAAGAGATGGCTCCTCCAAAAACTTTTCTCTTTCCCTAATATTTAGAATTACTCCTTCATTATCAAATTCAACTATAGGAAATTTCCCAACTGAACCATCAGCTCTTAAAATATAATGAGCAGCTATTTTTCTCATTTTTCAAGTACTAAATCCTCTTGTTTATCTGTAATAACTGAATCTTCAAAAAATGGCACATATTCAAACTCAATATTTTTTATTCTGGCGTTTACAACATCATCGGTATCATGGTTTAACATATACCCTTGAAGATTTAATATACTAAGTGAATCTTCTGATATAATATTCACTTCTGATTTTCTACTTCCAAATGATACAGGAATTTTATAGCTTATGGTATCGTAAGTACTATCCTCAAACAGTGCCACAATCTCTAATTCAACATCCCTAACCATATTCCCTTTAAGGAATTGATAAAAAGCACTAATTCTATATCCGGCATCTTTAATCGTATCAACACCTAGAGAAAAAGGAACCCTTCTATCAAATGTATCCTTTTCATTTATTGCTATTGTCCGATTATTTTTATCCCAAATATTACGAGCTTCTTTTAACGCCTTTAAACGGTCAACCTCTTCCTTGATTTCTTTAACTTCCAATTGCCATCTTGATTCTTTTTCGGTTAAAATGGCTATCACCTCATCATATACTTTTGAGTATAACTCAGGTTGATTTGTGTACCACGCTACAATGGTATCGAACTTCTCCTCTGTAAGATTATATTTTGAAAGCACCGTATGATAACAGCCATTTGAAACCTCATCAATACTTACACCTTTTAACCTCATTTGAGATATAGCTGATTCAGTAAAATGAACATCCGCAAGAATATTTGCAAATTCTTTTTCTTTTGGAAAACCTTTAGGAAGCTGATTATCAAAATTACAACCCACAAACAAAATAAACAAAAGGAACAGACTAATAGCCTGCTCCTTTATCTTAATATTATATAATTTATTTTTTATCATCTTATTAATTAATGACCATCAGCTTTAATCATGGTCCGAATTGTCTTCAAGAAGATAACAAAGTCTAATTTCAATGACCAGTTATCAATATAATCCATATCCATTTTCATCCATTCCTCAAAAGTAATCTCATTTCTACCAGACACCTGCCATGTACATGTAATTCCTGGCTTCATTGACAATCGCCTCAATTGCCAACGTTCATATTCCTTTACTTCCTGAGGAACAGGAGGCCGTGGTCCTACAATAGACATATCACCCATTAAAACGTTAAAAAACTGAGGTAATTCATCCAGACTTGTCTTTCTCAAAAATCGGCCCACTTTTGTAATACGAGGATCGTTTTTCATTTTAAACACCGGACCATCCATCTCATTATCTTCCATCAACTTAGCTTTAAGCTCCTCCGCATTCACTACCATAGTCCTGAATTTATATGCAAAAAATTTACGCCCTCTTAGTCCAACTCTTTTCTGCTTAAAAAAAACAGGTCCATCTGAAGTAAACTTAACTATCAATGATAACGCTATAAAAACTGGCGACGCCAAAACAATAACTAAAAATGAAAACACAAAATCAAATATAGCTTTTGCTTTAATTGCTAAATAATCAGTTGGAATATTTGCAATGGTCAAAAGGGGCATAGTTCCATAATGATGGATATGCGCCTTACTCTTTAACATATTAAAAAATGGTGAGTACATTCTGAAAATAACTCCAACTTCTGAACAAGCATGAGCTAAATCTTCTACTTCTTCAACATCCATATGTTGTTTGATAAAAATAACTTCATCTACAGTTTTATTTTCTAACAATGAAGCGACATCATAGTTAGACCCAAGAATTGGAGCAATTTCTCCATAAGTATTAGACAATACTTCATCTCCAATTATACTAACTATTTTATACCCCCATTCTTTATACTTTATGACCTGCTCTATAAAGGAAACAGCAGTATAGTCCCCTACAATAACTATTGCTCTTGAATTCTTCCCATGTAACCTCGCTCTTTTAAAATATGAATATATGCCAATTTTAAAACCGAACATTAATAATAGATTAATGACCGCAAAATAAATTAATGGCTCAAAACCAATATAATACAAATTAAAAAACAAGACTGACAATCCAAGTATTGAAGCACCCAAAATTACCATTGCTAAACAATTGAATAAAATTGCTGAATAAGGCCTTGAACGATGTACCTGAGCCAATCGAAAATACTTCCCTAATAAGTACCAAAAAAGAGCAATTATAAGGTGAAGGATTATTGAATCTTTATATTTAACAAAAGAAAAATGTCCAAAATAAATAAATAAGGACATATTAAAAGATACCCAAGCTATTATGACTTCTATAAATGCCAGAAAGTTGTTTACGACTTCCTCTTTTTTTCTCAACATATTGTGTTAGTGTATTTTTGATTTAGAGTAGCACAAAGATAGTTATTTTACCCGAACTTCTATTCCAAACATTATTCCAAAGGCATTATATAGTTGTCCAAAATCGTATGATGCAGATGTTTTAATAATAACATAATTCCATTTTTTACTCTTATAGGTAAGACTTAGATTACTATACCATTGTTGTTTTCCTTCTTTGTATAAAAAATCTTCATCTTTTTCCCAACTATAACGTCTAATATACTCTTCACCATAACTTCCAAAATTCTTGGAGTAAGTACTTTTTATAATATAATTAAATCCATTAAATACCTCTCCTTCTATTCCTATATGAAATCCTTTTACTCTATTATTTACAAAAATCACATCATTATTGGCTTCCCAATCAGGTGCATAGGCTTTTGCTTGATAATAAGTATGATACAATGGCATTCCCATAGGCTGACCAAAATAAGTCCATGCATTATAATACATATAGTTATTATTATAATCATCCCTTTCACCAAATCTTCTTCCATGATTCCAGTTTTCCATTAAATACTCACTAAAATCATCCTCAGTCCAACCATGAGTTTCAATACCATATGTTTCCATCATAAAAGCATCATAATCTTCTATCCCTTTAATAAAAATAATATTTCCATCAGGATCAATCGGGTCAGGAAGACCACTTCCTGCCTGATAATCAGTTTTAAATAATTCAATCGATAAACTCTTAACAAACTTAACATCAATCAAATCAGCCAATATCCCAATCTTGTAATCATGATTTTTAAACTGGTACAGTTTCAATCCAGATCGATCGGCAAAGGGCTTTTGTAAATAAAATTGAAAATCTCCAAAACTGTTTTTGTATGTAAATCCCATATCCCAAAACCCATCATGACCTCCTGCAGTATTGGTTGCATCACCACCTCCTACTTTTTCTGAAGCTAATCCGAAAAAAGTTGCCCAATAGTCAACAGGTATTATATCTCCATTAGCTCTTTCTCCTCCCAACAAAGCACCGTGAAACAAACCAATATAAGGTTGATATTTTACCTTATTTAATTTTAGATACATCCATTTCTCATGAATCTGGACATACTTGGCTTCATTACTTTTACCTAAATTAAGTCTATCATCATTTAGCATGCCATGTGACAAACCACCTTTTAGGGCAAAAATCTCATTAAAGAAAGGAACAATCTGATAATCAAACATTCCTATCTGAATCCGAGGTACAGGACGAGCATTTGCATTTCGCATAAAGCCACCAACTATTAAATCATCATGTGCTGACAAAGGTGACCATGCTTGCTTACCTATATTCAGGTCAATGAAATTTAAAAATTTTGCATTGAGATAAATTTCATGTAAAAAGCTCTCACTTGTCTTATTTTTAAAAACACCTGAAATACCTGTATTTAATACGAATCTCTTTTGGTTAATAATAACACCATCAACTTTGCCTATTAAAAGTGCTTGAGAATTATCAAACTGATCTATAATACCCCATTTATTTGAATATTGATAATGAGGTTGTAAATTATCATTAGTTGACTGTAAATATTGTGACTCTATACTGATATTGAACCTATTTTGAGATAATACTGTAGATTTTATCAGTACAATAAAAAATATCACTAGAAATGATGAGCGAAATTTCATAATCATTAGAACTTAAGTTATTCTGTTAGGCATATTACTATAACTAAAAACAAAAAAGCTCACTATACGCATAGCGAGCTTCAAAATTATATAATAATTCAAATTATCTATTGTCCGGAAATATACCACTGGTACATTTTCTCAATTCCTTCATCAATTTCAATTTTATGTCTCCATCCCAAATCATGAATTTTTGAAGGATCAGTCAATTTTCGCATGGTCCCATCAGGTTTATCTGTATTAAAATACAATTCACCTTTGAACCCTACGGCTGCTTTAATAGTTTCGGCTAATTGTTTAATGGATACTTCCTTTCCTGTACCTATATTAATGTGCGTATTTCTTATTTCCTTACCATTAACATAAGTATCCTTGAAATCAATCTGCTCCATGGCATAAACACAAGCAGAAGCCATTTCCTCAGACCATAAAAACTCTCTCATTGGAGTACCTGTTCCCCATATTTCTACTGAAGTGCCCCCCTCAGTTCCTCCAACAGGGGGATGTTTAATACCATACTTTAAAAGTATAGCTAAAATTTCATCATTTGAATTTTCTCCGGAGATCCCTTCAATTGGTCTTTTATTAAGATCATCTCTGACTCCTTTCCAATTATTATTCTCCAAACATTTACCTAAATGAATCTTACGTACCAAAGCCGGTAATACATGAGACTTTTCCAGATCGAAATTATCGTTCGGACCATATAAGTTAGTTGGCATTACAGAAATAAAATTAGTTCCATACTGAATATTGTATGATTCACACATTTTAATACCTGCAATTTTAGCTATTGCATATGGCTCATTTGTATATTCTAAAGTTGATGTCAACAAACAGTCCTCTTTCATTGGTTGAGGAGCTTCTTTAGGATATATACATGTTGATCCTAAAAACAACAGCTTTTTAACTCCACTTTTATATGCCTGATGAATCACATTATTCTGAATCATCAAATTTTCATAAATAAATTGCCCACGATACGTATTATTAGCAACAATACCTCCTACTTTAGCCGCAGCCAATATTACATACTCTGGTTTTTCTTTTTCAAAAAAATGCTCAACTTCCTGAGCATCTCTTAAATCTAATTCAGAACTACTTCTTCCAATTAAATTAGTATAACCTTTTTCAGTTAATATCTTCCATAAGGCAGAACCTACAAGTCCTTTATGTCCTGCTATATATATCTTACTTGTATATTCCATTTACATACGAATATTTCGAATTAATACTAATTATGCGAATGCTTTTACTCGAATTGATTTAAATACGTTGAATTTAAAAGTCTTTTATGTGTTAATGAGGACGTGCCAAAATTTATTAACAATCCTAATTTAAAATTTATAGCCTTAAGATAATTTCCTGTCTGCTCATACTGTTGTTTATAAAAACCCCCAACTGCTTTTATTTCAAGGATAATTTTATCATAACAGACAAAATCCGCTATATAATATTTAGTTAATGCCTTACCATCATAATAAATGGTTAATTTCTGTTGCCTTTTAAAGGGAATACATAGTTTTAACAACTCTCTTTCTAATGCTTCCTGATAAACAGCTTCAAGAAATCCTGGTCCTAACTGTGAATGCACATTAAAACAGGCCCCGATAATTTTATAACTTTCATCCTTAAATATTATCTCAGCCATAAATAAAAATTCGACTAATTTGGTTTTACAATTCGAACAATTCGCACTATTCAAAATAATTCAAAGTCTCATAACCACCTTCTCTCAAATATCTATCTTTCTTCATCAACTTCACATCCGACTCCATCATATCCTTAACTAAACCAGCTAAATCATATTCAGGTTCCCATCCTAACTTTTCTTTAGACTTAGTTGGATCACCAATTAAAAGATCTACTTCTGTTGGACGATAATATCTTGGATCTACTTTTACTACTTCTGTACCAATCTCAACCTGGTATTCCGGGTCATTACATACTTTAACTTTACCTATCTCATTTTCACCTTCACCAATGAACTCAAGCTCAATTCCAACTTCTCCAAAGGCCATTTTTACAAAATCACGAACCGTTGTAGTCACTCCTGTAGCAATCACATAATCCTCAGCCTTCTCCTGTTGAAGAATTAACCACATCGCTTTAATATAATCTTTGGCATGTCCCCAATCACGCTTTGAATTCATATTACCTAAGAATAGGCAATCTTGCATACCTAATGCAATTTTAGAAACGGCACGTGTAATTTTTCTGGTTACGAATGTTTCTCCACGTAAAGGACTTTCATGATTAAATAAAATACCATTACATGCAAAAATATCATACGCTTCTCTATAATTTACAGTAATCCAATAAGCATACATTTTAGCAACAGCATAAGGGCTTCTTGGATAAAAAGGTGTTTTTTCAGATTGAGGAACCTCTTGTACCAATCCATAAAGTTCTGAAGTTGAAGCTTGATATACTCTAGTTTTTTTATCCAGTCCTAACAAACGAATAGCCTCAAGTATTCTTAAAGTTCCAATACCATCTGCATTTGCAGTATATTCAGGTGTATCAAAACTCACTTTAACGTGACTCATTGCTGCCAGGTTATATATCTCATCTGGTTGAACCTCCTGAATAATACGTGTCAGGTTCATACTATCTGTTAAATCCCCATAATGCAAAATCAAATTACGATTTTCTACATGAGGATCCTGATATAAGTGATCTATACGATCAGTATTAAATAACGAAGAACGACGCTTAATACCGTGTACAACATATCCTTTTTTCAATAAAAATTCGGCCAAGTAAGCACCGTCCTGACCTGTTATTCCCGTAATTAGAGCTACTTTATTCATTGTACTTTTTGTTATATTGGTTTAAAATACGAATTCTTTAATTTTAATAATTCTATAATCACCACTAATCCTTCTTCGACTAATTTATAACCAATCATTACATTTAACTATTTATTAAATATATAACAATTGATAAACAGAGTACTACAGCTGTATTTATATAATATACTTTCTTTAGATAAACAAATCAGGCAAAAGTATTATAAGGTCACAAATAGAATACTTTGCTCAATTATTTCTGATCCTGTCTTACATTATTAGATATTACATAAATGATCTATTAATTTTAATTAGTTTTGTAGCCTATAGCACAATACTGCTAAATAAATAGCATTGACCCCGGAACTAAATATATGACCAGCCAATGCTCCAATCAATATAAATTGCGTAATAAAAAAAACACCTAACTTATTATTTATCAAGAAACTAAAAATGGTATTTTTCATTATAAATGCATACATCCAAATCCCCCAAATACCTGCAAACAAATACAAATCTATTATATCCATTTCTACAACAGGCATTTTAATATATGTACCACCTATAATAAAATTATACCATTCCCAATTATCTATTATTGGAAAATATCGTTCCTCAATTAAACTATACCTTTTGGAGGTTATAGCATCCCAAAAGCCACTTTCATTATATAAATCAACAAAATAATTATAAATATTTGATACATATAAAAAATAAACAACCGCAGCAACAAATAAGGTAATTAAGTATAACTTATACCATATTTTTAGTTTGAATTCAATAAAAACCAAATAAATTAAAAAGCATGTAATAAATAAAATAATTGCCTTTGTTCCAAGCAATCCTGCAGAAATTGATACTAAAACAAGGTATATTAAATTACTTTTGCTAGGCTCCCTTTTTAGTATATATCCAAAATATGTAATTCCAATCATCCAAAAAAAGGTAATTTCATTTTGTGCTGCAAATGGTGGTTTAAATCCAAATCTGTCCTTATTATATGTATAAAAAACAGAACAATCAATTAATGCACTGCCAATTACTAGAATAGAACATAATATGTAAATAATTACCAAAATTTTTTCAGTTGACTTTACATCAAAAACATACCCTTTTATAACTAAAAATATTATTATTGCAAAAAAATATTTATTTAATTCTTTAACCGTTTGAACAACTATTGACCAGTCGACATAATCGCCTTTAAAAGAGTAAATTAACAACCACAATAATACAGGAATACAAAAGTATGCTACTTGCTTTAAAGGCTTCTTATACAAAGAGAGGTTAGAGATCAGATATATTATAAAGATAATCTCTACAAAAGCTTTTCCAAATATAGAAATACTATTATTTGTATTTAAACCCTCTCTTTCATCAACAATAAAGTTAATTATATCTAAACAAAAAAAAAGGATCATATATATAGCTAATCCATAATTCTTATGAAAAGAATTAACTCTATCGCTCTTAAGAAAGGACCTCATCAAATAATTTTTCGTATTGCTCAACTATAAGTTCCCAATTATATAATTTCTTAATTTTATATTTATTATTCTCAATGAATTTCTCCCTAAGCATTTCATCAATTGACTTACTAAGAATTAATTCAACATCTGCTGATTTATCAAAATAAAAGGCATCTTCACCCAATATTGATTTATTAAATAAATTATCATTTGCACAAATCAATGCACAAGACCCCATTGCCTCAAGTAAGCTAGGATTTGTCCCTCCAACGGTATGCCCATGAAAATAAACATTTGCATATCGTCTCAAATCATTAAGAACATTAATATCATATATACCTCCCAAAAAACGTATTTGTGAAAATTCTCTATATTTATTTTTCAAATAGTCACCATACATCGTTTCATGCTTACCAATAACAAGAAACGGTTTATTCTCTTTACATTGTGTAACTCCATCAAGAATAGTTTCAATACTATTTTCAGGTTCTAATCTAGCTATTAGCATTGAATAGTTATATGGTTTTATATCGTAAGGGCCCAAGGTATTTTCAGAAAATTGTTCCACACAATCTGAGCCATAAGGAATATAAGTAGAGTCCACTTTATACTTTTCATTAATATAATTCTGAATTCCGATTGAGTCTGAAACTAAGTTATCACTATATTTAACTCCCAATTTCTCAGCATAAAGTAAAAATTTTTGAACTTTTCTCGAATACTTACTCCGCTTCCATTCCAGTCCATCCATATTTGTAACAATCTTACACCCTTTAGGCAGTAACTTGCCCCAGATACTACTGCTAGTATATCCTAATTGCAGTAGTATATCGTAATCCCTCTTTCTTGAATCCAGAATACAATTTAAATCATAAATAAACTGACCTGCTGATCCGATTGCATTCTCCGGGTCATATTTATGTATAATGCGGACACCTTCCCAGTTATTCTGTTGATATGGGTGATAATGGCTATTATAAACTGTTACATTGTGACCTTTTGTAACTAAATATTTAGCTAAATACTCTGCAAATTGTTCAAACCCTCCATAATAATTTGGGATTCCCCTTGTTCCTATTATACCTATTTTCACTATTCTATAATAATTAAATGCTGTCCAACACTTTATTAAATCTTACAATATAACTCTTTTCTGTATATTTTTCTGCAAACAAAACTTTCGCATTGTATGCAATATCAGTACATTTAACAGTACCATTCTCAACACTCTCAATTGCTTTTTTTAGTGATTCAACATCATTTGGCTTAAAGTATATTCCACTTACATTATCCTTATAAATCTCACCAAGACCACCATGTTTTGCACCTATCACAAGGGCTCCACTGCTCATAGCTTCAATTGCAACTAATCCAAATGGCTCAGGTTTTTTTGATGGAATAACAACTACATCTGCCCAATTATATAAGTCCGAGGGATTATTTACAAAGTCGATAAATTCTACATTTTCCTCCAAATAATTTTCCTTCACAATATCTTTTAATCTTTCCAAGAAAAAATGCTGATCTTCAAAAACACTGCCTACAATACGTAAATGAAGATTTAAACCTTTTCTTTTTTTTAAATCTCCAATAGCTTCAAGTAAAAGATCTTGTCCTTTCCAACTATTAATTCTTCCTATAATTAAAAAATTTAGTTTCCCTTCAAAGGTTCTTTCTTTAAATTTAAAACCTTTAATACCATTTTCAATGACAAAGCCCTCCTTGACTTTTTCAAACGAATATCGTACTGCATTAGTAATAAAAATACATCTTGCTCTGGAAAATCGAATTAAGGACTGAAATACTTGCTTAACTAATTTTGAAGGAATTTCATGTATATGCAAAATTACTTTTGACTTTACAAAACGTGCGGCAATAAGATAATCTAATACTACAATAGAATTAATATAAATTAAATCATAGTTGTTACAAAACTTTATTTTATCTTTCAACCCAGTTATACCATGAATAAAACATTCAATTCTACCCCTCTTTATATCACTCTTTCTTAAAACAGACATAGTAGGGTAAATTATTTTATTTACAATATTTTCATCTAATATCCTTGAGCTTAAATCTCCTTGTTTAGGTAAGTGCACTGTTATATCAGCACTCTTATACTTATTACGCAAAGCTATAAGAGACAAAAGAAACATCCTGTCAGAGCCATATAATTCATAACCCTGATGTACACATAATATTCTCTTCATTAAAACAACTAATTACAATTAAGCCTATTAATACCTAATTTCAACTGTAACTTAATTCGCAGCAAAAGAATGATTCCTACAAGCAATATAAATAATGCTCTAATCTTCATTATTTTAGCAGTGTAAATTTGAGCCTTAGTTCTCTCCACTAATGCTCCGAAAGATAAACTCATTCCATCAGCCTTCATATCAACAAGAATTTCGTCAATAAAAATTGCTTTTAGCTGATTTTTCTTTCTCAACAACAATTCATAATCTCCAATTATCTTATAATTAGTATCATACAAACCAATTTGATTAAATAAGTTCCTATTATGCATTGAACCCACATGTGCTGTGGTCATTCCATATTTGAATTTATTCCACTCCCATTCTTTACCCAGTATTCTTAGAGTTCTGAATTGAGAATCAACATAGTTTACTTTTGAAGAAATATAATCAACTGAATCATTAGTTTTATTTATACGCTTAATAACTTCGATATATTTCTCAATAAAGTTGGGTCTAAGAATATCATCAGAACCAACAAAACAAATCCAATTCGCTTTTGACAATTGAATTCCTTTATTCCATGCATCATAAATCCCATTATCTGCTTCTGAGATATACCTTTTAATAATATCACTATTTGACTTTAGTATATCAACAGTTCCATCACTAGATCCTCCATCTACTATAATTAATTCGAAGGTTTTTAT
Source organism: uncultured Saccharicrinis sp. (assembly GCA_963663905.2). Classification (GTDB taxonomy): domain Bacteria; phylum Bacteroidota; class Bacteroidia; order Bacteroidales; family Marinilabiliaceae; genus Saccharicrinis. Next base: position 5,906,867 of record OY760657.1, on the reverse strand, counting down.
TGTTTGATTTCTGACAGATTCTATAAAATTCTGGATTGTCGCTGAAGCATTGTATACAGCACAAATTATTGATATTTCAAATGTTTCTTCACCCATTTTCATCAAATACTATTCAGTTAAATATACTTTATTACTAAAATTAGGATTTACTCCTAAACCTATACATGCCCATGACATTAAAATGTATGGCATTCCATAGGTATTAACAGACACAAAGCTTGCAACAAAAGTAACTGAAATAACAGCTAATGAAAGTCTTGCAAATAAATGATCATTCCTACTTAAGTATGTTTTTACACCAATAACTACAAAAATCATTACAAGTAAAAAATAACCAATAAATCCTAACTCATAAATTATATTGATAGTAGCTGATTCAGCAAAAAACTCAACAGCGGTAGGATCCTGATTATTTGTTGTTCCTAATCCATTTCCCCAAGGCTTATCAAATATAACAGACAACCCGGAACTCACATTATTAAGCCTATCTGCTGAACTTGCTTCTTCTCCTGAAACTGTTTTTTGATATACATCCTGAACAATATCCGTATTAGCAACAAAAACAAAAAATCCTAATAATGCTACAATACCAATAATTATAAACGAAATTCGAATCTTTATCTTTTTTGTAATCAGAAAAATAATCAAACTACCAAAGAAAATAGCCCATCCTGCTCTTGAGAATGAATATATTAATGCTATAAATCCAATGGACATTGTGATATAACTAAACAATAATAGACTTTTACTTTTTCTATAACCAAATTCCCCAGTCAGAATAATAATGCTAAAAAGTAAAGAAATAGCCACAAACAATCCAAAATCATTAGGTCCTCCAATTATTCCAGCCATTCTTTCAAATCCTAAAATACGTGCAGAGTTAGTTGTATAAAATATATAACCACTTGGGTCAATACCTGCAATCCTTCCCATATAAAAGCCTAAAGGAATCTTTAAAAGAAACAACTGAACAAATCCCATCAAATAACTTATTAAAAAAGATATCATTGGAAAAAGAACAAATCCCCTCATCGATGAGAAGTTAATTTTTACATTAGAAAATACCAGGAAAACAACTATAAAGAACAAATGATTTCTAAGTGGATTAAGTGCATTTGATAAATTTTTTGTTCCCAGAAACACAATACACAGATAGGCTAAAAAGACATAGAATAACAACATTAAGTTTTTAGTGAGAAATAACTTACGTTTAAGTAAAAATATCTTTCCTAAAAGTATTATTAATACTAACTCCTTCCAATTACTAAAAATACCTCCTGCCTGAAAAAAAAAAACAAAAAAGTTCTTAACAAAAGCATGAAATGGAAGCAATACAAAAAAAAGCATAACTCCTTTTTCTACCTTAATTAAGGCAAAAGCACTAATTATGATTAATAATAAAACTAATTCTAACATTGATCAGCGATATATGAATATACTCTGCTACAGGAATCTCCATCTTGGTATTCATGATATTGTACAATATCCTTTTTAACTACGGTACTATTCTTTATTGATTCTAATATTTCCGCTTCATTCTCTGCAATCATACCAACCCCATATTGATTAGGCCTATAATATAATTCATTATCAACTTCTTCATAATTATCGTACAGATAGTAAATAATTGGTCTTTGCAATAACAGATAATCAATATAACAACTTGAGTAGTCAGTAATTAAAATATCCGTAACAAATAAAAGCTCCTGTGGATCAACACTCATCTTTGTTAAATCAACAAATACATCAGCATTCAAATTTTCATCCTCCAAATAACTACCTAGCATATTTTTATGAAATTTCCAGACTAACTTTATATTATTTGTCTGAAAATACTTAATCGCAATTTCATTATCACAGAAGATTCTCGGATTTAGTGCACCTTTTCCATATGCTCTATGAGTTGGCATATAAGTAACAATAAAATCATCTTCTGCAAATCCCAGTTTTTCCTTTATTTCAGTTTTATTCCATCTAAGAAAAACATCAGTTCTAGGCTGTCCCAAAACTTTAACATTATCATTTCGAAATGCAGACTTCAGAATATCTGAGAAATATTGAGATGTCGCAGGAATCAAACAGACATCTTTATGACTAAATCCAACAACATATTTGTCCCAAACCTTAGCTTTCCATCCTTTTCGTTCAATACTGTGCGGTTTATAATCATAAACAATCTTTTTCATTGGCATTCCATGCCAGAGATTAACTATTCTTCTGTTTTTTCTTGGAAAAACATACAACAAATCACTTCTTGTTGTACTAAAAACGCAAACACCAGCTGTCAGACTATGAAAAATTCCAACCAGAGAACAATTCATGAAAACTTTACAACCACTGTTTCGCATACTCTTAAGCGTTTTTTTATTTCGCGTAAGCCAAATTGAATTTATATCAGGATGTTCATTTAACATATACTCATGAAAATATTTGGAATTATCAGCATAACCTAAACCATCAAGAGACCCAAAAATCCATTTATTTTCATTAACCTTAAAAAGGGAATGTACACCCTTTAAAACAAAACCCAGAATAACCAGTATTACTTTAAGAAACATCTTATTCATATATTTTTAATAATATACTCTGCTAACCTTTTTGAATTGTTCCCATCCATATTAGCATGAATTTTACGCCCAATTTCATTAAAATATTTTAGCCCATTTTCATCAAATGAAAGGTCTAAAGAATTCAACAATTCCTTCCATTCTATATATGTCGGAAAATTTAAATTTTTATAATCAAAAACGAAATCTCCATTAGATGAAATATAAGAATCTCTATCTGGAGTCAATAAAAATACAGGTTTTGAAACAATTAAAAAATCAAACAAAACACTAGAGTAATCTGTAATCAAAAAATCAAATAAACTAAGCACTTTATATATATCGTTTTCAATATCAGAATCTGACAAGAAAATCACACTCCCGCTGGTAAAGTTATCTGGAAATTTCTGTAGATCAAAGGGGTGAATTTTAATATACAATACCATCCCTAATCTTTCTGCACTGCTCTCAATTAAATCTATGTTATCCACAAAGTACGAAACAATATCAAATTCTTTCTCTCTTCTGTATGTAGGCATGTAAATCCCAACCTTTTTCCCTTTTTTGTGAAGATACTCAATATTCTTTGCAACTCCACAATTGAAATCGGGATTAAACATCCCATCTAATCTAGGAAATCCAGTACTAACAATAGGAGCATTTTCCCCAAAAACCTTTTCAAGGATGTTATTAGTATAATCAGAACTCCCTACTATTGCAAAAAAATCCTCAAACTGAACTGCTTTATTTAGAAAAGGAAATATGTACTTTAACCTATTTATACTTTTATTCTTATTAACAGCCTCTATTTTTTTATCCGACCTTAATACTGGTTTCATTGGTATACCATGCCATGTTTCAACTATTTTTTGTCTTGCACAGACGTATCTGTTTAAATCAACCATTCCATGTGAGATAATACCAACATTAGCACGCATACAATACCATATACCCCAAAAACTATATATATGATGCACTTCCATATTAGCATGTCTTAAGTCCTTAATAACTTTTTTGCTATATGTTAACCATACACACTTTACCTCGCTATAATTTTTTGTGACATATTCAAATAAGTATTTAGGATTATCAGCATACGCATAACCTCCCCATGAACCAAAAACCCATAAGTTTTTCTTTTTAGGAATAGCATAAGAGATTAGATACAACGGCAACCAGGCAAAATATATTATCAGTTTTGATATTTTATCCATAATTTATATTTGACAGAACCATATATTCTTATTATAAGAACAATAATTTCAGTTAAAAATAAAGCTACAACAATATATTCCAATACAATATTGTTTGTCAATACTAAAATTGTCAATGAGCATAAATGTACTAAAGAAGCTATTGCAACACTTAGATTAGCAAACTTTGGATGACCAAAAGCGGCTAAAAAAGGATAGCCCAATAGTATTGATGGAACAATAACAATACAAACTAATGTTAATAGCTTAAATAACTTAACACTCTCAATGCTGTAGTTTTTAAAAAGTAAAAGAAAAATATTATCTGCTAACAAATAAAAAGAAACTACAAACAAAATGTTAGCAACTATACTTCCTATAAATATTTTACTAAAAATACGAACATCTTTCTTTCTTATAATAAATGGATAGAGTGCATTTACCAAAGGGTGATATATTCCTTGTAAAGCCTGATACAACTTTTCTGCAACAGAATATATTCCAGCCATCTCTACACTTCCAAATGTACCAATAACAAATACATTACTGGCTGTATATATTGAAACAGAAACCCTGGATACAAAAAATTGAAAACTTGATTTAAAATGATAAATCAAATTATTCATTCCGGGATAGAGAAGTTTAACTTTAAAATTCTTAATACATAAAAATAAACCTACAATCCCAGCAATTAAATAACCTGCTGAATTTAAAATTGGAACCAACGTTATATCCTTCTCTTCTTTTACTATTAAGATTAAAGCCAAGGCATAAAAAAGTTTAGCAATAGCATTAACTACGGTAATCCATTTCATTTTTTCTATCCCCTGAAAAAACCATGTTGGTATAATTGCTTGTCCAATAACAACACCAAAAGTAAAATATACTAGTTCTTTATATTCGCAGAGTTTTGGTACTAATTCTATCGAAATAACTAAAATAAAAAAAGAAATACACATTAGAATAAGTTTTAACAAAATCACTGATGAAAAAACTATATCCAGTTGCTTTGGGTCATTCCTGTACTTTACAACTTCTTTTGGAGCGGATAGATTAAATCCCCATCCAGAAAAAATCACTAAATATTGATTAAATGCTAAAGTGTATGCAATTGCACCATATCCAGTTGTTCCTAAAACTCTAACTAAATAGGGAAATGTCAACAATGGAACGATATAATTAGTCCCTTGTACCACTACAAGGGACAAAAAATTCATTAATAAGCTTTTTAGTTCCTTCCTTTCAGTTTTCATACTTATAATTAGAAGTAATAATATCCTCCATATTATATTGATATTTTATTCCAATGATCATTAAATTATTGTACTAAAGAATTAAAAACTGCACCTCAAATATTAAATAAAATATGTGCTTAAATAATTTATAGGAAGTTTTGTAATTATTACTGCTTTCTAATGCTAATGAGTAATCATTAACAATGCGCAATAAACCATGTCACCTGGTCTAAAATAATATTATCCTAAAGCGATAAATAAATCTTGTTTTTATTTTGTAGCTAATATTTTTTTTGAACAATAGTTTCTTTGGCGACAACTCTATATATAACCGATATATCTATAGTTAATATTTCAATAAGCAATGATAATATAGCTTTCATTATAAAATATAATAAATTCTTCCAGTATATTACAATGAAGGTATTTCAAATAAAATTTTGAAACTATTTCACATCCGGATTTTTATGCCCGTCTGCCTGTTCTTTTAATTTCTTATACTGCTTATATATCCTTTCCTTGATATTTGTCGAACTTGCACCATCACCATATGGAAAGTAAAATACTTTAACTCCAAGATCATGTAAATAATCATATTTTCCTTTCCAATCATCTCCTATGACGAATGCATCAATATGTAACTTCTTTACCAATTCTGTATGCTCCAGTGAGTGTTGAGGAATTACTATGTCCGGATCTTTTAACGCTTTTACAATTTCTATTCTTTCCTCAAAAGGTACAATAGGAGGTTTCTTATAACTACATACCAGTTCATCTGTACTTACTCCAACGATTAATTTATCTCCAATACCTCTGGCATACTCTATCATTTTAACATGATTACTATGAAACATATCAAAAGTTCCTCCTGTATAAACAACAATCTTATCTTTTATCATTACCTTATTAGTTATTCGTATTTTTTACTATTGCCCTGTAGAGAATAATAAGCATTCCGCCTAATCCACCCATAAATATCCAAATAATTAAGGTCAACATAATTTTAGGTGAACTTTTTTTGTCAGGAACTTTAGCCGGCTCCAAAACAGTAAATACAGGTGTCTCTTCTTTGACAGCAATCTTTGCCTGTTCTAATTGCTGAGCTAATCCTTTATAAACAGTTGTAGCTATATCATAGGCATCACTTAACCTCTGTAACTCAGGATCTATTCTTTCTGAAATAATATTACGATGAGTATCTTTATACTCAAAAAATGCCATTTGTATTTGTTCATACTCCAACTTCTTTTCATCATATCTGTCTTGAACAAAATCCAAATTTTCCCTTACCTGTCTTGTTTTATATTCAATAATATATTTTTGCAATAATTCTAAAGCTTTCTGAACATATTGAGCAGCAAGTACAGGTTCTTCAACCTCTACAGAGATATAAACTAAATCAGTCTCTTTATCAATTTCAATTTTAAAAACATCCATCATAGACCGAAGAGCGGCCATTTCTTCAGCATCAATATTTAACACTCCATAATCTTGAACATCTAATTCATTCAACTCATCCTTATCTGAGAAAATAGCATTTTTCAACGTCCACGGTAACATAATTGTATATTTTGCTATTTTACTCCCAAATGAGGGAATAGTATCTGCACCAACATAATCATATATAGAAACAGGCCTTTCATAATCCTCAAAATGGAATTTTTCATGAATAAACTCATTTAAAAACGGATAGCTGTTTACTATTTGAGGATAAATGGCAATTGGAATACCTTCAGATTGACCTAACATTGAACCCAGGTTAATCCCAGCCATCCCAGCTAATGCTCCCAGACTTCCAATGCTGCTACTTTTATTTTCTGATGAAGGTAAAAGCATTGCAGAGGCTGTATATTTAACAGGACTAAAAACTATGATTAATAAACTAATACATACACACACTCCTACTGAATATAAGATTGTTTTTCGCCCCGCCCAAAAAGTCTTTACAAGTGCAATAAGATCAATTTCTCCATCTTTAAGAATAGAAACCTCGCTCTGATTTTCCTCAGTGGAGGAGGAAGCTGAAAATTGTCTAACATCTTCTTCTGATGATATCTGAGATTGATGAGAAATATTTCGTTTTTCTTTATCCATATGCTAAAATAATAGTACTTATAACCGTATAATTAAAAGTAAGGGATCTATAATTTATTTAATACAGTAACTACAGTTAATGAAAGTGATGCTAATCCACTTCCTATACCAATCCATGCTTGTGGTGTTAAACCTGCACGTTCAGGTTTCTTGGGAATAATAACCTCTGATCCTGGAAATACTTTAGGATATCGTCTAAAAAACAAAAATCCTTTAGTAGCTTGAGAAGATCCATTTGCTTGTAAAACATAAGTTTTCCCTTTTTTTGCATTTAAAGAAAATCCACCACTTTGATTAATATATCGCTTAACACTTAATGATTTTTCATACACTGTTGAAGATGGATTCAGAACCTCTCCTGATATCTTAACTGTTTGTAATACAGACGGAATAGTTAAAAAATCACCATCCCTCATAAAAATATCATCTTTAGACCCTGGATTACTTACAATCCTTTCTAATTTAACACTTACTGTCTCAAAATCTAATTCAGAGAATCTTACCGTAGAATCCATTTCCATTAATTCATTACGTTTTGCTTTTTCCTGTTCCGATAATTTGATCTTTCTGGTTAATGAAGCACCTTCAGCATAAGCATTATCACTTAATCCCCCAGCTCTTTTTAGAATATCTGAAATTCTCTCTTTATCAGATGTAAGGTTATAAATTCCCCCATACATAATCTCACCAGCAATAGTAACTGAACCAGAAGATATTGCTCCAGGCATAAAACGAACGGCAATAACATCATACGGTTCAAGTCTGAAAGAGTTTGCTTGTCCTTCCAATTTTAAATCTCTTGTTACTTTAAAATAAAAAAGTTCGGAGTTTTTATCTGTACTTTTATCTGCCTCTTCATAAGAAAGTTTTCGTCTTAGTTCAATTGTGGTTTCTGATGCAGTTTCCTTAAAACCTCCAGCCATAAAAACTAAATCTCCAATAGTTAGGTTTTCCGAATACGGAAACAGTCCCATATTTTGAACTTCTCCCCAAATAGCAACTGTTCTTTCTTCTCTAATATCATCTATCGCTTTAATAGAAATTTTATCATTTGGTTTCAATACAATATTGGATTTCCCATTAATAACGTTTCCTAAATCAAATGAAATATTCTCAAGAGTATAATCATCTTTAAATCTGGTAATTAAACCTCTATTTAAAAATGCATTCTCAATAACGCCATCTGCTTTATCAATAAGTTGCTTTAAAGTTAACCCTTCTTTATATTCAAAATCACCGGGATTAAAAACAGCACCTTCAATACTAACTTTATTTTTATAACGATTTAATATTTTCCCAACACTCAAACTGTCTCCTGATGTCAACATTACTTCAGACATATTTTCATCTGTGATCTCTGAAAAAGTTCTTTCCCGACCATTATTTCTATATAATTTTACACCTGAACGATATGCATTTTCCGTGTATCCCCCTGCATACTTAATCATCTGCTTTACTGATTCATTTGATTTAGCCTCAAAAATCCCTGTTCGTTTAAACTCTCCATTTACTTTTACCCTGTTTAAATACGGTGGAATCAAAACCACATCATTATCCATCAATGGGGCATTAACTGATGAATTACCATTAATGATATAATCATAAACATCAAGATTAGCGACAACCTGACCATTTCTAATTAATCTAATATCTCTAAAGCTCCCTTGCTTATTAGGTCCTCCTGACAAATAAAGAACATTAAATAAAGAAGCTGTACCAGGAACAGTATAAGTACCAGGAGCAAATACTTCCCCTAATACATTTACTCGTATTGCTTTAATTTGACCAAGAGAAACAGAAGCGTAGGTTCTTGGATTAGCACTTCTTATATCAGAATAAATTGTTGATAATTTATTTCTAATTTTACTCTCTGCAGCCTCTAATGTTAAACCACTAAGATATACTGGCCCAATCAATGGAATATTAATATTACCATTTGTATTAACAGTCAAAGAATATGACTGTTGTGAATTCCCCCAAACATCAATATTAATTTCATCACCAGCTCCAATTACATAACTTTTAGATACAGGAATATTAACACTAGGTTCAAAAGACAAATTGGTATTATTAAAGAATGAAAATCCAAATATCTTTTCATCAATCATAGTACTATCCAAAACTGATTTTTCAGAAAGCTCTGATACAGAAGTTGCATTTTCCCCTTCAAGGCTATTTTCTTGTTGATAGTTTGCAACTCCACCACTTTGTTTAACTTCTTTAATTCTTTTTTGCAGAAGTGATATTTGACTATTAGACATTCCTTTTAAGCGAGCCATATTTATAGCTTCATTCTCACTTAAACCGCGTTTTTCCATTTCTGAAATGATCTTCATAACCTGATCATCACTTAATTCACTTACATCAACTTTTGAGGCATCTACATTTTGTGCCTTAATTAATGGAGTTGAAATAAAAAGAACTCCAATAATAAGAACTAAAATTTTATTAATCATTTTTATCAAGTTTTGGGTACGCTTCGCTTCCTGAGTCACAATTATTTGGATCAGGAAGCTTGTTTAACTACCTATATCCGCCAATAAAAACGGATGATTTTATGTTTTAGCATCTTCTCTATTCAGAAAACGGCATGCAAAGTTCACACTTTTAAATGCAATATCAAAATCCAAGACAATTGAACCCTGATATTCCACTTATAGTAACTTTAAGTTTAATTATTTAAAATATTTACGGTGAAAAATCAAAATAATGGTAATCCCTATGGTTATCGCAGAGTCTGCAATATTAAAAACAGGGCGAAAGAAAATAAAATGTTCACCTCCCCATTTTGGAACCCATGCAGGAAAATTACCTTCTAATATTGGAAAATAGAACATATCTACAACCTTACCATGAAGAAATGAAGAATAACCTCCTTCAGCAGGAAATAACGAGGCTACCTGAGGATAACTATCATTAAAGATCATACCATAAAAGGCACTATCAATGATATTACCAATGGCTCCTGCTAAAACCAATGAAATGCTCAATACCAAACCGTAAGGAACATCCTTTTTTGAAAGTTGTTTTAGATAATAAGCAATTCCTACAACTGCAACAATACGGAATACACTTAAAATAATCTTACCGAATTTTCCGGCAAGTTCCATCCCAAATGCCATTCCATTATTTTCTATAAAGTGAATGATAAACCAGTCACCAATAATTTTGTACTCTTGTCCTATCATCATATGAGTTTTCACCCATATTTTTAATGCCTGATCAGTAATAAGAACCAATAAAACAATTACGAATGGTTTTTTTAGGAATGAATGCATTATGGAATCTTTTTAATTATAATTTCATTCTACGATTGAAGAAACTATATTACTCTGTTGGGTTATATTAAAATATTAAGAAGTTAATCTTTGATTAAAACACATAAAAGCTCCCCACTTAAAAATGAGGAGCTTAATAAAGTTATTTACTTTTGATTTCTTTTAGCATCGATACTTAGTGTTGCATGAGGAACTGCTCTTAAACGCTCTTTGGAAATTAATTTTCCGGTCTCTCTGCAAACACCATAGGTCTTATTCTCAATACGAATTAATGCTGCTTGTAAATGCTGAATAAATTTCAACTGACGCTGTGCTAATTTTCCGGCTTCTTCTTTTGAAAGTACTGCAGCGCCTTCTTCCAGAACTTTAAACGTTGGAGATGTATCCTGAGTATCATTTCCATCGCCATGAGTAATTGTATTTCGAAGTAATTCGTAATCTTTTTTTGCTTTATCAAGTTTAGTTAGAATAATCTGCTTAAACTCCTGCAACTCTTCATCGGAATATCTAGTTTTCTCTGCCATAACAGTTAAATTTGAGGGTTCATACTATGCTTTTTTACTCACACAGATGTAGGTCTCGATATCAGTATCAATTTCTACGAGTTTTCCTTCGGTTTCGTTACATGAATCTACAAGATTTATTTCCTCTGCCAAAGTTTGCGACGCAATATAGTCTTTAAAATTGAGTACAGACTCATTTATCGCTTCATTTTTCTGTATTTTCAATACAATTTTATCAGTTACATCAAATCCTGAATCTTTTCTTAAATTCTGAATTCTGTTTACAAATTCCCTGGCTATCCCTTCTTGTTTTAATTCTTCTGTCACATTAATATCTAAAGCCACGGTTAACTTACCTTCACTGGCCACTAACCATCCCGGAATATCTTCCGACATGATTTCAACATCCTCTAAAGATAATTCAACACTCTGATCAGCTATCACAGCATTAATTTTTCCATCTTTTTCAATTAAGGCAATATCCTCCTGGTTCATTTGGTTGACAAATGCAGCAATTTGTTTCATCATTTTACCATACTTCGGACCTAAAGTCTTAAAGTTTGGTTTGATCTTTTTAACCAATACACCAGTAGTATCTGTTAAAAACTCAATCTCTTTCACGTTTACCTCTGAAAGTACCAAATTTTTAATCTTTTCAACCTGATCATGAAAATCACCATCCAAAATAGGAATCATTATCTTTTGCAATGGTTGTCTTACTTTAAGACTTTCTTTTCGTCGTAAAGCCAACACCATTGATGATATATCCTGTGCATATAACATTCTTTGTTCTAAAGCCTTGTCTATTTTCGACTCATCAGCTTTAGGAAACATGGTTAAATGCACTGATTCTGCTTCATTATTATTTGACACAGCAACTAAATCTTTAAACAACTGATCCATATAAAATGGGGCAATTGGTGCAGATAAAATGGCTACCGTTTCTAAACAGGTATATAATGTTTGATATGCAGAAAGCTTATCTTTTGAGAATTCTCCACCCCAGAAACGTTTACGATTTAATCGTACGTACCAGTTACTTAAATTCTCGGTAACAAAATTCTGAATAGCTCTACCCGCTTTAGTCGGCTCATACGATTCAAAACTTTCTGTAACATCTTTAATTAAAGTATTCAATAATGAAATTACCCAACGATCAATCTCGGGTCTTTCTTCAATGGCAACCTGATCTTCCTGACCTGTAAAACCATCGATATTTGCATATAGAGAAAAGAATGAATAGGTATTGTAAAGTGTTCCAAAGAACTTACGTTTTACCTCATCAATTCCATTTTCATCAAACTTAAGGTTATCCCAAGGCTGAGCATTGGTAATCATATACCAACGCAATGGATCTGAACCAAATTTCTCAATAGTTTCAAACGGATCAACAGCATTACCCAAACGCTTCGACATTTTATTGCCGTTTTTATCCAGCACTAAACCATTTGAAATAATATTTTTAAATGCCACTGAATCAAAAAGCATCGTTCCTAATGCATGAAGCGTAAAGAACCAACCACGAGTCTGATCTACACCCTCAGCAATAAAGTCAGCGGGGAATATCAATTGAGATCCGTCTTCCTTTTCTGTCTCAAATGGATAATGCATCTGAGCATAAGGCATAGCTCCTGAATCAAACCAAACATCAATTAAGTCCGGCTCACGGAACATTTTCTCTCCATCTTCGCTGATCAACACAATATCATCCACATAAGGACGGTGAAGATCAACCTTATCGTAATTTTCTTTTGAATAATCTCCTGCAACAAAACCTTCATATGGATTTTTCTCCATCGCTCCGGCAGCAATTGCTTTTTCTATTTCAGCAACTAATTCTTCAACAGAACCCACACACTTCTCAACTTTACCATCTTCTGTTCTCCAAATAGGAAGAGGTGTTCCCCAGTAACGAGAACGAGAAAGGTTCCAGTCTACTAAATTCTCTAACCACTTACCAAAACGGCCTGTTCCTGTTGACTCTGGCTTCCAGTTGATGGTTTTATTTAATTCCATCATGCGGTCTTTAACCGCTGTTGTTTTAATAAACCATGAATCCAATGGATAATACAACACAGGCTTATCTGTTCTCCAACAGTGAGGGTAGTTGTGTGTATGCTTCTCTACTCTAAAAGCTTTATTCTCTAATTTCAGCATTACAGAAATATCCACATCTAAAGTGGCATCTTTTTCTGTAAGCTTTTCATCATAATCATTCTTTACATATCTACCTGCATATTCCATGTAGGCATCCAGGTTAACAAACTCTTTAACAAAAGCAGGATCTAAATCTTTAATTAAAAAGTATTTTCCGGTTTTGTCAACCATTGGATTTTGCTTTCCGTCCTTATCAATTAAAATCAACGGAGCAATACCTGCAGCTTTGGCCACCCTGTCATCATCAGCACCAAATGTTGGCGCAATATGTACAATACCGGTACCATCTTCGGTTGTCACATAATCTCCCGGAATAACTTTAAATGCATCGCCATCAGGCTTAATCCATGGGATCAATTGCTCGTAACTAACACCTGCTAAATCTGCACCTTTAAATTCTTCCATTAATTCAAATGGAACTTTTTTATCTCCAGGTTGGTAATCAGCAAACGATACCTCAGCATTTTTAGCATTAAAATAAGCCGAAACCAGATTCTTAGCTAAAATGACTACTTCAGGTTTTCCTGTATATGGGTTGAATGTCTTTACTTTTTGGTAGATAACCTGCGGACCAACAGCAAGAGCTGTATTTGAAGGCAATGTCCATGGAGTTGTTGTCCATGCTAAAAAGAACAACTCATCCTCTACTCCATCATATAAAAATGATGACTTATCATCTTTTACAACCTTAAACTGAGCTGTACATGTTGTATCCTTTACATCACGATAACATCCCGGCTGATTTAACTCGTGGGTACTTAAACCTGTACCTGCAGCAGGTGAATATGGCTGAATGGTAAATCCTTTATATAAAAGACCTTTGTTATATAATTCTTTTAAAAGATACCAAAGCGTCTCGATGTACTTATTATCATAGGTAATATATGGATCGTCCATATCTACCCAGTACCCCATTTTGTGAGTCAAGTCTTCCCACTTATCGGTAAATTTCATTACATCTTTACGACAGGCAGCATTATATTCTGCTACAGTAATCTTTTTCCCGATATCCTCTTTTGTAATACCCAGTGATTTTTCCACACCAAGTTCTACAGGAAGGCCATGTGTATCCCAACCAGCTTTTCTTTTTACCTCAAATCCTTGTTGTGTTTTATATCGACACACAATATCTTTTAATGAGCGTGAAATTACGTGGTGAATACCAGGCATACCGTTTGCGGAAGGTGGTCCTTCATAAAAAACAAAAGTTGGATTACCTTTTCTGGTTGTAACACTTTTTTCAAATGTCTGATTAGCCTCCCACTCTTTCAACACATCTTTATTGACTTGCGAAAGATCTAATCCTTTATATTCTTTGAACTTAGCACTCATTATATATATAAATCTTGTATCAATACAATTATAATTTCCAATTTCACTACTTATCGCAACTAAACACTGAATTACAATAAGTTAAGATATATTCCAATATACCTATCCTAAAAAAAGTGTACAAATATAATAGTTCATAATTTGAATGCCAACAAAAAAATGTAATTAACACAAGATGGTAGCAAGGAGAAGGGTAGAAAGGAAACAAGGTAAAAGGCAGTAGGGAACAAATTTAGATTGATAGATACATGGGATATAAGGCTGTTAACAGAGATGAGTGTAGAGACTAAGGCTTTCAGTCTTCAGTCAACATATTGACCTTCCATGAAATAACATGCTGGTGCGAGTTTGTAACTTATTCCATTTCTATCTTTGACATTTTCCATGCTATCCCAATACTATCCCCAAAAACTGGTTCAAGTTTGTAACTTGGACCTTTATTAAAACCTTTTAGCTAGTGTGCTATTCCATCATGGCACATAAACAAATCATCAAGCATAAATATCAATCTAATGATCTCATGTTCAATTTCATTCTCAAATCTCCTCATCTACAATTCAACATATTAACAATCCCCCCAAAAAAACAATATAAATAAGACACAATCAGGAAGATGGCTCAAAACAATAAAAAAACTTATTTTTTTTTAACTTTGCATGAAAAGACATAATATAAAATTACGAACCATTTTTACTCAAATAAATTCATTACTATGAAAGGTATTATTCTGGCAGGAGGAAGCGGCACGCGATTACATCCAATTACACTTGCCACCTCAAAACAACTTCTTCCGATATTTGATAAGCCAATGATATATTATCCCCTATCAGTATTAATGCTGGCAGGTATCAAAGAAATTTTGATTATCACAACCCCTGAAGATCAAAATGGATTTATAAGGCTTTTGGGAGATGGTTATCAGTGGGGTATTTCATTAAGTTATGTAGTTCAACCTTCACCCGATGGTTTAGCCCAGGCATTTATACTTGGTGAAGAGTTTATTGGAAACGATGATGTTTGCCTGGTTTTAGGAGATAATATTTTTTATGGACATGGATTTACTAATTTGCTTTCGGATGCTGTAAACATCGTAAAAAAAGAAAATAGCGCTGCCGTATTTGGTTACTGGGTTAATGATCCGGAAAGATATGGAGTATGTACTTTTGACAATAATGAAAATGTTACTTCCATAGAAGAAAAACCGAAATCGCCGAAATCTAATTATGCTGTTGTTGGCTTGTACTTCTACCCTAACGACGTAATAAAAGTTGCAAAACAAATTAAACCAAGCGAAAGAGGTGAACTTGAAATTACTACTGTTAATCAACATTATTTAGATGAAAAACGATTAAAAGTAGAATTGATGGGAAGAGGTTTTGCCTGGCTCGACACAGGTACACATGAATCTCTTTTAGAAGCAAGTCATTTCGTCGAAACTCTTGAAAAAAGAATTGGACTTAAGGTGTCATGCCCCGAAGAAATTGCCTACTCAAAGGGTTGGATAAACAAAGAACAATTAATTGAGTTAGGACAGCAATTGAGTAAGAATCAATATGGTCAGTACTTATTGCAAATTGCTAAAAGAAACAAATAAACAAAACAAATCATTAATGAATTTTATCAAAACAGAGATAGAAGGCCTGACAATTATAGAACCAAGAGTATTTGGTGATAGCCGAGGATATTTTTTTGAATCATTTAATCAAAAGCAATTTGAAGAAAATATTGGCCCCATTAACTTCGTACAGGATAATGAATCCAGAAGTAGTTACGGTGTTCTAAGAGGTCTTCATTTTCAAAAACCGCCATTTAATCAAGCTAAGTTAGTTCGTTGCATCGAAGGAGAAGTGCTGGATGTTGCTGTAGATCTACGCAAAGACTCGCCGACTTATGGCAAGCATGTTTCTGTTGTTCTTTCTGATGAGAATAAGAGGCAGTTTTTTGTCCCAAGGGGATTTGCTCATGGATTTGTGGTATTAAGCAAATCTGCAATATTTTCGTATAAAGTTGATAACTGGTATGCTCCTGAACATGATTCAGGAATTGCATGGAACGATCCTGAATTAAATATTGATTGGAAAATTCCATTGGAGTCCATTCTTTTATCAGCAAAAGACAAGGAGTTAAAACCAATGAAAGAAACTGAAATTCCTAATGAGTTCACATTAGAAAACCTAAAAAATAGTTCGAATGACTAACATATTGATTACTGGGGCAAAAGGACAGTTAGGATCTGAGCTCAGTAAAATCTCCGGCAATTATCCTGATTGCCATTTTTTATTCACTGATGTTGAAGAACTTGATATTACAGATTCACAGAGCGTATTAGATTACACGAAAAAAAACGCCGTAGACATTATCATAAATTGTGCTGCGTATACGGCTGTTGATAAAGCTGAGGAAGACGAAGAAAAAGCAAGATTAATCAATGCTGTTTCTGTTAAAAATCTGGTAACAGCGTGCGAAGATAATAACATCAGATTCATTCATGTTTCTACTGATTATGTGTTTAATGGTGAGGCTTATTGTCCTTTAAAAGAATCAGATTCTGTTAGTCCCTTAGGTGTATATGGAAATACAAAACTTGAGGGTGAACAATATATCATAGATTCAAATATTGAAGGCATAGTAATACGCACATCATGGCTTTACTCTTCTTTTGGCAATAATTTTGTAAAGACAATGATGAGATTAGGTGCAGAAAGAGATTCATTGGATGTTATATTTGATCAGATTGGCACTCCTACTTATGCTGCAGATTTGGCTTTTACTATTATGAGTATTATTAGCAAAGAAAAAAAACTGGATAGTAAAGGAAAAATATATCATTTCAGCAATGAAGGTGTAGCTTCATGGTACGATTTTGCTTTAGCAATTTTTGAATTGTCAGAAATTAACTGCTCTGTAAATCCTATTGAATCAACAGAATACCCTACTCCAGCTAAAAGACCTTATTATTCTGTACTTAATAAGGGGAAAATAAAAAATGATTTTAATATTTCAATACCTCATTGGCGTGAATCTTTAAAAAAATGCCTTTCTGAAATAGTTAAATCTAACAATTAAAAAAACTCATTCACATCTATAAAAAATGAACTTCAAGAAAAATATATTAATAACAGGCGGAGCTGGATTTATAGGCTCACATTTAGTACGTTTATTTGTAAATAAATATTCTGAATATAATATCATCAACCTTGATGTATTGACTTACGCCGGAAACCTGGAAAATCTTAAGGATATTGAAGACAAGGAGAATTACACTTTTGTAAAAGCTGACATCTGCGATTTTGAAAAGATCCAGCAAATATTTGCAGATTATAAAATTGATGGCGTCATTCACCTGGCTGCTGAATCGCATGTTGACCGTTCTATTAAAGATCCTTTTTCCTTTGCTCAAACCAATGTAATGGGAACTTTATCTTTATTGCAGGCTGCGAAACATTATTGGGCTGACAATTTTGAAGGTAAACTATTTTATCATGTGTCTACAGATGAAGTTTATGGTTCATTAGGCGAAGAAGGCTTCTTTACCGAAGACACTAAATATGATCCACACTCACCATATTCGGCATCAAAAGCTTCCTCTGACCATTTTGTAAGAGCTTTTCATGATACATTTGGATTACCTACTGTTATTTCTAACTGTTCAAACAACTATGGTTCTTATCAGTTTCCTGAAAAACTAATTCCTCTTTTCATTAACAACATCGTAAACAACAAACCACTTCCTGTTTATGGTAAAGGAGAAAATATTCGCGACTGGCTATTTGTTGAAGATCATGCCAGAGCTATTGATGTTATCTTCCATACTGGCAAATTAGGCGACACATATAATATTGGTGGTTTTAACGAGTGGAAAAACATTGATTTAATTAAGGTAATGATTAAAACTGTGGATAAACTTTTAGGAAGAGAAGAAGGTTCCTCGGAAAAATTAATCACTTACGTTACCGATCGTGCAGGCCATGATTTAAGATATGCCATTGATTCTACCAAGCTTAAAAATGAATTGGGTTGGGAACCTTCATTACAATTTGAGGAAGGCATTGAAAAAACAGTGAAGTGGTATCTTGAAAATGAAGAATGGCTTAAAAATGTTACTTCAGGCGATTACCAGAAGTATTATGAAGATCAGTATACAAGATAAAAGCCCCCTCTAACTCCCCCCATTGGGGGAGGATTGATTTACAGCTTGGTAATTTAACCACGAATTTTTCACAAGGTATTCGATTAATAATTCACCTCTCCTCGGTCCTCTCCTCAAGGCGAGGATGCCGGGATGCTTAGATTCATTATTGAAAAATCGGAGCCATGAAATAAAATTTGTGTCAATTAGTGCAATTAGTGGACTTTTTTAACCACCAAGGTCACAAAGTAGTTTTCTCAAAGTACTCTAAGAAAAAGTAGATGCACCCCCTCTTACTCCCACTGATTTACAGCTTGGTAATTTAAACACAGAGATCACAGAGACACTTCGTTTACACAGAGCACACCAGAAAACAGCGTAGCTGATTTACAATTCGTTTTAATTTGTGTCAATTAGATAACAGAACCACCTCTCCTCGGTCCTCTCCTCAAGGCGAGGATGCCGGGATGCTTAGATTCATTATTGAAAAATCGGAGCCATGAAATAAAATTTGTGTCAATTAGTGCAATTAGTGGACTTTTTTAACCACCAAGGTCACAAAGTAGTTTTCTCAAAGTACTCTAAGAAAAAGCAGATGCACCCCCTCTTACTCCCACTGATTTACAGCTTGGTAATTTAAACACAGAGATCACAGAGACACTTCGTTTACACAGAGCACACCAGAAAACAGCGTAGCTGATTTACAATTCGTTTTAATTTGTGTCAATTAGATAACAGAACCACCTCTCCTCAGTAATCTCCTCAAGGCGAGGATGCCGGGATGCTTAGATTTATTTTTTTAAAAAATCTCTGCCATGCAATAAAATAATTAGTGTCGATTAGTGCAATTAGTGGACTTTTTTAACCATTAAAATCACGAGAAGTTTTCTCAATGCACTCAAAGAAAAAGCAGATGCAAACCCCTTTTACTCCCACTGATTTACAGCTTGGTAATTTAACCACAGAGATCACAGAGACACTTCTTTTACACAGAGCACACCGAGAAACAGCGTAGCTGATTTACAATTCGTTTCAATTCGGAAAGATTCGATGACAGAACCACCTCTCCTCGGTCCTCTCCTCAAGGCGAGGATGCCGGGATGCTTAGATTTATTTTTTTAAAAAATCTCTGCCATGCAATAAAATAATTAGTGTCGATTAGTGCAATTAGTGGACTTTTTTAACCACCAAGGTCACAAAGAAGTTTTCTCAAAGTACTCTAAGAAAAAGCAGATGCAAACCCCTTTTACTCCCACTGATTTACAGCTTGGTAATTTAACCACAGAGATCACAGAGACACTTCTTTTACACAGAGCACACCGAGAAACAGCGTAGCTGATTTACAATTCGTTTCAATTCGGAAAGATTCGATGACAGAACCACCTCTCCTCAGTAATCTCCTCAAGGCGAGGATGCCGGGATGCTTAGATTTATTTTTTTAAAAAATCTCTGCCATGCAATAAAATAATTAGTGTCGATTAGTGCAATTAGTGGACTTTTTTAACCATTAAAATCACGAGAAGTCTTCTTAAAGCACTCAAAGAAAAAGCAGATGCAAACCCCTCTTACCCCCACTGATTTACAGCTTGGTAATTTAACCACAGAGATCACAGAGACACTTCTTTTACACAGAGCACACCAGAAAAAAGTGTAGCTGATTTACAATTCGTTTTAATTCGGAAAGATTCTATGACAGAACCACCTCTCCTCGGTCCTCTCCTCAAGGCGAGGATGCCGGGATGCTTAGATTTATTTATTGAAAAATCGGAGCCATGCAATAAAATAATTTGTGTTAATTAGTGCAATTAGTGGACTTTTTCAACCACCAAGGTCACAAAGTAGTTTTCTCAAAGTACTCTAAGAAAAAGTAGATGCACCCCCTCTTACTCCCACTGATTTACAGCTTGGTAATTTAAACACAGAGATCATAGAGACACTTCGTTTACACAGAGCACACCAGAAAACAGCGTAGCTGATTTACAATTCGTTTTAATTCGCGAACATTCCATGACAGAACCACCTCTCCTAAGTCCTCTCCTCAAGGCGAGGATGCCAGGATGCTTAGATTCATTTTTTAAAAAAATCTCTGCCATGCAATAAAATTTGTGTTAATTAGTGCAATTAGTGGACTTTTTTAACCATTAAAATCACAAGAAGTCTTCTCAAAGCACTCAAAGAAAAAGCAGATGCAAACCCCTCTTACCCCCACTGATTTACAGCTTGGTAATTTAACCACAGAGATCACAGAGACACTTCGTTTACACAGAGCACACCAAGAAACAGCGTAGCTGATTTACAATACGTTTCAATTCGGAAAGATTCGATGACAGAACCACCTCTCCTCAGTCCTCTCCTCAAGGCGAGGATGCCGGGATGCCTAGATTTATTTTAAAAAAATCTCTGCCATGCAATAAAATAATTAGTGTCGATTAGTGCAATTAGTGGACAAAAAAAGATGCTAGTTTATTTACTATGGATTGGTTACATTTGTAAAAAGCAAAAAGATTGAAGCATGAATATTCAAACAGAAAAATTAGATTTGATTGAGTGGATTTCGAGATTGAATGACACTTCAATTATTGAAAAATTAACTAAAATAAAAGATGATTATTCGAAATCTCAAGACTGGTGGGATTCATTAAAAAAGGAGGAGATCGAATCCATAAACAGAGGTCTAAAGGATTTTGATGAGGGAAGAGTTTATTCTCACGATACAGTTCGTAAGATTTATGAGAAATACCTATAAGCTTATATGGTCTGAAGAGGCTATGAAAAACTTAGAGGCAATAATAGAATACCTTGAAAACAAATGGACTAAAAAAGAAATTAAGAAATTTACTAAATTACTAGACAAACAACTTAATGTAATATTAAATAACCCTCATCTATTTGCTAAAAGTGACAATTCCAAAGCCCTAAGAAAATCAGTTCTTTCAAAACAAACAACGATATATTATCGGATCACTGAAGATGAAATTCGAATAATTACACTTTTTGACAACAGACAAAATCCAGAAAAATTACATAGAAAGCAATAAAATAATTAGTGTTAATTAGTGCAATTAGTGGACTTTTTTAACCACCAAGGTCACAAAGAAGTTTTCTGAAAGCACTCTAAGAAAAAGCAGATGCAAACCATTCTTACCCCCACTGATTTACAGCTTGGTAATTTAACCACAAAGATCACAGAGACAATTCGTTTACACAGAGCACACCAGAAAACAGCGTAGCTGATTTACAATTCGTATTAATTCGTGTCAATTCTATGACAGAACCACCTCTCCTCAGTCCTCTCCTCAAGGCGAGGATGCCGGGATGCTTAGATTTATTTCATGAGAATCCATTGCGAAGTAATATTAAATTCGCTTAATTGACTTCATCGAACGTTGTTCGTGGATAAAAAACAATTGTGAAGCAATCCAAAATCTGCAATCATTTTAATAATATATCACACATCCAACATCGTACATCATATATCTTAAATCTTATATCTTAAATCTTATATCGCACATCTCAAATCAAAAAAGCCCAACCATTTTTCAACAGCTGAGCTTTCCTTTCAATTATTAACTTCTAAATATTACAATTACCACTATGGTACAGTAACGCTACCTACATAAACACTATTGCTTACTCTTTTACTGCCATCATCAGCAAAAAATGCGAGATAACAATGTACAACAGTTCCAGAAGGAGCTACTGGCAACCCCAGATCTCCTGTTCCATCACTTCGCTTGTAATTATACATGGTATATTTGGGTGTATAACCATCAGCCAGCGTAACCAATATGACATTGTTTTGCAATAAAAATTGAGTCCAGGTACTATTGTCCTGATTGTCTTCACTATTACCTTTTGTTGACCAGGTAAATAAAGCGCGCCCATCTTGTAACGAAACTGCATATTCAGAAGGCAAATCCAAAGATCCCTTGGCAATTTTAAGCTGACCAAAATTAATACTGAATGATGGATACTCTCCCATTAAGGTATAGTTTAATATTTCAGACATAGCAGCATTGCGTGGTGACTTCTGAATTTCCTGCGATTTAAAGCCAACCTGAATAACCGGCTGTAAAGGTTGAACAAAATTGCTCACATATTGAAACTTAGCTCGCTGAATGATTTGTTTTTCAGATGACTTTTTATTTGTGGTTTTGGATTTCGCTCTCATATATGAGATACCTTTCCAGTTTGAACCTACTACATTTCCTACTTTTCCGTTGAATTCACCAAGAATTCCGTTTTCATATTTTCCCATGACTATCTATTTTTACGATTTTTAATTTTAATGATGTTTCTCTTATGGCTTTTCTTTGCCTCTGTTCTTTCAAACGCCTTACGGGCTCTGTACCTTTTAATCCAATTTGAAATAACAGTTGTGAGAGTTCCTGCTAGCAGGGTGATCGCTGACCTGATCAACAGTGTTTGTGGATCAGTATCCTGGGCAGAAAACAGTTGTGCATCTGCCATTTCTAATGCACCTAAAGTACCCAGTGAACCGATGGCGAAATTTTTAAGTCCATCCATTTTTTGTTTTTTGTAATCCCCTATATTATTGATCAGATAATAAAGAGGATCGGGTTAAACATGGTATCGGCCGACAATTAGATTTTTGATTTATGAATTTTGATTTTAGAATACAATTAAAACACATCTTATATCTTCAATCGCCAATCATAAATCTCCTACCTTTCGTAAACTAAATTATAGCAAAGAGAAGTATGAAAAAATTACAATAATATTACTGTAACTTTTTAGCGCCATAACACACTGACTTAGTGAGTATTAAAATTTTAAATTGATTTAAATCATACACTTAATGCGTTATGTAATTCCCAATATTCCATAAAACGGCTAAAACAGACCAAAATATTTCGAGTTTCGTTGTTTTGGAGCAAAATGATTCCAACAAATGGTCATTTTAACACTTTTTGGTTCCGTTCTCCACTAGTTCTCCACTAATCCTCCACTCCGCTCCACTGGTTCTCCACTAGTTCTCCACATAAGCTCCTATACTACTCCTATATTTCTTCAGGAATGCTCCACTAGTCTCCACTACTTATTTTACATCTGTTCAGATACTATACACTATAGGTTTTGCGAACAAATAGCGAAGCGGAATAAATAAATTAGTGGACTTGTATGGAGGTTGGTATGGGAAAGCCCCATCTAACTCCCTCAATAGGGGAGAACTGATTTACAGCTTGGTAATTTAAAATCGAAGATCACAAAGTATTCGAATACTGATGCACCTCTCCTCGGTCCTCTCCTCAAGGCGAGGATGCAGGGATGCTTAGATTTATTTATTGAAAAATCGGAGCCATGCAATAAAATAATTTGTGTTAATTAGTGCAATTAGTGGACTTTTTTAACCACCAAGGTCACAAAGTAGTTTTCTCAAAGTACTCTAAGAAAAAGTAGATGCACCCCCTCTTACTCCAACTGATTTACAGCTTGGTAATTTAAACACAGAGATCACAGAGACACTTCGTTTACACAGAGCACACCAGAAAACAGCGTAGCTGATTTACAATTCGTTTTAATTTGTGTCAATTCGATAACAGAACCACCTCTCCTCGGTCCTCTCCTCAAGGCGAGGATGCAGGGATGCTTAGATTCATTTTTTAAAAAAATCTCTGCCATGCAATAAAATTTGTGTTAATTAGTGCAATTAGTGGACTTTTTTTACCATTAAAATCACAAGAAGTCTTCTCAAAGTACTCTAAGAAAAAGCAGATGCACCCCCTCTTACTCCCACTGATTTACAGCTTGGTAATTTAAACACAGAGATCACAGAGACACTTCGTTTACACAGAGCACACCAGAAAACAGCGTAGCTGATTTACAATTCGTTTTAATTTGTGTCAATTAGATAACAGAACCACCTCTCCTCGGTCCTCTCCTCAAGGCGAGGACGCCGGGATGCTTAGATTCATTTATTGAAAAATCGGAGCCATGCAATAAAACTTGTGTTAATTAGTGCAATTAGTGGACTTTTTTAACCATTAAAATCACAAGAAGTCTTCTCAAAGCACTTAAAGAAAAAGCAGATGCAAACCCCTCTTACTCCCACTGATTTACAGCTTGGTAATTTAACCACAGAGATCACAGAGACATTTCGTTTACACAGAGCACACCAGAAAACAGCGTAGCTGATTTACAATTCGTTTTAATTCGGAAAGATTCGATGACAGAAACACCTCTCCTCGGTCCTCTCCTCAAGGCGAGGATGCAGGGATGCTTAGATTTATTTATTGAAAAATCGGAGCCATGAAATAAAATTTGTGTTAATTAGTGCAATTAGTGGACTTTTTTAACCACCAAGGTCACAAAGAAGTTTTCTCAAAGCACTCTAAGAAAAAGTAGATGCAAACCCCTCTTACTCCCACTGATTTACAGCTTGGTAATTTAACCACAGAGATCACAGAGACACTTCGTTTACACAGAGCACACAACGAAACAACGTAGCTGATTTACAATTCGTATTAATTCGTGTCAATTCGATGACAGAACCACCTCTCCTCGGTCCTCTCCTCAAGGCGAGGATGCCGGAATGCTTAGATTCATTTTTTAAAAAAATCTCTGCCATGCAATAAAATTTGTGTTAATTAGTGCAATTAGTGGACTTTTTTTACCATTAAAATCACAAGAAGTCTTCTCAAAGCACTTAAAGAAAAAGCAGATGCAAACCCCTCTTACTCCCACTGATTTACAGCTTGGTAATTTAACCACAGAGATCACAGAGACATTTCGTTTACACAGAGCACACAACTAAACAACGTAGCTGTTGTACAATTCATTTCAATTCGGAAAGATTCGATGACAGAACCACCTCTCCTCGGTCCTCTCCTCAAGGCGAGGATGCAGGGATGCTTAGATTTAATTTTTAAAAAAATCTCTGCTATGCAATAAAATTTGTGTTAATTAGTGCAATTAGTGGACTTTTTTAACCTCCAAGGTCACAAAGAAGTTTTCTCAAAGCACTCAAAGAAAAAGCAGATGCAAACCCCTCTTACTCCAACTGATTTACAGCTTGGTAATTTAACATCGGAGATCACAAAGTATTCGAATATTGATGCACCTCTCCTCGGTCCTCTCCTCAAGGCGAGGATGCAGGGATGCTTAGATTCATTTTTTAAAAAAATCTCTGCCATGCAATAAAATTTGTGTTAATTAGTGCAATTAGTGGACTTTTTTTACCATTAAAATCACAAGAAGTCTTCTCAAAGTACTCTAAGAAAAAGCAGATGCAAACCCCTCTTACTCCCACTGATTTACAGCTTGGTAATTTAACCACAGAGATCACAGAGACATTTCGTTTACACAGAGCACACAACTAAACAACGTAGCTGTTGTACAATTCATTTCAATTCGGAAAGATTCGATGACAGAACCACCTCTCCTCGGTCCTCTCCTCAAGACGAGGATGCAGGGATGCTTAGATTTATTTCAAAAAAAATCTCTGCCATGCAATATTTAATTCGTTTAATTAATAATGACATATCTATCTTTTAAGGCATTATTGAACAATCGTTTCGCGTTTTTAAATTGTATATATTGCGAAGCAATAAACAATTCTTTTAATCTGATTACTCAACAAACTGGATCATAATACATGAGAGCCACGCTCCTCTACTTTTGATATATTAACAACTATACCCATACGGCGAACTGAACACTAATAACTGAATTCTTCCCTAAATAAGTCTAATCATTGAAAATAATTGTATCATGAAACCTAATTATAGCTAAATCGTAAATCATTACTTAAAATATAAGGCACAAAGTTTGCGTTAATATATGTTAATTTTGATAGATTCTTAATGTAGCATTATATATCTTTGGATCTGCATTTTCAAATCCCTCGTTGTTCATTCCTACCTATGTATTGTGACTGAGCGTGCGAAGCCGTGCATAAAAATCCAATTACATTTTTTTACTATAAATCTGATTCTTTTAAGTTTAGGTATTTTATTTTATTTTTATATCTGAAACAAATAGAATTGTATTGCGTACGCATTAGATAATTTATACAGTTTGTAATTATTTTTATTAGATTTACGTACATTAACAACTCAACATACTAAAAATCAATATTCATCCTCACACGTTATGAATACAAAAATATTTCTAACCATATTCTCATTCTCTCTACTATTTATTTGTACGTCATATGCCTATGCTACTGATGGTGATAAAAACAATACTTCCGACACCGAAGAATACCAATATTACCCTGGAAAATACCGTGGCCCAAAACAGAAAAAAATTACACGCAGAGCATCTACCGGCTCCGGTTTTTCTGGCTTTCACCAACAAGGCTATTCTATTTTAAGTGGTAGTGTAACCTCCGGATTAGAATACGGGCAAATGGCAGGGGTAAAAGGAAGTTACGATTACCAGATGACACAAAAAATATCCATTGGTGTACAGGGAAATATTTACTTTTTAGAATCTTCACTAACTCAAAATGGAGCTTATGCTATTGCTATCAGAGGGAATTACCACTTTTTAGACCGTAGCCGTAGACAAAAACTACCTATAGACTTATATGCCGGCATTACTTTAGGTGATGAGTTTGCTGAATATGGTAGAATTGCAGATATCAATGAAGTAGGCCAGGAACAAAGAACTAATCTGTTTTTTGGAGTACATTTAGGTATTAGATATAAATTTGCCAGCAGATGGATTGTTTATGGTGAGTTTGGAAAGAAAACTTCAGGAATAGGTATTGGTATGATGTTTTAACAATACGAATTAAACTTTTTTTACAATAAGGAAGCAACTTTAATTGGTCAAAAATACACCGCTATTCTTTTTTATTAAAAGTTCATCAAACAAAAGACAAATACGTTAAAAAATACACTTGCATACAACAAAGAATTAATATTCCAAACCGACATCTCTTCTTTAATACATATAAGTATAAATACTAAAAATGTCTATTAATTCAAAAACAATTAATAACATATGCTGCATTGGTGCAGGGTATGTGGGAGGTCCAACCATGGCTGTTATCGCTCAAAAATGTCCAGATATTACAGTAAATGTAGTTGACTTAAATAAACAGCGTATTGCAGACTGGAATGACAACGATTTAAATAAATTACCCATATATGAACCCAGTTTAAGTGATGTGGTTGCTGAGGCACGAGGAAGAAATTTATTCTTTTCTACTGATGTTGATAAAGCTATTGATGAAGCAGATATGATTTTTATCTCAGTAAACACTCCTACCAAAACTTACGGAGTAGGAAAAGGTATGGCTGCAGACCTTAAGTACATTGAGCTTTGTGCACGACAAATTGCCAGGGTGTCCAAAAACGATAAAATCGTAGTAGAGAAGTCTACCCTGCCTGTACGTACTGCCGAAACCCTAAAAACCATACTCGACTCAACAGGAAACGGAGTTAAATTCCAAATACTTTCAAATCCTGAATTTTTGGCCGAAGGAACAGCTATTCAAGACTTACAAGCTCCTGACCGTGTCTTAATTGGAGGTGAAGAAGGCTTTGAAGGACAAGCTGCCATGGAAGCTTTGGTTAATGTGTATAACAATTGGGTACCTCGCGAAAATATTCTGACTACTAAAGTTTGGTCTTCTGAATTATCAAAGCTTACTGCCAATGCCTTTCTTGCGCAACGCGTATCTTCTATTAATGCCATCTCAGCCTTATGTGAACAAACAGGTGCTGACGTTAATGAGGTAGCAGGTGCCATTGGTATGGATACCCGTATAGGTTCCAAATTCCTAAAATCTTCAGTGGGTTTTGGCGGTTCTTGTTTTCAGAAAGATATTTTGAACCTGGTTTATTTATGCCGACATTTTAATTTGCCCGAGGCTGCTAACTACTGGGAACAAGTGATAAAAATGAACGATTATCAAAAACATCGTTTTGCAAAAAAAATAATTGACTCTTTATTTAATACAGTATCTGGCAAAAAAATAGCATTCCTGGGTTGGGCCTTTAAAAAAGATACGAACGATACGCGCGAATCTGCTGCAATTTACGTGGCCGATGAGTTACTTCAGGATCGGGCAGAGATTCATGTATTTGATCCTAAGGTAAACTGTGAACAAGTATATACCGACCTGGAATACTGGCAAACACACAGGCAAACACATTCATTTTCTAAACAGCCATTGGATACGATTAGTTCTGAAGATATAAGAAAATTAGTAACTGTACACAATTCTCCATACGAAGCAATGCAACGGGCTCACGCTATTGCTATACTTACAGAATGGGATGAATTTAAAACTTACAACTGGCAGCAAGTGTATGATAATATGTTAAAACCAGCCTTTATTTTTGATGGAAGGAATATACTTGAAAAAGAGAAATTAGAATCAATTGGTTTTGATTTCTTTAATATCGGAAAAGGAAAATAAACCAATCTTTATTCATACACTAAAATTATGTAAAGAACATTAGCTAATAACTTGATATAGCTACACTTCACTAATTTACCAAATCACTGTTTTATGAAAGTTTTAGTTACAGGTTCTGCAGGTTTTATTGGTTTCCACCTGACTCAAAAACTGTTAAGCAAGAATTATCAAGTAGTAGGACTAGATAATATCAATAATTACTATGATATTAACTTAAAATATGCTCGTCTTGCCGAATCAGGGATTTATTCAAAAGAAGAAACTGAATATAAGGAAGGTATAAACAGGGAATATAAACAAATTGGGTTTGGTGAAATCATTAACTCCATTACCCATCCGGATTATCGTTTTATTCGTTTAAACTTGGAAGACAAAGCTGAAATAGAAAAGCTTTTTGCAGAAGAGAAATTCGATTATGTAATAAACCTTGCTGCTCAAGCAGGTGTACGATACAGTATTGAAAACCCCGATGCCTATATACAAAGCAATATTGTTGGCTTTTTAAATATACTGGAAGCTTGTCGACATAATCCAGTTAAGCATTTAATTTATGGATCTTCCTCATCGGTTTATGGCGCCAATGCGAAAATTCCGTTCTCTGAAGATGATAAGGTAGACAATCCGGTTAGCTTATATGCTGCCACTAAAAAGAGTAACGAATTAATGGCACATACTTATAGCCATTTATACTATATTCCTACAACAGGCTTACGTTTTTTTACAGTATATGGCCCATGGGGACGACCCGATATGGCACCCATGCTCTTTGCCAATGCCATTACCAAGGGAGAACCTATCAAGGTATTTAATAATGGTGAAATGGAACGTGACTTTACCTATATAGATGATATTGTTGAAGGAATATTTAAAACAATAGACAAACCTAATTTATCAACCACCCTACCCTACCAACTATTTAATATAGGGAATGGTAAGCCTGTTAATCTATTGGCATTTATAAAAACAATGGAAGATGCTTTAGGTATTAAAGCTGAAAAAATTATGATGCCCATGCAAGCAGGTGATGTAAAATGTACATGGGCGGATATAAATAAACTAACGCTTTCAATAGAAGACCATCCTAATATAAGTATTAAACAAGGTGTTGAGTTGTTTGTTAATTGGTTTACAGAATATTCTGAAATTAACAAATCCATTTGGAGTAAATCAAACACCTTATAGTACTGAATAATACTATCTAGCATATAATAGAATTAATGTCATCAGTTTATAAATCAATTTTAAAGAATTATTTTGCGAACTCATTTGGTATGGGAATAAATTTCCTGAATCAAATAGCTATGGTTCCATTGTTTATTAAGTTATGGGGTGTGGAAAAATATGCGGATTGGATATTAATTACAGCCCTTTCTTCTTTTTTTGCCATGACCAACATGGGATTAAACCAAGCAACAAATAATGAATTTGTAATTAAGTATCAGAATAATAATTACAAAGCATGTAGGAAATTATTACTAAATTCATTTCTATTCATTTTTCTTGTTGGTAGTGTTTGTATAATAATTTGTACAATTATAGCATATTTAGTTGGTTTCAAAGAAATATTAAATGTTTCAGTATTTTCTGAGATGGAGACCAATTTTATTTTTATCATTTTGTTATTCAATGTATTTGTAAAAATGCATGGAGGTGTTTACAATGGTATTTATAGAGTCAAATCTAAGGCACATGTTAGTGCAATGATTGATAATATTGTGCGGTTAACGGAAATTATAATTTTATTTCTCGGAATTTTAATGAGAATTGAAATAGTTTCAATATTTATATTGTATATCCTCCCATCTCTTATCGCCATAGTATATAGACACCTATGTACGCGTAAATGGTTTAGAATCAATTATTCTATTAAAAGTTTTGATCGAGTAACATTCAAAGCTATAATTAAACCGTCTATGGCATTTATGTTAATGCCCTTAGGTAGTGCTATTTCTAACCAAGGAATGGTATTCGTTATCAATGCCATACTTGGACCAGTAACGCTTGTCGTTTTCACAACAACTCGGACTCTTGTAAACTTTTTACGTTCTATATTAAATTTATTTGGAAATTCAATTTACCCAGAAATATCAGTTGCCTATGGTAAAAATAACAAACATACGATGTACCAGATATTTTATCGATCGCTAGGTGTCACAATATTAACCAGTTTAATTATTACAAGTTTATTATTATTATTTGGCGAAACGATTTATCTAAATTGGACAAATCATAAAATAATTTTTAATTATTCGTTTTTTTGTGCCATGTTAGCTGTTCTTTTTATATCAAGTATATGGACACTATCTAGCGTTGTTTTATTGGCAACTAATAACCATAGTAAATTTACAGGAATCTTTCTTCTGACACAATTAGCTGAAATTATTTTGGTCTATTTAATTCTTAGAATATATCAGAATATAACAGTTATCCCTATTGTACTTTTTACTGTTGAAATGCTTCTATTATTCTACACATTGAATAGTGTCAATAAAATATTTAATTCCAGCTATAACGAGATTTATTTAAGTCTTGTGAGAGAAACAATATACAGATCAAAAAAAATATTAAATAAAAATTCAAAATGAAAAAAATTGGTGTTGCCACACTTGGCTATGCAAAAGAAAATTATGGTCAGTTATTACAAGCTTATGCACTACAGGCCTTCTTAAAAAAGAGTGGATATAATCCTTTTTTAATAAAATACCGCAGAAAATTCACTCTTAATGATGAAAAAGGAATTAGAAAGATTGCAAAGACGATTTATATTTTTCTGCAAAAATTAAATCCAAAAAAAAATGACTCTAACAACAGCAATAAAGATGCATTAGATCCCAATAGTCAAATTGCTATAAGAAGATCTAATTTTGATGATTTCTATAAAACGAATTTCAAATTTTCTGATTTATTTTACTCTTCGATTGAACAGTTGAGAGACAATGCACCAGAGGCAGATATATACATTGCAGGAAGTGATCAAATTTGGAATTGGGGAGGAAGATATGGGTATGACGAGGTGTATTTCTTGCAATTTGGAAAAAAAAGCGCCAAACGAATTGTTTATGCAGCAGGAATGTCAAAAATGCCATATTCTTCAGCTGCGATAAAAGAACTAAATAAGTATTTAAGCAACCTTGATCATGTATCACTTAGAGAACCTACTGGTATACCATTATTAAAAAAAGCTAATTGTCAAAATCCTCAAGTAGTTTTAGATCCATCATTATTATTGGACAAAAGTGATTATTTAAAAATGACTGAGTCAATAGAAATCCCTTCATCAGAATATGTACTTGGCTATTTTATCAATTTTGAAACAGAAGAAGACATAAATTGGTATTCTATAGAGAACTATTTATCTACTAAACACATTGACTTCAAATACATATCTTCAGAGGGCTATTACAATGCTGTTGAACAATTAGGTAAATATGAAAATCAATATTATACAGTTGAAGAATGGATTGCTGCATTCCAGCATACAAAATACGTCCTTACCTCTAGTTATCATGGCCTTCTTTTTTCAATAATTATGAACAAACCTTTTCTGTTCTTCTTTATTGATAATTCAAAACATTCATATGGAAAAAATAGAGCACTCCATATATTGGAACAATTAGGTTTAGAGACAAGAGTTTACGATAAAAACAGTTCATTATCATTCAAAGAGCAGCTAGAAGCTCCAATAGACTGGCTATTAGTAAATAAGAAACACGACACTCTAAAAAAGAGTTCAATAGAATTCTTAATTAACGCAATTGAGAATAGTTAACCATCTGATTTTTCGTAAGTAATTGTAGAAATTAACACTCCATTAAGAATTAAAGATGTAAGCGTAAAATTTGCTCCATACTATTTTAAGATAAAGTATTTTCTAAATAATATTACTTTTTAAACAGAGAGGAAAACTATATTGAAAATGGATACTCGTTCTATCTCAATTGATATGTTAAAAGCAATATCAATTTTTGGTGTTGTATATATACACAGTGCAGGCTTAATGGGTTGCGAATCTGATATATCCGAATTTTGCAGACGTCTATTTCTCTTTGCTGTTCCTTGTTTTATTGTAACATGGGCATATTTTATCGAGAAATCATTATTAAAAAGAAATAAAAAACAACAATTTAAATATTTAAAAAAGCGCTTTTATCATTTATTATTTACATACTCTTTGTGGAGTATACTATATTTTGTTTTTTATGTAGATTTTCATTTTAAGGATTTAAAAATTATAGATGTTATTAAAACGAATTTTGCAGGCGAAGGTTGGCCAGGCCAATATTTTTTTATTGTTTTATTCCAATATATAATTCTATTTCCTCTATTACGTAGTGTTCTTTTACACAAAACCATTAGAAATATTTTGACTATTTTATCAATAGTTACATACATATATTACGCTTACAATCCAATGCCTGTTGAGATTAATTCTTGGGGTTATCGTACTTTTATTCCATGGATCCCCCATTTTTTGCTAGGCATTCATCTTGCTAACGGTTATACAAAAAAGGTATCACCTTGGTACTTATTGTTGGTGTTATCTATTCCTTTAGAGTATTTTTTTATCAATAAAGTATTTCACATAT
Organism: uncultured Saccharicrinis sp.; assembly: GCA_963663905.2. Lineage (GTDB taxonomy): Bacteria > Bacteroidota > Bacteroidia > Bacteroidales > Marinilabiliaceae > Saccharicrinis. The sequence continues at coordinate 5,873,421 of OY760657.1, read as the reverse complement.
CAAATGCATCATATATCCACCCTAGCGTTTTAATTTCTTCAATTGTAATTAGTGCCTTTGCAATACAACACAGAACAACACAAAACAAATTTATAGCTTTAATTGGGCAAAAGACTATGATAATATTTGTTGCAAACCCATTAGTCATTAAAATATTAACATTTGGACTACCTTTTAGTATAAAAGTACATCAATGTACCACAATTACGAAAGTCTTACTTCCTTTTATATCAGCAACTTTAGTACTTATTATTTGTTTAATATTTGATTACCTTATTAAAATACTAAGATTAGAAAAATATCTTAATTAAAAAGAATGATACCAAAAATTATCCACTATTCATGGTTCAGTAAAGATCCTATTCCAGAACAGATTCAGCAATTTATAGCAACATGGAAAAAAATAATGCCTGATTATGAGTATATATTATGGGATGGGAAAAAATTAGAAGAGATTAATAATACGTTTGCTAATGAGGCTGTAAGTGTACGTAAATGGGCTTTTGCAGCTGATTTTTTAAGACTTTATGCTGTTTATCATTACGGAGGTATTTGGCTTGATACAGACATTGAAGTGTTTAAGTCTTTTGATCCTTTTTTGAATAATCGAGTATTTATTGCACATGAAGCAGGGGCAAAAGGATTTAAACGTAAATTCCACTGGTTAACAGGGCATTGTTTTGGTGCAGAAAAAAATCATCCTTTTATAAAAGATTGTCTGGATTTTTATACAGATAGACATTTTATTCGTACAAAGAGTTCTGTATTTCCACAAAACTATCAATTTGATATGATCATAATTCCTGAAGTAATGGCAACTGTGGCACAAAATTATGGTTATAACGACGATGGATTTAATGATAATAAGCAGCTTTTAAAAGAAGGAATTCAAATATATCCTTCTTATTATTTTGACAAGCCCATGTATAATTCTATAAAAAAGGTATATAGTGTACATAGAGAAGCCGGAGGATGGAGACCTGATAATGAAGGAAAAAAAATGAATTATTCAGGCACAAATCAGCGCAAAGGTAGATTTTTATGGAAAGTGAAGATTACTATTCAAAAAAATCTAGCTAGATATTTACATATTGCTATCATAAAAGCAGAATACAAAAAATGAAAATACTTTCCGTTGGAAACTTTAACGTATTAAGCAATACCTGTTTGCATAGGCATTGGGCGCTTGAAAAACTAGCATTTCAAATTGATTCAGTCAATACACGAAAAAATAACACTTCAATATTATATAGAATATGTAAAAAATTATTTTCTCTTGGATTACCTATTCGCCTACCTGACAGTACTAATGCAAACAAAAGTATTAAAAAATTAGTTGAAACTTCGCCTAAAAAATATGATATAGTCTGGATTGATAAAGGTATTACTATTAATGCAAAAACGCTTAGGTATATAAAAATAGCACAACCTACTGCAAAAATAATAAGCTATACAGCAGATAATATGGCGTTAAGACACAACCAAAGTCAGAATTTTTTAAATTGTATTCCCTTGTATGATCATCATATTACAACAAAATCTAATATAATAAATGATTTGTATAAATTAGGAGCAAAAAATGTAATTTTCTCTTACCAAAGCTATGAATCTTCATTTCATTATCCACGTGCAATTTCAGATAGTGACAAAATTCGTTTGGGTGGGGATGTGGGCTTTATTGGAATGTGGGAAAAAGAACGATGTGAAAGTATTATATATCTTGCAATGAATGGAATAAACGTAAAAGTTTTTGGTGGAGGAAAATGGAATGATTATAAAAACTTATACCCAACATTAAAAATAGAAAACAGTATATTTTCAGAAGATTATTCGATAGCATTACAATCATTTAAAATTGCTCTTTGTTTTTTACGCAAAAAAAACGCTGATTTACATACGAGTAGAAGTATGGAGATTCCTGCTTGTGGAGGTTTTATGATGGCTGAAAAAACTACAGAACACGAAAAACTTTTTGAAAATAATAATGAAGCTGTGTTTTTTTCCTCAAATGAAGAATTACTAAAGAAGTGCCGATATTATTTATCACATCCTGAAGAAAGATATATGATAATTAAACAAGGTATAATTCGCTGTAAACAATCTGGCTATTCAAATAATAAAACCTTAAAACGGATAATAGACTCAATAATCTAATTTTGTAATATGTTAAAAGAAATACGAAGATGGTCATTATTTATTCTTTTCGTTTTAATCATTATTGAAACAGTATTATTTAACCAACAGGATTTTATTGGTGCAATATTAATGCTATATGGTTGGTCCTTAATTTGTATATTCGTTTTACGAAGAATTATTTTAATCAAGTTTCCTGTACTTTTTATTGCTACATTTGGGTTAGGTGTTTCGTATTTTTATTTTCCTTTAGTTGCAACATTATTGGCTAACAGACCAATAACTTTTGGTTTCAAAAATCCCATACTCACATTTTTCCATCAATTTATTTATATTACCACATATATGGCTGCATTTTTAGTCTATACTAGAAAGATTAAATCGCCTTATAGTTTACGCAAGTTTTTATTTAAATATAAGTTTTTTAAAATACCTACTGATACTCAATTATGGTTAATGGGATTTATTGGAGTAAGTGTTTATATATATCTACAAATAATATACGGACTATTATCTGTAGAGGCAGATCAAATACCTCCAATAATAAAATTTATACATCCTCTTGTGAAATTTTGTTATGCTCCCATCTTAATTCTTTTTAAGGATCTTTTTTATACTAACTTTTCCAATCCTAACAAATCAAAAAATAATATATGGATATACATATATATGGGAGGATTGATTTTCTTGTCCTTTTTTGGAAATGGAAGGCAATTTATGATTTCATCTATAATCCTAGCTTCGTTGCTGTTTTTTTATAATGGGATATATAAAAATTATTCCATAAAAAGATTTCTTCCTTTAAAAAATGCAGTGATAATTGTTATAGTAGCATTAATCGTACTTGGACCTTTAACTAAAATGAGTTATGCCATGTTAATGGTTCGAGCAGCAAGGTCTAATCTTAGCGCTATTGAGTTGTTTCATGAAACTTTAAGAAGCTATAATTCCATTGATACTCATTTAATTACTGAAAAAATGATACAAGCAGAAACAGGAAGTGATTTAATGTGGAATGAGGATTATACAGGTAATATTTTTTTTGACAGGTTTTGTAATCTTAAAATTGCAGATTTAACAATTCAATTCAATGAGGAAGCAAATATGAACACATCTGAAAGTATCGATTATTTGAAAAATAAAACATTATCACAAATTCCGAGCCCTTTACTAAGAATTCTTCATATTAAATTAGATAAAAATAATTCAAATGTTAATTATACTGTTGCCAGCATATTAAAAGAAAAAACTATCGGTTATGGTTCTGGAGGTAAATCTGTTTCTGCGCATACAGGTACCGGCATTTGGCTCTTTGGTAATTTCTATCCAATTGTTTTCTTTTTTTTATTTCTAGTTTTCTTTTTTTTATTCGATGTATTTGTATTTAAAATAAATTGTACACTATTTTATTCACCTGTTTTATTTTTAAGTTTTTACAATTTCTTTTCATTTTTTAATTTTAAAAATGGTATTGTTACAGATATATTATTTTTTATCAGACCTTTTTGGGAGCTTTGTTTCTTGTACATTTTGATATTCCATATTACTAAAGCCTTATCTAAATTAATAAAAAAGTAAAATTAAATTAAGAGGAATGGTTACTTTAATATATAGAAAGTTTGGAGGAGGTTATTCAATCCAAAAAGTATTTACTACAATTTCAGAAGAACTTGCTAAACAGATAGATGTTAAAAATATTAATATGCCTTCATCCCGTTCAATGCCATGGGATATAGTTATTAACAGCTGGTATACCTTTAAAAATAGAAGTGATACAGGAATTAACCACATTACTGGACATATTCATGATGTAATTTTAGGTTTAATAGGTTGTAAAACGGTATTAACTATTCATGATCTGGTATTTCTGGAAAATGTTAAAAATCCCATCAAAAAATTCTATAAATGGTTATTTTGGCTATATATACCGGTTAAACTTGCAGATAAGATAACTTGTATATCTATACATACAAAAAAAAATATACTATCTCATATTAAAACGGATAAAATTCAAGTAATTCATAATCCCATAGATCCAACTTTTAAATATGTTCCAAAAGAATTCAATGAAAACAAACCAATAATATTGCATGTTGGCACAAAATGGAATAAAAATCTAAAACGAGTTATTGAGGCTATTGAAGGGATTAGTTGTCACCTAAGAATTATAGGAAATATAGACGAAAAAATTAAAAAAGATTTAGAACAAAAACACATTGATTATTCTATTGGATTTAAATTAACCGATGAACAGTTGATTGATGAATATATAAAATGTGATGTTGTTAGTTTTCCATCATTGTATGAAGGTTTTGGCATGCCAATAATAGAAGGGCAAAAAACAGGAAGAGTTGTATTAGCATCAAATATTGAACCATTAAAAGAAGTAAGTGGTGATGCAGTTCAATATGTTAACCCTACTGATGTAGATTCTATAAGGAAAGGGTTTTTAGAAATCATTAAAGACAAAACAAAAAGAGAATCTATAATAAAATCAGGCTTAATTAATATAAAAAGGTTTGAAGTAAGTAATATTGCAAGACAGTATTTAGATTTATATAATACTTTATGAAAATTAGAGCATTACATAAGGGAGCATTAAATATTAATTCCGGTGGTCCAGCAATGAGTGTGTATCTTACCATAAAGGGCTTACGTAAACTTAACGTTGATGCTCAGGTTATTATGTACGAGATAAAAGGCGATGATCAACTAATTGCTAATGATATACCTATTCATTTTTCGCCATCACCAGTAGAAACTAAATTTTGTTTCTCATTAAAGTATAAGAAAACATTAAAGAATGCAGGGGATTTTGATATCTATCATGCTCATGGCGTATGGCAATGGCCCACCTATGCCATTACATCATATGCTAAAAAGAACAATAAGCCATATATTATAACACCCCGTGGTATGTTATATCCTCAGGATATGAGGAAGTCAACAATAATTAAAAACACCTCTTTAAAGCTAGGCATGAATAATATATTGCAAAATGCTAATTGTATTCATGTTACGTGTAATGATGAGATGAATTATTATCGTGCGCTAGGATTTTCAAATCCGGTTGCTATTATCCCTAACCCGATAGAAATAAAAGAGTTTTGTGAAACAAAGAATGATACTACTTTTAGATTAGGTTATCTTGGCCGATTACATCCAAGAAAAAATGTGGAAGGTTTAATTTATGCATACGCCGATCTTGAAAAAAAAGCTAGCAATACCGAATTAGTTATAATTGGCGGAGGTAGCAAAGAATATGAATATTTTCTTAAATCAGAGGTTAAACGTTTACAATTGAGAAATGTACACTTTACCGGTTTTTTAGCAGGAACAGAAAAAGATAAGAAACTGGCTTCTCTATCTGTTTTAGCCATGCCAAGTGAATTTGAAAATCTGGGTAATGTAATTCTTGAAGGCTTGGTGCGTAAGATACCCTGTATTGCAACTAAAGGTTCTCCCTGGCAAGAATTACATACTCATAAATGCGGTTGGTGGATTGATTATAACCAACAGGCTTTAACCAACGCTTTAAATGAGGCCTATGCCACATCTAACACTCAACTTATGGATATGGGAAATAACGGATTTGAATTAATTAAGCAAAGCTACTCAATTGAATCTATTGCTACTAAAATGAAAGCTTTATATGAATGGATACTTTTTAATAAAACAAAACCAAATTTCGTTTATGAATAATAATTTATGGAAAAACAATTAAACATATCGAATAAGCCTAGTCCGTATAGTCTCAAAGTAAAGGTAAAACGGGTATTATGGGCATTTATATATAGCACCGTATTTAAGTATTCTCCTAACCCTGTGCATAGGTGGCGTATTGCTATTTTAAGATTATTTGGCGCTAAAATTTCCAATAAAGCAAGGATTTCACCCAAAGTCACAATAACAATGCCCTGGAATTTAGAAATGGAAGATTATGCCACGCTTGGGCCATATGCTATATGCTATTCGCCTGCTACCGTAAAAATTTGTCAACAAGCAACTGTATCGCAATACTCCTATTTATGTTCTGCTACGCATGATTATGAAGATGCTCATTTTACACTTTACGCAAAGCCTATTACTATTGAGGCAAATGCATGGATTGCGGCTGATGTATATGTTGGCCCGGGTGTTACCATTGGAGAAGGAACAGTAGTTGGAGCACGTTCTTCGGTATATAAAAGTTTGCCTAAATGGAAAGTTTGTGTTGGAAATCCAGCACGGCCAGTAAAAGACAGAGTTATAAATAAAGATAAATCAAATGAAAAAAATCCATTGTCAAATCAATAAAATAAACCCTGATGATGGGTATCATTACTTTTTTGGATATTACGATAAAAACCCGTGGAATTCGGATGAAACAAAAGTTCTGGCACACCGGGTTAACTTTTTAAATCGTTTCCCTAACCCCGAAGATGATGTAGAAATAGGGATTATCGATTTAAACACTAAAAACTTTACTGCGTTTGATAAAACGGGTGCATGGAACTGGCAACAAGGGTGCCAACTACAATGGATCAATTGGCAAGGTAAAGAATGTGCTATTTATAATGTAAAAGAGCAAGGTGAGTTAAAGACTAAAATTTATGACTTTTCTACAAAGGAAAGTATTAAGATAGATTCTTCCATATACTCTTTAAATGCACAGGGAACAAAAGCAGTCACTTTAAACTATGCCCGTTTATACAATACACGGAAAGATTATGGAATTGCAGGTCTGGAAGATCCAGTAAAAGATGTAAATGCACCGGATAATGATGGAATTTATGTAGTAGACCTAAAATCAGGAAAAAGAAAACTAATTATTTCCTTAGCCGATCTTTCTGCTACCAGTGCAACAGATATTAGTATGTTTAAGCAACGGGTTAATCATACCATGTTTAACCCTGCCGGAGATAGATTTTGTTTTTTACACCGTTATTTTCGTCATGATGGAATTGGCCAAAGTCGTCTCTTCACTTCAGACCTAGAAGGTACAGACGTAAGACTTTTATTTGAAGGATTAATCAGTCATTACGATTGGAAAGACAATGAAACCATATTAGCATGGGCTGGTAAAAGGAAGCTGATTGGAGAAGGAGACAAAAATAAATTTAATCCACTTTCCATAGTAAAAAGATGCCTGAAACCCATTTACTATGCATTGGGTAAACCTCGTATCTTAATGCAAAAGATTATGGGTGATTCCTATTATTTAATTCAGGATAAAGAATCGGAAGATAATAATACCCGAATTGGTATGGGAGTAATGTATTGTGATGGCCACTGTACCTATTCCAGCAATAAACGCTGGATATTAACAGATGGTTATACTGATTCCAATAATAAATTGCCACTGTTTATTTTTGATACCAAAGAAGAACAATTCTACGAAATAGGACGATATAATACACCTAAAGAATTAGACGGTGAATTAAGAATTGACCTTCACCCTCGTTTTAATAAAACAGGAACTAAAGTTTTAATCGATTCAGGAATGGATGGTAAAAGAGGAATGTATATAGTAGATGTTAATAAAATTATCAGCACAACAATTAATGAATAAACTATCAAAACTAGAGGCAATTAGAGGAGCTGCTGCCTTTTATGTTGTACTACATCATTTATTTTCTCATGAAATACGGATATTTGGTTATGACATTTCTATTATCTTTCGTTTTGGACAAGAGGCTGTTATCTTATTCTTTATTCTTTCAGGATTTGTAATTCAATATTCATATAGCAAATTCCCTGATGTATCCTTTAAATCTTATTTTTTAAAACGATTCTCACGAATATATATACCTCTAATATTAGTATTTATTGTTCATTATTTCCTTCTATCGATGTTAAATAATGAACTATTTCCAATCGACACTAGTTCTTTAATTGGAAATCTGTTAATGTTACAAGATTCTTTTCATAAACCTAATGTATTGTTTACTCCATTTTTAGGTAACTCACCATTATGGTCATTGTCATACGAATGGTGGTTTTATATGCTATTTTTTATATTATCAAAAAAGATAAAAAAGAATCTTTCGACAACTGTATATCTTTTAAGTACGCTATCTACTATTACATATATTATTTACCCCAACTTCTTTAATCGGGAATTAATGTATTTTATTATTTGGTGGATAGGTGCAGATATAGCTAAACTCTTTATTTCTAACAAAGAGATATCTTTAAATTCATTAAGAACGCCGATCACATTTGTCTTTATTAATATCTTATTACTTGCATTTAATATGTATATATCATATGATAGTGGCCTTAAATTTGGATTAAACCCCGTCTTAGAGCTTAGACATTTCACATTTGCTCTTATTGCAATAGTCTTGGCTGTTATATGGAAAAATTATAAGTGGATTGGCTTTAATAAAACTCTTGGTTTATTTGAATGTATTGCACCAATATCTTTTGGTATATATATTACTCACTGGTTTTTGGTTGTGAATACAGAATACCTAAATTTCATTACTAATAATTCTATTACAAAGGGGTTTTTAGGTTTAATTTTATGCTTTTGCATATCCTATCTAATAGAAAGAGTATTGTTTCCCAAAATAAAAACCATAATCCTATATTTGTTACAATAAATAGCAAAAAAAATAATTTGTAAACTACATATCTTTAATACAAAAATAGTACAATGAGCGTATCTGTATTTATCCAAACGTTAAACGAAGAGAAAAACCTTCCACGTTGTTTAGATAGTTTAAAATGGAGTGATGATATTGTAATATTAGATTCTATAAGTAGTGATGGAACTGAAAAAATTGCAAAACAATATGGTTGCAGATTTTACCAAAGACCCTATGATGGAAGAGCTAACAATCAGAACTGGGCAGTAAAAAATATTGATTTTAAGTACGAATGGGTATGGTACGTTGATGCCGATGAAGTAACTCCTACTGAGCTTGTAGAAGAAATATTACAGGTTTGTAATGACCCAAAACGTAAAGAAGTAGCCTATTTTGTTCGCAGAAAAAACATGTTTATGGGGAAATGGTTAAAAAACTGTGGACGAGAAATTATTACACGTCTATGGAAACCAAAACATATTTCATGGGAACGTAGTGCAAACCCGGTTGCAAAGATTGATGGCGAGGTTGGCTTTTTAAAGAATCGTTTCGAGCATTATTTCTTCAGTAAAGGATATGCCGATTGGCTTACCAGACATAACAAATACAGCTCTTATGAAGCCATAGAAACAATGCGATCTATAAAAGAAGATGAGTTTAGATTTATTGAGATCTTTTCATTCGATCCTGTTAAACGACGGAAAGCAATGAAAAAATTGTCATTTAGATTACCATTTCGACCGTTATTTCGCTTTATTCATATGTATATTTTAAACAGAGGTTTCCTTGATGGCAAACCTGGTTTAGTATATTCATTATTAATAAGTATCTATGAGTATTTTATTGTATTAAAAATTAAAGAAATAAAAATGAATGAAAAGGGAAAATTTCTTTAATTGACAAAATGTAATTTGATAACATAACACTTCTAAATGAAAGTATCTATTATAACAATAGTATATAACAATGTTGCGTATATTACAGATTGCATTCAATCTGTTCTTAGCCAAACTTACAAAAACATTGAGTATATCATTATAGATGGGGGGTCTACTGATGGTTCACAAGAAATCATAGCGCAATACCAACATAAATTAGCTTACTATATCTCTGAAAAAGACCGTGGCCTATATGATGCTTTAAATAAGGGTATACATCAGGCTACCGGTGATATTATTGGATTACTGCATTCTGATGATTTATTATATGAAAACACCACCATTAAAAAGATAGTTGATAAATTCACTGAAACAAATTCGGATTTGGTTTATGCCAAAGGTATGTTTGTTCATCGGGATGACGTTTCAAATATTCGCCGTATATACTATAGTAAACCTTATAAAAAACGTTTTCTTAATTTTGGATGGATACCTTTGCACACCACTATTTTTGTAAAAAAATCGGTATTTGAAAAACATGGTCTTTACATGGAGCAATATCAAATATCATCCGACTATGATATTTCTTTAAGATGGTTTCATGATGATTCTTTAAAAAAAGATTATTTAGATCAGTGGACTGTTAAAATGCGTATAGGTGGAAAAAGTACTACAAAAAAACTACAGGTTATTAAATCCATGGAGGATGTGAATATTATAAAACGCTACAAACTATTAGGCTATTTTACTTTATCCATGAAAATTGCTCGAAAAATACCGCAGTATTTAATACCTAAGCTAATACCTCATCATTACTTTAATAACAATAATAATCGGCATCATTGAAATAGGGATTAGGTAAAAAATAATTTACAATTTAATTATACTTTTTAATTTTTTTCATTCATCTTTAATCTTTCATTCTTAATTCTGTTATCCTTTAAAATATCATATATATTATCAAATGAATAAACCACTATTATATACTGCCATCATAATTATACTTTTTTCTTTATTCTCCTGTAAATCAAAAAAAGATTTAATTTATTTACAAAATACTTCCAACCAGGAGGAAATAGCTATACAAGCTGCCAGTATTAATAATTACCAAATTAAAATCAATGATAATTTATTTATTGACATACAAACGTTAGATCCGGAGGTAAGTAAATTGTTTAATCCTACCAAATCATTAGGAGCAAGTGGAGGAACTGCTCAAAATTTTGGTACTTCAAGTAGTCAAATGCTAAATGGTTTTGAGGTAGATATACGCGGGGATATAACCCTACCTATAATAGGAAAAGTTAAAGTTGAAAATTTAACATTGGATCAAGCGCAACAAAGTCTTCAGCAAAAAGCCAATGAGTATCTAAAGGATGCAATAGTTAAAGTGAAGTTGTTGAGTTTTAAATATACTGTTTTAGGAGAGGTTAATAGACCGGGTGTGTATTATAACTACAACAACCTGTTTACGGTATTAGATGCTGTGAGTGAAGCCAGTGGCGAAACAGATTACAGTCGGATTAAAAAAATCAAAGTGGTTCGTAATTTTAATAATAAAGGTAAAATTTACGATCTGGATTTAACTCAAAAAGATTTTTTTACATCAGAAGCTTACTATATTCAGCCCAATGATGTCATATATATAGAAGCTGATAACTCTAAGGCATTAAAAATTAATCTGCCATTATATACCATGGTTTTTTCAAGTATATCCACTATTGTTTTGTTATTGAATTTTGTGAGTAAGTAGATAAAGCGAGAAAGGAGAAGGGAGAAGGGAACAGGGGTGAAAAATTGCGAAGCAATATATCCTGATAATCCCGTCTTAATATTAATATTTAATCAATACCTGATAAATCCACGTCTTTGATTCATTTTGGTTAAAAGGCAGTAAGCCTAACTTGACACAGACCAATGCCAGGCATAACGCAGCAATAGTTTGGTTAATTAGTGATGAGCGTTAAACTTTCGATAGTTAGTATTCTATAGAATACTTAATCAATTCAATCTTATTTAAAATTAATAGTAAAATAAAGACAGTCATGCGCCAAATTAGGAGGTTTTCAATATGAAAAATATTCTGTATTTTTGATATATGATGGACAATGACAATATAATATTAAGAATTAAAGAATCTGTAAAAGCTTCAGCTCCTAATGCTACTGTAATACTTTATGGGTCGCAAGCCAGAGGTGATTATAGGAAAGACTCTGATCTTGATATTCTTATTTTGTTGGATAAGGAGGTTATTACTCGTGAGGTTGAAAAATCTGTTAAATATCCACTCTATGACATTGAATTTGAAACTGGTAAGATTATAAGTCTACTTGTTCTAACTAAATCAGAATGGGAATTAAAGCATAGTATAACTCCATTTTACGATAATGTTTTAAGGGAAGGGATTATTTTATGAATGATCAAGATAGAAAACAACTTATTCGTTATCGCTTAACAAGAGCTAAGGATACTCTTAGAGAAGTTGATTTACATATTGAGAATAAACTATGGAACACAGCTGTCAACAGACTCTATTATGCTTGCTACTATGCAGTAATTGGACTTCTTGTTAGTAAAGAAATCACAGCCCAGACTCATAGTGGAGTTAGACAGATGTTTGGTTTACATTTTGTAAAATCCGGAATAATTGATAAAGAATTAGGGAAATTCTATACTGATATATTTGATAAAAGACAAACAGGAGATTATGACGATTTTGTAAATTTCACAAAAGATGAGGTTGTTAAAATGATATCTCCAGCTCAGAAATTGATTGAATCAATAGAAAAAACTCTTGAGCTGTAAAATACAGGAAAACATGGCAAAGGGAGAAGGGAACATGGAACAAGTATTTAGTCTACTATTCTCAGTATTCTGTTAGCAGTAGTCTGTATAAATCTTTTTTATCGCAAGGGTAGCAAGAAACAGTAACGCTATTTTTAATTCATGTCAATTTGTGCAATTAGTGGACAAAACCACCTCTCCTCTGTCCTCTCCTCAAGGAGAGGATGCCATGATGCTTAGTACTTCTATTAAAGTAATATTGCGAAGCAATTATAATCTTGTTAATCCTGTCGAAGAATATTTATAATCTTGTGTCTTTGAGACTTTGTGGTAAAAAACAAAGATATGAGTAGTGAGTATAAAGTGCTTAGTATACAGTAGGCAATTAGCAGTCGGCAGTGTTCAGATTTTTTCATTATAAAAGTTTTGGTTATAAGAGTTGAAATCAAAAAGGGCTGAAAGCCAGTAATCTGTTAGCCCTTTAAGTAACGCAGCGGAGCTTTGGGCGATCAAGTTTTTGGGTTAATTGGTAATTAAGTCGATTGAAAAGATTAGTGTGCAAGTTTCTGTATTCAGAGGGCAGTATTCAGTTCTCAGTAGGCAGTAATCTGTATAAATCTTTTTTATTGCAAGGTCAGCAAGAAACAGCAACGCTATTTTAATTCGTGTCAATTAGCGTAATTAGTGGACAAAACCTATTGCGAAGCAATTATAATCCTGTTTATCTTGTTAATCCTGTCGTAAAAAAATCGTGATCTCCGTGCCTTTGAGTCTTTGTGATAAAAAGAACGAAGTGGTGAGTAGGAAGTATTCAGTTCTCAGGCTTTACTATGTACGATTGGTCTTCTTGTAAGTAAAGAAATGTTTTATGAAAAATACTATAGTCATATTGAGTCTATTCAATTATAATTAACTTTACAAAAAGTTTTAATTATGAATGCTGCAGAAATAAAAATAGATTTGTTTCGAAAACTTGATTCTCTAAAAGGTAACAGGTTGGAAGAAGCATACGGGATATTATTAAATTATATTAATAGTAAAAGTGAAATTGATGAATGGCAAAACTTAACATCCGAGCAACAAGAGGCTATTCAACTTGGCATTGATCAGTTAAATAAAGGCGAAGGAAGAAGTCATAGGGATATAATGACAGATATCAGAAATCAATATGCCAATAAATAGAAAAGCAACATGGTCGCCAGCTGCAGAAGAAGATCTTAGAAAGATACTTGATTATCTACAAAACAAATGGAATCCACAAATAATTAATAGATTCATTAATAAAATTGATGATAATATTGGATTAATCCTTGAAGATCCTAAGATATTTCCCTTCATTAATCAGGAATTACTAATAAGAAAATGCGTAATTACAAAGCAAAATATACTTTATTATAGGGAAGTTAAAAATGGAATTGAAGTAGTAAGACTTTTTGATACTCGTCAAAACCCAAAGAAGCTTAAATTCTAATTTTTTGACAGAAGTGATGAGTTTTAAGTGATGAGTCTTCTATTCTCAGTCTTCAGTTTTCAGTCCTCAGTAAGCAGTAGTATTTAGCTATATAAATCTATTTTAACCTCCAAGATCCCTAAGAAACAGCAACGCTATTTTAATTCGTGTTAATTTGTGCAATTAGTGGACAAAACCACCTCTCCTCTGTCCTCTCCTCAAGGAGAGGATGCCATGATGCTTAGTACTTCTATTAAAGTTATATTGCAAAACAATACAATCCTGTTTATCTTGTTAATCCTGTCTAAAAATATTTATAATCTTGTGTGTCTTTGTGGTAAAAAACAAAGATATGAGTAGTGAGTAGAAAGTTCTCAGTAAGCAGTAGGCAGTAGTCTGTATAAATCTTTCTTATTGCAAGGTTAGCAAGAAATAGCAACGCTATTATAATTCGTGTCAATTTGTGCAACTAGTGGACAAAACCACCTCTCCTCGGTCCTCTCCTCAAGGAGAGGATGCCATGATGCTTAGTACTTCTATTAAAGTAATATTGCAAAGCAATACAATCTTGTTAATCCTGTCGTAAATTATTTATCACCATTGTGTCTCTGAGTCTTTGTGGTATAAAACAAAGCTATGAGTAGTGAGTAAACAGGTCTCAGGATACAGTAGGTAGTTAGCAGGTTAAACTATACAGTTAGTAAGATTCAATTCATAAGTCATCTATCATAAATCCAAAATCAAAACTCCTTTGCGAAAAACTTTGCATTCTTTGCGGTTAAAGGAAATAAAAAATACTATTTTTAACATCTAAAAAAATAACGGAGCTGTAAATCAGTGCTCCCCTATCGGGGGAGTTAGAAGGGGCTCTTATCTAATCAAAACATGCAAGACATCAACGAAATATTAGAATCTGTAGAACAGGAAGAACAAATAGATATTAAAGGGTTTCTGTTTCGTTTACTGAGTAAATGGTACTGGTTTGTTATATTTGGTTTTTTAGGATTAAGCGCAGGCTACCTGATTACCAAACGATCGCCATCTATTTACAAAATGAGTGCCTCGGTTCTTATTAATGACGATTCGGATAAAATGAGTATGGACAAGTTTATTTATGGTTTAAATACAGGTGTGAAAACGAATGCCGAGAGCCATATATTAATGCTTAAATCTTATACTCTAAACAATTTGGCCATTAAAAACCTAAATATAGAAGTATCCTGGTATCAAAAAGGAATATTCAGAGATGTTGATTTATATAACTACACACCCTACAAAGCTACTTTAATACCAGACACTTTAAATTCAATGAATGTGCCGGTATCGCTTACTCCTATTGACAATAACTCTTTTAAACTTAATGCAGAAGTTAAAGATGCATCTAACAACAAGATTGAAATTGAATTAGAGGGACGCTATGGCGAAACTATAAACAGTCAATATTTTAACTTGGTTATTGATAAAGCTAAGGATTTAAAAGCCAATGAGGATGCATCCTACTATTTCATCATTAACAACTTAGACAATATAACAAAATCATATGTAAATGGTTTGTCTGTTGATTTTGCAAACGAAAATGGTGATGGTATTGCCTTATCGCTTCAGGAAAGAAATGCTCAACGAGGTGTGGATTATATGAATGAGTTAATAGCTGTTTACTTAAAACACGGACTTAACGAGAAAAACCGTACGGCCGAAAATACGGTTCGTTTTATAGACACCCAATTAGAAGGTTTGATTGACTCGTTAAATAATACGGGAAAACAATTTACTGAGTTCCGATCAAAAAAAGGGATTGTAGATCTTAGTCAACAAGCCAATATGGTGGCAGAAAAATTGCAGGAACTGGAGACAGAGAAAAAAATGGCAGAACGAAAAATCGACTATTTTAAAAACCTGCATGATTATATGGGTAACGCAGAAGAAATGAAACTCATGGCTTCTCCTTCAGTAGCAGGTATTAGTGATGCAGGATTAAATGCCCAGGTGGTGAAACTGGCTGAACTTTACAGTGAGCGTATTTCATTGATATCAAATGTTAAAGAAAAAAACCCTGCATTGGTAATGGTGAATGAGCAAATTTCGAATACCCTAAAATCATTGGAAGAAAACATTAAAAACCTGCTAAACAACACAGAAGTTGAACTGGAGAGTATAAAAGGCCAGTTAAAAAACAGTAAAATGGAGTTGGCCAGCTTACCAAAAACTGAGCAGGATTTAATTAATATTAAACGAAGCTTTGATTTAAATAATGAGTTATACACTTATTTATTGCAAAAAAGAGCTGAAGCTGCCATTACAAGAGCTTCCAATGTTCCTGATGCTACAGTTTTAGACCCGGCACGTATTCAAACTGTTGTACAAACAGGCCCTAAGGGTTCAACCAATATATTGATGGGGTTAATTTTAGGCCTGGCCATACCTTTTATTGTAATCGTTTTAAGTGATTATTTTAATGACTCTATTAAAAGTATTGAAGAGTTACAAAAGTTGTGTAAATTACCTATATCTGCTGAAATAGCGCATAATAACTATAGTATAGAAATACCAGCTCAAAAATATCCACGTTCGGGCATTGCTGAAACATTCAGAGGCTTAAGGGTAAGTCTGCAATATATAGCCAACAATGAATCCTCTAAAGTGGTGGCTATTCACTCCATGATATCCGGAGAAGGAAAAACGTTTTGTGCCTTAAACCTGTCGAACATACTTGCCATGGATAACAAAAAAGTATTATTGGTGGGTTGTGATTTACGTAAACCTAAATTGCACAAGGTTTTTGAAGTTGAAAACGACAAAGGTTTGTCTACTTTTTTAATTGGCAATGATGGTTTTAAAGATATTATTCGAACTACAGATCAGGAGAATTTATACTATGTTAATTCGGGCCCCGTTCCTCCAAACCCATCCGAATTAATAGGCAATGGCTTATTCAAAGACTTTATTGATCAGGCACAAGAAGAATTTGACTATATAGTTTTGGATAATGCACCTATTACATTGGTTGTTGATGGCTTTTTGGTTGCCAAATATGCCGATATTAACCTTGCCGTTGTACGCCAGGGCTACAGCCTTAAAAAACAGATTAACTACATCAATCAACTGAAAGAAAAAGAAGATTT
Organism: uncultured Saccharicrinis sp.; assembly: GCA_963663905.2. Classification (GTDB taxonomy): domain Bacteria; phylum Bacteroidota; class Bacteroidia; order Bacteroidales; family Marinilabiliaceae; genus Saccharicrinis. Next base: position 5,856,482 of record OY760657.1, on the reverse strand, counting down.
TAAACATCCGGGAGTAATCCTTAATGATACCACATACCAAGGTTATGGTAACAGCTATAAGAGTTATTACGGCTATGGTAGCGGCTATTATGATGACAGTTATGAGGTTAAAGGTTTGGTTAATAAGTTGAGGAAAAGGTTTAGAAAGGGGTAAAAGACCCCTCTAACTCCCCCGAAAGGGGAGAACTGATTTACAGCTTGTATATCATTTAACCGCAGAGTACGCCAAGATGCTTCGCTTTATCGCAGAGTTCACCATGAAACAGAACAACTGTGTTAATTCGTACAATTCGTGGACAAATTAAGCCAGTTCGAAGAGTTCTAAAGCATTAATGGATACGAGATACAATCTCTCACCAGCATGTGGGAAAAGTCCCCTCTAACTCCACCATTAGGGGAGGACTGATTTTTTTTACAGATTATATATCTTTTAACCGCAAAGTACGCCAAGATGCTTCGCTTTATCGCAGAGTTCACCAAGAAATAAAAAAACTGTGTTAATTCGTGCAATTCGTGGACAAATTAATCCTATTCTAAGAGTGCTAAAGCATTAATGGATACGAGATACAATCTCTCACCAGCATGTGGGAAAAGTCCCCTCTAACTCCACCATTAGGGGAGGACTGATTTTTTTTACAGATTATATATCTTTTAACCGCAAAGTACGCCAAGATGCTTCGCTTTATCGCACAGTTCCCCGAGAAATAAAAAAACTGTGTTAATTCGTGCAATTCGTGGACAAATTAATCCTATTCTAAGAGTGCTAAAGAGCAGGGCATAAAGATTAGGAAGTAGGCATTAGTAATTAGACCTGACAGCGTTTTATTACAAAGCTGCAAATCAAACCTGTCTGCGTCGTTTTTTATATAATAGTATTAAAGGATACGAGATACAATCTCGCACCAGCATGGTTAATTCGTACAATTCGTAGACAAATTAAGCCAGTTCGAAGAGTTCTAAAGCATTAATGGATACGAGATACAATATTGCACCAGCATGGGGAAAAGCCCCCTCTAACTCCCCCATTAGGGGAGAACTGATTTACAGCTTATTATTTTTTTTATCCACGACGAACACAAAGGAGTTTACGCAAAGAGCTCAAAGAACCAACTCAAACTTTCTAATTCGTGTTAATCTGTGAAAATTCGATGACTTCTTAATATTTGGTAGCAAAAAAATTCGTGTTAATTAGTGCAATTAGTGGACCTATTAATCATGCCTTTATAGTATAAAGCAAGTGCATACAGATTAGAACTTAGGGATTAATTCAAAGACCTTACAGCGTTTATTACAAAGCTGCAACTCAAACCTGTCTACATCGGTTTTTATATAATAGTATTAAAGGATACGAGATACAATCTCGCACCAGCATGGGGGATTGGTACTAAAGACCAACTACTTCTATTGTCCTAAAAATCTATTGACCTAACGACCTTTACAGCTTTCTTTTCTCTACTATTTAGTTTATCCTTTCTCCTTGACACCCTTTAACCTTTATTATCCTCCTTTTTATAATAGAAAAACCACAAATACCATAAGAGCACAATAAATGCGTAAATAAAACCATTATAAAGATCATGATGCATTTTAAATAAGGTAGAATCATTGCCATGCTCTTCGATATAAATAAATAAATATGTTATTCGCATAGCATTTATAAAAAAGATTAATACAACTCCAGATATAATATAGGATACAAGTTTCCAACTAATTCTTTCATAAAACACAAATATTCCGCAAAAAACCAAAGTAATATTAATTCCAATACACCCATCTGCAAGTTTAACAAACGTTTTAGAATTTCCAATTACACTACCTGTAATATCAGCATTATAACCTAAAAAACTTAATGAGAATTTGGATAGATATAATATTGTATCAGATAAAACATTACTGATAAACAGCCCCTTTTCTCCTAGTAAATTTATAGAAAAGAATACCAGATAATATAAAAATAAAAGCAAGGAAATCTTTAAACCTATATCACTAATATTAAAACCTTTTACTTCACTGTTTAAGTTTTTATAACTTCTCCAATAAACCATTACAGGAAAAAAACTTATTATACTTCTATAAAAATTAAAATGATTAAAACTCAATAATGTCTCAGGATCTATTTTAATACAGACTAGAATAATCAGTCTTAATACATTGGCAAGTGTAATCCAACCAAGAAAAAGAATAAGATATTTAAATTTAAATCTAGTATTTATTATTAGTATGGCACAACTAAGGCTAACCAGTTTTAGGCTTAAAAATCCATACAAAACAGTTATTGTTTCAGAGTTATTGAGAATAATACTTGCTGAGGTTTTATTAATTTCAAATCCCAATAAGCAAAAAATAGATGACCCTATAGTAACAGTAAAATGTATATAAGCATTTATAATCTCCATATACAAATCATACCATATAAGTTTAATACAAAACAGGACAACAATAATACATAATGAAATCCATTGTTTATATGTTAGTTTTAAACCTTGTAGCATCCTAAAACATCCTGAAAATGATAAATATGCAATACAAAACAGAAGCTATTGCAATAAAAAGTAAATTAACCTTATTTGTAAAACTATCATAAAATTGACGATTTTTGATTTTTTTTACCAGTCCAATACCAATTACTAAAATAATTGATAGCACAAGCTCTGTATATAAATATTTATTAAAAGTAAATATAACAGGAATATACAAAAGCAATAAGCCAATTATCCCTACAGGTGAAAGATGCTTATAGGTGGAAATATAAAAATGATTGATCTTTTCTGATACTACTTTAGTAGTTACTGCAATTAAATATTGATAAGATATCCAGGTTAAAATACCTATTCCAATAAAAAAAAAAGGCATTACAGTCAAAATCATAATTGAATAGGAAACATGTAACCAATTCAATACATAATACAAATTTGTTTTGGTTAAAACACCAGAAATAACATTGCTAAATAACACCAGCAAGGTAGTGATAAGTACCCAATAAAGGTAAGGTTCTTTTTGCTTGTTATTGATCTTCTTAAAAAACAAAAAAACAATACAAACTGCAGCTATGCATAACAATAAAATCAAATCTACAGAAAAAAATGATATAACTGATAGATAGGTCCACACTTCGGAATTTGATGGGCTAATGGGGAAAATAGAATATCCGTTATAAATCCATTCAATATTAAAGATCCCCGCCACAAAGATTTTACCAATAATCAGTAGCAACTTAATGCTTAGCCAGGAAGCCACAAAAAGGAAAGTTGTATTAATAAATAGGTTTACACGCTGTTTTGTCATAAACACTAATTTATTATTTAATTTTCATATAAATTCCTTTATTCAATATATTTCTATATTAAAAGAATCAATAAAGAATACAAAGTCACCATTGTTGGTACTTTGCATTCTAATTATTTTACAAGAAATAAACAAAATGTAAATTTCTATTGATCTTCCTTTTTATTGGTAATGTACTTACGGTATAATATTACAGCACCACCTGCCAATAAAGCAATTGCTCCACCATCTAAAGGAGTACTTGCACCACCACCAACTGGTCCACTACTTCCGGTACTTCCCGGAGGGCTACCTGGTTGCCCATAAGATTCTACTGCAATAAATGCAAAAAACGCAATTGTTGCTATTACTACAATTTTCTTCATATTTTACTTTCCATTCTTTTCCTAAAGAAATGGGCAGGAGATAAAATTATTTTAAATAAATTAATTTCAGCACCAGCTCAATTCAATAGCTATTTTCCAATTCAAACACTTTATAGGGGGGCAATTCTGGTTTCTATTCTATATTATAAGTATATACACCTAAACAACGCATATATACCTGTTTATTTAATCAACACTTTTTGAGTTAATACTTTGTTTGCATTTGTTACTTTAACAAGATACAATCCGCTACTAAGCGCAACATATTCTGTTCCTTGTTTGCCTTCTTCAATTTTCACACTCTTTCCATCTAAAGTATAAATGGTGTAATCGAAAATATCTGTTGATTTAATCACTACATTGTTATCTACACTATATATTTTTACATTAGCTACTTCAGCATCATTAACAGCTGTAGTTTCTGTTGGTTTAAATATTAATTCAAAACGTTGTTCATCATTAGATGAAGAATGTGCAATTTCAAAACTTGTTCCTGTTGAAATAGGAATTACTTCTGTTGTTTGCTTATCAAGCAACGCAACATACCTATCATCAAAACTCTGCTCAGTTATGTTAACAGTATATGTTCCTGATGCATTTGTTTTAAATCCAATAGGAATCACATCATCTTCAACGATTAAACTTTTATTATAAATACAGTAATCCTTGGCATCATCAATAGCATATATCTGTGGTGCATCAGGATTAAAGCTAAAAAGTTTATACCCTTCATTGGCTACTTCTGTTTGGTTAACCATTAGTACATCTTCATAATCACCGTTTGTTACTTTAATGGTAACTCTGGGTATTGAAGAAAGAGATGTTGATTTTAATGGATCTCCACTTGTAGATGAAACTCTTGCACTATTCGTAAAAGTTACGTTACCTGAAGATGCTCCTGAATTCACCTTAACAAAGAAGCCCTGACACGATTCAAAGATATTACTCAAACTTCCACCAGTACCTATTTGATATGAATTGTATGTACCTGAAGACGGATCCCAGATATAAAACATACTTACATTAGTTAATGTCAGATTTTCGACATTAATTTGTGAAGGATACGGATTACTGATTAAATTATATCCATGCTCACTATCAGCACCGGTATTTGTTAAATCGTAAGAATAATCACCACTATTAAAAGTACCCGTAAAAGCATAAGTACGATCACCATTAACCGTTTTTAAGATATAACCAGTACCTCGTTCAACAGTTGTAGGTGTTTCGCCCCATGAGTTAGAAGACTCTACATAACCATACATATAATCGCCAGTAAAAAAGTCAACTGCAGGTGTACTTTCCACCGGAATACCTATAGAATGCCAGGTATAATCGCTGGCATCAATTCCACTACCGCTCACATTACGATATAAAGTCATAGTTCCAGTATTAGCAACAGTTCCATAGGTTATCAAAGAACCGGAACGATCATTCGCCACACTATTGGCTTCCAAAACAAGATTACCTGCATTGTTTAAATCACCATTTACGGTTAATGCAGAACTTGCAGCCACGGTTAAGGTAGCACCGGATTCGATACTAACATCATTAACCTGCTCATCTGAACCATAAGCAGCATCAACAATTAATTGATTGCCGGTAGCAGGAATAATGATATCATCAGTTGCTGTTGGCACCAATGTTGGAAACCAGTTTGTTGTAGCATTCCATGAAGTTTCTGAACCAGTTGTACCACCAACCCAGGTTAATAAGCCTTCTTTCAGAAGGTAATCAACAATGTAAGTACTTCCTTTACTACTATTATCTCCATATGCCCCAATTATGGCATAATGAGTATCAATAGCTACACTACAACCAAGATAGTCTGATCCACTACCATCGTTCGCTGTAATTTTATTTTGCTGTGTACCTGTACTTATATCGTAAACATATGCACTACCAGTACTACTATTATCACCATATGCTCCTACTATCACGTAATCATCCGAAACGGATATACTCGAACCAAAATAATCATTTGTGGCTCCATCTATTGCTGTTAGTTTGGATACTTGAGCTCCACTTGTTACATTAAATATATATGCGCTTCCACTAGAACTTCCTTTATCATCATCCCCATATGCACCAACAACAGCATAATTCCCATTAATAGAAACACTAGCACCAAATAAATCATATGCACCAGGATCGTTTGCTATTAATCTATTTAATTGATTTCCTGTACTTACATTAAATATATATGCAGATCCAGCTTGGGCTCTTCCTTCATAATCATCTGGAGCACCAATAATAGCATAGTCGCCAGAAACTGAAACACTAAAACCAAAATGATCATTAGCATCTCCAGCTTCAGCTAACAATCTATACAATTGATTTCCAGTTGATGTATCAAAAACATATGAGCAACCACATGAAATCACATTTCCATTCCAATATCCATAAGATCCAGCAACAACATAATCACCTGAAATAGAAACACTACATCCAAAATAGTCATATTCATATCCATCACTAACTGTTATAATCAACTCACTTCCTGAACTTAAGTCATAAATATATATTGCCCCTTTAAAAGTATCTTTAGAAGGAGCACCTACTACAACATTATTACCTGATATAGAAACACTTTCACCAAAAGCATCACCTGAAACACCATCACTGGGTGTTAAAGTGTATAAGAGACTTCCAGATGTTATATCATAAACATACGCACTACCTATATTACTATTGCTACTTGGTGAGCCAACAACTGCATAATTACCTGATACAGATACACTTTTTCCATAATAATCAGAAGAAGCACCATCACTTGCTATTATCTTTCGTTGAATAGATGTTGTAATATCTGCTGTAGTAAAATTCCATGTTGTATTATCACTAATACCAGAGTATCCAACAAAACAACCAGATTCAATTTGTATATAATACGCAGTAGAAAGCTCAAGATATTGATTTACATCTATAAGAATTTGTGAAGAGCCTCCTCCACTTACCTGGCTACCTGAAACATCAATCGTTTCAATAATACTATTGTCACTGGCTTTATGTATAGTGATATATCCAGAACCAACAGTAACGCTTTCACTAAAATCAATAGTTAAATCAGGCCTCATTACAACATCTGTTGTATTGTCTGCCGGACTAAAAGAATCTACTGTAGGACTTTGGGATAATAGGTTAATTAAAAATAGGCTGTTCAATAAAACTATAAGTAAATGTCTCTTCATATTTCTCCCCAATTATAATTACTTCTTTTAACGTAAGTCAAATCAGAATGTTTTACGTTGGTCCCCACCAGTATAAAAATCATTACTTTGACTAAAAAATTTGAATATGCAAATGTAATTGTTTTAAGGATAAATTACGTAGTATTTTGACGAACATTAGGTTAACATATTTTAAAAGTAGGATTTATTTGAGAAAATTCTTCAATTAATAATCGACACAAAAGCATGTTATAAGACAGATCAACACATTCATGTCAAATTGTTGATTTGTAGAGTTGTTAATATGATTAAAGTTGAGTGTAGCCAACTGTAAACTGAAAACTCTATTTACATATGAGATAACAGACATTAGATAATAAATGATTCTGAAAACGTAAGACTCAGCACTTAAAATTTACTACTAAATTCACCCCAAGACCTTTGTGTTTTCTTAGCGTTTCTGCGGTTTAAAGTAAATTAAAGATGTAGAACCAACAATCTATCTGTTTACTAATCCATATGTTAAATCATCGAGTTGGTGAGATGATTAAGTATTATGGATTATATATGCGGATCAAGGGTTGAAAAGTTGTTTTACAGTTTCGTAGACATCATAGACCTCGTCTGGTGAGTATAAAAACAAGGTTTTTGGGTCGCAAAATCGCGTATTGTTTGAACACCTGACGAAGGAAGGTGTGAGTTTTTAGCGATTTAGGACAGAAAACCGTAGTTTTTATAACGAAGCAGGCGCAGTCTTGATTTTCTTTGCTTACTTTCTTTTATCAAGAAAAGGAAAGTAAGTCAAGGTTTTAGGGATGAAATCCCTAAGGGTATTGGGTGTTTACGAAAGAGTTTTCAACTATTGATTGGAATTATATATGTTGTTTTATTCTTCATCCTTTATATTTGCAATATACTTACGGTATAGAATAAAAGCTCCTCCTGCCAATAAAGCAACAGCTCCTCCATCAATTGGAGTACTGGCTCCTTTTGCTGGTTGACCATTTGTGTTACTCTCAGGAAAGTTATCCAAGCCTGGAGGACTGCCAGGTTGTGCAAAACAATTTAGCCCTGTAACAAAACACAAACTAATGAATATTATAATAAGTATTTTTACCATAAGCAAAATTCATTACTTCTATTACTTTTTCACTTAGCTATAATCCAATCTCCTCATCCAAATTCAAAACTATTACTGACCACAACAAACTCTAATTAACTAACATTTATTGTATAAACACTTTGTCATCAGATAATGTTTAACCTGTTGCCATATTTATAAATAGAACACACAGATTTCTATATATCCCTCATAAATATTTACAGCCTTTTCCCTAAAGATTTACTATTCAATATCATAATACGAGATAGTTATTAACAAGGTTCCGTTTATTATTGAAAAACAATATTTTAGGATTACGAACCACGGAGAACACAAAGGATTTTCACAAAGAAGATAAGAGCTTCGCCTTTTCTCCATATTGCTAATTCGCACTTTTATGTCGAAACGTTAATTTATCGAGTTGTTTAAATGATTAGGGATTAAAGATTAAATCTGAAGACTCAACTGAAGACTTATCTACACTTGCTCTCAGCGACCTTTAACCTCTGTGGTTAACACATCTCTATACCACACTGAAAGTTTTGAATTTACAACGAGATAGTTTTTATTTTGGACAGGATTAACGGGATTAACAGGGTTATTGCTGCGTAATTATTTTTGTCCACTAATTTAGCTTCGCTGATTTTCATTTCACGAATTACGCGATTTATTTATTTGCTACGCAAATTTGGAATTTTCGTTTAATCATTAATCTATAATCTATCATCATTAATCCTTTTGTATTGGAATACTCACTACTCATAACTCACTACTTACAACTTACTACATATAATAACAACTGTGAACTGAAGACTAAATACTTCCTATCCATGTCTCTACATCACTTTTTCTCTGTGGTTTCTTGGCGAACTCTGTGGTGAAATAAAGATTAGAGATTATAGCTATTCAATATAGAATACTCATATTTGAAGACTTACTTATTCTTGTTATATGAGTTAAGCATTCTCAACCACCCCGTCGGATTCTCATGCCTCATATCTGCCCCATTCCTTCAATTAAGGCGGGGAAATTTGTTAAGGGGATGCCTATTTTCTATCTAAGGAAATAGTTATAAGATAATAGATTTTAGATAAGAGATAAAGGCCTTTGAATTGCAAACCATCACTATAGAAGACAAATGCATTTTACTTTTTACTAAAAACTGCAAACTGAAGACTAAGGAGTGAATACTGAGTACTAAAGACTGAGAACTGAAGACTCACTGCTCAAAACTCACTACTCATCTTTTCTACCAACCTAATAACCTATTGATCTACTAATCTATCGACCCAAATCTATCCTTTCTCCCTGCTACTTTTTAATATTTTTAGCAAAATCCAACAAAATCTCTTCTGTTTGATCCCAACCGATACATTCGTCGGTTACAGAAATACCATATTTAAGTGTAGTAAGATCTGCAGGAATTTTTTGCTTACCATGGCTTAGGTTACTTTCAATCATCACTCCCATGATAGAAGTATTGCCATTGATAATTTGAGTTTCAATATCTTTTAACACCAATGCCTGATTAGCTGCATTTTTAGAACTGTTTGCATGACTACAGTCAATCATAATACGCGTAGGAAGACCAGCTTTTTCTAATCTCTTTTCGTATTCGGCTACACTTTCTGCATCATAGTTAGGCTTTTTACCACCACGTAGAATGATATGTGTATTCTCATTTCCTTTAGTGCGAACTACAGCAACATGTCCATCCGGATCAATACTGATAAAGTTATGAGGAGAAGCAACTGATTCAAGTGCATTAATGGCAATTTCAATATTTCCGTCAGTACCGTTTTTAAAACCAACAACAGATGTTAATGCACTGGCCATTTTACGGTGACTCTGAGATTCAGTAGTACGAGCACCAATGGCTGTCCATGAAATTAAGTCTTGAATATACTGTGGAGTTACAATATCCAATGCCTCTCCGGCAACAGGCATACCTATTTCTGCGATATACGATAGTAACTCACGAGCTTGCTTTAAACCTTCCTCTAATTCAAAACTGTTATTTAGGTAAGGATCATTAATTAATCCCTGCCATCCTACAGTTGTACGAGGTTTTTCGAAATAAACACGCATTACCAGGTAAAGAGAATCTTTTACTTTTTCAGAAAGTGCTTTGAGTTTTTGAGCATATTCTTTCGCAGCTTTAATATCATGAATAGAACAAGGACCTACAACCACTAAAATTCTTTTATCCTCACCACTTAAGATCTTTTTTATTGTAGCCTGACCTTCTTCAATAGTCTTAATGATATTCTCATTTAAAGGATAAAGATCTTTTAATTCGTTTGGAGTTAGGATTGCTTGTTCTGTATCTATATTGATATTCTCAATTCTCTTATCAGTCATTTGTATTTAAAGTTGTAATTGCCAAATTTTTAATTGCGTCGCGAAAATAACTGATATTTCTCATAATTTCTAGAATTTAACAGATTTTTATTAATTATTGTCGTATCGAAGAACTGCTGATTTGTTGAATTGACGAATTGTTGAATTGTTAATTTATTTAAATGATTAGGGATTATAGGTTAATGATTAATCTGTAGATTGGATTATGCAGGATGAGAACTGAAGGTAGATATGATCATGCATGAGGACACGCACAATAATATTTGGATTAATCTGATGAGTTGATTAAGTGATTATGGATATTATTTGTTGAACTGTCGATTTGTTAATTTGTTTAAATGATTATGGATTAAAGAGATTAATGTTCATCGCATTGTTTCCTTTTTTACCACGGAGAGCACGTAGGTTTAGTATTTAGTAAACAGACTTACGTATGCAGATATTGTGAAGACAGTAAAATGTAAGTCGATAAAAGAAAGAATCTTAATTGTTTGAAATAGATTCACGCATTATAAACGTTGGAAAACGATAGTGATAGAAAAGGAACGAGTTACAAACTCGCACCAGCATATGTTGGCTGTTGGTTTAAGGTCTGAAGACTGAAAACTGTAGACTCTCCACTCCTCTCTTATAACAACCTAATGAACTACAGACCTATTGATCTATCGACCTATATCAGTGTAAAACATTATGGATAGTAAAGGAACGAGTTGCAAACTCACACCAGCATATGTCATCAGTTGGCAGTTTGCCTTTGAACTGTAGACTGAGAACTGAGGACTAAATTCCATATTCTCTTTGCCCTAAGCCCTAATCATCATTTACCTTGTGCCCTGTTCCCTGTCACCTTGTTACCTTAGGTCCTTTCCACCAACACCAAAGAAAAATTCTTATTGAAGTTCTGGCGGACGATTAATACATTATTGGTTTTACGGTTTGTATCTCTGACAAAAGCATAATCAGGAATTGAGTTGCTGTTGATAAACTGAGAGGCAATCCAAATAGCAAATGCACCATCACTATCATAGCTTCCGCACAGGTGTTTGTAATAACAAACATTTGCATGCGCAAGTTCCTCTCCCATTATACTTTCGTAGTTAGGATAGTTACGCTGATCTCCATCAATTGACAAAAGAACGGTGTCTATATCCTGTATATTAAAATTATGTTGATCCAAGAAGCTTTTAATTCTTTGTAATAAGGTTTGGTCCTTTTTAAGCGAGTAAAATACTTCAAGTCCCAGTAAATTTAATTCGGCATCTTTTGCTTCATTTGACACAACCATAAACGTGGCGCCTTCACCAGGAATCGTTCCTTCTGTTTTACTGGTTAAAAAATCAATATTATTTTCATCAGCAGATTTCCACTTTCCTAAAGATTCTTTCAGACAGTAATTCTCTTCGGTAATTTCATCTGTTGCTCCAATTAAAATATGATCTAAACTACCAGACTTCACTTTCATTGAAGCATCCAGTAATGCAGTCTCAAAAGCATTGTTATCATGGGTATAAACCATATTATACCCTTTACACTGATAGGCCAACGCTAAATTTGATCCTACTGCATTATGTGTGGATTGAATAAAACTGGTTGGTGTTAATAACATCTCTTTATTATCAAGCATCTGGTTTAAGAAACGTTCTGAGTCTTCAACGCAACCCATACTCGTTGCTGTAATAATAGCATCTGGTTTATCTAACCCTATATTCGACAAAGATTTAAATGCGCATACCGAACTTATTCTGCTATAACGATTCATTCGCCTTAGTACCTTAGCCGGAATGTATTTTTTAAACTCAGGAGTAACACACCTCATCCATTTAGATACTGGTTCTAATTGTTCTGGAAGTTGGTTTGTTTCAAATGTATCTTGTGCCGAAACAGCTATAATAGATTTTATATAAACACTCATGATCTTTTTGTCAATAGTTTTTAGGATTGGGTTAAAATAACAGAGGTGTCATTTCCTCCAAAACCAAAGGAATTACTCATCACGCTTTTAACATTTGCCTTCAATAAAGTTTTATTGGGAACAACATTTACTGCAGAAATATTATGCTTAAGATTTAAACTAGGATAGGCCAATTGATGGTTAATACTTAACACACTAAAAATAGCTTCTATTCCACCAGCAGCTCCAAGCGTATGTCCTATATAAGGTTTTAAGGATGAAAACGGAGGATACTTATCGCCAAAAATACGCTCAATGGCAATACTCTCTGTTAGATCATTATTTGGAGTTCCTGTTCCATGGGCATTGATATAACCAATTTCCGAAATATCTAAACTGGCCATTTCAATAGCTTCCTTCATACATAAATAGGGTCCTTCGCCATTATCGGATGTTGCTGTTTGATGATATGCATCATTCTTGTTTGAATATCCACTAACTATAGCGTAACTTTTCTTCTGACCTTTATCCACCAACTCCTGACTTTCCAAGACTAAAAATCCGGCACCCTCACCCAAGGTTAGCCCTTTTCTGTCTTCATCAAAAGGCGTACATGGATCTTCACTTAAAATCATCAGGGTGTTAAATCCGTTCAGTGTATACTTGCAAAGAGAATCAGCTCCACCTACAATAACTCTGTCAAGTTGCTTATTTTTGATCATCTCACAACCTATCATAATAGCATTGGCACTCGACGAACAAGCAGTGGTAATCGTAGTCACAAAATCTGTTATCCCAAATTTTTCTGCCAAAAACTCAGCAGTAAAACCTTTATTCTGACAGGTAATCATAAAACTTGGCTTATCTCCCTCAGCTCTGTAATTACTTTCAGCTACATCCATTCCTCCTACTGTAGTTCCGAAAATCAATCCTGTTTTAATATTGGAATCCTCCTTATAACCAGAATCGTTTAAGGCTTCCTTCGCAGCTATACTTGCCAATAAGGTAGTTCTGGGAAAATCATTAATATGGTTAATTCCGGCAATTTCATAGAGTTCATCATTTGAAAACGGAACTTCTGCTACATGAAATTTATCTTTATGAGCTGTATCTAAATATTGTATTTTTCTAATACCTGATTTTTCGGAAATAATAGAATCAAGATTCTCCTTAACATTCTTTCCAATGGCAGATATGATCCCCATACCTGTAATATGTATTTTCTTTTGTTTAGGTTCTGTCATGCGTGTAAATTTTCCCCGTTTTTCGCATTGAACTTGCCAATAAATTCAAACGTATAATTTTGAATTCTCAAGTACGTTATTAATGATTAAGATTTATTTTGTTTGGCTCCCCCTATCTTATTCATATTTGAAGATATGGTTAGCTATAATTTATCCCCCAATAACTATTGGGAAATTAAGGCTAGCACAAACATAACAAAAATCATAGTACATTAATTTTATAAAGTACATTATTTGAACTTATTGAATATTTGTTTAATTAATATATTAAGGTATTTTTGCATGCAAACTAAAAGCATTTTATAATATTTTAGCTTTGTTTTAGGTGTTTTCAAGTAAGAAAATTCATAAAACTGTAGTGGGAACCATAATATGAAGAAAATTCTAGTTGTGTACTATTCACAGACTGGTCAACTTAAAAAAGTAATTGACTCCGTTGTAGGTGAATTATCACAAAATACTGACATAACTATAGATTACGAGGTACTAAAGCCATCTAAGGAATATCCTTTCCCCTGGGGAGAGTATTTTTTTGATGAATTTCCCAACTGTGTAGAAGAAACCGGATGTGAATTAGATCCTTTTACTATAGACTTCAATAAAGATTACGATTTAGTAATTGTGGGGTGTCAGTCATGGTTTTTATCACCTTCGGTACCGGTAACCGCTTTCTTCAAGCATCCGCAAATCAAAACATTTTTAAAGGGTAAGAATATATTAACACTGCACGGGGCACGTAACATGTGTTTCAATGCACAGGAATCCATTAAAAAGTATATTGCAGATGCACAGGGAAAACTAGTTGGAAACATTGTGCTGGGAGACACAAATCCTAACTACATTTCGGCTATTACCATTATAAAATGGCTTGTGTATGGAAACAAGGGGCCATATATGTTTTTACCAAACGCGGGCATTAGCGACAAAACAATTCATGGAGCGAAACGTTTTGCTCCTGTCATTAAAAACTTTTTAGACGACGTAAACAACTATAAATTACAGGAGGAGCTGGTTAAACTTCGTGCTGTAAGAGTGAAGTTTTCTGTATTAATGACAGAACTGAATGCTAAAAAGATTTTTAGAAAATTCAGCAAATACGTAACAAAAGCTGCTCCTCGAAGTAAAGAATGGCATAAAAGAATTAAAGTATTCAGGGCCTATCTACTATTTGCTTTATTTGGATTGTCGCCAATAGCAATGATTGTATTCAATTTGATTTTTATATTAGTGTGGTTTAAATCGAAAAAGATAATTGAATACTACCAGGGGATTGAACTAAAATAACATTTAACTATGACATTTATTAATAAAATATCTAAATTCTTTCCTAACCAACCTGTTAGCAATGATGAGATGGAGGAGTATCTGGGAAAGATTAAAGGCTTAAGATCCAAAGCTAAAAATATTGTATTAAGAAACAACGGTATAACAAACAGATATTACGCATTAACTAAAGAAGGTGAAATAACTCACTCAGTTGAAGATATGGCAGTGGAGGCTATTATGGCTCTTGAAAAACAAGGTGTTGATCTTCAAAAAATTGATTTATTAACCAGTGGAACTGCGTCTCCTGATATTCAAATGCCATCATTATCATGTATGGTTCATGGTCGTTTAGGTATTGGTGCTATTGATGCCATGTCGGCAACAGGCTCTTGCAACAGTACTATGTGGGCTTTAAATTATGCTCATATGTCTATTCTTACCGGAGGTGCAAAACATGCTGTTTGTGTGGGATCGGAAAACATGTCGAGTTGGATGATGTCAAAAAACTTTGAAGAAGAATCTGCTCACCTTCAGGACCTAGGAGAGAATGGTTATGTAGCTTTTGAGAAAGAATTTTTAAGATGGATGCTCTCGGATGGCGCAGCTGCTGTTCTATTGGAAGATAAACCTAATGAAGAAGGAATCTCTTTAAAGTTAGAGTGGATGGAGATTAAATCCTATGCTCATCTTTCAGAAACCTGTATGTATGCAGGAGGATTAAAAGATGAAACAGGAAGAGTTCGTCCATGGAGAAGCCTGGATCAAAAAGACCTTCTTGAAAAATCTGTATTTTCTTTAAAGCAAGATTCTAAACTGTTAGAGAAATACATCACTAAGTTTGGTGGTAAGTTTTTATCAGAAATACTTAAAAAGCATGATTTCTCATTGGATGAGATTGATTATTTCATGCCGCATATATCTTCAATGTTCTTTAAAAAGCACATTAATCAATCATTAGTAGATGAAGGTTTAAATATACCAGATGAAAAATGGTTCTTAAATCTTCCTAAGGTTGGCAACGTGGCTTCTGCATCTGGATTTATCATGCTGGAAGAACTATTCAATTCAGGAAATCTGGTAAAAGGTCAAAAGATTTTATTAATGATTCCTGAAAGTGCAAGATTTTCATATACCTATGCTCTTTTAACTGTAGTTTAAGGGTACAGGGAGAACGAAGCAGGAAAAAAGGAACAAGGAGAAGGGAACAGGTAGGACTGAGTACTTTAAACTGAAAACTGTATACTAATAAAACGCCCATGAAGATAAACGAAGTTCCACAAGATCACTCTGATAAATTCAAAAAGGAATTTAGTGTGATTGAATTTGCAGTTGACGATGACGGAAAATACAAAGCTGTAAAAAGTACAGGTTTTGAACCTAAAAATGTGGCTTTGGAGCAGGCTTGGGAGTTTGAAGAAGAAAAGATGGAAAAAGCCCGCCAGCTTTATCAAAACCAAAAGAAAAGCTTTATCTATTATCATATGAAAAAAAATATGATGAGCATAAAAATTCTTGCTGGTTATACAGGTTATAGTTGGTTTAAAGTCTGGAAAGATTGCAAATATAAAAACGGGCAAAAATTAACCGATAAGGAATTGGAAATTTATCGTTATGCTTTTGGATACAAAAGTGTTGAAGACGTAAAAAAAATAGATTAGTGCTGTAATGAAGATTGAATTCGATCATAGAATGTCCTCACACTGTGAAAACGGTGTTACCAGAAATTTATTAAAACATCAGGGAGTTGATATTAGCGAGGCAATGGTTTTTGGTATTGGTGCGGGAATGTTTTTTGCATATCTGCCTTTTATTAAATTACATGGGATGCCGGTGTTTTCATTCAGGCCAATGCCCGGACACATCTTTAATACAGCCACTAAACATTTAGGCATAAAAGTTCAGTCACAAAAGTTCAGATCTCCGGCTAAAGCTATGACAAAGTTGGATGCCAACCTTGAAAAGGGCATTCCAACAGGAATGGTAGTTGGAGTTTATCATTTATCCTACTTCCCACCTCAATATCGTTTTCATTTTAATGCCCATAATATTGTGGGTATTGGCAAGGAAGATGGCAAATACCTGATTAGTGATCCTATTATGGAGGACATTGAATCTTTAACTTACGAAGAACTGGTTAGAGTAAGATTTGCTAAAGGTACTGGTAGTCCCAAAGGAAAAATGTACGGTATTGAGTGCAATAAAGGATTAACCGACCTGAATTCTGCCATCAAAAAAGGTATTAAAAAGAATGTAACTCAGATGCTTTACTACAAAGGAATTGTTGGTGTGGACGGCATCAATTACCTGAGTAAAAAAATAAGAAAGTGGCCTAAAAAATACGGCGATAAAAAAGCAGAACGCTTCCTGGGACAAATAGTTCGTATGCAGGAAGAGATTGGAACCGGAGGTGCCGGATTTCGTTTTTTATACGCTTCGTTTTTACAGGAAGCTGCTCAAAAATTAGAGAGTACAAAACTGGATAGCTTATCTTCAGACATGACACAGATTGGTGACCTTTGGAGAGAGTTTGCTATTAATGCTTCCAGAATATACAAAAATCGTTCAGGTGACATTGGTTATAATGATGTTGCTGATCGTTTGTATGATCTTGGACAGAGAGAAAAAGTACTTTTTACTGAACTTGGAAAAACAGTTAAAAAGCTAGGTTAATCAAAATATAAAAGCATGAACCCGACAACTATTCTTGAATTTCAATCTGTAACAAAATATTACAAAGGGAAAGATGAACCTGCTGTCGATCATGTATCTTTTCAAATTAACAAAGGTGATTTTTTTGGATTACTAGGTCCCAACGGAGCCGGTAAAACAACCAGTATATCTATTATCAGCAGCTTACTTGAACCATGTTCAGGAAAGTGCTTGATTAATAATCTTGATACTAAAACCCATCTGTACAAAATCAAGCATTTTATTGGAGTGGTACCTCAGGATATTGCTTTATACGATAGTCTGACAGCAAAAGAAAATCTGCTTTATTTCGGTAGCTTATACGGATTACCAATCAAAGGACTTAAAGGATGCATTGATCATCTTTTAGGCGAACTGGGATTAGATCATGTTAAGAATAAAAGAATATCTACCTTCTCAGGAGGTATGAAAAGAAGAATAAATCTTATTGCAGGTTTATTGCATGCTCCCAAGCTTTTGATTCTGGATGAACCCATGGTTGGCATTGATGTACAATCAAAGAATGTGATTCGTAAATTCCTTCAAAAGCTTAATGAAGATGGAACAACCATCATCTATACTTCTCACATTATGGAGGATGTTCAAAAGTTATGTAACAGAATTGGCATCATTGATAAAGGTAAACTGATCACTACTGCTAGTCCGAAGGAACTGCTGGATGATCATAAAGAATGTACTAATCTGGAAGAAGTATTTTTAAAGCTGACAGGAGAAAAATTAAGAGACTAACTGGCTTTGTCAGAGTAAACCACAGAACTATGAAGAAGATATTTTTCTCAATATATAAAGAAGCCCTCATTCTAATCAGAGATATTCAAGGGGTAATGTTACTGTTTTTTATGCCGATGATATTGGTTGTTGTAGTTGCCCTATTGCAACATAAAACATTTCAGAATCTTTCGGAAACAAGCATCTCCGTTGTAATTGTGGATAAGGATGGTGGTGAAGTTGGAGAATCATTACGCGAAGGAATTAAAAATCAGGGGATATTTGATGTAACAGAATTTATTGGCGATAGTACTCAATTTGAAAAGACAGCAAAACAACAGGTTGCCGAAGGCGATTTTCAGATTGGAATTATCATTCCTAAAGGAGCAACAAAAGCCATAAAACGAAGAGCCTTGTTATTAGTTAAGCAACAGGTCCCTTCTATTAAGGTAGATACTACCAGCAATCAGAACTCCACTGAAATCAACTTATTATTTGATCCGGTCACTAAAGAATCATTCAAACTTTTGGTAAAAAGCAGCTTTGCAGAGTTTTCTGTTAAAAGTGAGATGTCTATCATATTTAAAACCTATACTAAAGTTTTAGATGCACTGATGAATACCCGTCATGACATCTCTTACCCTGAAGCTCCCGCTTTTGAAATTAAAGAGCAACTGGTATCTGAATACAACGATGGTATTTTACCAAATTCAACACAGCATAATGTGCCTGCATGGACACTATTTGGGATGTTCTTAATCTGTATCCCGGTGGCAGGTAATGTGATTAAAGAAAGAACAGATGGTTGTTTGGCCAGAATCAAAACCATTCCGGTAAGTTACTTTGAAGTAATGAGTGGAAAGATTGCGGTTTACGTAATCATTTGCGTACTTCAGGCAATAGTTATTTTATTAATGGGAATGTATATTCTTCCGGTTCTTGGATTACCCGAATTACAATTGGGTAACATATATTCTTTTCTTTTAATAGCAATCACTTCTGCATTTGCTGCCACTGGATACGGAATTGTAATTGGTACATTAGCCACAACTCAAGTACAAGCCTCTACTTTCGGATCCGTATCCTCAGTTATTTTAGCTGCCCTGGGTGGTGTTTGGGTTCCTGTAAATATTATGGGACCGGTAATGCGTCAAATTAGTGCTTTATCGCCTCTTAACTGGGGCGTTCAGGGATTCTATGGTATATTCCTTCGTAATGATGGCATTCTTGAAGTTTTGCCTTATGCCAATCGCTTAATTATTTTCTTCCTGGTCTGTTTAGGAATTAGTGTTGTATTTAGAAAATATCAGGTTAAGTTTTAGCGATTTTTTATTGTTAATTTGATGATGTGTTTAGTTGTTAATTTGTCGATTTGTTGATGTGACGATTTGAAGGATGATTAAAAGGATTAAGGATGAGGGATTAAATGATTATTTAGGAATTAATTTAATCGCAAAAAACACAATGAACTTTCGCTAAGTACACGAAGATTTCTTATTACTGTCGCAAGATTTTATCTTGTGACTCAACCTCTTAATATTGTATTTATAGAACATGATAAAATCGTGCTCTGGCAAAAAGGTTTTAAATTAAGGTCCAAGTTGCAAACTTGAACCAGCACAAGGTATTTCATTTATTATCGTTTTAAATGTAGACACTATTTAGTATTAATCAGTAATCACCCTTCTCCCTGTTCCTTTTTCCCTTCTCCTTTCACCGGCAAATCCCTTTAAAGACTTTTAACTTTCCTCTTTTAACTTGGTACTCTATTCTTTTTGTACATTTAACCATCTAAAATCACTACATGAAACAGCTTTTCCATATATTCCAATTAAATAAAGAAGATGCTTTACGAATTTCTTCAAATCCTGATGATGCACATCAACATGATTATGAAGAACTCATTGTAGGCATGGAAGGAAAACTGGATCATTTTATTGACTTTAAGCAATCCGTCATTGAATCTCCCTTAATTAGTTTTGTAGCCAAAGGAAAAGTACATCGTGTTATTCCACTATTACAGAACGACGATTGTAATATGTGGGTAATTCGTTTTAAAAGTGAGTTTATTGCCGAAACAACATTCCACCTCTACTCCTATTATCATGATCATGCCAACATAGCATTAGATGAAGGCAAGTGTTATACACGCATGACTCAGCTTTGCGAAATGATGTATGAAGAAATGGAAATGGTTAATCCTGATCTAAATGTAGTACAACATTTATTAGCTGCATTATTCAGCATGATTGAGGGAGAACGCCGCAAGCTAAATGATGCACCTGAAGAAATACATAAGACACAGAACATCACTTTTAAAAACTTCCTGAAAATATTAGAAGACAATTATAAAAGACCCAATGGAGTTGAGTTCTATGCAGAAAAGCTTTTTATGTCGAGCCGTAATCTGAATCTGATCTGCAAGAACATCATGAATCAAAGTGTTTCGGAGATTATTGAAACCAGAAAATTAATAGAAGCCAAGAATCAGCTGATCCATACAGAAAAATCTATTTCAGAAATTGGTTTCGACCTGGGATTCAACGAGAAAGCATACTTCACAAAGGTCTTTAAAAAGAAATCAGGACAAACACCTTCCGACTTCAGAAAAGAAATGCAAGGTCATATTTCCTAAAAGTACAACTCTCTTTCCGAATACTGATACCACCCGCTTCACTATTCTGCCCACTTTTGTATTGTAATCATTAATTAATAACCAAACCTGCAATATGAATTAAAAATTCTATTGCACATTGAAATTACTTCAAAACAAGATACTACGTTGATTCACTTCAACTCAACAGAACGATGCTATGCCTCGTCTCATTGAAGCCTTGTTTTATTGCACTTTCAATGTTCATAACGAAGTTGTAATACATAATGCAGGTTAAAAACAATAACAAAATGGAAACTAAAGTAACAAAATGGGTATTAGACCCTACACATAGTGAATTATTATTTAAAGTTAAACACCTTATGATCACAAACGTAAAAGGTGAGTTTAAAGAATTTTCAGCAACAATTGAAGGTGAAAGTTTGTTAGATCCTAAGGTAAAAGCTGTTGTATCAACTGAATCCATTTTCACCAACACAACGGATCGTGATAATCACCTTAAGAGTGCCGATTTCTTTGATGTTGAAAACTACAAGGAAATGACCTTTGAAAGTACAGGCGTAAAGAAAACTGAAGAGGATGAATTTAAACTAACAGGTATTTTAACCATTAAAGATGTTAGCAAAGAAATTACCCTTGATGTTGAGTTTGGTGGTACAAATAAAGACCCTTGGGGCAACGAAAAAGCTGGTTTTTCATTTAAAGCAAAAATCAACAGAAAAGATTGGGGCCTTAACTGGAATGCAGCACTGGAAACAGGGGGTGTATTGGTAAGTGATGAAGTTCGTATTGAAGGAGAAGTTCAGTTTGTAAAGGAAGTTTAATTTTGTAAATCGGTTTAATATGAAGCGTAAGGACTTTTTAAAAACATTAGCCCTCATGCCATTAATTTCAAGTCAGATGAAAGTAAATGCATTAAATAAACT
Source organism: uncultured Saccharicrinis sp. (assembly GCA_963663905.2). GTDB lineage: Bacteria > Bacteroidota > Bacteroidia > Bacteroidales > Marinilabiliaceae > Saccharicrinis. Next base: position 5,834,841 of record OY760657.1, on the reverse strand, counting down.
AGCTAATTCCCTAAGCAACACAGAAAAAATGCCTGTGTTGTTTTTGGGGCATGGCAGTCCGATGAATGCCATTGACGAAAATGAGTTTGTTCAGGGCTTTAGAGACATTAAAGAAAAAATTCCAACTCCTCAGGCTATTTTATGTATTTCGGCTCACTGGGAAACCAAAGGCACTTATGTTACCGCCATGCAACATCCAAAAACAATTCATGATTTTGGAGGATTTCCTAAAGCTTTATTTGATGTACAATACCCGGCACCCGGAAATCCGGATTTGGCTAACGAAATTAAAAACAACATTAAATCGGTACAAATCGGGTTAGACGATAACTGGGGGCTGGATCATGGTGCATGGTCGGTTATTAAACACTTATACCCGGAAGCGAATATTCCGGTTCTGGAAATGAGCCTGGATTATTATCAAAGTCCGCAATACCATTACGATTTAGCAAAAGAATTGTCGTGGCTTAGAGAAAAAGGGGTGCTTATTATTGGCAGCGGAAACATAGTGCATAATTTACGAATGGTGGCCTGGGATAAAATGAATGTGGCAGGTTATGGATTTGATTGGGCAACTGAAACCAATGAAAAGGTTAAACAACTTATTATTAATGGTAATTACAAGCAGTTAACCAACTACCGATCTTTAGGTAGTGGTTTTCAAATGTCGATACCAACACCCGAACATTATTTGCCTATGATATACGCCATTGCATTGAAAAACGATAAAGATGAAATTTCATTTTTTAATGATAAAATGATTGCCGGCAGTCTTAGTATGACTTCAATAATCATAGGATAAAAAGAAAGCAGAGAGCCTAATGCACAAAGCAATGAGTGTTAGGCACTCAGTTTTTCTGAATAGAGAACTTAATGAGATAGTGTCTATAAATCAATCAGACAGAGTTACACTTACATATTCTACTTTTGTTAAGCATTCATATAATTGCTCTTTTTCAGTTACTTATCTTTAATTAGTTTTATTTTTTCATTTGCATCAGATTCTATTGCATAACTATCAATATAATAATCATCATTAATCATATACATTTTTAATACTGGATTTAAATTTTCATTATAACTAAAACCTTCCTTTGTTTTATTATAATAAATAAAAAGAGTGTCTGAAATTATCTTATTTAGACATTCGTCAACAAAATAGACCATATGCCCAATCCCAGTAAAAACAGTTGTATCATTATCTATTTTAAGCGAATAGTTATAAAGCATGCTACCATCAATACCATCCATTTTTTTATTATTATCTCCTAATTCTATATTCACTGAATATACTCCATCAAATTTAGAACTGTTTTTATCGCTAGTTTTTTGAGCATTACAGGACAACAAAAACGTTAATATTAATAACTCAACAGTTGTTTTCATAACATTATTTTTAGTTTCTATATTTTTCACCTTCTGTAAGATATTTTTGAACATTTTCTTTAATTTCACTTTTCCACATTTCACCGTCCTTATTTGAATCCATACCTTTATTAGACTCATAAGCCTCTATCCTTAAATCCCTTATGTTTTCACTTTCATTTTCATCCAAACCTACCCCTTCTTTACTAAAAACCACATGATTTGATTTACCTGATGAAGCTGGAAAAAGAACCTGCAAATAAAAATCAACAAATTCAACAGATTTACCTTTTAATGGACGAAAGTGTTTACGAACATATTCTAATTGTTGAAGAACTGTCATCTCTGCAAATTCTTTTACTCTTTTAAGAGTTTTATTCTTCCCCCAATAATTTTTTACTTCTTCAATTGTAACATCTTTTCCTAATAATGCTTTTGCAGTACTAGGCATAAATTGAATCAAACCTGTACCCCCTGAATTTGCAAGATTAGGAGCATCAGTTCTAAAAGTTCCTCCGCTTTCCCATGCAAAAACTGCCATTAGATTATTTGCCATTTTCATCTTTTCATCTTTCCCCCAACTTGAAGGAATAGCTTCATATAAGTATGAATTTTCCTTACCTTTAATAAGATTACACACCCTCGCTGCCGCGCGTACAATGTCATTAAGTTAGCAATTAATAATCTCCAACTCAATAGCATTCGGCTCTCTTTGAGATTTATCCTGATTAGTATTCTTTTTATCCTCCATTATCTTATATAATTCAAGTTTACTCTACTCCTCTATGTCTTCAGGGACTTTACTTAGCATGATTTTATTCTCCTCAACATAAGCCACATACTCATTTGTGGCTGTTGCAAAAAAGTGAGGATGGATAGCTTCATGTTCAGGTACTATCTTTTCAATACTACTATTATCTAAATCTACCTTCCAAATACAAGCATAACAAACACCACTATTGTCAAAGTATACAATATTTTTTTGGGGATGCCAGCAAAATCCACCAATTATTGGGGATTCATCATCATGCAAGTCTGAATTAGCACTGTCAAGAATGCTTTTATTATAAGCATTAAAAGTTGAATCGAAATCAAAACCTAAAGGCTTATATATCGATTCATTCCGATATGTATTTATGTCACCTTTACCAAAAATAGAAACCAATGCATTATTCCAATTAGCAATATGATAAAAATCCAAGCTGGAACAAAAGTTACTAACAAGTAAAGACTTAGCAGGACTAATTAAGAATTGATATGTACCAGTTCCCTCTTGTACATTATTTGAAAAATAAAATCCCTTTAATTTTAAAGGCTCGTTTTTTGATCCAATAGAATATGAATAACACTCCCTCTTTTGCCATGTATCCAGATAAGTATCTTCCCATAGTCTTTCTTCCGTTTCTTTGTAATAGTACAATGTTCCACCATTAATTATTAGATTATCATTGTTCCTATGTGAAAAATCTTCCAAATAATAACTAATTTCTGGTCGTGATATAAAAGTAGGCATGATAAATTTAAATGAATCTATTACAAATATTTCCTTATCCTCATTTAACTCATAAATTTTTGCATATGCAGGTTGGCTTAATTCTTTCTCCATAACAATACCCATAAATAAAAAATAAATTGAATCGTTACGTAAACCTGTGGTAACGTGATATAACATCTCACCTTCTTTTTCAGATGCATAATAGAATCCTCTATCCCAATATTCATCTTTTGCTTTTGCTTCTATAGGCAAACCTTTTGTATATTTTTTATAAATATAGTCATCAGAAGATTGAAATAGGTTTATATTTACAAGTTGATTATATTTTGATGTAATAGAATCTTTTTGAAATTGGAGTTTCTCGTTTTCTAATTTAAGACTATCTGTAGACTTCTGACTCTTATTTTTAAATGATTCAATTTGTTCCTCATACTCTGTACATTGTTCCTCCAGTTCCTTAATCCTTTTTGAATCATCTTCATTATATTCAGGAGAACAAGCCAAAATTGAAAACCACAAAAAGATCGATAAAAATTTAATCAAGCTTTGTTTTGTTATCATGTTATTATTTTTATAATTAATGAGATATTGATCTGCTCTATTTTATCTGCCGATGCTCTTGTACGCGCGGAAATGTTTTCCGTGAAATAACCATGCTGTAAATCAAATCCCAGACTCACAAATCAATAGGCTGTGGCTCTTTTGTATTATTGTAGGAATTGTATTCCGGTTTTTAATAAACTATCCTTCCAATCCCAATTAAGTAACACTGCCATATTTGCACTAGTGAATATTAGAGTCTGCTATTGGTTGCTTATATGAAAAACCGGATTTAAAATCCTGACAAATAACTCCATGAGTTATAACTTTTCTTAATCGTAAATTCCATTGGATTTGTATGGTGCTTATTACACGGATTACGCTTCGCTAAATCCACCAGCTGAGGGTTTTCTTGCATATTAACAGCCCAATTAATTTGATCCTGAATAGAACCTGCTAAAGCTGTATTTAAGGATTCTAAATCATTAGAATCTACAAAGCACTCATTGAATTTTTGTTCACCCTTTGATTTCATTTTCAATAATAATGGCCCTAGTATATTTTGTCCAAAGTTATATTGTATTATACCCCAAGACATTCCTTGTTCATCAAAATTATCGCCTAAACTACTATAACTAGGATTTTTACCTTCATAAGCGCCAGACACCTTTAATGCAATTTCTTTTGCAATCTTTAATGTAATAACATCATAAGCACGTTTCATCTGCTCCACAAAAGCCACAGGAGGTTTTATAACCTGCTCCATTTATTTTACTCTATCATAAATCTGTTGGGGTATTTTGCTTTGCTTACCGTTGGATTTCATTAACAAGATATACTTTTCATAAGCTTCTTTTGCTTTATCTTTATTATCTAACCCCCAATAGGCATCACCAAGGTTTATGTAGGCTACTGTACGGTTGGGAAATTCTTCAATTATTTTTTGTAAGATATATAATGATTCTTTAAACGATTCTCCTTGTTCTAAATAATAAGCTATATCATTATATTGCCTTAAAGTATTTGAAGCTAATCTATATTCATTCAAATAATAAGCAAGTCTATCATATGTAGGATATTCTATTGTTTTTTTAATTTTTACTCTATCATATATTTCTTCAAATGATCTTTTTATTAAAAACCTATTTGTACATTTTTTTTCATCATGGAATATACTATTTATTAACTTATAATCAAATAACTCTATTTTAATTGGATCAACAGGAACATACTGACATTTCTGAGAAAATCCATCAAAATCATTTTTATTTATTGAACTTGATTCAATTTTTATAAGATTTATATTATTAACATTATAAATAAAACAAAACGATTCATAATACTCCCCTCTTCCCGTCATTTCTATTTCAAAAGTGATTTGATTTTCCTCATCAATATTCACATCAACAAATGTATTTTCAATATCTAGGTTATTAAAATCATGTATATTCTTTATGAAATCACTAGTAATAACATTCTCTGATTTATTAATATTACTTATATAAAATACAGAGACTCCCGAACTTGGATCATAAACTAAACTATCTACCAATGAATCATTATTAAAATCCTTTGATATAACGATATTATCAGCTCCTTTCGCTAGTAAAGAAATAACGAATGTCCAAAAAAGAACAACTAAATATACAACCCTCATTTATTCTGATTTTAGTTTATTATATTCTGATTCCATCTTTGTATGGTAATTATTAGCAGTATAATTTGGTCCATTATATAATCTTGCTATTTTATTCCAATCTTTGTCTCGCATAGCCTTAATCATTGATGTTCCTCCAATTTTTTCAAGATAAATTTTAAAATAATAATACTGTTGCAATTCACATTGATTCATTGCTTTCTCAAAATCCTCAATACTTTCATAACCTTTATTAAAATACTTACCCATAACCTGAAACTTACCCCAAGAACAACTTTGAACAGCTGCACTATAATTTATCTCTTTCGCTCTTGTTAATTTAGGATATTGCTCTAATTCTGTTCCATATGACGCCCCATCATCTTTTAACACTGAAAGATCATTAAAAATATCAGGAGATTGATTTTTATACTGATTTAATTCTCCTGTTGTCATCCCAAAATCATTTTTACAAATACTATACATATAATGCCGTTCGAATAAAATCTTTGCATAATTATCACCTCCGACAACATTAAAAGAATTTCTCCCCCCCGATTCAATTATTGCAATAGCTTGAAAAACTGCTTTCTCAACATCCAGTTCTGATGATAATTTTTCGTAATGGAATTCTTCAATTAAACTACCATGTCCACTACAAGGTTTATCTACCAATCCTTTTTCATAACAATAACAGCGGTTATTTATTTTTTTCATCTGCTCCACAAAAGCCACAGGATGAAAATGATAAACAACTGGTTGCTCAATTGGAAACGGGCTTAAAGGGATTTCCTGTTCAGGCTCATCGCTATTGGTAATTTTTTCGTATACCCACTTTCCTAATTTATATGATAAATAAGCACCTGTTATAACAGATGTTGTCACCAAATCTCCTTTAACCCATTTGGTTAAATTAAAAATGCTGCTAAAATCAGGATTTTCAGCAACAAAAATAGTAATTGTGAGTTGTGTAAAAGCTAAAACAATAAAAGGCAATTGATATATTAAACCTTTTGCATTTTTTCACTTCAAAAAGCCACTAACTCGACAACGATATAAGACTTCTATCAATTTAAAACTCTTTTACGAATTTTCGTATTCTCTGTCGTAAAAGGGTTGTAGAGGATGCACGGCATAATCCGAATTCAAGGTAAACATACTGCCATTAGTAACACACCTAAATAAATGACTGATTTTCTATTTTTTATCTGCAAAATATTGGATTGATGATTTACCTATACGCCCTGCTTTTTGTATTGCTATTTCTAATGGAGTTTCTTTTGCAGAGTTCTGCTCTTTTAAACTAACGCCTAGTTTGCCTGTATTAAAATCGGGCTGCAATATTAATACAAAAGGCTGCTCTTCACATTCCTTTTGTATACTGGCAAAAGCCTTAAATATTTCATCTTCGTTAAAGTCTATTTCCCCAAAATATACTACTCCCCCTTCTCGCCATCTAAAAAACACTTTTTTAGGTACAGCTTTGGTTTTAAACCAATTATTCTCTAATTCATCGCCCTCCATTGTATCCATCTCTCCATTAAAACACTCAAATTGAATAAATTCTGTATCGGAATGAGATATACTATCAATGGCTATAGTAAAGTTATAACGCTGCCTATAAATAGTTTTAAAAGGTTCCTGACTAAAACCATGCTTGGCAATGTAGGCTTCGGCTCCGGGGGAATCAGCCATAACCATTTTATTATACGTTTGACGATCTGACTGTTTAGAGGATGGATACATGCTTTTCCAATCGTATTCAATCTCTTCGGCCTGATAATGGCCGATTTCAACACACCTCATTCCCGATGCTCTTGCCCACAAGGCACACCCCCCCCCTGGATACATATTGACATACAAATAATAGTAGCCCAATAGTATACGATTATTTTCCAAGTAACCCTGTTTCATTAAGGTGCGTAATTTATCTTCGGGCAAATCAAAGGTGCCCCCAAAAAACTTGTCTTCGGCATACGAAAACCATTTTATCGACAATTTATTGGGTATAAAATAAGAGGTACTCATTTCTAAACCACTCTGTCCCCAGCCATCGTTAATATCGGCTCCTGTAGTAAACGAAGCCAATTTACTCCCATTCGATAAGCCTCCACTTGCAACGATCATTGGAAAATACTTTGGGGCGTTTATACCCAAACGCCATTCTATTTTTGCTTTATTTTGACCTGTAAGGCAGGATAATAAGTTTAGTGACATAGTTGTTATAATAAGGTATCTGAAGATTTTTTTCATCTGTTTAAATTTATTTTTCAATGGTCAGATGGAACTCGCCAAAATTGAACTTATCCCTGTTTGATAACTCTTTAATATCGCTCATTTCATTGCTATTTTCGGTATTGTGTATCGCTTATAATTTCACGCGACGGCATATCGCGCACACTTGTTTTAAACGGATTCATATAATCAACCATATCATCGGTTGGCATACATTTATGCGAAGTATGAAAGTAATTTAAACGCAGATATTTTAGCTGGTTACGATCCTTTATTTTTTGTTGTAATTCAGGATATTTTATAAAATCATCTTCATTTATGTTTTCATTCATAAACTGATTAAAAGAATATCTGTATGCAGGTTCCCATTGTTTGGGTATCTTTCCTCTAATGTAATCTTTATATGCAGCATCGGGTTCGCCTGATCTTGAATGCATTTTATCCAATAAAATATCAAATTCATCGTTAGACAGTTCTCTTTTTATGTCGGCGATCAACTCCTTTATGGTATAAAACCTCATTGGTTTACCCTTTTTAAACACAAATTCATCTATACGTTCGTCTACCTTGGTTAAATCCTCAGGAATTCGAAAATTATCGTTTAAAGTTCTCTCAATAAACTTAATCTCATTAGGCTTGCACAAAGCCTTTTTCTTCATAATATGTAAAGGAATAAAACTATAATGGTTTTTCACCGTTTTAGTTCCCTTTATATACGTTCCCATGTTGGATGTATCTATGGTTAAAAACGATTTATCTTTATACCAACCATCTTCTATTAAGTATTCTATTTCTTTTTCGGCAGAGCGAGCTTGTGTTTGATAAAATATCTTACGGTCCGTTTCTTCTTCCTCTTCTAAATAACTACCTCCTACATCTGAATGAACACCTGGCAATTCTTTTTCATACTGCAAGCCTTTACTTGCTACGTTAACTAGCGCAAAGTTGACTCTGCGTTCATCCATTGCAGTCAAGTGCAATACATCATCAGCCTCGGTTACTTGATCTAATACAATTTTAGACAAACCTCTATACGAAGGAACCGTATCGAACAACCCTGCAAATTGCACTTTGATTTCGCCATCATAAACAATCCCCCTATCCTGAAAAGCCACACCCAAGTCTCCCCGGGCTGGAATCTCCACGTCTTGAAATGAACGAGGTCCGTTTTGAACCTTTATGGTATCTGCAGGTTTATTTATTTCGTAAATAAACTGTCGTGCTGCAGCTGCACCACGGCTAAAACCAAACACATCAAAAGTGATCAATATGATTTTACTTTTTCCTGCCACATCTTTAATCCTATCAGCCACCTGATTGCATCCGTCAGTCACTTTATCCGTTATACCCCTAAATCCCGATCCAAAGCTAGCAGCCGGCATCGGTATATCAGGTCTGTGTTTTTTTGTAGCTATACCCTCAACATATTCTGCTGTTGCAATTTTGGCTGCATTTTCTTCTTTTTTGTAATTGGTAAACAGCCTTGCTACATTTGAGTAATCACTTTTAAAACTATCGTTTGATACCATATTTAACCTATCGGCCCATGCTTTTGTCGAATCATATGTTTCACCTGCTTTTCTTTTTTCATTCTCTTTACGAGCATCAATATTGTACATATTATTACCCGTACCATCAAAGAACATACTAACCCGTATATCTACTTCATCGCTATTATCCAAAACCTTAACCCGATTACTAACAATTCCTTCTGAACCACCATTATGGGTTGCCTTTGCCTCAAAATACCCGTGATCTCCACTGTAAGCCATTTTATACTATTTATTTGTTTTGGTTACTATAATTAGGAATTTCGTATTCTACTATGGCAACATCATTATTTACGGTTCCTGATAAGTTAATTACCTCTTCATCCTCCACTTTTTTGCCATCTTCATCTCTAATTTTAATACGCTTTAAGCTAAAAGAAACAGTATCGCCATTGGGTATATTCCGTGTAGTTGCTTTTACTTTTATAACTTCAACCATTTTTTCTTCCTGTATCTTTTGTTCTGTTTCATCATCAATAATTTCAACACTTAAAATTATTGGCCTTGGCTCCTGTTCCTCTGCCTCATTCTTAATTTGTTCCTGATTAGCAATTGCTTCTTTTAAATCACCAGCTTTACCAATAACCGAAGCTTTAAATTTTTGTAGCGTATTAATTTTAGGGAATGGTATTTTATTTACAGGTGATATTGCTGTTGCTGCACTTGCTCCTGTACCTATTAAAACAGTAGGTTCGCCTACGGTTATAGAGCCACCATGAGCTGTCATGCTTCCCATGGTTGCGGCAGGTTTTCCACCAATAAGCACTGTTGCCTCTCCTTGTACAATGGTATCGGGCGGTCCTACACAGGTGCACATATCACCCATTACCGCGGCTGGTTTACCGCCTATTAAAACAGTTGGCACTCCCGGTCCTGTAACCGGGCCTCCAACGTGTGGCACATATCCTGTTACCATCGGGCATACATGCATACTTGTTAATGTTGCTGCTGGTCCTGGCATAATCTAAATTTTTCTTACTTAGTTAACTTTTACAATTGCACCTGAAACCTCTGTCATAGCACTACCAGTTACTTTAGTTTGTGTTCCGTTTAGTTCTGCTTTAACAGAACCTTCAAGCACAGTATTCATTCCACTAATTGTTGCATCTGAAGTTGCCTCCATTGCCAACTCTCCACTACTAACTACTGTTGTATCTCCAGTCGATTGCAAAGCTATATTCCCTTTCGCTTGTTCGTTCAGGTCACCTTCCGCAGCAATATCAATATTACCTTTGGCTCCTAATACTATATTTTCTTCGGCACTTATATTTATGTTCTTGGCTGCTATATCAATGTTTTCAGCTGAATTAATGATTAACGATTTATTGGCGGTATCAAAGGTGATAATGCTGCCTTCGTTATCATAGATGTTTATTTTTTCCTCACCGTCCTTATCATTCAGTTCAATAGTATGTCCGCTACGGGTCCGGATTACTTTAGCATCATTGGTATCGGTATTAAATTCATCTACTTTTAAAGTTCCGTTATATAACGAACCTATTACAAAAGGCATTTCTACATTATTACCTTCAAAACCCACCATTACTTCTTCGCCTATTTCGGGTATAAAATGAAAGCCTTTATTGGTACCACTATGAGGCTGTGCTATGCGTATCCAGGGTGAGTATGTACTTGGTTGCCACGGAAACTGAACCCTTATACGCCCTAATGTTTCTGGATCGGCATTTTCCATTACAATTGCTCGTTGAGTTGAACAATTATTTTGTGCATGAATATTGGTATAAGGTGGGTTTATTGCACCCTCAGGAATTGCTTCAAAATGGTTTTGATAATCGCCAGACTCACTTGCAAAATGCTTTACACTAACAATAAAGTATTTACCATATTCAATCTCCTGATTTACTGCCTGATGTACAATTGCTACAGTTGATCCAATTCTAACTCCTGAGTTACGAGATGTTCCGGTTAACAAAACCATACCGGCCACTTTTCCTTCGGCCTGAATACCAGCTGCTGTTTTCAAATTGACATCCTGATTACCATCAGCACTATGCTTTAAGTATGCGGAAACGGGTTGTTGTATATATAGTTTTTCTGATTTTTCTGCCATAAAACTATAATAGTCGGGCAGAGAAGTTCCTGTAGCTAATTCTTGTTGAATTGTTTTATCGGCATAATAATCATTAGTAATATACTCAGCTAATTTAGGCTTAGTTATTAATCGCAAATTAAAATCTGTTAGTTCTACACCATAACTCAAGGTAATCTCCTCTCCAGAGTTTGCACCAAAAACAGTTTGCTGTCCATCATAATACATCCATTCACCATACCTTATAGCTAAATGTTTTAAAAACTCAAAACTACTTTGATTATATTGAACTATATAATCATGGATTTCTGAATTTAAAGGAGAACATTTAATTGCAACTCCAAAATCACCGGATAAGCTATTTACAATATCAGATAATGTTTTCTTTTCAAAGGTATTACAATGTAATCCATTATCCATTATTATTGTTGGGCTACAACCTTTTACTATAATATAGTCACCAAAGTCATCTACTTGTGATTTATAGGCTTCTGCCTCGGTTATTATTCCTGAGAAGAATCCTTCATTCATTGTAGTATTCCCTTCATAATTACTAATCGTAATCTCAATGGTTTGCCCTATGAATTCCTGACTTTTAGAAATAATTGTATATCCATCTTCTTCAAAGTGATTACTTAATAACGCCACAGAAAACTGATGATGTCCTAATATTCCTTGATTAATCTGAAGATTGTTAATATTTTGATACTCTTCTCCATTAATGGCAATGGTAATAATAGTATGTAAAGCCATTTTAAAATATTTTTCGATTAAACAACTGCCCAGTTATTAGACACAGTAACATCTTCTAAGACAATCTCTCTGGCAGATATTGTAATTCGCGTTGTCATTGGATTTGAACCATCATGATTAAAATCTTCATCATAAGCAATGCATAAAGCATCTGTAAAATCCAATCGCTTTAATCGGGATAATGCATCCCTACGATAGAAGGTTATGCTACCATTTTTCTTTTTATTGGCACTTACCATCCAATCAAATAAATCAGTACTGGAAGTTGACTCTATCTCGATATTAATAAATCCTCCACCAATAGGATTTTGAATTGCCATACCATTTTTCGCAACGGACTGACTCATACCAAAATGACATCTTAACACTTTATATTCAGTATCGTCAACTGTTAAGGTAGATAGAAAAGACATAGTTATAAGGTAATAGTTTGTTTAAATGTAATTTACTGTCAGGTTTCAGTGTAATAACTACAAATGAAAGTGAAAGTTAAGACTGTCAGGATAATAAGATTCTAAGAATAAAATTTTACCTTTACCCAGTTAGAATGCTGAAGACATCCTGACAGTTTTTTAGAAGGGCGACAGTGCAATGTCGTCCTTCGTCATAATAAGACCAAGCTTACTACACCCATTCGTTTACATGCTCGCCATTACCCATTTTGAGTTCACGTGCTGAAATTACAAAAGCTTCAGCCATTGGCATATTATCAACCGCATTAAATTTCTCTTCGTACTTTACAAGATAACCTTCGGTAAATGCTAACTCTTTTGATTTAGAATCAGTATCTCTTTTATAAAAGGTAATTGTTCCATCTTTTCTTTCAAAGTTATTACACATCCACTCAAATAAATCTGTTTCGCCAGTACTCTCTACTGTTAATTTAATTCTCCCACCACGAGTCACAGATGAAGGACGACCTGTTGCATCCACTTCCTGAGTTAAATCATAGCTACACGAAAGTACATTCATGTCTTTTCCTCCAACGTTTAATTTTGCTTTAAATGACATAATTTAAAATTTAATAATTAATATAATATTTATATAAAAAGTATGAAACAAATATAATTAAATATTCTATTATGTTACAATATGAAATAAATATTTTACATATACATCTATAGTTAAAACAAACAAACTCACCAAAAATCACAATATTCATACATCTTTTAAACTGCAATTTACATCATTACAAAGCAAACAAACAAACTCTTAAACTCAAGACAAATCTTTCCATATCAAATATTTTATATACTTTTGTATATAACATATTATTAAAATAAAATTATGTAAAACAAAATGGGTAGATTAATTATATTGTTCAGTTGTATTGCAATATACAGTTGCAGTCCAAAAGTAATTCACAATACAGAAACATTAGATAAAAGCAAACCTTTGCAACTCAAGTACTCTAAAATTTTACAACAACCCATTGATAGCATATATAACCTTACATTATATAAAAACCTCGAAAGCTGGAATGAATTAAAAGACTCATTACATTATGCATCTATTACTTACCCAATCCTGTTTATTAACTTTATTTGCTATAGTCAGTACAACATTACTCTCCCACATACCCACAACGAAATTTTAAAAGACGAGCAAGTATATCTCTTTAAAAACACTTCATACCTAAAAGAAGGCGACTTAGTATTTTATAGCGATAGTAATGATTCTAAAAATTCAGTTGGATTATATTTAAGAAATGGATATTTCGTATCATCTTCTTCTTTGGGCAAATTAGAATTTTATAATATCAACAACTCTATTAATAACATTATGATACAATCAAACGCAAAACTCTATAAAAAATGAATAATAAAATACAATCATCAGAACACATTGCAGAAACCATTAATCGGTGTCACTATAATTTAAAAGCAGAAACAATAGTAGCACTTATAAAAGAACCAAATCAAATTAAAACACAGATCAACTATACAAGCTGTTTTAACCGGTCTTACAGAAAAGATCTCTACAACACCAGGTACGACAAAGACAAAGATGTATTAGATATTTCAATATCCAGAAATGGATTTTATGATATGCTTCCGGAAGGTCTCTTTCACGAGGATACAGTTGACAATGAAAGAAATATATCAATAAGCAATTTAATTGACTCTCATAAAAAACAAAAAAAGGAAGAAGCTGATGCACGTTTGTTTTTTAATCCCTTTGAGAACCATCTTTTCCAATTCTTAGTTCAAATTGAAAAAAAAGAAAAGAGCTTATTAAACAACAGTCATGAATTCCAGAATTTTTTTAAAGATTTTTGGGACATGCCATTATGGATACAAGATGAGGAGTTCTTCTATTTACTTCGTATTCTTCCTCATAATAAACAAATCAAAGGAAATATCAATAAAACAATTCAACTACTTTCTCATCACTTAAAAAAAGAAATTACTTACAATAAAACATGGATCGAATTTGAATTACCTTCCCTCCCCAAGCCACATAATATAAAATTGGGTCACAATTTCATAATGGGTAACACCTCTGATCAATTACCCTTCTTTGAGTTTATCATACATGACATATCAGACGAAGAATTACTCAAATTTTCCAAGGGGGGATATTATTACAATTTCATCAAACTATTTTTTGATTATTTACTTCCTATTGAACTGGAATACATCATAAAACCAGAACCAAATTATAATCAAATCAAAAGTAATTTTGGCGTATTAGGCCATTCAACAACTTTACAAATCTCAAAAAACTAAACCTTATGATTATTAAAAGCCTACTAAATGGAGACATTCAATTCATCAGTATCATCATGTTATTTTTTGGTGCCATAATCATTACCTTTGTAAAAGGAATAAAGAAGATGATTTCTAAAGACAAAAAAAAGACAATTCTATATTTACTAATAACAGCTGTTACATTTGCCATTTTATCTTTAATGAGTATAGAAAATATTATATCTAAACGCTTTATGCCTAATTACATTACACTACAAATTCTGTCTTTAGTATTTGGAATGATGCATGTTTCTGCTCTAAACAATGTGTTTGAATGGGAAAACAAAAACAAATGGTTAGCTCAATTATTATTTTCTACTATTGTAATATTAGTTGGATCTATTGTTTTTCTTCAGATTGCAGGCCATTATGGAATTAATAATTTACATTACCTCTTTTTAACCGGGACTTTTACCTTTATGTTACCATGGCTATTCTGTGAGTTATTTGATAATGCAATGAAAATACCACTTGCCGTTTATAAAAAATGGGAGTACCCTTCAGATTCTATATATATTCAGCCAAAGCCACAAGAATTATCAAATCCCACTTTTATCAAACTTGAAATCAATAAAGAAATAAACAAAAAGAAAGCTTCACGATTTATGGTAAAAGCACCAGAAAATATGGATTTTGGAAATTTCTTTTACCACTTTATTAACGATTATAACCACAAACATCCCGAATCAATGATTCAATATAAACCACAACCCGGCAACAATGAATTTGGGTGGATTTTTTACAAAAAACCCCGTTTTATAGGCACATGGAAAATGGTAAATGTTGATCAATCTATATCAAGAAATTTAATAAAGGAAAACCACTGTATTGTTTGTGAGAGAGTTTAAAAGTTCCAAATTCCGGAATCAAATAAGGGAGTTGCATCAACTCCCTTATCGTTTTAATCAAACCTAATAACCATTTTAATAAAGAAAATTCACCAATCTTTATAAAATTAATACACCATAGAAAACGCCTTACCTAAACTTAATTAAGATATTTACTCTAACTTTAATTACTATTTACAGTATATAGATCAAAATTTCAAAGACCGTTTACTCTTTCATTCAAATCAAAGAGCAACATCTAAAACGAGAACTCGCATAGATAATTCATTTTTATTATTGATTGTTAAGAGAACAATGCAATCCCTTCCTTTAACAAAAAATCAATTACTTAATATCATTACATGATCTAAAGCTCTATTTACTTAATTGTCGACAGATATCAAGATCCCTCTCAACCTCTTTTATACGTTCATTGAGTTTATCTATAGTTTCTACATAAGTATCGATATCCGATTTTGCATCTTCCAGCTCGTTCAGTTGAGACTTTGCCACCTTCAATTCCAAATACGTCACTATTACATTGTTATACATATCACTGAGATATGTTGAATCTTTAGCTGCAAAATTAGTTCTCATTACTGCCAACTCTGTTGAAATAAGCTGCTCAATATATTCTCTGCTTATTCCCGGCGTATCCATTGTATCAATTAGAGATTTAACACGATTCATTTTCTGAAGAAAATCTTTTTGCTCCTCATTTTTCAATGCCAAAAAATCCATTTTATTGTGAAGATATTTATTTTCCGCATCCGGAATTCTATAATTGAAATAGACAATACCAACAACAATACTATTTGTTATTAAAAACAATAATATATATAGAAAGAACGCTTTATTTCTTTGAGATTTATTAACCGGTTTCATAACATGAATTAGTTTGAAATAGTGATTACTTAACTTATAATGTTATCACTAAAGAAATTTTATTTTTTAAGATCAATCATTACATTAACATGAACATCACTCACTTTCTCACAAATACTTTAAAAGAAAATGATTGACATTTAATAACTTCCCAGCAAACTAAATTTTCGTTTCTTTTTGGAGGTTACTGAATTAGGAATATTTTCTTCCTGCTCTTCAGCTACAAACAAATTAGTATCTATCTTTTTACCTATATAATCCAGACTTGCTAGAACTGTATACATTGCAGAAATTACATCTGCAAAATAAGTGACCTCTTTTACCGAACTATTAATGTCATTATGATTATACTTATGATGAATCAAACTCAGAATCACCTTTTCTAATTCGCCTTGAGAAATATTACACCAGTCGGATAAATAAGTCATCATTTCATCTTTTCCACAAGACTGCCAGGTATCTAAAACATTATTCATCAAACGCGCCATCTTAAAGAATGGGGTTAACATCTTAACGGGCGTCCTATAAATACCTATAGTTTTAAATTCAATAATCTCTTCTACTAAAAGAGTGTTTAATTTTACTGAAATATCCATAAGTATTGAAGCAAGTTCATTATTTTGCTTTTTCTGCCTGATCTTTTGAATAATCTCTACTGTACTTCTTTCAATACTACTTAAATAATTCTCAAAATTATGATGTACCCTGATAAGATTTGAATTATTATAAATATTGTGAACCGGTGGTATATAATCAGAATCCACAACCCAAGTTTCATAATTAGTTATCAACCTGCCAACAACGACACTATTGACATCAAAAAATGAAGAATTAACTTCATTAACACTAATAAGCGACAAGGTAATTTTAGGAATCACATAAGGCTTACGAATTGGTTCCTCTTCTGCATCCGGATTCCCAAACGTAATTCGATCGTTAACATTAACTCTTAAAACAATTGCATAATCCTGTGAATTATCTTCTGGTAATACAGAATAGAAGACGCCAAAATTTTCATCTCTTTCCAAAAACTCCAATAAGTAACCATTAGAGAATAAAATCTTCACATTAGCAAGCTCTACATTTATACCAAGATTATTATTAATGTCAATCCAAATATATTGTTCACCTTTGCCTTCTTCTACAATAAAGCCATAATTAAAAGGAGATAAACAGGTTTGTAATGCAGACATTTGCATTGAGAGGTTACTCATTTGTTCTTTTACAAAATGAGATTGATTAATATTCATCCCATTTACCCAGTTAACTGGCCTATATATTTTATTACTCATAGCTTAAACTTATTATAACAATCTTCTTTTTATACGATATCTTATGGTTAATTTGGTAATTCGGTTATCGTTTCTTAATGTTGAAAACTCCTTTATAACAAATTCATTTCCTTTTAATTCATTTACCAATTCGGCAAACGATACATAACTTTGATTTGCATAAACCAATTTATAATGAATATCTTCATTAAAATATTTCACAAAATCGGCTTCGTTACCATCTTTTGTTAAGACATTTACAAACTGAATCTGCAACTCACTATCTTCAGGTAAAATCCAAACTTTTTCTTCCTCTTTTTTTAATTTTGTTATTTCCACATATAAGTCAGGTGTATCAGGAATAAATTCTTCGGAATTTTCATCATCTTCAATTTTATTTCCAATTTCACGAGCCTTAGTATTTTTTTGCTGCTTCACATAAATACTTGACTTCACTGCATGATTTAAATCTCCATTAACAACCAACTTTACTGTTTTATAGCCTGGCTTATTAAAAGTATAGTTTAATTGTTTTTTAAAACATTTGGGAGTCTTATCATTATCAACATACCATGCATAACTTTTCACTTTTTCTGTAGGACAGGTAAGAGTAAACTTTTTATTCACAAACACAGTTGTTGGACCAACTATTTTGGGAAGTACCATTTCAGGGGCTACACTGTATTCATTACCAATTTCTATCTCAATTTTTTTATTAAATTTTCCATCAACCATGAGGTTTACCTGATATTTTCCTGGTCTTTCATAAATATGTATAGGTGATCTTTTAACTGAAATTTTACTACTATCACCAAAGTCCCATTCAAATTGGTGCTTACCATAGGTTTTGTTTTCAAACTTTATCATCTCATTCTTCTTATGATGATCTCCAAGGATATCAAATTCAACCTTTAATAAAGGATGATAGGTGTAAAATTGATAACTCAAAATACCAACTCCTACTACCCCAATCAGCACAAACAACTGAATTACTTTTGAATCAATTCGATACTGTATATTTTTTTCATTCATAGTTAATGGTTGGGTTATTTTTACTTTAAGACTTCAGTTTTATCGATGATTAAACGATATGGGTAAATATCAGAACCATTTTCCTCGAGTTCACAAAGAATAATTTTCCCTATCGTACAACATTCCTCCCAATTTAAATTACCATCAGTTTTGACCTTTACATCAATAGTTCTTAAATAACCACGATTAACATCAGAACTCTGCAACATCCCTTTTTCTATCATAATATTATCCACATACTTACCGAAGTATTTCTGCACAAGACAAATTACATCCTTAGAAGTTACAATCCTGCCATTTGTAAGTAATGAATGTCTGACTTCATTTATATAATCTTCATCTTTCAACACCCCTCTTCCTCCAACAAAAGGAGATAAAATAAAATTTCCATTTTGACTTAAAACAGTTCCTTTAGTGGCGAATAAAGGATGATTAATTTTTATTCCTCCAATTTCATTTCCCTTAGTAGTATAATAATCTACAAATAAATATTCCGGAACTTTATCCTCATTCAGGAAAACATATACTGAATCATATTCTGAAGTTTTATCAGCTAAAGAATATTCCATTTTAGCAGTAATTTGTTTTAGAACTTTTAAATCATTTGCAAAATTGCCATTAGTAACACTGGTTAATACAGCAGTTTCATTTCGCAGTATACCCAACAAATAATCTATCATCTCATTGGCGGTCTTACCATTAAGACCCTCAACACCTTCTCTTCTTATATGATAAGCTCCCTGCTGTTCTTTATTAGAAACCTCACCTTTGTATTCCAGATACTTTCTCCCATTGTCAGAATATATAGAATCAATACAGTAAAATGAATCCTCTTGAGTCAAATGAATAACAGGTAATTTACTTTTGGATTTAAATATTTTATTTCTTTTCTGAACATTAATTACAGGTACTGCATTTACATAACAGAATAACTCCTTCACTATCTCTGGATATAAGAGACTACCAAACTCGATAGTAATTGAAAGTGTATTTTTATTTTTTTTATCTATACTCCTTTTTTTATTTCTTAGATGCGAAGGCAAGTCTAATAGATAATATTGATGACTATAAAAATCTATTACTGAATTTTCCAAAGCTAGCAGTGGACTATCAGTTTCTTCAATAAGAGGATTTAACTTTAAAACTTTCTTTCTCGAAACAGGTATCTCATTTATATAAAAAGATGATCTCGAAAGACTTTCATAAAATAATCGTCGTTTGAAATCAGTTAATTTTAAATCAAAAAACAATGGGATTTCATTAATATCCAAAACATCTCCCATATATTCCACATCAATTATTAATTGATTATTCCTGATTTCTTTATTAGAAATATATCCTTCAACCTTAAATCTGTAATCTACCACGCTATAACTTGAACTAGCAGAATACATACCTACAACTCCACCTTGAAAAAGATTTACATCATGAGCTGTAACAAAATGAATTTCTTCAAGCTTCTCTGAAAATGAACTTACATGTGATACCAATTCTGTATGGAGAGGGAGGCTTAAACTTGGTTCTCCCACACTCAATAGAACCATTGTGTGACCAGGCTGTAATCCTTTATTTATATTCGGAATTAACTTTGACATAAGACTGTCGGCAATTCGACTCTCTGATCTACCTAACTCCTTATACATGATTTCTGACTCCGAAGACAGGGCTGTAACTAACATGTTTACTATTGGGTCAAAACTATCCTCATTGATGTGGCCATTTTTATTCCAAATACGAGCCACCTCCTTTAACATGCGATCTTTAATATACTCCTTCTGAAACATAAAATCTAGCAATAAGATAAAGGTCCCAGGTAGAAATATTCGAAGTATTCAAACTCTTCGCTAGTTGATACCAACCTTGATTTAATCTGAATATCCACACGTTTTTTGATTCTCTTTAGAATCCTTAATCCATTAATTTCCATTTGGGATATAACTACTTTTACTTCAAGTCCTCTTATCCTAAGTTCACGATTTATTATGGCCTCCTCCAGACTGTTTTTAATTAAGTCACGCAAACGAACGTCGGTTACAGTATTATCAAAATCGTATTCCCAGATTGAGCAACCAAATGTAGGTTCAAATAAATTTTCACCTAATTGCGAAGTGATTATTAAATGCAAGTGCTGAGCAATCGATTCCCTCAGCGATAGTTTCCGGAGTGAATTCCCCTTAAATATTTCGTTCATATTAAGAGGATAGTTTAAATATCCAATATTAGACATAATGATCAAGTTTGGCTATCAATATTAATATGTTAAACTAATAACATATAATAACTGATACATAAAATTACAGTAGCCAAAAATAAATATTTTTTCCGGATGTAAAAACTTACTTCATTTACATTTATTAACACTTGGAAAGCTAAATATAAGTCTAGCCCTTTATTTATAAGAAATTTTGATATTATGACATTTTAGATGCCTCCAATCAGATTTTAGTTTTTACAAACAACACCTTATTTATGATTAACGAACCATAGTCAATGACAAAATAATATTTTAGATTGATTATCAATCTATACACAAATGGATGATTTTCTCAAGAATAAGGAAATAAAATAATTGTATTATTAACCTAAATTCCCTTTTAAAATAATATATACAGAGAGATATTAGATATCACAAACCGTCATGTTAACTTTTATTAACTTATTGATATCACTTATATATTTTATTGCAGATAGAAAATTAATTTATATATTCGCACAGACAACGCATTTTCTATTTAACATATACCAAACCAACTATGAGAAATAACCAAGAATTATTCTCTATTGAACTTGTAAATGCATTACAAGTTTCACGTATAGTAGCAAAAGAGAATTTAAATGAGAAAGTATATCCTCAACACCTTCTTCTAGGTCTTCTGCATAAAGACACAAAAATCAAAGAAGTGTTATTCATTAATAATATTGATGTCTTTTACCTTGAAGAATGGGCTGAAGTTAAAATGGAAATCTTAGAAAAGACCATGACACCTATTGAATGTCCTCCCTTTGATGAAACCACTGAAAATATAATTCTTGAGGCATTCAATTATAATCTCAATTCAGAAGAGCAATTACTTAATCCTTTATACGTATTAGCAGCTATCTCAACATCTGGAGTTGGATTCAATTATGATGAATTAAAAACATTTCCAATTACAGCCGATCAAATATTAGCCATCGCAGGAAATACACAAGAAAGATCTGATCATCAGAAACATTCTTTGACTATAAATCAACCTGATTACCTGATTAATTTATTATCTAATAATGAGAACTATGCTGAGGTAGTAGAGCGGGATCAGGAAATTTTAAATCTTCTAGAAATTATTGGCCGAAAAGACAAACCACATGTGGTTATTACAGGAGATAAAGGAATTGGTAAAACATTACTAGTAAAAGGAATTATTTCACTTATTAAAGATAAAAAATTATCATCCAACCTAAAGCATAGCCAGTTCTATGAATTAGATACCAATAGATTACTTTCAGGCATTACTCATAAAGGAGAATTAGAAGAAAGACTGAGATGTGTATTTAATTATCTTAAAAAGCTATTCCGTCCCATATTATTTATAGATGATATTCAAATTCTATTAGACAATCCTGCCAATGGAAAGAGTATTTATTTTCTCATAAAAAATCAATTAACTAAATCAGATAGTATTTTAATATGTACAACATCAACTGAATCTTATAGAAAAATATTAGAACGAGATAATCCATTACAAGATTTCTTTGAAAAGTTTAATTTAAACGAACCTGAAGACGATAGTGCATCTATAATGATTTATTGCAATAAGGATAAACTGGAAGAACATCATAAGGTTTCAATTGAGCATATAACAATAAATGACGCTGTAAAACTAGCTAAACGTTATCTTCCCGAAACTCATCTTCCTGAATCTGCAATAAAACTCATAGATAGTACTATGTCATCAATACGCACTCAGCTTGATACAATCCCTGCTGAGTTAGAGTTAATTCAGGGAGATATGAAAGATAGTAATGCAGATAAAAATTTATTACTTTCTGAATTAAAAAGATTATTACAATATAGTGGATTAGAAACAGAGGAAAATCTTAACATCAACAAAATAAGTCAGATAATTAATCAGCTACAACAATACATCAACAATAGAGAGAATAAGGTAAGCTATATTGATCTTGCTGGAACTATCGGCAGAATAAAAAATATTCCAATAGGAAAAATTGTAACAAAAGAGAAAGAACGTCTTTTACAAATGAGTAGCGTTCTTCAAAACAAAGTCATTGGACAGGATAACGCAGTCCAAACCATTTGTGATGCAATTTTGGAGTCTAGATCAGGTTTAAACAAACCAGGCATGCCAATAGGTTCATTCTTTTTTTTAGGTCCGACAGGAACCGGCAAAACAGAACTGGCAAAACAATTAGCTCAATACCTATTTCAAAGTAAGGATGCTTTAATTCGTTTTGACATGTCTGAATTCAAAGAAGAACATTCAGCAGCCCTTTTATACGGTGCCCCTCCAGGCTATGTAGGATACGAAGAGGGGGGAATGTTAGTAAACAAAATTAGACAAAAACCATACTCTGTTGTACTATTTGATGAAATAGAAAAAGCTCATCCATCCGTTTTTGATATCTTTTTACAAATACTGGATGAAGGTAAACTACATGACAGGTTAGGAAAAACAGGGGACTTTTCAAACGCGGTAATATTGTTTACATCAAATATTGGCAGTGAAAAAATTTCAGAAAAGTTTAACCTAGAAGGTGAACTACCTGAGCAATCAAAGCTTATGGAATCAATGGCTTTACATTTTCGGCCAGAATTCCTAGGTCGACTTTCAGGATTAATACCCTTTGCTCCTATTACTGAGAAAATGATTCAGAAGATTTTTGATATACAAATAACTGAATTGAAAGATCTTCTTTCTCAACAAGGAATAAATATAAATATTAGCGAGGATGCTAAAGTATTATTAGCAAAAGAAGGTTTTAATCCTCGGTATGGAGCTCGTCCTTTAAGAGGCGTTATTCGATCTCGTCTAAGAACCCCATTATCGAAAATGATAATTCGAGGCACCTTAAAACAGGATGATTTAATTAAAATAACTCTAACAAAAGACAATGAAATTGATCTTAGAGTTGAAACGCAACAAATGTATGAAAACGCTGTGCTCTCACTATAAACATAACATTGATTGCATTTCGAAATAAAATCAAATACCAATTTAATAATCTAAAATTATTACTATGAGTACAAATACTTATGGATTAGGCGGCACTGAAGTCAAACTAGATGCCAATGAGGCAATACAGGACATTCCGCAAAACAAAACTTTATTTATAGAAAAGCTTACATCAGATGCACCTGTTAAACCAGAAATCACAAAAGGATTAAAGACTGTAGAGGAAGTCTTTAACCATTTTAAACCTCAGGTTAATATGGAATTTGAAACTACAGATGGATCAACACAAAAGGAACAACTACATTTCACAAACCTGGGAGATTTTGGACTTAAAGGGATTACTAATCAAAGCCCTTTTTTAAAAGATCTATCGACAAAACAAGATCAGTACATAAAAATCATCAAGCAATTAAAGACAAATAAAATTTTAAAAGCTGCACTAACAGATAATGATGCTAAAGAGGCTTTAAAAAAAGCTATAAATGGATTAATAGAAGAACTAAACCAAACTAACGATTAAAACAATGGCTGAAACCCAGGAACAAGTTGCATTAACTAAGCAAAGTGAACAAATCACACTGCTAGAAAATTTCGACCAATTAGCAAAATATGGAGGCTTTGAATTATTAGAATCCTGTATTGACAGTGTTCAAAACATGAATCCGGAGCGTAAAGCACGTAAAAGAATATTTTTATCTGAAAATTCAAAAAAAGAAGAACGTCAGCTTTTAAAGAAAAATTTAGAAATATGGCAATCTATCATTAATGAAGCAGATGATATTCTGCAGATGATAGATAATTGCAAAGAAAAGGCAGAAGAAACAGAGAAAACACTTGAAAAAAATCTTTCAAACGCAATTTCAGAGACGCGTGACTTAGAACGCTCTTATCGAAGCATTGCACTATTCTATAAAAACACTGAAGAAGCAAAAATTAAAAATATTTCCATTTTAAATGCAGAAATGGATCAATTAAAAGACCTTGATAATACAAGGTTCATTGATGCCGTAACTGAAGAATTAACGAATTCTTATGATCGTTTAGATTTAAGTGACAACTATGGAATACTAGTGCTGCCAGGATATTTAGGTTCGAATATGGTATTAGAGAAATGGGCAAAAATTGCACATGAAAATAAAGTAATGCTTATCACTGACTTTGAACATTTAGACGAACCTGATGATGTAATGGAAATGTTTGATGCAGCAAATCTTACAGGAGGAGATGTTTATCGTTCTAACGTTATGATGACTTGTAATTGGCTTGTAGGTCGAGGAAGATTTGACATCATTGGTGAAGATGAGGATTTATTTGTGCCTCCAGCAGGAGCCTTAGCAGGAAAAGTATATCGTACATTAATGTCTCAGGTAACTGCAGGGAAAAAATATGGTGGTTTAAATGAAATCCAAGGCGTTCGATTTGATTTAAAAAAGAGTGAAATAGCAAATCTTGAGAAAATGGGCCTCATTCCTATGGTTAATGAATATGGAAAGGTAATGGCTTTTTCTGCTAAAACATTGTTTAATGGGGATAATTTAGGTCTACAAACGTATTCTGTAGTAAGAGTATTTGATTACGTAACTAAGGTTATGATGGATTTTTTAAACAGAAGGGCTTTTGAAAACTTTAACGCCAAAACAAGAAAAGAGTTATTAGGGCAAATTATACGCTTTTTGGACACAATATCTGGACCTGAAAAATTAATTGAAAATTTCACTATAAAAAGATTTGAGCAAGATCCTGTTCAAAAAGATAAGATTCATTTAGATATTCATATGAAGCCTTTCTTTCCTGCTAAAAATTTTATGATTAAGATGGAGGGACAAAAAGGTGATGATGGAACTGATTGGGATAGTGAATACGAACAAGCATAGTCATTTAAATAATAATATGATCTGAACTTTTTTCCAAACCACATTTTTTAATTATCAACTATCTATTAACCACACTTAATTGCTACTCCCCTAAAAACATTGAGGTTTAGTGTAGTTCAAACATCGCTTATGCAAACGTGCAAGGCGATGTTTTTTTTATTATAAAGAAATTCAATGAATTGATTATAAAAGAAATAATCTACAAACCCATATAAACGCAAAAGGAGCAACCGAAACATGTTCGATTGCTCTTTTTTAAAAGTCGGCGGCGACCTACTCTCCCACAGTACGCAGTACCATCGGCGCTAATGGGCTTAACTTCTCTGTTCGGAATGGGAAGAGGTGGAGCCCCATCGCTATAACCACCTGAATGTCTTTCTAGATTTTAGATAATAGATAAGAGATCTATAGACTCTATCTATTACAACATTCTATCAATATTTTTTGCAGTCTATTATCTCTGATTTCTCATCTAATAGTCTGTTTTACATACCAGCTCCAATCAAAATCACAGTCTTCACTATTACGCCCAACTAAAAGTTTCGGGTAATTAGTACTGCTCGGCTTTGATGTTACCACCTTTACACCTGCAGCCTATCAACGTCATCGTCTTTAACGTCCCTCAAGGATATCTCATCTTGAAGCAGGCTTCGTGCTTAGATGCTTTCAGCACTTATCCCTTCCAAACTTAGCTACCCAGCAATGCTCCTGGCGGAACAACTGGTGCACCAGAGGTTTGTCCAACGCGGTCCTCTCGTACTAACGTCAGGTCTTCTCAAATATCCTACGCCCACAACAGATAGGGACCGAACTGTCTCACGACGTTCTGAACCCAGCTCGCGTGCCACTTTAATGGGCGAACAGCCCAACCCTTGGGACCTTCTCCAGCCCCAGGATGTGACGAGCCGACATCGAGGTGCCAAACCGCTCCGTCGATATGAGCTCTTGGGAGCGATCAGCCTGTTATCCCCGGAGTACCTTTTATCCTTTGAGCGATGGCCCTTCCATGCGGAACCACCGGATCACTATGTCCTACTTTCGTACCTGGTCGACTTGTCGGTCTCACAGTCAAGCTTCCTTGTGCCATTACACTCTGCGGACGGTTACCAATCGTCCTGAGGAAACCTTTGAAAGCCTCCGTTACTCTTTTGGAGGCGACCACCCCAGTCAAACTACCCACCAAACAATGTCCTCATTGCTGAGTTAGGCCACAGATAAGCAAAGGGTCGTATTTCAAGGGTGACTAAACTACACCTGGCGATGCAGCATCAACGTCTCCGACCTATCCTACACATTACTTACCCACAACCAATGTTAAGTTGCAGTAAAGGTTCACGGGGTCTTTCCGTCCCGTTGCGGGTAATCGGCATCTTCACCGATACTACAATTTCACCGAGCTCATGGTTGAGACAGTGTGCACATCGTTACACCATTCGTGCAGGTCGGAACTTACCCGACAAGGAATTTCGCTACCTTAGGACCGTTATAGTTACGGCCGCCGTTTACTGGGGCTTCAATTCAAACCTTCGCTTACGCTAAGCTCTCCTCTTAACCTTCCAGCACCGGGCAGGTGTCAGGCCTTATACGTCTTCTTTCGAATTTGCAAAGCCATGTGTTTTTGATAAACAGTCGCATGCACCATTTCTCTGCGGCCTACCGAAGTAGGCGCCCCTTTTCCCGAAGTTACGGGGCTAATTTGCCGAGTTCCTTAACCATGAATCACTCGAGCGCCTTAGTATACTCAACCCAACTACGTGTGTCCGTTTACAGTACGGGCTCCTATACTCGCTTTTCTTGGTACTGGCTGCTTCTCTTCGCTTCGGCCGAAGCCTAGGCTCAACGTACTATTCCGTCAGTACGTAGAAATCTCACCAATACGTCACTTTTGTCGTATAGCAGGTGCAGGAATATTAACCTGCTCTCCATCCACTACCCCTTTCGGGTTCGCGTTAGGTCCCGACTAACCCTGATCCGATTAGCGTTGATCAGGAAACCTGAGTCTTTCGGCGTGCGGGTTTCTCGCCCGCATTATCGTTACTTATGCCTACATTTGCTTTTCTAACCGCTCCACACAACATCGCCATTATGCTTCAAGGCTGTTAGAATGCTCCCCTACCACTTGTACAATGTACAAATCCATAGCTTCGGTAGTATACTTATGCCCGATTATTATCCATGCTCGATCGCTCGACTAGTGAGCTGTTACGCACTCTTTAAATGAATGGCTGCTTCCAAGCCAACATCCTAGCTGTCTATGCAATCAAACCGCGTTTGTTCAACTTAGTATACATTTGGGGACCTTAGCTGATGGTCTGGGTTCTTTCCCTTTCGGACACGGACCTTAGCACCCATGCCCTCACTCCTATTCATCATCTTACAGCATTCGGAGTTTATCAGGAGTTGATAGGCGGTGAAGCCCTCTCGTCCAATCAGTAGCTCTACCTCTGTAAGATTAAAATAAGGCTGCACCTAAATGCATTTCGGGGAGTACGAGCTATTTCCAGGTTTGATTGGCCTTTCACCCCTACCCACAGTTCATCCAAATACTTTTCAACGTAAACTGGTTCGGTCCTCCATTCCGTGTTACCGGAACTTCAACCTGACCATGGGTAGATCACCTGGTTTCGCGTCTAGCGCAGCTAACTATTTCGCCCTATTCAGACTCGCTTTCGCTTCGGCTCCGTTGCTGAACAACTTAACCTCGCTAACTACGACTAACTCGTAGGCTCATTATGCAAAAGGCACGCCGTCACCATATAATGGCTCCGACCGCTTGTAAGCGCACGGTTTCAGGTACTATTTCACTCCCCTGTTCGGGGTACTTTTCACCTTTCCCTCACGGTACTGGTTCACTATCGGTCTTTCAGGAGTATTTAGCCTTACCAGATGGGCCTGGCAGATTCACACAGAATTTCACGTGTTCCGCGCTACTCAGGATACTACTAGATTTTATTTGCTTACGTGTACAAGACTGTCACTTTCTACGGTTGTTCTTTCCAAAACATTCCACTTCACGCATAAAACCACAACGTAGTCCTACAACCCCAATGTTGCCTAAACAACATTGGTTTGGGCTAGTCCCCGTTCGCTCGCCACTACTTAGGGAATCACTATTGTTTTCTTCTCCTCCAGGTACTTAGATGTTTCAGTTCCCTGGGTTTGCCCCCCGAAGGGTGACTGGTCATCAACCAGCCGGGTTGCCCCATTCAGAAATCTGCGGATCAATAAATATTTGCTTCTCCCCGCAGCTTATCGCAGCTTATCACGTCTTTCTTCGCCTCTGAAAGCCTAGGCATCCACCGTACGCCCTTGCTTACTTTCTTGTTGGTTTCGCTTATGCTTTGCGCATAGCTAACCTATGATTTTGATTGTTTTGCCAATATGTCAATGTACGTTTTTCGCTTTTTGCGAATGTGAAATGCACTACTTATTAATTAGTAGTAAGTTGTCAGTACTAAGTTCTCAGTTGATTGTCTAAAGCTTATCACTTTTTACTTTCTACTTTTAACTTTGTACTATTGTTAAAACTCTCTCCAGAAAGGAGGTGTTCCAGCCACACCTTCCGGTACGGCTACCTTGTTACGACTTAACCCTAGTTATCAGTTTTACCCTAGGCCGCTCCTTACGGTAACAGACTTCAGGTACCCCCGACTTCCATGGTTTGACGGGCGGTGTGTACAAGGCCCGGGAACGTATTCACCGCGTCATTGCTGATACGCGATTACTAGCGAATCCAGCTTCACGGAGTCGAGTTGCAGACTCCGATCCGAACTGAGACAGGCTTTAGAGATTAGCATCACATCGCTGTGTAGCTGCCCTTTGTACCTGCCATTGTAACACGTGTGTAGCCCTGGACGTAAGGGCCGTGCTGATTTGACGTCATCCCCACCTTCCTCGCGGTTTACACCGGCAGTCTTGTTAGAGTCCCCACCTTGACGTGCTGGTAACTAACAACAGGGGTTGCGCTCGTTATGGGACTTAACCCGACACCTCACGGCACGAGCTGACGACAACCATGCAGCACCTTGTAAATAGTCCGAAGAAAGAAGCATCTCTGCTTCATGCAATCTACATTTAAGTCCAGGTAAGGTTCCTCGCGTATCATCGAATTAAACCACATGTTCCTCCGCTTGTGCGGGCCCCCGTCAATTCCTTTGAGTTTCATTGTTGCCAACGTACTCCCCAGGTGGATTACTTAATGCTTTCGCTCAGTCGCTGACGATGTATTGCCAACAACGAGTAATCATCGTTTACGGCGTGGACTACCAGGGTATCTAATCCTGTTCGCTCCCCACGCTTTCGTGCATCAGCGTCAATTATAGCTTAGTAAGCTGCCTTCGCAATCGGTGTTCTGTGTTATATCTATGCATTTCACCGCTACACAACACATTCCGCCTACCTCAACTAAATTCAAGACTATCAGTATCAATGGCAGTTTTACAGTTGAGCTGCAAGATTTCACCACTGACTTAATAGTCCGCCTACGCACCCTTTAAACCCAATAAATCCGGATAACGCTCGCATCCTCCGTATTACCGCGGCTGCTGGCACGGAGTTAGCCGATGCTTATTCATACGGTACCTTCAAAAAGCTTCACGAAGCTCACATTATTCCCGTATAAAAGCAGTTTACAACCCATAGGGCAGTCTTCCTGCACGCGACATGGCTGGTTCAGCCTTGCGGCCATTGACCAATATTCCTCACTGCTGCCTCCCGTAGGAGTCTGGTCCGTGTCTCAGTACCAGTGTGGGGGACCTTCCTCTCAGAACCCCTAGACATCGTCGCCTTGGTGAGCCGTTACCTCACCAACTAGCTAATGTCACGCATGACCATCTTATACCGCCGAAACTTTACTTGTCTTACCATGCGGTAAAACAAGACTATAGGGTATTAATCCAAATTTCTCTGGGCTATCCCCTTGTATAAGGCAGGTTTCATACGCGTTACGCACCCGTGCGCCGGTCGTCAGCGGAAGCAAGCTTCCCTGTTACCCCTCGACTTGCATGTGTTAGGCCTGTCGCTAGCGTTCATCCTGAGCCAGGATCAAACTCTTCGTTGTATAAAAATTGTTTTGCCAATTAAATGGCTATAATTCCTTACAAGAGTTTTAACTCAAAGAACAAACTTTACTTTCCTTTTATTAAGTGTGCATTTCAATATTTTCAAAGAACGTTTTCTTCTTTATTCAGCATCAAGGCATAAATAAATCAGAACTCTTTATATCTTGTAAACTCATTTAAGACTCTTCTTAAATAATGTTTATTTCAATCTTTTTTTTAACTCCCTAACCTTCGTTAAAGTGTCGCTCTAAAAGCGGATGCAAAGATAACAACTTTATTTTCTCTTTTCCAAATAAATTTTGAAAAATTTTTATTTAATTTTTCAAGCTTTACTTTCAATTTAAATTGCTGTTTTCCACCAATTTAAAACCCTTCTCAAAGTCTCAGTTTTTATCTTCTTGCCCTTCTTTAAAAGCGGCTGCAAAGATAAGCGATTTTAATTCTTAAAACCAAATTTATTTTTAAAAATATTTTAAAAATTTTTACTTGATTTTTCAACTTCTAAAACCTCCTCTTTTTCAAGACTTTCTTCCCTTAAAGTTGCTCATTATTTCAATCTTTCTTTCGCGCCTCTCGTTCAAAGCGGGTGCAAAACAACTGCTTTTATTTTTATATTCCAAACTTTATTCAGATTATTTTTTGCGCAGAATTCAAAGATAAGTCGCATTTTACTTTTTGTCAAGTCGTTAAGGAGCAAAAGTTTTTCTGAATAAACTTCATTAAACAGCACTCTTAGATGTTAACTACAAAAAAAGAGGAGCCTTTACTAACCCAACTCTTAAACCTAAACCTCAAATGTAAGGCTCCTCTCTTTGTTTCAAGCTAAACGTACTTACGTCCTTTACAGTATAAATAAGAACAACTTGAATTCTAATATGTTCATTTGATTAATATATAAGAGCAGAAGATATTGAATATGCCAATTCTGGAGCAAGACAATAATTTGATATTAAGAAACTTTCGATTGCCTTTTTCCAGGATAGAGTAGAGTCCCTACAATCCATATAATGATCAAAAGCCTCACTACCTATAATATCCAGATGCTGCGCAAATGAATAGAATATAAGTCGAAAGTTTTTTACAGAGATTTCTGTCTGTTTATATAAGTCATAAATATTATCCGCAAAGTCTATCAATTTTCCATAACTATAATCTTTTCCAATTTCTCGACTCAGATATTTAGAAACGGGAGTTTCTTCGATTTTTGAAATATTATCACACTTATATATACTTTTATAGACAAGGTAAATTTCTGAGATCTGATCATAACCCATTTCACCTTTGTCAAACAAAGGTCCATATTGTGATTTTACAAAATCCAGAAACTGTAAGTGAAATACTAATGGAATATAACTGAATGAACCTAATTGAAGAATTTTATCAGATTCCATTTTATATGGTAAGTTTATTCTATTAAAACGAATCTTATTAACAAATGTATACTCAATTGGAGTCTTAACAAATGTTGGAATAAATACAGTTGGAAATAACTTATTGAATTTAAATAAATATACATACTGAGTCAAAACCTCGTTTACTTTTATTCCATCATATTGAATACTTATATATTCATTTAATTTACTCCAATCAGTAACTGCATTAATAAAATTAAATTCAAAATATGACTTTATATAGGAAAATCCATATTCATCTTTATGCACTTTCATAAAATTATTTAGATATTTCTTTTTATCCTTTTAAACAATTCGGATGCAAAAACAAAATCATTTAATTGTTCCTCTTTGGCGACCAATATCTCCTCCTTGTTGCCTTCCCATAACTTCCTACCTGAGTTTATATAAATAATTTTTTCACCTATTGCCATAACTGAATTCATATCGTGAGTATTTATAATTGTGGTGATTCCATATTCTTTTGTAATCTCATAAATTAAATTATCGATAACAATAGAAGTTCTAGGATCAAGACCTGAATTAGGTTCATCACAAAATAAATACTTCGGATTTAAGGAGATTGCACGAGCTATGGCCACACGTTTTTGCATACCCCCACTTATTTCTGAAGGATACAATTTATTCGCATTTTCTAGTTTTACTCTTTTTAGACAGAAATTTACTCTATCTAATTTTTCTTCTTCAGTTTTATTTGAAAACATATCTAATGGAAATTTTACATTTTCTTCAACTGTTAAACTATCAAAAAGTGCAGAGCCTTGAAATAACATCCCTATCTGCTGCCTTATCTCTTTTTGATTTGAAAAAGACATATCTGAAAACACTTTGTCTCCATAAATGATCTGACCAGAGTCTATACTATGTAATCCTACTATTGATTTTAACAATACAGTTTTTCCATGACCACTTTGACCAATAATAAGATTTGTTTGTCCAGCCTCAAACCTGGCAGATACATCGAACAGAATTTGTTTATTATTAAATGTTTTATTTACATTCCTTACTTCTATCATGCCAAAAGCAATTGAGTTAATAATAAATTAAATAATATAATCTGAACACTACTAACCACAACAGCTTTTGTGCTAGCGATACCTACTTCTAAAGAACCACCATCAACGTGATACCCCTGATAAGAAGATATAGATGAAATAAGAAAACCAAAAACTGCAGATTTAATAACAGAGTAAACTATGTAAAAGGGTTTAAACCCAAACTGAATTCCATAAATATAATCCATAGAAGGAACTTCACCTGATAAAAATCCGGCGATCCAGCCACCCGTTATCCCAATACCCATACTTAAAACTGTTAATAGAGGCATTATAATCACTAAAGCAGTAATTTTTGGTAAAACTAAAAAAGACGATGAGTTTATACCCATGATTTCAATAGCATCTATTTGTTCCGTAACACGCATACTTCCAATTTCAGAAGCGATATTGGAACCAACTTTTCCTGCTAGTATTAGACCTACAATAGTTGAGGAAAACTCTAATATCACAGATTCTCGAGCTGCCAAACCAATGGTATATCTAGGAATAAAAGCCATTTCAAGATTATAGGCAGTCTGTAAAGTTATTATGGCGCCCATAAACACAGAAATTATAAGAACTATACCTACTGAATCTATACCTAACTTTTCTGCTTCTTTAAAAAACTGACTAATAAAGATCTTTCCTTTTTCAGGCCTTGAAAAAACCCTCCTTAGAAAAAGAAAATATCTACCTATATGAAAAAAAATACGCATGCAAATTATTTTGGCTAAAAATAACAACTATATTATCACTAGAAAAATAAAAACAGGTATATATAAACTTTAAACTAGGGATAATAACAATACAACATATTTAAACCTATGAATACTTGGTGATTTTACTTAAAAAATGTTGCGTTTTGTAAATATTCATTTTAATTCTTATTCATTTTAGGTAAATTCACCGTCAAATAAAAACAATTAATAGAAATAAATGGAATTAAACAACAGATACTGTGTTATTATGGCTGGAGGAATTGGAAGTAGGTTCTGGCCGTTAAGCAGGCAAGAGACCCCCAAACAATTCCTTGATATCTTAGGGACAGGAAGAACATTAATTCAACAAACTTTTGATCGTTTTTCCAACATATGCCCTGCTGAGAATTTCTTAGTTGTAACAAGTTTAGAATATAAGGTAATTGTACTTGAACAATTACCTTTATTAAAACCTAACCAAGTTTTAACTGAACCCTACAGAAGAAATACAGCACCTTGTATTGCATATGCCAATGCATGGATCAATAAGCAAAATCCAAATGCATCAATAATCGTAACTCCAGCTGATCACCTTATACTTAAGCAACAAGATTTTGAATTATCAATACGTAAAGGTGTAGAATTTGTTGAGGAAACAGACGCATTACTTACATTAGGAATTAAACCTCACAGACCTGAAACTGGATATGGCTATATCCAAATCAATGACGATTCTAAAAAAATACTTGGAGAAATTGAACCTGTAAAAACTTTTACAGAGAAACCTAACTTAGAATTAGCTAAAGTCTTTTTTGAAAGCGGAGAATTTTTCTGGAATTCAGGAATTTTTATTTGGACAATAAAATCAATTAATGATGCCTTTAATAAATACCTATCTGAGGTAAAATGTTTATTTGACAGCATATATGATAAAATAGATACTGAACTTGAACAAGAATCAATAAAAAGTATTTATACAGATTGTAAAAATATTTCTATTGATTATGGCATTATGGAAAAAGCAAGTAATGTATACGTATTAACTGCAGATGTTGGCTGGAGTGATTTAGGCACATGGTCTTCTTTATATGAACACTCATCTAAAGACGAATCTAATAATGCTATAAATACAGGCAAAGTTTTAAGTTATGAATCTACTAATTGCATAGTTAATATTCCTAATGACACTAAGGCTGTAATACAGGGTTTAAACGACTATATTATTGCAGAATCCAATAATTGTTTACTTATTTGTCCAAAGGAAAATGAACAGCTAATAAGACAATTCACTGCTGATATTGCAAGTCAATTTCCTGAATAGCAAAAAACATAATATAATTAAAATAAAAAAGGAGTGGTTAACCACTCCTTTTTTATTTCGTATAAATGTTGTTCTAAATTAAAATTCCCAAAGGTCATGTTCGAAATCAAATATTTCAGTTTTTATTCTTTCTGACTCAATCATAGCTTCCATTCCTACAGCATATTGATCAATCCTACGGTTATTATATACGTTAGATTCTCGAACTATATAACTACCAAAATATCTTTTCATGAAAATATCATCAAATGTTCTTCTTTGAGCATCATTATGAGGATTAAACACTTCATTTCTTGCTAAAATATCTCTTGCCTCAGGGAAGTAAATCCAAAAAGCTTGTTTTCTAGCAACTTGCTCCTCTCCACCAGTTGTTTTTGTAAACTCACGAATAGGGCAAATTCCAATAATTCTTACATCCAATCTAGAATAATTACGATCGAAAAACCAAACTTCTTTTAACAGAAATTGCTTTACTTCTTCTGGTCTTAATTCTCCAGCAATAATTTGAGGTTGATAAGTACCATCTTCTTGCATAACTTCAACTGTATCTGCAACAGCACCCATTTCTTGCATGACCTGATCTATACTCATTGCTACCTTAAACTCGTCCTCATATTTTGTTGAATACGCAGTTAATCCTTCATATTGGATTCCTTGCATTAACAACTGAATCAAACTTAATCTACCATCCATTGTACTAATAGGATAATATAATGGTAAATTAATTTTTTCACGTAAATCTATTACCCTCCAAACCTTTTTTGCCCACATAACATCAGCTTCTCTAACGTGTGTATAAGGAATAGGTTTTCTATTAATAACATGCTCTTTTGGATATATACCATCCAATACATTTTGCGCTTCCATAGTTGAACTACCAGCAACAACCAGCACAAATAGAATTAATAAGAGGAACAACTTTTTCATACGTATAATTTTTATCTCTTTAAATAACATCTATTGAATAAAGAGAAGATGTTTATTTTCTAAATTTTAAATTTATTATTATTCAATTTTTAATCCAATACAAATGTAATAGTTCCTAAAGATCTAGTTCTACCATCAGGCCCCTGAGCCCTGATATCTTCAATCTGAACTTTTTGGCCTCTGTTCATATTAGAAATCAATTCTTTTTGTTCTTGAGTAAAACTACTACTTTTTGATAATGCATCCACGATATAACCATTCTTCAACACAGATACAGTAAATCTGGTAACAGTATATTTTAATTCAAAATCAAAATCTTTCATTTCAGCAAATACTGCCTTTTGAGCAACCAATAGGTTTTTCTTAATTTTTCCACCGTTTAAACCACCTACCATTGGAATTGGATCAGGAACTCTTTTTATTCTAAACTCTTGTTTTCCTATAAACTTATTCTCATCACCTATTTTAGCATATACAGATACTATCGATTTTTTCCCTGCTGTTCCAGCCTTTGGAGTTACAATATATTCAGAACCTTTTTTAGTACTGCTAACATTGGTCATTCTCACATCCAAAGCATTTGATGCTATACCTGGTACAGATACTTCTACAGGATTTTCAAGTGCTTCGTAAAACACATTCATTTTTGTTGGAGAAATTACAGCATTTGGTTTCACAACCTGAAATTCTCCACTTACTTCATAAGGTATAGTCCCTGATCCATCAGGAGTAGGCATTTTAATATATCCCTTCCAAGTATGTTCTCCAACAGGCTTATCAAGTTCCAAAAGTCCTATTCCTTGATTAACATTAGTAATTGTTCTACCATCAATCTCAATTTCAGGAACAATATTAGGGTCATAAGCCGCCATATATAATTCTGCTTTATAAGTTTCACCTTCCAAAATAGTTGTTTTAAAAGGTTTTACTACAGACATCATATCTGTAAACTTATATGAATCTTTATCAATTCCAGAAAATAAATTGGCCACCATATCAGTTTCTGCATTCCTTATATCTCCCTGAATCTTACTCAAATAAGCCATTGATGCAGATAGAGGAACATGCTCAAACTTTATTTCCTCCCATGATTTTTTAACATCCTTTTCACCTTTCACATCCTCTACATCAAACATACTATTATAAGCTGAAATAAACGTTGTATCTTCAGAATCTCCAGCATGCAAATAACTCAATAACAAATTCTTATATTCCGTAATTTGTTCTTTAAGTTCATCACTTCTTTTTCCTTGAAGTTCGGTGATCATTATTTGAGGAGCTACATCAACATTATCAATCCCACTATAATTTTCTGGAGTTGCTTCTGGTCCACTAGATTTTTGGGCCATCAAAAGTTTTAAATTTTGTATATGACCTACTAAACTATCTGCAGCTTCACGAATCTTATTTGCTTCGTTCCATGCAGCACCAGATTTCCCTGGATTATTTCTATTTGCTGTCTCGAATTGAGTATATAATACATTATTTTTTCTTTCAACAGTTTCTCTTGACTGAATAAAACCTTTATCCATGGTAACAAAGGCTTGCAGTAACTCTCCTGATACATTTAATGCTAACATTGCAGTCAGGAAAAGGTACATCATACCAATCATCTTCTGCCTGGGCGTTTCTGGACAATTTCCACCACTCATAATTCTATAATCTTTTTAGTAATTACTATTTCCTTTATAAATCATTAGCGGTTACCCCCGACATTCATGGCACTAAGCATATTACCGTATATAGTATTTAACTCTCCAACCGTTTTATTTAAAGATGAAATCTGATCTTTATATTCTCTGGCTTGATCAACAGACTGTTGTAAATATTCTTTTATTTCACCAATACCAGAAGTTAACTGTTCTGTAGCTTCAACCTGAGCTTTCGAACCTTTCAGTTGTAATTCATATATTGAATTAACAGCGGCAAGATTACCATTTACTTCCTGAAGCTTTTGACTATAAGCAATACTGTTTTGAGAAATACCTTCTACATTCTCTTTAATACTCTCACTTAAAGCACTATAAGCGGTAGATATAGCAATTCCGGAGTCATTCATTCCTTTAAGTAAATTTTTTCCAGAATCAGCTAATTCATTAGCTACTTTAGTACCTGATTCAGAAATTGCACTGGCTGTAGAAGCATATGAACTAGCTAGAGCATTTGCACTTTCTTCAATAACCTGAGCCGTTTTAGCTTGAACATTTCCAAACTTCCCAACTGA
Source organism: uncultured Saccharicrinis sp. (assembly GCA_963663905.2). Taxonomy (GTDB): domain Bacteria; phylum Bacteroidota; class Bacteroidia; order Bacteroidales; family Marinilabiliaceae; genus Saccharicrinis. The sequence continues at coordinate 5,796,728 of OY760657.1, read as the reverse complement.
CTCTGATGCATTTTGAATATTCTGCAAATAACTTTGAGTTGCTAAAGATGCATCACTTAAATCTGCTAATTGAGATGATGTTGCACTTAATTTCTTGATTCCCTCTGATAATTTAGCAACTGTTTCTTCATCTAAATTACCTGACTGAATTAAGGCCTGCAACTCACTTCCTCCCCCTACACCTTTACCAGATTCACGTGGTTCTAATCCTACTAATTCTGGATAAACCAAACTCCAATCTGGCATTTCGTGAGGTGGCTCAAATGCTGACAAAAAGAAAATAATAGCTTCTGTTCCTAATCCTGCAATAAGCATAATAGCTGCTCCTTGCAAGTGAAGAATCTTCCATAAAGCCCCAAGAATTACTACCGAAGCACCAATTCCATATACTTTCCCCATTACTTTCTTATACCCCGGACTTTCTACAAATTCAGTAATACTCATAGTGTATTGTGTTAATTCAATTTTACTTCAAAAATTCTAAATTCATTCAATATTAGTTACCAATAAAGTCTCTTACACATCTAAATCCAATATACGATTTTGCTGAATCTTGATATTCATATGTACGAGTTCCACATTGTAAAAAATATCCTATATCTTTCCATGATCCACCTCTAATTACTTTTCTTTTCATTACATGCGGATCGTCTGGTAATGCATTATACTTGTACGTTGGGTTAAAATCATGAGTAAAGCTATATGCAGACTCATCAAATGCACTTGAAGTCCATTCTGCAACATTTCCCGACATATCAAATAATCCAAAATCATTAGGAGCGTAAGATCCTACAAGTAAAGTAGACAATGCCCCATCATCTCCATAACGACCTCTCAAAGGTTTAAAGTTTGCTAAGAAACATCCCTTATTATTACGAGTATACATCCCTCCCCAAGGATACATTGCATTTTCTAATCCACCTCTAGATGCATATTCCCATTCAGCCTCTGTTGGTAAACGATAGTCCATAACCTCTGGCTGACCTTTGCTTCTCAAGTAATTATTCATGAATCGAGATCTCCAAATAGTAAATGCAGTCGCTTGTTTATATGAAACTCCAACTACAGGATACTCATCAAATCCTGGATGCCAAAAATATTTTTCAGTCCATGGCTCATTGAATGAATATGTAAAATCTGCAATCCAACAAAGTGTATCAGGATATACATTTACAGCATCATTCATAATAAATGCAGATCGATCTCTGATAACTTCCTCTTCACCTTTTTGATTGTAAGCAACACCTTCATACTGCTTAGTTTCAAAATTAAAACGATTTGTTTTCTTAGCAGCCTGTTGCATATCCACCCATTGATATTCGTAATTTAATTTACGCGTATCAATTTCTTTTCTTCTAAAGAAACGTTCATTTTCTGGAAGATACATTTCATCAAGAATTTCTGCATATTCTTCGTTCTCCCAATCAATTTCTTCATCCCAATTAAGAAATGGAGGATCTATTTCGTTACCATACATATCCTCAGCGATCACAAATTCTTCAAACTGCTCACCTAAAAGTTTACGAGCAATTGAATCTCGCACCCAATATACAAATTGACGATATTCTGTATTTGTAATTTCAGTTTCATCCATCCAGAATGATCGTACTGATACAGTTTTTGATTGTGCAGTAAGAGACCAAGCGGCATCCTGATCATTTGGACCCATATTGAAGCTACCCTGAGGAATAAATAACATTCCATAAGGATCTGGCTCGTAAAAGGTACCACGTCGTTCTACGCCGACAAGTTCACCGCCTCCGGAATTACTACATCCGCTAAGAATAGTGACTAATATGACACTAAGAGCTAGTACTTTTTTCATAATGTTTCAGACTATCGGTATTTTAATTTCTAAACTTTCTATTATAAATATCTAACGCTTTTATAGCGTTTAGTTCGTTTTTCAAAATTCATGTCAAAATTATAACCAACCATCAACTCATGGCTTCCACCATTACCTGCTGTTGCAATGGCTGAGGTTGTTATATCATAACTATATCCAAATCGAACACCATTTTTCAACTCTATTCCAGCCAAAACTACAATGGCATCCTGCAATCGATATGTTAACCCTCCCCAAAATCTACTTTTGTATCTCACTAAAGTATTAAGATCCAACTGAAAACTTGCTCCATCTGTTTTATAAAAAACAGATGGTAAAATTTCATATGGAGAATCTTCAATTTTATGGTTATACCCACATGTTAGGAAAAAGGTTCTACTAATTGTAAAATAAATTCCTTCATCAAAATCATTTTCCGGTTTATTAAGATGTGTCACAGATGCTCCTGCATAGAATTTATTTTCTTTATAAAAAACTCCAAATCCCACATCTAACACTGATCCTGACACCTCGGATAACGTTAAACTTGGATCATCCTGAGTATAAACTTCATCTGGATAATAAAAACCTGAACCATCTATACTTTGATTTATCAAACCTAAACTCAAACCTAAACCTAACGTCCCTCTTTTTAATTCAAACTTTGCTGAATAATTTAAAAGCATGGACAAATTTGTTATTAGTCCAATCTCATCATTAATGATATTCAACCCTATTCCGGAATCTAAACCTAAAAAATTCAACGGCATATCACCACTAAACACTGTAGTTTTAATTCCTAGATCACCAGTCCACTGATTTCTGTTCAATGCCAACAAATTTATTGATTCCGAAGAACCTGCATATCCTGGGTTGACAGCCAGCATGTTAAACATGTTCTGACTAAACTGAGGATCGTATTGCGCATTCATTTTTGTGGCAATGCAAAATATAACAAAAATCAGAATTCTCCTAACCATTTACTTTAGTTATAAAACACTCAAAGAACTCTGTTTTTCAACAACTTCACCAACCTACTAATTATCAATAATATACATTTTTTGATTTTAGGGTTTTTAGTGAAAAAAAACTGAATTCGTATACTTTAATTTATTTAATAAGGTTTCGTTTTTATGACTTAAACATGTTATTTTTTTACAAAAGACTCTATTTTTCAGACCCCTTTTGAAAAAATCTCCACCATTTATCAGGTAAATTCCCCATCTGAGTCTCATCATATTCTTTTTTACTACATGCCAATAACCTTACTGATTCTTTCCATGGCACTTCAATCCACCATCTATCATTAAGTCTGTTGTTATAAAAACGTATATCTTCATTAAAATTGTGTAGATGTACTACAAAAATTTTATAATTTTCAGACTCAATACTTGGTTGTTCTGTTTGCCTCAAAGACAATCCCTCAAAAAAATGCCAAATCATTTGCGAACATAACACTGCACCTTTACTATAATTATCAATAGCAGAATTATACTCTTGTAAACAAAAAATTTTCAGATTATCACTCATTCCAGAGTACCATGCAATCTGACAAGCCTCATATCCTGTTAAACCATTTACATTTAAATTATTATAATATGGCATGTACGATGTTTGGATTGCACCTACATCAAATCCAACCACATCTGCATCTCTTAAATATGGCTCTGTATACTTTATATTTTCATTCCTAATTTCACCCAATCGAACCAACTCCCATCTCTTCTTATCCATCTTTGCTTCCTGACTCTCAGAAATAAAATATTTTTGAACACCTAATACATTTAGTTCAAAAATATATTTACTAAATTCAGAATGCAAATAAGAAAGTATAGTTTTTGATGAAAAGTCAGATTTTTCTACTTCAAAATCTAACCGGAAGTCAATTAGGCTTAATGAAACCTCCTCATCAATATCTTTTACACTTTGCATAACAGGAAACAAATAGTCTTGTCCACCTCCAATTACAACCGCAATTACCTGATACTTTAATAAACGACCAACAACTTCCTTTAATGCAAAATACCTGTCATTTATTGTTGCACCTTTTAAATTACCCAGGTCAATAATTTTAAGACTTCTTGTTGTTTTCCTTAATGAGTCAAAGTAATTTCTAATATTTCCGGATGCATATTCCACGCCTTTGTTTCCTACAGCATTAATCCCATCCTCTATGCCTATTAAAGCCACATGGTAATCGCTAATCAAAGAGTCATCCTTCCCTAAAAACCCATATGTTATCTGACTACATAAACTTTCTTCCTCAGACATTAAATCCGAAGAAACCAAAGGCTTATTTACATGCTCAAAAAAATCACTAATAGTCACAACAACGTATTATTTTTTAGTAGTCTTTGTGCCCTTTTTCGCTTTACTCACCTTTGCCTTAGTCGTTTTTGAAGCTGTCTTTTTCTTAGTACTCTTTTCTCCTTCTCCACTAATCATTTTCTGACAATCTTCAAATGACAATTTTTTAGGATCTGTATCCTTTGGTATCTTATAATTCTTTTTCTTATAAGATAAATAAGGCCCCCATCTACCATTTAAGATCTGCAAATCAGGATCTTCATCAAAACTCTTAATAAACTTTTCCTTATCTGCTTTTCTTTTCTCTTCAATTAACTCAATTGCTCTATCCAATTCAATTGACAATGGATCATCAATTCCTTTTTTTAGAGATACAAATTTACTATCATGACGTACATATGGGCCAAAACGGCCAATACCTACTACAACTTTTTTATTTTCATACAAACCTAAATCCCTTGGAAGATCAAATAACTTAAGCGCTTCCTCCAGTGTAATCGTTTCTATATGCTGGCCTTTTTGAAGAGAGGCAAATTTCGGCTTTTCTACTTCATTATCTTCACTACTTTCACCTAACTGAGCCATTGGTCCATATCGACCAATCTTAACACTAACTGGCTTACCAGTTTTCGGATCATCCCCTAAAAGCCTTTCTCCTGTATTTCGTTCGGAATGTTCAAGCGTTTCTTCAACCTGTTTATGAAAACTCTTATAAAAAGAATCTATCGCATCATTCCAAATAATTTTACCTAAAGAGATTTCGTCAAATTCCATCTCAACTTTAGCGGTAAAATCATAACTAACGATGTTTGGAAAATGAGTCATCAAGAAATCATTAACAACCATTCCAATATCAGTCGGGAATAATTTATTCCTTTCCGCCCCTGTAATTTCTTTTTTAATTTCAGCAGAAACCTCACCTGAGCTTAATTTTAGATAATGATATTCTCGCTCGATTCCTTCACGATCTTCTTTCACCACATATCCTCTGTTCTGAACTGTAGAAATTGTTGGAGCATATGTTGATGGTCTACCAATACCAAGATCTTCTAACTTCTTAACTAAAGAAGCTTCTGAATATCTTGGTGGTTTCTGACTCCATCTTTCTCTGGCTTCAATGAAATCGGCATCAAGAACATCCCCAACGTTCATTGGAGGCAACAATCCTGTATCTTCTTCATTGTCTTGTTCACCTTCATTCTCTGAGGATTGAATATACACCTTAAGAAAACCATCAAATTTTATAACTTCTCCTGTTGCTACAAAATTTTCTTCAATTCCTTTCCCTGCTATATTGATTGTTGTTTTTTCCAATTCAGCATCACTCATTTGCGACGCTATAGTTCTTTTCCAAATAAGTTCGTAGAGTTTTTGTTCTTGTTGTGAACCTGAAACTGTAGGCTGATCTAGATAAGCAGGACGAATAGCTTCGTGAGCCTCTTGTGCACCTTTACTTTTTGTTTGGTATTTACGTATTTTTAAATACTCATCCCCCATTGTTCCAGTAATCTGGTCCGAAGCCATTTTAAGAGCTGCATCGGCCAAATTTACAGAATCGGTACGCATATATGTAATCTTTCCTGCTTCGTAAAGCTTCTGTGCAACAGACATTGTTTGAGCAACAGAAAACCCCAACTTCCTACTTGCTTCCTGTTGAAGTGTTGAAGTTGTAAATGGTGCTGCAGGTGATTTTTTTAATGGTTTTTTAACCACTCCTGAAACGGACCATTCAGTATCTTTACATTTATCAAGAAATCCCTCTGTTTCTTTTAGCGTTTTAAATCTTTTCGACAGCTCAGCTTTTAACTCTGAAACTTTTCCATCTTTATCTTTCACTAAAAAAACAGACGTGACACGATAAGATGATTCAGGTGTAAAGGCAAAAATCTCCCTTTCTCTTTCAACAATCAAACGCACAGTTACAGACTGAACCCTACCAGCGGACAACGATGGCTTCACTTTTTTCCACAAAACAGGAGACAGTTCAAAACCTACTAATCTATCCAATACCCTTCTGGCCTGCTGAGCATTTACAAGATCTACATTTATATCTCTTGGATTTTCGATGGCATTCAAAATTGCAGACTTTGTAATCTCATGAAAAACTATTCTTTTAGTATTTTCAGGAGCCAATCCTAATTCATCATAAAGGTGCCAGGCAATAGCCTCTCCCTCACGGTCTTCATCGGAAGCTAACCATACAGTTTTTACCTCCTTTGATAATTTCTTTAATTCCTTAACCACATCTTTTTTATCATCAGAGACAATATAATGTGGTAAATAATTATTGTCTATATCAATCCCAAAATCTTTTTTAGCTAAATCCCGAATATGTCCATAACTAGATTTGACTAAAAAATCCTTTCCTAAGAATTTTTCAATCGTCTTTGCTTTTGCCGGAGACTCAACTATTACAAGATTCCCTTCCCTATCGATACTCTTTTTTGCCATCTCAAATCTATATTTATTCCATATTTAGCAAATCAACACCCTAAAATGCCATACTAAGAATGGTAAATAATTCGTTATTCTATTTAAAGGCGTCAAATTTAAAAAATTATCCAACAATTGTAAATCAAATGATTTAAAGATTTAAACATAATAGATACACAACCCTAATATTCTTTTAAAATCTAAACTAAATTACCTTTAAAATTTAATTCTATTATAAATTACGTAAAAATGCTAATTTTACGGCAAAATTTCAACAAAACAACTATGTCAACAAACAATCCAAAGATAAAAAAGGTATTATACTGGTTTTGGGGAATCGTATTAACATCCTTTTTTATGGTCTTTTTACTTTTCTTTTTAATATCAAAAGGACTACTTGGTGTAATGCCTTCCTTTGAAGAATTAGAAAATCCAAAGAACAGCATTGCAACGGAAATCATCTCAGAGGATGGTAAGGTTTTAGGAAACTTTGCCATTGAAAACAGAACATTTATTGAGTACGATGAATTATCTCCATATATTGTAAACGCCTTAGTAGCCACTGAAGATGAAAGGTTTTATGATCATTCAGGCATTGATCCAAGAGGTTTATTAAGGGTTGCATTCAGAACCGTGTTACTTGGAGACAAAGGATCCGGCGGAGGTAGTACTGTAACTCAACAGCTTGCAAAGCTATTATTTCATGAACCAGCAAAGAACATCTGGGAAAGAGGATTACAGAAACTAAACGAATGGGTGATTTCGGTAAAACTTGAAAAAAGTTATACTAAACACGAAATACTAACAATGTATCTAAATAAAGTAGGATACATTTATGATGCTTATGGAATAAAATCGGCAGCTAAAACTTTCTTTAATACATCTACTGATACCATTAAAATTGAAGAGGCGGCAACTCTTATTGGAATGTTGAAAAATCCGGCTCTTTTTAATCCAGTAAGAAGAAAAGACACAACCGAATTCAGAAGAAATGTAGTTTTAAATCAGATGCGCAAAGCTCAGTTTATCTCTGATACAGAATATGATTCTTTAAAAAGTATTCCTCTTACATTAAAGTTTAACAGACGAGATCACAAAGAAGGGGTTGCGCCTTATTTACGAGAACATTTAAGACTTACCCTAACGGCAGAAAAACCGGAACGAGATAATTACCCTTCCTGGTTAAAAGATAAATTTGTTGCTGACAGTATAGAGTGGGAAAACAATCCGGTATATGGATTTATCAATAAAACCTTAAAACCAGATGGTACTCATTACAATATTTATAGAGATGGATTAAAAATTTACACTACTGTTAATTACAAAATGCAAGTATACGCTGAACAAGCAGTAAAAGAACATCTATCAAATAATTTACAAAAAGCCTTTTTTAGAGAAAAGAAAGGAAGAACAAGAGCGCCATTTACAACAAAATTATCGGAAGAACAATATAACTCAATCATAAACAAGGCAATTAAAAACTCGGAAAGATATAGGGTATTAAAAAAAGCAGGACTTTCTGGAGATTCTATCATGAAATCTTTTAATACTCCAGTTGACATGCAAGTTTTTACATGGGCTGGTGAAAAAGACACTATTTTAACACCTCTTGATTCTATCAAACATTTTAAGTTTTATCTGAGAGCCAGTCTATTTTCAATGGATCCTTCCAATGGAAACGTTAAAGCTTATGTTGGCGGCCCCAACTTCAAGTATTTCATGTACGATATGGCTACACAAGGCAGGAGACAAGTGGGATCTACAATTAAGCCTCTAATATACACACTAGCAATGCAAGAAGGCCATACACCTTGCGATATGGTTCCTAATATTCCACAAACATTTGTTTTACCAGATGGAAAAACCTGGACTCCTAATGATGACGGAAAAGCAAGACGAGGAGAAATGGTTAGTTTAAAGTGGGGCCTTGCAAATTCTAACAATAATATCTCAGCCTGGGTAATGAAGCAATATAATCCAGAGGCCGTAAGACATATGATACATGAACTTGGTATTAAAAGTCCAATGCCTGCTGTACCTTCTCTTTGCTTAGGTATACCCGACTTCACATTAGAAGAAATGGCTAGTGCTTATTGCACATATGCCAACAAGGGTGTTCATATTGAACCAATTATGGTTACAAGAATTCAGGATAGATTTGGTAATGTTATTGCACAATTTACTCCAAAGAAAAAAGAAGTAATTAGCGAACAAACTGCTTATTTAATGTTAAACCTACTTCAAGGCGTTGTAAATCAAGGAACTGCAAGGAGACTTCGTTACACATACAGTTTCACTGGTCAAATTGGAGGAAAAACAGGAACTACCCAAAATCAATCTGATGGATGGTTTATTGGTGTTACACCTAATTTAGTTACCGGAGTTTGGGTAGGCGGAGAAGACAGAGACATTCACTTTGATGGGATTAGCCTGGGACAAGGTGCAAACATGGCACTTCCGATATGGGCTCTTTATATGAAAGCTATATACGAGGACGAAACACTACCTATTACACAGGATGACATTTTTGAAGAGCCTGTTAACTTCAACATCAACATTAACTGCGAAGGAGACAGAAGAGCTGAGCAGAATGATGATTCTACAGAAGAAATTAAATATAATGGAGATGAGTCTGAATTCTTTTAGACTTATTAAATTATTCTAACAATATACAGGGAGGTCTTTAAGCGAACAAAAGCTTAAAGGCCTCTTCTAGTTTACTGACTTGAACAATATTAATATCAAATTTATTTAAATCAATTCCTTTATTAAATTTTGGCACTAAGATCTGTTCAAATCCAAGCTTTGCAGCCTCACCTATTCTTTGTTCTATTCTTGTAACCGGTCTAATTTCACCTGACAAACCAACTTCACCTGCAACACAGATCTTTTGAGAAAGTGGCATATCAATATTAGATGACAAAATAGCACAAACAACAGCCAAATCAATTGAAGGGTCGTTCACTTTAATTCCTCCTGCAATATTCAAGAAAACATCTTTTACTGCCAATTTAAAGCCTGCCCTCTTTTCCAGTACTGCTAAAAGCATATTTAACCTGCGTAAATCAAAACCTGTAGAAGAACGTTGAGGAGTTCCATATGCAGCTGTACTAACTAATGCCTGCACTTCAATTAAAAAAGGTCGCATACCTTCAATTGCAGCAGCAATACTCACACCGCTTAAGTTATCATTATAATGAGACAGCAAAAGTTCAGAAGGATTTATAACTTCACGAAGACCATCTCCAAGCATTTCAAAAATACCGATTTCAGCAGTCGAACCAAATCGATTTTTAATTGATCTCAGAATTCTATACATATGATTACGATCTCCTTCAAACTGAAGAACTACATCTACCATATGCTCAAGCACCTTTGGTCCAGCCAAGCTTCCTTCTTTATTAATATGGCCAATTAAAACTACAGGAAGATTTTTTTCTTTTGCTATTCTTAAAATCGTACCTGTACATTCCCTTATTTGCGATACACTTCCAGGCAAAGAATCAATATTTTCACTACTTATAGTTTGAATAGAGTCGACAACCAGTAGATCAGGAGTGACGTTTTTTATGTGACCAACAATTTTCTCCATCGAAGTTTCGCTCACCACCAAACAGTTCTCACTACCATTATGAATTCTTTCGGCCCTTAGTTTTATTTGCTGAGGGCTTTCTTCACCCGAAACATACAATACTTTTCGTGATTGAACTTTAAGAGCCATCTGAAGTACCAGAGTTGATTTCCCTATTCCAGGTTCACCACCTACTAAGATTAAAGAACCAGGCACCATACCACCTCCTAAAACTCGATCTAATTCCTTATTTGAAGTATTAATTCTAGGTAAGTCTGATGTTTCTATATCTTTTATTAATTCAGGTTTTGCCGACTCAATTTGCAAAAAGGATTGAGCTGAAGATCCCTTTGCTGTTTTAACGATTAGTTCTTCAATGAATGTATTCCATTGACCACACGAATTACACTTTCCTATCCATTTTGGAGATTCAGTACCACAATTCTGACATACAAAAACAGACTTAGTTTTAGCCATAGCTATTCTTTATACTATTTATTCTTCTCTTTTACTTCTTCAGTAATACGTTCAACTATATTAGTGGTAGAAAACCCTTCTACAAAAGTTATTGTTTCTACAGAGCCACCTCTTCCTGTTACAATATCATACCCTACAATATCTTCCGGATTATAATCGGCTCCTTTTACAAGAATATCAGGTTGAACCGACTTAATTAATTCATATGGAGTATCCTCATCGAAAAGAACAACCAAGCTAATAAAGCTCATTGCTGCCAACAAAACAGCACGACTCTCTTCATCAACAATAGGTCTGGAAGGTCCTTTTAATCTTTGAACTGAAGAATCGGTATTTAACCCTAATATTAATCTATCACCTTTCTCGGCAGCTTTAGCTAAATATTCAACATGGCCACGATGTACTAAATCAAAACATCCATTAGTAAAAACAACTTTTTCACCATTTTCCTGCCAATGAGCAACAATTTTCTGAGCTTTATCAACTGTTACTATTTTTGATTTAAAGTCATGTTTTAATTCCATAGTACTAATGTATAAAAAAATAAACCCCGGATAATATCCAGGGCTCTATTCTCGTTATTCAATTTTTCGTTACACTAACTTATTAGTTTCGGTATCAGGAAATACAAAAACAGGCTTATACTGTTTAGCTTCCTCAAGAGGCATAGATGCATATGTAATAATAATAATTACATCACCGACTGCAACTTTTCTAGCCGCTGCTCCATTTAAGCAGATAACACCAGAACCTCGTTCTCCTTTAATAACATAGGTTTCTAAACGCTCCCCATTATTGTTATTAACTACTTGTACTTTTTCATTTTCAATTATAGTAGCAGCATCCATTAAATCCTCATCAATAGTAATGCTACCTACATAATTTAAATTTGCCTCCGTCACAGAGACGTTGTGTAGTTTAGACTTTACAACTTCAACATTCATTCTGAAAGGTTTTGTAAATCAAATTATCAATTAATCTTACCTCGCCTGCAAATACAGCTATACACCCTACAATATACTCACTATCGCTCCAATCGTCAACAGGTTGCAAGGTATTTCCATCCACAATATTAAAATACTCTACTTCTAACAAAGTGGATTTATTTATTGTTTCGACCACAAAATTAATAACTTCTTTTATATTTTGGGTGTCAATTAGTTTTTTCGACTCAAATAATGTCTTTGAGATAAGTACTGACTCCTTTCTATGCTCAGGACTTAACAATGCATTTCGTGAACTCATCGCAAGACCATCACCCTCTCTCACTATCTTACAAGGAACAATCTCAATATTGTAATTCAACATTTCAGTCATCTTTCTAATGATGGCTAATTGCTGAAAATCTTTTTCCCCAAAAAATGCTTTATTCGGCTGAACAATGTCAAAGAATCGACTTACAACCTGAGCCACACCATTAAAATGTCCTGGTCTAAATTCACCTTCCATAACTTTATCCAACGAACCAAAATCAAATATTCTATCGTCTTTTTCAGGATAAACTTCTTCGACAGTAGGGTGATAAAGAATCTTACATGCAGTACCTTCTAATTTCTTTATATCATCGTCGATTGTTCGAGGATAATTTTTAAGATCATCTGAATTATTAAACTGAGTAGGATTAACAAATACGCTAACAATAATTACATCAGCCATTTGAGCAGCCTTATTCACCAAAGATATATGACCTTGATGAAGTGCTCCCATCGTTGGAACAAAGCCAATCGTTTTCCCAGAGGCTTTACTTTCAGCAATCAAGCTTCTAAGTTCCTCTGCCTTAACAACAATCTTCATAATATTTTTCAAAAAACGCCCCAAAGTAAATAATAATATCAATACAATGAAAGCACTATTGTCATATAATGAGCATATTTAACTTGTATTAATCTTTCTTCCATACAATTACAAATTCAACACTGCTGTGTAACATAAAAAAACAAGCTTCAAGAAGCTGTTAATCATCACATAAACTACAATATGAACTTTTGTAATTTCATAGTATTTTAAGTATCCATAGGCCTATATAATAACAATTTAAAAACAGACTACTTTGTTTGAGAACTTTATTTTTGTTAATTTTGCACCTTAATTATTTTCAATAGCAATATTTGACCACAATAAGATGGAAAAAACAAAGGTTTTATTTATTTCCCAAGAAATCACCCCATACCTTCCCGAATCACATATGTCGAAGATAGGAAGATATCTACCTCAAGGAATTCAAGAAAAAGGAAAAGAAATCAGAACATTTATGCCTCGTTTTGGATGCATTAATGAAAGAAGGAACCAACTTCATGAGGTAATTCGCTTGTCGGGAATGAATTTAATCATTGATGACACTGATCACCCTTTGATTATTAAGGTTGCATCAATTCAGGCTGCACGTATGCAGGTTTATTTTATCGACAACGAAGATTATTTTCATAGAAAATCTACATTAGTAGATAAGGAAGGAAAAGAGTATAAAGACAATGATGAAAGAGCAATCTTTTTTGCACGTGGGGTATTAGAGACTACAAAGAAATTAAGATGGACACCTGACATCATTCATTGCCATGGTTGGTTTACAGGTCTTGTTCCTCTATACATTAAGAAAGCAATGAATGAAGATCCTCATTTTGCGAATTCTAAATTAGTATATTCAATATATAATGATGATTTCAAGCAAGAGTTCCCGGCTTCATTCCCTGAGAAGTTTACTTTAGAAGGAGTTGAAAATTCTGATTATGAAGGTCTGGCTCCATTTAATTTTGCAAATTTAAGCAAACTTGCAATTAATTTTAGTGATGGTATTATTCAAGGACACCCTGATGCCAACTCTGAAATTATAGATTACGCAAAAAGCTCAGGCAAACAATTTTTAGAATATCAGGATGAAGAAAGTTATATTGATGCTTTCAACAGCTTTTATGACAATCTGCTTGAGAAATAAGATTTTTAAATATTTATCAAATATTATCACTGCCATACTTTAAATAAGTATGGCAGTTTTTTTTGCCTATTGAGTCAAATTATTGATTTATCGTATAATTATTTTCATTCATCAAGTTTTAGTAAATTAATACTTTTCTTTTAATACTTTTAGTTAAATGATTACAAATAAAGAAAATATGAATTATAGAAATCTATCGTCAGATGAAATCAACAAATTAGAGATACAAAGTTGCGTAGCGATAGATGGATGGGATAATATTTTTGTCGATAAAGATTTTATTCCGGATCATATTAAATCTTGCGTTTTCTCAGGCATTAATTATCTTGGAGTATTTTGTGATAAAATATCAAATGACTATTTACACGATTTTGCCGGAGTTTACGATGCTCGTATTCATAATTGTACCATCGGGAGTAATTCTTACATAAAAAATATTGGTTCCTCGATTAGTAATTATATTATAAAAGAGAACTGTATTATTTTAAATGTAGACAGCCTCAAAACTATAGGCGAAACCTCTTTTGGAAATGGAATTAAAGTTACGCCTATAAATGAAGCAGGAGGAAGAGAAATATACCTTTACGATCAACTTTCTGTTCATACTGCATATATAATGGCTTTTTACTCTTACAAACCTGAGCTTCAAAAAGCGATTAAAGATCTGGTTAAAAACTATGCAAGTTCGGTAAAAAGCCAACAAGGAACCATAGGAAACAATTCTATCATTATTAATAGTGGCACAATAACCAATGTTAACATAGGACCATATTGTACTATAGAAAGCGTAACCAAACTAGAAGAAGGTAGTGTAAATAGTTCACAAAATTCTCCTTCCTATGTTGGTTTTAATGTAAATGCATCAAATTTTATATTTTCTACATGTTCAACAATATCAGATGGAGCCTATTTGAGACATTGTTTTGTTGGTCAAGGATGTGAAATTTCAAACCATTATACAGCTGAAAATTCCGTTTTTTTCAGCAACAGTCAATGTTTACAAGGTGAAGGCTGTGCTATATTCGCAGGTCCATATACTGTTACACATCATAAATCGACTCTTTTAATTGCTGGTTATTACTCGTTTTTCAACGCTGGTAGTGGGACAAACCAAAGTAACCACATGTATAAGTTAGGTCCTGTGCATCAAGGTATTATTGAACGAGGTAGCAAAACCGGTAGTGATTCATATATATTATGGCCAAGTAAAATTGGAGCCTTCACAATGGTTCTGGGAAGACATTATAACAATCCTGATATTTCAGAACTCCCATTTTCTTATTTAATCGAAGATAATGGCAAAAGCGTATTAATGCCAGGTCAAAACTTATTTAGTGTTGGAACAACAAGGGATGTTCAAAAGTGGCCTTCCAGAGACAAACGTAAAGGATCGGACCTTTATGATCAGTTAATTACTGAAGCTTTAAATCCCTATACTATAAATACAATAATAGATGGAATTGAGATATTAAAAATGCTACAAGAAAAAGCTTCACCACAAGCGAAGCAAGTCTTGTATAAAAACACTCAAATCACATTAGGATCCATCAATCGTGGTATTAAACTATATGAGCAAGCGTTAATAAAATATGTTGGAGATGAATTAACAAGCATCTTGAAAAACAATGATTTTAATGCACTAAAAGACAAAAATTACAATACGGAAGAAAATGATATATGGATAGACCTGGGAGGTTTAATTTGCAAGAAGAATTACATCTCAGAACTTGATACAAGACTAACAGATTCTTCATTCAATTTAGCAAGCCTTAAAAATTATTTTAAAGAAATTTTCTCCTGCTATGTATTAGAAAAAACAGCGCATGCTTTTCAAGTTTTAAAACAATATTTTAACATCGATATAAGCTCTTGTTCACCTAATCAAATTATTGATTTTATCAATCTTTGGATTGACAATAACAATAAGATTTTTGCATCTATTAATATGGATGCAAAAAAAGAATTCAATGTAAAAACAATGATTGGATTTGGCCAAGACGGAGATAATAATGATAAGGAAAGTGATTTTCTAAAAATAAGAGGGTCTTTAGAAGACGACTCTTTTATTGTAACTCTTAAAAAATCAACAGAAGAAAATAATACTATTGGAACATTAATAATCAGCTCTTTAAATAACTAACAAACAAATACGTATTTGACACTATTTATTTGTCATAATATTTAAAGAAATTCAAAAAATCAAACTATGTGTGGAATTGTAGCTTATGTAGGAGAAAAACCTGCTTATCCAATACTTATTAAGGGGCTTCAACGGTTAGAATATCGAGGATATGACTCTGCTGGAGTAACTTTAATTAATTCAGGAACCCATACCTATAAGAAAATGGGTAAGGTTAAAGATCTTGACAACTATGCTAAAGATCAAAACATTAGCGGTAAAATAGGAATCGGACATACCCGATGGGCAACTCACGGTGAACCCAATGACTCCAACGCCCACCCACATACTTCTATGAACGGAAAATTTACTTTAGTTCATAATGGTATCATTGAAAATTACGCTCACATTAAAAAGGAACTTATAAACAGAGGATATAAGTTTCAAAGTGAAACAGATACAGAAGTACTTGTAAATTTTATCGAAAGCATCTATCTGGACCAAAAAGTTGATGCTGAAATTGCAATCAGAGTTGCACTTTCGAAAGTAATCGGAGCATATGGTTTAGTTATCTCTTGCGAAGATGAAAAGGAAAAACTTATTGCTGCCAGAAAAGGTAGTCCTTTAGTGATTGGAGTTGGAGAACACGAATACTTTTTGGCTTCTGACGCTTCTCCTATCATTGAATACACAGATCAGGTTATCTATTTAAATGACGAAGATGTTGCTATTTTAACCAAGGATGATCTTGTATTAAAAAACATTCAGAACGATAAACAAAAACCTAAAATTCAGAAGGTTGAATTAAGCATTGATGAAATTGACAAGAATGGATACGAACATTACATGCTTAAAGAGATTCACGAACAACCTCACTCAATTGGTGATACCTTTAGAGGTCGTATTTCAATTGACAAAACAAAAATATTTTTAGGCGGAATCATTGATGTTTTGCCTAAACTTACTCAGGCCAAACGTATTATCATCATCGCCTGTGGAACATCATGGCATGCAGGTTTAGTAGGCGAATATCTTTTTGAAGAATACGCCAGAATCCCAGTCGAGGTTGAATATGCATCGGAGTTCAGATACAGAAATCCAATCATTAATTCCGATGACGTTATCATTGCCATCTCACAAAGTGGAGAAACTGCAGATACTCTTGCCGCCATAAAAATGGCAAAGAAAAAAGGAGCTACTATTCTTGGAATTTGTAATGTTGTTGGATCAAGTATCCCCAGAGAAACTCATGCAGGCGTTTATACTCATGCCGGAATTGAAATTGGTGTTGCTTCAACAAAAGCCTTTACTTCTCAGGTAACAGTATTGACCATGATGGCCTTTATGATTGGTCGTAAAAGAGGAACCTTATATGATGAATTATACAAGAAACTGATTCACGAATTAACTTTAGTTCCGGAAAAGATTGACATTATACTTAAATCTGAGAATTATATTAAAGAGATTGCCAGTACATATAAAGATGCAACAAATGCATTATATCTGGGACGTGGAAATTTATTCCCTGTTGCACTTGAAGGTGCACTAAAGCTAAAAGAAATCTCTTACATACATGCAGAAGGATATCCTGCTGCAGAAATGAAGCATGGTCCAATTGCTCTTATTGATCAGAATATGCCTGTTTGTGTTATTGCAACAAAGGATAAATCTTATGAAAAAATTGTAAGTAATATCCAGGAAGTTAAAGCTCGAAACGGTAATATTATTGCAATTGTATCCGAAGGAGATGAAACCATTAAGAAAATGGCAAATCATGTCATTGAAGTTCCTGATTGTCATGAAGCAATTGCACCTCTATTGGCAGTAGTACCTTTACAAATTATGTCATATCATATTGCTGTTTTGAGAGGTTGCAACGTAGATCAACCTCGAAACTTAGCGAAATCGGTTACAGTAGAATAAGTTCCAGTCTATCATAAAGCAAAAAAGCCGGGTTTACCCGGCTTTTTCTATATACTGTCTTTCGATTAAATCAAATCTTTAAATAAGGTTTTCATATTTACCTTTTCATCCAGAATAGTTTCTAGGTTATCTATCGAAACTCTTTCTTGTTCCATAGTATCACGATAACGAATTGTTACAGTATTATCCTCTAGAGATTGATGATCCACTGTAATACAGAAAGGCGTTCCAATTGCATCCTGACGACGATATCTCTTACCAATAGAGTCTTTTTCGTCATATTGAAGGTTGTAATCAAATTTCAACTTATTAACAATCTCACGAGCTTTCTCTGGCAATCCATCTTTTTTCAACAATGGTAAAACAGCCATTTTAACCGGAGCTAATACTGCAGGTAATTGTAAAACAACACGTACTTCTTTTTTACCTTTTGCATCCTCTACCTCTTCCTCTTTATAAGAACCCGCCATCATGCTAAGGAACATTCTGTCGACACCAATTGAAGTTTCAACCACATAAGGAACATAACTTTTATTGATTTCAGGATCGAAGTATTGAATTTTCTTACCTGAATACTCCTGATGTTGAGATAAATCAAAATCAGTACGAGAGTGAATTCCTTCCACTTCTTTAAAACCGAAAGGCATTCTATATTCAATATCAGTAGCAGCATTAGCATAGTGTGCCAATTTATCATGATCATGGTAACGGTAATTTTCATCACCCATACCAAGTGATTTATGCCACTTCATTCTAAAATCTTTCCAATACTCAAACCATTTCATTTCTTCGCCTGGACGAACAAAGAATTGCATTTCCATTTGCTCAAATTCGCGCATACGGAAAATAAACTGACGAGCTACAATTTCATTTCTAAAAGCTTTACCAATTTGAGCAATACCAAATGGCACCTTCATTCTACCTGTTTTTTGAACATTCAAAAAGTTCACAAAGATACCTTGTGCTGTTTCTGGTCTTAAATATATTTTACTTGATCCATCAGCTGTAGATCCCATCTCTGTTGAGAACATAAGGTTAAACTGACGCACGTCCGTCCAGTTTTTTGTTCCAGAAATAGGGCAAACCACTTCATAATCAATAATAATCTGCTTTAATTCTTCTAAATCATTATCATTTAAAGCTTTTGAAAATCGACCATGAACCTCGTTGATTTTTTCCTGATTTGCGATGACTCTTGGATTTGTTGACTTGAACTGCTCTTCATCGAAAGAATCGCCAAAACGTTTTTTCGCTTTCTCAACTTCTTTTTCAATCTTAGCCTCAAATTTTTGAATCAGGTCTTCGATTAAAACATCGGCACGGTAACGTTTTTTGCTGTCTTTGTTATCAATCAAAGGATCATTAAAAGCATCAACATGACCAGAAGCTTTCCATGTTGTTGGATGCATAAAAATAGCAGAATCTAATCCAACAACATTTTCATTAAGTTTAACCATGGCATCATACCAATACGACTTAATGTTGTTTTTTAGCTCAACACCTAATTGACCATAGTCATAAACGGCGCCTAATCCATCATAAATTTCACTAGATTGAAAAACAAACCCATACTCTTTACAATGGGCAACTAATTTTTTAAAAACATCTTCCTGAGCCATATTTACTTTATCTAGAATTATATCTAAAAGAGATAATTTGTTTACATTTTTATACCTATCCTATTCAACCTGATTTAATTTATCTAATCTATTGAATAAAGGATAATTGCTTTGAAAGTGCAAAAATAAACCAAAAATCTTTTTTTCCGAATTATTATGCTTTCTAAAGCATTCTTTTTCACAATCTGGAAAAATAAAAACAGATAAAGTAACGATTATCGTCCTCCCTTTCTCTAATTAATTATATTTGTACTTCTTTATAGATTATTAGCTATTGGTTTTATAAAATGAGAAAAAAGGTTGATTTTTTGGTTATAGGATCAGGAATTGCAGGATTAAGTTTTGCCCTAAAAGTTGCTGATCAAGGTCGTGTTTTAGTAATAAGCAAAACAAAACTTGGAGAAACCAATACGTCTTATGCGCAGGGAGGAATTGCCTCAGTTACCTATGAACCTGACACTTTCGAAAAACATATTGAAGATACAATGATAGCCGGTGACTATCTTTCAAATCCAGAGGCTGTAAAAATGGTTATTGAAGAAGGTCCGGAACAAATCAGACAACTCATTGAGTGGGGTACGGAATTTGACAAAAAGGATTCTAAGCATTATGACTTACACAAAGAAGGTGGACATAGTGAATTCAGGATATTACATCATCTAGATAATACAGGATTCGAAATCCAAAGGGCTCTTATTGAAAAAGCTAAAAATCATCCCAATATTGAATTAGCTGAAAACTATTACGCTGTTGATATAATTACACAACACCATATAGGCGAGATTACTTATCGATGGAGAAGTGATGTGGAATGTTATGGTGCCTACGTATTAAATGAGGAAACTCAAAAGGTTGAAACCATTTTGGCTAAGATAACCATGATGGCATCCGGAGGAATTGGAAATATTTACCAAACTACTACAAATCCAACTATTGCAACTGGCGATGGAATTGCTATGGTGTACAGGGCAAAAGGTATTATTGAGAATATGGAGTTTGTACAATTTCATCCTACCTCATTATACAACCCAAATGAACGTCCTTCATTTTTGATTACGGAAGCCATGAGGGGATATGGCGCACTTTTAAGAAGACAAGACGGTGCTTTATTCATGGAAAAATATGATAAACGCGGATGTCTTGCCCCTCGTGATATTGTTGCTCGTGCAATCGATAACGAAATGAAAAATACAGGAGATGACTTTGTTTATCTGGATGTTACTCATAAAGAAGCTGAAGAAACAAAAAAACATTTTCCTACTATCTATAATAAATGTCTTGAACTAGGAATTGACATAACAACTGATATGATTCCGGTTGTTCCGGCAGCGCACTACCTTTGTGGCGGAATCAAGGTTGATTTAAAGGGACGAAGTTCTATTATTAACTTATATGCTGCAGGCGAATGTTCATCAACAGGCTTGCATGGAGCAAATAGACTGGCATCTAACTCATTATTAGAAGCAATTGTTTATGCAGATAAAGCTGCTAAAGATGCAGTTACAAAGTTAAACGAAATTGAGTACAATACCGAAATACCAAGTTGGAATGACGAAGGAACTTCTCACAATGAGGAAATGGTATTAATCACTCAGACTAATAAAGAGGTAGAACAAATCCTAAGTAATTATGTGGGTATTGTAAGATCTAATTTACGATTAAAAAGAGCATTAGACAGATTGGAACTTATATACAGAGAAACTGAAAAATTGTTTGATGATTCTATTGTTACTCAAGAACTTTGCGAACTAAGAAACAAAATAAATGTAGGCTACTTAATTATACGAATGGCCATGAAAAGAAAAGAAAGCAAAGGACTACACTACACATTAGATCACAATAAATTAAGAACAAAACTTTAAATCTGAAATACAAAATTCTATACTAAACCAAAAATTGATAGCATAAGCTTTGAAAATTCTAATCATTAATAAATCTGCAACTTCAGGCGGGGCCGCAGTAGCTGCTAACAGACTTTATTCTTCTTTAAAAGAAAATAATATTGATGTAAAAATGCTGGTTGAAGATCCTGTTAATAATAATCAAGATATATCAACCTTAAGCCAAAATAAAGTTGGTAAAAACAAAGCATTAAAACGATTTATTAATGAACGCCTTTACTTTTTGCCATATGAAAAAAACAAAGGCGTTAGATATAAATTTTCTCCGGCAATTTCTGGTGTAAACATTAGTAATCACCCACTAGTAAAAGAAGCAGATATCATTCATTTACATTGGATCAACCATGGTTTTCTTTCTCTCAAAAACTTAGATCAACTATTTAAGTTAAAGAAACCTATTGTATGGACCATGCATGATATGTGGCCCTTTACAGGAGGCTGTCATTATGCCAATGAATGCAATCATTATATTGATGATTGTGGAAATTGTCCTTTTTTAAGATGGTCAAATAATAAGGATTTATCATTTAAAATCCATGAAAAGAAAATGAAGATATGGTCTGATGCAAAGATTCATGCTGTTTCTTGCAGCAGGTGGTTAGGATCTTTAGCACAGGAAAGCTCTTTACTTCGACGAAAAAAAATATCCTCTATCCCTAATCCGATTGACACAAACCTTTTTAAACCACTTAAAAAGGACGAATGTTGTAAAGAACTGAATTTGCCTATCGACAAGAAATTAATCTTATTTGGTGCGGCAGATATCTCAGACCCAAGAAAAGGATCAAGGTATTTAATGGAAGCGTTGCATATTCTGGATATCAGATATCCTGAACTTGAAAAACAAGTTGAATTGGTGATATTTGGAAAAACAAAAGATATGGACCTGTCAAAATATCCATATAAAGTACACAAAATGAGCTTTATAAATAACATTGATCATATTATTAAACTTTATAACTCAGCTGATGTTTTTATTTTACCTTCGTTACAAGATAATCTTCCTAATACAGTAATGGAAGCACAAGCTTGTGGAATACCCGTTGTAAGCTTTAGCGTTGGAGGAGTTCCTGAAATGATTGAAAACAATAAAAATGGATTTCTGACTACAATGAAAGACAGTGATGGTTTAGCAATGAGTATTCACAAAGCCCTATTCCATCCAGATATAAATAGCATTAAAAATAATGCTAGAAATTCAGTAGTAAAGAATTACTCGAACGAAGTAATTGCAGAAAAATACCTTAATCTTTATAGAAGTTTATTATAAATATAACTGATGTCGCAATTTTCACCTAAAGTTTCAATTATTACAGTTGTTTTTAATGGCGAACAAACTCTTGAAGCCACAATAAAATCTGTCATTAATCAAACTTATAATAACATTGAATATGTTATCATAGATGGGGATTCAAAAGACAACACGATAAATATAATTAAGAAATACGATTCAAAAATTTCAAAATGGATCAGCGAACCAGACAACGGTATTTATGATGCTATGAATAAAGGCATCAATATTTCAACCGGAGATTATATCTGGTTTATGAACTCAGGAGATGAATTAGCAGATAAAAATACAGTTGAAGATATTATTTTATCCAGCCCTAATTCAGACATTTATTATGGCGATACTGTGATGATTGATACCAATGGAAATGAAATTGGCAACAGAAGACTTTCGCCTCCTGAGAAATTAACCTGGAAAAGCTTCAAAAAGGGAATGTTGGTAAGTCATCAGTCATTTATTGCAAAAAAATCGATTATTCAACTTTATAATCTGAGATATAAATTTTCGGCAGACTTTGAATGGTGTTTATTGGCCCTAAAAAATGCAAAATCAATCTCCAATACCCATCTAACCTTAAGTAAATTTTTAGATGGAGGTATTACGAAACAAAATATAGCTGCTGGATTAAAGGAAAGATTTAAAATCATGTCTGAACATTATGGTTTTGTTCCAACATGTATTAATCACATTACAATTTCAATCAAATTCTTTTCTTTTCTGATTAGGAACAAAAGGTTCTAACATCTATACAATCAATAATTTTCATAAAATATCATTTTCATGCGAAGGGTAATTAATTAATTGTCGTCTTACCTATTGTTAGAATAAATAAACAATTAATTTTTACAATGATGAAAAATATACTTTTTAGCATTTTTACAATACTATTTGTAAGCTTGGCTTTAACTGCAAATGCACAACCTCAACACAAAGAATTCAATGCTGAGGATATGAGCAAGATGCAAACTGAAAGAATGAAAAAAGAGCTAAATCTTTCAGATAAACAAACAACTGAAGTTAGTGCCATCAATTTAAAATATGCACAAAAAATGGAAGAGCAAAGGAAAAATTCTTCCGGAGACAGAGAGTCTATGCGCGAAGAAATGGAAACAATGCAAGAAGAGAAAAATGCAGAGTTCAAAAAAGTTCTAACAGAAGAACAATACGAACAAATGCTAAAGAATGAAGA
This sequence comes from uncultured Saccharicrinis sp., assembly GCA_963663905.2. GTDB lineage: Bacteria > Bacteroidota > Bacteroidia > Bacteroidales > Marinilabiliaceae > Saccharicrinis. The sequence goes on along the minus strand of OY760657.1, from coordinate 5,773,141 downwards.
AGAAATGAGAAAAAACCGAGGTCGTGGACCTGGTGGACCAGGAAGACCTGAATAGCACAGTTATTTAATCAAAAATCAATATTAAATTAAATAAACCAGATTTTTTTCATAACAGCGAGGATGTAGAATGGTACCATCCTAAAAACTGTGTAAGTATAAAAATATCGGGGTAGAAAGCTTCGATATTTTTTTGTTTATTTAATAGACTAACACACAGTTATGAAAAAAGAAGACCTATTAACAGATGATTTCCTGAAACAATTTAAAACAGGAGAAGACTTAAACAACTTTTTGAGTGAACTTCAAAAGCGAGGTATAGAACAAATACTTGAAGGAGAACTTGATGCTCATCTTGATTATGAAAAGCATCAAAAGTCTAGTAATCCGAATTACCGGAACGGTCATACTACCAAAAGTATTAAAACTATTTTTGGAGAAAGTGAAATAAAGGTTCCCAGAGACAGGGAAGCTAGCTTCAACCCCATTTTGCTTCCAAAGAGAAAGAACATGGTCGATGGGATTGAGAACATTATTATATCCCTTTATGCCAAAGGTATGAGTAACTCTGATATTGAGGAACAAATCAAAGAATTATACGATATCCGAGTTTCTACTTCAACGATATCCAGGATAACAGATAAGATAACAGATGATATAATTGCTTGGCAGAACCGCCCCTTAGATTCGTTGTATCTGATTGTATGGATGGATGGAATTGTTTTTAAAGTCCGAGATAACTCAAAGGTTATCAATAAAACTATATACATTGCTGTTGGGCTTCGCAAGAACGGAAAGAAAGAGATACTCGGATTATGGCTGGGTAAGAATGAAGCTGCTTCTTTTTGGTTGGGTGTATTGACTGACATTAGAGCTCGAGGTGTTGAAGATATCCTAATTACTGTCACTGATAATCTGAATGGATTTACAGACACCATAAAGAATGTATTTCCTTGTTCAAGTACTCAGATTTGTGTAGTACATCAAATTCGTAATGCAGCTAAATATGTTGTTTGGAAGGACAAAAAAGCCTTTGCTAAGGACATGAAACAAATATATACAGCACCAACAAAACAGGCTGCAGAAGCTGCTTTAAATGACTTTGCTGACAAATGGAACGGAAAGTATTCTTATGCAGTAAAAAGTTGGAAGACAAACTGGGATGAACTCACCGTATTTTATGACTTCCCCATAGAAATTCGTAATATTATTTACACAACGAATCTTGTCGAAAACCTTAATGGTAAAATCAGAAAATTTACTAAAAACAAGCTATCTTATCCTACTGATCAAGCAGTGTTAAAATCCGTGTTTTTAGCCATTAGGGAAGTGACGAAAAAGTGGACTCAACCAGTGAGTAACTGGGGACTCATTCTTAATCAATTTATTACTATATTTGAAGAAAGGGTTCAACTCTAAATTAGCTGAACCCTGATATTTTAACTTACACACTTAATGGGATAGTGTCTGTAGAATCTTCCCATATTATGCAGGCTTACAAACTCATCCTCGCTTTCAATCGCTTCTTCCTACGCAATTAATCCACTTATTTAAAACATTACCTTGATCATCAATTAAAGTCAGATAATGCTTGCCTTCAGAAGGTTTTATTTCCATATTATGAATAAATGATGTCTCTCCTAGATAATCATTATCCATATGCCAATATACAGTAGATTGAGATGATCGATGAGCTATTTTTAATACGACAGGTTGAATTTCTCCATCTAAACCTTTAGGCAAATAAACCTTATTATTATTTTGTGGATATATAAATTCCATTGTTCGTTCTATTGTGCCGCCACATCCTTTCTCAAAATCAGGCAATATTTTATAAGTTGGATGATTCCTTTTATAATACCACTCCATCACAGGCGGCAATATAAACCATGACTTATGTACCATTTGAGATATGGGATAACAATTTGAATTTACTCTATTGGTTTGCTCTTTATTCAAATGTACAAGATGATGATATGGACATTGCTCCACTCGAGTTGAATTCACAGCCACATAAACAGAATCAGACTCACAATAAGGACCAGCCCGATATCCGGATTTCTTGCATATAGATATTTTTTCCATATCATCATAGGGTTGCTGAAACCATGACGTAGCAGGTAAATACCTGAAGATATCAAACATTACAGGACCTGCTGTTGTTCCACCCACGATGCCAGGACGTCCCTCTCCTGTTGCATTTCCTACCCAAACTCCAACAACATATTCAGGTGTTACACCAATTGCCCAGGCATCCCTATAACCAAAACTGGTACCTGTTTTCCAGGCTATCTTCCTACTTGAAGAAAAAGTCTGCCAACCGCTTTCTTCAATTGGCCTCACCACATTTGTTAAAGCTTCAAAGGTATGATATATTGAACCAGCAGAAAAAATTTGACTAACCTCAGATGGTGATCCTAATTCAATTTTATCATTAAACATTAAGCTTGGAGAATTATAGGCATTAGTGAAATAAGTTGAGTTATTTTGAGTATAATTTACAAGTACTCCAGCCATTGAACTATATGCTCCAACCAAATCAAACAAAGTAGCTTCTGCTCCTCCAAGAATTAAACTCAACCCATAATAATCAGGATCATTCTTCACCGTTTTTACTCCAACTTTTTGAAGAACACTACAAAATTTTCCAATATCATATTCTTCGAGCATTTTTACAGCCGGAACGTTTAAAGATCGACTCAAAGCCTCATCAGCAGGAACTGCTCCCTCATATGTTCGGGTATAATTTTTGGGTGCAAAGTTTTTGTAATATGTTGGAACATCAGGAACTAACATTTTTGGTAAGAGCTTGCCATCCTGAATAGATGCTGCATATAAAAAGGGTTTTAAAATACTTCCAGTACTTCTTGGAGCCTGTAATATATTCACATGTTTTTGAGGAACATCATTGGCATCAATATTTCCACAATAAGCCAAAACCTTTTTATTTTTGACATCAACAACGATAGCACAAGCATTGTTAATCTCATTTAATTTTAGACGATCGTAATAAAATTTTAGTGTATAACTGACCTTTCTTTGTAACTCATCCCGAATATTTAATTTATAAGGCTTTCCTTCTTGTATTTTCCTACAATAATCTAATAAATGAGGAGCAATCTGTGGTAAAGCATAAGGATGGTCAGGTATTGGTTCATCAAGCGCGAGCAAAAAGGAGGTTGAGTCAATTTGACCTTTCTCAAAAAGTTTTTTTAATAAGAAATTTCGCTTTTTCAATAAAAGCTCTCTGTTTTTACCAGTATGAATCAATCCAGGTGCATTTGGCAAAACAGCTAAAGTAGCCTGTTCTGCCCATGAAAGCATATAAGCCGGACGATGAAAATATCGCCATGAGGCAGCCTCCAATCCCACAACATTTCCTCCAAACGGCGCATGAGTTGCATATAGCTTAAGTATTTCATCTTTTGATAAGGTAAGCTCAACTCTTAATGCCTGAATAGCCTCAATTAATTTACTTACAACGTTACGATTCCGTTGTTTAGCCATTCTGATCACTTGCATAGTGATGGTACTACCTCCACTTTTTACCTCTCCACTTAAAATATTTTGTTTTAAAGCTCTTAGAATGGAAATAGGATTAACTCCTGGATGTCGATAGAAATATTCATCCTCAAATAAGAGCAAACACTCTTTAAACTTATATGGAATGGAATCGCCTTGCGGAAATCGCCATTGACCATCTTTAGCAATATGTGCCCCTAAAAGTTTTTCTTCCTGCGAATAGATAACTGTTGAATATGGAACTGTAAATAATGGAAATGAGATAGATTTCCAAAAGAAAAGTCCCAGTACAACTAGGAATAAAATAATATATTTATGCCTGTATAAAAAATGTCGAAATCGACTAAAGTCTAAGCTCATTTCTAAAAGTTAAATCTCATGATAAAACTAAAGAAATTATCTTCAACTGTAAAAGAGTAATATGGCTGCATTACAAAAGTATCTAAAACATCAAGCCACAATCCAACGGTTTGGCTATTATGCCATTTTTCATAATATTCATCATCAAGCCAAACCCTTCCTATATCATAACCTGCAACTAAACCCATATTCACGGGTAAATAAGCATTTTTCCAGTTAAATGCATTAAATCTTAAATCAACATTTTCATAAAAAGCAGATTCTCCTCGAAATCTATTCTTACGAAAACCTCTTAAGTTGGTTAAATTTCCTATATCAGGAGTTTGATAAAACTCGTAATCCCCACTAATTTTTTCATAACCAATATTATTAGCCAATACTAACTTTGGGTAATTACTTAATGTTACATAAAACTGTGAGTTTGTTTTGAACCGGAATAAATCATCATCATCTGTAATATTATGCTGATACTCTATACCTGCATAGAAAGCAAAACCATTCGAAGGATTCTCCTCCCTGTCTCTGATATTAATTTTATGATGAATTTCACCTCCAACAAAATGCTTTCTCTCCATTTCATCTTCGGTAAATCCTATTAAAGGATCCAAAGCTACACGACCATCTCGTTCCTGAATTTCGACAGTCTCATATGTTGGCCCAAAATCAAAAATAAACCGTTTATTTAAAGTATGATATGAGATTAATGGATTAAATTTTACACCAGTAATTGTTACCCAATTATATTCTTTTTCTCTTTCATAATTAACGGATTTATTACCCATTCCAAAATAATTTTCAATGCTCGGAAAGTCAACATGGAAGGAAGGTTTGAAATCCAACTTTCCAAATAATCCAGGAAAATGAGCATCATAACCAAATTTGAAGGCATCCTGATTGCCTGGAGCTACTTCAAAATAAGCTTTCTGTTTAGCTTTATATGGATCTCTACGCCAACCATTTGTAGTCCAATCATACGACAAACCAAACCAGATACCATCATCCTTAGTGTATCCTAATCTTATAAAAGGAAAATTTTTATTGTATTTAAATCCCTTACGGTCATATTCATTTACATAAATATCATCCTCTGATGTTTTATCAATAATGTGTTCTCCTTTTAATTTAATTCCATCAACCTCATCATAAGCATAGATTCCGGCTTTATGAGTATCGTTTGTAATTTTATCTTTGTCTTCTCCTCCTATTATTCTTATTCTGATTTTATTAACATCCTCTCCTTTAACAACAAATTCATCCTTACCTCTTAATCCATATAATCTTATTTCAGAAGTCTCTGATGGATAAAATGTTCTTTCATATCTTAATAAATCACCTTTTTTATCTCTTTCAATAAAACACTTTACATTGACTCTTCCATCTGGCAACCTCTCAATTTCAAATATTTCATCATCATCAGTCCCTGTAATCTCAACTTCTTGTGACAAAAACTCATACAGTCTGCGACTTATCTCAATCATATGATCTCGACGAGACTTTAATAATTCCGGAATCTCTTTATTTAAATTAATTACATCCTCAGGTAAAGCAAACAAACATGAATCAATGACTTCATCGGTCATACTAGCTTGCAATTCTTTTGTAATTCTTTCCCAATCACTCCATTCGAGCTGATTTAAAAAATACCGATCGAAATATCTTGCATTAAACGAAAGACTTTTTACATCCTTTACATCCCCCTTCATAGTTTTAAACTTTTTAATAATGAAGGTAGATACATACCACGGAATCAAACCTTCGAACTTATAAAAGGCTTGATCTCGATCTCGGGGAATTGGTCTGTATAAAGTACTATCTCCTATTTCAAAAGAAGCCCATCTCCATTGATCATCATGTCGATCCCAGTCATGAATGAATAGATCAAACAAACGGGACTTTAGTACCCACTCCTGATCCACAAAATGATGCTTCTTTTCTCTTAACCTTTCTAAAAGATCATTATAACTTATAATTTCCTTAGAATAACCAAATTGTGACGCATCGCTCCAATCACCATCAGGTCTTTGCTCTAGCAAATACAATTCTTCAGGAAATAGATTATTATAATTACCTAGTTGCTTTTGATGTTTAAGAAAAACCAACTCCGGACTAGTATAATAAATACCTGCAGCTTTCGATAAAGAGGGTAACATTAAGGCTCCATAGGGATGGCTGGCACTGTTTTGATCCTTCATTATATCAAGAACTTTCAATTCACTATATTTTTTATCCACCAGCTTTGTATAGTCCTTATTTATTGAGCGAAGAATATACTGTTTTCCATTATCATGTTCAAGCCGAAGAGAGTTGGATGACATTCCTCCTCCTTTTTTAACAGGTATAAGTCCGCCAAATCTATTCTCTAAATCAATGAATGGGACTTTAACTTCTGTAGCCCACATATCTCTATATTGGTTTCCTAAAAAGAAACGCTTTCCTCTACTTGCATCAAAGTTTTTATTGGCTGCTACTGTTGTATCTTTTTTTACTATCGAAGGATATTCCTGATCTACAAAAATTGATCCTGCCTTAGGCTTCCGAATTTGCGTTCTAAATTCAAGTTTCGCCGTTGACGTATTTTCAGGTACAGTATAAAATTCGGCCCAAGCCTCCATATCTTCATAAAAAAGTAATTTTACAAAACCTCGTGCTTCTCTTGAAAAATCGGCTTCTCCTCCAGCCAATGCAAAGGAATGCCTGCTTCCTGAACCACTAATAATCTGCTTAACATTATCTTTATCAAAATACTGCAAGCTATGATCATGCCCTGAGGCAAAAATTACATCTACATCAAGATCGTTTGCTATCTGATTTATTCCTTGACTAAATTCGATATATAAGGTATTATTTAAATCCTGAACTGATCCAATTGCTGTTCGTAAAATAGGATACATAGAACCAATAACAGGCACAGGTACCCAAAGATTCTTTTCTCTATGTAAAGGAAACAAATGATCTGCAAAGGAGAAATACCCGCCATGAATTCCATTACTATATATTGGATGATGCATAAAAACCACAATTTGATCATTTTTATGCTCAATAAAGATTTCTTCAATACGAGTTAAAAAATCATTACGTGATTTAATATCACACCCTTTATTCATTTTTTTCTCACTATCCCAATTTTGCAACCACCATTGACTATCAATAAAAACAAAATATAAATCCTTATTTACCTTTTTTACTTTAGGATCTCCACAGCCATTTCCAGGATACATCTTTACCTTATTAGGAAAATTTTTACTAAAAAAAGATTCAATAAATTCCTCTTGTCTAATAATAGCCTTTAGTCCCTTCTTACTTCCACTTTTCCAATCATGATTACCTGCAATAAAATAAGTATCTCCATTTACATATCTGGCTAAATCAAGTTGAGCAGCTAAAATATCTTCCTTAGATGATCTTGTCTTATTATTTTCAGATGGAAGACCATTGGGATAAACATTATCTCCCAGAAAAACTAAAGAAGTTTCTTCTGTTGATTTTTTTAGTTCCTTTTTTAATGTCTCTAAAACATTATTAATTTGATAATCTTTGTTATCAAACCGACCTGCATCACCAACAAGAAAGGCTGTATGAATTAATTCTTTTTTAGAAGTTTTACTTTCTACTTTCCAGTTTTGAACATTTAATGAATAGTATGGCGCTTTAAGTGTACCACAGGCTACGAATAAGAAAATAACTAATATTATGACAATATATCTCATTCTATCAATAATTAAATCAAGGTTTTAAAAACCATTTATTTGTTTCTGTTTTTATAGACAACCAGTCTTGCTTTATTTGATTTACCTTCCGTAGAAACATATAAATTATAATCACCATCAAAACAGATCCCTTCAGGCTGAGGTAAATACTTAGGATTTAAAAAAGTAATTTCTTTTATTTTCGATTCCATATCAACAACTAACAAAATACTACCTCTTGCAGATAAAATAAATAAGTCTTTATTCTTATTCATTGCAATTGCTGATGGTGAAAAAACTGTTGCTCTTTCCAGAAAATTTTCATCAACATTACTATTGTCCGTTTCTTCAATAAACTTTTTAATCTGTTTTGGATGAATTGTTATTAAAGGTTTCTTTTTAAACTTCTTTTTCTCCACATCAAATACATAAATAGCTTTAGTTCTAATCTTATCCTCTTTATTTAAAGTAGTTCCTTTACAGGCCATATACAAAAGCTTTTTATCCGAATCGTAACACAATCCTTCTACATCATTATTGGATGATAATTTGGTTTCAAACTCCTCCGTTTCCTTTTTAATTGGATCGTATTTATATAAATTTCCATTACTTTTTAAAACCCAAATAAATTCTCCATCATACTCCACCCCTTCATAGTCGCCTGTATTCCAAAATTGATTTTTACTAATGATATTAAAATGTTTAATATCCATTTCATAAATATTTCCTTGTTCATCATTGATGGCAAGTAAAGAGTTATTGGTTATATCAAAGTCCAATCCTGAAATTTCTTTCAATTCCTCATCTAACTCTTTTTCCGCATCCGGATACTCATATTCGTAGTACGTTTCACCAGTCTCCGAATAACTCACCATTGCATATTTACGAGGATTTTTCTTCGATTTAAAGAATATATCACAACTGCATAAAGAGATTATAATTACAATACTCACCAACAAATGTCGTATGAAAAAATATTTCATAGAATAAAAATTAACTCAATGATATAAAAAATGGAATGAAACATAACAAATATAGTATAAACATAAGTTATGCATAAAATACTTATCCATACTATAAAATACAGTAATTAAATTCAGTTCAAAATTTAAATTTGAGACTCATTGTTAATAAAAAGTTCATAAATACCAACATCATTAGATATTAATAAAACCTTTAAAACCCTAAATTACAAAGCATAAACAATACAAATGAAGATTTTGAAGTTTCTATTTATCCTATTTGCACTAATAATTGTTTTCAGCGGCTGTAACCAAAAGCCAAAAGAACCAACCTCTCTTGATGTCAACTCTATTACAATATCTAAAACTGATTCCAGTGTTGTTTCAAACTTAATCAAGCAATCCAACAATTATTACACCCAAAAGCTGAACACTTCAAATGTAAAAGATGATTATATTACCCAGGCAGAAGAAATTGCACTGAAAAACGGTTTACTTCCTCTACTAGCAGAAATATACAACACATTAGGCGTACGACACCGTAACAGATCTGAATTCAATAAAGCTTTGGAATTTCATGATAAAGCTGTAAAAATTGCACGAAATCAGGATAACAAAGCGGCATTAGCAAGGTATGTTAATATGTTAGCTGTGGTATATCGCAGAATTGATGAAAACAAACATGCTCTGGATCTACACATGGAAGCATTAAACCTGGCGGAAGAAGTTAACGATACCTTTCAAACTAGTGTAGCATACAATGGTTTGGGTAATGTTTACACTAATTTGAAACGCTACCACGCATCTATAGAATATTTTAAAAAATCGTTAGAAATAGCTAAAAAGCAAAACAACAAGCTCGGATTAGCTATAAATTACAACAACATTGGAGAATGTTTAGAATCACTGAACGACTTAGATTCTGCACTGGTGTGCTTCAACAAATCTCTTGATTACAATAACGAAATCAACTCTTCTGTTGGTAAAGCTATAAGCTATAACAGCCTTGGCGATTTATATAAAATTAAGAAACAATACCATATTGCTTTAGAGTACCTACAGCAAGCCTTAGTATTTAATAAAGAATCCCGCGATAGAATTAATATTTCAACAAGCTACTCTATTATTGGCGAAACCTATTTATTAATAAAAGATTACCAGAAAAGCATCACAAATTTAAAAGAAGGGCTCCATATCGCTCTAGAAATAGGATCTAAATATCAAATTGAAACATGCAGTCGCTTATTATCTAAAGCTTACGAAGCACTTAACGAAAACAAAAAAGCTTTAGCCTGCCTTAAAACTGCGGAAATATATAAAGACAGCATTATTAATGAAGAAAATCTGAGACATATTGTTGCTGTTGAATCCATTCAGAATTTAGAACAAACAAAAAATCAAATCAGGTTATTAAACAATAAGAATGAGCTGCAAAACAAATTAATAGCTGTTCAAAAGAAGACATTATTTAGCTCCTTAATTTTAGTATTTGTAATCATTAGTATCGCCATACTGTCCTTTCGACAAATTAAATTACGATCTAAATACAACAATATTTTAATGCAACAAAGATTGTTGCGTACTCAAATGAATCCACATTTCATTTTTAATGCGCTTAGTGCAATACAGGTTTATATCCTTGAAAATGATATGGAAAAGTCCTCTAAATTCCTGACCGGATTTGCCTCTTTAATGCGTCAGGTTTTAAGAAGCTCAGAATACGAATATGTACCATTACTGGATGAAAACAAGATGCTTGGATACTACCTAGAACTCCAACAATTAAGATTTGTTTATCCATTCAGTTATAATATAGAAATAGCTGAAGATATAAACGAGGAAGATATTTTAATACCACCTATGTTAACCCAACCATTTGTAGAAAACGCTATCGAACATGGTATTAAGGGATTAGGCGAAAAAGGATCTATAAATATTCGTTTTTTTAAGAAGAATGGATCTCTTCATATAGAAATAGAAGACAATGGAATTGGATGGAAAGCATCTCAAAAAGCATCCTCTATAGGCTCTAAGCACGAGTCCATGGCAATTAAAATAACAAACGAACGCTTGGATGTTATTAAAAAGATGACACACAAAAAAGCTGTACTTAAAATTATAGACATACAAGATATTAACCCAGGTAAAAACGGGGTTTTAGTAAAATTTAAATTACCCATTATAAGTATTAAAGAGAGAAACAAAGAAGACAACAACTAGCTACCTAAAACAGACAAAATCATGAACAATATTAGCATTCTTTTAGCAGATGATGATTGCAGAATTAGAAATGCAATTGAAAAAATTTTAGTGCAAAATTTTTCAAATATAAATATTGTGGCAAAAACAGAATCTGTTGAACAAACCATACTGGCAATAAAAAAACACAAACCACAAATTGCCATTCTCGACATTCATCTCATAGGTGGAACATCAATTGATGTAGTAAAGCAAACCAAAGATTTCAATTACAAAGTTATTTTTATGTCTGCTTATCAGGAATATGCTCTTGATGACATCAGATTTGCCTCTATCGACTTCATATACAAACCTCTTGATATCAGCGAGCTACTAATTACGGTAGACAATGTAATTTCGACTTTAATAGAAGAAGGCTATAAAACCAAGATGCAAACCTTTTTTAACAACTACAGTTGTTTTAGCAATCAAAAACAAATCATATTTAAAACACAAATAAAAATCACTTCCATTCCTATTTGCGATATTATTTACGGGGAATCAAATTATTCTAAATCTATATTTTATCTAACATCAGGTGAATTAATTAAAATAAAAGAACCCCTGAGAAGATATGAATCAATGTTATATTCTTATGATTTTGTAAGGTGTCATCCTCTTTTTATTGTCAATACAAATCACATACACCATATTGACTACGATTCAATGAGGTTACTACTCACTAATAAACTAACAATACCTTGCGAAGCTAGAAAAGTAGACCACATTTTAGAACAATTCTCCGGCCATGATTACGACGAGAGGATATTCTATAATTCGGTAAAAAACCTATAAGGTTTATTAGCCCAGATTTCACCAGCATAATCTACCCCTATTCTTTTTGAAGTTTGTATAATTATCCTCTGATCATTACAACTTTCCAACCATATTCGATTGGAAGTTAAAAGATCTTCTCCATAAAACGATTTATCAAGAGCTAATCTTTTACCAACTCTACCGGGGCCGGCAACTCCTTTTACACCTCTTACCAACACAGCTTGTGGCTTATCTTCTTCTCCGCAAACAAAATTCAACATCCAATACATTCCATAAATAAGATACATATATACCCTGCCACCTTTTTGAAACATGATCTCTGTTCTCTTTGTCCTTCCCTTGCTTGCATGACAAGCTAAATCCTCTTTCCCACAATAAGCCTCAACCTCAGTGATTAAGAATTCTTCCTTTTTCCCATTTTCATAAACCCTGACAATTTTCTTCCCTAATACTTCAGGTGCAAAATCCAAAGCATTCTTAGTAAAGAACTCCTCTCCTAATCGCATTTAGTATTCTATTTTATTTTCAAGATCACTCCACAAACGAAAAGCATTTAAAGCTTCCTCATTCATCAATTGTTCCGAATTCAATTTTCTCTTAGAAACTGGCCTTTCTATTTCCTTATATATAAAATCATCATCAAAACCTATGGCAGCAGCATTTTGTTTAGTATTACCATAAAACATTTTTTCAATTCCAGCCCAGTATATAGCACCTAAACACATAGGACAAGGTTCACATGATGTATAAATCACACAACCTGAAAGATCAAAGGTATTTAATATACTAGATGCATTTCTGATGGCAGTAACTTCTGCATGAGCTGTAGGATCATTATTTTTGGTAACCTGATTAAATCCTTCCGCTACAATTTTCCCTTCTTTTACAATTACAGCACCAAACGGTCCACCCCCATTTTTAACACTTTGTTCCGATAATTCTATAGCTCTAGCCATGAATGTTTTATGATCAATCATATGTAAATTATTTCTTTTGATTTTTTTTGAATAACAAATATACATTTTTTTGATTTTTATTGGGTTATAAGAAAAATAAACTGTACTTTTGCGCCCGATTATTATTCGTGCCGAACAGCATAAGATAATAGAATTGAACAAGTTATAGCATTTTATCGATGGGAAGATTTTACGCATAGTCTTGTTAATTAGATTATTATGGCTGTTTGAAACTGTTTATTTTTTTTAATTTATTAACAAAGGAAGACTGTGAATACATTAAGTTACAAAACAGTATCGGCAAACAAAGCAACTGCTAATAAAGAGTGGGTTGTTGTAGATGCAGCAGACATGGTTGTAGGTCGTTTGGCTTCAAAAGTAGCTAAATTGCTACGTGGAAAGTACAAGCCAAATTACACACCTCATGTAGATTGTGGTGATAACGTAATTATCATCAACGCAGACAAAGTTCGTTTAACAGGAAACAAATGGGAAGGAAGAGAATTTTTCTACCATACAGGTTTTCCAGGTGGACGTACAAATGTAACTCCTGCAGAATTGTTTGCAAAAAGTCCAGAGAGACTTGTAGAGAGAGCGGTTAAAGGTATGTTGCCAAAAACTCGTTTAGGACGTCAACTTTTCAGCAACCTATTTGTGTATGCTGGAGCTGAGCACAAACAAGAGGCACAAAAGCCAAAAACTATTGATTTAAACTTATATAAGTAAAGAGTATGGAAGTAATTAACGCAATAGGTAGAAGAAAAGCGGCTGTGGCTCGTATTTATTTGAGCGAAGGTAAAGGACAAATTACCATTAACAAACGCGACCTTAAGGAATTCTTTCCATCACCAATTTTACAATATATAGTAACTCAGCCGTTAAATACTTTAGGAGTAGCTGAAAACTATGATATTAAAGTAAACATCTACGGTGGTGGTATTAAAGGACAAGCGGAAGCTATCAGATTAGCTGTTTCGCGTGCACTAGTTAAAGTTAACGAAGAGAACAAACCTGCTTTAAAGGCTGAAGGATTTATGACTCGCGACGCTAGAGTTGTTGAGCGTAAAAAACCAGGTCAACCAAAAGCACGTAAGAAATTCCAATTTAGTAAACGTTAATATTTTTCGGGTGCGTTTAGTATCTAAACTTACAAGATCCTTAGTGATTTCAATTTTAAAACAAATGGCTACTTGTAAGTTGATATTTACAGAATGTAAACGACTTTAAAAAAGCAAAAATGGCAAGAACAAATTTCGATGAATTATTAGAGGCCGGTGTACATTTCGGTCACTTAAAAAGAAAGTGGAACCCAGCTATGGCTCCTTATATTTTTATGGAGCGTAACGGTATTCACATTATCGATCTACATAAAACAGCTGCTAAAATTGAAGAAGCAGCAAACGCATTAAAACAGATTGCAAGATCTGGACGAAAAATTTTATTCGTAGCTACTAAAAAGCAAGCTAAAGAGATTATTGCTGAAAAAATGAAAGGTGTTAACATGCCTTACGTTGTAGAGCGTTGGCCTGGAGGTATGCTTACAAACTTCCCAACAATCCGCAAGGCTGTTAAAAAAATGGGTTCTATTGATAAGCTTATGGCTGATCCTAGTGCTTGGAAAAACCTTTCAAAAAGAGAGCGTCTTCAAATATCTCGTCAGAGAGCTAAGTTAGAGAAAACATTAGGAAGTATCGCTGACCTTACTCGTCTTCCTGCTGCTATGTTCGTTATTGATGTAATGAAAGAGCACATTGCAGTGCGTGAGGCCAACAGATTAGGTATTCCTGTGTTTGGTGTTGTTGATACAAACTCTGATCCATCAAACTTGGATTATGTTATCCCAGCAAATGATGATGCAACTAAGTCTATCGAATTAATTACTGACATCATGGTTAAAGCTATGGAAGAAGGATTAAGCGAAAGAAAAATAGATCGCGAAGCTGAAGCGGCTACTAAAAAAGACAAGGGCGCTAAAAAAGACGATGCTAAAAAAGCTGCTGCTAAAGTAGAAGCTCCAGAAGCAGATTCAGAAGAAGCTGCTGAATAATTCATTTTAACCATCAAAAACTGATATATCATGGCGATTAAAGCTGCTGACGTAAGTAAACTTAGACAAATGACCGGTGCCGGTATGATGGACTGTAAAAAAGCCCTTACCGAAACTGATGGCGATTTTGACGCTGCTGTTGAAATTATCCGTAAAAAAGGTCAGGCAATGGCTAGCAAACGTGCTGATCGTGAAACAACAGAAGGTTGTACATTGGCAAAAGTTTCTGGCGACGCTAAAAAAGGTGCTACCATCATCTTAAAGTGTGAAACTGACTTTGTTGGTAAAAACGAAAGCTTCGTTGCTTTAGCTGATTCAATTCTTGAAACAGCGTTAAATAGTGAAGCATCTACAAAAGAAGAAATTTTAGATCTTCAATTGAATGGTGTTGCTATTAAAGATGTAATTACTGAGCAAATTGGTGTTATTGGTGAAAAAATTGAAATCGCTGATTACGCTGTTATTAACGCAGAGACTGTTGTACCATATATTCACCCAGGAAATCAACTTTCTGTAATCGTTGGTTTTAACCAAGCTGGTTTTGAGGAGCAAGTTGGTAAAGACGTAGCAATGCAAGTTGCTGCTATGGCACCTGTTAGTGTTGATAAAGATTCTGTTCCTGCTGATATTATCGAAACAGAATTAAGAATTGGTAAAGAAAAGGCTCGTGAAGAGGGTAAGCCAGAGGCTATGCTTGATAAAATTGCTGAAGGTCGTTTAAGTAAATTCTTTAAAGAATCTACTCTTCTTGAGCAAGCATTTGTTAAAGATAACAAACAATCTATTAAGCAATATCTTAACGGTGCAAGCAACGGTTTAACTGTAACTGAGTTTAAACGTTTCTCATTAAGCTAATAGTTTATACTATTAACATATTTCATCCCGGTTTTGTATACAAAGCCGGGATTTTTGTTTTATTACACTACCCTATAGTCAATGCAAAAGGCAGATAAAAACTTTATTCGAAAAATAATTAAGCAAACCGGCGATGCAATTAACCATCACCACATGATTAATGATGGAGACAAAATTCTTGTTGCTGTTTCCGGAGGAAAGGATTCGTTATCACTGCTTGATATACTATCTGAAAGAAGAAAATTTTTGCCCATTACCTATGAAATTCATGCAATACATATTATTACAGATGATGTTCCTTATGAAATTGACCAAAACTTTTTAACCAACTTTTGCAAGCAACTTGATGTACATCTGCATATTATTAAAACATATGCAGGCATAGAAGAAAAACCAAACAAAAAGCCATGTTTTACCTGCTCCTGGAATCGCAGAAAAGAACTGTTTGAGTTTGCAAAAAATAATGAATTCAAAAAAATTGCTTTTGGCCACCATTTGGACGATGCCATTGAAACTCTTATGATGAATATGGTTATGCATGCCAACATTTCATCAATCCCTCCTACTCTTGAAATGTTTGACAAAAACCTTTTGATAATTCGTCCTTTGATTTATAATACAAATTTAGAAATGATAAAATATGCTCACATTAAGCAATTTGCATCATTAAAGAAAGAATGCCCTTACGAGGACCACACTTATCGTAATCATGCAAGAATATGGATTAATCAATTTGAAAAATTAAATCCCCAGGCCAGAATTAACCTTTTTAAATCCATGAGTAATATAGATATTGAATACCTCCCTAAAGCATAAAATGTCCAAAAGCTAAAATCAATCAGATAGTTCAAATGTTTGATTATTTCAACTGAATAATTATATTTGATTCTTAAATAAAAATATTTTTTGTTTATGATGCCAAACCTTTAACTATTGCCCAATGAAAACCTAACGAACTCGAAAATTCTTCATCCTATAATTTAACTGACTTTTCTTTCACTTTTTACAAGTCAAACCTTCACTCTTAAAATAATTAAAATGAACAAGCAAACACTAATCATCTTACTATGTGCGTTTTCGGCTATTGTATGCGCAAAAGAAATTCCTTCAGCTTTAAAAGTTGAAAGATATACTCTGAAAAACGGGCTAACAGTATACCTCAATGAAGATCACAGCGCATCTTCAGTTATGGGTATGGTAGCAGTTAAAGGAGGTAGTAAAAGAGATCCCAAAGATGCCACTGGTATTGCTCATTATTTTGAGCATATTATGTTTAAGGGAACTGATAAAATTGGAACTACAGATTACACAAAAGAGAAAGTATACCTTGACAGTATTGCCCAGCAATATGATAAACTAGGAACAACTTCAGATAAGAAAGAAAGAGAATCTATTCAACTCAAAATTAACGAGCTCTCCATTAAAGCATCTGATTATGCTATTCCTAATGAGCTAGACAGGATTATAAGTCAAATAGGCGGACAATATTTAAATGCTTTTACAAGCTACGAATACATTGCATATCTAAACGCATTTCCTCAGACAGAAATGGAAAAATGGTTGGATGTTTATTCTCACAGATTTGAGAATCCGGTGTTCAGACTATTTCAATCGGAATTGGAAACTGTATATGAAGAAAAGAATTTATATGCAGACAACATGTTCAGTACTTTTTTGGAAGAATTATTTAAGCAACTATACAAAGGAACTCCTTATGCTAATCCAATAATTGGTTATGCTGATCATCTTAAAAATCCTTCCTTAAGTAAGATGAAAGAATACTATCAGAAGTATTACATTCCTAACAATATGGCCTTAATACTAACCGGCGATTTTGATACTCAATCGGTAAAACCTTTAATTGAGGAGAAATTTGGCAAGTGGAAAGCAAAAGAAATGCCAAAGGAAGAAAAAATCAGCACTACTCCCTTTGAAGGAAGAGAACAAGTTAACAAACGATTACTCCCTATAAAAGTTGGTGTTTTAGGCTTTAGAACTGTTCCTATTGGCCATCCCGATGAATTAAAAATAGACTTGTGTAATCGTATATTATCAAATTATTCATCAACAGGACTTCTTGATGATTTAGTGAATAACAACGAACTAATGGCTGCAGAGGTAGAAGCAATGAACTTTGAGGAAGCAGGAAATACACTCATTATAATGGTACCTAAAATAATCGGCCAATCTTTAAAGAAAACTGAAAATTTAATTCTGGAAAGACTTAACAAACTTAAAAGTGGTGATTTTAATGAAGAATTGCTTAGTGCTGTTAAACTTGAAATGATTACAGAGAAAGAAAAAGATATTGAAGACTCAAGGCAAAGAACTTTATCTCTGATGAATGCTTTTATTTATGATAAGGATTGGAATGAAGAAATGAATTATGAAGACCGATTAAATTCAATATCAAAAGACGAAATTATAATAACAGCAAATAAATATTATGGCAAAGACTATTTAGCATTTTACTCAAAAATGGGTTTTCCTAAAAAGGATAAAGTTCAAAAACCACCATATAAACCAGTACAGCCTAAAAATACTGAAGCCAAATCTGAATATGCACAAATGATTGAAGAAATGCCTAGCGAAAAAGTTACTCCGCATTATATCGAAAAAGGAGTTGATTTTGAAGAAGGGCAAATCAATAACTTTGCTCAATACTATACCTGTAAAAATCCAATCAACAATATTTTTTCATTGGACATTAAGTTTCATAGTGGTACTAACGAATCAATTACAAATGATTTAGCTGATGAAGTAATTGGATATTGTGGAACAAATCAACTCGCTTATTCTGATTTTCTAAAAGAATTACAAAAACTTGGAGCGGAGTTTTACGCAAATGCTAATGAAACTAATTTTTCACTAAGGATTTCGGGTCTGGAACAGAATTTTGAACCAACTCTTAAATTAATCAATGATTTAATTACCAATCCTGTCCTAAAAGAATCTGAGAAAGTAAAACTGATCAGGGAACGCAAAATGAGTAAGAAAATGATAACAAAGGATATTGATTCTGAATCTGAAGCTTTAGATGAATATGCTTTATACAAAAACAACTCATTTTACTTA
Organism: uncultured Saccharicrinis sp.; assembly: GCA_963663905.2. Taxonomy (GTDB): domain Bacteria; phylum Bacteroidota; class Bacteroidia; order Bacteroidales; family Marinilabiliaceae; genus Saccharicrinis. The sequence continues at coordinate 5,754,666 of OY760657.1, read as the reverse complement.
AAAGACTTTACTGCAAAAGATATCAAAGATATGTCAATTGATAGTCTAACCTCTGTTGCAAAAAATATATTTAATAAAAGCTGCGAGTTACATTACTGCGGAAATTTATCCTCTGAAGAATTTAAAAAGATTTCAACAAAACAACTTAGTTTTACTGATCATTTGCAACAGGGAAATAAATACTATGCAAAGAAAAAAATACAACCATCAGAGAATCAAGTCTATTTTGTTGACGATAAAAATGCTGTACAATCACACATTAGTCTATACGTAATAAGTAACGAAAATGACACAACCGATTACTTAAATCAAAAACTGTTTAACGAATATTTTAGTGGAGATATGTCTTCATTGGTATTTCAGGAAATTAGAGAGTTTAAATCATTAGCTTATAGTGCATACGGATACAGCTCCACTCCTTTATCCAGGGAAAATCCGACATTCTTTAAGGGGGTTATGAGTACACAATCAGATAAGACAATTGAAGCTTTAGACACTTACCTGAACCTAATTAATAATATGCCTCAGAAACCTGAAAGAATGGAGTTAATAACCAAAAGCATCTGCCAATCTATAAACAGTAAACGTCCGGGCTTTAGAGATATAACAAACAGAATTCCGTATTGGGCCTATTTGGGATGCACAGAAGATCCCAACAAGGAACTATTTGAAAACATTGAAGAAATGCATTTTAATGATATTGTTAATTATTACAACAAATACATTAAAGACAAAAAAATTATCATCACCATTGTTGGAGATAAAAAGAGAATTGAATTTGAAAAACTAAAAGAGTTTGGCAAAATAACAGAACTAAATAAAAAAGATTTATTTAACTAATTAAATTACTTAAACACAGAACCTATGATTACATTTCTTGGCTTTTTAGTACTACTTGCAGGGCTATTTGCAATGGTAGTATCAAAAATTACAAAAACTAACTCTCGATTTCCTGAATGGTTAAAAGGAATAAAACAAACACACAGTACTATTCTCCTATCAATAGGAATTATGTTAATGTTGTTAAAGTCTTTATTTTTCTTTGCCGACAGAGGTTTTAATTACCTATTAGTTTCTCCAACCGGGAAAATGAGTGCAGTTATGGAGCAAGGTATCAAATGGAGAGGATTTGCTAAAATAGATAAATGGCAAAAATATATTGACGTTAAGGTTGTTAGTGCAAAAGATGAATCTGATATTGATGAACTAGAAGGAGTAATGCATCCTATTCCTATCCGTTTTATTGATCAGGTAACTGCAAACGGCTACGTTTCACTTAGATTTCAATTACCTGATGATTCACCATCTTTTATAAAATTAGCAGTGAAATACAGAACAATGAGTAACCTGGTAAATAACACTATAATTCCAACTGTAAGAGAACAGCTAATTAACACCGGTTATATGTTTGCAGCTCAAAACTATATCTCAGGTGAGGCTCAATCATTCCGTCAAACATTTGAAGAGCAATTAAAAGGAGGCACCTATGCTGTCAACAAAATTGAGGTAAAAGATACTATTTACAACGAAATTGAAATGACCGCAAGACAGCGTACCATCAAAGAAATTCAAACCAGTTATATTGTTGAAAAAATTTTAGAACATGGTATTCCTAAACGTATACCTCATGAATTATCAGAAAACAACATTGTTGTATCACAAGTTATTGTAGATAAAATCGATTTAGAGGCTACATTTAAACAACGTTTAGAGGCGCAACGTGACGAATCAGCAAAACGTCAGTTAGAACAACAAAAAATTGAAACTGCTAAAGCTGAGCAACAACGTATTATCGCCCAAGGAGAAAGAGATAAAGCAGAAGAACGTGTAACTCAGGAAAAAGAGCAGGTAAAAGCCTTAATTGCCATTGAAACAAAATTAAAGCAAGAAGAAACCAATAAAAAGTTAGCTGCAATTGCACTTGAAACAGAAAGATTAAACGCTCAAAAGAAAAAAGTTACTGCCGATGCAGAAGCTTATGAAATTGCTAAGAAAGTACAAGCCGGTATTACTCCTGAAGTAAAACTTCAAATGGAATTAGACCGCGATGTAAAAGTGGCTGCCGAGATTGCAAAAATAAACTTCCCACAAACCATGATTATGGGTGGTGATTCTAAAGGAGGAACTCCTCTTGAAAGCTTAATTGGTGCAGCAATGGCAAAACAATTACAAGAGTCAAAACGATAAAAACAAAAGAGCACATTTGGAGAAGGAGGTTAGTGATAACCTCCTTTTTTATTTATCTAATTCTGCCACAAGTATTTTATTCCTAAATATTGACATCCATAGTTTAATTTCATTTATTTGAGAAAAATAAAATATAAGATCCTTGATTTGGTTAAAAACACTTAAATCAGCACTTTTTAAAACTCTTTTTAATATGATCTTAATCATTTAAAGCAAAATAAACGCTACCTTTGCACCCTCATTTTTATTACGTTATGCAGGATATAAGAAATATTGCAATTATAGCGCACGTTGACCACGGTAAAACTACATTGGTTGACAAGATGTTATTGGCCGGAAAACTGTTTAAAGAGCATCAGGAAGTTGGTGAGTTAATCATGGACAATAACGATTTAGAAAGAGAAAGAGGTATTACCATTCTTTCTAAAAACGTTTCGGTAATGTACAAAAACACTAAGATCAACATTATCGACACCCCTGGTCACTCCGACTTTGGAGGAGAAGTTGAACGTGTTTTAAACATGGCTGACGGAGTATTACTTTTAGTAGATGCGTTTGAAGGACCTATGCCTCAAACTCGTTTTGTACTTCAAAAAGCTATTGGTTTAGGCTTAAAGCCAATCGTAGTAATCAACAAAGTTGACAAACAAAACTGTCGCCCGGAAGAGGTACAAGAGTCGGTTTTTGACTTAATGTTTAACCTTGGGGCTACTGAAGAACAACTTGACTTTGTTACCATTTACGGATCTGCCAAAAATGGTTGGATGAGTACAGATTGGAAACAACAAACAGAGGACATTTCGGCTGTATTTGAAGCTGTAATTGAAAATATACCTGCACCTGAATATCTTGACGGAACTCCTCAAATGTTGATTACTTCTTTAGATCACTCACCATATACAGGACGTATTGCTATTGGTCGTGTTCACAGAGGAACAATTAAAACCAACCAACAGGTTTCTTTAGTTAAAAGAGATGGATCAATTATCAAATCAAAAATTAAAGAACTTAATGTATTTGACGGACTTGGCAAGAAAAAAGTTGACGAAGTTAAAAGTGGTGAACTTTGTGCATTAGTTGGTCTTGAAGGATTTGATATTGGTGATACTGTTGCAGATATCGAAAACCCTGAAGCTCTTGATCCAATTGCTATTGATGAACCAACAATGAGTATGTTATTTACCATTAACAACTCCCCTTTCTTCGGACAGGATGGTAAGTATGTAACATCTCGTCATATTAAGGACAGATTGGATGCTGAGTTAGAAAAGAACCTTGCTTTACGTGTTGAAGAAACAGGATCTGCTGATGCATGGAACGTTTACGGACGTGGTGTACTTCACTTGTCTGTGTTAATTGAAACAATGCGTCGTGAAGGATATGAATTACAAGTTGGACAGCCAAGAGTAATCATTAAAGAAATTGGAGCTATTAAGCATGAGCCTGTTGAGGAACTTACAATTGACTTACCTGATGAGTATTCTGGTAGAGCAATTGAAATGGTTCAGCTTCGTAAAGGTGAAATGTTAAACATGGAACGTAAAGGTGAACGTGTTGTTATTGAGTTCCACATTCCATCAAGAGGTATTATTGGTTTAAGAAATTCATTACTAACTGCTACTGCAGGAGAAGCTATTATGGCACACCGTTTTGTTGAGTTCCAACCATATAAAGGTGAAATTAACAAACGCTTAAATGGTTCTTTAATTGCAATGGAAGATGGTGCTGCAATTCCTTATGCCTTAGATAAGCTTCAGGACAGAGGTAAATTCTTTGTATCTCCACAAGAGAAAATATATAAAGGACAGGTTGTTGGAGAAAATAATCGTGAAGGTGATTTATCAATTAACATTACTAAAACGAAAAAATTAACCAACATGCGTACTCAAAGTTCGGATGAAAAAGTTAAATTAGCTCCACCAATTATCTTCTCTTTAGAAGAAGCATTAGAATATATACAGGGTGATGAATACGTTGAGGTAACACCCCAATCGATTCGTATTCGAAAAATATATCTTGAAGAACACGAACGAAAGCGTTTAGCAAAGCAATAAATAATATAAAGTTATTTATTGATTTGCTGTTTTTCGAGTTAGCAGCTAGCCGCATCAAAAAAGATGCGGCTTTTTTTTAATCATTTAACTGTTCAAACTTTTTTTAATAAAAAAGGATTCGGACATTTGTAAGAATAAATCTAAAAATATGATTCTTAATAGTAATATTTATATAATCATATTAGATTTATACCGGTAAAAAAATATTAGTTCATTTATTAATCATTGTTTCATGAGCAAAATCGATTGGGCAAACTTATCGTTCAGTTATATCAAAACTGATTATAACGTACGTAGCTACTTCAGAGATGGCCAGTGGAGCGAATTGGAAGAAACAACTTCTGAAGCGTTAACAATCCATATGGCAGCAACATGTGTTCATTACGGTCAGCAGGCTTTTGAAGGTCTTAAAGCATTTAAAGGTAAAGATGGCAAAGTTAGAATCTTTAGAATGGATGAAAATGCTAAGCGACTGCAAAGTTCCGCACACGGTATTTTAATGCAACCTGTTCCTACTGAATTATTCAACAAAGCTGTCGTCCGTGCTGTAGAGCTCAATCTGGATTATGTTCCTCCTTATGAGTCAGGTGCTGCCTTATATATTCGCCCTCTTTTAATTGGTTCCGGACCAAAAGTTGGAGTTTCTCCTTCTGACGAATACACATTTGTAGTATTTGTAACACCAGTAGGACCATACTTCAAAGAAGGTTTTAAACCAACAAAACAAATGATCAGCAGAAACTTTGACAGAGCTGCTCCTCATGGTACAGGAAACCTTAAAGTTGGAGGAAACTACGCAGCAAGTATGCGTGCAGGAAAAATTGCTCATGAAAACGGTTATTCTTCTGTTCTTTATTTAGACAGTAAAGAACATAAATTCATTGACGAGGCTGGTCCTGCTAACTTCTTTGCTATTAAGGGAGACAAATATATTACCCCACTTTCTGAATCAATACTACCAAGTATTACAAACATGAGTTTGATTCAACTTGCACAAGATATGGGATTGGAAATTGAAAGACGTCGTGTACCTCTTGAAGAGCTAAGCGAATTTGATGAAGTTGGAGCATGTGGTACAGCTGCAGTTATCAGCCCAATTGGCCAAATTGATGACATTGATGAAAATGTATCATATAAATTTGGAGACCCGAATATTGCAGGACCTGTTTGCCAGAAACTTTATAACAAACTTAGAGGCATCCAGTATGGTGATGAGACTGACACGCACGGATGGGTTACAATACTTGAATAGAAATTACAAACACTGATATAAAAAAAGCCGGAAGATTAATTCCGGCTTTTCTTTTATACATTTCTTCGTTCTTCAACTATCATTAAAGCTTCTTCCCTTATAATTTCAGGAAGTTGTATTTGTCTTAATTGCATACTTTTCATCCAACCGGCAACTTCTCTCTCTTTTAAAGTATATAAAACATCTCTAAATTCTTCTATGGCTTCGTCTGAATATAAATTTGGTTTAGTTCCTCTAAAGCGATCTAACTCTTCATCATTATAATATTCAATCTTATCACTTGAACTTAGTAAGCTGTCAGCTTCACAAACCTCATGAGCACCACAGCAATCTGCCGGAACCTCTTTTGCCTCTTCCTCTTCAATCTCTTCTTTACTTTTTGGTTTGTTTGAAACAAACCAGGCAACAATAAGAGCAACAAGAATTAAAATAACTATATAAATCATGTTGCGAAATTATAAAAAAGAGAAATAACAAAAGCCTGTTTCTCTGTTAATATTTGTTAGATTCAATACTTTAAACAATTGAAAAATGGTATGATAAATCAAAATATAATGGAATTTTTCAAATAATATATTGAGAATTATCTCTTTATAACAAACATGCTTCTTTTAATCTAAGTTTCCTGAAAATAGATCATATGAAAAGTATTTTCTTAAAACTTCTTTTGAAATTTTAACCCAGGATTAATAACTTAACAAATAAAATGTGTTACGATATTAAATACCTTACCCAGAAAAAATTAAACTATGCTAAAAGAATGGGTGAATCACCAGAGGAAATTATTCGAATTGAAAATGATTTAAATATTCTGACTCAAAACATTACTCCTAAATATCATATATCAGCATTTAATCATCCTAATATATTATGCTTTATAAATGAATCGGATAAAATACAACCTTATTTATTAAGATGGGGATTGATCCCTTATTGGACTAAAGATGAAATTACCGCATCCAAGATCCAAAACAGAACCATCAATGCCAGAATAGAAACTATAAATGAAAAACCTTCATTTAAGGAGTCATATAAAAAAAGAAGGTGCATTATTTTAATAGATGGTTTTTACGAACACTATCACTTTAATCATAATACCTATCCTCTTTATATATTTCATAAAGAAGAAAAACCGCTAATTATTGCAGGTATATGGGATAATTGGTTAACACATGATAAAAAAACAATAAGTACTTCTTCATTAATAACAACAAAGGCTCAGGGCATAATGAGTAAAATACATAATAATCCCAAAGTAAAAGGAAGCCGAATGCCTTTAATATTAACCGAAGATCAAATAAATAAATGGTTAAGTGAGGACATAGAATATGCACCAGAGGAATTCTGCAATAATAAAGAATACGAAAATCTTAATGCTTTTACTGTTAAACCGCTAAGAGGCAAAAATTATATTGGCAACATCAAAGAGGTTTCCTATCCTTTTGAATATCCGGAACTAAATATTCAAAGGCTAATTTCTTAATCTTATACAGATATTGGTTATATTCGAAACAAAAAACATGAATTTATTAGGTAATATTATCTGGTTAATCTTTGGAGGCTTCATGATTGCACTGGAATATCTGGTAAGCAGCATTATTCTAATGATAACCATTATTGGTATTCCGTTTGGGCTTCAAACGTTAAAACTTGCCAGTCTGGCGTTTTGGCCTTTTGGAAGAGAAGCAGCTGTGACAAAAAGATCAGATGGTTGCCTTTCTATATTTATGAACGTTTTATGGATTCTTGTTGGTGGAATATGGATTTCTCTTTCACATCTTGCCTGGGGATTGTTATTATGCATTACCATTGTTGGTATTCCATTCGGAATGCAGCATTTTAAATTAGCGGGCGTTGCATTAACACCATTCGGCAGAGATATCAGGTATAAAAATTAAACACATGAAGAATTTTTTAAGTAAACTACTCAAATCAATTGGTGTTTTTATTTTAAGATATGGACTTGGTTTTGTTATAATATGGCTGGGTTTTTTAAAATTCAAAAACTCTGAAGCAGATTATACACATCAATTAATATCAGGAGGACATGTTTCCTTTATATTAAAGTATCTGACTCCTTACGCATTAAATCAAATTATAGCCTACCTCCAAATACTTATTGGAATATTAATTTTACTTAAACCTATCTCAAAACCTTTGTCTTTTTGGGGAGGAGTTGCAGCATGTCTAATGTTTATATTAAGTTTGTCACTTCTTTTTACATCAAAAATTGTTTGGCAAACAGGTTATGGTTTTCCTGAACTTTCAAAGGTAGGTCAAACGATACTAAAAGATTTTATTTTATTTGGGGCTTCGGCCTGGTGTGTGAGTGATAGTATATAATAAATATATATGAGCAAAATAGAAAGAGTTTGTGTTTTTTGTGCTTCAAGTACAAAAGTTGATGAAGCGTATATCAATGACGCCAATGAATTAGGAAAGATTCTGTCTGAGAATAACATAACTATGAATTATGGTGGTGGAGCTGTTGGATTAATGGGTGCAATAGCAAATACCATGCTTAAACACAATGGTAAAGTTACAGGTGTAATTCCTAAATTTATGGTTGAGGTTGAGTGGGAACACAAAGGTGTTAGCGATATGATTCACGTAGACACTATGGCTGAAAGAAAAAGGTTATTAGTTGATAATGTTGATGCAGTTATTGCATTACCAGGAAGTACAGGTACACTTGAAGAATTATTCGAAGTTCTGTCAAATAAAAAATTAGGTATGTTTACAAAACCTGTAATCTTGCTAAATACAAAAGGATTTTTTAATCCGCTTATTGAGATGTTACATAAAATCATTGATGAGAACTTTATGAGAAAGGAACATCAGGAGCTTTGGACTGTTGTTGATAAACCAGAAGACGTAATTACAGCTATAGAAAGTTCAAGTTCATGGAGTCTTGATGCTTTTAAATTTGCTGCAGTTTGATATCGTATAAAATAAACAGCGCTATTTATTATTTTTGCACAAAGTTTTAAAGGATGAATCATAGAGTAACCGGTAATAATATTGCTCAGCAGGATAGTATACAGGATGCTAATAATATAAATATTAGCCAAACAAATCAATCTACAACGATTAAGGTTGATAAACCACAAATGCTGTCTATTCCGGAAACTCCAAAAAGATTTAGTCAACCACAAAGGGCAGTTAAACCAATAACAAAACCCAAAATTTTCACAGCTAGTCCTGATGATTCTATAGCTTTTAACCTAAAAGTGAGAAAAGAGAGTGATAACATTCTGGAAAAGACTATTGTAAACGACTTTTTAAATCCAATACCATTAAGTGACAGAATTTGGCTAACAAAAGAAAATTCTAATGTTATAACTCAAGAGCCTGCCATAAAGAGCCCTGAAGTTATTTCAAACGAGGATTCTTTATCGGTAGAGCAAGATACTATTAAAGTAAAAGATACTCCGGTAATTAGCATTCCAGACTCTACAAAAAACAGTGAACCATCTCCAGTTCATTTCATTCAGGATTCAATTTTAGTAACACAAAATCAAGACTCTGTTAAAGTTTACACTGAAGTTCCTGTTTCAAAAACAAAGAATGAAACCAGAGATACGAATAAAGATATAATTTCAGGATTATTAATTCTGGCTGTTGCCATTACCGGCTTTCTAAGAGTTACTAATTACAAATATTTAAGAGATCTGTTTTCTGCCCTTATTTATAATCAGGAGGCACGAAAAATGCAAAAAACAGTCAACTTGCATAATCAAACACCGTCTCTTATACTAAATGGATTGTTCCTTTTAAATACCTCCATCTTTATCTATCAAATCGTAAATTATTATCAAATAAAAACCATTATCAATCAGAGCATATTACTCATTCCAATTTTTATGGCTTTGATAATTATTTACGGACTAATTAAAGTTTCGTTGTACAGATTTGTTGCCTTTGTTTTTGAAACTACTCAGGAAACCAAAGAATATTTATTCTTCAATTTTCTTCACAACAAGGTTTTTGCAATCGCAATTCTCCCAATTATCATAGTCGTTCCTTACATTGAACCCAAAATTTTACCCATACTCTTTAAAATTGGAGGGTTCATATTCATTTCGTTGTATTTTATACAATTATTTAGGGGATTTACAATTATTTTGAAAAATCTAGCTTCATTATTGTACTTGTTTTTGTATCTTTGTGCCCTAGAAATTTTGCCTTTAATTATTGTTTACAAAATTCTAATTAAATAGGCATTGCGATGTAAGAAACTAAAAGAGATATCGTTTTGAAGATAAAGAGAATATTGGTTTCCCAGCCAAAACCACAAACAGAAAAATCTCCATACTTTGAATTGGCCGAGAAGAACAATGTAAAGATTGATTTTAGGCCATTTATTCAAGTAGAGAGCGTACCTACTAAAGAGTTTCGTGCTCAAAAAGTTAATATTTTGGACCACACTGCAGTTATTTTCACCAGCAGAACAGCAATTGATAACTTCTTTAGAGTTGCTGAAGATATGAGAGTAACTGTGCCTGACACTATGAAATATTTCTGTATTTCAGAAGCAACTGCTTATTACTTACAAAAGTATATTGTTTACAGAAAACGTAAAATTTTTCATTCTACAGGTAAATTCCCTGATTTAGTTGAGATCATTAAAAAGCATAAAGATGAAACTTATCTAGTGCCTCTTTCTGATATTCATAAACAAGAGATTCCTGATTTATTAGATAAAAACAAAATTAAATATTCTAAAGCAATTCTTTACAGAACGGTTAGTAGTGACTTGAGCGATCTTAAAGATATTGACTATGATATTTTGGTATTCTTTAGTCCTTCTGGTATTGCTAGTTTATTACAGAACTTCCCTGGATGGGATCAAAAAGACACAAAAATTGCTTCATTTGGTCCAGCTACAGCAAAAGCTGTAAAAGAGGCTGGTTATAGATTAGATATTCAGGCTCCAATGCCTCAAGCTCCATCTATGACAATGGCTTTAGAACAGTTTATCAAAAAGCACAACAAGTCCAATAAATAAAATTAAAAGACTTTAATATATTTGAAAGGGCATTTTAAAATGCCCTTTTTTTATCTGGCAACACAAAGTTTAATACAAAATAAATCTATGGCAACAACGGACTATTCGTTTCCTAAATCAGATCGATTATGCAGCCATATTATCATTGAAAAGCTTTTCAATCAGGGTAGTTCTTTTGTATCTTATCCTTTCAGAGTTGTTTATCTTAAAACAGAATTACCTTCCGATACTGAATCCCAGGTTTTATTCAGTGTATCTAAAAAGAAATTCAAAAGAGCAGTTCATAGAAATTTATTAAAAAGGCGATGCAGAGAAGCCTATCGATTAAATCGTAATCCATTTAAAACATTTTTAAAGGATACTAATCAACAAATTGCTTTTGCATGCGTTTATATTTCCGGAGAACAGTTGAAATACTCAACCATAGAAAAAGGCATAAAAAAAACATTAATAAAACTTCAAAGTGAATTAAGTTCAGAACCAGAAAATGAAGCTAATTAAGTGGTTATATAAAACAATAATAGCCGGCATTGTTTTTATTTTAATAATACCGATTAAAATATATCAGTATGCTATTTCTCCAATGCTAGGTGCTTCCTGTAGATATACACCAACTTGTTCTGCTTATTCTATTGAAGCTTTAAAAAAGCACGGCCCAATAAAAGGTAGTTATTTGGCTATTAAAAGAATTTTGAGTTGCAACCCATGGGGAGGACATGGTCATGATCCGGTCCCTTAGTTAAAAAGAAATGCAATAATTAAATTAAAAAGTATAATTTAGTACGTTAAATAAAAAAAAGAATATGGAGTCAACCAGACAAAAAAAGGTATCCAGATTATTACAAAAAGAGATGAGTGAGATTTTTCTTAAAGAAGCTAAAAGTCTTACATTAGGAGCCATGGTATCTGTATCTAAGGTTCGCATATCTCCAGATTTAGGTAATGCAAAAGTATATATCAGTATATTCCCATCAGAAAAGAAAGATGAAATTTTAACAGAATTAAATTTCCATCACTCCCTAATAAGAAGAAATCTGGGTTTAAGAATTGGAAAACAACTAAGAGTTGTTCCTGAATTCCAGTTTTTCATCGACGATTCTCTTGATTATATTGATAATATTGACCGTTTGTTAAAAGAATAAGAATGCAATACGATCCGATAAAAAAAAGCTTAGGTAAAGTTTTTAATCAAACTCCATTTCTAAGAATTCTATTTTATAAATTACTTGATCTGCTTTTATTAAGAGCCTGGCATATTCGCAAGGAGATTAAATTATGGTCAAAGAAAATTGGAAATGACATACAAGTTTTAGATGCAGGTTCAGGATTTGGTCAATACGTTTATTTCCTTTCTTCTATAAATAAAGAATGGCAAATTACCGGAGTTGATGTAAAAACGGATCAGATAGAGGATTGCAACCAGTTTTTCACAAAGATAAACCGCAACGACAAAATCCATTTTGAGTATGCTGATTTAACAAAACTGGAAGAAGAAAATAAATATGATCTGGTTATTTCCGTTGACGTAATGGAACATATTGAGGATGACGAAGGCGTATTTAAAAATATCCATAACGCAATGATTTCCGGGGGGATGTTGCTTATTTCCACACCAAGTGATCAAGGAGGTTCTGATGCTCATCATCATGAAGTTGAACATGAAGATGGCGTAACCGGATTTATTGACGAACACGTACGTGATGGTTATAACCTACAGGAAATTACTCAAAAACTTCAGAAGGCAGGATTTAAAGATGTAAAGGCCAAGTATACTTATGGCTGGCCGGGTAAAATTTCATGGAAATTATCCATGAAATATCCTATAGTAATGCTGAATGCAACCAAACTATTCTTTATTCTATTGCCTGCTTATTACATAATTACATTTCCTATTTCATTTATTCTAAACATTATTGATGTTAGAACAAAACATAAAACAGGCACTGGATTAATTGTAAAAGCTATTAAATAAATTACTCTTACATGAAGCTTATTATTGAAATAGCGTTAAAATTCTTATTTGGTAAAAAATCGAAAGGAATTATTAATATTATTTCAACTATTTCAATAATAGGTGTTTCTGTGGGAACTATTGCATTACTGGTTATTTTATCTGTATTTAATGGCCTTCATGGACTAATAGGCAGTTTGTACGGTTCATTCGATCCGGATATAAAAATAACTGCAGTTGAGGGCAAATTCTTTTCCACTGACTCCATAAACATTGATGCTTTAAAAAATACTGATGGAGTATTAACCATTAGCCCGGTTATCGAAGACAATGCTCTGTTGAAATACAATAACCGACAAGTTACGGCAGTAGTCATGGGTGTAGATACTTCGTTTTCTGAAGTATCACAATTGGACTCAATCATTGTTGAAGGAAAGTTTAATTTACGCGATAAACAAGGGTATGGAGGTGCAATTGGCTATGTATTGGCCGACCAACTTAATATTAGAGTATCTTTTTTAACTCCTCTTTTAATTTACGTTCCTCAAAGAGATAAGAAAATCAATTTAATGAGGCCTAACGAGGCATTTAATACTCATTATATTCATCCTAAGGGAATATTCCTTGTAAAGCAGATGGAATATGACTCTAAATACCTTTTGGTTGATATTGGTTTAGTAAGAAAGCTATTTACATATAAAGATTCTGAAGTAACCTCGCTTGCTATAGGGTTAGTTTCTAATATATCAACAGCCACAATTCAGGAAAAGATTCAAGCTGTATTAGGAACAGACTATAAGGTTGAAAACCGTCATCAACAGCATGCCAGCTTCTATAAAATGATGAAAATAGAAAAGATTATGGCATATTTAATTCTCTGCTTTATTCTTATCATTGCCGCTTTTAATTTGATTGGAACCATGTCAATGCTAATATTTGATAAAAAAGAAGGTATCAAAATATTAAAAAGCATTGGCGCTGATAAGAAAACCATTACTCGCGTATTTTTAGTTGAAGGTTGGCTTATTTCTTTCATCGGGGTAATAATTGGCCTTACATTAGGTACTATACTTGTTTTAATTCAACAACATTTTGGTATTATAAAATTTGCAGGAGGTAGTAATTTTGTTGTTGATGCCTATCCTGTAACTCTTAAATTAACAGATGTTTTTTACTCCTTACTAACAGTTACTACCATTGGTTTCTTTGCTGCCTTATATCCTGTAAAAATTATTGTTGGCAAATATTTCGACGAAAACAATTAAGATTAACAAATGCTTTTTATTAAATTTGTTGGTTCAACAATAACACCAACACAACCAAATGGATATTAAATACCAAGTATTTCCTGACGACAATTTTATCATTATTAAACCTTTGGGAGATTTTAATATTGACCATTATGGTGAATATTCACGACATATAGTTCAAAATCCTCATTGGAATAAGATTGACAAAATGCTTACTGACATAAGAGGATTAAATACACAAAAGGTTCCTAATTATTTAGATTTAATGGCAGAAATCAGACGTGATGTATATAAAAGAGACTATATAAATGTTTTTCTGGTTGACTCTCCTATTTCTACTGCAATCACTCATATTTATCAGAGCAATTTAAAAGCATTAAATTTTAAATATAAATACTGCTCTACCATTAAGGAATCCTTAAGAACCTTAGATCTTAATTACACTGAGGAATACACTCTAGGATTAATTAAAAATCTAAAGAATTCGTTTGCATTTTCTAATTAGAAATGCAATCATCTACTTTTTAATTATTTCATCAAAAACACACGTTCAATAAAGCATATATTTAAATATTTATATTACACAATATAGATGTTTTTTGTAAATTTAGGTATATCATATACGTATTGCCATAAGCATGATTGGCAGCAATACTATAACATATAGATAACTACACATACTTTATTAAAGAAGCATATGATTATTAAGTATCAAATATTTCCTCTTGACAGACTGCTTATTATTAAGGCTTCCGGAGATTTTGATATTGAATACTATACTCAGTTTGCTAAATTACTTGTACTAGAAACTGATTGGCAACATGTAGAGAAAGTAATAACAGATATTAGAGGTTTAGATGTTGATTACAAAAAGATCCCTGTAAACATAAGTATTGTATCTCAGATTAGAAGGGGTATATTAAAAAATGACTACTTAAATGTATTTGTAGTAAACACACCTATGGCAACTGCAATTGCACACATCTATCAAGATATTCTTAAGCAGGATGACTTTAAATACGAATACCACTCAACTATAAAAGAAACCATTAAAACATTGGATTTAAGTCTTAAAGAGGAGTTCTTAGATCAATGCCTGTCAAATTTACAAAACACCTTTCTAGTAACTAAATAATGTTCCTTGCTGTATTTTTGATTCCAGTTTTAATAACTTCTTTTTTGCTTCAAGTCCACCTGCATAACCTACTAATTTTCCGTCTGAACCTATAATCCTGTGACAAGGAACAATTATAGAAATTGCGTTGGTGCCATTTGCAGATGCTACAGCCCTTATGGCTTTTATATTATTAAGTTTTTCTGCAAGTGTCAGATATGAGACAGTTTCTCCATAGGGTACCTTTTCTAATTCTGACCAAACCCGCTTTTGGAAATCTGTCCCAACAAATTTTATGGGCAAATCAAATATGGTTCTTTCTTTTAAGAAATATTCTTCTAACTGCAATATGGTTTTTTCAATAACATCAGAATTACCTTCCTCATAAATAGCATTCAATCCTTTTAAAATTCTTTGATCTATAGAGTCCCTCATTTTACGATATTTCCAATCGCAAAGACAAAGTTCATTATGAAAAGATCCTATGAGCAATACTCCTACTGGAGATTGATATTCTTTCACTATTATTGATTCCATAGCTTAATCCATAGCTTCAATTGTTGAAGTGCAATCCGCATAGGTTTCTTTTATTTCGTCCAGGCATTGATTAACCTCATCTGCAGTGTTTGCTCTAAGCATTTTAATTTTCAAATCACGAAAATTATGTAATCCTTTAAATGTAATAGCAAGATGCCTTCTCATATGTAGAATTCCACGGCGTTCTCCAAGCCATTCTATACTTTTATTTAAATGCTCCCGAATCATATCTACATGTTCAGGTATTTTAGGCGCATCTAGTAATTCACCAGTATCTAAATAGTGTCTTACTTCTTGAAAAATCCAGGGTCGGCCTATAGATGGTCGACCTATCATCAAGGCATCAACACCATAACGATCCAAATACAACTTTGCTTTTTTGGGATTAGTTAAATCTCCATTTCCAATTATAGGAATATGCATACGGGGATTATTTTTAACCTCTCCTATTAGGGTCCAATCAGCTTCACCATTATACATTTGCGCCCTGGTTCTCCCATGGATCGTTAATGCTTTGATTCCTGTATCCTGAAGTCTTTCAGCAACATCCACTATGATCTTAGAACTTTCATCCCATCCTAACCTTGTTTTTACGGTTACCGGAAGTTTAACTGCATCAACAATTTGGCGAGTCATCTCCACCATCTTAGGTATATCCTGTAACATACCAGCCCCTGCCCCTTTTGTTGCAATCTTTTTAACAGGACATCCAAAATTGATATCAATTAACTCCGGCTGTGCTTCTTCTGCAATTTTAGCAGCTTCAACCATAGCTTCAATATCCTTACCATATAATTGAATACCAACAGGACGTTCCTCATCAAATATCTTAAGTTTACGCTGTGTTTTTTCAATACTGCGAATTAATGCATCGGCAGAAACAAATTCTGTATACATTAAATCTGCGCCATACTTTTTACAAAGCAATCTGAATGAAGGATCCGTAACGTCCTCCATTGGAGCCAATAAAAGAGGATTTTCTCTTAACTCTAAATTCCCTATCTTCACTACTCTGCAATTAACTTATGTAACAACGCTTTAAACTTATCACTTTCCCAATCTGCGGCACCATCTTTCTTAATAATAATTTCTCCTTTTTTGGAGATTATGACAGTATGGGGATATTGATTAGAACTCAAAATACCGGGAGCTCTTTCTGTTTGCTTATAAACCGGAACTTTATAATTCTTATTATTAACAAATGCTTGAATTTTTTCGGTTGCTTCGTTACTTAATAAAACAAATGCAACCTCATCCTTAAATTCACTATAAAGTTCATCTATAGCTGAAAACTCAGCAACACATGGAGGACACCATGTTGCCCAAAAATTCAGAAAAATCACCTTTCCTTTTAAATCTGAAAACGATTGAACCTCATTATCTAAACTATAATATTTCCAGTTATAATCATTCTCATTTAAGGTAACTTTATCTGACTCTTCCGAAGGAGACGACATTGTATATCTTATCACAAAAGAACTGATTGGTAATCTTGTAGATGGAATAACCAATAAAATAAATAATATCAAAAAAAGAAAATCAAGAACTATTCCTGCTTTAGTTTTTCTTTTAGTGTATTTAGCCCATTGATCTTTTAAAAAAAACTTCATTAATAACGATCTTTTACTTTTTATATTTTTCTAAAAGCTAAAGAAGCTGGCCATTTAATACTTCTATAACACTTTCCTGTGTTAGAACATATCTGCATTGAAATAGTTTTATACTCATTTAATCCCTCAACATTATTATAAAACTTTTGTGCATCAATGGTAAACTTGTGTCCAGTACCTGGCATTAAGGTCAAAGGAAAATAATTATGCCCACCAATATTTTTGATCGCAAATTCACGTTTTGATTTACCTTTATAAAACTGAATACTTGGAGCATTAAATGTGATATCTCGCTGAGTTTGATTTATAATAAAAACACGGAGAGCAAGATTTCCATTGGATTTCATTTTATAATGCCCTACTCTGAACAAAACCATTTGAGGCATTATCTTTTGCAACCACCCTTTACGCTTTGCTACATAAAAAGCCAATGTTACAAAAAGCATTACCCACAGTGTATTAAAATTAAAAGATTGTGGTTTTTCCCCATCGACAGGTTGCTGAAGAGCCTGCTCTGAATATTGTATTTCTGAATTAGAGGACGATTCTGCAACTTCCTGATTGGTATCCTGATTGGCAATACTGCAAACCTGCATTGATAATGCAATGCCCAACATCACATATATAATGATCCTGTTCTTTTTTAAGAAGTCTAAAAATGCTTTAAGTTGTTGCATAATACTATTCTTTTGATTTTGTATATGCAGTAGAATCTTCCGGGAATGGAATTAATCCTTGATAGTTTATATAAAATTCGCCTCCCACAACAGGTTTTGCCATTTCTTCCTCTGTAGCTCCATTTGCATTGGCAATACCAACACTTGCATACCAACACTCTGAATTATGCTTTTTACCTAACTCTTTAACTTGTTCAATAATATCAGGAAGGATAATTCCCATTTCTGGATAGTAACCGGTTTTTACCAAAACCATATGAAATTTATCGTCTTTCTTAGCCAGGATCTGAGGGTTTACATCTAACTCTTTTCTAACATTTAAAACCTCGTATCCTTTATCTATTAAATCTTTATAAACTACCTTAATCCCAAGAAAATGTAACTCTTCAAGGTTCATAACTTTTCCCTCTGCCATATTTTTTTATTTTGAAGTGGCAAAATTGGGAAAAATTGATGTAAATCTTCAATAGATTAATATATAATAACCTGAAATAGTATGACAAAAATACCTTAAGCTTCCAAATCAAAGATAAATGTTGAATTTGTATAAGCAGGCTTAATAAACTTTTCAACAGACTTCTTAATTTCCTCTATCTCTTTCAGGAAGTTTTCTGAAGGCTTTCCACCAAACTTACTTATCTGAAGATGTATTTTAAAATGGCGGTTTTTATGTTTTTGAACGTTGTTTGCAGTCTCGTAAATCAAACGATTAATATCAAATAACAAGCGTTCTTCATTCATGTTTCCAATTAAAAAGGCAATACATGGATTTTTAACTGTATTTTCTTTAGTTTCTATAGCATTACATGAACTCTCTTCAAAATCAGGAAAATCAACTTTATAAAAAATATTGTCTTCAATATTACTAAATTCCAATTTTCCGATTGGAGCAAAAGTATTTTTATCTATCAATTGAAAAAATACTAATCCCTGATGAAATAAATGATGATATCCTTTATACAAAAAATAGGTCAACTCTTGCCCTTCCTGAACTGTTGTCACAAGATCTGTGATAACGAAAGCTTCAGACTCATACTCACCAAGTTGTTTGTTTACAAAGGCATTGGTAAAAGCATCCATCTTAACTTCAACTTCTTTACCAAAATTTGTACGAATTACCATTAAGTTTTGCATAACCAATTCTTTGTTATTCAATTGTAACATTTTATGATTAGTATTTGCAATTAACTTTTTTAATACGACTGCAGACTCAAGATAATTCATAATTCCTATTTTTTAGTTGAAGTTTCAAAAATATCACTTTTTTAAGCAATCCTACGAATTAATAAGGGTTTAAGTTCAATAATTAATAAATTTTAAGATCAGAAAAGCCAAAATAACGCCTTTAGACTAATATATTGCAACTTTCAAATACATACCATGGCACGCAATTCTTTTTATCTTTGTGCCATTATAATTTTAAAGATGAGTATAGAACATTACGCAATAGAAGGCAATACCCTTTCTATGAAAGGCTCCTGGATACAAAATTTAATTAAAGGAAAAGGGGAGATTGATTTACTGACAAATAAAAAAGGCGTACTTTTTTCAAATATAACACTTGAAAAGTTAATTGAAGAGGAAGCTATTCACGATCAGTTTTTATTGTCGGGAGATAATACAAGAAGCATCAGAACATTTAGTAGTGGTGAGCAAAAAAAGGCTTTATTAAAATATTTAACGAGTCTGAATCCTGAATTTATTGTATTAGATAATCCTTTTGACTGTTTAGATATTCAATCTGTAGATGCACTAAAGCACGAACTGATAGCAATATCAGAACATACTCCCATTGTTCAGATATTTAAAAGACACAACGATATAATGCCTTTCGTTTCGGAAGTTCTTTTTATCGAAAACGAAAAACTCAATAAGAGTTATTCTAAAGAAGAATTTGAAAAACTTCATATACATAGAGAGTACGCTTTTTTAGATTATAACATTCCTGCACCGATTAAACCTTATGAAAATATACCTGATATTTTGGTTGAGTTTAATGGCGTTAGCGTTAGTTATGAAGAAAGAAGCATTATTAAGGATATTCAATGGAAAATTTGTCCAGGAGATTTTTGGCATTTGATAGGTCCCAATGGTTCAGGAAAGACTACGATGCTAAGTATGATCTTTGGAGATAATCCAAAAGCATTTGGTCAGCCTATTTATTTATTTGGTAAGAAAAAAGGTTCCGGAGAAAGCGTTTGGGACATCAAAGAAAAGGTAGGGTATTTTACCCCTTCGATGACTGAGCGTTTTCATAGCAGTCAAACTGTTGAGCAAATGGTAATATCTGGCTTGGTTGATAGTGTTGGATTATATCAACGACCAACAGATCTTCAAAAAAAGTTAGCTTTTAAATGGCTACAAGTAATTGGGTTAACAAATAAAAAGAATGAGCGTTTCAATAAGCTATCGCAAGTAAACCAACGAATGGTTTTAATTGCCCGTGCCATGATAAAGCATCCGCCTTTATTGATTTTAGACGAACCCTCAACCGGATTAAATGATTATAGTGCATCCATCATGGTTCAGCTAATTCAAAAAATTGCACAGGAGAGTAGCACGGCTATTGTTTATGTATCTCACAGACATGAAGAAGGTTTATATCCGAAAAATATTTTTGAGCTTAAAGATAGTGGAGATGGATATATAGGGATAGAAAGGTAGAATGGAAAAGGGAACTCGGCGAATTTAGCATACACTGTGTAAAGCGAAGAGGCGTATGGCAATTAATAATATTACGTTCAGCTAAGCTTCTCGCTTCACTGTTTAAATCAGGCCTCAGACTTATCAATTTCCAATAAAAAAAAGTATTGTAATCTTAAACTACAATACTTTTTTTTAAAACTTTATAATATAAGGATACTAATTTTCAGACAATACATATTCTGCCTTAGTATAATTTCGAATAACCATAATTGTAATAATAGCAAGTGGAATACCTATTATACTTCCAATGATTTCCAGAATAGTACTTGTTGTTAATTGAGATATTGTTTCTGCATGTCTTGCATATCGGAATTCTACCTGACCAAAAATTCCATTAACCAGCCACAAAATCCACCATGCTCCCAATATATTTGTTTCCAGCTTTAAATCAGGATTAACCTCATTAGTACGTAAATATTTCTTGGTTTCTTCATAGAGTTCTTTCATAATTTCATATGGACGATACAGATTTATAAATGGAACAAACCAAGCACCAGCAGCCCATCCATCTCCGTATGACAAAGCTTTTACTTTTTGGTGCAAATTATAATACGCTCTACGAAACCACATTATAAATGTAATCGCTGAAACAATATATGCTAATAAAAAAATAAGATTTATAAATTGATGCCTTAAATCATTTGATGTTGCAGCTTCAGGGGTAATTGTTCCTCCAGCCTTCACTGCCTGCAATAAATTAAGCTGCATCCAACCAGAAAGTAAAAGCATTACTTGTGCAACAAGAACAATCCATATTAACGACATTATTACCTTGCCCCTTGTATGATTGGGTCTTAATGCCTTTCCCTGATACACATTTTTTGTTTCATCTTTAATAAAATCACCACAGGCATCTTCATATGATCCTTTTTCATTGGTTAAACCACACAATAAGCCTTGCTGGATATCAAATTTCTGATTTTTACATGTTTTACAAAGTTCTATACTTCCCATTTCTAAGATTAAGTTAGTTGTTTATTAATACCGTTTATTCTCTTAAGTACACAGCACTATCAATATTAAATTAAAGGATTTCTATAACTGTAATTTTAATTAATATACCTCTAAACATTGATTTAATGCTAGTTCTGAAATCAAATATAGAAAGTATTTTGTTAAACAAAGGACTATTTCCGTTATTTGTAAAGATTCTTAAAAGTAGATAAAATCACTATACTAAACCTATATCTTCACCACACCATAGTCGTAACTGCTGCGTAACAGATTCAACACTCCTTCCCTATTGGTTCACTATTACTTCACTATTACTTCACTATTACTTCACTATTGCTTCACTGTTTAGTGATGTTGTTATGTTGGTTTACTATATAATATCTGAAGTAAATATGAATGAAGGTAAAAGCAGTTAAGACTCAGACTCGAATAGGGTACGAAGAGAAACAAAGCTCAAAATTTAAAACCTGCTCAAAAACAGCTTCATAAATTTAAATGGAAATTCTTTTTTATAGTAGTTTTGTATCCAATGAATCACAATAATTTACATATCAATCAAAGCAAGCTTCATTTTACCCAGTGGAGTAATAAGGGCTATGCTGCGTTTTGTAGTATTGGCAAAGTGGTTCATATTAGTAGTTTGGCTATTTCTTTAACGCAGTGGATTGGAACTGTAGTTGATCATATTGAAGATATACTTCAGATATGTGCTGAAAAAGAAACTGATGATAAGCTTGAAGAAACTCTGGAACAGGAGTTATTACAGTTAATTCCGGTTACTGCAAATAGTCCGATTGCTTATGGGAAAAGTGTAATTATTAGTATTAACAATATAACTGGCCGCTAATGGAATAATAATTCTGTTAGCGGCTTTTTTTGTGCATTATGGTAGAGCTATTAAAACAAAAGGTATTAAAAGGGGAGTCTATTAACCAACTGGAAGCTCAGGCTTTATTGAATTGGCCTGACAAAGAGGAACTGTATGCTGCGGCTAATGAAATCCGATTCCACTTTCATGGTAATAAGATGGATATGTGTAGTATTTTAAATGCACGTTCCGGCCGTTGTAGTGAAGATTGTAAATGGTGTTCTCAATCTGCATTTCACAAAACTAATGTTGAGGAGTATGAACTGGTTGATTTAAAAGAAGCTGAACAAATGGCTAAGGATAACGCAGGAAAAGGAGTTCATAAATTTTCGTTAGTCACCAGTGGTAAAGCCATATCAAATAAAAACCTGGATAAACTTTGCGGTGTTTATAAAAGCATCAGAAAAAACTCCCCTATACGTTTGTGTGCTTCCATGGGCTTATTGAATAAAGTACAACTTATAAAACTTAAGGAATCTGGTGTTGAACATTACCACTGTAATATTGAAACAGCTCCATCCTTTTTTTCTGAGCTAGTCAGCTCTCATACTATGGAACAAAAAATACAAACCATAACAGAAGCGCAAGAAATTGGTATGGAAGTATGCTCCGGTGGAATTATTGGAATGGGCGAAACATCTGACCAAAGAATTGAAATGGCTTTTACACTCCTACATCTTAATGTATTATCCATACCTATAAATGTTCTTACTCCTATAAAAGGTACAAAACTGGAAAACATGCAAGCTTTAAGTGATGAAGAAATCCTGACCACATTTGCCTTGTTCCGCTTTATCAATCCTAAAGCAAAAATCCGAATGGCAGCAGGAAGAAACCTTTTTGTCCACATTCAACATAAGGCCCTTGCAGCTGGAGTCAATGCAGCATTGGTGGGTGATTTCCTGACTACCATTGGAAGCAACATTAATGAAGATAAGGAGATATTTACCAAGGCTGGATTTTCTTTAGCAAAAGAAGAGGCTGAGGATACGATAAAGGTCTAGAGAATAGAGCTTAGCATAACAGAAACTTTTGACATAAGACTTTTGACTAAGTACTAGGTACTTTCAACTTTTAACTAAAGAAATGAATACTCAGGAATTATTACAATACGATAAAGACCATCTGTGGCACCCTTATACATCCACAACCAATCCCTTGCCGGTGCATATGGTTGAGAAGGCAGAGAGATGCACTATTCATTTAGCCACCGGTGAGAAATTAATTGATGGGATGTCATCATGGTGGGCTGCGGTTCATGGATACAATCACCCGGTATTAAACCATGCCATTGAGGAGCAGTTAAAAAGCATGTCGCATATTATGTTTGGAGGCTTTACTCATGAACCGGCTACAATACTGGCGCAGCGACTTATTGATATTACGCCTGAACTTTTGCAAAAAGTATTTTACTGTGATAGTGGTTCGGTAGCTGTTGAAGTAGCCATGAAAATGGCTTTACAATACTGGCATAGTAAAAATGAACCTCATAAAGTAAAATTTGCTACCATTCGAAATGGTTATCATGGTGATACCTGGCATGCTATGTCAGTATGTGATCCATCTACAGGGATGCATCATATTTTTAATGGCAGATTACCTATTCACTTTTTTGCAGATCAACCTCAAAGTCGATTTACTGGAAATCTGTTGGACAAGGACCTGCTTGCTTTACAAGAACTTTTTGAAAAACATCATAACGAAATCGCAGCCTTTATTTTGGAACCTATTGTACAGGGAGCCGGTGGAATGTGGTTTTATACGCCTCAATATTTAAAAGCGGTAAGAGAGTTATGTAACGAATATAATGTACTTCTGATTGCAGACGAAATTGCTACGGGCTTCGGAAGAACGGGAGAGTTATTTGCTTGCAATTATGCGAACATCTCTCCCGACATTATGTGTTTGGGAAAAGCAATCACAGGTGGTTATGTGAGTTTTGCTACCACTTTAGCAACCAATGATGTAGCTGATACGATAAGCAATGGCTCACCGAATGTTTTTATGCATGGCCCCACATTTATGGGTAACCCATTGGCTTGTTCTGTTGCCATTGCAAGTATTGATCTACTGTTAAAAAGCGACTGGAAGAACAAAGTAAATCATATAGAATATAAACTTACTGAAGGTTTGTCCTCTTGCAAAGAATTGGAAATAGTTAACGATGTAAGATGCCTGGGCGCAATTGGTGTTGTCGAACTTAAAGAGTCCGTTAATATGGCTGTTATTCAAAAAGCCTTTGTTGAAAAAGGAGTATGGGTTCGTCCATTTGGCAAGCTGGTTTACCTCATGCCTCCATTTATTATTACCGATAAAGAATTGGATAAGCTTTGCCTGGCTGTACGTGAAGTAATTTATGAAACTATGGAAATAACTATTGAAAGCCTCATTTAACATGAAAAGATTCAATCAGATATTACAGGATTTAAAACAACAAAATCTAACCCGTACATTAAAAGCTATTGAAACAGATATAGATGGTTATTGCTGCTACAAAGGAAAAAGAATGTTGAATTTATCATCTAATGATTATTTGGGATTAGCAACAGACTCCGACTTACAAAAAGAGTTTATGAACCAGATGGCAAATAATCCACAATGGCTTTCTTTTGGTAGTGGTTCTTCCAGATTGTTAACCGGAAATACTTCTATATATGATGAAACTGAAGCTGCATTAAAGAACTGGTATCAAAGCGAAGCCGCTGTATTTTTTAATAGTGGATATCATGCCAACGCAGGTATACTTCCTGCCCTGACAGAGAAAAAAGATTTGATTCTATCAGATAAACTTTGTCATGCCAGTATTATTGATGGCATCCGATTAAGCGTAGCAGATCATGTTCGATACCGTCATGCCGACTATGCACATTTGGAATCTATCCTTCAAAAGCGTCGCCATCTATATGATAAAGTTTTTATAGTAAGCGAATCGGTTTTTAGTATGGATGGTGATTCTATCAATCTAAATGAACTGGTTGCTATCAAAGAAATATACAATGCTATTTTATATATAGACGAGGCTCATGGAGTGGGTGCTTTGGGAAAAACAGGGTTGGGACATTGCGAAGAGCAAGAGGTTGTTAAGGACATTGACATCATTATTGGCACCATGGGAAAAGCTATGGCTTCGGTTGGAGCTTTTGCCATTTTAAATCAAACGCTTGGTAAGGTTTTGATAAACAAAGCACGAACTTTAATATTTACCACTGCCCTACCTTCAATAAATATGGCATGGAGCAGGTTTATTATCGATAAGATGCCTGATTTGGGCAACATACGAGGTAAACTTAAGGATCTTTCTCATATCTGTAACCAGAAAGTTCAGGAAATGGGTTTTGAAGGTTCGCAGAGTTATATTATTCCAATCATGGTGAATGATAATAAGGTAGCTGTTAAGTTGGCCGAACATCTTCAAGCTAAAGCTTATTTGGTTTTCCCGATTCGTCCACCAACTGTTCCAGCCAATACAGCTAGATTAAGGCTATCACTTACGGCCAACCTCGATCCTAAGAAACTAGAAGAGTTTTTTAACGATGCAAAAATGTTTTTATCTGCAAATTGTAAATCGAATCAACCTGCAATACAATAATTATGGAATACAAGTGGCTCAATAAAAACAACAATCAAAAATTAATCATCTTTTTTAATGGATGGGGATGTGATGAAATACCTTTCAATCATTTAAATTTTGAAGATGATGATGTATTGATTTACTATGATTACAGAACATTAGATATAGATCAAGATATAATATCTGAAATAAAAACATATGCATCCTATTCGGTTATTGCATGGTCTTTTGGTGTTTGGATTGGTCAGTATATTTGCAATCAACATCAACTTATTCCCCAACAAGCAGTAGCCATAAATGGAACTTCAAAACCTATTGACGAAAACTTAGGTATACCTGAAGCCATTGTTATGGGTACGTTGAATAATCTTAATGAACGAAATCTCATTAAATTTCAAAGGCGCATGTTAGGTTCTGCCGATGCATGGAAGTCTTTTGAAAGCCATAAACCACAGAGAGATTTCTCAGATCAAAAACATGAGCTGCAATCACTAACAGCACATTTCACACTTGATCTTTCTAATAATTTTTTATTCAACAAAGCCATTATTGGAACTGAGGATTTAATCTTTACTCCTGATAATCAAAAAGCGTTTTGGAAGGATAAAGTAGAAATCAATGAGAAAAAGGCACCTCATTTTTGCTTTTACAACTATAATACCTGGAATGAAATCCTTCTATAGACTTTGAATTAAAACGTCAAAGACTGAAAAACAGCAGTTTTCCTCGAGATATAAAACCAACAACGAAATGAATGACATTGCAATAAAACAAACTATTGATAAAACACTTTTGCAAAAACGCTTTTGTCAGGCCTCCTCAACATATGATCAACATGCTTTGGTACAACAAAACATGGCAAAAAAGTTGGTTTCAATGGCTAAACAAATATTGCCAGACAGACAGGACTGTGCATTGGAATTAGGATGTGGGACGGGATTGTTGACCAAAGAAATACAGAGTTATTTCAAGTACGACAGATACACCGCCAATGATTTGGTTTGTAAAGTTGAAAACAATATAAAAAACATTTTAGCAACAAAGCAAGACTGCAAGTTCCACTTTATTCAGGGTGATGCCGAATGTATAAACATCGATAACAAGCAAGATGTTATTTGGTCGGGAGCAACCATTCAATGGATTCAGGATTTGGATCAATTCTTTTATAAAATATCTCAAGCATTAAAACCAGAAGGATATTTTATCTTATCATCATTTGATACAGACAACTTTAGAGAAATAAAAACATTAACAGGTAAAGGAATTGATTATCTTTCAAAGGAAGATGTAATTTTAAAGGCAAGCAGATTTTTTAAAATTACGGATCAACACACCTGGTTTGAAAAGCTATATTTCAATAATCCCGTAGATGTACTAAAGCATATGCGGTTTACCGGAGTTAATGCTCTTACATCTGCAAGATGGAATAAATCAGATCTAGAAAATTTTATTAATGGATATCAAATTTATAAAACTGATAAAGGATTTCCTTTAACATATAACCCTTTTATACTCATTCTTCAAAAACGATAATACTATGTCAACATACTTTATAACAGCCATTGACACAGATGCAGGAAAATCTATAATTACAGGATTACTTGCCAAAACTCTAATGCAAAAAGGTACAAATGTAATCACCATGAAAATGGCACAGACTGGTTGCTTTGAATTCTCAGAAGACATCGAAACACACCGCAAGATTATGGGGATTCCAATGCTCCCAATTGATAAAAATGGAGAAACCTGTCCTTACTTATTTAAATTCCCGGCTTCTCCTCACTTATCCGCAGCCATGCAATGCGAAAGAATTGACGAAGACAGAATCATACAGACAGTAAAAGAAATAGAAATGCAATATGATATGGTTCTTTTGGAAGGAGTTGGTGGTTTGATGGTTCCTTTAAGCGAAGATTATATGGTTGTGGACTTTATTCAGCAAAATGATTTCCCGGTTATTTTGGTTACATCAGGTAAGTTAGGTTCAATCAATCACACGCTTTTATCATTGGAAGTCATGCAAAAGAGAGGTATCGAAGTTTATGGTGTAGTTTACAATCATTACCCGGTTACTGAACCAGAGATTACAGAAGATTCTGCTAAAACCATTAAAAGCTATTTGAAAAAATATTATCCAAAGGCTTTATGGAGTGAAATTCCTTATATCGACTTAACAAAAAACGATATGTATGTTGATTTATCAAAGGAATGGTTTTAAAATGGTTAAGGGTATAAAGGTAAAGGGCTAAAGGGTGTTTTAAAATATTATAGCGATTGAACAACTATTTTAAAACCTCTATTTCCACATCAATCACCCCATCTCTAATACCATCTATTTCAGCCATTGCACTTTTCGATAAATCAATAATTCTGATTTTTGAAAATGGCCCCCTGTCATTGATTCGTACAACTACGCTCTTTTTATTTTTAAGATTCGTAACTTTAACCATTGTTCCAAAAGGCAATGTTTTATGAGCTGCAGTTTTTAATGTGGCTTTATATATCTCTCCACTAGCCGTCTTTCTACCTTCAAATTTGTTGGCATAATATGAAGCTTTCCCTTTCTCAATTTTCTTCGCATTTGCAGAAAGAGAAAAAAACAAAACAATACATAACAAAGAAAGATATTTCAGCATACCATATGGCTTTAAGTTATCCTATCACTTCACTTTTTAGATTTATCATTCATTCCAAACGAATATCCGAATTTAACACCTAATGATAAATTTACAAAAACTGACTTTCCCTCGTGATCATACACTTCACCAAACCAGTCTTCAGTCCAACCATAATCATAACCTTCAGAAGGATTGACAAGATTACTATAAGAAATCACTCTTTTAGCTACCCCAAGACCTCCATAAAAATCAAAATTAAACCTTTCATAAGCAATAATATTTATTCCAACTTTAAAGTTGATACCATATTTTTTCTTATTAAAATCAGCTCTATCGTAGGAAACCCAAGTATCTGAATTCTCCAATTGATAACTATCCGATACAAGAACATCTTTCATATTGATATAAAAGCACTCTATTGAATTATAGAAATAATAATACTTTTTGTTTTTAAACAGATATTTAATTTCTGGTCTGACTTCAATTAACGAATAATCCTGCCCCCATTTTGTTTCGTTAAGGCGACTTTGATTGATAAAGTTATTCCCTATACCAAAATCAATATTAAACCCGATTCTGTCATTTGAAATATACTCCCATCCCAATCTCAGTCTTGGATTAGAATCAACCAAAGAAAAAGGCATTATTTTAATACCAGTCCTATTTTGGGGTTCATAATACCCTTGAGAAAAACTATTTTGAAAAGAAAAGATGGTTAAAGCAATAATAAAGATTTGTCTCATAGAAAGGTTTTATTTGAATTTCAGATTAACATATATTAATCCACTTTGATAAGTTCTCCGTCTTTACCTAGAACATAAAATACATAAAATGGGGTTAATTCTCTTTTCCCAGCATCATAGCGATGCATCTGATGCTTATACATTTCACGACCTTTATCATTATTTATCAAAAGTAAAAAATGAGGTTTTGCTCTTTCATTTAAAACAAACGTATTTGATTTTACAATAAAAGTTTTGAATACATATTGTATTCCTTTATAGGTAAAACCATATTCTTTTAGGTCTTCGGGTTTATAAATTTTATAACTTCCATACCTATCTTGTTTAAAAGAAGCTTCAATAAATGCCATCTCAGCATTAAATACCTTTGGCGATAAACTAATTGTCCACTTAGTTAAAGTAGAGTTATAAATATTAAGATATCCTTGTAAAGTATCATTATCATTTGTAATAATATACCCTTCAACTTTTTTAGCATTGGCATCTGTTTCACCAAAAGCTAATAACCCAAGAATTAATACTGTAATATAAAATAATGTCTTCATATGCTATAAAAATTTACGCCTGACTTAATGCTTATAAGTCAGGCGTAAAATTATAATTATTTCTAATCTTTGCGCAATTATTATTCACTAACTACTTCAACCCATTTGCCAGCTCTTCTGGCGGAAATATCGTTATTGTACATAGCTTCACAAGATACAGATGGCATATAAAACTTACCTTGATAGCTTGCATTAAGCAATACTATAAATGTTTTACTCTGACCTCTGGATAAATCAAAGTATGAATATACTCTGTCATCTCTGATATCCTTATAATCCGGAATATTAACTTCATAAGGAGAGTTAACGTCTTCCATGCGCGTATTGCGAATTTCCCAACCAGAAGGAAAAATTTGTGTTAATGCCATATCGGAATAATTTGACAACTGTCCTGGATGACTTACTGTTACTACTGCCATAAAATCAGTTCCCTGAGTAATTTGATCCACATCAACTGGCTCTCCGTTTAACAGAGTGTATTTTACACTTAACTTTAGGTTTGAACTTTCGTTCACAGTATCTCCTTTAAATGGAATTCCTTCTAAAATTAATCTTGTAAATAATACTCCTTCCGCATTGTTTTTAACTTTAATCTCACCTGAACGTTTAATATCGGCTGGAAGTTCTTCCTGATAAACAGGTTTACCTGAAGTAATTTTGTCTCCATTTAAAACACATGACAATTTAGAACTTCCTGAATTTTGAGCCAACTGACTTAAAGCTATTAAAGAATAAGCGGTTGTTTGTGTACTTAACCAACTTTGACCGCTAAGTTTTTCTGCAACCTCCTTCATCAACGAAGCAGCCTTATCTAAATCTCCAAGCAAAGATAAAGTTTCCAAAATCATAGCCTGATCCCTTGTCACCGAGCCATATGAGTAATACTTTGGTTTTTCTGTTATCTGTATAGTTGTAGTTGCAATCAAATCAGTCGCCACTTCTTTTTGCCCAGTTAAAGCATAAGCTGCTGCCAACCTCCATCGCGCCTGAGTTGACAATGTTGTAATATGTCTCATTCGGTTCATGGCACTTTTATCCGGAGATCCGGCAAGAGCCAAAGTATATAAGCGATAAGCCTGGTTTAAATCTCTGTAATGACCAAAGTTTTCAGGAGTCCAGCTTCCTGATTGACGCTTTTGGTACTGAATCCATTTTGATTTAAAGTTCAAAGGAAGATTATAACCTTTTTTCTCTGCTTCCAATAAGAAATGTCCTGCATACGAAGTACCCCAATCATTGGCTTCAGAATATCCAGGCCAATAACTTAAGCCTCCGTCATTTGTAATAAATGTTGACAAACGACTGATTCCTGCTTTAATATTTTTCTCAATGGTTGCTTTCATCTCATCACTTACCTCCATTACATTTTCCAAATACAACTGAGGAAAAACCGAGCTGGTTGTTTGCTCTACACATCCATGAGGATATTGAAGAAGATATTTTAATCTTCGTCCAAAATCTACAGGAGGGATAGAAGACAATTCAACCTCAGCCTTGTTAGTTCCTTCCATACCAAATAATTCATATGGTATTAATTCCGTTGCTCCTGCCTGAATCACCTTACTAATTGAACTTACTCGTGGAGGATTTGGGTTTCTAACCTGTATCTCTATTTCGTCAACAGCGCTTTCTGATCCAGACTTAGCTATAACCTTTAATTTTCCAACTCCCAATTTTTCAGGTATCTGTATTTCAAATGGAATCACCTGATCTCCGGTTTGATTAAAAGTGATTTTTTGCGACTTACTACCCTCTACTTTCAACAAGTCATTGGTTTCTAACGACAACTCAACATTTTTAATGTTATCACTCATAGCAAAGACTGTAACAGGTAGTTTCACTTTTTCACCAGGACCTAAAACGCGTGGTAGTGTAGCCAAAACCATCAATGGCTTTTTGACCGGAGTTGCTTTTTCTGCATTTCCATACATACGATCATTACGGGCAACTACCATTGTACGAACAGAACCAATATACTGAGGCATTTTAAACTCATGAGTTTTAGAATCTCCTTTACCTAAAGTAAACGGTCCTAATACTTTTACAACCGGTTTAAAACGATTGGCACTTGGATCTTTTTGTTTATTCATAATTTCACCATCACCACCAATACTAAACACCTTTTCTATTTGTCCACCATAAGCTCCTATTACCTGATTGTAAACATCCCATGTTCTAACGCCTAAAGCCTCTCTTGCATAAAAGTGATTCCATGGCTGAGGTGTTTTAAAGCGAGTTAAATCCAATAATCCTTCTTCTACTACTGCCAATGTATAAGTCATTGGCTTACCATTTTCTTCACTCACTTTAATTTTTACCATCTGCTCAGGAACCAAAGAATCCGGCATATCTATTACAGGTTTCAAATGTGTCTCTGCATCTTCGACCAATAATGGAGTAATACCATACATACGAATAGGTAAATTATTGGCAGTTTGAGCATGAGGCTGCAATAAAGTAACATGAACAAAAATATTTGGCGTCATCTCTTTGGTAATCTCAAATTGAAATGAGGTATACTCCTTTTGAGTTTTTGCCCAATATTCTTTAATTACTTTAGTTCCGTTTTCAATGGTCACCAAAGCTCTGCCTCCTTCAGATGAAGCAAAGTTAACCTGAGCAGTTTCGCCAACATTATACTTATCCTTTTCGGTAGATAATGTTAACATTGATGCTGCTTCCGGGTTATCACCAACAGGTTTTGCAGCATATCCGGGCCAATCAACATATACTGTTTTACCACATATATGACCACTTGATTTATCGATAACACGAACTAAATATCTACCCCAGTCAGGGTATTTAATTTCCATATCAAAACTTCCAATTCCATTGGATGTACTAAAAGTTCCCCGACTTATAATCTGTTGTGAAGATGATGATATATAACGAGCCAGGTTATCTTCACCAGACTCCCACCACCAACGCCAACTCACTTTATAAATGATATATTCCAAA
Source organism: uncultured Saccharicrinis sp. (assembly GCA_963663905.2). Lineage (GTDB taxonomy): Bacteria > Bacteroidota > Bacteroidia > Bacteroidales > Marinilabiliaceae > Saccharicrinis. The sequence continues at coordinate 5,722,063 of OY760657.1, read as the reverse complement.
TTACTTTTTGAAACCGGATTTCCATCAGGATCAACAGTAACCACATCAATCTTATGTTCTTTATCCGTAACCAGCATTCCTCTTTTATCTCCTACTGGGACTCTGACTCCTACATAAGATTTATAAGGACTGTAAGGAATGGAGAATTGATCAATACTATAATCTCCGCTTTCTTCAAAAACTCGAGTTCTGAATGACGCTTTTAACATTCCGGGAGCCTGATCACTCACTTCAAGATTGCCTTGTACCATAGCAATCCCTTCAGAATCTGTTTCTCCCTCGTAAAGAGTAACCTCTTCACTTGAAAATTTACAGGAAGGATCATCAAAAGTATATTCGCTGTATTTAGGAAACTTTGTTGGGATTGATGTTAGCGTTGCAGTTACATTAGCTTTAAGATTTCTGGCAACTGCACCATGCAACCATTTCACAATCATTTTAGCCTTAACATATGGTTGTAATACAGAAAGTTTATCTGTACCAAAATCCATATTTATTTTTAAACGATTCGGTTTTATCGTTTCTATTTTAAGTGTTTTTGTAAAAATAGTTCCACCAACTAAGAACCGAGCCATCCAATTACCTGTAGGCGCATCTTCATCTGTTGGAACTTTAAATAAGTACATATTATTTACACCAGAAGTACTGGCAATCCTTTTAACCAACTGTCCGTGAGGATTACTTAGTTCAAAAACAACCGGATGTTTTTCTGGTAACACTTTTTCTCTGTCTTCCAGTATAAATGAAACGAAAAGTGTATCCCCTGGTCGCCAAACTCCTCTTTCGCCATAGATATAACCTTTTAATCCTTTACTGATGGTTTGCCCGGCAACATCGAAACGACTTAACGACAAAGAAGATCCTTCATCCAATCTTAAATACCCCCTTTGATTTTCAAATTTTGCAATTAATAAATAAGGCTGTTTGGTAACATCCAATTTCACCAAACCTTCACCATTACTCTTTGAAGATGAAATTAACTGGTTTTGATAATTATAAACTTCAACATCAACATTTGCAACCGGTTCTGTTGTTCTTAAATCGGTTACTGCAACTACCATTTCTTTATCACTACCCTTTTTAGCAATGATACCCAGATTGGATGCTAAGATATTTCTTCGTGCAAAACGACTGCTTCTATAGTATGAGTTTTTACATGGATTATCTCTGTCACCGTAATAATAATCATCATAGTAATAATCATTATCCCAATAACTATATTCCTCCTGTGGACTGTCGTAGTATGCAATTTCTCTTTCGGTTATTTCATCCGGATCACTTAACAAGGCATCTTCATCAATTGCATTCTCACCAGAACAAGGATAAATCGCATTTCTTCTGGCAAATTGAATTTCTATACGATATAATGCACCTCTGTCAACTTTAATTAAATCATCTAATTTTAGTGAGAACGTATTCCATTTATTCAAATTAATAGTTCTGTCACTATTCAATGGAATTGTCTTTTTAAGAACCAATCTTCCTGCTCTTTTTAATTGATAAGCTCCATCTAATTTATTTACTTGTAAAAAGGAGGCTACATTATTTTCAAAAATTTTGATTACCCTTACCTGCACTTCCTTTAGACTAACTGCTTTAAATGGAATAATTAATCCTTCAGATTCAGGTAATATTGTTCCTTTACCAATAAATTCAACCTGTGGCTTTAAACTTGTAAATGTTAAAACAAACTTTTCGTTTTCATCTGTTTTTACACCAAGCACATTTTCTATTCCTTCATTAACGGTCAGCTTTACACTACCTGTAATCGAATGATAAGGCGTAATTTTAATAATGTTATTTTCTATTGATGTAGAAAACCTAACAGGAGAATCCCATTCTATCAATCCATCCAGATTTTGACTGGCATTCAACGGATCTGTGAAAGTAATTTCAATAGCCTGACTAGGTAAGAATATCTCTTTAGCATCTACTAAATCGAAGTCATTAATCCCCGGAACTCTGACCTTTCTTGTATCGGATTTGTCAATATCAATACTTTTGCCATCCAACTCAAATTTAACAACATCCTGAGAATCCTTTCTTCTAATATGATGAACAACAAAAGGATATTGATTTTGCTTATCAGATCCCAACCATTGTATTTCAAGGTCATCATCATCTTGTCTGGCCTTTATTATTTTAAAAATTTGTGTAGTATCAGCATGGTCTGATAAAATTAAGTTTCCTGTAATTTTATTATCTGTCAGATTTGAGTTATCATATGGCATAATCTCGCCAAATTCAACCCTGTAATTTTGAGTTATGGTTTGAAAAGAAAAATCAAAATCCTCTTTAGCTTCAGGAAAAACCTGCGACAAATCTACTTTAACATTATATACAGTAGCCTGCTTTAATCGTTGGGTTGGTTTAAATACCAATGATTGTTTATCTAACCAATAAAACTCACCTTTAACGGAAGGTGATATTTTCATAATACTTGATGAAGCCGTATTCCCGGGTTCTGCACTTGCAATGTCATCAGAAAAGCGAACCATAATCTCTGATTGATTTGAAACCATACCTGATGTAAAGGCAGAGACATTGGGATTATATTTTACTTCGGATAACTTTTGAGATTCTTTTGGAGACTTATTACATGCTGTAAAGAGCAAAATACTCAAAAAAAGAGTTAGGGTAAAAATGTTTCTAATTTGCATTTTAAGTTAAATCGATTAAGTTTTTTATTAAAGCCTAAACTACTAATTACTTTTATTTCTGAATAATAAATTCAATTAAATATTTCTACCTTTTTCGTTTAAAATTCTTCTAAATAGTAAAAACATGATAAATTTCAACATCTGATAAAGCCATAAGATATATTTTTGCACCATGCCACTTCAATTTAAAGGGGGCTCCCGTAAAAAAACACATACTATTCTTAACTTTTATTTAATTTTCAAAGGGTCACCTTTAAAATAAATTAAATTAAAAACCTTTTCTCATAAACTATAGTACGAACATTTACTGATTTAAATTTAGTTGTGGTATTGATTGGGGAAACTTTATCACTATTTATTATTGTATAGAGTATTGTGTATGAGTCGATTTAAATTTAGATTAAAAGGCAAGTTACTTGCATATGTGCTTGTATCTTCAACCTTAATTTTTGCTATGGTTTTAGGTTATATTACTTACAACCTAAGAAATGAAGCAATATTAACTTCAGAAGAGATTATTAACACAAAAGTGTTAGAATATCGAAATCTTATTCAAGGTGAATTAAATACCGTTCATGAGGGAGCTTTAGTACTTGCTAATACTTACGAGGAGTATTTTGATTTAGAAAACAAACCTGAAGATTCCTTTTATAATACGATGCTATTAAGTTGGCTAAAGAACAATCCTAGTTTTTTGTCGACCTGGCAAATTTGGGAATTGAAAGCCCTTGATCCAACTTATAATTTAAAAAACGGAAGGATCAGAAATGTATTCTACCGATTAAACGGGCAAATAGATCAATCTCTCACTACAGTAGATAAAAACAATGACGATCTTAACAGTCTTTATTATATTGCTCGTAAAGAAAACAAACCAGATATTTGGGATCCCTATTATGATGTTGTAACAAAAGAGCTAGCCGGAATTTTAATGACATCAATTGTTGTTCCAATACAACATGATGGTCAATTTAAGGGTATTGTGGGAGTAGATATAAAGCTGGATAACATGGAACAGATTGTATCTGACATACAACCTTTTGATGAAGCCGTATCATTTTTATTATCCGATAACAAAAGTATTGTAGGTCACACCAATAAAGAGCTTATCGGAAAACCAATATATGATAACTGGGCACTTGATTCACTTCAAATAAACGAAAAGATTCAATATGCAACTGAGCATGATTTAGCTTATTTTGAATATAGTCAGGAAGGTAAGGACTGGTATATTTCATTAGCTACAATTAACGTCAACAACTCTCAAAAAAAATGGACATTAGGAATCAAAGTTCCCAAAAGTGTAGTATTGAAAGGAGTTAATAAAATCATGTACCGCAGTGTAATTATAGGTGCATTGGGCTTATTAATTTTTTACCTGATTATCTATTTTTGGGCTGGAGGTATGGTAAAACCATTAACTGAAAGTGCAGAGTTCACCAAAGATATCGCAAACGGCAATCTTACAAAACAAATTAACATTTCACGTGAAGATGAAATAGGAGATATTGTTAAGTCATTAAAAAACATGACAAAACAAATAAAAGTAATTGTCCAAAACATTAAGCACAGTTCTCAAGAAATCAATGCATCCAGTAATACATTAAAATCCTCAGCGCTTAAGCTTAATGAGGGTGCTGCCAACCAGGCTGCGTCTTCAGAAGAAATAAGTTCTTCGATGGAAGAAATGGTAGCAACTATACTTCAAAACACTGACAATGCCAGGAAGACTGAGAGTATATCAAGAAGAGCCTCTGAGAAAATGAAGAAGGGTTATGAATCGATCAAGATCACAGAGGAATCCATGGCTGAAATCGCAGGGAAGATTGTAATCATTGATGAAATTGCTCAACAAACAAACATACTGGCCTTAAACGCAGCTGTTGAGGCAGCTAGAGCTGGTGAACAAGGACGTGGTTTTTCTGTAGTAGCCGGTGAAGTAAAAAAACTGGCTGAAAGATCTCAAGCCGCAGCAAAAGAAATCATCGAACTTACAAAACATGGAGTAGAAGTATCTGAAGAATCAGGTAAAGAAATTGAAAGTATTATTCCTGATATCGAAGAAACAGCTCTGCTGGTCAGTGAAATTTCAGCATCAAGCATTGAACAGCAAAGTGGTGCGCAACAAGTTAATAATGCTATCCAGGAATTAAATGAAGTGACTCAACAAAACTCTGTATCGGCAAACCTATTTACCGAAAGTGCAAAAGACTTGTCAACGCTTGCTGATAAATTGAATGATATAATAGACTATTTTAAAATATAGAAGATTTACCCAATCACATTTTGAATCATAAAAAAAGCAGTGCTATAAAACTATAGCACTGCTTTTTTTTATCTTAAAATATACTTTTATTATTACTTATTTAACCTCTTCAAAATCCACATATTCACCTACATCAGAAGAAGCCATTTTTTGATGTTCCACTGTTTTTTTTATGGTTACTTTTCCATCTTCGCCGTTCTGTCTTGCTGAATATTGCTGTTGATTAAAGTTCGGATTAGTCATTTTATTAACAAATTTCGAAACTAAATATGGCATTACCAATCGCCCAATAAAGCGAAATAAGTAATAAATCAAAAACAATATCAGAAGTGTTCTTATAAAACCAATAATCATTTTCCTGTATTCTTAAAATTCTTGTAATGTTATTATTACAAATGCATAGTTACAGTTTTTATGCCACAATTTCAAATGCGTCATAATGGCACCCAAGATTTAACTTTATTAAATGAACCTAAAGAAAAGGTTAATACGATAAACTTTATGTCACCATTCTATTCAATAAAAAAGCCTTGAATTTTGATTCAAGGCTTTTTTATAATATTGTGTATTTTATTTATTCTGATAACCTATCAACAGCAACACCTAATAAATCATCTATTTCACCTATAATAGGGTAAAATCCATCATTATCAATAATATTTCTGGCGATATATGCTCTTAATTCAACATTAATAATATTCTTAGAAATGTTAAACTCTTTTCTATTCATTTTTACACCTTCTTTAGAAGCATATTTAATGAATAAATCCAACACCGGATGTTTATCTAAATAAGTTTTTACATCTTCCACCTTGCTAAGCTTCTCTAATTGATCTCTATTATTATCAGTATATTCTAAAGCAAATCTGTAAATCAAGCCACTTTCTCTAACCTTATAATAATAATTAGTTAATCCGCTTGTATCCCGAGGCACAAAAACATCCGGCATTATACCTCCACCTCCATAAACAACTCTTCCCTTTTTTGTAGTATACTGAAGTGAGTCATTTACATCAATACTGTCTCTGTTAAAAAATTCCCCATGCTGGTAACGCTCCATAATATCTTTATAATACTCCTCGGTTCCATTATCATAAGGTTTCTGTATACATCTTCCCGAAGGAGTATAATATCTGGCAATAGTTAATCTAAGCGCAGACCCGTCTGGTAATGGTATTTGATTTTGAACCAATCCCTTACCAAATGAACGACGTCCCATAACAACACCTCTGTCATTATCCTGAATAGCACCTGCAAAAATCTCACTTGCTGAAGCTGAAAATTCATCAATAAGTACTGCAACTTCCGTGTCCTGACAGGTTCCTTTTCCATTTGCATGAACTTCCTGACGAGGATTAGCTTTTCCTTCTGTGTAAACAATCATATCCTTATCATGTAAAAATTCATTACAAAGATTAATTGCCACTTCAAGATAACCACCTGAATTTCCTCTAAAGTCGATGATCAATTTTTTACAGCTTTGTGCTTTTAACTTTGCTAAGGCAGTTAAAAACTCAGCATAGGTATTCATTGCAAATCGACTCACCTTTATGTAACCAACCTCATCAGTTACCATATAAGACACATCCACACTCTCGATAGGAATTTTGCCTCTGGTAATTTCAAACTTTAAAGGCTCTTTTAAGTTTCGTCGAATAACTCCAATTGTAACATTTGTGCCCATTTCTCCGCGAAGTAACTTTAGCACAACAGAGTTTTCTATACCATTTCCTGCTATTACACTGTCATTAACACTAACAATTCTGTCACCTGGTAAAACACCTACTTTTTCAGATGGACCTCCAGAGACTACAGCCACAACCATTACTGTATCTTTTTGGATACTAAATTGTACTCCTATCCCACCAAAATTACTTGAAAGTTCTTCATTTACACTTTGTAAATCTTTGGCTGGTATATATACAGTGTGAGGATCAAGTTTCTTTAGTAAATCAGGAATTATCTCTTCCTGCATTTTTTTAGTATCCACTGTATCTACATATTCCTCATTTATCAAATTAAGAATTGCATCAATCTTATTTGTCTGAGGATAAATAACCAAGGATTTATTACTTCCAACATTTCCTGGTAATACAGCATAACCAATATATATTCCTGCTATTAAAATAATAGCAAAAAGTATTGGTTGTAAGATCTGTCTTTTGGTATTTTTATAACTCATATTTAAATATGTCTTTTAATTTTCTATTCTTCAACCTCCAGATGAATAATGTCAATGCCTGCTCGAGATAAAAGATTAATTCCATCTTCAACTCTATACTTTTCACTGTAAACAACCCTTCCAATTCCTGCCTGAACAATTAATTTTGCACATTCAATACACGGAGATGAAGTAACATATAAAGTTGCTCCTTCTGAGCTATTATTCGATCGGGCAACTTTTGTGATGGCATTGGCTTCAGCATGTAGAACATATGGTTTTGTAATATTGTTTTCATCTTCACAATTATTTTCAAAACCAGATGGCGTTCCATTATAGCCATCACTGATAATCATCTTTTCCTTAACAATCAAAGCCCCAACCTGCCTTCTTTTACAATATGAATTTTCGGCCCAGATATATGCCATTCTAAGATATCTCTTATCCAACAAAAGTTGTTTTTCCTTTGCCGGAAGATCTTTTTCGTCCATTTATTTTCTTATTTATTTCATATAGAATAACAAAAGTAACAAATTATCATAATCAAAAAAGTGTAACAGCAGATCAAAATTCACATAACAGATTCTTATTTTTTTAGATTAACCTTCATTTTTTTTTGATTAAAGTAACTTTTTACATTGCCTAGCGTAATAAGCATAACAACACAAAACAACACAACACATGCTTAAGCAAGATAAGAGCTACCTGAAAAATGGGAAAGCACTTGGTATACTTCTATTTTGGGGTATATTACTGTCCTTTTCATTCTCAACTAATACAATTGCACAGTCTGACAGTAACACACTTAAAGGTCAGAACTGTGTTAATTGTTTTTACTCTCAAATTCTTTCGAGTGAACTTACAGATGGCTGTCTAACCATTAAGTTAGAAGTTTTTGCAGGGGACTCATGTTCATCAGCTTTATCTCACTTTACAGTAGGTGTTCCTTGCGGTGAAATTAGCAATGTAAGCAACTCCGGAGGATGGGATATTGAAAATCCTTCAACAGACCCAACAACAGGTATCTCGGGGTTCAAAATTGACAATATTTCAAATTTTGGAGAAGATAAAACTGCCGGGGTTTTTACTGTAGAATATACAGTTTGTTCAGATAATGAAGACTGTTTACAAAGCATATTAGATAAAATAACCGTTGCCTACAAGGCAGGAACATGTGTTTTTTATCAGGATATTGAAAACCAAAATAAATTATCAGCTTCCTTAACTCAAGATAACATTTCTTGTTATGGAGGAAACAATGGGGCTATTTATACAAATGTTACAGGAGGAACTCCTCCTTATAATTATGTATGGAGCAATGGAAGTACTACACAAAACATTTCCGGTTTAAGAGTAGGTGAATATGAGGTAACCATTACTGATGATACTGGGGAATCTATCAGTTTAACTACTGAATTAAATCAACCAGAATCTCCAATTACAATTGAAGGTGATATCACACATGCATCTTGCAATAATAATGATGGAGGTATCGATGTAACTGTTTCTGGCGGTACACCTCCTTATTCTTTTGTATGGACAGGAGATAAAACAACTGAAGATCTAAATGACATTTATGCAGGAACCTATTTACTAAGAGTTTTTGATTCTGTTGGATGTACCATGTCAGCCTCATTTACAATAACAGAAAACACTGATTTAGATATTAAGCTAACACCTAATTTTCTGTTATGTCATCAGGAAGGTGAAGGTGAAATTACAAGTTGGGTAGCAGGAGGAACTGAACCATACTCGTATTTGTGGTCCAATAATGATACAACAGCAAATCTTTCATCTGTAAATTCAGGATCATACAGTTTGACTGTAACTGATGCCAATGGTTGTTCACTTACCAAATCAACTTATATTGGCATCTCTTCTCTATCATTATCTACTGCAGTTGTTAATCCTACATGTAATGGTGGTAATGATGGTGAAATATCAGTAACAAATGAATATTACGGTACTGCTCCATATACCTATTTATGGGATACCGGAGACACAACTTCTGTTTTATCTGATATTTCTTCAGGCAGATATAAAGTTACGGTAACTGATGCCAATGGTTGTTCAGTTACTCGTTCTGTAAACCTTGCAGATCGACAGGCTTTGAACATTAATTATTCAATTTCACCACGCAATTGTGAAGGTGATGAAGACATCAATATTAACTTATCAGGTTCTGGAGGTCTTGACCCATACCAGTTCTTCTATAACGGAAATGAAATTTCCAGTACATTTTCTGTAAATACTGAAGGTGAATATGAAGTAACAATAAAAGATGCATTGGGATGTGAAACTACTGAGATTATCGTTATATCAAGTTCTGAAACTACATTAAATATTGATGCTAATGTTTCACAACCATCTTGTGGAGGAGCTTCTACAGGAGCTGCCGAAATTATTATTACAGGAGGAAATGCTCCATATCAAATAAATTGGTCTGATGGTAATACCTCACAAACAAGGGATGCTTTATTACCAGGAGAATATAATGTTGAAGTAATTGATGCAAACGGATGTTATGCAAGTACCAGCTTTACTATTTCAGAGGCAAATGTAGTAAGTGCACAAATAACACCTCCTACACAGGAAATTTTGTGCGAAACCGGAGGGTTGACACTATATTCTGCTTGGGAAGGAGCAGATACTTATACATGGGAGATTATTTCAGCTGATGAATCATGGTATATTGAAAATTCAACTATTGATAATCTATCGATTTTTGTCGGCACGGGTTCTGCTAATATTATCTACTCGGTTATGGATAGTGAAGGATGTATGGCTTCTGACACCATCAGTTTATCTTGCACCCAAGCAAATAATAACACTGATGATTCAGAGAACAACACTGATGATAATACAAATAATGAGAATAATACAGGAGACGACTCAATATACGAAGGTGATTATATAGAATGTTTCTATAGTAAAATAACATCAATAACTCCTGTTGACGAAAGCGGTTGTTATACATTTTACATGACAGTATATACCAATGGAGAATGTGATCATGAATTATCGCACTTGACAGTTGGTATAGATAATGCCACAATCAATTCAGTGTATAATTCAAATAATTATCCGGCTGAAAGCAATTTTACTGATCCTACAACAGGATTATTCGGTTTCAAGATTGACAACATTGAGCATTTTGGACAATCTGGAAACAATCAGTTTAAAGTTGAGTTTGAAGCTTGTTTTGATTCCGGACAATTACCCGAATCCATAAACGTAGCTTACAAAGCAGCTAATGGGTATACCATTCAGGTTTTAGATATATATGAAAACGGAACCTCTGACAAAGGCTTAGAAGTAAAAGCTTATCCAAATCCGTTCAAAGAAGATATCAATTTCTCAATTCTTTCCATGAATGATACAGAAGGAGAATTAGCTCTTTATAATACTTATGGTGAGAAAATTAAAACAATATATATTGGAACCTTTTTAGCCAATATTGAGTATACATTTACATACCAAGGTGGTAATATTAGTGACAGATTAATATTTTATAAATTAACAACTAACAATGGTGTTGTCCAGGGTAAATTATTAAAAAATTAATAATTGGTAGTTAGCGAAGTTAGTGTTGATTTTTCATATAGTTAGGTTTAGGTTAGAGAAAAGGGGTTACTTATAATTAAGTTCCCCTTTTTCTTATTTATACAGAACAAAAAAACTAAAAAATATTTCTTACAGATATAAATCATTTTATAAAAACTATTATTAAAAGTCATAAACTTACTTTAATATAAAATTATCCACTGAAAAAACTATTTTTGCATTTTTAATAAACTGTATACAATGGCATTAATACTTTCTCTAGAAACATCAACAAAAGTTTGTTCTGTTTGTCTTTCTGAAAATGACAATATTATTGCAAAGAAAGAATTGTACGAAGCAAATTCTCATGCTACGCATTTAACTGTTTTTATTCAGGATTTATTTGAAGGATTAAATGACATAGACATTAAAGATATTGATGCAGTTGCTGTAAGTAGCGGTCCGGGATCTTATACAGGATTAAGAATTGGGGTATCTGTTGCAAAAGGAATATGCTATGCGCTAAATAAACCTTTGATTGCAATTACATCTTTAGAAGCATTAGCTACTGCAGCTCTTGATAATGAGAATCTAAATGAAGAGACTCTTATTTGTCCTATGATTGATGCACGCAGAATGGAGGTTTATACAGCATTATTTGATCACAACATTACACTGCTTAACAACATTACTGCTGAAATCATTGACGAAAACAGTTTTAGCAAAGAATTAGCAGAAAAATCAATTATATTTTTAGGAGATGGAGCTGCTAAATGTAAAGATACTATCCTGAGTGAAAATGCTATTTTTATTGAAAATAAAGCACCTTTGGCCTCAAACATGGTTAAAACAGCTTATAAAAAATTTCAAAATCAAGAATTTGAAGACGTAGCATATTTCGAACCATTTTATTTAAAAGATTTTGTGGCTACCACACCAAAAAATAAGGTGCTGTAATCTACTACAAGCATAGATTTAATACAGCCTGAGTTCTGTTTATAGAGAATTCAGGCTGACACAACAAACCTCTCCATTCATATCTGAAAAGATCAAATTTCCAGCATTGCCTTGATTTCATCATATTCAACTACTTCTTTATTTTTTATAATGGAGAGTTTAATGATTTCTTCAATCTTATTTTCAGCAATACCCAACTTTATCCCAATCTCTTTGCAGAACTCAATTTCCTCTACATCTACCGACAAATCAACTTTCATCATTTGAATTAAAATATAAAACATGATATATTTTTCTTCTTGATTTACCGGAGGAATAAAATCATATTTATCCGTATCATTGTATATATCTTCAAATTCACTCACAGAAAGATTTAACTTTCTGGCCATAAGTCTAAGGAACATATCTTCAGATCCTTTTACCTCATTGTCGGCTTTTGCCATTTTTACCAATACGGCTAATTGTGCTTTTTCTGAATTATAGTAATTATTTATTGTTGTCATGGTAAAATATTTATTGCTCGTTCCAAATACATTTCTTTAGGGTCTGAGACACATTGTTAATACTCTCATTGATGGATCCCATACTTTCAACTACCTGCGACATTTGATTATTTCCTCCTGCTTTTAATTTTAAATTTTTACAGAAGGTAGCTTTAATGTCATTCCATCGCTGTAGCTCTTGATCTGTGAGTTTATTGAAAATCTCTTTGAACTTTAACATGTTTGCTTCAGCGCCCGAGGTTAAAGTCTGCGATTCACCTTCGTAATGTGAGAGAATCAATGAATCCAGTTCTTCATCATTCATGATGGCCACAACTTTTTCTGCTATTTTATTCATATTACGATAGGAACCTTGTAATTTAAATGGTGGCTCGGTTCTGTATTCTTCGGCTTGTGCTGCAGATGCAATGTATTGTTGATTTACTTCAGAGATCACATTTCTAACCTTAATCAGCTTTTTAATGATATTGACATAATCACTAATCTGTGCAGGCGTATGATTTGCCTCAAACTCCAGGCCGTCCTTATTTCCTGTTTCAGCCAATTTAAGAATCGGATAAATATCGTTATGGCTTTTACTGGCTAGCTGATTTAATACTTGGTTTGAAGTTAATGAGTTCTCAATATAACTCATATTAAATATATCAGATGTATCACCAAGAATATCTCCGAGATTATAAATATCGGCCCTGTTGGCAAGCATGTCAGGAATCTGAAATTTATCTCCACTTTCAGTATATGGGTTTCCTGCCATAACAACACATACTTTTCTTCCTCTGAAATCGTAGGTTTTACTTTTTCCTTTATATACACCTTCAATTTTTCGTTGAGCATCACACAATGATATAAATTTCTGCAAAAACTCAGGATTACAATGCTGAATATCATCAAGATAAATCATCACATTATCCCCCATTTCAAAGGATAGGTTTAGTTTATTTAATTCTTCACGAGCACTGGCATTACCAGCTTCTGCAGGATCAAGTGAAGTAACGGAGTGACCAATAGCCGGTCCGTTTATTTTCATAAAGATAATGCCCAAACGACTGGCCAGGTATTCCATTAAAGTTGTTTTACCATAACCCGGAGGAGAAATTAACAGTAACATACCCATCAAATCGGTTCGTTTGTTTTCTCCGGCAGTACCCATCTGCTTAGCCAGGTTATCTCCAATAATTGGTAAGTAAACCTTATCGATTAATTTGTTACGTACAAATGAAGACAGCACTCTGGGCTTGAACTCATTTAAACGTAGCGAATCTTCAAAATCATCAATAAGTCCTTTTTTAAGATTAACATACAAATTATATCGACTATAGATATTGATTTCAAATTTCTTGAGACGAGATATAAATTGATTATAATCAAATTGATAAGTTCCCTCTTTTATAATTGAATGGTTTCCTTGAAAGCCAGCAAGTTGCTTTGTTAATTGTGCTTTAACAATATTTTTTTTGTCGTAATTACCAAGAAGTAACAGTACAGATACTTCATTGACATATTGACTGTATTGCAACTTATTGTCTGCAGACATATAAGCTTTTAACCACTTTATGATTAATCTAAATTGAGAAGCAGGCACTTCCTTTAATTCCTGAATCGATTGATTAAATATGTCAGTAGCTGAATTTAGTCTAAGATAATCTGTAAAATCTCTATAAAATGTAGCAGCTTCATTGTCTATGATAAAAGAATCATCATGTATTACCTCATGAAACAGATAGGTAGCAGCCTCTTCAGCAAGAATCAAGTCGAACAACTTTGTTTCAGTAAGAAAAGCTTCGATTTTTGATTTTAATTCATCAATAATATCAGCAAATTCCTGAGAGTCGGGAAATAGTTTAATTAAAGCACCTACACCTTTTAACTGCTTGTAATAATAATCTTTTAAATCGGGATGTGTAAATTTATTCCAAAACAAACAAGCGCATGCCCTTGCGCTGGTAGAGTATTTTAAGTGACCTGCTGATTTATTTAATTCAATTAATTCCTTAACAATAATACCGGCATCCAGATCATGAACCCCCTTTACATATCCTTCATTGTATCGTTGCCCCATAAATTCCCTGATATGCTCCAGGGTATCATCTTCTGACAAAGAATTTAGTTTTCCGTTTAACCCCAATAATGAATTATTAAATACTTTACAAGCCAGGAACTCCGAGCGGTATACATCATTATTTTCAGAAGGAATGCTTTGATTCCATAAATCTTTGTAATTACTAAGTTCTGTATGGTTTACTTTTTCGTAAAAATTCGTTCCTGTCAAGTGAAAATAAAGTTCTTCATCTTTAAATACAGTTGTTAACTCGCAAGGTTGTGTATTAACAGAAAATTGATGTACTCCAAACTTTATAATATTAGCTCCATCAACAAAAAGTTCTGTTTTATCCTTGAGCTGTCTGATGGCCTCCTCCTTCATGCTTTTTAGCTGACTTTGTATCGTGTCAGCTTTTACAGAATCATCCAACTCAACCAACTCTTTAACGATATTTCTTAGCTTTTCGATCATCAGATCCGAAGCGTAATAACCATTAATTTCACTTACTTCCTTGAATTTTGATATTCGGTTTTGAATCGCTTTTAATATCCTGTCTGCTGATTGTAATAAAGTATTCGCTCTTTTATTTCGAGCTTCAACCAGACTGATCTTCTTGGATTCAAATGAGTTGTAAATTTCTTCTCTTTTGGTAGTTATCTTATCGATAAACTCATCAAACTCAGAAAATTTCCCTTCTAACTCTTCAATCTGAACCATCAGCTTGGTCTGAAACTCCACACATTTTTCAGGAGAATCAGCTAAATCAATATAATTGGTTAGTCCCTGGCTGATTAATTTGATCTGAGCATTAAATTCTGCAACACCTTCCTGACTGAGCAGTTCTTTTCTTTTGCGCTTTAGTGAAGCATTTACCTGGTTTAAACTGGAATAAAGACTGGATATACTTTCGATGATGCGTGTTGTTTCTGTTGCATCATCAATCTTTAGGTTGCTGACAATCTCAATAAGCATTTCGAGCTCTTGAGATGAGTTTGTTAACTCTTCTTCAGTATTATTAATTTCAACAACCTTTTTAGCATCCTGAATCTTATCTTTTAATTCGTTTACTTTGTTTTGATATGGTTCCAGCGCCTCCTTTTTTAATAAAAACTGTACGCATTTTTTAGAGATATCCTCGTTGTATTGAATTAAACTGTTTTCTGTTTCTTCTATTTTATTTAAATCAACATATCGAAGTTCTTTTAAGGAGATTGTTTCCCCCTGAATCGATCTGACATCAGCTAATATTTGAACAAAGTCAATAATACTGGAGAAATTGGACCCTTTAATTTTTTGAGTCAGCTCTTCATTCAATTTAAAAACTCTTTCAACTTCCTGCTGACTATTTTTTTTGATCGCAACAACTTTGTCGTATTCTTCAATAGCATTGTTGGCTGTTTCTTTTATCTTTTGTAAGGCTTCATTCAGTTTTCCTGTTTCTTCACTATTTATCCAATAATAAGTGTCTAAAACATCTCCGGCAATTTTTTTAATGTCGAAATATAAATTTGCATAGCTATCTTCTTTTTGAATGAGTTTTAAAACCTCATTACATTCCGACATTCCTCTAACTATATCTTTGTTTCCTATTTTGTGCAGATAAGAATCCTGATTGGCTTCCAATTCAGAATGAAAGTCTACATCGAGATAAGGGGTTTTCCATATTTGTAAAACATGGTGCTTCTGGGGTGTGCCATCGGTTTTAAAGTAACAAAGCTCACCATTTTTAAATAGCGAATAACCATGACATATTATTGGAGTGTTGACTTGCTGAGAAATAATATTATAGGATAATAAAACATATACACCATCCTGTGTATTATAGAAAACGTAAAGATAATCCTCTCCATTGGGTGAAGTAATACGATGAATGAATTGCATATCTGCCAATTCATTATCGAATAATTTCATTTCTCCTGTCTGAAGATAATATCCGTTTGCAAAAATCAATCCCTGATTATCGGGCAATAAAACGCATGAATTTTCAATGGCGTCCACGCGAACTGCCTCCTGCATTTTCTTATTGAAAATGATATAGCGGAATTGCTCTTCCTGATATGGCTTAATTTTTAATACAATCAGATTATCAATAATAGCGTAGTAAAACTCTCCATCGTCAAGTGTTTGTGTTTTATTAGCTACTTCCTCTGCGTAAATACCAAAACCGGTATCTGTATTATTCTCTACTTTGATTGTTAAATCGCCATCTGTAGTCTCAACAAAAATTTGATCTTCAATGGAGATATGGGAATATTTTCCTTTAACATGCTGATCCCGTGTGGTCCGGGTCCATTTAAATTCATGTTGATCGGGAAATATTAATTCATGTTCGCTTCGGTTATCAACATATTTAAGCTCATTTTCGTTTACCGCAAATTTAAGGGTTTTGATATCATATTTCCCTTTTCCGGTTTGAAACACCATAAATAAAGATGTTCCAATTTTAGCAAAAACTTTAAATTTCGCCTCTTTGTAATATTTGTATAAGTTTTTAAAATCTTTAATAAATTCATCTGAAAGAATAATATCCAATGAATTTTCCTTAAAAACATGTTTATCTGAGTCATAATGATAAACACTAAACACATCAGAGACTTCAATTTCTGTCTTTAATCCAATTACAACATTATAGCCAAAAATGAAGGAATCTCCTATGGTAATCATATCTGCAGGTATGCAATTATGCATCGTAGAAATACGCTCATTACCAAGCAAAGCTGATTCAATGGAACCAAAAGCATTTTTTCGTTCTGAATTAAGCCAGTCTAACTTTTGTTGCAGATCTTTACCATATTGATTTAAGCGATTACGAATAATCTCATAAGTACCTTGTTCAAGTTGGGGTTCAGCTACAGCCTTTTCTTTGTCGGTTAATTCTTCAGGATTGGCCATGATAATCAGATTTATATGAAGATGGTAAATTAATTACCTGATGTAAAACAAATAGTGGATAATTAAAAAAACAATAAATAAAATTTTTGACTTGTTGTGGTTAAACAATATAGTTTCTACACATATGAATATGCTCAACAACCTATTATTTTCAATCTGTGATCTGTTTCTTAATGCACCTGATAAAGTATGCTATCCATAAATTAAAATATAATAAAACAGCACCCTAAATACATATCGTGTAAAAAATCCAAACCATAACATACCTTGGTAATTATGGATTTGGATTTTTAACCACAACTTAATAGTTAAATTTTATTTTCACATTTTATTAAAAAGGATCAATTCCTATCTCTGATGCAGACTTATTTGAAAGTCCTAAAGACTTAGCAATGTCCAACATATTAAAAATAGACTTTTTATCTCCTTCTGAATCAGCTTTATTACCTAGCTTATACAATAGGTTTGAAAGCGTCATATTCTTAATATCTTCAGAATTCACCCCAAATTGATCAATAAATCTTCTAATGTTATCTTTAAATGAAGTTCCATCTTCAGTGGAAAAGAAAGTATCTTTTACTTGTTTAAGTACAGTGCTGTTATTTACCACCTTGTCAATACTTTTACCATTTGAAATAGCACCCATAATTTGCTCAAAGAACATTGTTTCACCACCTACAATTTCAATATTGGCAGCTTTTAGTGCTTCACTAATAACCTTAGCCTGTGCAGCAGCAATATCTTTCTGAATATTGATTTTTGCTAACTCTATTTCTTTGTCTTTGTTTAATCTTAATTTGAATTCTTCGTGCTCTTTACCTACACCATCCAGTTTCTTCATGGCAGCTGCTTTTTCCTCAATACCTTTGGCTTCCACAGAGAATTTTTCACTATTCACTCTGTTTTGTGCCATACCTTCTTTTTCTGTAGCTGTTGCTCTGGCTTCAATTATTTCAGCTTCTGCCATTCCTTTGGCTTTAATAGCTTCTGCTTCTGCTTTAGAAGAGGATAAGATAATTCTTGCATCCACATCTCCTTCTTTCTCCTTAGCAGCAGCTTTGGCTTCAATAACCTGAGCTTCCGAGATACCTAAAGCTGCAGCTTCAGCAGCTTTGGCTTCGGCAAGTATTTTTGTAGCGGATGCTTCCTTGTCAGCAGCTTCCTGTGCGGCCTTAGCTTCAAGAATACGTTGTTCGGTTCTGAATTCGGCAGCCTTTCTGTTCGCTTCTGCACTCTTGATTTCTGTTACTAATTTAGTTTCCGCTTCTTTCTCAGCATCTTTGATAGCAACAAGCTTATTACGTTCTGCTTCAGCCTGAGCCTGTGTATCTTTTATTTTCTCTTCTGCAATCACTACTGATTTCTGAACTTCAACTCGTTCTTTAATCACTTCCTGCATTATTTTTTGTTCAGCTTCAAGAGCTTTGTCTTTCTCAATTTTAGCAAGACTAACAATTTTCTCTCTTTCATTGGCTTCCAATTGTTGATCTTTCAGTACAGCTTCAGATTCGATAGCTTCAGTTCTTTCTTTATTTTTCTGAGCCACAATTACCTGACGTTGTTTATTTTCTTCTGCAATCTGAATTTCTTCCTCTGCTGCAATACGTGCATTTTCACTGATACGACGTTGTTCTTCTCTTACTTTAGCAATATCAGCTTGTTCTCGAGCTTTAATATTCTCAATCTCACGTTTTTGTTTTTCTTCTGTTTCAGCCAGTTGCTTTTCTAACTGCAGCACAGTTTCTCTAGCTTCAACATCCTGTTTGGTAACTGTTTTTTCTTTGTCCCTGCGTATTTGATTTGAAAGGATCTGTTGTTCAGAAGTTATTTTAGTAATTTTTTTGATACCCTCAACATCCAAAATATTATCTGGTGATAATTGTTCTATTGGTGTTTGCTCCAAAAAGTCAATTGCACAGTCATCTAAAACATAACCGTTTAAGTCGGTACCGATAGTTCTTAGAATTTCTAATTTAAATTTTTCCCGAGAATTATAAAGCTCTACAAAATCAAATTGTTTACCTACTGTTTTTAATGCCTCCGAAAATTTGGCATCAAACAAATCGACTAAACTTTCAATATCAGAAGCACGTTTACAGCCAATGGCCTGAGCTACCTGAATTACATCTTCAGATGTTTTATTCACTCGGACGAAGAAGTTAACTTTAATATCGGCTCGTAAATTATCTTTACAAATCAATCCTTCTTTTCCCTGACGAGATATAACCACTGTTTTAAGGGTAATATCCATTACTTCCATTTGGTGCAGAACCGGGATGACAAATAATCCGTCAAATGAAACTTTGGTTCCTCCCTGTCCGGTTCGGACTAACGCTTGTCCCTGTGTTGCTTTTCTATAAGTTTTAATCACCAAAATGATGATTCCAATCAATACGACGGCTCCAATAATAACGCCCGTCTGAAGTACTCCTTCTAGCATAATCTTTTAGTCTTTATAAGGTTCAATTAGATATAGTTTTTTATCAGATATATAATCTATCACAAGGCACGAATCCCCTTTGCTTAAAATATATTTCTCTTCCGTTGCTATAATATTAATTACATAAGTAGATCCATTATCATTAATAACTGCCTGCCCCATTTTATCATGAGTAGCCCCAAGTGTTACTGTACAAATTTTTCCTGTAAGGCTTTTATTACTTTGGATTACATTTTCTGCTTTTGCGAAAAGGCTTACTAAAGGAGTGGTAAGGAATTTAGTTACAAACGCACTAACAAAGATGTTTGGTATTAAATAAACGAGCGACAGTATAACAGATGTATTGTTTAAGTAATAATTGGCCAGCAACGAAATCATCCACATTACGATAATAAAAAAACTTAATATTATCATTAACGGAATTTTTCCTAAATTAAAAAAGGATAATGCTGAGTTAAGCCATATTAAACTATCTCCAGCATTAATATCCACATCTGCATCCACATCTGCATCTGCATCAATATCAAAAGAATCAACATTAAAGATTCCGATAATAACTGTAATCCAATAAATTAATATTAAAACAAGTAGTGTAGTTGGTATTATATTTAAAATGGTAAATGCAGCGTTCAGGGTTTCTTTCATCAGTATTATAGATGTGTAATAATTTGGTAAAATGTTTAAGTCTCTCAAAAATAATTAATATTATCATAATTTGTACTAAGTACACAACAAAAGTTTAAAATATTATTCTAATTTGTTCAAATACTTCGATAATATAGGATAGCCTAAACAACAACCACAAACACTCTTCATGTATACTTTAAGTTAAAATCTTCAACTTTCACTTATTCGTTAATCATAATAACCAATCAGTTGATCCTTATCTTTTACAACTCTATATATAAATTATTATATTAATGGCTCAATAATTGTTATTTTTCTACAACAATTTAATGCCGAAACTATATGACTAACTATAAGGAATTTTTTCTCATAACTATTTTGTTTGCGATACCATTATTCACATTCTCGCAAAGAGCACCAATTAAGAATTCAGACGCTTATAAATCTGGTGAACACTTAAAATACAGTATTCGATACAGTTTTATTACAGGTGGTTATGTAACCTTTTCTGTTAAGGACACAAGTTTTAATAACACATCCTGCAATTATGTTGAACTTAGCGCTAAGGCCACGGGTATTGTTGATGCACTGTATAAGATAAGAGACCGGTATATCAGTTTTATTGATAAGAAAACAGATCAACCCGTAAAGTCTATCAGAGACATTAACGAAGGAAGTTATAAATACTATAATGAAGTTATATACGACTATGATAGTTTATTGGAAGACTCTATTACTATTGACAGTAAAAAATCCGGCGAAGTTAAAGTGCCTTATAATATACAGGATATTTTGTCTGCTTTTTACTATGCCAGAAAATATGATTTCAACGACAACCTGAAAAAAGGGGATGTATTATTTTATACTACTTACTTTAGCGATGAAATCTTCCCTCTAAGAATTAAGTACATCCGTACAGAAACAATCAATACCGATTATGGCAAAATGGAATGCTATCTGTTCCATCCTGTCACAGAAGTTGGGCGAGCATTTAAAACAGAAGAAGACATGAAAATCTGGATTTCAAGAGATGACAACAGAATTCCGGTTAGAGTAAAAGTTAATTTAAGAGTAGGTTCTTTTGTTTGTGATTTAATAGAATTTAAAGGACTTAACAACTCTTTTAGCTGCATCAGACATTAAAAATATTCAAAAAAACAGACCTTTAGTAACATTAATTACTCCTTATAAACGAGCTATTTAAAGTATTTGATTATTTTTGCACAACTTTAATTTACATAAAGATAATTTTTAAATACTTTTATAATTACTATGGCAACAACAGCTGATATTAGAAACGGGATGTGCATATCTTTCAAAAACGATTTATATGCAGTTGTGCAGTTTCAGCATGTGAAACCTGGGAAAGGACCTGCTTTTGTGAGAACTAAACTAAAGAGTATCTCAACTGGAAAAGTAATTGATAACACCTTTTCAGCAGGACATAAAATTGATGAACAACGTGTAGAACGTAGATCTTATCAATATTTATACAAGGACGAAATGGGTTACATTTTCATGAACAATGAAACTTATGAACAAGTACCTATTGAAGAAAAATTAATTGAAAACCACGACTTATTAAAAGACGGATTAAATTGTGAAGTTGTATATCACGCTGATACAGAAACTCCGTTATTAGTTGATCTTCCAATGCATATTGAGTTCCAAGTTACTTATACAGAACCAGGTGTTAGAGGTGACACTTCTTCAACAAATTCACTAAAACCAGCTACAATTGATACAGGTGCAACTATCATGGTGCCTTTATTTGTAGATACAGATGATTGGATTAAAGTTGATACACGTGACAGATCTTACGTTGAAAGAGTAAAAAAATAAATTTCGATTACAATTTAAAGCCCTGTCATACGAACGGGGCTTTTTTAATTAGCAAACATCTGTTTTCGCATTAAAAAAATTAATAACTTACCTACCCAAAGGATTTAATAATTTAAAATGGTAACCCAACTTCAGAAAAAAAGATTACGTCTCTTTAAAGACAGATTGAATATTTTACTGGATATTGCTCAGACTATCAATGAGGATCACAGTATTGAAGATCTGCTTTCAGAGTTTGAAATACTTCTAAGGGAAGAACTTGAAGTTGGAAAAGTATTGGTTTTTACGCAAATAAATGGAAAGTGGAAAAACCTTTTGAATTCAGGTGTTACCAAAACCGAAGTTTTAAATATTGATGTTGAGAGAGACTTAATTCAATATAAGAATATTGAAAATATTACAATTTCTCATCCGCCTCAACTTAAGGGATTCGATGCTGTAATTCCATTATTTCATCGTTTTAAGGCTATTGGGTTTGTATTAATTGGCGATGTTGATGAAGAACACCAAGGCATTAGTCCAACCATAAAACACCTTAAGTTAATACAGATTATTTCTAATCTTATTATTGTTTTCATAGAAAACAAAAGAATGCAGGAAGAACTACTCCAACAGGAAGTAATGCGTAAGGAGATGGAACTTGCTTCAAGAATCCAGACTCAGTTAGTACCCGCAGACAATCATTTGCCAATTAGCACAAAATACTCTATTCATACCTTCTACCATCCTCAATTTGAAGTAGGAGGAGATTATTACGATTTTATCAAACTTTCTAAAAACGTATTGGGATTTTGCATTGCTGACGTATCAGGGAAAGGTATTTCTGCAGCCATGATCATGTCTAATTTTCAGGCTGTATTCAGAGCCCTTTTTACACCAAGAATTAACCTTAAGAAATTAGTGCACATGCTAAACCATAAGGTTAACAAAAGTGCCAACAGTGAGAAGTTTATCACAATGTTTCTTGGTAAATACAATACTATCACTAGAAAGTTATCTTATGTAAATGCAGGACACTTGCCTCCAATGCTTTTTGATCCAAAAAAAAGGCATATGTATAATCTGGATAAAGGTTGCATAGGACTAGGTATGTTAGATGAGATTCCTTCTGTAGAAATTGGCAAGATTAAAGTACCTCACGAAGCTAAATTTTTAGCATTTACAGACGGTTTAGTAGAATTAGAGACAGGCGGCGCTGTTGAATCAGGAATGCAAGCTGTTGAAAATATTATTTCTAACAAATATGATGTTGAAAAGAATATGTACCAACTTAAAAGCTTAATAAACGAGCAATTAGAAATTGGTTCTGTATTTGATGACATTTCAATAACTGCAATTCAATTCAAATAAAAAAGGGAGCTAAATATTAGCCCCCCAGTTCTATAAATTCCTATTTTATTTAATTCTTCTCTTTCCAATATTTATAACCTACAAATAAAACCAGCAGTAATATTATTATTGAGCTTAACAGCGCAATAAGCTGCCCTATTTTATATGATTTTGGTTCAAATTTGAAAACCAACTCATGATTTCCTGCAGGAAGCTGAACAGCTCTTAAAATATAATTAGCACGGTAAATATCAATTAATTTCCCATCTACATAGGCATTCCAACCTTTAGGATAATAAATCTGAGAAAATACAGCTAATTGTTCTTGTGATGTCTCATACTTATAAGTTAATTGATTGGGTTCATAATCCTTTAATGTTATTCTTCCCTGAATTGAATCCACCTTATAATTATTAAGGCTTTCAAATTCAGATACATTAACAACTGCTTTTTCTTTTAAGTCAACATATCCAATAGCATCAATAACAGCATCAGGAGATTCTACAGGATAGGTTTCTTTTACAAACCAAACATCGCCAAGATTATTTTCATTGATTATTGGTTCGGCATTAGGATTATAAACAATATATTTTGCATTCAACATATTTAAAACAGGCATTTGAGCAAGTTCTTCCTGTACTGCAAGTTCACTTCCTTGCTTTTGTAATGTGGAGGTAAGTGTTTGCAAATCCTTTGCTAAATAAAAATCAATAAGATCCTGATACCTTCTTAACTTAGCTCCATGAAATCCACCAATTGATTGATGATAATATGATGTATTAACTTCTGTAAACGGATTTCTGTATATTGTAAATACTCTTTCACTTCCTTTTTGAACTGCATTAATAGCAATGTCGGATGGGGTTAATTCGAAAGTTTGACTTATCTTCTTCTTACTTTGAAAATGATCATTATTTAAATATCTTTTATCTACACTCCAAAGATCTATAATAATCAACAAGCCCAATCCCCAAACAACGTATTTTCGAGGTAATTTATTTGTAGCGAATAACCATAGAGATCCGGAAGCAATTAAAATAAAGGCAAAACTCCTAAACGCATCTGTTTTTAACAAACTCATCCTTGCCAATTTCAGGTTATATAGCAAACCATCAAAATACTGAGAAACTTGTGTAGCCTGAGCTGCATTTTGCTGTATATACTGTTGCTTTTGTTGCAATATTGCACTTAATTCCATATCGCTTATAAAATTAAAGAAAGCAGCAGGGAAAAGATAGAACAATAAACTTACACCTCCGGACAAAGCGAATGCCAGCAGAAATTTCCAACTCTTTTCTTTAATAAGATTTGGATTATTATAAACCTCCCTTAAACCTAAAAATCCTAATGTTGGAATTGTAAATGATGCTATTACCATTGCCATTTCAACTGTACGGAATTTATTATACAGAGGAAAATGATAAAACATAAAATCGGTAAAGGAAGGAAAGTGTTTACCCCACGATAAAAAGAATGAAAATATTGTTCCGGCAATTAACCACCATTTATCCGGACCTTTATAAAATAAAATTCCAAGTAAAAAAAGAAAACAGATGATTGCACCAGCATAAACAGGTCCTGAAGTAAAAGTTCGTCCTCCCCAATATTGACTTTGAGAAGCCACCGTTTCTTTAAATTGGCTATCGACTTCATTTAAGGCATCCTTATTTGCACCAATAGCTTCTGATGCGCCACCAACTGCATTAGGGACTAATAAAGTCCATGTACCGATAGGTTCCAAACTCCAATCTAAAGCATAATCTTTATCTAATCCGCTATGCGCTTTCTCTCCTTCATTAGCTTGTAGATCAGACTTTCCTCTGATACTATATTTCCCATACTCATAAGTCGTCCATAAATTAGATATATTTGGTAGTATAGCCAAAAAAGCAGCAATAACAAGTACTCCTGTAGATTTCGCCACAGCAGCAAGAGTTTTATTAATTACAGCATATACAAGCCTGGATATTACAATGATACCAACCAGCAACGCTAAATAATATGTTATTTGAACATGATTATATGCAATCTGAAGCCCCAGAGCAATAGCTGTAAACAAACCTCCAATCCATCTATTTCTATTATAGGTATATAAGACACCAGCAATAACAGGTGCCATTAAAGCAATAGTATATGCTTTTGTAATATGCCCGGCTATAATAATAATTAAGTTATAGGAACCAAAAGCAAAAGCAATAGCTCCTATTAAACTCATCCATTTATCAAGTTTACAACTCAATAAGAATATATAAAAACCTAACATATACAAGAAAAGTATAGCAACTGTTTTATAGGGTAATCCTAACCTTGATATTCTGTTTATATAAGAATAAATATTTTTCGAAGAATCCCCCTTAATTTGATATGCCGGCATACCACCAAACATACTATTCGTCCACTGTGATTTTTCGCCAGTTTTTGCTTCAAAAGACTTTAACTCCTGAGCCATACCAATAGCATGACTTTGATCTAACTGAGGGAGCTCTTTATTTTCCAAAACAGGACTAAAATAGGCAAAGCTTAAAACTATAAATAAGACAATTGAGCCTATATAAGGAAGAAATGATTTTAATTTATCCATCATGATTTTATGTTTTTGAAGTGCTAAAAATAGATAAAAACATAGTACTCTGCAATTAGATACTTAAAGTTGAAAGTATTAGTTAATAAATCACTATATCTTTATTAATAAATGTTAATTCTTAAACGCATTTATTTTATGGCATATACTTTGTGATAATTCATTTTGAAAGGCAAAAGAGTTTTTCACACATTAGGTTAGGGTTTAAGTTTATTAACCGGAGTCTTTAGTACTCCGGTTAATTATCTTTCTATTAAAATTGAAGTTTTTTTTTCATAATAAATTAAGGTTTAGGTTTAAGTAAAGAGAGGGATCATATTGATCCCTCTCTTTATTATATATTGTCTATAACTAATCTCTTAATAAAAAAGGTTGTCCTAAAATGAACAACCTTTAGTATCGCATTTTGAAGAAATTTAGTTTAAACCTCTTACATTCTTTTCCCACTTCCATGCAGAAGCAAGTGTTTCTTCAAGAGTTTTTTCAGACTTCCAACCTAACTCTGAGTTACCGTATGATGTATCTGCCCAGATCTTTTCAATATCTCCACCTCTTCTTCCAACAACCTTATACTTTAAATCGACACCTGTTACTTCAATAAATGCTTTAACCAATTGCATTACTGAATAACCTTCTCCCGTTCCTACATTAAAAAATTCGTAATTGTTTTTCTTTTTGTTCTCGATCAATCTATTAATAGCAACAACGTGAGCTTTTGAAAGATCTACAACATTAATATAGTCTCTTATAGCAGTTCCGTCAGGTGTATCATAGTCTTCACCGAAAATACTAAGTTCATCTCTTAATCCAGCAGCCGTTTGAGTAATAAAAGGCACAAGATTGTTAGGTACACCTACAGGGAATTCACCAATTAAACCTGACTCATGAGCACCGATAGGATTAAAATAACGAAGAGCAATACAGTTTGTATCTTCATTTACTTTGCAAAAATCACGCATGATATCCTCACAGATTGCTTTTGTATTTCCATAAGGAGATTCAGCCTCTTTTCTTGGAGTTTCCTCTGTAACTGGCAATTTATCCGGCTGTCCGTATACGGTACATGAAGATGAAAATACCATGTGTTGCACACCATATTTCTTCATTCCTGATAAAAGATTAAGCAAAGAGTTTATATTATTTCTATAATACTCTAAAGGCTTTTGAACAGATTCTCCAACAGCTTTAAAAGCTGCGAAGTGAATAATCGCTTCAATATCTGTATACTTCTGAAAAAACTGATCTGTCAATTCACTATCTGATAAATCAAATTTTTCAAATACAGGACGAATTCCTGTAATTTTTTCAATATTATCTAATACTTCGATCTGTGAATTTGACAGATTATCGACAATAACTACATCAAAACCAGAATTTTGTAATTCCACAACAGTATGCGAACCGATATAACCTGTTCCTCCAGTTACTAAGATTTGTTTGCTCATATCTTTTATTATATTAAAACTTCTTTTTATTGAGTACGTAAAAATAATAAAATACTTGTCATATTAAATACATCAAAACAAATAAATTTTCATAACATCCTGTTTATAAATATCATAAACAGGTAGGTACTGGTTGGTTTTATCTAGTTTTCAACACCTTATCAACAGATGTTAAAAACACCTATGTACTTTCATGTATAATTTTATTATTTTTGTACTATGCTTAATCTAGAAAAACACATATCAGATCTTTTATATCAGTACGACTGTGTCATAGTACCTAATTTAGGTGGCTTTGTAGCTAACAATATTACCGCACAGTTAAATGAGAAAACGGGAGTATTCACACCGCCTAGCAGAGAAATAGGTTTTAATAAAAGTCTTGCTCATAATGATGGTCTTTTAATAAATTACATTTCAAAATGTGAAAAGCTTTCATATGAAGAAGTCCAAGATCGTTTGTTAAAACACATTAGCATATTAAAGTATCAATTAGTAAAAGGTGAATCACTTCAATTTTCAAATATTGGTACCTTAAAAGCAGACAACCAAGGCAATCCTTATTTTACCCCAAATAAGAATAATGCTTTTGCTACAGAAAGTTTTGGATTAAGCACATTTCATTTCAATACTCTCGAACAAGACAGAGAGCAAAGTGACAGATCAAGACAATTTGTTAGAAAAACATTACAATCAAGAAGTGTTCGTCAAATTGCGGCTAGTATTACCTTAATTTTAGGACTAATTTTCATTTCTCCTCCTATTGAGAATACGCCGGACTTTAGTTCTTTCTCAGATATGATTCCACAAATGGGGACAGCCCCAGAATCAGCTTCAACTATCGAAGACAATATTAATATAGGAGAAACAACTGAAATCATTAATTTAACCGAAGAGATCAAAAAGGAAGCTTCCATACAAACTCCAATTAAAGAGAATAAATATTTTATAATTGGAGGTAGTTTTAAATACGAAAAACCGGCAAAAGATTTCATTTCTAAATTAAACAACAGAGGCATTAGTTCAGCTGAAATTCTTTATAGTCAAAAAGGTAGATTCAGAGTTTCATTAGAAGCATTTACAAGTAAGGATGAAGCAACATTAGCTTTAAATAAATACCGCAAAGTAAATGGATACAGCTCTGCCTGGTTATTTACAAAAAACTAAGTTTAAATCAGATAAAACAGAAAAGGCTGCTAATAAAATAGCAGCCTTTCTTGTTTCTATAATGTATTAATTTCTTACCTAACTTCAGAACCTGGTTTAATTTCTTTTGATGGTTGGATAAACACTAATTCTCCATTAGCATCCTCTCCCATTAAGATCATACCTTGAGATTCTATCCCTTTAATTTTTCTTGGAGCAAGATTAACCAAAATACTCACTTGCTTTCCAATAATATCTTCGGGTTGATAGTATTCAGCAATACCTGATACTACTGTTCTTTTATCAATACCTGTATCAATTAATAATTTCAAAAGCTTTTTAGTTTTAGCTACCTTTTCAGCCTCTAAAATAGTTCCTATACGGATATCCATTTTAGTAAAATCATCAAAAGATATATTGTCTTTGGCTGGAGCTACTTTTTTACTTGCAGCTTCATTTGCTGTTTTAGTAGCCTCTAATTTATCCAATTGTTGCTGAATAGTTTCATCTTCGATTTTAGCAAACAATAACTCAGGCTTATTAATGATATGCCCCGGTTGTAACAAATCTGTTTTTCCCAAATCAGACCAATTCAATCCTGAAATATTCAGCATATTCTGCAGTTTAACAGCACTAAATGGAATAAATGGCTCCATTAAAACAGCAAGATTTGCAGTAATCTGCAATGAAATATTCATTATTGTCTTTACTCTTTCCTCATCTGTTTTAATCAATTTCCAAGGCTCTGTATCTGCAAGATATTTATTTCCAAGACGGGCCAAGTTCATCATCTCTTTAATAGCTTCACGGAAACGGAAACTATCCAGACTTGTCTGAACTCTATTTACAATTACAGCAATCTCTGCTAAACTTTGCTCATCAAATTCGTCCACCACACTCCCCATCTCAGGAGTTTTACCTTCATAATATTTATGAGTTAAAACAATAGCTCTGTTTACAAAGTTTCCTAAAATAGCAACTAACTCATTATTATTTCTTGCCTGGAAATCTTTCCATGTGAAGTCATTATCTTTAGTCTCTGGTGCATTAGCTGCCAAAACATAACGAAGCACATCTTGCTGATCTTTAAACTCTTCAAGATATTCATGTAACCAAACAGCCCAATTTCTTGATGTAGAGATTTTATCTCCTTCAAGGTTTAAGAACTCATTAGCTGGTACATTCTCTGGTAAGTTATATGAACCTTCAGCTTTTAACATAGAAGGAAAAACTATACAGTGAAATACAATATTATCCTTACCTATAAAGTGTAGCAATCTGGTTTCTTTATCCTTCCAATAAGTTTCCCATTCAGGAGTTAATTCTTTTGTGGCTGAAATATAACCAATAGGTGCATCAAACCATACATAAAGAACTTTTCCATCTGCCCCTTCAACAGGCACAGGCACTCCCCAATCCAAATCACGACTTACTGCACGAGGTTGTAAACCCTGATCAATCCATGATTTACACTGACCATATACATTAGCTTTCCACTCTTTATGATCTTCTAAAATCCATTTCTTTAAAAATGGTTCATGTTTATCCAAAGGTAAATACCAGTGTTTTGTTTTTCGAATCACAGGCACACTACCTGAGATTACAGAAACCGGATTTTTAAGATCTGTAGCATTTAACGAAGTACCACAACTTTCACACTGATCACCATAAGCTCCATCGTTACCACAATGCGGGCATGTTCCGGTAATATATCTATCCGCTAAAAACTGTTTAGCTTCGTCATCGTAATATTGATCAGACTCTTTTTCAATGAATTCTCCCTTTTCATATAAAGTCTTAAAGAAATCTGAAGCAGTTTTATAATGAGTTTCTGTTGTTGTTCTAGAATAAATATCAAATGTAATTCCAAATTCCTCAAAGGACTTTTTTATAATTCCATGATATCGATCCACTATATCCTGAGGTGTAACACCTTCATTTTTTGCCTTTAAAGTAATAGGAACACCATGTTCATCAGACCCTCCAATCAATATCACATCCTCACCTTTCATTCGCAGATATCTTACGTAAATATCAGCTGGAACATAAACTCCTGCAAGGTGACCAATATGAACCGGTCCATTAGCATAAGGGAGAGCGGTAGTAACTAGTGTTCTTTTAAAATTATCCATTTGTACTATATAATTAACACATGATAAAAACAAAATCCGACCAAAATAAGCCCGGATTACAAAATATAATTCTGTTATTTGCGCAAAGATAAGGAAAATGAGAATATTTTGTAGATTTGATTTTTAATAAAACAAAAGAACTCATGATATACCCTCCATCTTTAAAAAAAGGAGACACTATTGGCATCGTTGCTCCGGCTGGCAGAATTGATAAAAATATCGTTGAACAGGCGATTACAAGAATTGAAAGTTTTGGCTACAAAGTAAAGCTGGCTCCCCATATACATGATCATCATTTTAATTTTTCCTCGACAGATTGGAATCGAAAAAATGATCTACAAGCCATGTTAGACGACAATGAGGTTAATGCAATACTGTGTACACGTGGAGGATATGGAGTTATCAGAATCATAGATCAGTTAGATTTTACGCAATTTAAAGCCAAACCTAAATGGGTAATTGGATTTAGCGACATTACAGTACTACATGCCGCCATCCAAAAACAAGGTATTGCCAGCATTCATGGACCGATGTGTAAAAGCTTTTTAAATTATACTGATACAGGAATTGACATTGACATACTTATCTCCTTTTTAGAAGGTGAATCTCCTGAATATATCATCAATCCATTTCCATTTAACAGGTTAGGCAAATCATTCGGAGAACTTATTGGAGGTAATTTATCACTCATACATGCATTAAGAGGAACAAAATATGATATCGATACAGCAGGTAAAATCTTATTCATAGAAGATCTTTCAGAGTATTTATATCATCTAGACAGAGTAATGTATAATTTAAAGTTAGGAGGAGTTCTTGAAAAATTAAATGGCTTAGTGGTAGGTCAATTTACTAACATGAAAGATAACGAAACTCCTTTTGGAGAATCTATAGAAGAAATCATATATAAAAGTGTTGAAGATTATGATTTTCCTATAGCATTCAATTTCCCTTCGGGTCATATAGAAACCAACTTCCCTCTTATTTTAGGCGACAAAGTGAAATTAAATGTACAAGAAGATCAGACCAGTTTAATTTCAATTTAAGATGTATATTTAAAATAAAAATGGCCGAACATAATAACCTGGGAAAAGCAGGAGAACAATATGCTGCAGATTATTTAATTTCAAATGGATATGAAATCCTTGAACAAAACTGGATTTATAATCATAAAGAAATAGATTTAATTGCAACCAAAGATGCAACACTTGTTATTGCAGAGATTAAAACCAGAAGCACAGAGAATTGGGAACACCCCAAAGAGGCAATAACCAATAAAAAAATAAAATATCTTGTAGATGCAGCCGAAGCCTACATCTTAATGAATGATATAGATTTAGAAGTTCGTTTTGATGTTATTTCTGTTATAAAAAAGGGGAATGATTGGAAGGTAGAGCATATTGAAGAAGCTTTTTATCCTCCTATGAATTGAATTTAATAGTACCTTTGAGAATAGTTCTAATAATTTATCTACAAATGAACATTGAAGAGATTAGAGAATATTGTTTGAGTAAAAAAGGAACTACTGAAGGATTTCCATTTGATGAAGTTACTCTTGTATTTAAGGTGGCTAATAAAATGTATGCTTTGATCAATTTGGATGGAGACTTAAGGCTAAATTTAAAATGCGATCCCGAAAAAGCAATAGATTTAAGAGAAGAGTTTGAAGCTATCAAACCTGGATGGCATATGAACAAACAGCATTGGAATACCATTGAAATGGATGGAAGCCTAAAAACTGATCTGATTAAAGAGCTGATAGATCATTCGTATGATTTAATAGTATCTAAACTAACTAAAAAACAAAAAGAAAGCCTATTGTCATGAAGAAGTTAATGCGATTTTTCTTTCAGGGATTATTATATGTTGTACCTCTTGCTGTTACAGTATACGTTATTGCCGTGGCAATTATATGGACAGATGGATTAATAATGGACAGAGAGTTTTTTCACAAAGGCTTCCTTGCTCAGTACAACTTTCCTGGATTAGGTTTAATACTTATATTAGTTTTAATTACTCTGATAGGTTTTATTGGTCAAAAATTAATTTCATCACCTATTTCTGAGGCTTATGATAAGCTTATGAAGAAGGCCCCTCTTATTAAAATGATTTACAGTTCTGTAAAAGACCTGATGTCAGCATTTGTTGGAGGCGAAAAGAAATTCAATACCCCAGTAATGGTTAAAATGGATGAGAATGGAATATTAAACCGATTAGGCTTTATTACTTCTACTTCACTTGAAGATATTGGTTTAAAAGATATGGTTGGGGTTTATTTTCCAAGTTCCTATGGGATGCTTGGTGAATTGTATTTAATTCCAAGTAAAAATGTTACCCAAATTGATGCAAATTCAGCTGATGTAATGAAATATATTGTTTCAGGAGGAGTATCTAAAATTAAGAGTTAGTCTTCAGAAAATAAGCAGCAGTATCATTAATTGTATCATCAATTGATCTGTATTCAAATCCGATTGTTTCAGTTATTAGTTTTCCTGAATAACAGGTGGTTTTTAGTGATGTACGAGCAGAATCCTTTGTGATTAAAGGATCTGATCCAAATAAAATATACTTTAGTTTTTCAAATCTCCAGGCTAATCCTGTTAATTTCTTTCCAGCTTCAATTGATGGCTCTTTTACTTTTAAGGCTTTAGCTAATTTCGAGAAAAAATTCTGATAAGATAAATTAGCTCCATTTAATAGAAAGCGCTGATTTACAACATCGGTATTACACAATTTAATTAAAGCTTCAACTACGTCACGCACATCAACAAATCCAGTTCCTCCTGCCGTATAAAATTTCAATCCTTTATAGATAGTTTTTACAATTTTAGCACTTCCCATATTCCAGTCTCCGGGACCTATAATAACAGATGGATTTACAATTACTGCATCAAGACCTTCTTTGGTAGCTCTCCAAACCTGCATTTCAGCCCTATATTTACTGATACTGTATGCCGAATGATTTCTTCCTCCTTGCCAATAAGACATTTCGTCAATAACCTCACCATTCTTTGAATTACCTAATGTAGCTATTGAACTTATATAACAAAATCTCTTGATATTCTTTTCAATACAAATATTTACAAGATTTGCTGTTCCTTCTTCATTTACATTTAGCATCTCATCTCGTAAGGAAGGATTAAATGAGACCAAAGCCCCTGTATGAAAAACTTGATTTACACCATCTAATGCAATTTCCAATGATTCATAATCTAATAAATCACCATCTATCCATTGTATTTTTTCAAAAAAATGTGACTTATCATTTCCATAGAAGTCAAATACAAACTTTGTTTTTTGAATATCTGATGATTCTCGCTTTAATGCACGTACCTGTTTTCCGTCTTTTAATAAATGATAAATAAGATGCGCTCCAACTAATCCTGTTCCTCCGGTAACTAAAATCATATATTCTTCTACCAATTAAAAATAATGGTTTGTTTTAAGTTTTCGTGAACGCTTAATGGTACCGGACTAATTCCTGCAACACTCTCTATCATCTCTTTTTCTTCCTGAGAATATCCTTTATCAGGAAAATTGAATTCCATTACAACTTCAGCAACTCGCCTAGGATCACTGGCCATAATTTTGGTAATATTCAACTCGGTACCTGCAATGTCAATATTATTATCCATAGCTTTAATACCCATAATGGTCATAATGCAATTACCTAATGATGTAGCTAATAGGTCGGTTGGAGAAAATGCTTCTCCTTTTCCTCTGTTATCAGTTGGTGCATCAGTAATTATTTTAGAACCTGATTGTAAATGAATATTTTCAGTTCTAAGGTCTCCTAAATAAGTAGTTTTGACAGTAGTTCCCATGAATTAATGTTTTTAACATTACACCTTCAAAGAAACAAAAAAATGCGTTGTCATGAAACGAGCCAAAGAAAGTTTTTTGCACATTGGAAATTATTATAATTTTGTTAGCAAATTATTTAATAAGAAAACCATTTAAAAGTTAGGATATGTTTTCAGGAATAGTAGAAGAAGCAGCAGTTATCACTGCTCTTGAAAAAGACAAAAGTAATCTTCATATTACAATGGAATGCTCTTTTGTAGATGAACTAAAAATCGATCAAAGTATTGCTCACAATGGAGTATGTTTAACTGTGGTAAAGAAAACTGATAAAACTTATACTGTTACTGCTATTCAAGAAACTTTAGACAAGTCGAACCTTGGCGTTTTAAATGTTGGCGATAAGGTTAATTTAGAAAGAAGTATGGTGATGAATGGTCGTTTGGATGGCCATATCGTTCAGGGACATGTTGACCAAACCGCTAAATGCATTGAAGTTAAAGAAGCTGATGGAAGCTGGTATTACACATTTCAGTACGAGATAGATAAAGAAAAAGCTTCACAGGGATACATGACCGTTGAAAAAGGTTCGGTTACAGTAAATGGAGTGAGCTTAACTGTTGTTAATAGCAAAGACGATCGTTTCTCTGTTGCAATTATTCCTTATACTCACGACTTTACAAACTTCCACCAAATTCAAGAAGGTAGTATCGTAAATCTTGAATTTGATATACTAGGAAAATACATCAGCAGAATTATGGCTATTAAGGGTTAATGGTGCAAAGATTAAAGGGTGATTTGCATAATAATTAGCAAATAGATACTTTTAATTATAATATTATACACAATAAAAAATGGGCAGTAATACAATTTCTTATTACTGCCCATTTTTCTATTTATGAAAAAAATCTACTTAACTGGATTTACACCTTCTGTTGTCATTACAACCTTTTTTAATGACCCATCCGCATTATAATTTAAATAATCAATACAAACAGAGCGTCTGAAACTCATACCCTCCGTTTGAATTCCTCCATTATGATATATAAAATAATCTTTTCCTTTGTATTCAATTATAGCTTGATGATTGGTATTGCAATTCCCGGCAAGCTCATTTAAAATACCTTTAAACTCCCATGGTCCATCAATGGATTTACTCATTGCGTAAGCTGTTTTTTCCGGGAATTGATATGCATAACTTAGATAATACCAATCTCCTTTTTTATGTACCCATGGTGCTTCTGTATAATTAGGGAGATCAATTTTATTTATAGGACCATCCAATTCAATCATATTGTCTTTAAGCTTTGCATAATGACATTGAGTATTCCCCCAAAAAACATACGATTGACCATCATCATCAGTAAATAAAGCTGGATCAATATCATCCCAATCCATATCTCGCATTCCTCCTTGTCCATCAGGAATTTGAAATGGTGCAGGCGTCATATCATTGGTTATTAAAGCCTCTCCAATTGCATCTTTCCAAGGCCCTAGTGGATGGTCTGCTACAGCAACACCAATAGCTTTGCCTGGCTTTGTAGCATGAGTAACTGTTACAAACCAGTAAAACTTCCCATTTTTTTCAATAACATGTGCAGCCCAGGCATCTCCTCTTGCCCATTTAAAAGCAGATACCGGGAATGATGCTCTTTCCTCCCAGTTAACCATATCTGTAGATGAATAGATTAACCAGTCATTCATCTCATAAAAGTTTCTATTCGGAGGACATACATCCTGACCTGCATACAAATAAACAGTATCATTATAAACAAAAGCAGCTGGATCAGCTGTATATTTATCTTTAATAATAGGATTACCTTCTTTAAAAGGATCTGTAGTTGTTTCCTGGCTTGATATTACTTGCGAAGACTCTTCTTTTTTTGTTTCTGAACACGAAAACAACAATGTTGACATTACCAATAAACCTGATATTTTGAAAAATCTCAATTTCACTTTATTCATAGATCTATAACTTAATAATATAATTAACAATTTAGATTTTTAGTGTTACAAAAATCAGAAATTACTGTTTATTAAAGGAGGATAGATTCTTATTTAGTGTGGAAAATTAGGTATAATACAGCCTGTCGTACAATTTTTTGATAGTAAATATTATTAAACACCTTATCATCGTGGCCATTTTGAATATATACAACTTCCGAATTTCTTACGTTATGAATCCATGCTGCAATTGGAATATTATTTTCATCATTACACAGCAGCAAAGGAGTTACATCAGGCAATATTTCACAATTATTATAAGCTTCTCCTCTTATTGAAAAAGTATCCACCCCTTTGGTTATTGGATGTTTTATTTCTGTGGGCTTTAGTATTAGTTCATAATCATGAATAAACCCGGAAGAACCTAAAACCGGATGCTCACGATAATATTTACCTCCAATAATATCAATAAATTCATGCCATTGTTGATAAGAAACCAGGGAATGATGAAGAAACAACATAGGCTTTCCACTTTCTAACAACTTCCAATAGGCAACTTTTTGCGCGTCTTTTATAGAATCATTTAAATCATAAAATACAATCAAATCGAATTTACTAGCAATTCCCTTTTCTATTGCCTCATTTGCACTTGGTTGCTTTAATTCAGAAATTTGAATATTCTCAAGGGATTGGAATAATTTATAAAAACCCTGAGTGGGAGTTTTTCGGTCACTTGTCACAAGTAATAGACTTGACTGCTGAGAATATGAGCTAATTAGAAGTCCTTCCAGAAAAATCAATATAAATATTACACTCCTATTCCTCATATCAACAATTTCAGCAATGACTTAAGCAAATAAGATTAAATGAATTGTTTTTAATTTTATGAAAGAAAAATCACTCTTTGTATCTTATATTATTTTTATCTGCCCATTTGACAAATGCCTTTAAAGCACCTTTTAAATACTTAGGTTTTGGCACCCAAAGACGACTACTATCCTTCTGCCACAGAGTTAAAGTTTTACCAGAAAGATTACTAAAAGATACGGATTGTCCTTCTATTTTTGCATCTATAGATTTCGACTCTTTTATATTATAAAAAGCAATACACTTAGTTAAGTATGAGTAAAACTCTTGAGGCGTACCAGAAAAAACAGTTGCTACATCATCCCCAGACATAAATATGTTATTGTTATAATTATTGGCTTTATACTGAATACATATATCTTGGGAGTTATCTTTTGAATCATTACAAAATATACAAATTGACTGCCCATCCACGCATTTATATATTTCATTTGAAGAGGTTTGATGTTCTTTAGCAAGTAAAGAAGAAGAAAATAATAAACATATTAGTGTTAGTGTTGAATTTTTCATTTCGGTTTTAATTAAAGATGAGTCGATAATTCGTTTATTTGTTTTTATATAACTTTTTTGTAATTAATATTATTGATAATCCAAGAGCAAACCCTAACTATCTCATTTATACAAATATATCTATTTTGCAATAATATCAAAAACTTGCAACTAATATTTTAAATGATTAGAGATTGGAAAGAATAAAATATCAAGTGTAGCCACATATGAAAGTAAAATAAAAAAACCTCTTGATTATCAACTAATCAAGAGGTTTATCTGTACCCCGAGCCAAAGTCTAATAGTGTTAAAGCATTTTACAATACCTTACCCTAATTAATACATCATTCTCTATATCATGATTTTTAAAATCCTAACATCTAAAAATTGGAGTATCTTAAATATTCCAACCTAAACTATAATGTCATTTTTTTATAAACTTTTGGCAAAATACTTTATTATCAATTTTAATTTTTAAGGCATATACTCCAGATGATAAGTTTGCAATATCAAACATATTATTTTGTGAATTTAAAATGTCGTTTTTAATCAATTGTCCTGATATATTATAAATTTCATAATACCCTTTGTTAAATGTCTTACATAGATTGATATTCAAGATAGAGTGAGCTGGATTAGGGTATATTTCTATTGCATGAGTAACATTTTCTTCTACTATAGTGGGAGTATCCAATACAATAGCATAAGTTTTATTAGTAACATCTAACGTAATAGTATAATTTCCACTTTCTGATATCGGTATATTTTCACCATCTTGATTAAGAATACCATCAGTATTATTATCTCCATAGTTTAATGTCCATGAATCGTTTGCTCTAAATTTAAATTCTCCTGCAAAAAGATTTTTTGCAATAGACCACAAGTCAGTACTTTCATCATAGATCATATCTACATCTGCATTCCAACCGTCAGTATCACTACCGGTTAAGGCTGAACCAATTATACCCCAAGAATCTGTAACTTCTATTGGCATATTATCATTTATCACATAGAAGTCAGTGCGAGTAAAGTTTTTACCTCCATCAGAATTATATGCCACTGCAATCAAATTATTCATTCCGCCCATAGTTGGCGAAAATGAATAAGAGAAAGGTGATTCACTCAAGCTTCCTAATCTTGTACCATCATAAAAAACGACAACGCTATCAACTGCAAAAAAACTGCTTGTTATATCAACATTTGCAACATAAGAATCACTACCAGAAAGAGTATCAGCTGATGCTGGATAGGTAATATTAAGATCCATTGATTCATCAGCTCCTACACCATAGGTATTCCAATCTTCAAGGTTATTGTATACCATATCTTTAACAACCTGCTTTATAATTGCTGCACTTTCATCACTTAACGAGAAGTTGTAGGTAGTTAAAGTCGGATCCTTTTTAAACATTACAGTATAAAAAGTAACCGCTGATACATATGAACCTTCGGCAGTAGGATGACTCTCGTCAGAAATATACAATTCAATATCAGGATAATTGTTTACTATGTGATTACGAACTTTTCCAACAGGAGAAATTAAACTATTAATTTTTTCCTGAGCTTCTAAATAACGAACTCTTATAACGCTGTCCATTCCTTCGTATGTACATACATCGGGATATTCATCACAATTAGTTGCATCACCATATTTACGTCCCCAAGTCATGTAAAGCATGGTTTCTCCACAAGGGCTGTATATTTGTCGGATGCTATCAAACTTATGAACATATTCGAAGAATAAAGTGGAGTCAATTGCCGGACGCTGGCTTTGTTCTTGCAGAACAACGTAATCGTAATTAGTTGCTGTAATTAATTCTTGAGTAGCTTCTAATTGATAATGTTGCGATAACCTATAACCTCCAGGATAGCTTTCACTATGAACTAATGTGTCTCCAACACTTTGAGCCAAACGTTGAACCAAAATGGGCATATCGTTATAGTAGGTATAACTGTTCCCTATAAATAAAGCTGTCTTTTTAAGTGCACCTTCTATTATTTTGTCTCCAACACCACCATTACACTGACAAGTATGATAGTTTATGTCTGAGATATCATTCTCATCCTTTACTATCCACTCTGAATCGTCTAAATTTGTACCTGCTGACTCTGTCCAATTTGTATTCGGACTACAAACTCCAGGCTTTCGAACCAAAACATGATTTTGTGTACCATTATCATACCCAGCCACACTCCAGTAGATTCCGGGATCTTCATCTGGAGTACCAATTACATCAATTAGTTCATAGGTTCCACTTCCATTATTCTTTGCTAAACCTATGGCATCATCTCCACTGATATTTAAAAAATCCCATGATTGAAGGGAATCGCTGGCGATACTAATTGGATTAGATACAGTATTGGGTCGTGTAATTACATATGTTTTATTATTATGAAGATATCCACGTAGTGTTAGCGGACCTCTATCAATACCATCACCGTCTATATTCCAACCACCACCATTCATGGCTCGCCATATCTGATAATTACTCATGTCTACTGAATCTCCGGTCCCATTATACAACTCAATGTAATGGTTAAAGTAATTGGGATTAGAGACCGTCTGATTATATTCGCAATACTCAGAAATTAATATATCACTGGAGGTCTCCTGCGCCACCATGTTAAAAGTTGTACAAACAACTACAAATAAGTAAATAATTTTTTTCATAAAATATATGGTTTAAACAATAATTAAAGGCAAACCAAGGCCTACACCGCCAATCAATTACTTTATTTTGTAATCAACTACCAATCTATACTTTAAACTATTATCAAAGTGATTTTAATGTTCCTAACTACTTCATATACTAACCAAATATATGTCAAGGTCTGTAATATTACCGAAGTACATCTAATTTAATATACATGCTTTAGATCTTCTTGTTTTCCGTCTGATTTTACAGTTTCAAAATAGTCTTTAGATTACTGGGATAATTATAATAAGGCATTTATTGGAATCTTTAAGCTTTGGTTTATCATCATATACAAAAATCAATTATTAAAGCCGTGATAGCAAAATATCAAAAGAATATATAATAAAATACCAAGAGACAATACTCCTCAATGCACTGTATACATGATACTTAAACAAACATACACTACTTGAACTATCTAAAAAAGTATAATCGATTTTAAAAGGTTTTAAGGTAATATATTATTTAAGAATAGATAAAAAACGGATATTTAATCCTTCTAAAATAACTTTATGTTCAATAAATTCAATTTATCTCAAGAGACGATAATATTTATCAAAATACCTATTCAATGGTTATCTCAAAACTATTTTCTCAGCAAAAGAATATTTCCATTAACTCTAAAGTAAAGGAAGTTATATCTAATAGGGAGAATAGATCTTTTAAATGAAAAATAAATTACGGTAACAATATGGGGCAAACAAAAAAGCCTGTTAGCTAAACTAACAGGCTTAATGAACATTGTTTCTTTTATCTGTACCCAGAGCCGAAGTATAACCCCATCTGAATGAATAAATTTCAGATGGCAACAAAATCAACTACAAGTCTCTATTATCTACACCTACAGGACCATTAGAGATATATTACATTATTGAAAGAAGTTGAAATAAATTTAATAAAATGGGGACAAGGTGGGGACAGAATGGGGACAGATTATTATATTTGCTTTAATTCAACTTATGAGTTATGGCAACAATACGTTTTATAGTAAAGAATAGGAAAACAGAAAATCAGTCTAAAGAAGTAAAGAGTAAGAATGACAAGAATAAATTAATACCTATTTATTTAAGGCTTCGACATGGGAAAGAAGTAGATCTTACAAAAGATACAGATTTAAGAATTTTACTTGAAGATTGGAATCTCACCAAACAACAACCCAAAGGAACAACTGAACAAGGAAAGAATATCGATCTAAAATTAACTAAGCTTCGAACTGCATTATTAGGTAATTTTAATGAAGCAATTGAAAAAGGGATCATCATTAATTCTGAATGGCTAAGCAACCAAATTAATATTATCCAAAATAGAGGTTCTAATGAACAACAAGAAAAAGGAGATCTCTTAACATTTACACAATCATATATTGATTACCTACCATATCACATACAAAAAAATGGCAAACGTGGAGTATCAAAAAATACTATACAAAAATTTACAACTCTTAAAGCAAGGATTACAGACTTTCAAAAAGCGAAGAAAAAAAAATATAACATATCAGAAGTTAGCCCAGACTTTATAACTCTATTTGATGAATTTTTAAGAAAGAATAATTATTCCGACAATTACATAGGTACACTTTCAATCAATCTTAAAACCATGTGTAAAAAAGCTCGTAGAGATGGATTAAAAGTAAATTCCAATTTAGATGATATTACTGCGGTAAAAGAGGATACAGAAAAAATAATACTATCATTTAAAGAACTAGATAAAATAAAGAATACAAACTATATACGCGAAGCTTTAGCAAATGCACGAGATTGGCTAATAATTGGATGTTATACTGGTCAAAGAGTTTCAGATCTTTTAAAACTAACAAAGAAAAATATTGTATTGAAAAGTGGTTTGGAATTAATTGAATTAACCCAGATTAAAACAGGTAAAAAAGTCACATTACCAATACACCCAGAAGTAAAAGAGATATTAGATAAAAACGGAGGTGATTTTCCGTATAAAATATCAGACGTTAAGTTTAATGTTTACATAAAAGATGTTTGTGAAATAGCAGGCATTAATGAACAAATAAACGGTTCAAAAATTAATCGGAAAACAAACAGAAAGGAAAAGGGAATTTATCCAAAATACAAATTGATAACCTCACATTGTATGCGAAGAAGTTTTGCAACTAATCATTATGGGGACATACCAACACCAATACTTATGAGTGCAACCGGACACGCCACAGAAAAAAAATTTCTAATCTATATTGGAAAAACAGCAACAGAACAGGCTCAACAGTTAGCAGAATATTGGGCAAAAGAATTTGCATTAAAAAGGAAAGAGTCAGTTATGCACGTAATTAAAAAGGCTGAATAGACATGGTGGAATATACATATAAAGATATATTAGAATGGTTAAGCCAAGTGGAGAAAAATCTACACAAACTAAACCCAGAAAATATAAGTTCAACAACCAATTTAATTGAAGAATTTAGTTTATTAAATCTATCAACTGCCGAAGAAATGCTTAGAAATTACAGCATCAACACAACGATTAATGATAAAAGAATCCAGTTTCTTAAAGCCTTCAAACCAATAGTTTTAAAGATAAAGGAACTATACAGTGAAATAAAAGATAAAAATGAAAGCCACTACAAAGATGCATTTAATAAACAATTAGATAGATTAATAGCACGGAATAATTTACCTAAAATATACGAACCGATAATTAGTAAAACACAAGAATTTTTACACGATTGGAGAAATCCGATAAAGAAAAGAGGTTTATTGTTATGCAAGAACGGAACTTATCAAGTTATTGAATTCTTTAGAAACGAGACAAGATTAGCAGTAAAATTAATAAATGAATATATACCTATATCAGAACTAGAGTCAAAACCTAAAACAAAAGAACCATCACACAATTACCCAGATAAAAATCCATACCCTAGAATTTTCACAAGTTCATTCGGTTTTAATTTATTTGAAAAATTAAATGAAAATTTAATAAAATGCGATACAGAAAAAGATACAAATCAAGATGTTAATTTTGTTTATACTCAATTACACAAGCGTTCTGAAGGTTACATTTTTGAAGAAGTTAAACCTGAAGAATTTAAAAAATGGTTAAATGATACTTACAGTGATAAATACAACCTCAACAAAATAAAAGATGGAGAAGGAGAAACAGAGAAAAAACTTAGTATATATTCAACAATAAAGAATTCACTTATAGTATAAAATCAAAACATTACCCCAAAAGGTTAAATATCCTACCTATAAAGGAAAACTTGATATTTTTTATTTGCTAATGAATTAAAAAAACAATTCATTATGGAAACTATTCAATTTATACAGATCACTCCTGATCAACTTCAAGACGCAATTATTGAAGGC
Organism: uncultured Saccharicrinis sp.; assembly: GCA_963663905.2. Classification (GTDB taxonomy): domain Bacteria; phylum Bacteroidota; class Bacteroidia; order Bacteroidales; family Marinilabiliaceae; genus Saccharicrinis. The sequence goes on along the minus strand of OY760657.1, from coordinate 5,678,369 downwards.
GTAAAAATGCAATTAGAGGAACTAAAAAAAGAGTTTCAACCTAAACAACCAACAGAGTATTTAACTAGAAATGAGGTTAAAGAATTACTCAAAATTGACTTATCAAGTGTACATAACTGGACTAAAAAAGGAAAACTAAAATCGTACGGTATTGGTAATCGTATATACTATAAACGTTCAGAAGTAGAACAGGCAATTATCCCATTAAACAAATAAGGCATGAGAGATTTTAATAAAACACCAGCCTTATTTAACCCTACTTTGGGGAGCCAAAAGCATCAAGTATCAAAGTCATTTTATGAATACCCTAAAACTCGTACAATGGTTTATTACGATTCTGGGGTTCCTATAAAAAACATTGATAGATATATTGCTGAACTTCTTAAAACAGGTAGTCTAATTTTAGTCAAAAATAGCATTTGTGAGATAACAAAAATGCCAGGAGTTCAATATTATTCTAATAATGACAAATACTATCCGAAGGATAGACCAATTCAAGGTAATTTATTTTAGTGTAGAACTGATAAAAGGGCATTAATAAAGCCCTTTTGTTTTTATTCATATATGTATGATTGATTTTATAAAAGCAATAGTACAGGATATTGATATAAACCAGTTGAAAGAAAATAAATATTTAAACTTTTGTAGTGAAGTTAATCTTGATACTGGGGAAGTCAGAGAAAAGAACCGGAATAGTAAAACACGTTCAAATTATAGTAATGCCTTTTTTTATAGTTTGGAATTTCGGATTTATGATAGTGGAAAAGTTTTTTTATTAGGCAGTTTGCATAAGTATTATAATCAAGGGCAACATAATTATAATGACTTTGGAATTATTCAATTAAATGACGTTTTAAAGGACTTAAAAGAGAAATTTAATATTATACCTGAACAATTAAAAATAAATCAAATAGAGATAGGTGTAAATATAAAACCGCCTTGTCCTGTAAATAAAATATTGCAGTATTGTTTTAGGCATAGAAAAGAACCTTTGAAATGGATTGCTGTATCTGATGAGGGCAAGTATAAGCAATCCGAGTATCAACAATATTTTATTAAACTATATAACAAAGCGCAACATTATAGAAAAAAAGGTTTGTATGTTGGTAAAGATGAAATATTAAGATTTGAAATTAAGTACAGGAAGTTAGAGCGTTTAAAGAAATTTAAGATTGAAACATTGCAGGATATTTTAAGTTGTGGATTAGATATTTTGACAGATGAGTTATTTAAGGAATGGGAGCAAATTCTTTTTTATGATTGGACAATACAATCTGATAGTAAACTATTATCAAAGTATTGTAATCCTTTATTCTGGGATGAGGTTATAAATAATCAACCATTGTACAAAAAACATAAGCATCAATTAAATAACCTCATCAATAATTATTCAGAAAATATTGCTCATCAAATTAAAGAGGTAATGCAATCTAAGGTTAAAATCTTATTAAATGAGGGTATCCGAATTAACCAAGATTGTAAAAGTCAGAAAATAAACAAGGGTATCCGAATTAACCCTTTATATATACAGTTAAAACAGATACCGGATGATAAAAAAGTAAGGTTTTGTAAGGTTACTCATGTTTGCATTAATATGCAAAGAGAAGATAGTCTTTTATTGTCTCATACCGGATTAAGGTATTATTATGAAAATGATAGTAATACATTCAATTCTATTAAAAATAAATTTCTATCTATAAAATGGATTAATGCAGATATTGAATTACAGATAAAAGAGATTGCCCACAATATTAGAAACAAGGCAAATAATTATAAAAATAGATATCAAAAATTATATCCACAAGATCAACTAAAGTTATTTCATTAATCATTAATTAATTAGATCATATATAAAATTCTAATCTCAATAACAATTACATTTTGTACATGATCTTTCTTTATTAACTTTTAATCTAACAATATTCGAATTCTAAAATTCACCATCTATATCCATAAAATTATAAATGTAAATACCCTTAGATCTCACTAAGATATTTTTGATTTTTGTTATAAAATTACAAATGACTACGATAGTAATTCCTAAAATAATACAGCAAGCTTACAGCATAAAAAAATAACTAATATCTAAAAATACATATTCATATAATGCACAACTAAATCTTAGTTTTACAAATGATAAATTTACTTATCACAATCCTTTAAGCTTTGATTCTATTTCATTAAAATCAACTAATATTTTTTGTCTTAAACCCAGCAACGCTTCCTTTACTGCATATATATTCGCTAACCTCCTTGCATCATATCTATTATATTTGTACAACTGGGCTTTTTCAATCCCTGTACCTACAGCCGTATTTTTCCAGATCAGATTACTATTTATATCATATATACTAACCTGCATTTCCACATCAGTCCTATAGTATACCAAGGGAACACCAATTACAATTGGAACACCATCTAATATTATCGATCCTATCAATGGCAGAGAATTAATTTTTTTTGTTGCAATTGGAATTTCATATTTTATATGACCAACAACATCTTTCTTTTCATTGCTAATATTCGCATACAACTCCCTTTCAATAAGCACCTTTGAATCTTGAATTCTTTGATCTCTTATAGTAGTAGAATAAGCTCGCATTAAAGAGTTTTCATCTAAAACAAGAGACAAATGATCGAATTTTTCCTCATTGGATTGAAACGCTTCCAACTCAGTAATTTTCATACTCTTACACGAACTCAAAGACAACAATCCTATAAAAACTAAATATTTAATATATATACACATAGTATAATTCATAATAATGAATAATAAAGCAAGCAATAACGGATAATATAAATAAATTTTCTTATATACAATTAAGTAATAGAACAAAGTTTATATTATGACATTTTTAAAACATTGAAATATTAAACGATGTTAGTTAGAACAAAGCATCCAAAATATCTTACACTAAGTTTTAACCAAGGTCTTTCTTAAAAAAATAGTATAGATTTATTCTTTATTAAGTTTACTTCAAATAATAAGTTATTTTAAGATTATTTTTAATGTTAATGAATATCTTATCCTTGTAGATCACAAGCTTACTGTTTGGTTCACTTGTTATTTCATATGTAATAACTCCATCTTCTTCTTTGGCTACACCTAATGAAACTTTGTATATCATATCATTAGGAAGCTCAATAGTTGCAATATTATTTTCAATTACAATATGCCTTAATCCTTTATAGGAGTATTCTGTTAATTGAACATCTGAAGAATATGTTTGTGAATAACACCCTAACGTCACAAACATGAATATTAGAAGAAATAATCTTTTCATTTTAATATTTACGACTAGTTACTTTTACTTGTTTAAGATTTTATACTCTAACTTATATATACCATTCCTATAGTTAATATATTTTTCATAATTATCATTTATTCATAAATTATTTATTATGGTTTAAAGAAATAAGAATAGACTCCATTAACAGCATTAAATTCATTGCAAAATATTTCCTCACTTTAGTTGCCTATAGACACCTACCACCTCTATGAGAATATTCTTTCAATTAATTTAAATACATAAATTTATTATATATAGTCCTATTTCGAAAATGTAAAAATATTCTATACCTAAAAATGTAAATTATGGGGACAATGTGGGGATAAACAAAAAAGCCTGCTGAATAATCAACAGGCTTTTAATACTTTACATTTTTAATCTGTACCCAGAGCCGGGATCGAACCGGCACGGGTTGCCCCACTGGTGTTTGAGACCAGCGCGTCTACCAATTCCGCCATCTGGGCAAATGTTTCTTAAACATTTTTGCGGATGCAAATATAGACAAAAGTAGAATATATACAAATCTTTTATGTCAATTTATTGCATTGTAGTTATACAATAATATTTATATTCGTGATTGTTAAAGCAATAAACAATGATTCGAGTTAAATATTTTATTCTATTTCTTATATTCTCCACAACTACATTAGGTTTGCACTCTCAGGAAAAACTAATGTGGGGAGGTGGTATTAGTTTGTTAGTTCCAGATAACAGTTTTGGACATATATCAAACAATATAAATAAAAATGAATTTGGTTTTAGTACTGTAGCAAATACAGGATTTAATATAAATATAGGAACCTTGTGGCTATTCAATCCTCAACTTTCTTTAGAATCAGAATTTGCATATTCATATTTTCCAAAAGATAAAAAGACATGGAATCAAGAAAGATATGGAGACATCAATGTAAATTACCAAATGCTAAATTTGTTAGCCCAAGGAAATTACTACTTTTCAAAAGGAGAAATCAAGCCTTATTTAGGTGCTGTATTTGGAATATATTATTTAAGGAATATGCTTGATTTTAATTCCAAATATATTGGTACAGATAACGATGCTTCTGTTAACTACATAACTAATAGCCTACTTGCCGGATATGGTGTAGAAATTGGAACTTTATTTAAACTTTCCAAAAGAAGCTATTTACAAGTGGGCATTAGGTTTACAACTATTCCAGACATTGAATCTGAATATATTGCTGAGAATGATGTTACTTTAAACCCCCATGATAAACAAAATCATTGGGGGCTATCGGTAAAATTATTTTTTAATAAATGATTAGTATTAATTGTTATTAATGCCCTTTCTCTGTTGACGATAATTTGTTGGTGTTAACCCATAATGTTTTTTAAAAGCTCTACTAAAATAATCAGAATCATTAAAACCAACCTGAGTACTTATCTCACTCACACTCTTTGAAGTACTTATTAGATTTTCACCCGCTTTTTCCATCTTTACTGATTTTACAAATTCGGTCGGCGTATAACCAGTTATTGTTTTAATTTTTCGATAAAATACGCTACGTCCATAATTAAATTCACTTACAATAGAGTCAATTGTAAAATTTGGATCGGACATGTGCAATTCAATAAACTTAGTGACTTGAGAAATAAACATTAAATCATTATTCTTCTCTGTAGAATTGTTTTCTATAGAATTGAATTGTTCTTTAGTTCCAAATCGAAATTCTAATTTCTTACGCTGTTCTATTAAATTGTTAACCCGTGTTTTTAAAAGTATAAAGCTGAAAGGTTTGGTTATGTAATCATCAGCCCCATACTCATAACCAACCTGTATTTGTTCCAATGAAGATTTTGCAGTAAGGAGTATTATTGGAATATGACTAGTATTTATATTATTTTTTAACTCTTTAGTAATAGACAGTCCGTCTTTATAAGGCATCATGATGTCTGAAATAATTAAATCGGGCAAATATTTAAACGCTAACTCAACACCTTCTTTGCCATTATTTGCAGTTTTTACTTTATAAAAACTTTTTAAATTGTTATATAAATATCTCTTTAAATCTTCATTGTCCTCAATTAATAATACAAGTGGAGCATCAGCCCCAGCCGATCTGTTATTTTTTACCAGATTTTCGTTATTCTGTCTTATTTTATCCAAATGCAACGATTGGACATCTTCATTACTCTGACAATCTTCGAATTCTAATATTTCATCTTGATTATAGCAGTTTTTATCAATTGGAAGATTGACAATAAAGGTACTCCCTTCTCCCACCTTACTCATTACTTTTATTTCTCCTTTATGTAACTTAACCAGTTCCTTGGTAAGGGATAATCCTAGTCCTGAACTTGAATTAAACATTTTATCCGACTTGGAGAACAATACAAACCTTTCAAATACATGGTTTATTTCCTCCTCAGAAATACCTTTACCCTTATCGATTACAGATAAAATAAGCTTCTCATCTTGTATTTGAATGTCCAGTAAAATTTCTTTACCACTTTCAGTATGCTTAAACGCATTTGAAATTAGATTAAAAGCAATTTTTTCAACTTTATCCTTATCCAAATAACCTATTATTTCGGAAGGTACAGATGAGTAATTAAAATGAATTTCTTCTTTGATGGCAAGAGTTTCAAAGGCACTATGAATATTTTGAAATAATGCGGTGATATTTAACTTTTGAACAGAGAGATTTACATGTCCGTTTTGCACTTTCCTGAAATCTATTAACTGATTAATTAAATCCAGAATTCTTGCAGTATTTTTCAATATTTCATTTGCTTTCGATTTTACTTCACTATTTACTGTAGTATTTCTAACAATATCTTCTGCAGGACCTTTAATTAATGTAAGTGGGGTTTTTAGCTCGTGACTAATATTTGTATAAAAATTAAGTTTATTATTCGTACTTATATGTTCTAGCTTAACCTGATTCTTTAAACGCCATTGTTTCAGAATAATATATCTAAGAAAGAAAACCATCATCACTATGATTAATATATATCCCACAATAGCTGATTTAGTTTTCCAAACAGGAGGTAATATTACAATATCAATTTTTGCAATATTGTTACTCCAAACCCCAGCACTATTAGTTCCTTTAACTTTAAAAGTATATCTGCCACTGGGTAATCTTTTATAATTAGCTAAATTAGATTGACCTGAATAATTCCATGTATCATCAAAATTTTCTAATATATATGAATATTTAATTTTTTTGGGATCAGAGTAATCCAACACGGCAAACTTAAAGGTTAGAAAATTTTGAAAATACTTCAACTCTATTTCCTTTTGGGAATTTAGATTTTTAGAATCGGAAATATTAGTTGCAATACTTTCATTATTAACATTTATTTCAGTAATATAAATTGGATATTCTTTTTGATTGACACTAACTGAATCTGGAGAAAATGAGGTAATTCCATCCAACTGGCCAAATAAAAAGGTATTGTTTTTTAAATGCACTCCTGTATTTTCAGAAAATATATTTTTACGTGACGAATTATCTTCCGGAAAATAAATCTTTGTTTCTGAAATATCAGTTTTAATCTTATTGATACCGTAATCTGTACTCACCCATAACTCATGACTATCAACGTCTTCCAATATTTTATATATCACATTGCTCGATAATCCTTGTTTAGTTGTTATTTTATTCCATTTGTAAGATTGAGTTTTAATTTGCTCGTAATTAAGATAGTTTATTCCACCTCCATATGTTCCAAAATACATTACTCCATTATGATCCTGATGGATACAAATGACATCATCATTATTTAAACTTGATGTATCGCCCATTTTGCTCCTAAATATTTTAACCTTTTTTTCAGGAGAATTTACATATTCCTTGGAAACAAGATTTAATCCATCATAAGAACCTATCCAGATATTTCCGTCAAAATCTTTAAAAAGGCACCTTAATATATTTGATGAAATAGTACTATTTTCAGGCGTTTCTTCTGTATAATTTGAAAACATACATCTGCCAAGTGGATCTTTAATGACAGATAATCCTCCTGAATGAGTTGCTACCCATACGGTAGAATCATTAACCTCTAACAAATCATAAACAAAATCACTAGTTAAAGTATTTAAACTATATGGATTACGTTTGATGTGAACATAGTCTACCTGAGAAATTATACGTTTTTCAACCTGAGAAATAATATCTTTTAAAATAAATATCCCTTCACCCTTGGTACCTATCCATAAATTATGATTGTGGTCTTCCATAATCGAATAGATATTTTTTAAACCAATCCCTTGTAAAGATTTTACATCATCAGGTAATGTATATAATAAGTTCAGAAATATGTCGTAACATTGAAGTTTACCTAATTTTGTTCCAATCCAGATATTATTATTACTATCAACACACATACTTCTCACTTCATTTTCTATAAAAGTGCGTTGTTTATAATCAGGTTTAAGGAGATTAAATCCCTGTTTATCAATTTTTATTTTATTTACGCCACCATTTAATGTTCCTACCCAAAGATTTTTGCAATCGTCTTCATAAAGTGTTAAAATATAATTTGAAGTAATTGATTCTGAAGATGACGCATCGTTTAAATATTGATTAAAGTTGTTTTTCGACCTGTTGTATTTACATAATCCTCCGCCATATATTCCTAACCACAAATCATCATTACTATCTTCAAAAAAAACAATTTTTTCAGTTTCACCTAATGTTTCTCGTTCCTTAGCTCTTAAAGAGAAATAACTCACTTCTAATGTTTTTGGATTAAACCGGGTAACTCCCCTTTGCCCTGTTTCAAACCAAACAATATTTTTTTTATCAAAATAGCCAGGATATACCATATCACTATATAAAGAATTGGTATTTGACATTTTAAATGTTTTGCAAACATTCTTATCGTAATAAGTAAAACCGCTACCAAGTGTAGTAATTAGCAATGAATTATTTTTGCTTACTATACCTGAAATAGGAAAGTTACTATTAAAATCTAACCATTTAAGATGTGAAATGTTGCGAGTTATATAATTATAGGCCACAATACTATTACGATGTGTTCCAAACATATATAATGAATCGGTAACACAATAGCATTTATAACGATAATCAGGGAATTGAATTTTATGATCACTATTTAGAACAGAGATTCCTTTATCTGTACCAATCCAGGTATATCCTTCAATTCCTTTAAAAACAAAATTCACTCTATTGCTTGAAAGAATATTACCTGTATTAAACAAATCCACTGAAATGATACTATTTGTATCTACCTCAACCCGTATACAACCGCTGTTGTTTGTTTTAAAGTATATTTCATTCTTGCTTAGAACAAACATATCTCTTATATGTATTTTCTTTACTATAGCACTATCCAAATATGATAAAATGCCATCGAATGAATCTTTCTCCCTGTTATACAAAATGGCATTGCCATCATAGGTTAAAATCCATAAGTTATTAACGCTATCACTTTGTAATTTATATATTCGATTGCTGGAAAGGGAATTCTTATTTTCATAATCATGATAATACTTGTGAAATGTTACTCCATCATATTTATTGAGACCATTTAAAGTGCCAAACCACAAAAATCCGTTTACGTCCTGATTAATCACGCGAACAGAACTATTGGATAATCCATTAGATGGTAAATAATGTTCAAAGGTTATTTGTTGACCCTCTATCAAATAATACTTAAAGATTATAAAATAGCAAAGAAGACATAATTTTATGACAGTTGAACTTTTCATTTACTTTTTATTTAGGTCTAATCAAAAACTTGTCATCATACCATAGAAGATTTTAATGGTCATATATATAGATTAACTTCTACTCTTATGATTATAAAAATAATTATTAAGTTAAACTTAATTAATGATTTTCAGATCATAAATATAATAATCTTAAGCGTTATTCGAATTTATCAAGCATAAAAATTCAATGGATTTTTAAATCATAAAATATGATCCAGACTTGTTAGAGTAAAAAAATACAGACAGCAATCAGCTCAATTAAAAATCAGCTATAAAAAATACGAATTCTTTAATTAATTTCTGAAATGCCCGTAATTACTGATAGAATATTACATGATTTGAGAAAATTTTACAGGGTATAATTAGTTTTTCAAGGCTATCAACTATAAATAATCCAGTTCAATTAATGCTTGCATGATTACTTTTATCAATGTTAACTATTGTTAATGTTTAACAATTAATACTAAATCATGTTTATGAAATTATTTACGAAATTTTATCTGATCACGCTTCTATGCTTTTTTATTATGGCGGCATGTGATGATGTAGCTGATGATTCTCATTATACAGACGATGGAGATCTGGAAGATCCCATTTATTCTGTACTCAAGGATGAGAATGATTTTTCGATGTATCTTAAATGTGTAGACAAATCTGGATATAAGGACGTTTTAAACTCTTCCGGTTACTACACTGTGTTTGCCCCTTCAAATGAGGCTTTCTCAACTTACTTAACTGAAAAAGGTTATGGATCTGTAGATGATATTCCGGAAGCAGATGTAAAAAAATTAGTGCAATATTCAATTGTTTTTACTGCATTTACAGAAGAAACCATTGATGATGCATTTAATTATGATGGCGAAGTTCAGGAGAATGATGCTTTCAGAAGAAAAACTTTAAATTACAAAGGTGTTTACACTGAAAGCGTTGATGAGCTTGGAGGCTCAGTTAATGTTGTTGACATAAACTGGGTTGTTAGCCAGGATAATATTGGTGGTACCCCCATACTTGTAACAAATGACAATAATTACAAATGGATCCCCATTTTTACCACTAACTATCTAAACTCAAACAATGTACTGGAAAGTGATTATCTTAATTTCTTCCCAAACTCAACATTCTCTGGATTTAATGTTTCAGGAGCGCAGGTAATAAATAGTGACATTCAATGTGAAAACGGTTATGTACAAACTGTTGATAAGGTAATAGAACCACTTCGTAATTTGTTAGATATTATTGAAAGCAAATCTGAATACAGCACTTTTGCTGGTATATTAGAAAAATACCTGGTAAATTACAGAATATCACCTGAGGAATTTATTGCTAATTACAATGATTACAATGGAACAACAGGTAATATTTATACAAAAAGTTATCCTAATTTAAAGTTTGGTCCTAATACAGAAACGATCGATCCATCTTCTTCAGTTGGAGAGGATCAAACTACAACACTTACAGCTTTTGTTCCCAACAATGAGGCTATCCAACAATTTTTCGATGAGAAATTTCTGAAATGGTATAATAGTTTGGATGAAATGTCTGACGAGTTAATTGCAGACTTCATCAATAGCCATTTATTTACAAATGGTATTTGGCCTAGTAAATTTGAAACATGGGAAACAAAATTTACATCTTCGGATATAGTTGAATCAGAAATGGGAAGTAATGGGTTATTTTATGGAACAAATCGTGTTCAGGAATCTGATTACTTCTTTACAGTATGGGGTGAGATTAATCTAAATCCTGCATATTCGTTATTTAAGCAAGCCTGTGAAGACAACAAATTTAACTACACATTAATGAGTAGTACTATCTGGACTGTTTTTCTAGTTGATAATGACATGATGCAGGAATATGGTTTTACTTATGATACAGACAGATCAGAATGGAGTTATCAAGGTACAACAACAAATGCTTCATCTTATCTTTCCCGTTGGTTAGGGTTACATATTAAACTTGGCAACATTGGCGAACTATATGATGGCAGAATGATTCAAACATACGGAACAGATGGTGAAGGTGAATATATCAAATATGAAGGAGGAAAGTTCTATGCTTCCGGAAACTTTGAACAAGGAATAGGTGCTGAAGCAACAAATCCGGATGAAGAACCAAACAACGGGGTAACATACAAACTTAATGGTTCATCATTGTTCTTTACTCCCAGCGACCCGATTACACTATTATTAAGTTACACTGATTATTCTTTATACTGTCAATACTTAATTGCTAATAAAGATTTATTTACTGTTGATGCAGATGATCCAAATGCAGGTACTATAGAAATTCTATCAGGAGGGGCTCCAAATACCATGTTTGTATTAAACAACGAGGTAATGCAAAGTGCTATAGATGCAGGATTACTACCAGCAAATCCTTCAACTTCCTCCGTAACAGAACAATCTTTGGTAAAATCATTTTTTCAATATCATATAATACCAAACTACTATTTCCCTTATAAAAATGAATTGTCGACAGATAAATACACTACTGGTTATAAGGACGAAGATGGAACTACAGAGATTACGATTAATGCTGATGAAAATGGAAATAGATTTATAACAGATGGTAGTTCTAACAATGTACTTTTTTCAGGTGATTCAAATAGGATAAATATCTTATCAAATAGGGTAATAATACATGAATTACAAGGCTATTTAAATTATAATAAATAATAACAGAATCTATGAATATTTTAGATAATAAACCTTTTATAAAAAAGATAGTCCTTTTTTGCTGGATATTTTTTGCAACGCATGCAATCATCTCTGCACAGGAATCCAGAATTATAAGAGGTACAATTAAAGATAAAGTGGATGGTTCATTAGTCCCTGGGGCTACTGTTGTTGAGATCGATAAAAATAACCGTATTATAAGTGGTACAATTTCAGATTTCAATGGACAATATGCCATAAAACTAAAAATTCCGGGAGATAGAATTTCATTTGGTTTTATTGGATACAAAACTCAAATTGTTGAAACTGGTGATGAAACTACAATTGATATATTTCTGGTTCCTGACAACCAAATACTAAATACCGTAGACGTTGTTGCTAAAAAATCCATAGGAACTGATGGTATAAGTAATGTGTCAATCAGAGATATGGGGGTACCAATTGTTACAATTGATGCAAAAGAATTTGAAGACCTAAGTGTAAATTCAGTGGATGATGCTCTTCAGGGACGTCTAACTGGAGTTGATATTACATCAAATGGTGGAGATCCGGGTGCTGGTATGTCAATAAAAATTCGTGGTACTTCAACTTTAAATGCAAACAGTGAACCTCTTATTGTAGTTGATAATGTACCTTATAACATGGATATCAGAGATGACTTTGATTTTGCCAATGAGGACGAAAGAGGTTATGCCGACCTGTTAAATATCGCACCTGAAGATATTGCGGAAATATCTGTACTTAAAGATGCCTCTGCGACTGCGATGTGGGGAGCTAAGGCTGTAAACGGAGTACTTCTTATCAAAACCAAAAGGGGACAAAAAAAGAAACCTACATTAACATACTCACACATGAGTACTGTAACATGGGAACCTAAAAGTTTACCTATGCTTAATGGAGACCAGTATTCTACTCTTATTCTTGAAGGTTACCAGAATGGCTATGGATATCCTTTAAATACATCAAGTAATAAAGAATTCTTATATGACCCTTCTGATCCATGGTGGTATTATAATTATAGCAATAATACAGATTGGTGGGATGAAACTCATAAAAGCTCGTACCAACAAACTCATTCACTATCGCTAAATGGTGGGGGCGAAAAGGCTCAATACCGTTTTTCTCTAAACTATAAAGATCAGGATGGAACAACTGTAGGTGGTGGTTACGAAGGATTAACAGGTCGTATGAATCTGGATTATTCAATTTCGGAAAAACTAAAAGTACGAATGGATATATCCTATTCAAATAATACTACGAATAAAAATTTCGATTACAAATATTTTAGCCGTAAAACATTATTAAAAATGCCTAACATGTCTGTTTTTGAATATGATAGTGATGGCACTTTAACATCAAATTATTTATCTCCTGAATCGAACATTCAGGGTACTTTTGGAAGTGGTTCAAGCAGTGGCACATATAACCCTGTTGCATTGGCAAAAGATGGAGTTTATGATATTTATGTTGAACAGTTGAATTCAGTTTTTAAATTGGATTATAATATCTTTTCGAATTTATACCTAAGTGGTTTAGTATCATACAAAACTAAAAATACAGGAACAACTCAGTTCTTACCAGAAACAGCGAGCGGCGTAGCATGGACTAATAGTCTTTCAAATTACTCTTACGAAAAAAGTGAAGATTATAATGAACTATACACTGAGAGTAAGCTGATATACAGTCCTAAACTACCTGGTAAGCATACAGCCGGAGCTACATTACAATGGACAACTTATGAAGGTAGAAACATATATAATGTAGGAAGTTCGTTAAACAGTGCATCGGTTAATTTACAAGATGTTAGCAATGGATCAACAAATGTGGATTTACAGGCAGCCAATAATTACAGCGACTCAAAATCTGTAGGTGGAACCATGCTGTTACATTATAAATATGCGGATCGATATATTTTAACCGGAACTATTAGACGCGAAGGGAATTCAAAACTTAGCAAAGATCAAAGATGGGCAACATTTAAGAGTTTGTCTTTAAGTTACCGTCTTTCGGATGAACCATTTATGGAGAAATACGACTGGTTAGATGAATTCAGAGTTAGTGCAAGTATTGGCGAAAATGGTAACCTACCAAAATATGAAAACTTGTATTATAATGATTATGCAAGCTACGACTGGACTTATCTGGGTCAAACAGGGGTTTATCCATCATCAATGGAATTAGGAGATTTAACATGGGAACAAGTGATATCCAAGAATCTTCGATTTGATTTATCTATGTTTAAGAATCGGGTTAATGTAAACGCAGATCTTTATATTACCAATACAAACGGAGCATTGGACAATAGTGCCGAGATTCCTTCAACGACAGGCTATAGTTCAATTTACATGAATGTCGCAGATATTGAATCCAAAGGATGGGAAGTAGCAGTTAATCTTACTCCTGTACAAACGCAAAACTGGAGAGTAGGCGTGAACTTTAATATTTCAAGAAACAGTGATGTTCTTAAAGATGCTAAATCAAATTATTCTTTAACTAGTGGAAGTGTTATCGGCAATGGCAGTTACCTAACTATGAGCAAAATAGGTAATCCTACAGGTTCTTTCTACGGTTATCGTTACAAAGGCGTTTATTCAACCACAGATGAAACAATTGCTACTGATGCCAGTGGTGCTCATATTTATGATGCCAATGGAAATCCAATTTATATGGTCTTTAATTATCCGGATAATGGTTATCAGTTTGTTGCTGGAGATGCGAAGTATGAGGATATAAATCACGATGGTAATATTAACTATATGGATGTGGTATATTTAGGAAATATCAATCCTGACTTCTATGGTGGATTTGGAGCTTCTGTAACTTTTAAGAAGAAACTTTCATTAAGTGTATTCTTTAATTACCGATATGGTAATGAAATTATGAATATGACCAGAATGGATCTGGAAAGTATGTACTCATACAATAACCAATCAACTGCTGTTTTAAGAAGATGGAAAAATGAGGGAGATGTAACAGATATCCCAAGAGCAACAATTAAGCATGGATATAATTATTTAGGTTCTGACAGGTTTGTTGAAGACGGATCATTTGTTCGTTTTAAATATTTGACATTACGTTATGACTTTCCAAAAACAATATGTGATAAGTTAAAAGTAACGAATGTTAAGTTGAGTACTACAGTCAATAACATACAGTGTTATACAAACTACTTGGGGATGAACCCTGATATTTCTGTAGCAACTTACAAAGGTAAAGATACTGGTATTACCCCTGTATCAACAGGTATGACGTTTAACTTAAGTGTTACATTCTAATAAAGTAAAATGATGCGCAAAATTCAAATTATAATTTTATTGATCTCCTCATGCTTTGTGTTCTCATGCACTGACTGGATGGAAACCGATCCTACTTCTACAGTTATTTCTGATGACTTCTGGGAAAGCAAAGAAAATGTAGAATCTGCCTTAATTGCGATTTACCAATCAATGCAAGATGATGTATCCGAACAAATGTTTTTATGGGGCGAATTAAGAGCTGATATGCTAACCTATATGGAAAAAATTCCAGCTAATTGGTTTTATATTTTAGAGGGCGATATTGAAGAAACAAACTCTGTTTGTAATTGGTCAGCATTTTACAAAACAATAAACTACTGTAATACAGTAATATCTCACGCTCCAGAAGTAATGGAAAAAGATGAAACCTTTACTCAGGCTGAATTAAATGCTGCTTTGGGTGAAGCATACGGAATGCGTGCACTTATGTATTTTTATTTAGTTCGCAGCTTTAGAGATGTTCCGCTTGTAACATGGTCGTATTCTACTGATGAGGAAGAATTTTTCATCCCTAAAAACAGTGAATCCGAAATTTATGCACAAATCATAGACGACCTGAAGTACTCCATTAAAATGTGTAATGATAATTATGATACAAATGAAGAAACTAAAGGAAGACTTACCTCATACGCTTCCAGAGCTATTTTAGCGGATGTTTATTTATGGAATGATGACTATGATGGTTGTCAGGCGCAATGTGATTCTATTATAATTTCAGGCCAATTCGGATTACTTGAAGGCAATAACTCTTGGTTTGCTAATATGTTTGGAGAGGGAAACAGTTCTGAAAGCATTTTTGAACTGAATTTTGATGCAAATCATACCAATCCATTTTTTGCAATGTTTGATTACGAAGATTACAGAAAACTTTGTGCCTCAGAAAAGGTATATGAAGAGCTATTTGTAATTGGAGAAGATACAGAAGCTGATAGTATTGATATTAGAAGCGACAGGGCCTCTTATCGTTCAAGCCGAAGCAATTGTGTTTGGAAATACCTTGGATGGAATAGATCAACTGCCAGATCAGAAAATGAGTCATATTGTAACTATATATTTTATCGTTACTCTGATGTGTTGCTTATGAAGTCTGAAGCTTTGATTATGAAAGGCGATAACGAAACTGCATTGCAAATCATCAATAAAATAAGAACCCGTGCTCATGCTGATGATGCTACATTTGAAGAACCTGCAAACACCAAAGATTATCTAACCTATCTACTCAACGAAAGAGCCCGAGAATTTGCTTTTGAAGGTAAACGCTGGTATGATGTCTTAAGAGTTTCGCGACATGAAAATAATGCATATACTGATTATTTATATTCAATGGTTAAAAATGCGGCTCCGGCAGAGAAAAGGAATACTGTGTTAGCGAAATATCAGGATGAGGATTACCGATATTTCCCAATTTACATTAATGAAATGGAAGTGAATCCAGAATTAGTTCAAAATCCATATTGGGCCGATTCCTCTTATTAAATTAATGAAGTTCAATCCATTAATATTTTTTAAATGTAATTGACAATACAATTGAAACATGAATTATGAAAATAAATGTTAACATAAAGAATAAAATATTTGCGATTATTGGTTTGGCAATAATTTGTAGTTGCATTATTTATAGTTGTGATCCTTATGAAATCAGCTATGAAACTACAGCTGACCAATTAATGGGTGAATACATAGAGACGAGTGAAGATTGTTCCATTTTCTACGAACTTGCAGAAACAACAGGTAATGCATCATTTATTAAAGCATATGGTACTTATACATGTTTTGTACCTACCAATTCAGCTTTCGAAACATACTTTACTGATAATGGAAAAACTTCGTTATCAGATTTTAGTTCGGATGAATTACAAAACTTATTCAAATATCATATTATAAATGATACCATACGAACTCAGGATTTCACAGATGGTAAAATGAGTTCTCCATCAATGAATGGAAGATATATTACTTCTGGTGCAACCATTGAGGGTACTTCTGCATATTACACACTCAATAAACAAGCTTTAATTACTGAGGCCAATATTGAAGTTGGAAATGGAATTATTCATAAACTTAAAACAGTACTTGATCCTCCGGTTAAATCCGTTGCCGAGAAAATTGAAGAAAATTCTTCTTATTCCATTTTTACAGAAGCATTAAAAGCTACCGGCATATATGATATTATTAATGAATCTGAAAATTGGTATACTGTTTTTGTTGAAAGCGATGAAGTATTAGCTGGTACTACAATAAATATTAACAGCTATCAGGATTTATACGATAAATACTGTAATACCGGCGACCCTACCGACCCTACCGATAGTCTTTATTTATATATGGCTTATCACTGCATTAACAGCTGTAGCTATATGGCCGATTTAATTCAGCAAACGGCTATTGTTACATTAGCGCCAAATGAAGTTGTAACCATCATAGATAAAAGCGATAGTATTATTATTAATCAAACAACTATTGCAGGAACTACCTATTTAGGAGCTAATATTATTGAGGACAACAGTGATAACATTTGCTATAATGGTGTATTTCACGAACTTAATGGAGATGTTTATATCAGAGTTTTATCTCCAACAGCAGTATTCTGGGATCCTACAACTCAACCTGAAATGATGTCGTTAACAGGAATTTATAAGGATCAGATAACAAACACCTGGTTTTCAAGTGACGCTCTTTCTGAAATTGACTTTGGAGGTACTAATACTACAATTGGTTATTACGCAGAGGGAAACTGTATTGATGGTGATTGTGTTGATACTTACCTTAGAACAGCAGTTGTTCCATGGATTGAATTCCAAACTCCTGTTTTAATCAAAGGTACCTATAAATTATGGGTGGCTTACCGTTATCATGCTTATGGAAATACAATTCAAACTTCATGGAATGGAGAAGAATTAACAAAACTATTTGACATTGGAGTTGGCGGACAAACTTACAGTAAAATTGATGAGGATGAGTATTACGCACTAGGTTACAAATGGTACTCCGAACTAAGCATGTCTTCCAGCAGAGTATGCTGTGTATATGTTGGTAAAGTAGAAGTAACTTCAACAGGTCAGCAAACACTTAGATTTGACGCATTAACAAATGCCCGCGGACACCTTTGGCTTGACCAAATTCAGTTTATACCTGAGGATGATAACCAGTTATGGCCAAAATTTGATAGCCAGGGCAATAAACTTTACGAAGAAGATTTACCACAATACTACAGTGTAGCTCAATAAAAATATAATTGTAAAATTTAGATTTACTATGAAATATAAAATAACATATACACTCATTGTTATAGCCGCATTTATTATTTGGGGTTGTTCTGATCAGTGGGATGATTACGTAAAGAAAAATGAGGGAGTTGCAGGTAGTGATGTTTTGGAAACTTTAAAAAGCAACAGCGAGTACTCAACTTTCGTTTCTCTTTTAACAGAAGCCGGAATTGATGAGGAAATTTCATCATCAAAAATTTACTCTATTTGGGCACCTACAAATACAGCACTTTCAACTTATTCAAGTTTAATACCTGTAGATGCAGCTAAGAAGAAATCATTTTTATTAAACCATATTTCCTATGAAAGAATCACTTATGATGACAACACTGGAAATGCCAGAATAAAAATGGCAAGTGGTAAAAATGCCACTGTAAATTATAGCGAACGCACTATCAATGATATTGTTATTGCTGATTCTGAAGATATGGTAGTATCCAATGGTGTTATCCACACCTTAGATACTCCAATAATGCTTCTTTCATCTATCTGGGACTTTGTAAAAGATTTGGATTACGAACAAATTAATTACATGAATTACCTGACATATCAAAAGTTTGTTGCTGACAGCGCTACGCAAATAGGTATTGATTCAGAAACCGGAAAGGCAGTTTACGATACAGCTTCAGGTATGGTTGATGCTAATGTTTATTTAGATTTAGTGGCAGATTTATCTTGCGAAGACAGTACTTATACATTCTTCGTAATTGATGATGCATCATTTAGTGCCGAGAATGATAAATTTAAAAAATACTTTACAAAATCAACGGAGACCGAAACTGATAGTATCAGTCATTTACATATTGTTACGGATTTAGTTACAACAGGAGACATTGAACAATCAAAATTAAATGGCTCTCTTGAATCTGTGATCGGAAATCCAATCCCTGTAAGTTCTGGCTCTGTTCTATCATCTTACAAAGCGAGCAATGGAATGGTGTACTTTTTAAGCAGTTACAGCTTACCTATGAGCGATAGAATTAAAGAGATTTTTGTTGAAGCTGAGTATCCTTATCCAGATTCTTTGAATATGAAGAAACAATCTGTTTTTAAAATACCTGATGGAACAATAGTTACATGGGCAAGAGATTATGCTTCAAATGGACATTGTATTACTTCTCCATCATCAACTTATTCATTAAACTACATCGACTATTTTATAGACAATGTATATACATGCAAATATGACGTGTATTGGGTGTCGGTAACTGAAACTGAAGCTGAAGCTGATCCAGCTTCTACAGTGTCTCAATGTATTCAAAGAGTAAACTATGTACTAAATGAAAATGGTGAATTAGAAGATGAAGTTCTTTATACATCTGACTATATAATACCTACCTATACCAGTAACATACAGGAGCAATATGTTGGACAATTTGAAGTGGATCAATTAAATCAGAGCATAACAATCAGTGACTCAGATCAGGGATCAACTTATCTTGATAACTATATCCGACTTCGTATTAAAGGTATAAATGGCGATGATACACCAATATATCTTGATTATTTCAGACTAGTTCCAATAATAGAATAATAATGAAAAAATATAAGTATATGCATAAGCTAAGTAAAATATGGAATATTATTTTGCCTCTGTTTTTGTTGCAGGTAAGTACTTGTTTCATATATGCACAGGATTCAAATACTAAAGAAAAAACCTTAAGGGGATATGTATTCAGTGCTGAAACAAAACAACCATTATCTGCAACTAACATCAGGATTCCGGACTATTCAGCAGTAATTACAGAAGATGATGGTTCATTTTCATTGAAAGTTTATAATAACGCTCTTATTTACGTAAGCAGAGAAAACTATCAAACCAAGATTGTTAACATTACAAATAAAGATTCGATTAATATTTATCTTGAAGAAAAATATGTTCACTCTTTTTACGAGAATGCTAACTATGGTTTAAACATTGAGGATATGTATTCTAATACAAAATCTGTTGAAGTAATAGACTCAAGGGATAACACTTGGAAAAATGGTGGTAGTTCAGCTGAAAATGTTATTGATAAAGTAACCGGAGTAAACATGAAATCTAACTCTGGTAATCCGGGTATGGGATCTGATATTTATATCAGAGGATATAATTCTGTTTTTTCAAATTGTCAGCCCTTAATCGTTGTTGATGGACAGATTTATGATAATAACTCCTATACATCTTCGATTGTTAATAATGCATTTTATAATCCATTGTCATTAATTGATATCAATGACATTGAAAATATAACAATTGAAAAAGACGGCGGAGCTTTATATGGTGCTAAAGGTGCAAATGGTGTCATTTATATTAATACCAAAAGAGCAAAGCAACTGGCTACAGCTATTGAGTTTACCATGTCAGGAGAGGTAAAAACTACACCTGAAAAAATTCCGGTAATGAATGCCTCTGAATATAGATTATATCTGAATGATATGCTTTTAAGCAAAGGCTTAACTGGTGCCGAAATTAACGAACTGCCATTTATGAATGACAATACCGGATCTGACGATTATTATAAATACCATAACGAAACAGACTGGCAGAAAAAGGTTTTTAAAAATTCAGTTTCTCAAAATATCGGAATTAACATTTCCGGAGGTGATGAAATTGCAACTTATGCTTTGTCTGTAGGTTATCTTACCAATAATGGTGTTGTGAAATCAACTGATTATACTCGTTTTAATACGCACCTGAATGCTGACATCAATATGTCAGACAGAATTAAAGTAAGAACAAGTCTTGGTATCTCAAAAGAATCCAGAACCATGTTTGACGAGGGTACAAGTTTAAATAGCAATCCTATCTATTCTTCACTTATTAAGGCTCCTATTCTTGCTGCAAATGAGCGCAGCGTATCCGGAGAATACTCCCCTAACCTTGAAGATGTGGATGTTTTTGGTTTTAGTAATCCTCGAGCCATAATGGACGGATTCAATTCCAGCAGAAATAACTCTCGCTTTTTTGGTAATGTAGATTTAAGCTATGAGTTTTCCAAAAATCTGAAAGTCAGTGAAAATGTTGGTCTGACATACGATAACTCAAAAGAGAGCTTATATAGTCCATTGATTGGAGTGGTAGATGACACATTAAAATACGGAATTGGAGATAACAGACTTGCAGGTAGTTCATATGCATTTCATTCGGTGGCTAGTGACACTCGTATTACCTGGAAGAAAAAGATTTCTGATTTATCAACATTAGACCTTATTGCTGGTGGACGATTAACTGTAAATAGATATACCAGCGACTGGGCTGTTGGTTATAACTCAACAAGTGATCAAATGACTGATGTAGATGATGCAGATGAAGCTTATGTTTCTTTGTATGGAAACAATGGAAAA
This sequence comes from uncultured Saccharicrinis sp., assembly GCA_963663905.2. Lineage (GTDB taxonomy): Bacteria > Bacteroidota > Bacteroidia > Bacteroidales > Marinilabiliaceae > Saccharicrinis. Next base: position 5,656,814 of record OY760657.1, on the reverse strand, counting down.
TGGAACGATCTTAATTACTATTTGTCGGGAAAGTACAAGTATAATAACAAATATTTCTTCAATGCAGAAATCTCTCTAAACGGCTCCTCCCGATTTGGGAAAAAAGCTCCTGGATTAACTCTTTTCGACAACCAATTTGGTGTGTTCTATAATGTTTCGGGTGCATGGATTGCTTCTTCAGAAAATTTCTTATCTAATATTGATTTCTTAAATCTTTTAAAGATAAGAGCAGGATATAGTGTTGTAGGTAATGATGACATTGGTAATTATGAATCGGAACTTTATTATACAGATTCACAATTTATGCTGTACAAAGGTATACTTAGAGCCAATTTACAAAACGAAGAATTACAGTGGGAAACTGTATCTAAGTTCAATTTGGGAATCGACGTAAGTGTATTGAAAGAAAGACTTAATATTTCTGTTGACTATTTTAATAACATTACATCTGATATGTTAGTAAACATGCCTGCGGATGTAGTATCAGGGTACGAAAGCTATTTTGCCAATTCAGGAGAATTACAAAACATAGGTTATGATATTAGTATAAAAGGACGTATTATTAATAACAGTTCTTTAAAATGGGATTTAGGGGCTGGTATCTCTATGTATAAAAACAAACTTAAAAAACTACCTCAGGATTACTTTATAACCGAAGTTGCTGATGCTAACATTTTAAGTAAGGTTGGTGAGCATGTAGGTCTGTTTTACGGTTACAAAACATTAGGTGTTTTTGCATCAAACGAAGAAGCAGCCAACTCTGGATTAAAATATGAAACAAGCGCAACAACAACGGCGGCTTTTCAAGGTGGAGATATGCATTTTGTTGATATTGATGGCAACAAAACAATTAATGAAGCTGATATGCAGGTTATTGGAGATCCTAACCCTGATTGTACAGGTTATATTGCCACAACTGTTCAATTTAAGAATTTCACATTTGATGCTTTAATGGATTTTAGTTACGGAGGAGATATTTATAACTACCAAAGGTATAAATTAGAATCTATGAGTGGATTTGAAAACCAAACCAAAGCAACATTAAACCGATGGACATATAACACACAAGTTACTGATATGCCTAAATTATCTTATGGCGATCCACAAGGCAACAGCCGCTTTTCTGACAGATGGATTGAAGATGGTTCATTTATTCGTTTAAAGCAAGTAACATTGTCGTACAAATTCCCACTTAAATCCAATAAAATTAAAGACTTCCAACTTTTTGTTAAGGGAAATAATTTGATCACACTAACAGATTATTTAGGACGTGATCCTGACTTTAGTTTTAATTCAAGTTCATTATATCAAGGTATTGATTTGGGACTATGTCCACAGGTTAGATCTTTTTTAGTTGGATTTAAAATAGGATTGTAAAACTTAAGATTAAAAAAAATGATGAACAAATATTTTCGAATACTATATATTGGTATTGCTATGGCAATAGTATTTACCGGATGTAAAGACTTTCTGGAAGCGGATACCAGTGACATTCTGACTCAGGAGGAAATGTATACAACTACTTCGGATGTTGAATCTGTAATTAAGGGTATATATGGTGAGCTAATGGGACTAAGTGAACAGTACGTGGTTTTAAACGAATTGAGAGCCGATTTAATGACTGTTACATCCAATTCAGATCAGGATATGATTGATTTAAACCAGCATAATGTTTCCAGCGGAAATGCATATGCAGATCCTCGCCCTTTTTACAAAGTCATTAATGATTGTAATGACCTTTTAAAGAACTTAAGTATAATGCTTAGTAATAGTGGTATAACCAAAGAAAAATACAACAAGTACTATTCAGAAGCAATATCTGTAAGATCATGGGTGTATTTGCAATTGGGAGTTCAATTTGGAAACATCCCTTACCTAACAGAACCAATAGAGACTGTAGATGATCTAAATACGCTAAAAAACTACCAAAAAACATCATTACAATCTCTAATTAGTCTGCTTATTTCAGATATGGAATCTATTCCTGTAATGGATTCCTATTCTGACAATGAGTTATCAGGCGATGATGATGAAGTATTCTTTATAAATAAGTACTGCTTACTTGGTGATTTGTATTTGTGGGATAATCAGTACACCAATGCTGCCATACAATATAAAACTTTAATGATGTTATCTGGTACCGCAGAATACGACAAGTATAGAATTACATGGGATGACGTAACCTATCATGATGATTTAAACGTAGGATATATAAGATACCTTGAAGATGATGCAGAATCATTGATTGATGATCCAAGTTTAGGTTGGGAATCTATTTTTACAAGAACTGATGGTGATGTATTTCTAGATGAATGGATTTGGGCCATGTATTTTGATGATAATTATGAGATTACAAATCCATTTATAAAATTGTTTGCCAACGAAGGTGAAGGTGAATATTTAGTGGCTCCCTCTAAGCTAGCCATGGAAAACTGGGATAATCAAACTCAGTTAAATAATATAACCTGGGATGCACGAGGAAAATATTCATGGGAAGAGATTAATGGAAGTCCTATCATTACAAAATATATTAAAAACTATAATGCTTCGTCGCCTTATGAAAGAGGTGGATTCTGGTATTTATATCGTGCCGCTTTACTTCACTTAAGATTTTGTGAAGCTGCAAACAGAGACAATGAATCGCGTTTAGCTTATGCTTTGTTAAATTTTGGAATTCAATCTGAATATACAGTAGCTGATGCTGTTGATATTACTTACCTGGAAAGAACCAATAAACCATGGCCTTATGATTTTGATGGCCGTCAGGATGCAACTGGACAAATACCTGTTGGAGTAAGAGGTTTATGGTATAGAAACACCGGAGTAAGAGGTGGTAGAGGTAATTTGGTTAGTACAGTTTATCCTGCAGATACAGCTTCATTTAGTCAGCCTCTTGAGGATGCAATTATTGATGAGGCTTCATTAGCTTTAGCCTATGAGGGTAACAGATGGGCTGACCTTGTGCGTATTTCTTTAAGAAGAGGTCAAACAGATGGTGACAATAACGACTCCTATTACCTTGCCGAAAAGATTGCTGAAAAATTTAATGTAGAGGGATATGATGGTCAATCCATTAAAGCTAAACTAAACGATCAAAATAATTGGTGGCTACCTTGGCCTACCAAATAAAAAATATTAAACTTATACTAAAAGAATCAAACTGTTTTTAACTAAATACCTTCTGGTTTGTCATTTTTTAGTATGCAACTAAATAGATTTAATTATATAGAGGCTGTCTCATTTGAGTCAGCTTCTATATTGAATACCGGTTACTTACATTACTTAATCTTTAAATATCCTTATATGGAGGATAAGTGATTTCATAATTATATTTATCAACTCTAATCCGGTAAACATTATAGTAACAATAATTCCAATTATACTCAAATGAATAAACTGCGTAATAAATTTGACAACCCCAAAAGAATAGCTCTATCCTTAATTCTATTTTCGTTACTATCTATAAGTGCAATCTCCCAAGAGACCGACAAACATATAGATAATTGTAAGAAATATATGATGGAACAAAAATATAGCGAGGCATTAGAAGAGTGTCAGATTTTATTTCAATCAAATCTTGATTCTACCAATACCGGTTTGATTTATGCATTCGCAGGTATTGCGTATAAAGAGCTTGGTGAATCAAATAAAGCCCTTGAACATCTAAAAACATCTATACAATATAAGGTGCCTCGATACGATATTTTCGAAATGTTTATTGCTTTGGCAAACGAACAAAATGATGATGATAATTATGAATTCGGATTAATCGAAGAATCTAAGGCATTTCCAGATTTAGCTTACATTGTTGATCCAAAACTATTAAACCATTACCTTAAAACAAAAAACTACGAAAAGCTTGTTGAATATGCAAATAAATGTTTAGAATCAAATCCTAAAGAGATTAGCTATCTGTATTATTCCGCCTTTGGATATCAAAAATTAAATCAATTGGATAAGGCAGAAAATTATTATTTATCTGTCTTAGAAATTGATCCCAACCATACTAATGCAAATTTAAGCCTGGGGAATTTATATTATAAAAATGTATAATCGCAAATTTAAAATGTACACATTTTCAAAATAAAATGTACAAAATATAAATTTTTAGGCCCACCTAAAAGTGGACCTTTAGGATTATTAAAGTCTAGGAATTGGGTGAGGTTTAAATTTGTTATGCAGACCAAAAACGTCAGATACCGCCACTGGTAAATATCTTAAACATGAACCTGGAGGCGAGCTAATTTCACTAAAACAAAAGTCTCTAATCTGCTTGATGTGTTCTGGAGCTTCTCTAAGTCCATCAGCTTTGCAATAATCTGGATTATCAACCATTATATGACTTCTACAAGCTAATGGACGAACATCATATATGCTACATCTATTATCTATCAGGAATGGGCACGAAATGTGATTATTATTTACTTTCTCCCGAAATGTTTTACGGTCTTGATATGCTTCATCAGGATTTGTGCCATGTTCATTATTGAAGATGTCTGCCCATTTAATAAGATTACTTCTTACAATAGACACGGTCTCCTCATTAAACTGAGTTTTTATATAATCAGAGATCGCATATTTTTCCCAATTTACTATTTCGATTGGTTGGTAACAGCAATGAGAGCATCCTTCATTACAACAATTAGAATAATTTCCAATTGCTTTATCTACCTTATCATAATTAGCTAACACATAACTTTTTTTTAGAAACCTTTCATTTAATTTACTCATAATTACGAATTAAGATTATAGAAAAAAGCGCCCTTAGGCGCTCTATTATTCTCTCCAATGCTTATTTTGTTTGATATTATCAACTCCATTAGAAGTAACCACAGTAGTGTAATTAGGATAATTATCATCCTTTGATCTATTATTTTCCCATTGCAAGGCCTGAAGGTTACTCAAATCATCACTACCTCCTTTTGATTCGGGATAAATATGATCTATTTCCCATCCATATTGACTTTTAACTTCCCCGTGTTGGTTATAATTAATCCATGCTCCAGCTTTATCTTTTTTCCATTCAGCCTTTTGGCCTGAAATGCTAGGTAATTTTGCCCAAACAGCATCTATTTGTTTTTGAGTCCAATCGCTCATTTTGTCTAGATTTTAATTGTTTTTTGTAAAAAGTGTCCCCACACTTTAAATGTTGCGTTGCTGTTTGTAAATACGATAAATCAATGGGTATTGTACGTTTTAAATTAATATTTATATTTGCCGTGGAAAAAATAATGAGGTACCCAACCTCTGATAAAAAACAGCAAAGGAGAATGTCAACAGGTGTGCCATTCTCCTTTTTTTTATCTTTTCAGATTATTTGACATAACTTATATGACATTGAAAATCATATTTAGGTAAATAAAATGCCAAAATGTCTGTATTATACAATTGTACTTTCATAATTAGGCATTTCAAGCGATCCTGAAATACTAGCATTCTTACACAACATTATATCAGTATAACCTGCATTATGATTAACCTTAACAGGCATTTCATATTTTACAGCTCCTTTAAATGGATTGTTTGCCTCCAGGTTCTTTTCTAACCAATCGCACAGTTCTATAATACTTGATTTATCAGAGGTGAAATACAAATAATTAGTGTCTTTTAAGGTTTTAAGCACATCTAAATAATCAGCTAAACGCCAATAGTTTTTATAAGTACTTTGCTCGGTTGACAGGTATGGAGGATCAACAAAGAATACAACATTATCAATGTCTTTATATTTGTTGAATAGCTCTTTGTAATCATATTTTACAATTTGCAGTCCATCTAAGTACCCGGCAACATTATAATTTGATTTACGGACACAATTATACATGGTCTGTTTTTCTAAATCCTTTAAGGTTGTTGAGTAGTTCATACTGAACAGCAAAGAAGATGAAAGCGTAATATAATCCACAAAACCTTTTTGTTCTTCCTGGGCAATGTAATCAATAACCGTTTGCTTAATCTCATTAGGAATCTTCTTATCCTCCGGACAATCTTTAACAATGTCTCTAATATGCTCAAGCATACGGTTTGTTTTATCAACATGTAATAACCGGGTATGGTAATCATCGTAATCATTATATACGACTTGAACATCCGGACGAATACTTTTTGCTGTGTGTGACAATAAGCCACTTCCTCCAAATAAATCAATAAATACTGTAGCTGTTTTAAAATCGTTTAAAGCTGATTTAAACAGTGTTAAAAACCGCCTTTTTTGCCCCATAAACGGAAGGGGCGCACTTGTGTAAGTTTTTGTTGTTGTCATGTGTGTTAGTTTTATATATTTGTAATCTCTCTGACAATAATTAATAAAAAAGGTGCATACACACCTACCTGAAGGCATTTGCCCTCGGCGTGGTGTGTATGCACCTTTATTGTTAGTAGAAGGTCAGAGAGCTACTAACGGAGTCGGGGGCTTTTTTTACCCCTATTTCTTGAGATATATTTTTGAACTGTGATTAATAAAAGGTGCGACTTCGATTCCAAGGCAAACACCTAAAAGTTTACTTTCATCAGGGAATAGATTATCGGCATCACCATTTAAGCCTATTTCAAAACCGAGTAATTGACTGGTTTCATTGTCGAAGAACTCCTCTTTTTCTGTGCCTAATCCTAATACCTGACCTAGGAAATTACTTGTGTCTGCCATAATCTAATTTTTAACCTGGTAAATTCTTTGCCTGAACAGTTATTTTTGCTTTCCAATAACGAATGAACATTCGCTCTGCTGTTCCAGAATCATAATTATCATCGGCATTACCATACTGAACCACGCCATTAGCATCATAATTCACCATTGGCATTTCATCAAGCTTTAGTTTTATCCAAACGGCTGTAGAAAGTGCTGCATCTGTTTTAGATACTTTCATTTCGATGGTTCTGTTCTGATCAAAAATGTATTGCTGAACGTATCCTGTATCAGAGGTAAAATCTAATCCATCAGCGGCAGTAGCAATAAATGTTTCGCCAACATCGCGAGTGATACCGGATGCAGTTAATGAAATAGCTTCTGTACGTACAATGTAAGTTGCTCCATCGGTTAATGATGTTCCTGGATAAACAGAAGCTCCTAAATTGGCATTTAAGTTTACTTCGTTTCCATTCCTTATTGCTCGCTCTCCTAATGCCTTTAGACTACTAATATGACGTAGTTTTCCTAAGTCATTAATATTTGTTTCGGCTGTGGCGTTTACTGTTTGGTCGATGATATCTCCGTTTGCATCAATATTTGTATAACTGGCAAAATCTGTTGCAAAATCAGCCAATGAACCTTCAGGGTATTTACCTACAAAACTTCCTTCATAACTCATTTTTGATGCCAAACATTCTGGTACTAAATAGAAATTTTCTTTAGCTGGATTAATAAATAAATCACCATCAGTTTGATATTTGCAGCCTTTTAAATAATCAGAGGATGAACCTCCATAAACAGTTGCCATTCGATTACGTATGTTTTCCAATTTTTCGGTGTCGGTTGCTCCTGTTGGGGCTATATAGACTGTTTCGTCAGTTCCTAATCCTCCACCTGAAAACATAAATGTACAGTTATGGAATAAAGTGTATCTAAATTCCGTTAATTTTGTGTGTTTTAATTTACATTCAGAAAATAAAGCATACTTATCGAACCCTGATGGTGATTCACTTGTATATGAAAAAACTATATCACAATTATAAATTGTCATATTATCTCTAAGATATGAATACATTATTGTCTGATTTTTAACATTAGCTATAAGACTTCGAATGTGCCAAATAGATTCATGTGATATATGAATTAGATTAGTCACATTAATTAGCTTAGAATTTCTAAGTCCTCCAGTATAACCATGGCTCCATCTAACACTTACATAATTCCTTATTTCCATATTCGTTAATTGGCCTCCTAACAATACCAAATCAGGGTAACCTATTAATAATGCGTGATTATTACCATCAAATACTTGATCTGGCAAACTTAAAGATTCATTAAATAAACCCTTAATGAACTGTGGGTATAAACCCGCATCTTTTGCACTCTGAATACTTCTCTTTGGAGTATCCCAACTCAAACCATCATTTTCTACATTTCCATAATTAGTCACGTATCCCGCTACCATAATTAAAGTATTTCAACGTTAAACAAATGTTCTTTTACTGTGTACCATTTAGGATTTATAAATACACGTTTTGCGATAAATCTTAATCCATCTTTTTCTACTGTCCAAGTGCATGTATTGTCGCTTTGAATGTTGCTCATATCTGTAAAATCAATAGTTGAGAAAACAGATTGTGCATAGTTCAAAAATTCCTCTGATTGCTCCTGATAGGATAAGGATTCATCAAAATAGATATTGTCTGATACCTGATACATTAGCTAAAATTTATAAGTAAAACACCTGATTCTTTACCTGATTCGTATGTCAGGGAATAATTATAGTCACCTGCAGGAACTGCAATGGGTAGTTCTTCCAATGTGCTTGCTGTCAGAATTGCTATTTCTGAACTGTCGGATAGGTTAATGAGTTTGATATCGGATAGGTTTAAATATTTGGGTACACTTGATATTGATACTGCTTCGTCAAATGCTGTGGGTATGATGGTGTGACCTATTAGGGAGAAACGTTCTTGTGAAGTTCCTCTATAATGCTCATTTAAAGCAGCTAGTTTGTTCTTTTCTTCAGTTGTATAATCTTCGGTACTTAATCCTTTACCTATAACTTTATCTACCTTATTATCCAATTCCTCCTGTAATCCTATCACATCATCAATGGTAATTTCGCCAATGGTTGTACCTTGATAAGCCCAATGATCAGGATGCATTTCGGGGTTTTCACCTGCGGGTGCATCTTCTTTAAGTCGATAAAATTTTTCAGTTTGAAATTGAGGATCCTCACTATTAGCATTTGAAAAACTTACGTACTCAGCTTTTAAAGCATCATACACATAGTTTTTTGCAGTATCATAAACACCAACCTGATCAGAAGTAACAACCGCCTTTTTATCCATTTTGGTATCAAGTAATTCCTGAAGACCATCAATTGATGCGGAAGGTATCATTTCATCTTTATGCCAATATGAGTCCATCCAGTGCCAAAACTGAACGGCCAATGGTTTAGCCTTGGTAATAAACCAACCTTTAAGCGTATTTATTGATTGCTTTGACATAGTTATTTTTTAAATAATAGGTATTGCCAATGAAAAAGAAGCGGTTGAGTCTGAAGCTTGTCCAGCTCCCGATACAATATTTGTAGAACCAACAGCTAGTTTTAACTCATATGTTTCTGTAGGCTCTCCTCCTGTAGCTGCAAAATGCATTGCTTCGGTAAAATCTGGAAATTCAGCAGGCAAACTAAATAAGACGTCATCTTCATCGGGTTGGCTTGGACATTGAATATCTCCATGTATATAAACAATGTTACCAACCTTGGCGCACCTAATAAAACTATTTGCTCCATGGTTTCCACCTTCAATATTTCCATCTGTCCAATCTATAACACTTAGCTTAAGAGCCTCGATTTCATCAGCGTTGGCCTGTATATCTTGAGCATTTACTAAGATATCATCTTCAATATCTGTTAAACGATTATTTAACTCTGTCATTTGGCTCATTAAACTGATTATAGTATCAGTTCTAACAATATCGGTCCAAGCCACATTATCATCGTTATTAACACTCGTTCCAAATTCGGCTCTGTAACTAGTTTGCTCACGAACTCCGGCATCAACATCAATAGAAGTAACAACCTTAACGATCTTTACATTCGTTTGTATTGTTCCTCCCAGAAATGGCATTAAAATACCTTTCAAAAACATGTAGCCGGGTGCTGCACTTGATCCGGTTACGGTACAACCCGAAACTATATAGTTATCTCCACCTATATAACCCAGTTTTTCAAGGGCTGCATAGGCAGCTTGCATAAATGCCAGTGAGTTTGTTGTAAGGGGAAAATCCCTTCTATCTTGTAAGCTTAATATATCCATGTCTCCTCTGTCCTATATATTTACAACTACATCATATCTTTTACCTGCTAATTTATAATAGTCGACAAGTGCTTTTAACCTGTATATTTCAGCATCTGTAAACTGATAAGGGATATTTACTATAAAATCATAGCTACCTCCAAAGTATGCGCTATCATTATGTATGATAATTCCTCCATTAGCGTCATCATTTATAATTAACGAATTGCCATCTGTATCCCTATTAATTAACGTAACTACCTCTCCACCCGCATCACTGATATAGATCCGTCGCTCAACTACGTCAAAGGCATCATTTAATACGGCTTCTATATAACATACCTGGCTATTATGAGAAAGCTTATATAAAATATCCTCTCTATAACTTTTAAACTCATTGTATAAATCCACAATAGGAGAAACAAGAGCTTTAAGCCATGCAACATTAAAAACGGTTAGTACTCTCCTGTGAGTAAGCCATACAACAACATTATTAAAGTCAATATCAAACATTGGCCTTATAATTTATAGTTAAATCATCTGGTGAAATAACAAGATACCCGGCATTAGGAATTACCTTACCTTGTACGGCTTGCCAATCATTGGATGCATACTTTGTTTCGACTGAAAGTATTTCAGGTATAGCAACTCCTTTGGTACTTTGCCATGCGTCTACTAAAGATGCGGGAATAAACTCCCCATTAAATGGCAATGATGTAATAAAGGCGTTTAAAGTTTCTTCAGCAGGTTTTATGCTCGGATCACTCAAAAGCTGTCCGTATTCATTTAGAACCAGGGGATCATAATATATATCCAAAACAATCCTTAAACTATCACCGTCATCTGATATAATTACAACCTTTACGCCCGCATCTTTTACCCTTTTCACATATTCAGTAAAAGCGGATAATTGTTCTGAACTTAATTTCTGAAGGCCTCCATTAACTTCTGTGGCAACCTTCATATATAAAGTTCCGTTTATCTCATCAACGGCAGCGTGTTTTACTATTTGGGAATCTTCATCGGTGGTTTCGTAGTAGTCCTTCTCCGGAACAAGTGCAAAACCATATTGAAACTCCTTTGCCTTATTAGCGTACCAATAATTATTATGCGTTTTTTGAGTTGCCAGTTTACTATCTACCTCAACAACATGCTTATCGAATAAAACCTGAAGTAACCAAATAGCCACGGCAACCACATAGGTCTTCAGCCTCCATTGAGCGGTTTTACTAGTACTATTTAATCGTTCTTTTAATACATCATCGTTTTGAATGGTATCAACCATACCTTGTTGTATGTCTGCTATCTCCTGTGCCATCTAATCCTGTTCTTGAATTTTATTCCCAAATTCTGAAATATTTTCAATTCCACTGAATGTTTTTTCACGTCTATGATCCCAACCTATTACTTTAAAAAAGGGTGAATCACCATATACCTGAACAATAGCATTGAACCATTGCATGCCATCTGTTTTAGCCCAATAAAAACCTGTTTCTTTTGGTAAATTCTTTGCCATACTTTCACTTTTAACTCACTACAAAATCATACTCTATTGCCCAATAATCAATTCCTTCAGGTTTAAGTTTTTCAGTCTCGGATATTGATAAACCGGTTGCCGGTTTATTTTTTCTTGCCTTGAAAAAGCTTACAACTTGTTTGTTTTTAACCTCAATTCTACTTTTTAACTTCGTTCCTGGTGTTAACTCTTGAGTAAGATTTAAATCATTATCTTCGGCTAACTCTATAAGACCGGATAAATCACCATATATCTGTAAGGACATATCAAACAAGTTTTGCCGGGCTTTAACAACCGCCTCATTTGGAAGCTCATCTACTTGAGTGGCAATTTTTATTTTCTTCAGGTTCTTGAAACTAACAGAATTATCAATCTCCAATACAACTCCGGGTTTTGGTTCATCTGTAAATCCTAAATCATTATCAATAATTAGATTTAGGAGTCCCTGCATGTGGCCATATCGTTTTATGGCCACATCAAACAGGGTTTCTCCGGCTTGTAATTGTATGGAGGTTGTACTTGTCATTTTTTTGTGCGTCGTTTCTTCGATTGCTCTTGATCGTTGCCCTCAACATTAATATTGACGTTACCGTCTTTTTTAACCTTACCGTCTAATGAAACTTTTATTTCATTTCCGGTATTTGATTCGTTCTTTGCGAACTTGTATCCACCAACTAATCCAATTCCAACTCCAAGGAAAAGGAAAGTAGTACACATAAATATTTTACCCTTTAAAGTCATAGCTAAATATTTTTAATATATCGTGAAATAGCGTATGTTTTATTCGGGCTTCTCTTTTTAAGGTAAACACCGTCTCCGGTTCGACTACCGTTTTGATTTGTATTTCCCTCTATAGTGATGAAATAACCTGACTTATCCGTTTCAATGTAAAAACCAACATGACCAACTCTTTGGAGAGAGGAATAATAAAAAGTAACTACGTCTCCGGAAAGGGCTATAATACTTTTTGATTTATAACCTGTTTTTGAATACCAAATCACATCCTTGTCATTTGCAAACGAAGGTGACCACGCCGTATTGGGATTATCTATTCCAACATTAAACAGGTTCCAAGATACGAAAGCTGCACACCATGCTACCGGATAATCAAAACCTACATGATGCAAATATTTATCAATATCAGGTGAACTATTAGGGGTTACTTCTCTTACGTCCAATTGTTCGTATAAATTTTTAGTTAGTTCTTGGCGAATCGTATCCTGAGCTTTTGCCGTAATAGATCCGGCTAAAACAAATACAAGGAAAATAGCAGTTGCCAATATGTACTTCAGATTTTTATCCAGAGTGGGGAATTTTGTATAAAAATCATCCTTCAGAAACTTAAATACATTCGGAAAGATTACACGAACCCCAAACCATGCAAAAGCAAGCACAACAATAAATCTTAAGATACTATATACAATAGTCTCAAGCTCTGAAACAAAATCGAAAAAAGCTGAGTTTGGAAAAAATCTGCCTAATATCCAATTCAAGCAGAAAAAGCCAATAAGAAACAAGGAAACAGATATAATTTCCTCTTTAAATGTGTTTAAAAATTTCTTCATGATATGTTGTTTATAATTAGTAATATGCGTTCACTATAATTTTTCCGTTCTCATCAATAGATGGTAAACCTTCCACGGTCATTCCATCCGCTTCAAAATCCTTTTTAACCTGCCTTAATAATCCAGCAATATCCTCTGTGTTTATATAAGATTCGGCATCAATACCAAGCTTTGGGTTTTCTTTCCAATCGCCGGGCATACTTGTTAGTAATAATAACTGATGTTGTTGGTCAGATTCTCCGGTAACAAAATCACCATCGGCGGTCATCCAGTCTCCATTTTCGTCTATTAAAAAATCCTTCATCAGTGTTTAATTTTTGTATTTTCAAAATTCTTAATCTCAATTAATTGGCCTTGCATACTTGCGGTATAACTGGCAGCGCCTGCCGCTCCACTAGATGCGGTTCCTGCACCTATTGCATTAAGCGCATTTGGTAAAGCTGTGTTAATAGCTTCAACATATGTTTTAATGGAGTTAACGCTATCGTTTAATTCTTTAACCTTTGCTAGTCCGCCGTTTTCACCATCATTAAAGACAACATTGTCCGTACTTACATTACATTTAGTGTCGCCAATTTCAAAGTATATCCGCTCTATTTGGCTATACTTAACAATCATAAAACGCTCTTTTGATTGCCCCTCCGGAACACAGAAAACATCAGAGCCAACGGCAGGAACAATCCACAAACCTTCACTCTTGTTATCCTGGATACTTTTAAAGTTTACCGTATATGGTAAATCACCATGTCTAACCTTTGCCGTGTGGTTTTGCTCATCCACACTTTCAACCTTTCCGGTAAAGCTGAAGGACAAAAGCTCCAGTACAAAATCTCTAAATGCTTCTCTAACTTCCTCGTTTCTCATAACCTGTTACCTGGAGTAATTATTTGTCTGAGTCCTCCGGATCCCCACATGTACTTTACATTTTTAATAAGGTAATTTCCGCCTAATGAGTCCTCATAGTTTTCGTTTGTATAATTAATAGCCCCACCAACTTCAGCAAAAGGAATAAAGAATAGGTCCACATTTCCGGCCATACCGTCAAACCAATGTTTATCCAAATATCCTTCAGCTATTTTGGTTAGTGTGGCTTTATCTGTTACATTGTATCTGTAAAAAGTTTTTTTACTACCACCTTCTAAACCGACTGTTACTTTAACCTCAGTGTTATCCTTTTTTTTACCTACAACTACAACCTGCATCGGGTTACTGTCCTTAAACTGGCTTTTCATACCGTTTTTTACAATGTTTCTACCGTAAGTTACTTTAATGGTATCTTTGATATTGAGCATTCCCATACCACAAAACATTTCGCTACCATCAAATAAAATATTCAAGTTTAAGTTGTCTTTTATTTGTGCCAAGCATCCGGCTGCGCTACCACTATACTTAACTTCATCAACGGTTAAATCCGTAGTATTCTCTGCAATTGTTATTCCGGTACCGTCAACTATTTTTTTACATAAATCAAAGAGTTTGATATCCTTTATATCTATAACTACCGGCTTTTTTCTAAGAAGATAATATGAGTCTTCAAAGGTTAACCTTATCCTATCTGCGGGATCAATATTTTTAACAAAACCACTAAATACATGGTGTATTTCATGTTCTTTGTATCCAGCGTTTATAGTAATTGAGCTACCTCTTGACACTAGTTCAGAAAAATTCAAATACTCTCTTTTTCCTTCCTTGTGGATGAACACTTTATGTGGGAAGGTTATTTCACCCGTTGATGAAATATCATCCATATCTTTAGTCACAGAAAAGCTATGACAACCTCGATAAGTATTACCGTCTATTATTATTTCAAATGTTGGTGTAAGCATATTATCCCATTAATAGTTCAACCTCAAGGGCGCCATCACTGATAGCCTCAATCTCATACATTTGAATCTTACTAAACTTCTTTAAGTCGTGAAGCTTCAATTTGGTAATTACAACATACTCAAACAGGCCTGATGTAATATCACTGTAAATAGGAATAGCCTCATTTCGCAGCCACAATTCTTTTAATCTATTGAGTTGTATCCACGGGTAATTATCCTTTCCAATGAGTGGACCGTAAATTTTAACTTTGTAATCATCAAAATTGATAAACTCTTTAACTGTACCGGCAACTTTTGCTCCTGGTATTTTGGTTGTAATTATGTCTTTACCACCCTCAACAGTCATTAAGGGCTGAAAAGGAAAGTTTAAACCAGATTGAGCATCGGCGCCTCCACAACCAAACTTGCAATTTGCCAATTGTAAAGGAGCTATAATGGGGCGACCATAGATATCACTTTCTGCTTTTGCGAATGAATAACTATCTAAACCGTCAGTTGCTCCCTGACCTTTTACAAAACCAATAGGATTTCCTAAAATATCACCACGTCCTTTGAATTGACTGGCCTTGTATTTCAACAAATCTTTCAATCCCAAAGGGAAAGGCAAACCTTTATAACTGGCTATATTGCTGTATATTTTTTCTAAGTCAAACTCCGCCATAATTAATCAGCTAATTGATTTGCATTGTTAAATACTCTCATCATTTGGTTATTAATGATGCTATACAATTCTTCTACACTAGATGAAATTTCATCGAGTCTATCTTTAACGCTAAAGTTTAGTTTGTTTTCAATACTCTCAACCGTAACATTGATAATTCGTTGTTTTGAGCCACCGCTTACAACGTTGTCACTTGTTGTTTCACTATCTGCAATAACACCGCCTGTGGCATTTGATCTTAATGTTGGATCATTTACAAACTGGGAGGCGTTAGCGATTATGTTTTTATTTTGATTCAATAAGTCATTTAGTGATGATTTTTTGCTATTAACATTTAAAGCTTCCCCAATAAATGCCATTTTCCTTGCTGCTTCCTTTTGTGCATCCAAATCTTTTTGGGTATCAGATCTTAAATCTATCCCAAAAGGATTATTATTTTTATTACCCTGAAAATACTTTCTAGAGTTTAGGGAATCTGATTTTAATCTAAGGTCTAATAATTCATCATTAATTGTTTCAATTCTTGTTTTTGCCTCAGAAATCTCTTTAGAATATTGATTCTCAGTAAGCCCTCCCGCATTTAATCTTTTAAGAGCATCCTTTGTATTTGGTCTTAAATCTGCAATTTCTTTATCATGAAGTTTTTTTTCAGTATCATCAAGGTTAAGGTTTTCAACTTCCTCTCTAGCTGCCTTTGTTTTAATTGCAAACATACCCATAGCTGCAACGACCACGCCTATTGCACCGGCCACTGCTCCCCATGGTGTCATCATCATCGATACGCCTAAAGCTCTGTTTGCCACGGCAGCGCTTCTTGTTGCCGCTATATATACATATTGTAAACCAATACTTGCTTTTTGAGCCATATTGGCCAGTAAATTTGCTTTGTTGTAAAGCATCATTCCAATACGTAAAGCCACATACGCTTTACCTAAACCAATTATTAATAGGTGGTTATTTTTAAGCCAAATAACTCCCTTATAAAGAGTATTAACGGTTTGTGTTAAATACAAGCCGATTTCCCTTGTATCCATATTCTGAATAAAAAGGGTTGCTTCCATCGTGGCAGCTCTTAGGGCGGGAGCTACCTCATCAAAAAGTTTTAAACCTACTTCCTGCGTAGCACTTTGTAACTTCAACCAGTCTCCAGATAAATTATCCATCTTGGTTTCGGCCATTCTTCGGGCGGCTCCGGTAGCACCTTCTATATCATCCGTATATTGACGTATTGTATCGCTACCAGCATTTAATAAAACCGTCCATTTGTCTACAGCTTCAGCTCCAAATAAGGTAGATGTTGCATTTAATTGCTGTTGTGGAGTTAATGAAGCATAACTATCTTCTAATTGCTCCACCATTCCGGCCAAACCAACAAACTTACCTTGAGAGTCAAATAAAGTTAAGTTAAGCTCGTCAATTTTTTCCTGCATTTCATTGGTAGGTTTTGTCAACCTCACTAATGAAGTTCCCAGGGCACGAGTTGCCAATGAACCTTTATATCCTCCACTTGCCAAAAGTCCAATAGCTGCATTTGTTTCAGATAAACTAATCCCCATTGATGCCGCTTTCGGACCAATGTAGTTCATGGCGTCAGCGGCTTCCTCAATATTGGTATTTGCTGATGCCTGAAGATAGGCCAATTGATCAACGACCACCCCCGTATCAGAAGCTTTCATCTGAAACTGAGTAAGGATATTAGTTGCTATATCTGCTGATTTTGCCAGCTCTAAATTACCAGCTGAAGCAAGGCTTAATGTTCCCGGAAGTGCAGCAACAATTTGGTTGGTATTAAAACCTGCCATTGCCAAATACCCCATTGCCTTAGAACTACTAAGAGCCGTATGCTCTGTTGTTGCGCCGGCTTGTCTGGCAGATCCCTCCAGTAATTTCATTTCAATGGCTGAAGCATTAGTAAGGGCTTTTACCTCACTCATGCTCTTTTGAAAATTAGCACCTAAACCAACAATGCCGGCGGCAAATGCTCCGGTAGTCAAGGTTAAACCAATTCCCGCCAATAATCCTTTTGTTTTACTTAAAATGCTGTTACTTGCACGAGCACTTTGAGTAAGGGTACCAAAACTTTTTTGACTGGTACCCCCTATTTTATGTAAAGAGGCATCGGCCTTTTTAGCATTACCCGCCAAGGTTAGTAACACCGCATTTCCGTTGGTGTCAATCTTAATGAGATATGCCATTCCCGATTGCATCTTGCGCCTCCTCTTTTTCTCTTTGTCTGATATCTTCTAAAATGGAATATGTTTGAGCCCATTGCCAGTCTGTTAACTTTTCGGGTTCGCTACATATGCCGTAGTATTTTAATTCTGCGTTGATATAGGCAACGCTACCTCTTTTTATTCGAGCCTGAGCCTGTTTTAGCAGAGACCCGAGATCACGTTTTTTGCTTCGACCAGTTCATACAAACAGTATTTAGCAACGGCCATATAAAGGGCAGTATCTTCAAAAATGGTTTCCAAAGTAACATCACCGCCCAAATAGCAATCGGCCATTAACCTTTCTGCTTTGGCGTAAATATTTACTTTGCCTTCATCATTTACCGATACTTCCTCGGCAGCCTGTAATTGTGTACGTGTAGGTACAGCTAAAAAAACAGAACCATCACCCTCAATGTAGATGTGTTTTAATTTTCCGTTTTGTTTCCAGACTTCTACTTGTTGTTTCCACTTTTCCGGAACCTTAAGATTTGAGGCGGTTGCCTCTCTTATTTTTTCAATTAAGGTTTGTAGTTTATCAAAACTTATTTTGGTGAAATCCACCTTTGTAATATCAACAGTCTCCATACTATTAAAATGATATTTAAATGGTTTTTAAATGATTTTTAAAACGGCTCCTAAACCGAGTTGATTTAGGAGCAGAAAAGAAAAAATGAGTAGAAAAAGTAGTTAAACCTATTATTCATTATTAATTGGCTTTTAAAAGGCGGCAAGAACAAGGCCTGTGCAGTCAGAAAAAACGCAGTTTAACTTGTGTAAATGAGTATTTTTCGGACAAGCATAACGCAGTTATTGTCGTTTTTTATAGCCAATTGTTAAACCTGTTTTTCGTATACTAAAGCCTTAAACGGCAATCTAACCTTCATATGAGTAGCTCCCTGAGAAAAACTCTTACCTTCCTCTGTGAACTTTGCACCAATAACCCTGTCAATAATTGTTTTTGCAATTTTTGTGGCTATTGGTTCAGAGCTTTTAGGAATATAACTTAAAACAAATGTTGATTCTACATCTAAAGCCCCTGTGCCTCCTCGTTTTTTACCCTCAGTAACTAAAGCCTCATAACCACTTTGCAATAATTCAACGTGACCCGATACGGCTTTATTTCCCTCTCCCAGGTACTGAGGTTCATCACCGGCTCCATATACTTCCTCTATGGATCTTGATTCTTTAATCTCAATATCTGTAAGCTCAACCATAAACCTTCCGTCAATTAAGAGCTTAAAGTTTTTCCATGCAAATTGCGCTGTTTTACTATTAAATCCCATTACTCAATACTATTAGTCATTCCTATTTCTACCTTAATAGTCTCATGATAACCTTTAGGCTGAACCGACAAGGCTATTTTAGTCACACCATTACCAGGTTGGTCTAATGGATCCACCAACGAAGCAAAGCCGCTTATCTCTCCAGACATTTCGGCTTTTACACGATCGTTAATACTTCCCTGTAATCGCTTTTGCTCAACGGTGCTGATACTTCCGTCCGCTTCTTTATCGTAATCGGTATTTACAAAGCTTAGAAATACATCATATGCAATACGACAAGCTTTATCTATAACAAAGCCGTTTACGAAACTATGGTAATCATCAGCCTTTGAAGTTGCTGTTGGATCCCCGGCAAAATAGTATCCTGAGCGACCCATACGAACGATTGGAATAATATAACCTTTATCGTATAACGTATTTTGTACATCAGTAATCTCCTCAGCCTTAGTTTCACCGTCTGTCAGGTAACACTCCAGTAATCCCATATCACCATCCTCAACAGCCCCAATTTTACGTTGAACGCTGTTGGCCGCCATGCAGCCAAGAGTAAATCCAATTCGGGCTTCCTTACTGTCTTTTTCGCCAAGTAGGCAAATACCCACACGATTATCACTTCGCTCTGTCAAGTCTTCAAGTGTGGCAGCTCCTTGATAATCTCTTCCCGGTAATAAACCACGGGTAAAAAGAAAGTTTGCCGCTAATGCGTCACAAAGCTCCTGGGCTTTAGTTGCGCCATCTAAAACATCCTGATCAATGCCATTATCTAAAACGGGAACATAATCATCCGGCTTGGCAATATTTGAACCCCAACGTTTAATCCTTCCGCCACTTTCCTGAAGTAGCTTTTTTAGCATTGGGTTATTTTTATCACAAATGTTCACAAAAAGAGATGTATCTGCAACTAACATCACATGAAGCTCCTGACCGTTACCGGCTTTGTCGTAGAACTCCTGAATTTCACGATGGGCAAAATTTGTGTCAGCATTTTCGGCAACAATTCCTGCAGCTTCAGCTTCCTCTAATGAATAGAAAATTTTAATGTTTCCAAGTGCCCATTCTCCAAGAGCAATCCCGGAAAGGATCATCCCTGTAATGGAATCATTACTGGAATTTACCCCTCCTAAATTGCCGTTTATAATTTTAACTTCTAATCCTGGTACTCCAGCCATGGTTCAAATATTATTCGTTATCACCTTCGGTTAATTCCGCTTTCACAGTTTCAAGTGCTTTAATGCGGTCTGCTTTTGATTTACCTTCGGTTTCAAGCTCAAGAACATCAATCAACTGACCTAATAAATCATAATTAGAATCCTTGTTTAACTCTAAGGTTTTTAAGATTTCTAAGGCCTGTTCTTTAGTCATTGAATCATCTGATCCTCCGGCACCCCCATTATCGTCTGACTCTTTTGCCTTTGATACTTCACGTTTTACGGTTTCGTACTTTTTACCTGATGACTTAGCATAGTCATCGGCCTGACCTTTTCTGAAGTAGCAATTACCATCAGTGAAAATATATTGCACATCACGATTTGGATACATCTTAAAGTTTGCATCCACTATTTTTTGTAATCTTTTATCCATTACGCTTCCTTTTAAAAAGATAATCAAGCCCCCACTTTACAAAGTAGCCTACGGCAGCTCCTAGTGCGGCGCAAATAACCACATCCAAGTAGTACCAGGGCTTAAATACCATAGTTGTAAAAATGCTTGCACTTTTGGCTATAGCCCCAATAACCCCGCCTGAGGCAGGAAACAACTGGGATATGGTTTTATCTATCATGGTTTACACTAATTAGGGTCTGGCATCATACAAAACAACCTCCTCACCAAAGGCCACGTTTGTATCTGCTTTCAACTTCATTTTAAAGAAAAATCGTTCACCTGCATTGGTCAACTTATCAATTTGAATGGTATCGTAATCTTCGGCGAAATCAACGGCTCCCCAGAAGTTAGTATTCATATCAACAGAAGCCACGGCTGCTATAATTACATCATCAGGCATATCAGCCAAAGCAACAATAGGAATACCTTTATAACGCTCCTCATTTGTGTCGGTATAATTCTTTCCTTTATTAGGCAATGCGGTTAAGGCATCATCATACATATCCGCAGTATTAACGCTACAGAACAATTTCAAATTTTTCTTTTTGCGCAAGACCTTTGGAATTTTTGCTCTAACTGCCTTAAAGGTTGCTATTACATTAGCTTCAGTAATAGCTACAGGTGCATCTACTTTCAGAACGTCTGCGTCAGCTACAATACGGGTAAGAATACCATTAAATAACTGATTGGCTCCGGCGCCATATTCTCCATTAATGAAGTGTCCTCCTAATTCAAAATTAACCGTCTGTGCCAATAAAGCCAACATTTTATTTTGTATTTCCGGTGGAAGTTCCATAAATACCAATGGTCCTTTAGGTTGGTATGGTCTCCAAAGTTTTTCAAAACTTTTAGGGTTAAAGGTTGTAAAAGCCATAAACTCCTGTGGCTCCAGCACCTTTTCATCATAGTTATAGTCACCCTTACTGTCTGAATCTTCTGGCTGTTCTACCACTTTTTGGAGCATTTCACCCACTTTCATCCTAGGTATGTAGAACTTACTGGAGGTTTTTTCTAGACGTATGTGTCCACCATCTACCAATTCGTTACCTGTTGTTGCATTTGTCAGTAAGGCGTCCAATACTTCTCCCGTATAGTTAGTGAGAATATTTACTGACATGGGCAAAACGCCCTTTGGCATAGGAATTAATGACAAAACAAAAAGCGCGCCCCCAATACACAGGGTAACAAGCCTTAAATTTTCGGCTTCAAAATAGTTGGCCAATACCCAACCAAAAATCATACTTGCAACCAGTGCGGCTGCTAATGACATAATTGCTGTAAATTTTTTCATTGGTAAATAATTATTTGTTTTTTTCTCTAATTTCTCTTTGGCGCTTATCCCATGCACTTTCTTCGCCATCGCTATAAGTTCCGCCTGTGTCTGGCTTTTTCGCTCCGGTCATACCGTCAAGGATAGTTTTTGTACTTGCAAAATCTTTTTCCGCTAATCCCAGATAAAGCTCTTTTTGCTTGTCTGTAATCTTTTTATCCTCAATAGCGCCATCAACTAAGTCAATACACTTTTGCTTTTGAGCTTCTACTTCAGCGTCCTGATAAACTTTTAGTTTTCCGGTAAGGTCGGTCACTGTATCGTTTAGCTCTGTATTTGTAGCCTCCAATTGAGGAACCTTTCCTGCTTCAGCAAACAGTCCTCTTAATGCTGTTTTTATGCCTTCATCAGATGAGTCATTTAGCTTCATCTCCTGGGCTAAGAATTCTTTTAAATCCATGTCATCATTTAAAATTGGTAATAAATCATTGTCTTCAGTTTCGCTTAGGTTTAGCTCATCACCATCAGCATCATAAAGCTTAATGGCGTTTTTATTTGAAGGGATATCTACAATAGATATCTCACGAAGTTTACATTGGGTAATTGTCGGACGGGTTTGTCCTTTTATCAATACGCTTTTATCATCACTAGCCGTAATGATTCTAACACCAATACTTACAGCGCTAATAATCCCCTGTTCAACTTTACTTTTTATCTCCTGGGCAAATTCGTCTTTTTCATCAAAAACAGCATCTGCAAGCCATTTGCTTCCCTCACGGCGTAAGTTTTCCCAACGACAAATAGGAAGTACTTCATCTTTTGTTCCTTTCCAGTTTCTAAAGTGGTTCCAAAGTCCTATGGGGTTTTTCTTAAAATCAGTCATATCAATACCATCACTTAGTATCCTGGTACCATAGCTGTTTATTGATTCGTCCGATATAATAAAAGTAAATGCCATGTTTATAATTACTAATTGTTATGTGGCGTTTTGCCTAATTGTTCTTTGCAAAAATTCAAGCTTTTCAAGTAAAAAAAAAACAAAAGTCCAACCCTTAAAACAATCTGTACAAGTGATATACAACTTCTTTACTCTGGATATTTGATTTGCCATTTTTGCCCTTAAAATCAAGTGTAAAATGGCTGGACTATCAAATAAGAAAAAGCGGGAATTAGCCGAACGTATGTTCATTGAGGAAGGTATGACAGGCAAAGCCATTGCGGAAGAGTTAGAGGTTTCTGAAGTTACTGTTAGTAATTGGCGAAAAGGTCGGGATGGTGAAAAAGACTGGGACGAACGCCGGGCTGAAGTATTAAGTGCTCCCCATAAAATTAAGGAGATATTACTTAAGCAATTAAAATTAGTTGCTGAAGGTGAGAAAGCTACAATTGACGCCGATGCGCTTATTAAGATAAGTAAAGTCATTGAAACCGTGTCCGGTAAAATATCAACTCAGGTTGTATTCACAGTATTTAAAGAGTTCGACAACTGGATGGCATCTCAAGACCCACAAATGGCCATGAAGTTTTTAGAGTATCACAAACTATTCATTCACCATAAAGCAAGTACCGAACTGTGACGCCAACACAACTAGAAAAATTAATTAAGGAATACGACCTGCATTGTCAGCGTATTGAACAGGCGTCCACTATCGATATTACTGAGACGCCAGCTCAAAAACGTAAACGTGTCAAAAAACTAGAGGGTGAATATTCAAAGTGGTTTGAATACTATTTCCCTAATTATGCCAAAGTACCTTGTGCATGGTTTCATAAGCGCATGGCAAAGCTTATTGATGACCATAACGTCATTGATCTGTTGGGTGAGATATATCGATCCGGTGCAAAGTCGGTTCATTTGGATATGGGTATACCCTTGTGGTTATACTATCGTGGCAAATTAAACTTTATGCTTTTGATTGGTCAAACAGACCCTAAAGCAAAAAAGCTTTTGTCCGATATTCAGGCACAGTTTAAGTATAACCAACGCCTAATTAATGATTATGGTAAACGTTTTAAGTATGGTTCCTGGGCAGATGGTGACTTTACAACCTCCGATGGTAAAAAGTTTGTATCTGCCAGTATTGGCCAATCGGTGCGTGGTTTACGTGAAGGAAACGAACGCCCCGATTACATTGTTGTAGATGATGTTGACACCAAACAAAGATGTAACAACGATAAGCTAAGCCGAGAGGCATACGAGTGGGTATGGGAAGATTTAAAGGGTACGTTTGATCAAAGTGAAGGCTCAATACGCCGTTTTGTTGTTGCCAACAACAACTTCCACAAAAACACCATAATCAACCAACTTAAAAAAGAGTTTAACCGAATCAACAAGGATAAGCCTAAAGAAGAAATAAGGCATTTTGTTGTAACTGTTAAAGCGGTTAATAATTTGGATGAGTTTATTCCTGCGTGGCCTGAAAAGACAAGCTCTGAATATTGGCGCTTATTCTATGCAGAATCTACTCACCGTAGTTTTATGCGTGAGTTTATGCATACCCATATTCAGGATGGTACCATATTTAAACAAGAGCATGCACGTTGGGAAACCGTTCCCCGTATTAATCAATTTGATGCACTTTGTGTATATGGTGACCTCTCTTATAAAAATCAGGGAGACTACAAAGCCATGGTTCTTATGGGGCGCAAAGGTAAAAAGTTTTATATACTCAGGGTATTTCTGCGCAGGGCTTCTCGTGCCGATGTTGCCGTATGGCTTTATGATTTGTATGAGGAATTGAATCTGGAAAGATATCCTGTTCAATATTGGATTGAGGGTTTATTTGCCCAGGATGAATTTGTAAATGACTTTGACGAGGAAGGTGATGAACGAGATTATTACATACCGGTTCAGGCTGATGAAGATTCAAAGCCTAATAAGTTCGATCGTATTGAGGGACTTGAAGCATACTTCCATCGAGGTAATATCATTTTTGACATTAGGCGAAAAGACGATAAGGACTTTGTGACTTTATGGGATGATCAGTTTTTACCATTTGAAAAAGGAAGTGGCGCAAACGATGATGGACCCGATGCGGTTCAGGGTGCAGTTGCTAAACTTAACAAAAGTAAATCCCGAAGCGATGGTGCAAAAAACACAACCTCTAAAGGAGAGCGGCGCAGGAATAGGTATTAGTCAATTATTTAAAATATAATACAATGGCATTTTTAACAAAGGCCGATTTAATATCGGAGTTGTATGAGGAAGTACTGGAGGCAATTACCAGGGGAGATGATTCTCGAATTGATACGGCTATTGGTTTGGCCTTGGGAGAGGCTCAAAACTTCATAGGCATTAAGTACGATGTGGATGATATTTACAGCAAGTTAGATATTGAGCGTAATCCCACCGTATTACGAATTGCAAAAGATATAGCTGTATTCAGACTATATGGAGTATTAGAAAGTACACCTGAAGATGTTCAAACAAGATACGACAGCGCACGGCGCGATCTGGAGCTAATTGCAGGAACCGCTCCAAAGGGAAATACTATTCCATTGATAGGTTGTAAACTTCGTGAACTAGATTTAGAGGCAGAGGAAACCCAATCAATAAGCAGCATCAGCAAAGCCCCTGCACGCTACAACTACTTTTAATTATAGACAAAAGATTAAGCGCACTGTAAATATACTTTAAACTTTCAACTTTTAACTTTCAACTAATTATCATGTCTGATAATAAAATCATAATAAAAGCCATAGCCCCAAGGCGTGAACCTGCCGACTTAAGTAAATGGACATTAGCCATAAAAAGGGCTGAAAATGTAGATTATCCTGACAGGTCATATCTTCATGACTTGTACAAAAGTCTTGTGCTGGATGATCAGTTTATAACCGTATGGCAAAAAAGGGAATTAAACATTTTAAACCGCCGTTTGGTTTTTGGTAAGGATGGTAAAGAAAACCCTTTAATAAACGGTTTGATTGAATCCGGATTTATGCGTAAGCTATTGAAGCTTATTATTAGCAGGGTTCCTTATGGCTATACTGTTTTATGGCTTGATATATCAAGACCCGGAAAAAATAAACCCGAGGTTGAGTTAATCGATCGCAGACATATTGTACCTGAAAAACGGATTGTAAAGTATCAACAGCATGATTTAAACGGGACTGATTACACCCAGACTCCACTCAATTATTTTATCCTTGAGGTTGGTGAAATCGAAGATATGGGTAAACTTTTGGAAGCTGCACCTCATATTATTTATAAAAGAAATAACACAGCCGATTGGGCAACACTGAATGAGATATTCGGACAGCCACTTAAAAAAGGCACCTATCCACGTCACGACAAAGGAGCCAAAGAGGAACTGGAGGATGCCTTTGAAAACCAAACAAGCGGAACGAGTATTGTTCATCCCGAAGGAACCAATGTAGAGATTATTGCAAACAACATTGGCGACAGCAAAGGAAGTATGAAGGAATTTGAAACCGCACGTGAAAATTCCATAGCAAAAATATTTCTTGGTAATACCTTAACCACAAGTGACAAAGGAGGGCAATTCAAAGCCGATGTACATCAGGAGGAACAAGACAATATTTTCCTAGCCGATGACGAGGAAGTTTTAACGCTGCTTAATGGCCGTTTTAAAGAGCTTTTAACCATGCACGGGTATAATCCCGGCGAGGGTAAATTCTCTTTTATGGAAGAGGATAGAATGTCACCTAAAGAACTGTTAGAAAGGGATGAAAAATTAAACAAGATTGTTGAAATTCCGCCTGAGTATTTTTATGAAACTTATGATATTCCAATCCCCAAAGGAGGTGCAAAAAAAGCAGGTGTAAAAGAAAAGCCCGTACCGGAACCTACTAAAGGTAAACCTGTCTCAAAAGGTAAGGAAAAAACTATTGAAGAAAGTGCACGTAACTTTTACGATACCTTAAAAGGTTTTTTCGCCTAAGCCCTGAAGCTTTTCTCAATGAACGGGCAAACTTCAGGGCTGATATAGACCAGCTTTATTTTAAAAGTGAATCACCGGATTTTGAAAACTTAGAACTTTTACCTCCGGAAGAGGAAGCGCTATTTGATATACACAGTGGTTTATATCAAAAGTCAGGCGACATTCACCCTAAACTATTTAATGTAACATTACAAACATTGAATAAGGCAGTTGACAATGGCTTTGGAGTTGTTAAATGGGGCGAACCTGACTGGGAGTTTATCAATGAGCTTAAAAATAATAATGCTGTTTTTGCGGCCTTTAAAACACACCATTTACAAAAAGATTTAGTGTCTATACTGCACGATGGTAATGGACAAGCTAAACCGTTTAATACTTTTCGTAAAGATTGTGAGCCACTAATAGGACAGTATAACCGTAATTGGTTACAAACTGAACATTCAACGGCTTTAAAGAGGTCCAGAATTGCACGGCAGTTTAAGGAATATGAGCAAAACAAGGATTTGTATGCCAATTTACGATGGGTACCAAGTACAGCCGCTCATCCACGTGAAGGGCATAAAGAATTTTACGGACAAATATGGGCGTATGATGATACTTTTTGGGGGCATCATATGCCGGGATCTTTATGGGGTTGTCAATGCGGAATTGAACCTACTGATGAAAGGCCAACCAATGCGCCATGGACAACAGAAACCATAAAACCGGATAAAGGCTTAAGTGGTAATCCCGCACAAACAGGTAAAATATTTTCTGAAGACAATAGCTACCAGGAGAAGGTATCTAAATCTGAAAGTAAAAAAATTCTAAAGGCGGTTAACGCTCTTAATACGGAAGGGTATGATCTAATGTATAAATCATCTAACGGGGGTCAAATATATAAACATTCCTTGCATGGGAAAGGCGAATTAAGTGAGAATATGCGGATAGCTAAAAAGCTTGCGGATAATGGAGACAATGTTTGGTTGCTGCCTAATATAGACCCCAAAAATGAAAAGCTTAATGATTTGCGTAATAAACTAATGCCTTTTGACTTTATGAAAAATAAAGGTCGAAACCCTGATGCGTTTATCCTCAATAATAATTTAACCAGCGAATTCAAAACTATTTACGGTAACGCAAAAAACACTGTAAAAAATGATGTTTATGAGGCGTTAAAACAGGCTAATAATTTGGTGTTTGATGTTAAATCAAACATAACAAAAGATGAGTTTTTTAGGCAAATGAAAGGCCAGTGTTTAAATAGTAAACGCTTTGAAAGTATTACGGTTATTTGGAAACGTAAGTTAATAACCATTACCAGGGAAGAACTTAAAAAGCTAAAAGCCTTACCACTAAAGTGACAAAGCTTTTAGGGAGGAGTCGGACGGCATAAATGTCCTCCGATTCCATAACAAAGATACAAAACTTTTAATAACAAGTAAAGCCATGGAGAAAAAGAAGATTACAAAACAGGATCTTGAAACCTATAGAATTTATTCAGAACGCACACAATTAAAGCTTAAAGTACGACAGGATTGCCAAAAGTCCTGCAATAACACTGATTGCAACACCGATACGTGCCATTCGTTTCAAGAATGCTTCACAAAAGAAGTCTCCAGGCTAAACCTTCATCTTCCTATTCAAAAATAAAGATCTATGTGTTCTGTTATTAATTATATAATCTGTTATGCAAGACTTAATAAATAAAATAAATCAACTCAATAAGTTCCTGAATGATGGAAGTGTTCAAAGGGTTGTAGGTACAGAAGCTGTAAAGCACTATAAACAAAGTTTCCTTGACGAAGCCTTTTCAAACAATGCGGAAAAAGATGAGCCTTGGCAAGATGTAAAACGTCGGGATCCAGATAGTAAATGGTATGGCTTCAATTACAAAGGAGAGCAACGTACATCTGTTCGAATTGCTCATAACAGAAATGGAACAACCAGGAGGGCAAAACGCCAAAAGAAATTAAACTACAGCTCTGCCGCCACAAAACGAAAGATCCTGTCCGGAACAAGTAAGGATTTATACAACTCAATTCGTTTTACATATGCCCGCAATGTAGTTATCCGAAGTGATAAACCCTATGCAAAGGTTCAGAATGAAGGTGGAGAAATTAAGGTTTTTGGCAAAGCTTCAGCAAAACTACCAAGTAGGCGTTTTATTGGACGCTCAAGAGTATTAATAAATAAATGTAACAGTAGTATAACCACACGAATTAACAAAATAATGCAATGATAGATTTATATGTAGCAATCCAGAATAAGCTTAAAGAAGTACCGGAGCTTAAATATATCGATATGGTAGATCAGCAACATCCCGATGCCGGAGAACAGGAAACAAGCGAACCTACCGCATTAATTCAGTTGCCTCCAATTACATGGCTACAACGTGGTGATAATGTTCTATATGCCGATATTGATTTTACCGTCAGGCTTAGTGCTAAACCTTTTCATCGTAGCGAAAGTAAAAGTCCTGCATTAACCGATTTGCAAACTTCATTAGCATGGATGCATAGCGCTAAAACAAAACTTTATGAAGATGGCGTTGAGTATATAAACAATATTTGTTTGACAAATGAACACTTTACAAAACAGGGTTCAACCTATGAATTAGAGTTGACTTTTAAGGCTGAGGTGGAGTATAGTATGGAGTAAAAAAAATCCCCAATCTGGAGGGATTGGGGAGTGCTATATTATTTGTTGCTAATCCAGACTTGCATTGTAGGAGTATAATGTGTTGTAGCCCAATATCCGTTAGAGTATCCTAATTCTTCTAAATAGTAACCAATGTAAGCTATTTTAAAATATTTTGCTTCTTCCTCTTTTATAAATTTCCCTAATTCTTCTAGTTCTACTTTATTTAGCCTTTGTTTTAGGTCAATATCTATAGATATTTTTGTTGTAGTACCAACCTTTTCTTCATTAATTATACTATACTTTTTTCGCATGTTCATTCGGTATTCTTTCGCTGCAGCTTCTTTTTTTTCTGCAAGATTATTATCGTAACAACCTTTAGCAATATAAGCTACTAATGCCAGACATAATGCTATAATAATTGTGTTTGCGACATTCTTCCTTTTTTGAGTTTCAGTTTTAGTTCTCATATATGATTGATTTAAAATAATTGTAATTGTTGCTTTTCTTTTTTCTCCAATTGTTTTAATTGAAACTTTGCGGGAGTACTTAAATATTCATAATACGTAGATCTGGAAATATGGTATTTTTTTTCAATATGGTCTTCAAAAATACGCTTTTGAGTTACCCCGATATTTTTGTACTCAATCGTGATCTCTTGAATTTCTACAATCTTATTAAGTAAATTTCTCCTGTTATACGCCATAAATCCCCTCAAAAGTCAAACCTTAGAACAAAAATAACATTAATTCGTAAACAAAAAAGCCTCATAGTTTCATTTAACTACAAGGCTTATTTTATTTTAACGAAAAATATCAATTGGTTCAAAATACCGCTCCCTAATTTTAATGAGCTTTTTTAGTACCATTTCGTCTCGTTCTTTACCCCGCATAAGCGGATATTTACATTTATCAAGGTACTCGCTTACTACTCTAATAGCTTCAAGCATTCCTCTTTGTTCTATTACTGCGTCAACATCAATTTGGTTATTGGTAGTTATGTGGGTTAACTCTTTTTCCATAACCTGATTTTCATACGACATTTTATATCCTATTTTATTCATGGCTAACTTCTTTTTGTGTGCATACTTTACAGCGTACCAAACGCTCTACTATTACATTATTATCAACTAACAAAATAGCGGCTCTGCCAACATGTACATGTTTACACGTTTGTTTGCAGCGTATCATCTCCAAACCACTTGCCAAAGCATAAGCGGTCATCTCGCTTTTATGGTTGAAAAAGTGTTTATTCATGATTGTTAGCATTATGAAATATTGTAGAAACATCAATTCGTATAACATTCAAATTAAGTATATCCTGAATTCTTTTGGGCAATATCTTAAAGAATTCTTTATTGTCATTCTGCTGGTCTAAATCAAGTACATCCATTACTAAAGCCTGACAGGCAACCACCCCACTGTAAAGCGCATCCAGTAAACTGCAATTTCTCCAGTAATCCTCAACTTTCATTATCTGTTCGTCAGTACGAGTATTTTGAACCCTATTACCATTCTTATCCATACGATAACTTGGTATTCTTTTACCGGATGCCTGCTCTAATATTTCAAAAACATTAAACTCAGATTTTGCATACAGCATTGAATAGAAATACATCATATGAGGCATACAAGCCCGAGTATCTAAAAAAGCCGACCTTTCGTTGGTCATTTCATAAACAATAGAGTAATCGCTTAATATATCGTTAGATACTTCGTTATTGATAGAGCCGTCCTTATTATAATCATTATCATCTTCCGAACCAAATTCATTGATGCTGTCTACACGTTGGGATAGCGCATAATATCTCCAGTTACCTTTAAATTCATCGTTGTACTTTTCTGCTAGTTTTTGCCAGTATAAAAGGACATTAATTACATTATGGAAATAAACCTCCACCATACAGAACTGATAAAATGAGTATGCCAGTTCTTTAATTCTGCTTTCGTTTTGTTCAGCATACTGCCTAACATCCGGTGCGGAAACCATACGTAACACCAAAATCGCTTTCATTGCCTCATTAAAAATATTTGCAAGTGGTGTATCGTTTTCTATACGTTGGTGCGCTTCATATTTAAACATGGCTACCTCCTCCATTTTTAAAATTAATCTTTAGCTGACTTGGGTCATTACGCTCTTTAAGTTTACGCTTTGTTGATACAATAGTATTTTCAAGCTCTACTTTTTTGCACAAATCGGTGCTGATGCTCCAAACTCCGTTGGCATAAAAGAACTCCATTGGGTAGTGGCCAAACAAACTATTGAAACTATGTATTGATTTATTAAAGCGGTCACAATATTCTGCTTTGGTGATAAAGTTCTTTTCTCCATAAGAAACCGAGCCCTCAACATAGGCGTGAGCCAATTGGCGATAAACTTCAAAAACATGACGCTTTTTACGTGCAATAAAAAATTCTAAGCATGGTACCGAAATTTCACAAACGTCAGTTGGCCTCCCGCCTTGGGGGTTTTCAGCATTTCTGCTGAAAAATTGATAATCAAAGCCTTCCACAAAGTCAGCGTTGTTTTTTAAGGCTCGAACAGCTTCGTTTTTGTTTGCATAAACAAGAGGCCATACCATATCCAGTTTGGCAGGAAACTCTTCCCCGCTGTTTTTTAGTCTAAATACCTCAATAAAGTAGGCTTTGATTTGCTCCGAATTGGAGTCCTTGGTAAGTTGCAAAAACTTGTTTTGCGTTTTTTCAATGTTACTCATTTTGTATTGTTTTAAGACTTGCGTGCAGAAAAAGTTAAAAAAAGTACGGCTGCTCGCTTTACCCGTTGTCTAAGTCCAATACAGGTACTTGCTGGCTTCATTATTCACCAGCACGGTGCAAACAGCCGCATATCTTTAATACGTAACATATGGGCATAAAAAAAGCCCTTTACGCAGTGTATGGGCAGAATTACTTCTACCTGTATTTAAAACTTAGACACTACAATGTTACGAAATTTTTCTGACATGCAAATATTTTGTTATTTATTTCCTTTTTTCTTTTAATATTTTGCTTAATTTATCCAACACTTTTTCACCTTCCGGGCTTAATCCTTTACTTTCAATAATTGGTTCATCTTTCACCTTTTGATGTATTCTGTAGCTTATTTCATCGGCTTTGGTATACCTGTCTTTATCGTACTCATCAAAGGCTTGTAAAACCGTATTAAAACAAAATTTTCCAAACAGTTTTTGTCGTTTTACTTTTTGCATTACCAGGAAACAATCTTCTAACGATAAATAGTAATAAGTACTTTGTATTTCTGTAGCTAGTTCTAAACCATCATCAGGGGTAAGGGTATCTCCAAAAGCTTTGGCCGCATCTAAAATCAATATGGCTAGCACTCTCTCCAGTTCAGGAACTCCATAATTTTTTCGAAGGGTAGATATTGAAGTGAACTGACCTTCTATTACCTTTTTAAAGGTCAGTCCCGAAAAGTGTCTGAGAATATCTCTACGACTAACATTGTCTGAGAGCATCGGCATTAGCGTTGGCTGTACTTTTGCCGGTTTGTTTTCCATTCTTCAGTAAGTTTAAAATTGTGTTTATTTGACTATTGATAAATTTTAAATCAGGTTTGTTTCGATAAAAATCGGGTAAGGTTTCCCATTTTTCCAATATATATATCCACACATCCAGAGCCGCTTCCGTATTGCAGGAAATTTCGGTTAAACATTGGCCTATGCTTTTTAATGCCCCACCATCTGCCGCCCCAAAACGATATTTAAAACCTGATCGTTTATAAAAAAAGTCGTTCCATTTTTTTTAAGGCAGGAGCAAAAAAAGCGTCCTTTTGCTTGTGATAAGGCTTCCAAAACTCACGCTCGATATCTTTCTCCTCCTGGGCAAAAACATGCCCTTTTGCATCGGCAATAAAGCCTTTCTTTGCATCAAGACATTTTAATTTCCCGCCTTTGCTGTATGTGGCTATAATAACGCCGTTTTCGTGTTCTAAAATATATTCTGTCATTTATTTACAATTAGTATAGCAAATGTTATTACTAGTATTAGAATTACAATGGGTAGCATACACCCATCATCATCACCAGATCCGGTTATATACGGATCGCTCTCAAACATCATTCTTTGTTCCTCGTCAAAATCATCGTAGTAACTCATAATTTCAAATTTGTAATTATATAAATGGCAAAGAGTATCAGGCAAATAATTATACCAACTAAGATTTTTATAATAATCATATACCAATCATTCTTTTTCATTGAACTTTCTTTATTTCACTAATCTTAGCTGTAGTACCACAATTTGGGCAAATCACCCTTATTCTTAAATCAAACTCAGCTCCACATTTGGTACACTCATGCCAAGCCTCGTGATTATGTGTCTTTTCTTTCATTTTCATCAAACTTTAAACTCTCTTTTAACCATTCTCTAAAATCATTCAAATTTCTTCGATCGTACAAGCACTCATGACATGAAGCACAACCTAACGATTCATTACAAAATGATTTCTGAAGGTCAATAAAACCAGTCATTTTACTTGGAATGTGAAGTTTGTTTTTATAGCGTCTATTATTGTCCATTATCAGCGTTTTTTACATTGCTTTTAAACCATGTTTTAAACTCGTTTAAATTCCACTCAAAAAACAAACAGCTTTTACAACTTCCTACAGTACATTTTGTCGCATAATCACAGTGCTTTTTTTGTAGCTCCTCCCAATCTATTGAAATGGGAGGAACATTTAAACCGTTGAATATTTCCATTAGCAAGATGCTTTTAGTTCATCAATGCTATTTTCTATTTCCCATAAAAGATCATCAGCACAATCAGAGAATAGAATTAATTTTTCACCACAAGTATCAGAACAATAATAGGCCTCAAATTGGTCTGAATCTTCATTGTATATTATTTTAATATATTGGTCGCTCATTACTTAATCGTTTTAAAATATATCTTCAGATAAGTACCAATCTTATCCTGTTCAACCGACATATTTTCTCTTTTGCCATGGACATAAACATGAAAGTTTTTGTCAAGCTTTAGTACGCTTTTAAATGGGGCACGCCTACCTCCAAAAACATGCCTGCGTGCTACCTCTAACCAGTCTACTTTGTATTTATTGCTCATCCAGATATTGATTAATAAGGTTTAATACCCTTTGTTTATCGGCCATATTTGCTTCGCATTTAATACGATTTTTAATATGCATCAAATGAGTTTCGATGGCAGTTGAATCTTCTAGCCTATCACTAATAATAACGTGTACAAACCTATCCTTATTAGCAATATTTACTATACCCATTGTAATAGTTGATTTTATTGAACCTCCAATAATTCCCTCACGAGCATCATTATAGGCGGCCACCAATAAGCTATCTGTTAAAAGGAGTGGCTCACCGTCTTTTTTTAGTCTGATTGAATCCATATTAATCCTTATAAGCTAATGATTTCACATCTTCAATTTTCTTTTCGCCAATAACGACATCAACGTCATCAATTGAATATGGAAATACATCAAGGATATTACTTTTATTTATGCCCTCTATCTCGTAGTCAACAGTCATGCCTTTCATGCTTTCATTAATGCGATCCCATGCTTGTTTAACATCATCGGCCATCACTAACATCATATTAGAAACACGTTTTTCTTTTCCGGCATGTTCATCAATGGTTACAAAATAAACCTTAACCTTAAACCACCATTGCCCATCGTCATAAAAGAAAAGGTCAGTGTAATTAACTGGAATAATCTTTTTTACTAAAAATTCACCTCTAACATACTGTTCCATTTCAGCATGGATCCGCTCTTCAGCTTCGGTATAACTAACCGCATCAATAAGGTATGGAGCTGTTATTTTCTTCTCTTTACCTGTTTGTTCGTCTATCGTTTCGTAGCGAACCTTACATTCAAACCAAGTATTCATATATTTGTGAATTATGAGCCCGGTGAAAACCGGACTCTTAGATTAATATTGATCGATTCTTTTATCGAATCGGTTGAGCCCGGATGTTAAACTTTGGCGAGTGTTCCGGGCTTTTTCTTTTTTATAGTTTTTATCTGCATATGCAGACGCAATAAGTATCCCAATAATCATTAATCCCAATAAAAGCATACTAAAAGCGATTAAAGGAAATTTCTACTTTACGCCACACATCGTATTCGTCTTTTTGATAGAAGTAATAATGTACGGCCGTATCTTCAACCACGTGACTCTCTCTGAATAAATCCATAATCTCAGAATACTCGGTACTGCTAAATTTTTCCTCAAGCTGATAAAGTTTTGATATTTGCTTGTAGTCTAAATCACCGTTGGCATTACGCTCAATAAAGGTCATTGCTAATTGGTAAAGTGGATCCTCGGCACCTTTGTCCTTATCCTTAATCCATTGACGTAAAAAATCAATTAATCTTTCGGCGGCTACGTCAGCACGCTCATCAAATCTTTTTACTTTATTGGCTTTTACCTCCAGTTTAAAATTGTCGTAAACCAATACATATCCCATTTGACTAGTGCGGCGAAGCTGTCCATATTCCTTCATCACATTTAAAAAGCCTTGAGACTCATTGCGTACAAAATTTGCAAATGCTTCAATCTCCGAAGCTTCTTTTAAAACACGACCTTTTAATTTGGTCATAAAGCCCTCTCTTAGTTCTAAGTATGCGGCTTGATTTTGCTCTTTAGCGGCATTCTTTTTAGCTTTAATCTTTTGCTCCAAGGCTTCCATTTCTTCTATTGAAAGCTCATCAATGTTTAATTTTTCCATTTTATTTTTGATTGATTTCAGTAACTATTTTTTTGAATGTTATGTGAGTAGAATCACCAAAGGCAACTGTTTTTTCGTCTTCGTGCGTCCAGTGACTAATTTTAACATCTCCACATCGTCTGTTATCTTTATTTATTTTGTCTACAGTTCTCTTAAAGTCATTAATGAGAACATCCCTAATTTCTTTAGAACCTATTAGTGCTCTGTTGTAATTTTTCGCCATATTTTGGCAAGCTTCCTCAGCCTTATTTTTTGGCTTCAGGTTTACTGTAATTTCTGCGTAAAACTTCATTGTACAATTGTTATATTATAATCCATGATATCCTGTCCTTTAATAGAATTTGATAGCCTGTTTTTTATAGCTTCCTGTTTATATAATAAGTTTGAGCGTAAGCGGATCAGTTCAACTGCTAAGTTCATATCTGGTTCCTTTAGTAACCTTTTGTTTAATGCTTCCAATTGCTTGTCTAATTTTATCAATTGCTCCTGCATCAATTGGCGGCTTGGTTTTTCTGTTTTTCTCTCGTAACTCATAGCTTTAATTCAAAAAAGACGCTCGTTTCAAATAATTATTATTGATCTTACCAACTTCAGTAAAATCCTTTTGCATCTTAGTAAATGCGTTATAAATATTCCTTAAACGTTCCTTTGGTATGCTGTTAAACGCTTTATATCCGGTCGCATTACACGCAGTTACTTTAATGTATCCAAGGCTATCATCTTGGCCTATTTGCTTTAAATAACCACCAATTGCAGCAATTACCCGCTTTCTTAATTTGTCCATTTCTCCATTATATGAATTGGCGGTGATTTGCTTTACAACACTTTCCATATGGCGAATCATATCGGCATAAAAGGCAGGATATTTATCCCACAACTCAGTTAAGCTATCAGTAACGCCATCCGTATAGTCTATAATAAAGTCTCTTTTATCCTCAGTTGGTATGTTCATTTGTTTTAACAGAACGTAGAATTTAGCGTGAGTATTTATATTTTTTGTAGCCATTATTTACCTTTATTAATTAATTGTATTTCCCTTTCCATTTTCCCCTGTTCCCAAATGGTATATGGAGAGCTTCCTCCAAATCGGCTGGCCTGTATCTCAGCCACAAAGTCTTTAACATGAATTTTAACATCACTATGATATCTTATGTCATCGGCTAATTTGCCTTTGGGTTCAGAACCTTGAGCATGACTTACAAAAAAGAACAGCTTATTAGGAAACATGCTTAATAGTTCGAAATAGTGTTTTATGTTCATTCCTTTAAAGAAGTACTGGGCGCTATCAACAACTATAAAATTGGCTGATCGTTTCATTTCCAATCGTCTTACAAGTCCGTCATAATTTTCAGCCTGAAAGCCAAACTTACCTTTAGGAACTGATTTAATATTTGTTCGCTCCAGGGCAAGTTTAAAACTCTGTCTCATTCCTTCCTCTAAGGTGTTATAATGCACTTTTGTAAACTCAGTTAAATACTTTGCAACCTGTAATACATATCCTGTTTTCCCGTTTCCTGATTTTCCCCAAGCTATCCAACTTCCACTAAGTTCTGGAGCTCCAATATGCTCAAACCATTCACCGGTAAAGGGTAACGTTTTAAAATTTCGTTTTTCTATATCTCCCCATGAGTAGGCCTTTGGGACTACTATCTCCTCTGTAGTTTCAATCATTTTACGCAATATCTTTTAATAGGAAATATTGATCAATGGAACGGCGAACCCTGCGTAAGTCACCGTCACATGTATTATATGTCTCATTTATAAACTGGTCATCATCAATACCATTTGCTTTACAAACTGCGGATACATCCTGTTCGCTAATTTTAATTAGCTTTATGAATTTGCGTCCGATACGTGAGAATAATTCACGATATCCTATTTTATTCAGCTGACAACCTCGATGAACCCTTTTTTCAAATGCGGGAACTCCTGAAAGAATAAAACCACAATAACCGTCTAACTCATTATAAAAGTCCATGAATAAGTCCAGTTGTGAATCTTTAAGTTTATCTATCTGATCAATGATAACAACTGCTTTGTTCATTGCCTTTACCGTATGAATAAAACGTTCAATTAAAGTTTCAACGGTACCACTGTCATCTACACCGCAAGCGGTGCATAATTGGCGGGCATAGCTTTTTTTAGTCCAGTAGTTTTTACACTCAACGTATATTACGTTTTTGTGATTTCTTTCATAAAGTCGATAAGTGTGACTCTTACCGGCTCCGGCATCATGACTAATTGCAATACTCATACTACGCTTTTGGGCAGATGAAACAAGTTGGTTAATGGCTTTAAGGTTTGCGGTTTCAGCGGTTACCCATTCCCAATTGATGTGCAGGTTAATTTTAACCTTCGACCACATTTCATTTCGGATCAGGTTCCAGTTGTTGTTAATCATTTGACTTATGGTAGCCGTTGAAACACCTGCCTTACGTGCAATCTTAGATTGCGACTCTTTTTGTGCCAATTTTATCAATTCGGCAACAATCATTTGACGATGTGAGGTATTCATATAATTTGTTTTTAATGATTTTATAATTGTGTAAGGATATTCTCCTCAGCTTCTACTTTGTTGCGCTCCTCCTTAGTTAAAGTTCGCTTCATCTTTATCATTAATTCCTGCTCCTCAATCTCTCTCTCCGGTGTAATGCCTGTTCTGGATAATAATGCTTTATAATCGTTCAAATCTCTTTCGTATTCTTTATGTCGAACCTGGTAATCTTCATTCCAAATAACCTTATCTCCATCTTCCATTAACACAGGTACCGTTTCATGTTCTCTTTTCGGTTCCGCATTGGCAATAAATACAACTTCCTCGTTTTCATCCTTCTTGCATAGCTGTACATATCCGTCTAAAAAGTCAGGATCATATCTAACGATAAACTTAGATCCCACATTTTTGCGTCTGAACTCAAGATCAATGTGGCCTTCAGTATCATAAACCTCAAATTGATATTTAGATCCGCCAACCCACATATCTAAACCATGTGCTTTATAGGTAATTAGTTTTTTAGATTCTGTAATCCATAGCTTATCAACAATATCCATAATGTTAAGACTCTCTTGTTTTGGTTGTTTATGGCGATAAACATCGTTACGAGTTTGTTTATTGAATTTTGGATGTGGATTATTGTTCCAAATATTAACGGCAGCTTCCCAGGCGACTTCAAGTTCCTGTACAGACTTTAATAAATGCTTATTTTCATTAATAAAGTCAACATTCATTTTATTATCATCAAGTTTTACAGTAACACTCTGTCCATCAGAAAACCAAAACTTATTAATTACTTGTTGCTGCAAACGTTTAAATAGTTGTTCGGCCGGGCTATTGTGTTGGTATGCTCTATGAGAATAGTGGCAACCACCATCAACGGCAACCAAACTGCTATATAAATCCTGCATACGGCTCATTTTATGTCCACTTTGGTTATCGTATGTAAATAGATAAGGACGACATTGAGCATAATTTACGGCCTCACGTATTGCGTTAAAGTGATCAGTGTGATTCTCTGTAAAACTCAAACTACTACCAAGTATTTTTTCACTATGTATGTCAAACACAACGTCTATCTTAAGCCTTGCGCCCTGTTTATTAGAACTATCCTCCCAAATATGAATCCAATCCAGTTTTGTACCGTCAATTGCCCAATATGCGTTTGGAAACCAGTTTTCTTTTTTACGTGTTATAGTATGTTTGAATTTGCGGTCATACGCTTCTTTACCATGTCTGGCTAATGTCCAAATACGTTCCTGTTCAGGTTCATTCAGCCATATTTTAATAGCACCTTCCGTTAAACCTCTCCAACCTTTATCCTCACGGATCTGGTTATATCTTTCCAGCACTTCAGGCACACTTAATTTAATAGGGAGACTATATTGTGCCAGGATATAATCAGCAACTTCGCCTTTTAATACCTGAGCATTCTTTTGGCCTTCACCTTTATGAATAAATACTTCATATCCATCAATTAGGTAAGCTTCATATTTGCGCTGTAAAGTTCTTGGAGTTCCGGGAAGTTTAAATAACCACTTATTTGTATTGAGCATATTAACAGCTTCGCTCATATTTTCCCAAATCTTGGTCTTTTTCCGGCCAAACATCTTAGTCATAGCACCTCGCTCATTAAACACCGTTTTAATTGCGTTTAAAATCATACAGTTTGTAGCCTTTTCTCTTTGTTGCTCCATACTTAAAGAGCGACCATCATCCTTTCTGTGTTGAGAAAAAAAGCGGGTTGCTTCAATATCAGGTACAATATATTCCTCTAACTGATTTACTACAGCTACCTCTTTAGGATCCCCTAATTCCTCAATACATCGTGCCTGAATATCATGAGGTAAATCGTAAAAACTTACGAATGCTTCGTTGCCTTCGCCACGTCCTTCTTTTGTTCGGATGAGCTTACCTCGTACGCAATGTGACCTATATGTATTATACGCCATAATTTCCCAAACTTCATAAAGGAGCTTTGCTGGAATTGATAATGTGTTATTGTGATATTCGTACATAATTTATAACGTGTGAGGTTATTGTTCCCGATGGCGGAGTCGAACCGCCATTTAGCTTGTCAGA
The DNA here is from genome assembly GCA_963663905.2 of uncultured Saccharicrinis sp. Taxonomy (GTDB): domain Bacteria; phylum Bacteroidota; class Bacteroidia; order Bacteroidales; family Marinilabiliaceae; genus Saccharicrinis. The sequence continues at coordinate 5,616,129 of OY760657.1, read as the reverse complement.
GTTAGCTAAGACCATCCGGGAGAAATGTTTAACTTTGGTGTACTAAAACTTTTTGTTAAACATTAAATTATTATCGTATGAGCTCAGAAACAGAGTTGTCAATTTCATTTGCATCTATACATGCTAAAATCAACGCATTAATTACCGCTTTAAGTGAAGAACAACGAGTTGTATTTGACAACGAACTGGAACGTATAAAACGAAAAGCTTCCGAAAAATTTAACCCGGAGAATAATCAGAGGCTTCATTCAGTAATCGAAGAATCTTTTCGTGTAAAACCTTCTCGTTAATCTTTTGCTCTTCACGTATAACCTCCGTTATTATATTACGGAGGTACTTTTTTATAAATCGTTTCAACATTGTATTTTAATTAGTTTTTGTTGGTGTCATTTTTTACTGGTTTCATTTCAACTCCGCCAAACTGGGTTAACGCTACATGGCGTATTTTTTTTGCTAAATCCCCTTTGCGGCGACCACGCAGGCTCATACTAACCATCGCCTTAGTAACATCAAATACTTTAGCAATCTTTCCTACATTACCGTGCCCTACCATGATGATTGTTTCTTCCATTTTTTATATTTAAATTCAATGCCTGTTAACATTTCACTGGTACAAATATAAATCATTTAGGTTTACATTTCCAAATTATATAAATCATTTTGAATTATTTTATATGGATTTAATAGGAGTAAAAGGAGAATTTATAAGAAAGTATATTGACGAACTTATTAAAAATAAGATCTTTAAATCAAAAGCCGAAATAGCTAAAAAACTTGAAGTTTTACCACAATATTTGAATTCCGTTTACAATGGACACAGGAATGTTTCAGATAAGTTCTTCAATAAATTCGTAAAGACCTTTAATATAAATCAAAATGATTTATCTGAAATTAAGAACAAAGAACAGCTTTTATCAACAGAAAAGGATAGTCCATTTATTCCATTGGTTACTACAGAAGCAATAGGCGGCTTTGGAAATATGCAATTTGCAATAAGAGAACAGGACATTCAGGAACTATATAAAGTCCCTGATTTTATAAATGTAGATTTTATGATTCGGGTTAAAGGTAGTAGTATGTACCCAAAATATAACAGTGGGGATGTGGTTGCCTGTAGGGTAATAAGAGAAAGTCAGTTTATACAATGGAATAAAGTCCATGTAATTGCAACTAAAGAACAAGGCATATTGATAAAACGCATTGATGTATCCGATGAACCTAACTGCCTAAAGGCAATTAGCGACAACAAAGACTACCGTCCATTTGAAATTCCAAAAGAAGAAATAACAGGCTTAGCCCTTGTTGTTGGGGTGATTCGGCTTGAGTAAAACATAACATGTTGATAATGTTTATTTTAAATATATTTTTAAGTTATTTTTCATGTCTTTACACCTCATTTATAAAGTACTTTTTATGTCATTATAAAGTTGTTCGTGTGCTTTCCTTAAGCTTATAGAGCTTTTTTTAATGTTTTTTTGCATCCCTAAGTGCATCCCTAAGTGCATCCCTAACGAGTTTTTAAGGCTATTTTTGCCATACGTGTCCCATACATGCGCAGGAAACAATAACACATAAAAAAAGCCTCACAAATGGAGGCTTATAATGTCAAAAAGGCTTATAAATTATAGGTTTTGGAGTATGTTGGAGGTATTATTAAAGCAATCTAAGTTAACACCTTAAATCACATTTAAATTATTAAAGCAAAATTAAAGGGAGATTAAAGTTTTTGTACATTTCTAAAATCATCACAAAAGCGTTAAAAGCTTGATTTAAAAAGGTTTTTCGTTTTTTCTTTTTGTACTTTTCTTTTTATCCCCCTTAAATGCTACTTATGAATATAATTCTCAGAAAGAAAAATACGAAAAGATTAAAAATCCATCAAGAATGGATTACGATCAATATAGAAAGTCTCTTTCAGCAAGTAAAGCTATATATCAAAAGGCATTACCATATATGCTTAAAGTATATAATGAAAAACCTTCAGATAACTTAAAGGGTATCATTTATAATATTTACTCAAGATTGGGTGAAAAGGAGAAAGCTTTAAAATACAAATAAAATACAATGTAAATTTTAATATATAACTATACCTTAAAATGAGATGTATCCGTTCATATACAATACATTCATTTTAAGGTTATCATATTTTACATTGCAAAGCTCTTACTAAAATAAACCATTAACATGAGTATCTACCCTATCAATGATGGTACTTAAATCTGATTTGTTTTTGATAAAGTTATACTCATCTACATTTACAATAAGTAATTTGCCTTTATCATATTGCTCAATCCAGGCTTCATATCTTTCATTCAATCGCTTTAAATAATCCAAACGGATATTATTTTCATATTCTCTTCCTCGCACTTGAATTTGTTCAACCAATTTAGGAACTGAAGCTCTTAGATAAATTAAAAGATCAGGGGCCTGAACCAAACTACTCATCAACTCAAATAATGAGGCATAATTATCAAAATCCCTTTTACTCATTAATCCCATATCGTATAGGTTAGGAGCAAAAATATAGGCATCTTCATAAATTGTTCTATCCTGTATTACAGTCTTCCCCATCTTTCTAATCTCATTAACCTGAGAAAAGCGGCTATTCAAAAAGTACACCTGAAGATTAAATGCCCAACGCTGCATATCTTCGTAAAAGTCAGCAAGATATGGATTATCATCCACTTCCTCATAATGTGAATCCCATCCGTAGTGATTTGCTAACAAAGTGGTTAGAGTTGTTTTTCCTGAGCCTATATTACCCGCTATTGCAATATGCATAATTTAATAGAAATTATTATGTATTTAATTCGACGCCAAAAATATAAAAACGATCCCCAATATTCTAACTTTTTTGATTAATGGTCAATAACTCTTCTATCAAATCCCGGTTATTGGATAAGCGGGGAACTTTATTTTGTCCGCCCAATTTATTATGCTTTTTAAGCCAATCGAAAAACAAATCTTTTCGTGCTATTTCAATTTTTGGAGCCCCCAGAGTAATATCTTTATATCTTTTAGCTTCATAGTCAGAGTTTATATTCTGAAGTTCCAAATCCAAATAATGGGTAAACTCAGCTAAATCTTTTGGTTCCTTTTCAAATTCAATAATCCATTGATGACGTCCTTGTTCTTCGGTACTCATATACATCGGGGCTGCAGTATATTCTTTTATCACCGCACCCGTTTTTTCACAAGCGTAATTAATGGCTCTGTTAGAATTATCTACGATAACTTCTTCACCAAAGGCATTGATAAAATGTTTTGTTCTTCCCGTAATTTTAATCTTAAACGGATATTTTGAAGTAAATTTAATCGTATCTCCAACAATATATCTCCACAAACCACCATTAGTTGAGATGACCATGGCATAATTCGTTTCCAACTCTACTTCATCTAATGTTAATGCTTTAGGAAACTCCTTGCCATACTCACTAATTGGCACAAACTCATAAAAAATTCCATAATCCAGCATCAACAACATTGATGTATCTGAAGGATTATCCTGTATTGCAAAGAATCCTTCAGAAGCATTATAAGTTTCCATATAATGCATGTTCGCAGAAGGAATTATTTTTTTATACTGATCTCTGTATGGTTCAAAATTAATTCCACCATGAATAAACAGCTCTAAATTTGGCCAAATATCCAATAAATTATCTGTTCCTTTGGTTTTTAATATATGCTTAATCAGAACCATAAACCAGGATGGCACACCTGATAATGAAGTTACATTTTCATTTATTGTAGCTTCTGTCATCTTTACCAACTTCTCTTCCCACTTATCCATTAATGCAATGCTCTGATCGGGAGTGCGAATAAAATTTACCCAGAAAGGAAGATTCCCAATTAATATTGCAGAAAGATCACCATAAAATGATTCTCTATTGTATTGGCTTAATTTTTGGCTACCCCCAAGTGTTAAACCTTTACCTCCAAATAAATCATTCTCTGGATAAAGATCATTATAGATTGCTAATACATCTTTCCCTCCGCGAAAATGACAATCTTCCAATGCCTCCTTTGACACTGGAATGAATTTACTTTTCGAAGCTGTAGTCCCTGACGATTTTGCAAACCATTTTATATCACCAGGCCATAATACATTTTTTTCTCCATGACGAATCTTATCAATCACATGTTCCATTTGTTCATATTTCTGAACAGGAACTCTCTCTTGAAAATCTTTAATTGATTTAATCGATGCAAAGTCATAATATTTGCCATGCTGAGTATCTTTTGATTTCTTAATCAAATCAAAAAGTTGTTCTTTTTGAACCTCCTCAGGATTTTCTTTAAAATGACTAATTTGTGATAAACGTCGTAGGTTTACCAGAGATATTATAGAATTAAGAAACGGCATAAATAATATTTTTAAGCTTTAAATATAGACATTTTCTTTAAAGAAAAGTTCTTATAAATATCCTAAATAACGCCATATTCATTTATATATTTTCTTTTATCAAAAATTATCCAACCATTTAAATTTGGTTATTTTAGCATAAATTTTAAAAGAATGAATTATTTCGATATTGTAGTTGGCATTATACTAATAGTAGCCTTTATTAAAGGATATAGAAATGGCCTTATCATTGAATTAGCCAGTCTTGCAGCTTTAGTTCTTGGTGTATTAGGAGCCATTAAGTTTTCTGGCCTTACTGAAGTATGGCTATCAGAATATGTATCTGGAAATTATGTTGGTATTGTAGCGTTTATTATCACTTTTGCTGTTATTGTTGTTGGAGTACATTTATTAGCTAAAGTCATTGAAAAGTTTGTTGAAGCTGTGGCTTTAGGTTTTATAAACCGATTATCCGGCGCAATTTTTTCAATAACAAAATATGCGTTCATTTTAAGTATTTTGTTGGCTATTTTTTCTTCGTTTGACAGAACTTTTAATTTAATCCCCGAAGAAACCAGGAGTAGTTCCTATTTATATAAACCACTATCAGAATTTGCACCAAATATATTCCCATATTTAAAATTCGATAGTGAAGATGCCAAAAACAAGGTTCAAGAAGTTATGGAAGTAAGCATTTAATGTCATTAATTCACAATCTTTTCTATTATCTTTGGGCCACATTTAAGAAAATCATTAGATAAAAATATAAACATGAATTTTGTTGAGGAACTGAAATGGCGTGGCATGATTCACGATATGATGCCTGGAACGGAGGAACAACTACAAAAAGAAATGACAACTGCATATGTTGGTATTGACCCAACTGCAGATTCTTTACATATTGGTCACCTTGTTTCTGTAATGATGCTTAAGCATTTACAAGTAGCAGGTCACCGCCCTATTGTACTAGTTGGAGGAGCGACCGGAATGATTGGAGATCCTTCTGGGAAGTCTGCTGAAAGAAACTTGCTTGATGAAACAACACTACGTCACAACCAGGATTGCTTAAAAGCTCAATTAAGCCGCTTTTTAGATTTTAACAGCGGAGCCGAAAATCAGGCTTTAATGGTGAATAACTACGACTGGATGAAGGAGTTTTCTTTCTTAGAGTTTATCAGAGATATCGGAAAACACCTTACAGTTAATTATATGATGGCCAAAGATTCTGTAAAGAAAAGAATTAGCGGAGAAGGAAATTCAGGATTATCTTTTACAGAATTTACATATCAATTAGTTCAGGGAACAGATTTTTACCATTTGTATAAAACATATAACTGTAAGCTTCAAATGGGAGGATCTGATCAGTGGGGAAATATTACTACCGGAACAGAACTTATCCGTAGAAAATTAAGTGGCGAGGCATTTGCGATGACTTGTCCTTTAATCACAAAAGCTGATGGAGGTAAGTTTGGTAAAACAGAATCAGGGAATATCTGGTTAGACCCAAAGAGAACCAGTCCTTATAAATTCTATCAGTTCTGGTTAAACACATCTGATGCAGATGCAGAAAAATATATTAAGATCTTTACTCTACTATCTCAAGAAGAGGTAGAAGGTCTTGTGAAAGAACATGCAGAAGCACCTCATGCCAGAGCCCTTCAAAAAAGACTTGCTGAAGAGGTTACTGTTATGATTCATGGTAGAGAAGCATATGATACAGCTGTTGAAGCCAGCCAAATATTATTTGGTAAATCAACGATGGATGCACTTAAAAAGATTGATGAAGATACGTTCTTAGCTGTTTTTGAAGGTGTTCCTACATTCAACATTGCTAAAAATGATTTAGTGGAAGGTGTTGATATATTAGAATTAATGGCTGTTCAAACTCAGATTTTCCCATCAAAGGGAGAAGCTCGCAAAACCATTAAAGGTGGCGGTGTTAGTTTGAATAAAGAAAAAATCGATGCTCAGGATTTATTGGTAAAGGATGAGCACTTATTAAATGATAAGTATTTATTATTTCAAAAAGGAAAGAAAAACTATTTTGTTGTAGTTGCAGAATAGATAATAATATTTAAAATACAAAAGCCTTCATTAGCTCTGTCTATTGAAGGCTTTTGTATTTTAAATCAATTCATTTTCTTTGTAAAAAATTCATCATATGAGATATTTAATATTTATCATTCTTTTCATAGGTGTAAATACTCTTAAAGCTCAAAAAAACATCCTTGTTTTTTTAAATGAACCAGAAAAGAAAGCCATTCAGATACAAACAGGAGGTTTGGTTTTATTGGAATATAATGGATATCTAAATCAAAAAGAATTAACAAGAAACTATCTGATGTCAATAAATGACAGCTCTGTAATATTAGGTAAATCACGAATATTTGGAGCCCCAATTGAAAAAAGAGAGATTAGACTTGAAGATATTACCGGAGTAAGAAAAGTGAGTGTTGGTTCGCAGTTTTTAAAGTTTGCTATAACAACTGCTGCTGCTATTGGATCATATTACGTATTTAGTGATATGGAAAATGTAAATACAACAGAAAAACTTCTATATTCCACAGGATTAGGTTTAACAACCAACTTTATGATAAAACTGGCATTCCCAACTCATAAAATCAAATATAAATTAAACAAAAACTGGAAAACATTTACTCTATAGTAATCGAAGCATACCATTTAAAACTACTGCATCCAAATTCATATTTTTTGCCGATTGAATAGCATCTTGAGTCGTATGAACAATAGGTTCACCTCTTTTATTAAATGAAGTATTGATTAATGCTTTAATTTGATAATGATTATCCAGGTACGATAACAATTCAAACATAAACTTATTTTGCTTTACATCGCATATGGTTTGAATTCTGGCCGTTCCATCTACATGAACCACTCCTTCAATTTCGCATTTCTTATCATCCTCAATAGTAAAATCGAGTAACATCAAATTGCTTAAATGATGTATTTCAGATAATCCTGTAAAATACATAGCATTCTGCTCAAGCATTATAGGAGCTACAGGACGATACCACTCTCGTCCTTTGTGAGCCATACTCACTTTTTGAGCTAATTCTTTACTGTTTGCCAATGCCAAAATACTTCTATTTCCCAAAGCTCTGGGTCCAACCTCTCCAAAACCATTACAAACACCCACTACTTTACCTTTGGAAATAAAATCAGCTATTTTAACAATTTCATCAGGACTATACTCTTGTTTTTCATTAAGCCCCCAATTGTTAAGATAAGGGGAATGAATCTCAACTTTTCCATGCTTCCTCCACTCCATAAAGGAAGCTCCTCCTAATGACAAACCACTATCCTCAGTACAAGGTGGAATAAAAACATCTTTAAATAACTGGCTTTTTAATATTTCTGTGTTAGCAACAATATTTAAAGCTGATCCTCCTGAATAAAATAAATTATCAGCCCCACATTTATCTTTCAAACGTTTAAGTAATTGTAATAGTTCCCTAATAAAAATATGCTGGAGCGTGGCAACGATGTCTTGTAAAAAAGGATCATCAGTTACTAATTGATTCTTTGCCCAATCAAAATCCTTTTTTGCTTTATTGAAAAAATCAGTCTTTTTACCCCATAGCTCAGAAAAATAATTATTCTCCACCAGCCAGGATTCCATTTTTTTGGAATAATTTCCAAAAGAAGCCAGTCCCATCATTTTTCCGGGAACTGAGTTTTGCTGATTGAATTTTGCACCTATAATACCAAAAACAATGGCATTGGCATTAAAAAAAGAAGACAGATATTTATAATCCCAATGATATTCTATATTAGATAAATTACCATTCTTATATTGCCATGCAGAAAAGTTGGAAAGACTTCCCCCTCCATCAAAATGAATGATTAAACTATTCTCTTTAAATCCTCCATAAAAAGGCATACAACTAGCTACATGCGCTAACTCATGATTTATTGAATAGGCCGATCTTTCATGATCCAACCACCAACATCTTCCCTTTTCAACATCAGGTAATAATTCCGTATTCAAAGGTCCTTCATATCTAAACTTACCGCAAGAGGAAATAAAGGCACGACCAACAACATTATCCGGAAAAACGATATCAAAATCATCCGGAGCTAAAAGTTTCTCATCTTTTAATATCTGATATAAACTTTCATGTAGTTTGTTATCATGCTTTTTTCTGGATATTCTCTCTAAAGTTAGATGCTTAAGCACCCGTCCTTTTTCCATTAAGGTTATCCCATGATCATGAACAAAATATGGTGTATCACTATCTGTTCTATCCTGGATTCCATAAATAGCCAAAGTGGGTTTTAATGAATCCATACTTATAAGAAAAGTTGACCAAAGACTGTTATTGCAACAATACTAAAGAAGAAAATATTTTGCCATACCCAAGAGCTAATTCTATCTATAAGGTGGGCTAACAACAATGATACAAATACGGACAATACAGGCAAAAACTCTTTACATCCGCCTGTTAATACAATAAGAAAAACAATATATACCGAACTTATTATTATAGTATTATACTGTTTCCTTGTAAATATTTTTCTTTTACTTAACTCATTTAAAGCCTTAAATACAGAACTTAAAAGCAGAAGTAATAAAATTCCGAAATAGATTAATGAAGTTTGTGTGAAAGAATAAGTACATAATAGTTTTTCCTGAGTAGGTTGCAGGTATGATAGAAATTCATCTATACTTCCCAATGCTAATTCATATCCAAGAATAAACAACCAAGGTAAAATAAAACCTATTATTGAAGCTAAAAAAGATCTAAAGGTTAATACTCTCAGGAGAGGCATTACAAACAATAACAAGAGCGGATACAATAGAACTATCTTATACGAAAACAAACTACCAACAGCTATCCATAAAGATGCTAAAAAGCACTCTACCATTGTTTTTCTATGGTTATAAGCTTCGTACAAATAACCGAAACTAATAATCACAAATATCGTTGCAATCCAAACCGGATTAATAAATTGTACTGAAGAAATACTACCTGTTAGTAACACAAATATAAAACCAGGCAGTGCAGACTGAGATTGAAGTAAACTATATCTCGTATTAAAGCGTGTAATACCGAGCACAGCAAATAAAGCACATAAAAAGCTGAACAGTAACGATACCCATTTAAGTTTAACAACAGGCAATAAAACATCCCACAGGGGCATTTTATAATTTACTGTAATAGGCTCTACATTACTTTTTAATGCCGGAATTACCCATAACACCAGTAAAATAAGGAGCATAAATGCATATGCTCCTATTTTATTGTTATGAACTTGCTTTAAAATCATAAATCAAATCCAATATCTTTTCTGAAATATTTGTCTTCGTAGTTAATTACTTCCGCATTTTTATATGACTTAGCCAATGCTTCTTTAAAATCGCTACCATAAGAACTTAAAGCAATTACTCTACCTCCATTTGTAACAACCTTACCATCCTGAATTTTTGTACCTGCATGAAAAGCCATACCATCTTTAACCTGATCAAATCCGGTCATTTCTTTTCCTTTTTCATAAGCTTCAGGATATCCACCTGCTACCATCATAACAGTCGTTACTGTCTGCTCATCAATCTCTATCTTATAATTTTTAAGACGTTTTGCTGCAGTTGCTTCAAATAACTCTAAAAGGTCATTTTTAACACGAGGCATTACAACTTCTGTTTCAGGATCACCCATACGTACATTGTATTCAATTACATAAGGTTCATCACCAACCTTAATTAAACCAATGAATATAAAACCTTTATAAGGAATCTCTTCTGCTTGTAAACCTTGAATTGTTGGGAAGATAATTTTTTTATGAACTTTCTTCATAAATGTCTTATCTGCAAAAGGAACCGGACTAACAGCTCCCATTCCTCCAGTATTTAAACCAGTATCACCCTCACCAATACGCTTATAATCTTTAGCTTCAGGAAGCACTACATAACCAGAACCATCTGTTAATACAAATACAGATAGCTCAATACCACTTAAAAACTCCTCTATTACAACTTTCTTACTTGCATCACCAAACTTACCCTCCAGCATAGTTCTAAGCTCAGACTTTGCCTCGTTGATATCATCAATAATCAAAACACCTTTACCAGCAGCCAAACCATCAGCTTTCAATACATAAGGTGCTTTCATTTCATCTAAAAAGGCAACGCCCTCTTCTAAGTTTTCAGGAGTAACAGTTTTATATTTAGCAGTTGGAATTCCGTAACTAGCCATAAAGTTTTTAGCAAAATCTTTACTTCCTTCTAGTTTGGCTCCTCTTTTTCCAGGACCAATAACCGGAATACTAGCTAATTCAGGATCATTTAAGAAAAAATCCTTTACACCACGTACCAAAGGCTCTTCCGGACCAACAACTAACATATCAATTTGATTATCTACAGCTATTTTTTTTACTGCTTCAAAGTCATTCGGGTTAATATCAATGTTAGTACCCAGTTCTGCTGTACCTGCATTACCCGGAGCAATAATTAATTCTGTTAGTTTTGGACTCTGATTCAACTTCCAGGCCAAGGCATGTTCTCTACCTCCAGACCCTAATAATAATACCTTCATACGTTTGCTATTAAATTAGCTAATAAGATTTATGACTTGTGATTTAACTATCTTCAATAAAAACCTCAAATTTAAAGCCTTCCTTTTAATTAACCATAAAATGAGGACTTAATCTTAATTTATTTTATACTACTTGTTACAAAACCTTTCTTATTGATTAACTCCAATGTTTTAGGAAAGGCATATTTCATATTCTTTTCTGCTTTAAGAGAATCATGAAAAACAACAATAGAGCCCGGCCGAACATACCCTTCTACATTTTTATAAACCGACTTCCCACTCAACTTCCTGTTATAATCACGACTTAAAACATCCCACATAATCACCTTATCAAACTTTTCTTTTAAAAGCTTAATGTATGATGGATATAGCATTCCATGTGGTGGTCTAAATAATTTTGAATCAATGACCTGCGATGCCTTTTCAATATTTTCGAAATAATCTTTTTTATTGTATGACCATGCTTTTATATGATTATAGGTGTGATTACCAACAGCATGACCTCTTCTCAAAACCTCCTCATAAATATCAGGATGTTTAAATACATTTTCTCCTACGCAAAAAAAGGTAAGCTTGGCATTCCATTTATCTGCCTCATCTAATACCCAAGGAGTAACCTCAGGTATCGGGCCATCATCAAATGTAACAAAGACTTCATTTTTATCTGTTTTTTCAGACCATGTTGCTCCTTTAAAAATGCCAGACAAAAGGAATGATGGTTGTATCATAAATCCCATACTCTACTTTCTTTCATTTTAACATTCAACCAAAATTCCATTCTCAACGAATCGTCTTATTTAGATAAGAACTTCATCTCTGCACCTTTGGATTCACCATTAAGTTTTGCAGACAATTCTGTTCTATTATACTTATCCAATAACTTTTGAATTTCCATCATATAAATCAATCCCTGACGATATTGATAATCAAAATCAGCTCTTTGTTTCGCAGGAATCTGATTATAATAAGCGATTATTTGATTTGCTGATTGATACATACCTTCAATAAGCTGATCTGCTATTTGATTCTCACCTTTTAAATAATATCCTTCAGCAAGGAAGATACTTAAAATATTATCAGGTAATGTTCCTAATGGAAGCTCTGTTAATTTACTGCTTAACTCTTCTCTTAATTTTTCGCTATTGTATTGAGAAGCCATTTTAACAATCTCTCCGTATAATAAATAACTATTATTAGCATCACTACTAACTGTATTTAATTTTGATGCAGATAACGAAGAATAGAAATTCATTTCCTGGAAGGTTTGTTCTCCAAACTGACGCAGGATATCTTCTGCTTTAGCTCTTTGATCTGCCTTATAATAACCTTCCGCAATAAATATTGAGAAATAATTATGAGGCACCTTATCTACAGGAAGTTTTGTTAATGACATATCCAAAATATCCACGGCTTTATCCATTTTTCCTTCATCAATTAGAGAAGAAGCCAAACGAGACATATTGTTACGGATATTCATAGCCATACGTTGGTGATTTTCATCCAAATAAACTCTTGGATCATCAAATCCACCCCAACGGAATTTATTCATAAATTTGTCATACATTTTCTCAGTATCTACTCTACCGATCTGACCATCACTATTTTTTGTTCTAATTGGAACCACTTTATAAGCAAATCCTTCTAATTGGAAATAGTCTTCAAGACTTGCATAATTATCTCTACCAACAGTTACTGCAAAATAGATAGGTCTTTTCCAATCGTTATTTGCCAATAAGTCAAGGATCATAATTTCATTCTTTAATACTCTTGGCTTATTAATATCAATATTTACCTGTGGAACAATTAAATCTGCAGCATCTTCACTTACAACTCCGGTTTGGATCATTTGCAAACTATCTACAGGCACTTTAAACCTCTTAGCAGGCAAGAATTCATATCTCCCCTGATATCCGGGTATTTGTTTTGTTTTAGGATTATCACTAGCTAAGAAATTAATCGCTTCTTTTAAGTCAACTCTGTCATCAATTAACTCTACCACATGAGCCACATCTCTTGTCCCGGTAACATACTGATCATGCTCTAATGAGAATGGCAATGGATCAGAATCATAGGCTTTACGCTTCATTTGATCAATATACCAATCTGTTTGAAGGTAACTTAAATTACATACTCTAACATCTAAACGATAACCTTCAACCTCTTGCGCATACCATAATGGGAACGTATCATTATCACCATTTGTAAAGATTACGGCATCTTTATCACAGGTATCCAGATAATTAAAAGCAAGATCTCGGGCTACATTACGATGCGAACGATTATGATCATCCCAGTTTTGAGAAGCCATCAACACAGGAACACACAATAAACAAATAGTTGTTGCAGTTACTGCAGCTACTTTTCCTGATAATACACGGTTTAATGCATCAACAACAGCCAATACACCTAATCCAATCCAAATTGCAAATGCATAGAATGATCCGGCATAAGCGTAATCACGTTCACGAGGTTGTAAAGGAGTTTGATTCAGATATAATACAATTGCCAAACCTGTTAAGAAGAACAATAACATAACAATCCAAAATCCTTCTTTTCCCTTTTTGCCAGCCTGGTATTGAAATAAGATCCCTAATAATCCCAATAATAATGGTAAGAAGTAATATTTATTTCTTCCCTTATTATTTTTATACGTATCCGGTAATTTAGACTGATCTCCTAAACGTGCATTATCTATAAATGGAATTCCACTAATCCAGTTACCTTTTGTGACTTCACCATTTCCTTGTATATCATTTTGTCTTCCTACAAAATTCCACATGAAATATCTGAAGTACATATAATTTATCTGGTAATTCACGAAGAACGCCAAATTATCTCCAAATGTTGGTAAAGTAATTGTCTTGGTATCTCCTGTTTCCTGATCAACTACCTGAACCTGTTTTCCTTTTGAAGGACCGGCCCAGCTCTTATATTGCTCTATATGTCTGCCTTCACGGCTATACATTCTAGGAAAAACAGTAAGTGTTTTATCGTTAAAAACATACTCAGGTTTATAATCAACAATCTTATACTCGCCATTCTTTTTAATGCGGATTGGATCCCCTTTCTTTTCCTGTGATGCTTTAAAATCAATTTCCGAATTATAATATTCACCATAAAACAATGGACGATCACCATACTGTTCACGATTTAAATAACTCATCATTGAGAATACATCTTCTGGCGAGTTTTGATCCATGGTTGGATTCGCTGAAGAACGAATAACAATCATGGCAAATGAAGAATATCCGATTAAAATTACGGTAACACCTAAAAGTATGGTATTTAAAATAACCTTTTGCTTTTTGTGTGTATAATAAATTCCAAATACGATTCCTCCAATTAAAAGAATAAAATATGCGGCCACACCTGAATTAAATGGCATTCCAAAATTATTCACAAATAATAACTCGAACCAGCTTGCAATTTTAACAGTGTAAGGAATAACTCCATAAAGTACACCTAATAATATTACAGCAGAAATACCCAGAGCTGCTATTAAGCCATTTCTGTTTACCTCAAATTTTCTGAAGTAGTAAACTAATACAATAGCTGGTATTGCTAAGAGGTTTAATAAGTGAACTCCAATAGAGAGTCCCATCAAATACGCAATTAATATTAACCAGCGATTTGCATACTTTTCATCAGCTACATTTTCCCATTTCAGAATGGCCCAAAAAACCATAGCTGTAAATAATGATGACATAGCATAAACCTCACCTTCTACAGCGGAGAACCAGAATGTATCAGAAAATGTATATGCTAAAGCTCCAACAAAGCCAGATCCTATTACAGCCCAATACTTCCACTCTTCAGCTTTTTCATCGATAAATATTTTACGAGCTAAATGAGTTATAGTCCAAAATAAAAACATAATGGTGAAGGCACTTGCCAAAGCACTCATTATATTAATCATTACCGCAACCGAACCCGGTTCTGAAGCAAATAACGAGAAGAATCTACCTAATATCATAAAAAATGGAGCACCTGGAGGGTGACCCACCAATAATTTATATGCGGTTGAAATAAACTCACCACAATCCCAAAAACTCGCTGTTGGTTCAATTGTCATTGTATAAGTAACTGCAGCAATTAAAAATGACAACCAGCCAAATACATTATTGAGTAATTTATAATTTCTCATGATATTTTTATTATAATTCTCTGTTATTATGAGGTTTGAATATTAATATTAATAAGTGGCATTTTTTCCACGATGCCAAAAATAAGTAATTTTTATTAAACGCTTTTTTTATGCTAAAAGATAGTTTTCTTTTTAACCCTATTTTAACTTCAATATGAAGAGTTTATAGAAATATTTTCTTTTATTTTAAGATTAGCATAATTAGT
The DNA here is from genome assembly GCA_963663905.2 of uncultured Saccharicrinis sp. Taxonomy (GTDB): domain Bacteria; phylum Bacteroidota; class Bacteroidia; order Bacteroidales; family Marinilabiliaceae; genus Saccharicrinis. The sequence goes on along the minus strand of OY760657.1, from coordinate 5,600,883 downwards.
TTTACTAATTAATCATATTTACTAAACCAACAGGATTTTTTGATGGCCTAATACTAATATTAAGCCTTGGTAATTCATCTCACATTATATAAACAAATGGAAATGTGAAAAATACATATTCTACTTGATATTGAAGCATTATTTTTTTGAAAAAAAAGAAAAATAATTTTGCTCATATCGAAAAAAGATATACTTTTGCATCGCTTTCAAAAAGAAAGACATGAGGATTGTCCCATGGTGTAATTGGCAACACGTCTGATTTTGGTTCAGAAGAGTCTAGGTTCGAGCCCTAGTGGGACAACATAAAAAAAGCTTGAAATCATAAGATTTCAAGCTTTTTTTTGTTTTATACAGAATCTTTCCATATACACTTCTCAAACCATTAACATACTCTACCTTCGATTTAAATCGTTATGCTCTTTATAAACAATTGGTACACTCCAGGCAGCAACCAACAATAGAACAGAATGCAATTTGAAATATAATTTATAGTAAATATAAATGTATTTACGACGGAATAAATCCGATTTTAACCGAAGAAAAACCGAAGAAAGTCCGAAGAAACTTCGAATATAATCCCTTAAAATTCAATTGCAGGTATAACGTAATATGGCAGAAGCTCCTTATTTAACCATACTACCATATATTTCGAGTCAACACATCGTTACATTTTTTACTATTTAAAGTCAACTTACAACACCAATTCTATTTAATTGTATCATACTAAATATTGAATTAATGTAGATTGCATAATGGAGGAAGGTATTCTGATCAAAATTTACGAACCAATTATTAAAAAAAGCAGATACAAAAAGGGCAGATCGTTTTCCCCCTGATCTGCCCTTACTCACTCAACTAAACCTTTAATCTATTTGCTTGTAAGCGGAGTAGTTGTTTTTTATATAATTTTATTATTAACCTAAATTTTAAATTAAACCCTCCGGAATATCCGGAGAGCCTAATTTGAATTAACAAACTATGGAAGTATTTTGCAGTATATATTTGCTGTAATGTTATTATTTAGCCGGATCCATAATAATCTTGGCCACACTATTATCATTCACTATTTGCCTGGCTAAATTCTGAACTTTTTTAGGTGTAATTTTCTTTAGGAATTGATCAAAATCATTATTCCAATCCTCACCCCAATCATTGTAAGTTTTCATTAATGTAAGCCATGCTCCGTTATTTTTCATACCATCCGGGCGTGTTTTCTTCCAGAAAGATAAAACCTTATCCATATCCACTTTATTTGGTCCATTCTCTGCAATATCTTTTAATTCATCCTCCACAATCTGAACCAATTCATCAACCATAGCCGGATTTGTTTTAAAAGAAACGGAAAGATTGTAACCTTCAATTGGTTGACGAGATAAATCTCCATTTACAGAAACCCCATATGATCCGCCTTTATCTTCGCGGATAGATTTTAAATATCGGGTTTGCAAACAAGAAGATAACATAGCCATTAACATTGTATTTTCCTGGTTGTACTTGATAGAACCCGAATAATTATAGCATACGGTACTTTGAGGTGTTTCCATTGGGTACTCAAAACGCTTCTCAACAGGACCCTCATTGGTTCTTACCTTATCATCGCGCCAAGCCAATTTTTGTGTTCCGGCATTCAATGAACCCAAATATTTTTCAACCATAGGTTTAAGAACATTGATATCAATATCTCCCAGAAAATAAAATGTATAGTTTCCTGCAGCATCACAAAAAAATTGGTTGTATAATGCCTGCATTCTTTTAAATCTAATTTGTTCTAAGGCATCTATTGATGGAGCCTGAGTTCTAACATTATTCTCATCGCCATAAATAGCTACATTCATTTTTTCAAGAAAAGTCATATCTGCAGAACCTTTCTTATTTGACAGATTTGCACGATTTCTCATGATCATATTGTCAAAATCTTCTTTTACAAATCGGGGTTTTGTAAAGTATAGATAAGTTAACTGCATTAATGTTTCCAAATCTGATTTTGCTGCACTACCATTTAATTCGCTTGAAAAACGACCAATGGAAGGAGATACAGATGCTACTCTGGTTCCAATAACCTTTTTCAGTTCATTGATATTAAATTCTCCAACACCTGACCTGCTAATTAGAGGTATTAATGTAGAGGCAGAAAAATAATCCTTATCATCCACAATTGATAAACCACCACTGGCTGATGCACTCATTTCAATCTGACTTGGACTATAGGTTGTTGGTTTAACCATAACCTTTATACCATTATTAAGTGTCCAAACTGTTGACCCGTATTCACCCTTTTCAGTTTTTACAACTTTACCTCGTTTAATATTTTGTGCTTCTGGTAAAAGAGGTTTATCAATGATCTCTTCCTTGTAAGGTTCTAATTCTCCGGTTCTTACTTGTGCCATTACATTTACCATTTCTTCTTCGGAAGGGTATTGTATATAGTCATTTTCAGGTACCATAACAATTAATACATTGTTGGATGCAGTTAACAAGGTGCTGAATAATTTATTAACATCTTCCAATTGCATTTTTGAAACAAAGTACTCTGTTAACTTCCACTGATACTCCGGAGTTAAAATTGGTTGATTTTTTGTGTAGTTATTGATACACTCCCAAATTAAGCTACCATTATCTCTTCTGTTGCTATTCTCATAAAAATATTTGGCACTTCGCAGTAAACTTGTTTTTAAAAACTCAAATTCTGATTCTGTAAAACCATATCGACGCAGCCTTTCTAATTCTTCGTAAGCAGCTTTATAGCGATTCTGAATATCATCATTTGGCATGGTAACCTGTAAGCTGATAACCTGATCATTTAAAGTAAGTGGCACATTTAATACCTGCACACTTTTAAAAGCTGAACTTGTGCTTGCAATATCTCCTAAACGAATGTTAGCCATAGCTATAGCCGCATTCATTTGTAAATTCATGTTAAACACACCAAGTTTATCATTGTATTCTGCAGGTATTGCTTTTCTTTTGATATACAAAGAAGCGGTTGTACTATTTATTTCAGGATCTGAAATAACTGTAACAAGAGGTTGATCATTCTCCGGAATATCAATTTTTTCTTTAGGTTCAGGATTAACAGGCGTAGGGATATCAGCCATTAAATCTTTGATTTTTAGCTCCACCTCATCTACATCAATATCTCCAACAACAATAATAGCCTGTAAATCGGGACGATACCATCGTTCATAATAACTACGAAGTGAATCTCCTGAAAAAGTTTTTAAAAACTCTTCGCTTCCGATCATATCGCGATCTGCATATCTTGATTTATTATAAATATATGGGGCTGCTTTTCTGCCTAAACGAAAAGTAGCATCATTGCGCTGACGACGTTCCTCAATAATAACTCCTCGTTCTTTATTAATTTCAGAGTCATCAAGTAACAGAAAATGAGACCAATCATGAAGAATAAGTAATGTGGAATCTATGATTGATTGGCGCTTTAATGGAACCTGAGTTAAATTATAATAAGTCATTTCCATACCTGTTGCACCATTTACATTAGTACCAAACTGAAGACCTGTTTTTTCAAGCCAGTTAATCATACTATTACCCGGAAAATTTTTAGTTCCGTTAAAAGCCATATGCTCTAAAAAGTGAGCAAGACCTGTTTGCGTATCTGTTTCCTGTATTGATCCAACATTATAAAGGATATAGAAGTCGGCCATATTTGCCGGACTACCATTATGTCTTAGATAATAAGTCAAACCATTATCAAGTTTACCGATTCTGACTGTTGAATCCATAGGAAGTGTACTTGCCATGTTTAATTGTTGAGCAGCTCCCCAACTATAAACAAAAAGCAACATACATACAGCTATAATAATTCGTTTAAATACCATTTCAAAATATCTTTTTTGTAAACATTATTCGTTATTGAGCCAGGAATAGTGAAGCTGGTAGTTTTTTAAGTGAACCCAACTTATCCTGTACTGTTATCACAGCATTCTCTGCCTCATATTCATGTATCAGTTCATCTATATTAGTTAGGCTTTCTATTGAATCATTTAATTCATTATCGCCAATTGTGGTAATAATATAACCGGGTTCGAGCTCTGCTCTCGCTTTATCTCCCCAAACTGCGGCAATACGTAATTTACCATTATCAGAACCAGTCATGACTGTACGGTTATCACTTTGCCAAACAGTACTATTTTCAAAGGGTACGAATTTGTATCGCTTATTAGGATAATCTATAATTATTTGGCCCAGATCAGTCATCTTAAAACAAAGTTGCAAATAACCAACTCCGCCAGTCATAACAGGCAAACTATTAAAAATTACCCCGCCAATATGTAAATCGCTGAGCTTACCACGGTATATTTTATCATACTTAGCTAAACCTCCAACCATAGAGCCAACTGCTCCTCTGCCTTCTGTAACAGCTGAGATAATACCTGCTCCTGACCATTGTTCAAATCCCTCTACTGAAGGAAGTGTAAGCGCTCCTGTTCCATTACCACTATCGAACAGTGCAGGAACATCATAAAGTTCATCTTTTCCTTGTATTTTAATATCAAAAATCGGAGCATTATTCCATAATTTCAAAGTCTGCCAATCAGATATTGCTTCATCAGCAATATCTGATAACACAATTATTTTTTTTACAGCATTAAAAGTCACTACATACTGCATCAGAATGTCTGCTCCAATAATACCATCTACACCTAAGGTTGCCAATATCACATTATCAGCACTCATTACTATACCCTGAACATTACTTGTTTCAATACTACCGATCTCCATTTGCGGAATGGTAGCCACAAATAAGTTATATCCCAATCCTTGCATTGACTTTTGCGACTGCGAATAGTCAAGCTTTTCTGCATTTACCAATTTATCGGATACACAAGACATTCCTGTACCTGTGTCGAGCATAAAATGATATGTATTATCATTAATAACTACTTCAACAACAGGAACTCCATTGCTATTACTGTATTGCAGTTCTGTATATTTATTACTCTGCGAAAAAGCTTTTGAGAAAACAAAAACTGCCATTACAATTAGTAAGAAATATTTTTTCATAACTTCTATAAATATTTTTGGGGATTAGCTCATTTAGCATAAAGAGCATATTCATAAAACATAAAATCCAGGCAGAAAACTCTAATACAAGACGCATAAATAAAGGCGACTTGTTATCGCTCGGGAAGATTACATCCATTAGATACAGAAGTAAACAACGATAAAGTTACGCACTTAGAGATTAACAATAAGGCACTAGCATATAACTCCTATAGCAGACACAAGCTGTTATAGAATACTATTGAAGTTTAAATAAATTGGTTCGTTTACTTTATAATTCCTAAACCAAAAGACGTTTTGTCAATTGGTTACCGGAATTTTTTTAAGATTATAAAAATACATAGCTTCAACCACGCATAAACAGTAACTGAATTTATTACTGATTATTTGCAGTAGCTTCCTTAATAAGTTCTACATACTTTTCCATTTCTTTTCTGGCTTTTTGAGCCTTTCCATATTTTTCTGCAGCTTGATAAAGTTCAGCTTCTGCACCATATAAGGTAGTACGAATATAGTATGAAGACAAGTCTTCGCCAACAACCTCTGCTATTAATTCTTCTATCCATTTTACGCCACCATCCACAGCTGCTTTATCTTCCATTTTGGCCAATGACTGCATGAAGAATAAGAAATAGTTTCCGTATATCTGTGCAGGTAAAATTTGCTCATCTTTTACCGCTTTCATTACTTCTAACATTTGTTTCCAATCTCCCTGACGAGATAAAATAGAAGTATTTAACCAAACAGCAGCCATACTTTTACCAGGATCCTGAGCTGTAACCAAATAATCAACAAAATCATCGTACGATTTCTTGTCGTATGCAGCAAGATTCGGATTCATGGCATATTGCATTGCTTTATCTAAAACTGCACTAGCTAATTTTGTGTCCACCAATTCTTTTTGATTTTGACCTGGTAAGGCATAAAATCTTTCAATATTATCTCTAACAGTCAATAATGTTTTTGATAAAGGATCGTTTTCATATTGCAAAATCAGTGTCCAAACTACAGGTGTAGCCAACTGATCAACATTAAGACCATTCAAAAATTCTTTTGTTATCTTTTCAAGCTCTTCATTCATACCTGATGAATGAAGCATGGTTACAAGCTTAATCATAAAAGCAGGATTTCTATCTCCCTCCTCATAACGAGCAAGCATCGCAGCCAGTCTTTTTTCAGGATCTAAAGCATTTTTTCCGGCAGCCATAAGCCACTCGGCATCACCTGCTCCAACAAGTTTATGCACAGGCTGTTCAGTTTCCGGATCGATAAACATTAATGTAGGTAATGCGCTTACTTCCCATATTTGTGCCAGTCTTTTTGCATCTTCGTTTTTTTCTACATTATAACTGACATTAATAAAGTTAGCATTAAAAAAATCGGCCACCTTATCTTGTGTAAACACTTCAGCAGCTAGTTTTTTACAAGGACCACACCAGTCGGCATAACAATCCACAAATATTAATCTATTTTCCTCTTTTGCTTTTTTTACAATCTTCTTCCACGATGTGGTTTCTTCAAAGTTGATACTTTGATTTTGAGCTGTTGCGTATGAAGCGACAAGAGTAAAAAGGATGAATATAAACTGAAGTCTGTATATCGTTGTTTTAATCATATTTCAGCAATGAATTAAAAAAGGTACGGGATCTTAATAACTGATCCCGTACGTAAAAATTATTGTATCACCATAAAATCAGCAAGCGCTGTACCATATGAACTAGAATAATAGTCCTTGTCGGTTATATAGAATCTGATTCTTCTGGCTTTTTCTGTTTGCTTTTGGTTATTTAAGTAAACAAGAGTGATTTCACCATCGCTATCACCAAGAGGCACTTCTTCCTGGTAAGTGGCCTGATGCCATTCTCCACCATCACTAGCTATTTCAATTTCGATCATGTTAGGAATTAACATATTATAATAACCCAATGAAGATGACTGTACAATTTTAAATCCTCTGATATCAACATCTTCTTTCATGTCAATTTCGATAGCATGAACACGAATACTTGAAATTCGAAGAGGAGTCCAATCTGTATAAGACTGATTATCGAATAGATTTCCCAACTGAGAATCATATCCTGCCTCATCTGATGGAGTTACAGTATATGACCATGATGCTGTATTCTCTAATAAGTTTAATTCTGGCACAACAGGATTTCCTTCTTGCATAAACCACATAGGAGCCTCATATGAAGCAAAATAATGTGAGTTATATTGGTGTACATCAACCTGAAGATAATCATGCGCAATATTTAACGATGCCAAACTACGTTCCTTTTCTGACAAAACTGATTGTTCTGAAAAATAGTAAGCATAAGTTGAGGTCATGTATCTGTTTTTACCAAAGTATATTTCCTTTAAATTAGGGAAATACAAGATATCTTCCATTGATGCAATATTTTGATCAAACTCCAATACCTCAACACTTTCAACAATACTTGGTGTTAATTGACTTACATTTAAATAATCCTGAACCTGAGTTGCAAAATCACTGTTAAACACCATCACATTAAGATTCAGTTTAATATCAGGAAAAACAACTTTAAACTCTGGATCGTCAATTGCATCCACACTACCAGTTCTGTAAATCATTATATCTTTAGTAAGATCTACATTTTCAAGAAGCATCTCCTTTTGACCATTTGGCCAAAAGTCCGGATTGCTTTCTGTTCCCAGATTTACTTTTTCAAGCTGAATACGAGTTTCGTCAGTTTCTCCACTTTTATAGTAACCTATTTCAGCAGTTAACAGATTATTTTTCCAGTTATCAAAAAATAAAAACAGATTATTGTCACCAACTTTAAACTGCTTGATAACTACATGTGTAAACGTAGATAATGACTCATGTTCAAGTGAAAATGGTCGAGAGTAAATAGTTGTTTCCAATGATTTACCATCCATATTATTTTCATCATCGAAACTTACTGAACTTACAGAAAAGAAGTAATCAAAATTTCCCAAGTCATTAATTATGCAACTTGTACTATTTTTATCAATAAGCGTATCTCTTGTGGACGAATCATCCTGCCATTCAATATAAATTGAATCTCTGTTAAGGTCATTATTATTTTCCCATGTTAACTCAACAGATTCCCATTTTGCATTAGCCTGCAGATTAACACATTTAGCCAGATAACGAATTGGACCATCTCCTGAATAATCAGAATATGTATCTTCCAGGTTTTCACAACCAGTAAAGATACCCGCAGCAATTACGGGTAATAGTATATATAATAGTAATCTCTTCATAATTAATTCTTTTTAGCATATACTTCAATCTCATGGAATGAAACGTATCCATCATTATTGTTGTAATAATCAGGAGACCACTCATCATTATAAGTATCTTCCACTTCAATTTTGAAATATCTGTAAGTATTACCGTCAAACTCAATAGGAATAGACATATATGCAGGATCCGCAGACTCCATTGCAGAGATCGTTTGAATATCGTAAATATAACCTGTTTCAGGAACCACGTACCAACGATCAGCTTGTCCTTCGTTAGGATCTCTATCAAAGGATCCTACTTCCTTCCAGCTTCCTGATTCAGCTTTGGGATCCGTCGTTTCTACATAATCGTTACATGCATAAATGGTCATTTTACAAGGTGTTCTTGTATGATATTTGTAATTATATAACGAAGGCGAAGGCATTGTACCATGATCAAGCATAGAATAGAATCTTAATTCGCCCACAATATTTGGTTCTTTAATATCAAGAACGAAATACATTTGATCGTCATCTAAATTCTGCATTGCCCTTGGTCCTGCAATAAAAGTATATTGAGGTGGAGTCCACCCTGAACGAAAATGTTCAAGACGCTGACGGCCTTTAATATCTCCGTCAAATAAATATTCAATGCCAAAACGAACAGGCATATCTATATTGTCATCATTATTATCCTCAACAGAAAGATTAAATGGATCAATCAACGAGAAATTGCTATTATCAACCAAAATACGACTATAGGCTTCAACACTTTCCCATGTTTGAGTTCGGGCTACTTCCTGCTTATAATCTTCGGTAGTGATAAACACAGTATTATAATCACTTTTTTGAGAATCATCAAGCGAATAAAAACGAGTTTCTCCTCCAGCTTTTATCGGAAAAGTTTCCAATAAAATATCATCCTCTTCATGTGTTAAAGGGTTTATACCTCTAAAAAATACATTTGCAAAACCACTTACATATTCGGGAGCATCATATCTTACTACAAAACCATCCCAAAAAGGCTCTACTTCAACTTCATCAAAGAATGAATAAACAGCTGAAGCCTTTGTGCTGAAAGAATATTGTGTTGGCTCAGATTCATTATCATTCTCATCCATGTATGATACATTTACTGCCACATTTTCCTGCGGAGCGTTGAAGCCAGTTAACAATAAAGAATCGTTGGCAAAACTTGCTAGCTTCACAACTGAATTTCCATACTGATCACTATATTGAGCCTTGATACGATATATACGGGTATCACTAACAGTATAGCGCATAATTGCACCACCCTCAATTGGCTCAAAACTGATACCATCCTGGTTTATTGATACATCCAGAAAACTATCTTCATCTTTATTACAAGCATAAAAGCCTGTAATAACCAATAGTAATATTATTAATTTTTTCATGTGTTTTATTTTTGCAACGCCCAGACTGGATGATCAAATTAATTTGATCATCCTGCTGTTTAAGAAACTAAAGATTAGATTTCTTGGGCATTTTGATTCTTAATGTACAGTGATTACCATTCTGGGTTTTGCACATTTCCCGAAATCATAACCTCTTCACTTCGAATTGGGAATAAATAATCTCTTGGAGATAAAAATTCAGCCTTATCCCATACAACTTGAGGACCTTCAAAATTATTGAAATACTCTCTTGCATCTCTTCCCAACACATTCCAACCTGTAGGCTTTTGATTTAATTCCTGATGAGCAGTTTTCCATCTACGTAAATCCCAAAAACGTTGTCCTTCAAAAGACAATTCTATCGTTCTTTCCTGATGAATAATCTCACGCATACCTTGTTTTGTTGTAATCTTATCCGGATTCTTTGCATATTGAGTCCAGGATTCTTCAACAGAAGGGATACCAGCACGTTCTCTTACTTTATCTAAAGCACCAAAAATCTCCTCCTTATGCACGCCATTTGGTCCTTCATATTCATTCCAAGCCTCAGCCTGTATTAAATACAATTCAGCTAAACGCAATGCCACATTCGGACGAATATACCCAATACTTGAGTTAATCTGAGTTGAATAACCATTGGTTGGAACTTCAGTTCTACTACCCTTCTTCACCCAGTACCCGGTAAGGTTTTGAGGAGCATTAGATTCAAGTTGACTTTGTTTAATACCAACAGGTTCTCCCCTGTATGTTTCCATTAATAAATTATAATACGTACCAGCCCCTCTTTGCCAGTAGGTTCCCTGACCAGCAATATTTGCATAAAAACGAGGCTCTCTGTTTAAATGAAGAACCAATACATCATTATCAAGGTTTACTACATTGTTATAATAATTGTTACGCTCACGACCCATACTATATCTACGTTCATAGTCCCAGGTATTATCTTCAGTTAATGGTAATCCATTTTTAGTATAAAATCGTTCTACCATTTGAATACTAGTACCCATATCGCCATATACAGTAGCATCATAGAATCTGTTACTTGTGTTGGTACCTACAGATGGTAAGGTATGCTGAAACAACCTGTTTCCTGAAGGAATAAGTACTAATGCTTCTGAAGATTGGTAATTTGGAGCCCAGGTTGACAATTCAATATCACGCATCGTATTTAAAAGAGGAGAAAGTGCATCTACTGAACCTGTAATTAAATGATAGCCATTTTCTTCACAAATTCGAACAGCTTCATCTGCAGCCTCTGCTGCAATTCTCCATTTTTCTTCATTATACTCCGGATCAAAAAGCAGTTCTCCTTCACTATTTTTAAAATCGCGATAAAAAGAGTTACCATTAAATAATGGAGAAGCCTGATAAAGCAACACTTTTGCTTTTAAAGCGATAGCTCCTTCCTTAGAAAAATACTCGTAACGTTCCGGATCTTTCTCTGCCATAACCAAAAGATCTGGTATTGCTTCTTCTAACAGCGTAATTGTTCTATTAAAACAAGAATCAACGTGACTACGTTTTGTTTTCATTTCTTCAAGTGGAGCCCATACATCAACGTTTTCAGGCATTAACACTATAGGTCCATATCTTTTAATCAACTCAAAATAATAAAATGCTTTTACAGCTTTTGCTTCTGCTGTCCACACTTTTAACTCACCTGGTCGCAAATTATATACTTCATTTATATGCTCCAGAAATGTGTTACAGAAACGTATATTATTGTATAATCCATTAAAACGCCAAATATCTCCGTATGGTTGCACAGCAGATTGCTGACCATCACCGATATAAAACATAGATAAATTGGTATTTACCCTACCGTATTGACCTGCTACATATTCATCACCTCCAAGTAAACCCGGATCATTAAATTCTCCTCCATATAATGTAGGAACGCCTTCATACACGTCTTTCATCCAACGCTCAGCACCATCCCTTGTTTCAAAAATAACCGGAACACTTAATATATCCTCATCCGGCACTTGATCAAGGTAGCTATCACATGATGGAAGTAAAAGTATTACTCCCGCAATGCTTAATAATAATTTTTTCAAATTCATAATCAAATGTTTTTAAAAACTGATGTTTGCACCAATTGAATAAGTTTTCTGAATAGGATAATTAAATCCGTCACTACCTAACTCAGGATCCCAAAGTTTGAAGTTGGTAATAATGAAAGGATTGTTAGCTCTAACATATAATTTCAACCTTTTCATTTGTAATTTCTTGTACAACTTTTCAGGAAGATTATAGGCTAACTCCAGAGAACGGCAACGAATAAAACTAACTTCACGCATAAAGTAAGTTGAATAACGAGGATTTTCCTGATTAGCATACGATTCTTCTTCCTTATTATGATAAGTTAATCCATAAGTAGATAATCTAGGCCAGAATGGCTTGCTCTGCATATTATCAGGCGTCCAGTGATCATCATATATTTCTTTAAGTAAGGCATGATCATTTACAAAAGGAGATAATCTGGATGGATCAAGGAACATTGATCGTTGTCCTGATCCTTGAAATGAAAAGTTAAACTCAACCCCTTTGTAATTTACAACACCACTCAATCCATAAATCAAACGAGGAGTGGTTGGAAATCCAATATGAGTCGCATCGTTAACATCAATTATTCCATCATTATTAATATCTCTGTAACGAATATCACCTGGCATCACATCTCCCGATTGAGTAGGTGCATTGTCAATCTCTTCCTGTGTTTGAAATAAACCTTCGGCAATATATCCAACTTGTTGAGAAATATCATGACCTACACGCTGTTGCCATTTTGGTTTATCCATTGCCTCCTCTATTGTTTTAAAGGTTGCTTTGTTATACGTAATAGTTCCGTTTAAAATAAACCATAAATTTTCGTTGAAAGCATGCTGTATTTTCCCTTGAAAATCAACACCTCTAGATTTTACTTCTCCAATATTATCAAGAGGGAATAAGCCCAACCCTATTGTAGCCGGAACAGCCATACGTTGCGAAAGAATATTATGACGTACTTCCTGATAAGCATCTACATTTACATCAAATAATCCATCCCATAGTTTAAAATCAAGTCCAAAGTTTACTTGTTCTGCAATTTCCCAGGTTACTTCAGGGTTCTTATAAGCAGAAATACTATAACGATCCTGAGAGTTAATGGAGATATTTGGTAAGTAAACGAATCTGGAATTGCTCGTACCTGTTGCAGATCCAACACCTGCATTTCCAATACCATCGTTACCTACTTTACCATACGAAAGTCTAAGTTTCATGTATGTTAACCAATTTGACACGGATAACATGAATGGTTCTTTAGAAACGACCCATCCTAAACCTGCTGCAGGAAAGAATCCAAAACGATTGTCTTTTGCAAAACGCTCTGATCCATTGTATCCAAAACTAGCTTCGGCATAATAACGTTCTTTATATCCGTATGCCATACGCATAGACAATCCCATATTTCGAGCAGGAATTGCATCCAATAGTGATACAGGTCGAGAATTTGTTGCTTGCTGCATTTGATATACTGCTGTATAACTGGTTGTATGCTCTTTCCATGCAGCTGTATGTAATAATCTGAATTCTCCTGAAATACGAGTAGCACCAGCAGAGTTATTTGAAGCATTTTGTAATTCAAGAGAACGATTCCCCTCTTTTACCTGCTGTAGCGTATGTTCACCGGTTTGATAATTATAATCCAATAAACGATACAAATACTCATCAGTTGAAAATATATTTTGATAGTAACCTTCCTGATATAGCGATCCATTTGCTCTTAACTCCAATCCTTTGATTATCGCAGACATATTCTGAATATATTCCAGACGATTAATCGTAGAAAAACGACTACGCTCCTGATAACCTTTCTGAATTTGAGCATATGGATTACTTGTATTCACAGTCAAACCTCCAAAACGAATATGTGGCCAGTCATGAAATTCATCAGCTGGGTACACTGCTGCATAATCAACAGGACTTGCATTAAAAGCCAAACGATAGGCTTGACCTACATCAGCCTGTGGACCGTGATATTTATCCTGAGTAGTAGTTGAGTTTACAACCAACTTAGCTGTTGGTGTAAGATCAATATTCAGATTTATACGTAATGCGGTGGTATTATTACGGATGTTTACATCAAACTGATTTAATCTATCAGTCTCCAACATACCGTGGTCCATGCTATAATTTAACGAAGCATAATACTGGATAATTTTTGATCCACCTCGAATGTTAAGTCCCATATGGTGGTTAACAGATGCATCTTTAAACAACAAATTATACCAATCATTTGCGGGATACACATATGAAGGATATCTACCACTACCAGTGTTATTAATTTTTTCAGAAGTATACAATGGTGTAGCCAAAGGATCACGACCTGTTAATGCTTCATTGTACGCTTTCATATAAGTAACCGGGTCAACCACATCAATTTCGCGGGTTGGCATAGATGTAATCGCCTCGTAACGAACAGACGTATATACCTGTCCCTCATGACCTTTTTTGGTTGTAACAAGGATAACTCCATTGGCTCCTCGAGCTCCATACATCGCTGTAGCAGAAGCGTCTTTCATCACACTAAAACTTTCTATATCCTCTGGATCAATACGCGCCAAATCCAACTTTGAAACTTCAACGTTATCCAACAGGATTAAAGGATCTGTGTTCGCATTCTCTCCAAACGAGGTAATACCACGAATGTAAAATTTAGTGCTCATTTCATCTTCTGTTAAAGCACCAGGCATACCTCCTGTTTGCCATGCCACCAAACCAGGTATGCGTCCTGCAAAACTAGAAGTTAAATCACTATTTGAAGACTTAAGTGTTTCAGGCTTAACTGTAGTAATTGATGATACAACACTTTCCTTTTTCTGACTACCAAACGCTACAACTGTTACCTCGTCAACATTTTCCTGAGTTGGTTGCAATCGAACATTCAATTTAGTTTTTCCTTCAATTGGAATGGTTCTGCTTTTGTAACCAATAAATGAAAATTTTAAAACATCATCCGACATAACGGCCATAGCGTAACGGCCTTCACCATCTGTTGCTACACCTTTCATAGTTTTGTTAATGACAACACTCACCCCAGGAAGAGGATCTCCGTTTTCATCAGTCACCCTACCTTTTAGAGTATATTGCTTGTTCTGTGCTTGTTCTGATGACGATTTACCCTCACTGATTAGAATAACATTATCTTTAATCTGATAACTATATCCATTTTTTACCAGTACTTCATTCAGGATATTCTCAATTGATGCATTTGGTATCGTAACACTAACCTTTTCAGTTTCAGGAATCAGTCCTTGCATATAAGTAACTTTCATCCCAGTACGATTCTTTAGGTCATTTAAGACCGAAACAATAGTTTTATTCTCATACTTGACATCTAATTTTTGTTGAGAATACGCCGATGTGGCTACAAAAAATCCCAGACAAAAGAACAGTACTAACTGTACTATTTTTGAATTCTTTTGCCATAAAGCCCCTGTCCATTTCCGCGTCGGGAAATGGTCGTTTTGATAACAATTTTTCATACATTTGTAATTCGAGTTAAATTATAATTACTGTTGCAACAGTTTTTATTTAAAATCAAGCGGTAGGTTTTACCAGAACTTACCGCTCTTTTTTAGTTCTTCATTGTAACTTCAATTTCTTCTTTTTGATATTTAAATTCTACAGGACTAATAGCCTGCAACATATCTAATACACTAATTAAATCATCATACCTAGGTACACTCCCTTTAAAAGATATTTCCTTCGCTTTATCATCATCATACACAAATTTTACATCGTACCATCGCGATAATCTATTTAAGAATTCATCCATAGTAACATTTTCCAAAGAGAAGAATCCTTCTTTCCAGGCTATAATTTCAGTAACATCAACTGAGTTTACTTTTAGCAATTGCGATTCTTTATCAACTATAGCCTGCTGACCTGGTATTAACAATACTTTTTTATCTGATTCTTTAACATTGATTTTAACACTACCCGACACTAAAGTAGATTGTACTGTACTTTCTTCAGGAAAGGCTACTATATTGAACTTTGTTCCTAAAACTGTTAATTCTTGTGCTTCTGTTTCAACAACAAATGGCATATTATTGTTGTGTGTCACCTCAAAATAAGCCTCTCCCTGCAAGAAAACTCTTCGTTCTTTGCCTTTAAACTTTTGAGGATATTTTAGTTTTGATTCTGCATTTAACCATATTGTTGTTCCATCGCTTAATACAATTTTATATTCACCTTTTCTTGGAATAACAATCGTATTGTACATCATAGAATCTACTAATACCATAGAACCGTTATTTGTTCCTTTATATGAAACCATTCCTTTGTCTATGTTAATGACAGCATCTTTTTCTTTTACAACATCTTTCACCTGTGGAGTCAATTCTATTTTGCTACCGTTTGCAAGTTCAAGTGTTGCTTGTAGGCTACCCGGCTTAATATTACCATGGTAGTTATCTGGCCCCAAATCGCGTCCGATGTAAAGCATCGAGGTAATAGCTAACACCAACAAAACTGAGGCTACTGTCGACATACGATACCAAAGAATGCGCCTTGCTTTAGACTTACGCAACTCTAACTTCTTCCTAGTTGTGTAATAGGTATCGTTTAATTCCTTCTTAAGTCTTTGCCTTAGGGTACTATTATTTTTTAAAAACTCCAAACTTTGTAAAAGCATATCATTTTCAAGGCTTTTAACTCTCCAATCATTTAGAGTTAAAAGCTCTTCTTCGTTCAAAGACTCCTCACTTAAATATTTATTTATAATTTCATCTATTACCATTCTAGTTCATTATTTAAAATCAAAGAAGTTTTTAAATTTCATCTATTAAAAAATCCCCCCCTTTTTCTTATACCACTAAGACAATAAAAAAATACTTTTCAGTGACAGTAAGTATCTTTTTTTTTAAAAAAATATAGCAAACACTTTTATTTTGTTCTTTCATCCATAATTGAGCCATTCATTAAACTCTTGTAATATATTTTTTATATTTGTACACACTCAGAACTATCAAAACGCTTTAATAAATTATTAATCAAGATATTTATGTCTCGTCAAAAGGCAAACGAAATATTAACTTTGTACAAAAAGGATGAGAAGTTAGCTTTTAAACTTCTTTTCGATACATATTATATTCCGTTGGTCCTTTTTGCAAACAAGATTATTCAGAATGAACATTCTTCTGAAGATATTGTGCAGGAAACATTAATAAACTTCTGGCAAAAAAAAAGCTTTAATAATGTGAACGACAACCTTGATTACTATCTATTTAGATCGGTAAAAAACAAAACACTAAATTACCTTAAATCAAAAGACAAGCTACAAGAGATATTTATATCAACTACTGAAGATTACAATAAAGCAGATTTGCCAGATACGGATGATGTTGAAAAGTATGTAAAACTTTATAAAATAATTGAACAATTACCTCAGGAACGACGTAAGGTCTTTGATCTTGTTTATATTGAAGGACACAAATACCAAGAGGCCGCAGATACACTGGGTATAAGCATCAATACTGTGCAAACACAACTCCGACGTGCTCTTCAATTTCTTCGTGAAAAGTTAACTTTAGTGAATGATGATGATTAGAATCATTTTTTGTATAATAGACTTTTTAACATACTTCACCTCATTTTTGATTCAGTAAAAATACTACTTTCATCTTTGTTCAATATAGCTACAAATCTAATTCTGAAATTTCCTTTTTCAACATTGAGATAAATTTCATTTATTGTAACTTGATCTTCTAATTAATAAATTTATAATTTTTAGTACTATGGCAATATATAAATGTCAGGCTTGTGGATATGAATATAACGAAGATACGGAAGGACAAACCTGGGAAAATCTGGATAGCGAGTGGACATGCCCAAATTGTGGCGTGGATAAATCCATGTTTGCAGAAGCTGATTCTGAACCATCAAATGAAAAGCCTGAAGTTTCTAATACAAAACAGAATAACTCCATTGAAATTTATCTTAAGAAGTGGTCAAAATCTTCTGACCCTCATGAAGAATATCTAAGTCACATTCATAAGATGGCTATTTCCGGTAAATCGATTTCAGAACCAATGAAAACGACTAAACCAATCATTTCATGGGACGATATTATCATTAAAGGAGCCCAGTTATATAAAATACCATTAAACCCAGAAATTGAAGTTTCAACAAAAACTGTTATTGGAAAGAATTCAAAACAGCCATTGGTTATAGAAACTCCTGTTTATATTAGTCACATGTCTTTTGGAGCTATCTCAAAAGAGTTTAAAACTGCTTTGGCAATAGGAAGTGCAGCTGCAAAAACAGTCATCTGTTCAGGTGAAGGAGGAATATTGGAGAAAGAAATAAATAATGCTTACAAGTATATTTTTGAATATGTTCCAAATGAATACAGCGTTACTGATGAGAATCTAAAAAAAGTTGATGCTATTGAAATTAAAATGGGTCAATCAGTAAAACCAGGTATGGGAGGTCATTTGCCTGGAGATAAAGTAACTGAAGAAATCGCCAAGGTAAGAGGAAAAGAAGTAGGTAAAGACATACTAAGCCCTTCTTCTTTTAAAGACATTAAAAACAAAGAAGACTTAAAAGCAAAGGTTGATTGGCTAAGAGAGAAGTCAGAAGGAAAGCCAATAGGCATAAAAATAGCAGCAGGTCACATTGAAAAAGATCTAGATGAAATTATCTATGCCAATCCTGATTTTATAACCATTGACGGAAGAGGCGGAGCTACCGGGTCAGCTCCTAAATTCATTAAGGATAGTACATCTGTTCCCACTCTGTTTGCATTATACAGAACGAAAAAACATTTAGAAATGAAACAAAGAGAGGATATTGCAATCGTAATAACAGGTGGCTTGCGAGTTTCAACAGACTTTGCTAAAGCTATCGCATTAGGAGCTACAGCTGTTGCAATCGCTACAGCAGCGATGATTGCGGGAGGCTGCCAACAATACAGAATTTGCAACTCTGGAAATTGTCCTGTAGGAATTGCCACTCAAGATCCGGAACTAAGAAAAAGAATGAATATTGAATTGTCTGCAAAACGTATTGAAAACTTTTTAAACACCTCTACCGAGGAACTAAAAACGATTGCAAGACTTACTGGCAATAATGATATTCACCAATTATGTATTGATGATTTAAGCACTGGCAATTCTGAAATATCAGATCATACAGATATTTCTCATTTTTAAAAGAGAAGCATATAACAAAAAGTCAGAAAGTATATTTTAAAAATCTATAATAAAAAAATAGCTGCACAATTATCTCTCAAGATTTGTTGTGCAGCTAATAACAATATTTGATGCTTATTCTTTAATCTACTTCATTTTGTCTAAAGTCAGGCATTCCATTTTCATCCCATCGAATTGTACGAGCTCTGGCATGCCTGTTAAAATCACTCAAAGAGTTACCTCTTATTTGCTCATAAACTCTGGCATGATAAATCAGTACATCCGTTTGTCCATCTTCAGCCACAGTAAAACAACTATGCCCAGGACCAAATCTTCTAACCTCTTTATTTGTGGCAAATACAGGCGTTTCTGATTTATGCCAAGAGTTAGGATCCAACAAATCAGCATTCTCATCAGCCCACAACATTCCGATACAGTAATTTGCATCAGTTGCACTAGCTGAATACGTTACAAATACTTTTCCATTCTTAATTAATGTAGCTGGACCTTCATTTACTTTATAACCTCTTTGTTCCCATTCAAACTCAGGATCACAAATAACAACTTCAGGTCCTTTCAGTTTAGTTGGAGATTCCATCTTTGAAATCAGGAGAGAGGTGTTTTCACCCTTTCTTACATTCTGAGCCCATACATAATATCGTTCTCCTTTATTTTCAAACGTAGTTGCATCCAATGAAAACGAGTCTCTTTTGGTAAAAACTCGGCCCTCTTCAACCCACTCTCCGGTTGTAGGATCTTCTGATTCATTTGATAACACATACATACGTATGTTCCAAACTTTCTCAGCTTCTCCGGCTGCAAAATAAATATACCATTTGCCATCAATTTTATGTAACTCCGGAGCCCAAATATGATGCCCCATAATTCCGGTTTCGTGCTTTGTCCAAATAACAACAGGTTCTGCAGTACCAATGCCATTTATGGTATTTGATTTTCTAATTTCAATTCTGTCGTATTCAGGAGCTGTTGCAATAAAATAATACTCTCCATTATCGTTTTTATACACCCAGGGATCAGCCCTTTGCGGAGCAATTGGATTAATATATTCTATTTGCTTTTTATCAGTAGTTTGACAGCAACCAAACGTTAAAATCACAAGTGCTATCAAAACCAAACTCCTTAATCCGATTCTTTTGTCTTCCATTGTCTTTGTTTATTTGTTCTCCTGTTGACGTTATAAATTAATAATCATTTCCTGTAACAAAAATAGTATTAATGTATTCTGATAAAACAAGAAATCAATCAAAATGGGATGTCAAATAGATCAAACACCATGAAATAGCATAAAACACTACATTTAAAATTGGTTATTTTACCTTCTTACCCCAAAAACCATGTCCATTAGGCATAATACCTGAAAATAAAATTGTTTTATTTTCATTTTCCCAGTCCCAACCAGAAAACAACTTACATTCTATTTTCTCACCATTTTCATCTGTGAAGAATACAACATCATCTTTCACCTTGGCTTCTGTAAGATGAATACCATCCACATTTGAAAGTTTTCCGTTTTCGTCTATACTAACCTCACTTGAAACATTAAAAGCTCTTTGGGTATATTTCCATTCACCTAAAGGAATCTGTATTTTTCCCATATCAGAAAGTTCCAACAGATCTTTCAACTCAATCACTTCCCATTTACCCTCAAGATCTTCATTTGTAAATACTGTCTTTTGATCTACAATATTATATCTTTCTGGTGAAAAAACAGGCCATCCGTCACTCAACCACTTTATCTCTCGACACTGAAGTTGTAGCATTAGATTAATTGGAGCCATACGTCCCTGATGGATAGCATAATATTTATCCTTATCCTTAATGATACCGCAATGAGCATTACCTGCCCAACCCGCTTGGTTTTTGAACATATAACTATATGTAAGAATCGGATAATTATTTGTTGTATCCCTCATGTCGTTTCCAAAATAATCTATG
The DNA here is from genome assembly GCA_963663905.2 of uncultured Saccharicrinis sp. Classification (GTDB taxonomy): domain Bacteria; phylum Bacteroidota; class Bacteroidia; order Bacteroidales; family Marinilabiliaceae; genus Saccharicrinis. The sequence goes on along the minus strand of OY760657.1, from coordinate 5,580,095 downwards.
AATGGACCTGTAGGAGATTTTGAACGACCTACTCTTACATTATAATATGAAAACAATGAATCATAAGAAACAAATAAATAGTACATATCCTGCTCTTCATTATAAACAATTTCGGGAGCTTCAATAACACGTGTCTTTCCATCTGCTCTTCGTGCTACAACAGTACCCTGATCGCCTTCATTTTTTGCCAGACCAGTTGACGGATCTAACTCCATACAAAACAGTCCACCAAAATAAGAACCATATATCATCCACTCTTTTCCTGTTTTAGAATCAGACAATACAGTAGGATCGATTGCGTTCATTTCACTTTCTTTATATGTTTTAACAACGACTCCTTTATCTTCCCATGGTCCCAAAGGTGACTTTGATGTTGCCATTCCGATAAAAGATCCGTTTGATCCAAAATACGAAAGTGAATAATACAATCTAAATTCATCTCCTTTTTGATGAATAAATGGAGCCCAAACTCCATCAGGAGATTTTCCATGATTTGTTTCCTTTACATGCGCTAAAGCATCTGCCGGGAAATCATCAAAAACCCATCCTTCAAACTTCCAATGAACAAGATCTTTTGAACTTCGAAAAGGAATGTGCCCTATATGAACAGTTGAATCATCTTTAAAATTCATATTAGGTGGAATGTAATATGCATCGGTTGAATACAAGTAATAGGTATCTCCAACCTTTATGCATGTAGGATCATGAACATTTGCTCCATTCCATTTATCCCTGTTTTTTAAAGACGCTATATTAGTATAATCATCCTCATATGGATTTCCTTTATTTTTATTATTGGAGGTAGTCGTACACATTTGCATAAGCATACCAACAGCAATAAGTAGAATAATTTTCATTCGGTCATATAACATAATCAATACTTACTTTTGCTTTAAAACCATTTTACACGAACTGACTTAAACAAAAGTAATCCGAGATAAAGATTTATATGAGGACAAAAGTTTTTATTAAGAGGATAGATCGGTATTTAAATCCACTGATCTGTATACTAAACTAACAACTACATGTAATTTAGTACACTCATAAACACATATGCACCTGCTGAAAAAACATTCTTCTACTCTAAATAAGAAGATGGAGAACAGTTATGATACTTTTTGAATACTCTGCTAAAATACTTTGGATCATTAAATCCTACCATAAATGCAACTTCTGAAACCTGGTGCTTTCTACTCTTCAATAAAGTAATTGATTTTTTAAGACGGTAGATTGTTATATATTCATTTGGAGAAACATCAGTCAAAGCTTTTAGTTTCTTATACAATAAGCTTCTACTTACATATAGTTTTGAAGAAAATGCATCAATATCAAATGTAGAATCAGTATAAAATTCTTCAATAATCTGATTTACTTTATTCATAAATTCCTCATCCAGGGCCGAAAGTGAAGAAACCTCAGGCTCTTCCGTATCTTCCTCCACTTTTTGATATCTTTGAATTAATTTCTCTCTAATATCTATTATACTGTTAATTTTTGCCTGAAGAACATTTAAGTTAAATGGCTTTGAAATATAATCATCAGCACCATATTGCAATCCCTCAATGTAGTCTTCTTCCTGATTTTTAGCCGTAAGTAATATAATAGGCATATGACTTGTTTGAATGTTATTTTTTAGCATCTTACACATTTCCAAGCCATTAACCTTAGGCATCATGATATCGCTTACTATTAAATCAAAATCATTTTCACAAGCTAATTCATAACCTCTCTCTCCATTTTCAGCAACAGTTACTTTAAAGTTTACAGACAGAGCTTCTGCTAAAAATTCGCGCAAGTCAGTATTATCTTCAACAATCAATAGATTTTTAAAGTCATCGCCTATTTCATTTTCATTTTGAATATGATTTGAGCTAACAACATCTAAATCACTCATTAACATAACCTTTTCCTGGAGAGATATTTGCTCCTCAACTTCTTTATTTTTTATATCATGAGCAGGAAAATCCTCTTTTTCCAAAGGAAGAATAACTTTAAACGAAGAACCTTTATTTAATTCACTTTCCAGGGTAATTTTACCGTTTAGCACCTCAACCATTTGTTTTGTTAAGGCCAATCCAATTCCAGTACCATACGAACTATTGTCCTGGTCTGAATCATCTCTGTAAAAACGTTCAAACACTTTTGCCTGAGCACTTTTACTAATACCAATTCCATTATCTTGTATATTAATTAATACGTTAGGTTTATTTTGGGAATTGAATATTTTGGTAGCAGTAAATGAAATCTGACCTTTTTCAGGAGTATATTTTATTGCATTCGACAAAAGGTTAAACAATATATTTTCTAGTTTAGATTTGTCATACCACACATTTTCTAAATTAAAATCAACGGCAATATTAAATGTAATATTCTTTTGCTCAGTAAGCGTTCTAAAAGCATCTGCAATACCTTGAATTAATTCGGTCAGATTACCTTGTATTAAGGAAACACTTACTTTACCTGCTTCAAATTTTCTAAATGTAAGAATTTCATTAGTCAACATTAATAATCGCTCGGCATTACGTTTGATATAGCTTATGGTATGCTTAACGTTATCTTTTGACAAAACAAAGTTCTCATTTAATATTTTTTCAATCGGTGAAATAATAAGTGTCAGAGGAGTTCTGAATTCATGAGATATATTGGTAAAAAACTGCATCCTTTTCTGATGAATAGACTCAACCTCCTCATTAAGCGCGATTAACTGATCACGTTGTGATATAATCTCTTTATTTTGTTGTTCTAATAAATCCTTTTGCTTTTCGATTTCATCTTGTCGCTGAGCTAACTGCTGATTTCTAGCTATTAATGCCTTTGAATTTTGCTCAAGCTGTTCATTCTTTATTTTGATCTCATCAGTACGATCTTCAACGATCTTTTCAAGTCTTCTTTTCTGCTCTGTTATTCTGAATGACCTATATCTAATATATGCAGAAACCAACAAAACCAGAGCAAGCAAAAGTATGATCTTAAACCACGATGTTTTCCAATACGGAGGATCAATAATTAATAAGATACTGGAATAGTCTTCATTCCAAACTCCGTCAATGTTGGTTGAACGAACCTTAAATAAATAATTTCCCCCACTTAAATTTGTATAAGACGCCATTCTTCTGTCACTACCTACCTCAACCCAATTCTGATCAACTCCTTCGAGTTGGTACTCATATTTAATTTTAGTAGCCAGATAATAAGGAAGTGCCGAAAATTCAAAACTAAATACATTGTCTTTGTATGACAAATGAATCGTATCCGTACTAAAAATAGCTTTATTTAAGGATACTTTCCCATGTCTTTTTTCACCTGGATTAATTACTTTATTACCGGCATTTAATTTTGTAATATAAGTTTTAGATCCTATTGGATAACTAATAATACTATCCGGATCAAAAAAGTTTAAACCGTTTAGTCCTCCAAAATATAATTTCCCAGAAGGGGCTTTGTAACCTGCTGACCAATAATACTGATTATTCCTTAAACCATCTTTTTTATAATAATTTATAAATAGAGCATCATCTATGTTATAATGAGACAGACCATTCTCTGTACTAATCCAAAGGTCATTCTTTGAATCTGACAATAATTGATAAACAACATTATTTGCTAGACCATCTTTCTCTGTATAGTTTATAAATTCAAATGTTCCATCTGATTTTGAATTACACTTGGCAATACCCTTACCATAAGTACCAATCCAGATATTACCTTTTGAGTCCTTTTCTAAAGATGTAATGTAATCATTAGGCAAGCTTTTATCCTGATATGTTTTTTTAAATGTTATAACATCATAAGGACTTAGCTTTTGATTTCTTTGTGGACTTATGAGATCAGCCTTAAATCGATGTAATCCGTTTGTAGTGCCAACCCATAAAAACTCATCCTTATCCTCTATCATACACCCCACTTCCCATTTAGAATCAGGATTCATGAATGAAATATCCACCGGCACAAAAACATTTTTTTCATCATCGAACACTGCAAGTCCGCCTCTGGTTCCAACTATCAATTCACCTTTTGAAGTAATATAAAAACATGAAATAAAAGTATCAGGTAGGCCCTCTTCTTTATTATAAGAATTAAAAGTCTCTTTTCCATTTTTTGTAAAAATCTTCTGAACTCCCATACCCCATGTGCCAACCCACAAGCTCTCCTTACTATCTTCGATTACTGCAGCAATAAAATTACTGTACAAACTATTTGATTTTCCTTGCTCCAGTTGAAAATGCTTAATCTTACCACTTTTAATATTATACCCGTACAATCCATCTCCGGCAGTACCCACATAAAGTTTTTCATCAGAAGCATAGATTGAATTTATGATATTATAGCATAATGGTTTACAAACACTCTCCTCATTAAAAGAATAGAATTTTTTACTAAAAACATTATAATGAACTACTCCTGTTTTTTCTGTACAAACCCAAACATTACCATCATAATCAGTATATAATTCACTTACAAAAACATCGTGTAGTTTACCATCAAGAGAAGGAAACAATGACATTTCATTAAAGTTATTATTCTCTGAATTATAAACACAAAGACCACCTAAAGTACCCACTAAAAGATTTCCATTTGCATCCATAATTAAGGAAGTGATATGCGAATGAGGAAGCGAATGCTCCATTGCTGCATCATATCCATACCACTCAATTGTGGTGTTATCGGTATTGTACTTAAACAATCCATTTGAGGTGCCTATCCATAGAAATTTACCTTTTTGATACAAAACCTGAACATCAAAATTTATATATGGATTTTGCTCAATGAATTCAAAGCCTCTTGTTTCTCTATTAAAAACATACACATCTTTGCTGGTACCTAAATAAACATTACCATCTTCCCCTTTGATTAAGCTCGAAATTAGTGCATCTTTTTCATTTAGCAGATAATGGTTTTTAATAGAAATACCCAGTACATCTTTACTCAATTCTAACTCATAAACACCATCATTATAAGTAGCAATCCAAATACTTGAATCTACTTGTAAAATTTGAACAATATTTTTATCAAATAACTCTACAACATCATTATCTAATACCTCAACAAAAGAATCTGTTATTGAATTTAACAATTGAATTCCACTATTCGTTACTATCCAAATTACACCTTCGGTATCAGCTAATATATCAACAACTCTATTGTCCTTTAAAGAGGTACCTCTATCTGAAACCTTATAATATTTAAAATCATAACCATCAAATCGACATAGCCCATAATCTGTTCCTAACCAGATAAATCCATAATTGTCTTTTTCAATACATCTTACTGTATTCTGAGGCAAACCATTTGAAATATCAATATACTCATAAATTCTGGGAACAGTAACAAGATTATTTGCGTTTAAGTAAAGGAAAACAAAGAGTAGGCATACCAACAAAACACCTTTTATTTCAAATAATTTTCCAGCTTTCAAATTCATGAATTAGATTCCTCCTATACCTATTTAATTAAATACCTATTTTATAACTGGGCAAAATATTAGACATTAAAGCTAATACAAAAAGGTTACTATACCCAACATATATATTACTCAATCAGATTATATTCTATTTTAAAATAAAATATGTATTTATAAAATCATCTGATTCTAACAATTAACGTTCTGCATTCATTAAATCATATTAATAATTTTCCTTAATATAACCAATGAGAGTTAAATATTGTTACAAAAATAATACACGCTGCTGATTATGTAGCCCTGAAGGAGGCAATAAATTTAACTTCCTTTAGCATGCACCTACTTGTTTAATCGTCCAAAATGCAGGAATTTTCGTCAATTAAAGTGGATTTTTTCGTCTTTCTAGTGGATTTTTAATTACACCGCATTTGTGTTTCTTAATAAAAATACAAGCCTATATATGTTGTTTTTCATTATATAGCAACAATTCAAGACATTTAACACCAAATTAAACACCACTGTTTATCAAGCATTTCAAACATACAATAATTACATAATTAAATATCCACTATAAAAAAATAATTATGAACCCATAAATAATAAAGCAACGGTAAATTTGATTAACATTTTAAAACACTTTTATCACTGAACTGAAAAATTTCTTAAAAATTAAGATTAGATACTTTGTATCATATTAATCTAATAATTAATTAAATTATTAAAACATGAATTAGAACAATATTAAATCCCCGATTAAAACAATTGAGGTTGTCTGAAAAAATCATCAGACACAATGAAGATCAAGGTTCTCTTAATGGAACTTAATATTTCAAAACAATGAATTATAAAATTATTGTTAACGAATACTATGAAAAAGAATGAATTCAATTAAAATTAAATTTATGAAAACAACTAAACTAATAAGGTACGCTTTATTTGCAATAGTTTTGATAGCAGTTGGCTTCGCTGGGTGTGAAGATGCGACTTCTTATCAGATTGATGCACCTATTGACTTGCAAAATCGCATCGATTCAATTGCAGCTGCAAAAGCAAGTATAGATACTGGTGACACAACTTACATTGATATTTCAACAACAATTGTTGGAGCAGAAGATAATAGTGCAGCCTGGTGGACAGCTTTCTCTGATTACTTCAGTATTCCATCAAATCAACTATTACATATTGAATTTACCAACTATACTTCAGGCGCAAATAACTGGAACAACTGGAACCTTGCTGTTTCAAATGAAATAGAAGATCGTGATGGAGAAGGTTATGCTGAATATTTTGTTCTTCGCTCTGATGCTTACGGATGGGCCGGCGGAATGGCAGACGAAGGATATGAGTTTGATTTAAATATGGTTACAAATAACTATCCTGACACAGATGGAGATGGCGATATCTGGAATGACTTTCGTACAACTATGGCTGGAGCCTCTGTTACTATAGAGGTTGACCACTCTGCAACAGGAAATGTATATGTAACTGCAACTGCTGTAGGAACAAATGGTACAGAGTTAGTTGAAACATATTCTCAAGCAGTTTCTGCTTCTAGCAATATTACGGCTTTCCTTATTGCCGACGGAAGTCATTTTGAAATGAAAGAGGCTTACCTGATCCCTTCTAAAGTAACAGTTGTGGAAGATGTAATGTCATCATCTATTTCTGTTACAGGAGTTCCTACTGCTCTTGAATTAGGAGACGAAGATTATTGGGGAGAAGGTGTTGCTACAGTTACTTTTGCTGATGGATCTTCAACTGAGGTTGATACAGCTGATGTTTCTTTTACAGTTCCTGATTTATCAACAATTGGAGAAAAGACAATTCTTGTAACTTATAGTAAAACTAAACAAGGTGAATATGGTCCAGCCGTATCAACATATTACTCACTGGAAGTTACAAATGCAGTTACCAGTCTTGAGGTTACAACCTTGCCAAGTAATACAACCTACACTTTCCCTGGTCCGACAGCACCGGCCTTTGATCCAACTGACATGGTTGTTACAGCTACATACTCTGACGGTGCAACCGGAGTAATTGCAAATAAGGATCTTCAATTCGAGATTCCTGCAGTAAATGGTGCCCAGAATGCAACTATTACTTATGTAGGTTCAACTAGTACGGTTACTACAACATGCCCAATCACAAATGTAATGGGAGGAACATATCTAGTCGGCACAGACACATCAACAGCATGGTGGACCGAATTCTCAAATGACTATTATGTACCATCAGGTTCAACCAGAAAGTTCACAATGAAATGTTATTCTAGCGAAACAAATAACTGGAACAGCCCATGTACAATTCTAAGAAAATCTGACAATACTGAAAATGCAGTTGTTCGTATGGATCACTTTGGATGGGGAGATGGTTATGGTACTGCAACTGCTGAATCTGATTGGGATTGGGATACATTCCTAACCAATATAGATGGATCGGACATTGTAATTTCAATTACAAACAACGGTGACAATACTGCTGATATACGTTACGATGTTACCTACGAAGGCGGTGAAACACATTACCAAGTATATACAGGTATTACTGTAGATAGTGCTGATTTAACCTGTGCGTTAGTAGTTGAGGCTGCATATTTAGAAGTAACATCTGTTGAATAATCATTAAGCAAAAAATATTTAAATTATGAAATATATATATTTAATCCTGATGGGGTTGCTGGCTCTCACACCAACAACATATGCAGAAGGCATCGGAAATACCGACCAGATGTCAATGATTCAAGCAGGAGAAATTACAATAAATGGTAAAATTGTTGACGAAAGTGGAGAATCTGTTGTAGGTGCAACCGTAGCTGTAAAAGGTACTACTAATGGAACAATTACAGATATAGATGGTCACTTTATGCTTAAAGTTCCTTCAGATGCAACACTAATAGTATCATTTATCGGTTTTAAAAGTGTTGAAGTAGCTGTTAATGGAAAACCAGACTTAGGTAATATCACATTAATTTCAGATACTCAAGAAATTGATCAAGTCGTTGTTATCGGTTACGGTACTCAAAAGAAAGCTGACCTTACAGGTTCTGTTGCAATTGTTGATGCTGAAGAGATGAAGAAATCTTCAAACTCAAACATTTCAACAATGTTACAAGGTAAGGCATCAGGTGTTCAAATTACTTCTGATGGACAACCGGGAGCTGATCCTGCAGTTCGTATCCGTGGTATTGGTTCTTTTGGTGATACTAACCCATTATATGTTGTGGACGGAGTGCCAATGGGAACAACTATTCGTGACTTCTCACCAAACGATATTGAAACAATTCAGGTACTTAAAGATGCATCTGCGGCAGCAATCTATGGTTCTCGTGCAGCTAACGGTGTGATTATCATTACAACAAAGCAGGGTAAGAAGAACTCTCCTATGAAAGTTGATTATAGCGGCTATTATGGTGTAGACAATGTTCAAAAAGATGTTTATAGTGTAATGAATGCTGATCAGTATAAAACATTCGTAACCATGGCATTCGGCAATAGTGGAATGGAAGTTCCTGGTGGATATAATTCTGCAAGTAGTAGTTATTTATGGACTACAGATGCCAACGGCAATGAAGTTGCAACTGTTGATACGGATTGGTTTGACTCAGTATTTAAAACAGGTACACGTCAAAATCACAACCTAAACTTTTCAGGTGGTGGTGAAAATAACACTTACAATATTGGTCTTGATTATTTTAACCAGAAAGGTACTATGGTTGGAGCTGGTCCTAACTTTGAACGTTATACTGCTCGTATTAACAATAGCATGGATGTTAAGTTTATAAAAATTAAAACCAACTTTGTTTATAGCCACAGTGACCAGGATAAAATGGCACTTAGTAACGCTAATGAATATGTTGAAGGTTTATATGGTACTCAATATCCGGTAATGGCTTCGGCTCTGCTTACTCCTCCAACAATTAAGGATTACGATGAATCAACATGGGTTCTTGATGATAAAATTTCAGGAGCTGATGCATTTACGTATGATTCTTATGGGTATGGAACTTATTATGATGATGTACACGGTGACTTACGTATATCTAACGTATTATTAACAAATAGTCTTCTTGAGAGAAATACAAAAGTTGACCGTATCGTTGGTTCTGCTTCTACAAATGTTAACTTACTAGAAATGCTTGGTGTAGAAAGCGCCAAAAATAAGTTATCATATAATCTAAACTTATCGTACAGTAATACACATGTTAGCAGTTTTACATTTGTACCTGCATTTTTCCAAAGTTCAAATGTGAAATTATTGAAAGAAGATGAGACTCTTACATTAGTTGACGAATATACCGGAGATGCTCTTATTGAAAATACAATTAACTACAACGCTTCATTCGGACGTCATAACTTCGATATTGTTGCAGGTCAAACTTTCCAAAAAGTATATTATAAGTCTCATACCGGAGTAGGTACTGATTTTCCTGAGCCATATTATTTGCAATTATCAAATGCAAGTGAGAAGAATTCATACAGTTATGAAAGTGAACGCCTTCTTTCATCATACATTGGTCGTGTAAACTATAACTTTGATGGAAAATATTTGATTTCTGCAACAGCACGTCGTGATGGTTCCAGCCGTCTTTCTTCTGATGATCGATTTGAGATTTTCCCATCAGTATCCGGAGGTTGGCGTCTTGAAAAAGAAAACTTTTTCCCTGTTGATCCTTCAATCATTAGCTTATTGAAAGTTCGTGGTAGTTATGGTGAATTAGGTAATGAGAACATTGGTGAATATCAATACATGGATACCATGGAAAGAGGTAATTACACCTATGCTTTTGCAAACAACGTAGTAACGGGTTCTGCTGTAAATAACTTCGTAAATGACGCTATCAGATGGGAGAAAAAGAAAACGCTTGACTTTGGTCTAGATTTAGCAATGTTTAATGGTCAGTTAGAGTTTAATTTTGACTGGTACAAATCAACTTCAGAAGATCTTCTATATAGTTTGGTAATTCCTTCAAATACTGGTTCAAACAATACCACTATTACAATGAACGCAGCGACAATGGTAAATACAGGTCTTGAGTTCTTGCTAAATTATCGTAACTACAACCACAAAGTAAAGTATGACATTTCAGCGAACGTATCTACATTTAGTAACGAAGTAACAAAATTAGGTGTAAATAACGAACCTGTTACTTCAAGTATGTGTCGTACAGAAGTAGGTCAGGAAGTTGGACAATTCTATGGATATGTACTTGAAAATGATACAGAAAACGGAGGCATTAAAAATGGTATTGCTCAAAATCAAAGCGCAATAGATAGTCGTCAAAATTCAGAAGGACTATACGTTACACAAAGTGGTGCTGAACCAGGTGACCTATTATACAAAGATCTTGATGGCGACGGAGAGATTACTGCTGCTGACCAGAAATTTTTAGGTAGCGGTTTACCTGATGTAACTTTTGGTATTAATGCACGTGTTGAATATAAAGGTTTTGACTTAACTGTATCTACATTAGGTGCTGCTGGCTTCCAGGTTGTTGATTTTGTTGACATGACATTACGTAGCTCTTATGGTGCAACTAATAAAGATGTTAATCTTTTAAATGCGTGGACAGCATCTAACACAAATACTGATGTACCACGTGTACAATACAAATCTGATGTTACAAGTAATGATTATTTCAGCGACAGATATATTCAAAATGCCACATATTTGAAAATTCAAAATGTACAATTAGGATATAACTTCAAGGATTCATGGTTTGGCGGAAAAATCAGCAATGTTCGTGCATACGTGTCAGGCCAGAACTTGGCTACAATCAGTAATTACAAAGGTTATAACGTAGACTTTGCAGGAGGTACATATACACCTGGTTATAACTATTGTTCTTATCCAACACCACGAACTTTTATGTTCGGATTAAACATGTCATTCTAAAAATAATCTAAAGGATATCAAAATGAAAAGTTTAAATATATTTATAGTGATATTGGCGCTTATCGGAGGCTTAACAGCTTGCGATGACCAGCTCGATGTTACCAATCCGAATATTCAGACAACTGAAGAATTCGGAGATTCAGAGTCAGAATTAAATGAGGCTGTTATTGCATGCTATAGTCTTAGTCGTTTAGAAGGAACAAATGCTCGTGTAGGATATGTGATGGATGCACTTCGAGGTGATGAAATATGGAACTCATCTCAGCAATGGTATTTGGCTTGTGATAACCTAAATGGTTTATCTGATTATTTCATGCTTGAATGGCCATGGCGTGATAATTACTGTGTAGTTAACCGTACAAACTATGTATTGTCTAAAGTTGGAGATGTTCTTGAAGAAGGATCAGATTCTTACAATGAGATTAAAGGACAAGTTCTTTTCTTAAGAGCTCAGGCTTATTACAATTTAGCTACATATTATCAAATTTGTCCAATCATTACTAATTATGATGATTATTCTGATTTAAATAATTTGTATGCCTCTTGTGCTACTCAGGATGAAGTTTGGGATCAGGTAGAAGCTGATCTTACAGAAGCTATGAATATTTTGCCATCAAGAGACAAAGGCGGCGAATGGGCTCAAGGTCGCGCTACTTGTGGATCTGCAGCAGGTTATTTAGCTCGTGCATTAATGTTTCGTCATAAATTTTCAGAAGCTTATACTGTTTTAAAAGACATTATTGCAGGCAAATATGGAACTTATGAACTTACTGATGATTATGGGGATAACTTCAGAGAAGGTACTGCTTATGAAAACAACAAAGAGAGTCTTTGGGAAGTTCAGTTCATGGATTACGGTACAGGTGGTACCAACGAAGTTTGGACTACTGGTAACCTAAACTCAGATGCAACACAAGGTCATGCTATTGAGAGTAACTATGCTTCTCAGGATTTTGGTAGCTGGGGTGACGTAGCAGCATCTTCATGGTTATATAACCTGTTTAAAAAAGAAAAATGTACTGATGGCTTCTTAGATCCACGTTTATACTGGACTTTAGTTACTTACGAACAAGAATACGATGCTGTTACAGGCAATGCTACAGCTGCTTATCCTTCAGGTGACGTTCGTTCTAATACTGTTTATCAAACAGAACTAGACAAGGATTCATGGATGTATTCAGTTCGTTCAAATACTTCTCAAGGTGGTATTTCTATTGCTAAATTCACTAACGCAAGAAATAACATTTACTCTAGCTTTGGTACAGGATTAAAATGTGGTGTTAACATCCGTTTAATGCGTTACAGCGATGTATTACTTCGTGCAGCAGAGTGTGAAAACGAGATCAACGGTCCTACTCAAACTGCTATCGATTATATTAACGAGGTTCGTCAACGTGTAGCTCTTCCTGATCTTGAGCTTGCTGATTTCCCATCTGCCGACGCTCTTTTTGAGCAAATTGCAAATGTGGAACGCCCTAAAGAGTTTGGTTGTGAATATGGTCGTGGTACAGATTTAATTCGTTGGGGATTCTTCTATGATGCTGGTCGTTTACAACAGATTACTGAGCATGCATATTACAAGTTAGCACCTATGATGACTATTGATGATCCGGATAATCCGGGATCAACTAAAGAAGTGGTTTATATTAACACAGAAGAGTTGACTTCTTCAACTGCATCTGGTTCTTCTTATTCAGGTTATTATAAAGGTCATGAGTACTTCCCTATTTGGCAAACTCACCTTGATAATAATGCTAACCTAACAGGAAACTCGGCGAATAATAGTACAGATAACAGTACTGATTTCTTATCAAAGTGGTCTATTCGTCCTGTTTACAATTTAGAATAAAATTCATTTTATAATATTACAAACTTCCTTATCAAGTTATTCTTTTAATATTGATAAGGAAGTTTTTTTTGTGCTATTATTAGAGTAATTAATGATTTTATTATGAATGCACACTTAAATAAAAACTAACGTAAACATCTGTTTATATTACACTAAACAATGGAATAAAAAGTATGTTATTAGATAAATAAATCAATAATATCGATTCCTCCACAAGGAAAATATTATTGTCCACATCCTTTTTACTTTAATAGATTTTCTTTGTAATAGAAACTTATATTAGATTGTAATTATGAAAAAGAAATCGAGTTTATTTATTTTCAGTTTATTGATAGTTTTATACGGAATGTCATCTTGTTCAAAAGACGTTGATGATCCAGAAAAAAACAATAACAATACAACTGAGACTGAAGACTTTGAAATCCCGGATTACGAGGACGATTATTCAGCAATATCATCATGGTCATATAGAAGTCAGTGGAATCTTGCCAACGTTCACGATCCTTCTGTTGCATATTATAATGGATATTACTATATGTATGGCACTGATGCCTCTTATGGAAATGAAGCCATGGGACATGGACATTTTCAAGGTAAGCGTTCAAAAGACCTAGTGAACTGGGAATGGGTAAGCGGGCCATTTTATGATCCTCCAACATGGGTTGCTGATTCATTAAATGCAATTCGATCACGCATGGGACTTTCTGCCATTGCTGAAGATAATATATCATATGGCTATTGGGCTCCTGTGGTTCGCAAAATTACCGTTGGTGGTCAGGAAAAATTACGTATGTATTACAGTATTGTTATTGATAATTTTATCAAAACAGGAGCAGTCAATACATCTTCGAACTTTGACGGAAGCTGGACTGAACGTGCATTTATTGGTATGTGCGAATCAACAGATCCTGAAGGTGCGGTTTGGGAAGATAAAGGATTCGTTACTTGTTCTTCATCTGATCGAGGGTTGGATTACAGCCGTTCTAGTTATACAGGGGATTGGAGTGGATATTTCTATTATAACGCTATTGATCCAACATACATAGTAACACCAGAGGGAGATCACTACTTAATACATGGTTCATGGCATAGCGGATTTGCACTTTTGCAAATTAACGCAACTACAGGTAAGCCTATTAATACCCTTGGAGAACCATATGCAGATAGTGCAAGTGAGCTTCAATCCAGATATGGTGTAAGAATTGGAACCCGTACTGCCTCATCTCGTTGGCAGGGTAGCGAAGCTCCGGAAGTTATATATAAGGATGGCTACTATTATTTGTTTATGGCATACGATGGATTAGACGTACCTTATAACACAAGAGTGGTAAGAAGTGAAAACATTGAAGGTCCATACTACGACATTACAGGTCGTAACTTTACAAACGGGAATGGTGACTGTTATCCTATTGTAACACACCCATATAAGTTTAATCTTAGTTATGGATGGGTGGGTATTGCACACTGCTGTATTTTCCAGCAGGAAGATACAGATGACTGGTTCTACATGTCACAAGGTAGATTACCTGCCAATGTTGGTGGAAATGCTTATTCAAATGCGATTATGATGGGACATGTAAGACGCATTGTGTGGTGTCCTGCTTCAACAAGTGAACCTGATAATCTATGGCCTATTGCATTACCTGAGCGTTATGCTGCGGTACCTGATTACGGCACTATAACTAAAGATTCATTAGTAGGAACCTGGGAACACATTAATCTCCAATATAGTTATGGTGTACAAGATGCAGCAACAAATCTTAATCTAAAATCAGATGGTACAATGACTGGAGCCCTTACTGGTAACTGGAGCTATGATGCTACAAAAAAGCAATTAACATTAGGTGATGTTATTGTTTGCGTTGAACGTGAAGTTGACTGGGAAGCAAATCCTCGATCTGTAACATTTGTATATGCAGGTACACAGAAGAATCTTAATGCAACTTATTGGGGTAAGATGAAGAAATAATATTAAAGTCAGGTTATTGAATACCCTTGAACTATTTAAAACTTTATTTACGATACATTCGGAGGGTAATCTTTATAGATTATCCTCTTTTTGCTTCTAATAAAGCACTTCTAAATGAAAGGGTATTGAATTATTGATCCAGATCTTTTTGTTTATTCTTTTTCCAATACAAGAGAAGCCTTCGCTTCTTCAATACATAAGTCCTTTAATCTCTGTACTTCGCGCATTTCATTTTCATACTCCCAGTAATCAGGGTGCTTTGAAATATACTCCTTTAATAATTGTTTTGCATCCATAATAATTCATCATTTAAACATGCTTCAATATTACAACAACATATTAATCGCTATATTAATCAAATCCTAAGTTGTTGTTATTTAAATGTTATCTAGTAAAATAAACCTTATGAAAAGCTTAATCTGCATACTATTTCTATATTTCATTCTGATATTTAAAATTTATTCTCAGGAAATCATCGTTCACGATCCGGTGATGATACAGGAAAATGACACTTATTATTTATTTTGTACTGGGTGGGGAATTAGTGTTTGGTCATCTCCTGACATGAAAGACTGGACAAAAGAAGATCCTATATTTAAAGAATCACCTCTGTGGGCAAAAGAAGCAGTGAAAGGATTTAAAGGACATATTTGGGCGCCCGATATAGCTTACTTTAATAATCAATACTATTTATATTATTCTGTTTCAGCTTTTGGAAAGAATACATCATGTATTGGACTCGCAACAAATAAAACATTAAACTCTAACGATCCTGATTTTAAATGGGTTGACCATGGAAAAATAATTCAGTCTTATCCAGGTAAAACAAATTGGAACGCCATTGATCCAAACCTGATTATATCTGATGAAAACACTCCTTATTTAGTATTTGGATCATTTTGGGATGGACTTAAAATGGTAAAGCTTTCATCCGATGCTACAAAAGTTGTAAGTAATCTTGATAGCATTAAAACAATTGCATCACGTAAAAAATCATCATCAGATCCTAATCCTCCATCAATTGATAACAATCCTGTTGACGCAGGAAGCAATGCTATTGAAGCCCCTTTTATTTTTAAAAAAGGAGATTATTATTACCTGTTTGCATCAATTGATTATTGTTGTAAAGGAGTAAACAGTACCTACAAAATGATAATTGGCCGTTCTAAAAACGTGCAAGGACCATTTGTTGATAAAGATGGAAATGATATGGCAACAGGAGGAGGTTCAATTTTGTACCAGGGAAACAAAGATTGGTATGGCGTTGGGCATAATTCTGCATATACCTTTAATGGTAAAGATTATCTAATTTTCCATGGATATGATGCAAAGGATGAGGGTAAACCTAAACTCATTATTAAAGAAATGCAATGGGATAAAAACAAATGGCCAATTATATCTGATAACAATTAAATATAAAACTAAAGCTAATAAATCTACAAGAATTTTGCAGATACACTTAACACCCTTACAGATATAGCAAACGCTATAAAATGTGTTAAAAAAATACAATTATATTTTATATAAATATCTATCTTTAGGTTTTACAAACATACATTTTCAAAAAACGACAAATTATTTAAACCTATGAAGAATTTAATTTCTGCATTAATTCTTGTTTTTGCTATTAGCTGTACAAGTGAAAAAAAACAAGACATTCAATTAATGGACGCACAGAACTTTACTAAAACAATTGACGGAAAAGAGGTTAGTTTATATACTCTTAAAAACAAAAACGGCTTAGTAACACAAATTACAAACTTTGGCGGAAGAGTAGTTTCTCTTTGGGTACCGGATAAAAACGGAACATTTGCTGATGTTAGTATCGGTTACGATAATTTAGATTCATACATTAACAACACTGAAACATTTTACGGAGCTTTAATCGGACGTTATGGTAACCGTATTTGCAAAGGTCAATTTGTTATTGAGGAAGATACTTTTAAACTTGATATTAATGATGGCGAAAACTCTCTTCATGGTGGATCAATGGGTTTCCATAAACAAGTTTGGGATGCTAACCAGGTAGGTGAAAACAAACTTGAATTAAGCTACAAATCAGTTGACGGAGAAGAAGGATATCCAGGTAACGTTGATGTAAAAGTGGTGTATGAGTTGACAGATGCAGACGAACTTAAAATTGAGTATTTTGCAACAACTGATAAACCAACTCATATCAACTTAACAAACCACACTTATTTTAACCTTGCAGGTGAAGCTTCAGGTACAATTAATGACCATTTATTAATGATTAATGCTGAAGGTTATACTCCAGTTGATGCAGGTTTAATTCCTACCGGAGAGATTGCAAGCGTTGAAGGCACTCCATTTGATTTTAGAACTCCTACTGCTATTGGTACACGTGTTAATGATGAAAACGAGCAATTAAAAATGGGAGGTGGTTATGATCACAACTGGGTTCTTAAAAAAGATAGTGTTGAAATATCTTTAGCTGCTACTTTAAAAGATCCTGTTTCTGGAAGAACAATGGATGTATTAACCAGTGAACCAGGAGTTCAGTTTTATGGTGGTAATTTTATAGATGGAAAATTTGTAGGAAAATACGGTAAAACATTAAACTTCAGAGAAGCTCTTTGTTTAGAAACTCAACATTTCCCAGATACTCCAAACCAGGAAAATTTCCCAACTACTTTAGTTAACCCGGGAGAAGAATATCACTCAATTTGTATCTATAAGTTTAAAGCTGAATAATACAGTAAACTAATAACATAAAAAGCGTCAAAGGAGTTTCTTTGACGCTTTTCTTTTTTTAACTAAAAGGTATCTATTTGATAGATATTAAATTTTAAAGTAAGACACCAGGTCTTTTAATTTACTGGCATGATTTGACATTTCTTCTGATTGGGCTGCCAATTCTTCACTTGCTGCAGCATTTTGCTGAGTAACATAATTTAATTGCTGAATGGCATTGTTAACCTGATCCGCACCTTGCGTTTGTTCCATACTAGCAGCAACAATCTCCTTAACTAAATCAGATGCTAATGCAATATCCGGAAGAATTTTCACCATCTTTCCTCCTGCCAATTCAGACATTTCCAATCCTTTTAAGATATCTGTTTCAATTTGTTCTGCAGCCTCTTTACTTCTTTCAGCTAGCTTACGAACTTCATTGGCAACTACAGCAAAACCTCTTCCATGCTCACCTGAATTTGCAGCCTCAACTGCAGCATTTAAGGCTAGAATATTAGTCTGCATAGCTATTTCACTAATTACTGCTGATTTTTGTGCAATAACCTTATTTGCTCTTACAGTTTCTTCTGTATTTACAGACAATTCATCAATTCCCTCTTTAGCTACCAGTGAAATATGTTCAGTCTTTTTAGAGTTTTCAGTATTATTTGAAATATTAGCAACAATTTCTTCCATTGTAGAAGATATTTCTTCAACCGAAGATGCTTGCTCTGAAGCATTCTGACTAATCATATTTGCCGACTGACTAACTTGTTGACTAGCTTTTAACATATTATCTGAGCCATAAACAACTTCTGAAATTATTGTTTTTAACTTATCTACCATCAAATTGAATCCTTTAACCATCTGGCCAATCTCATCGTTTTGATTATAGTTCAGCTTATGAGTTAAATCTCCTTGCGATAGATAATTTGCCAATATAGATACTTGTTCAATAGGTTTCGAAAAGCTTCTACCAAAGAAATATGAAACAATAATAAGTAACACAACAATAATACATACAAATATAATAAGCTTATTTCTTAAATCGTGAGATGCCTGAACAGCCTCCCAAACATCCATTTCTGTAAGAAGTGCCCAATCCAATCCTCCAATATCAATATGGTCATATGAACTAATAACCGATATTCCTCTGTAATCATCAACTACTTCTAAACCAACCTCCTTATTAAGTGCTTTTTTTGTTGTTGCACCATTTACAGTTGTATTTAATATGGCATCATCAATAAATCTGGAGTCTGATCTCATTAATAAATCCTGTCCTACAAGATAAGCTTCTCCTGATTCACCCATTCCAATTCGGTTAGTCATGATGTCATTAATCATTTTGTCGGGTACCTGTACGGCAAGAATGCCCTTCATTTCCTTATTTTCATCAAAAATAGGACAGGTCACAAACTGAGCAGGTTCATTATTACTGGGTTCATAACGTTTTAGGTCCGAAATGCCAATTTGTTTTGTTTTTACAGTTCTTCTCCAAAGATCAGTAAAATGGGAGTCTTTTAAAAAGCCATTTGGTAAACTTTCTCCTAAATCACTTTCTCTAGCAACGGTAAACATTAAATGTCCCTCATCAATTGAGATTAAGAAAATATCATAATATCCCTTTGTTTCAATAAAAGTTTTAAAAGATTCGTAGTGATCCTTATAGATATTCTGATAATTTTCACTTGTAATGTTAAATGAAGTACCATTTTTAGCCTCATCTGTATTGCCATAATCGATGAGTCTATTTAATAACATATTTGTTTCATAGGAAGATGAAAATGCCTCTAAATCATTAAAAATATTGACATAGAATTGATCAATTGCTTTCTTCTTTAGATCAGAAAGGGCTTTAATCTTTTCTATATTTTCACCTTCTAATGCTTTCCCGGAATTATATATTGACAATATTCCGATACTAACAGCTACAACAAGTCCAATAGATTGTGAAAAAATTAACAGTTTGGTTAAGATCTTTAAATTTTTCAATCTAATAAATTTCATTTTTGTGTATTTGCCGGTTAATGAACTCAAGCCTTAGCTACATTTTAAAATTTTAGAGCAAATAACGACCATACTATGAATAATTCTGGTGGTAGTAGAATTATCATTAGTCTTAAATGATAAAAAAGTAAGCCTGTACCTAAAAAGCTCAGTTACAATTCTAATTTTGTGTGCGTTACAGAAACTGAGCGGCAAATGTATATGATATAATCTAGTTTATGACAAATGTTATTTTTAGCAATTTTAAATAGTATTATTATGACAAATATCATGATTATAAACATTTGATATACTGCCCATTGAAGTATATATTAAAAATTACTAAATATTGTAATATATATTAAATATCATTGATTTACATAAAATAGCAAACAAAAAAGCTCAACCCCTTAAGGATTGAGCCATTTAATAATACTATTATTTATTTTTTTAATTTAACCTATACTAAAATTGGGCATCTAGCTACTATTTCATCAATCTAACCTCAAACACACCTCCGGCTACAGATCCTTCTGCTGCAACAAATTTAACAACCAGCTTACCATTTGATTTTTTAACAATCTCCTCAGGTATATTGTAATCTAATGTGTAAAATACATTATCATTATTTTCAAGAACAACATCTTTAAACTTCTGATCGTTAATAAAAATTGAGAATGTACGTCCACCATTATAGCCACAATACATCACTCTCAAGACTTTAGCCAGCTTTTTTGGATCTTTTAAATCATAGCTAAACCAACCTGTTGCATCACGCCAATGTTTTCCATTAAAAACACCACTATTGGAATTTTCACTTTTAACAAAGTGATCAGATTCAGGTTGTTGTTCACCGGGATATACTAAATCCAAGGTTTGGGCTTCTAATTCCTGTTTCGCTTTTTCTTCTTCTGCCAGTTTTTGTTGAATTTCTTCAATACCTTCTTTTGTTTCACTTTGCCAATATACAATGTATCTTGATTCGTGAAGATCGTAAAATGGCATTAATTCCAGATTTTGATACTTATCAGAATATAAGGAATCAATCGTAAATCTTAACGATTTACCTTCTTCTATTTTAATTTTCGATAATAATTCTTCAGGTTTACTTATAATTATCGGCATATCCTGAAGGGGCACTTTAGGACCTGCAGCAATATGACCTCCCCTGCTATCATCAGCAAACAAACCGTCCATATGAGTTGTATCTGTTTTAGCAGCTAACACAATTGGTCCATATTTAAAAGAGAAGAAATGTTCATGGTCAGGAATTTGTTCCACAGCAATATGCATTGGCAAAAATACTTTAACAACATCCCCTTTTTTCCAATTTCGATTTAAAGAAATATATCCATTTTCCTCTATTACAAAATCAGATGATTCACCATTTAGTTCAACTTTTAAATCACCACTATTGACCCATTGAGGATAACGTACCTTCAGATTGAAATTTGTTTCATTTTCTGGATTAATCGATAAACTAACAATGTCACCTTCAGGAAGATCTGACTGCTGAATGATTTCAATATTCTTTTCTTTCCAGTTTAATTTAGATGGAATAAATAGGTTTACTAATAAATCATTGCCTTGATGCGCATAAATCATTTCACCATATTTTGCATGATTCTCAAGCCCAGAACCTACACAACACCAAAAACTCGTTTGAGATTGAGAATAAACTCTATAATGTCCCGGACGCATTGGTGTAAAGTATACGAAACCACCTTTATCAGGATTTTGAGTTGATAAAATATGGTTGTACAATGCTCTTTCGTAATAATCCATGTATTTACCCTGTGGATCAGATAAAAACAACATCTTTGTTAGTTTAAGCATATTATAAGTATTACAGGTTTCCGGACCTTGTTCACTATCTAACATACTTGAATAATCGTTAATTGGGTGAAAATGCTCTCTAACACTGTTTCCTCCGATACATACAGAACGTTTCGTAACTACATTCTCCCAGAAAAACTTAGCTGCATCATTCCATGATTTATCATTTTCAACATCAGCAACACGTTTATATCCAATCACCTTTGGTATTTGAGTGTTTGCATGTAATCCTGTTAGTTTATCTTCATGGTTTAATAAAGGATTCAAGATACTAAGATCTGAAAATTGACGTGCTAAGTGTAGATATTTAGAATCTCCTGTAATCTCTGCAACATCAGCAAAAACTTCATTTAATCCCCCATGCTCACTTCTTAGCATGTCCTGAATTTGCTCTTCAGATAATTGCGAAACCAACTGTATTGCCCAATCTGACAGTTTGATTAACATATCTTTGGCAACTTCACTTTCTCCATATAAATATGCATCCCTCAAACCTGCATAAATCTTATGAATATTGTAAAGTGGCACCCATTTTTTGTTTAATGAAAAAGAACCAGCTTCTATTTTGCCCTCTGCAATCTCCTTCCACATATCATGACCACCGGGAATACCAGCAAGGTAACCATCACCAAAACTATCCTGGCATTTCTTTAATTCTTCTATCATATAGTCCATACGCTCCTTCATACGAACATCACCTGTAGAGGCAAACATTAATGAAAGCGCAGTTAAGTAATGTCCTCCAATATGTCCATCCAAACCTGTATTCTCCCAGTTCCCATAACTCTCTGCTTTTGGAGTTAATCCGGCCTCTCTTAAATATGGAGCTAACAACCGATCTACATCTAACTCAAGAATATAGTTCATATCTGTTTGTTCAGCCTGCAAAAAAGGACTTTCCAACAACTCTACATCCTCTAAAGGAAATGACTCTAACTTTGAATCCTGTTGTTGACATTTAATTAATAAAGGTATTAAAGCCAACAAGCTAAATAAAATTGCATTATTTTTCATTTTGTAGTTTTAATTATATGAGCCAAAGATTTATTTTTTTATAGAACTGATTTAAAGTTAATTAAAAAAAGCCGATCAGAATAAATCATAATCGGCTTCTGTCCTAAAATAATTAACTAACTAAACTAACTAAGCAATTTTGTTACTTGTTCATATACATTATCGGCAGTAAAACCGAATTTTTCATCTAATACAGTGTATGGTCCGGAGAATCCAAAATGATCTAATCCCCAAACACTTCCATTTGCTCCAACTAAACCTTCCAATGTTACAGGTAATCCTGCAGTCATACCAAAACGAGGAACATCAACTGGCAATACTTCTGTTTGATAAGCTTCATCCTGGTTACGGAATACACCTTCTGAAATTACAGATACAATCTGAATTTTCAATCCTTTTTCAGCTCTTAGTTTTTCAGCTCCCGCAACTAAAGTAGCAACTTCAGATCCACTAGCCAAAAGAACGATATCAGGAGCCCCAGCATCCTTTTCAACAATATAAGCCCCTTTTTTAGCTTTTAAAGCTTGCTCATAATTACTACCAGGAAGATTCTTAATATTCTGACGAGAAAGAATTAATGCAGATGGAGTTTTAGTATTTTCCAATGCCATTTGCCAAGCAACAGTTGTTTCTTCAGCATCAGCAGGACGAAGTACTAACATAGAGTTATCACCATGGTGATTTTTCAATTTCTCCATTAAGCGAATTTGAGCTTCCTGTTCAATAGGCTGGTGAGTTGGTCCATCCTCTCCCACACGGAAAGCATCATGAGTCCATACATATTTTACAGGTAATTGCTGTAAAGCAGCAATACGCACAGCTGGTTTCATGTAATCAGAGAATACAAAGAAAGTACCTACTACAGGGATTACACCTCCGTGAAGAGCCATACCATTCGCGATTGTAGCCATTGTTAATTCAGCCACACCTGACTGTAAGAACTGACCCGAGAAATCTCCTTTTGAAAATGCTTTTGTTTTCTTTAAGAAACCATCTGTTTTATCAGAGTTTGCTAAATCGGCAGAAGAAACAATCATATTTTCAACTTGGTCAGCAAATACACCTAACACAGTTGCAGAAGCAGCACGAGTTGCCGAACCTGCTTTTTGCTCAATCGCACTATAATCTAACTCAGGAGCTACACCTGAAAAGAATTTAGCAAACTTAGCGGCTAACTCTGGGTTTGCTTTTTCCCACTCTGCCTGTTCTGCTTTTTTAGCAGCTACATATTCCGCTTTTTTAGCTTGAGCATCAGCATACATTGCTGCAACATCATCAAAAATCTGGAATGGATTTTCAGCATCTCCACCTAAAGCTTTGATAGTGCTATCAAAACAAGCACCTGCTGCAGATAAAGGTTGTCCGTGAGTAGAAACTTGTTTTTCGAAAGATGATCCATCAGCCTTAACAGCACCTTTACCCATAATTGTTTTACCAATAATTAAGAAAGGCTTTTCAGTTTCAGCTTTAGCCGCATCTAATGCTTTACGGATTTCGTCAGCATTATTTCCATCAATGGTCATAACAGCCCATCCCCAGGCTTCATATTTTTTAGCAGTATCTTCTACAGTTACCGCATCTGTTTTAGTAGATAATTGAATGTCATTTGAATCGTAGAACATAATAAGGTTATTTAACCCTAAATAACCAGCAATACGACCAGCTCCCTGTGAAATTTCTTCCTGTACACCACCATCAGAAATGAAAGTATAAATGTCGTGAGACATCCAATCTCCAAATCTTGCCTTTAGGAATTTCTCAGTAATAGCAGCACCAACAGCCATTGCATGACCTTGTCCCAAAGGACCTGAAGTATTTTCAACACCTCTTGCAAAATCCACTTCAGGGTGACCAGGAGTTGGGCTATCCCATTGACGAAATTTTGATACTTCATCCATGCTGTAAGTACCTGTCAAAGCCAACTGAGCATAAAGCATTGGTGACATATGACCAGGATCTAAAAAGAAACGGTCTCTATTTACCCAAGTTCTATCTTTTGGATCATAGTTAAGATACTCAGAATAAAGGATATTAATAAAATCAGCTCCACCCATAGCTCCACCCGGGTGTCCTGAATTTGCTTTTTCAACCATTGCAGCAGCTAATATTCTAATATTATCTGCAGCTCTATCTGTAACACTAATAGATGTCATAGCAATTACTTCGTTTTCTTTGAGTTATTAGTTTATTTTAATTCTATCTTTTCAATACGTTTTTGATGTCTTCCGCCCTCAAATTCTGTAGCAAGAAAAATATCAACGATTTTATAGGCCTCTTCTTCTTCAATAAAGCGAGCTGGAATTGTACATATATTAGCATCGTTATGCTGACGAGCTAACTCCGCTATTTCCGTTTTCCAGCAATAAGCAGATCTGACTTGTTTATGACGGTTTAATGTGATATTAATTCCATTACCACTGCCACAAAAAGCCATGCCTACTTTTAATTCTTTACTTTCTATTGCCGATGCTAATTGATGTGCATAATCAGCATAATCACAACTTTCAGGAGAGTTAGTTCCATAGTCTATAGTTTCGTACCCTTTAGACTTTAAATAATCTATAACCTTTAACTTAAGGTCATACCCTGCATGATCAGATGCAAATCCAATAATCATTATATAAGTTTTTCTAAGGATAATTTGGGAAGATCATAAAGACCTTCCCAATAATTATAACATGAAAAAATTGACTACAATTCTTTTTCAGTGAAAGCACCTAGTTTAAGATACTTTTCGTAGATCGCTTTGTAAGCTTCAGCATTAGATGGAATTGGATCATATTCTTTTTCAAATCCTTGTCCCATTGCTTTTTGAGCTTCTGCAATATTTTTATGTGCTCCGGAAACTACTGCGGCAAACATTGCTGCTCCTAAGGCAACACTTTGCTCAGATCGAGCCACTTTAATAGGCATATTTAATACGTCAGCTAAAGTTTGCATTACAAAATCTGATTTTTTTGCAACTCCACCAATAGCAACAACCTGATCAACTTTTACTCCGTTATCAAGAAAACGTTCAACAATAGCCTTAGAACCAAAAGCTGTAGCCTCAACTAAAGCACGGAAAATACGTGGTGCAGAAGAACCTAAGTTCAATCCTGTAATTGTTCCTTTTACATTTTGAGTAGCATCAGGAGTTCTACGTCCGTTTAACCAATCTGTAGCTAAAATAGTTGACTCTTCAACTGGAATCTTAATCGCTTCATCAGATAAAGCTGGAATAATTTTATCTTCGATTGCCTTTGCCTGATCTTTATCTTCGATAAATTGTAATGGCCATGCTAATACATTTTTAAACCAAGCATACACATCACCAAAAGCAGACTGACCAGCCTCTAATCCAACCATTCCCGGTATTACAGAACCATCAACCTGTCCACAAATTCCCGGAATTAATTTATCTCCCAATTCCTCCTCTGGTGATACCATGATATCACAAGTTGAAGTACCCATGATTCTAACGAAAGTGTTAGCTTCAATTTCAGCACCAACTGCTCCCATGTGAGCATCAAATGCACTTACACCAATAACAACATCAGTTGAAAGACCTAGTTTTTCAGCCCATTCAGGAGTTAATGTTCCAAAAGCTTCATCACTAGTATATGTTTCTTCGAATAAGTTTTCACGCATTCCTTTTAATTCTGGACCAAGTTCAACTAAGAACTCTTCAGGAGGAAGACCATTCCAGTCTGTATGCCATAGAGCTTTGTGTCCTGCAGCACAACGACTTCTTTTTACTTCCTTAATACCTGTTTTACCTGTTAAAACTGCAGGTAACCAGTCACAATATTCAATCCATGAAACAGCAGCACTTTTAACTACGTCATCTTTACGCAATGTATGAAGTACTTTAGCCCATACCCATTCTGAAGAATAGATACCACCTTCATATTTTGTAAAATCTACATCCCATTTGCGTGCTAATTCGTTAATCTCATCAGCCTCTTTAACAGCAGTATGATCTTTCCATAAAATAAACATCGCATTTGGGTTCTCCTCAAACTCAGGTAGCATTGCTAAAGGAGTTCCCTTAGCGTCAGTTAAAGCAGGAGTACTACCAGTAGTATCAAATGAAATACCTATTACATTTTCAGCAACTGAAGCGTCACATTTAGCTAACGCTTCTGTAATAGTAGCTTCCATTACCTCTAAATAATCTTTTGGGTGTTGACGGTATTGGTTTTGTGCAGGAACACAATATTTACCTTCCATCCAACGAGGATAATATTTTACTGATGAAGCCATTTCTTCACCTGTATTCACATCAACGATTAGTGCTCTAGCTGAGTCAGAACCATAATCTAATCCAATTACATATTGATTTTTCATTGATTTTTCTTAGTCAAGAAGTAATAAATATCCTTTTTCATAATCTATCTCTGGGATATATAAAAAGGATCTTCATAAATAAACATTTGCCTTATATGAATAAATTGTCGTAAGGCAATTAAGAGAATATTATTTAATTGATTAATAAGGGATTTTCTAATTAATGACTTAAAAAGAAAATCCCACCCTATTCATCAATTATTTACCTTGTCCATAATACGCATTAGCACCGTGCTTACGATTAAAATGCTTTTCAGTAAGGTGATTATTCATATCAGCAGCAGGATTTACCTGCAATGCAATAAAATCCATTTTAGCAATCTGCTCCAAAACAACAGCATTATGAACTGCGTCATCTGCATTTTTACCCCAAGAAAATGGACCATGATTTTTCACTATCACACCTGGAACATGTGAAGGATTACGCCCTTCAAATGCCTCAATAATTACAGTACCAGTATCTTTTTCATAATCACCGGCTATTTCCTGCTCTGTCATTGATCTTGTGCAAGGAACATCTCCGTAAAAATAATCGGCCTGTGTTGTTCCTAAAATCGGAATGTCTTTTCCTGCCTGAGCCCATGCTGTAGCATAAGTAGAGTGAGTATGAACAACACCACCAATTTCAGGAAAAGCTTTATATAGTTCAAGATGCGTTGGAGTATCTGAAGAAGGCTTCAAGTTACCATCAACTACATTTCCTTCTAAATCTACAACTACCATATCTGAAGCTTTCATAACATCGTATTCAACTCCACTTGGCTTAATAACAACCAAACCTTTTTCTCTGTCGATAGCACTTACATTACCCCAGGTAAAGATAACT
This sequence comes from uncultured Saccharicrinis sp., assembly GCA_963663905.2. Taxonomy (GTDB): domain Bacteria; phylum Bacteroidota; class Bacteroidia; order Bacteroidales; family Marinilabiliaceae; genus Saccharicrinis. The sequence continues at coordinate 5,552,299 of OY760657.1, read as the reverse complement.
AGACCGTGCTTTACCAAATCAAGGTTTGCTTTAAATACTTTTTCTTTTAATTCTTCTAACATAACTAATCTATTACCAGAAATAAATATAAAACGCCACTGTTAAGCTTAAGATGATAACTGTGTTTACTACATCCCATACATTCCAGCTAGATCTTGTAGCTGCACGTTGTTCCGGAGTAGAGGTACCAAATACCAATCCTTGTATTTTCTCTGCAGATGGTGCTTTTGTATTTAAACTTACAATAACAACTACAGCGATACATACTAATAGCATATATCCACAGAAGAATAACCAGTTAGTATCAAAGAATACTGCTTTAAATATACTATCTCCAGCATCAGGAACAGAGTTATAATAAACTTTTGCACCTAAACGTGTAATACCGATAATAAAACCAGACATTAAACCCCAGTATCCACCTTTGGCAGAAGCTCTTTTCCATGTAATACCCATTAAGAATGCAGCAGCAATACCAGGGGCTAATACAGACTGAACATCTTGCAGATACTCATATAGTACATTACCAATACTTCTCATAATAGGAATCCAAAGAATACCTAATGTAACGATAACAACAGTTGCAATCTGACCAATTTTCACTAATTGTTTCTCTGGAGTTTCAGGCTTAAATCTCTTATAGAAGTCAATTGTAAATAACATTGCCGAAGAGTTAAACAACGAAGCTAATGAACTCATCAACGCAGCTAAGATACCACAAACAACAAGACCTTTAACACCTGCTGGTAATAACTGAGCTACCAATGAAGGGAAAGCTGCATCTGCACTTGGTAACACATAAAGCTGTCCGTTTAACATTACATCACCTTTAGCACTCATTGCATAAGCAATCATACCTGGAATTAAGAAAAGGAATACTGGTAATAATTTTAAATAAGCACCAAAGATAGTACCTCTACGTGCATGCTTTTCGTTTTTACCAGAAAGAACCCTTTGCACAATAAACTGGTCAGTACACCAGTACCAGAAACCAATAACAGCAGATCCTATTAAAGCACCTAACCATGGGAAATCAGCGTCTCCATTATCACGAATTAAGTTGATCATGCTATCTCCATATTCATTTACAGTTGTAGCACCACAAATTTCAAGTACCTGATCCCAGCCACCAACAGCTTTTAATCCAAGTACCAGGATAATTAAAGAACCTCCTAATAGAATTGGTGTTTGTAAAACCGATGTATAAAGTACCGACTTCATACCACCAAATATTGTATATACAGCAGTTAACAATACTAAACCAATAGCTGAAATCCAGAAGAAGTCAATTCCCCAAAGTTCTTCGATACCAAAAACCTGTTGAAATACCAAACCTCCTGCATAAACAGTAACGGCTACTTTTGTTAACACATAACTTACTAATGAAATAAGTGAAAGAACAGTTCTAGACTCTTTGTTATAACGTCTTTCAAGAAACTCAGGCATGGTTAATACCATACTTCGGGAGTAAAATGGAACAAACACCCAACCTAAAATCAAGATCATCCACCCTTGAATTTCCCAATGGGCCATTGCCATACCACTAGAAGCTCCGGCTCCAGCTAAACCAATAAGGTGTTCTGATCCAATATTTGAAGCAAAAATTGAAGCTCCAATTGCAATCCAGGAAGCATCACGCCCCCCTAAAAAGTAATCTTCAGAGTCATTGTTTTTTTGACTAACTACCCAAACAACAATAGCAATCAACATAACAAAGAATACTCCAATAACAATCCAATCGTATGTAGTCATTTTTCTAATGTTAAATTAACAAAACTGGCGTATGAAAATCATACGCCAATATGTTATATAGTTATTATATTCCTTTTGCTAAGTGATAATAAAGGTCATTCCACTGTAATTCTTTTTTGAATGCAGGGATTGTAGTATTGTTATCAATTACTAAAGCTTCAATTCCAGCTATTTCTGCATAATCCAATAAGTCTTCTACAGTTAAATCATAAGAAAAACTAGTGTGGTGTGTACCACCTGCTAAAATCCATGCAGCAGCACCAACTTCAAAATTTGGTTGTGGAATCCAAAGTGCGCTTGCCACTGGAAGTTTAGGAAGATCTTTAGATTCAATACAGTCAACTGCATTAATAATCATACGGAAACGGCTTCCCATATCTACAATTGTTGCAGCAACACCTGGTCCTGTTTTACTAGTAAATACTAAACGAGCAGGATCATTTTTACCACCAATTCCTAATGGGTGTACTTCTAATTTTGGTTTGTGATCAGCAATTAAAGGACAAACCTCTAACATGTGAGCCTGAAGAATAGAACTATTCTCACCATCAAAGTTTAATGTATAATCTTCAAGGAAAGAACAACCGTTTGGTAAACCTTGACCCATATACCACATTGTACGACATAAAGCAGCTGTTTTCCAGTCACCTTCAGCACCAAATCCATAACCATCAGCCATCAAACGCTGAGAAGCTAAACCTGGTAACTGATCTACACCTTCTAAGTCATCAAAGTTAGTAGTAAATGCTTTTGCACCTTTTGCCTCAAGATATCTGCGTAATCCAATCTCAATGCGAGCAGCTTTTACAACTTGCTCACGATCTTTTCCGCCTTCTTTACAATTATCAGCTAAATCATACTCAGCCTCATATATTTTAACTAATTCAGCAACATCCTCATCACTAACGTTATCCTGAACTTTTACGAAATCAGCAATTGGACTATAATCCACATGGTATCCAAATACTCTTTCAGCATCAACTTTGTCACCATCAGTTACAGCAACATTGTTCATTTGATCACCAAAACGGACAATCAACATATCTTGAGAATCAGCCCATCCTGCAGCAACACGAGTCCATCCAGCAACTTTAGAAACTGTTTTAGGATCTTGCCAGTGACCTACAACTACTTTGCGATTTAAACGCATACGAGCAGTTATATGACCAAACTCTCTGTCTCCGTGAGCACTTTGATTCAAGTTCATGAAATCCATATCGATTTCATTCCATGGAATCTCTTTGTTATATTGAGTATGTAAATGAAGTAATGGCTTATTTAACTCCTTAAGTCCGTGAATCCACATTTTAGCAGGAGAAAATGTATGCATCCAGGTAATAATACCGATACAGTTTTCTGCGCTGTTTGCTTCCTTGCAAATCTTATGAATTTCTGCAGAACCAGTTCCTGTAGGTTTACAAACCACTTTAACAGGAATTTCAGTTGAAGCATCAAATGCAGCAGCGATCTCTTTTGAGTGCTCAGCAACTTGATCTAATGTTTTTTGTCCATACAAATGTTGGCTACCTGTTACAAACCAAACTTCTAATTGATCTATTGTTTTCATAATTACACTGATTTAACCAAAACCATCTATAACTCAAAATCACCCTTCTGTACAACTTTGATTTACAAGATGATATCATTTCTATTTTATTGTTCTCTTAGTTTAATATAGTACTTTTTACTATTATACTATTAAAAAAAATCAAATTTTTACAATTCTATCAAAAGATCGTTCCTTAGCATCTTCGATAAATTTAAAATAATAAGCACCGCGTCTCGATTCTGTTGTATTCTTTTCATCTAAACGCTGAAGAACTTTCAACGACAATACTTTTTTTCTAAAATTTCCTGTATCAAGCTCTTTTTGAAAAATTGCCTCATACAATCTTCTTAATTGTAACAAAGTAAATTTATCTGGCAACAATTCACTTCCTACTAATTCTGTTCCTGCTTTAAGTTGCAGTTTTTCAAGCGCCTTCATAACCATCTCCTGATGATCAAAAACCAGATCAGGCAAGGACTTCAATGACCACCAGTGGGCTCCATTTTCTCTAACTTTATCATAATTATGCTGATCTATCCTGATCAATGCATAATAGGTAATACTAATTACCCTATCTTCTGTATCCCTTTTAGGTTCAGAAAATACCTGAACTTGCTCGAGAAAAATATCATCCAAACCAGTAATATTATGAAGAATGCGACGCGCAGCTGAATCCGACGATTCTTCCTCTCCAACAAATCCTCCCATTAACGACCATTTACCTTTAGCAGGTTCAAAACCCCGATGATAGAGTAGTAATTTTAAATCTCCATCTTCATAACCAAAAATAACGCAGTCAACAGCTACAAAATACTTAGAGAAATTGTTGTATTTTTCTCCCATATAATACATATACAATGCAAATATAATAATAGTATCATTTACTATTATAAAATATTAAACTTTTTTTGTGATTTTGTAACAATTCTAAATAACAAAAACCCTTAAGCTCTGTTTTACTGTATTTTACAAATTAACATTACTTGAAAAATAATTTTATAATTCAGTAAAGAATATTATTTTAATTTTTTATGAATTTAAAGAGTAGATACTTTCAGTAAAAAAAATCAACATTCACGCTTCAAAACACTCGCCATTACAGATTGAATACCTGTGCTTTACGAAACTCAACTATAAACAAACTTATCTGAAAGCTTTTAACCCCGAGTATAATATTCATCTACGTCTTATAAATATATTAAGAATGTACTTTTTACTATTATAATCCGAATATTGGTAAAAAGTTATAAAACAAGTGATTTACAGGGGTATAATTAACATTTATACACAATTACACCATCACCTTTGTTAAAAAAAGGAGTAAAAATAAAAAAGGGAGCCAAATAATGACTCCCTTTTAGAAATGGAAAACTAGTTTGTAAAGTTCCAGGAAACTATTTACAAAAAATAAATTTTACAAACTTTAAACTAATCGGACACAATTATTAATTATCCTATCTATCCGATTTAAACCCAAAAACTATATCAAAAAAAACACTTAAAATCCTACTAATGTTACTTCTTTATATGCTTTGAAAGGTTTTTATCTTTCATTAAAAGCCCTTTTACAGCTAATTCTGCCACCCTTTTAGCTCCGTTAATACACAAATGAGTATCATCTTTTCTTCCCTCAGGAAATTTCTCACTTATTGTATCATCCCATAAGTAAACAGACTTTGATTCTTCTGTACCTAAAGCCTCAACCATTTCTTCGGTCGCAACCTGAAGATCTACTAATGGAACATTCAATTCTTCAGCTACTTTTCTCATTGCAGGAGGATAGTCTGTATGCGTATCTACCAGGATGCCATCTTCATTAAACTTTCGGCGAACAATGGATGTAAATAAAATTGGAATTGCACCTTTAGCTCTACTTTCGGTTACATATCTTTTTAGGTTTTCAGTATACTCACCATAAGGCTCTGTATAACGATCCGGTGATTTAATCTTTTGATCATTATGACCAAATTGAATAAATAAATAATCACCTTGTTTTAAACTATCCAACACCACATCCCATCTGCCTTCTCCGATAAAGCTTTTAGAGCTTCTTCCGTTCATTGCATGATTATGAATAGTGGTTAACGTATCAAAATACAAAGATAATACCTGCCCCCATCCTGTTTCAGGGTAAACATCTTTTGTTTTATTTGCCATTGTGGAATCGCCTATCATAAATATATCAATAGGCTCAGGCTTTGATGTACAAGAAACAACACTGATTATACATAAAACCAAAAAAAGTAAATTCTTTATCTGTTTCATTATATTTTATTTAACTGTTACAGTGCTGTTATCTACACTTTTATCAATTAATACAGCTTTATCCTTACTTAACTCAGGATTCAGGCTTACAGAAACATTCTTAGTTAATTTACCATCAAATGTGATCATAGGTAATTTTGCTTCAGGAACTACAACTCCCTCTACATTTACATCAATTACATTTACAAAACTTAATGCAGGAGTATTTTCTACGTCTAAATGAAGATCTTTTATAGTTACTCCTTTAGCATCCATACATAAAAGTCCATTTTCAGCAATCATATCTAAATCTTCAAGATATACGTTTTCAAGATTCATCTCAGGTAATCCCTGAAGATAGATAGCTTGTAAAGCACCTTTACACGTTATATTCTTAATAACAATATCTTTAAATTGCGGAGTCTCTTCTGTTACAGCAGGAATTACTTCGTCGCCCTTGTTTTCATCTTTTTGCGCTAACATCTCAGAAACAGATAATCCTCCGTAATACAGATTAAATGAAATGGCATTAGTTGGTATATCCATCATATCAATATCCGAAATAAAGATATTTTCCACAACTCCTCCTCTGCCTCTTGTACTCTTAAATCTTAAACCAACATCAGTTCCAATGAATGTACATCCTGAGGCATGCATATTTTTTACTCCACCAGACATTTCACTTCCGACAGTAACACCACCGTGACCATGATAAACAATACAGTTCTTTACTATGGTGTTTTCTGCAGGCATTCCTCTGTCTCGTCCATCTTTATCTTTTCCTGACTTAATACAAATGGCGTCATCACCAACATCAAAAGATGAATCATATAATAACACATTTTTACACGACTCAATGTCAATCCCATCTCCATTTTGTGAATACCATGGATTACGCACTTCAATATTTCTAACAGTTAAATTTTCACACATTAAAGGATGCACATTCCATGCAGGTGAATTTTGAAATACAGGACCATCAAGCAATACCTTTTTACAATTTACAAGGCTTACCAAAACAGGACGTAAAAAGTCTCTCATTTTTTGGTACTCATCCATATTGTCCAGTTCCACCACATTCATATCACTCATATTGGCAGCTTCCATAAAACTTTCAGATGGATACCATGTGTTTCCTTTTTTATCAACAACACCACCTGATGCTACCAACTCTTTCCATTGCGTTTCTGTTAACTTTGATCTCTTTACAAATCTCCATGCATCACCATTTCCATCAATAACACCTCTACCGGTAATAGCAACATTTTCCAGATCATGTCCCGATAAAGGAGCCTGACATCTAACTGTATTTAAACCTTCAAAGCTTGTTTCCATTAATGGATAAAGATCTTTATTATCACTAAATAAGATCAATGCACCATCTTCTAAATGAAAATTAACATTACTTTTTAAAACGATAGGTCCGGTCAACCAAAGTCCTCTTGGTACTATTACTTTACCTCCACCGTTTTCTGACACATCAGATATTGCATCTGCAATGGCTTGTGTATTTAATGTTTTACCATCAGCCACAGCATTATATTTTTCAATAGACACTGAATAATCCTGAAACTCAGGTTCAATTACTCTTGGCATATCAAATTCAACACCTTCATATATCTTATCAACCGTACTCGTGGACAATTCTTTCGGTTGAGTTGTACAAGCCATTAAACCTATTAAGGCTATATACGTCAGCTTACTTAATTTATTCATCTAGTAATTATTTAATTCCCCTTATTTATTAATTCTTTCATGCCTTTAAACACTAATCTTGCAACCTCTGTAGCTCCTTCTGGTTGAAAATGAGTATTATCATTTTTCCCATCAGGGTAGGCCTTATATGTATTTGCAGGTAAATTCATAAAGTACTTTTTAGAAACATATTCTTTACCCTTTTCTGAAAATGAGTTCATCGACATTTGATTTAGATCTATCAACATTACACCCATTTCTTTCGCAACTTCTTTCATTGCTTCAGGATAATCTCCGTGTACATTTTGCAAATGATTATCTTCCCATGGATAATTCCTGGCAACTGGTGTAACTAAAATTGGCAAGCCTTTCTTTTCTTTTGTTTGATGGATAAATAATCTTAAAAATTCTTTATATCCTTCAATATTAACATATCGTTCAGGCTTGGTTTCAGCACCATCATTATGGCCAAATTGTATTAGAACTATATCTCCACCATGCAATTCTTTATAAACAGAACGCCACCTTCCTTCTTGAAAAAAAGTTCTGGTACTTCGACCTCCTTTGGCTCTATCATCAACTATTAATGAATCTGCATCTGTTAGTGCTTTAATCAAAACAATACTATCCTTCGATAGAAATTGCTGAAACACTTGTCCCCAACCTGTAATTGGGAAACGATTATCCATATAGTTATCCTCAAGAGAATAATCTGCCACTGTTGAGTCCCCAATCAACCATACCTTGTTAACTCTCGGTTCATTCTGAACACAAGAAATCATAGTAAACATTAAATACAGGCAAAGTGTAAGTTTTAGAATACTTCTCATTGATTCTTAAACTATTTTAATATTTTTCCAAACACATAAATACGCATTGTATTACATTGACATTCAGAATGTTTTATATTTATATTATTAGTAGATATTATTCTGATATTTCCGGAATCCAACCATCAAAAATCTTCTCCAAAGTATAGCCCTGTCTTTCTTTTTTGGTTAGCTGATGAGACCATTTAACCCTTTTCCCAGGAGTATAGCCTTCACCCCTATTTTTAAATTCTGCATAAAAGGTAGTTTGTTCTGCATCTTTTTTATTCCAATTATGCCAACCTTCATCTTTTATCACCTTACTCATTTCACACTCAATGAATACTGTTTTAGCAAATGGACGCCATGGACGTCCCAGGTAGAATGAGCCATCAGGTGCATCACCTGTTATTTTGCAATTGATAAATACAAAGCCATAAGGCGTTTCTTCTAATGTTGATGCAGCTGTAACATATCCACTTGTTTTACAAAAGATATCACACCCCTCAAATACAGCAGTTGACCAACCAAAAATAAAATCAACGGTTCCTTCTATGTAACAGTTCTTATAATATTGACGACTCTTTTCTCCATGAGGATAGAGAGTATCCTGATTCCCTAAAAACCGACAGTTTTCGAAAATAATCTGATCGCCATCAACTCTTACAGCTACAGCTTGACCTACCGGGCCTGCAGAGTTTTCGAATGTTATATTTTTTGCTGTAAATTCATTTCCAAAGACATAAAACCCTGAAGAACCTGTAGTTCCCATTTCTTCTCCAAAACGATTCTTCTTTTGGGCATAGTCATCATTAGTAATAATAGTTTTTTCTGCGCTTTCGCCTCGTAGTGCAACTTTATTTTTTGAGGAAGGAAGTATTAGTTTTTCTTTATAAATACCATCTTTTACATAGATAGTGGTAGTTACTTTACGAAAGTGAGGAACGGCATCAAAAGCCGCTTGAATCGTAGTAAAATCTCCTGAGCCATCTTTAGCTACTACAAAATCCGGCTCTGCTGAAATGCATGAAATTTGAAAGAATAAAAATAGGCTTAGTGATAATAGTATATATTTCATAAGATTATAATTTATTTTCAAAGGTCAAATGGAACCTGCCAGAAAAACACTCATCTTGATATGAGCAAACATTTTCTCTTCGTTCGGTTCCTAACATCAATATCTTTTAATGTAGTTAGCCTTTATATTTTTTTGATAATAATGGAGATTTCCTGATTCTATAATAAGGAAGTCTATTCTTTATTTCTCTTTTTAAAAGAGGATATTTTAATATGTGAGCGAGTATTAAATATATGGAGAGAAAAATAATTCTCTCCATATACAATATAGTTTTAATTAATATCCAGGATTCTGAACATAATCATCATTCTTATTTAAATCGAGTGCATCCTGAGGAATTGGTCTTAAAAGTTTAAGTTCACCATCATTTCCTTCAAATGGATTAATTCCGTTATCGAACCACTCTTTAATGTCACGGTTATATAATTGAGTTCTCTCAACTAATTTACCTGTACGAGCTAAATCTTCCCATCTGTGATATTCTCCAAATAACTCTAAAGCTCTTTCATCAAGAATTTTGTCAACATCAACATCAGCTTCTGCCAATTGCATTGCAGCTTCGCTACCTGATTTAGCAGCTCTTGTACGAACCACATTAATCATTTCTGTAGCTTTGGTTGCGTTACCAGCTTGTAAATAAGCTTCAGCAGCGATTAGGTAAGTTTCACCTAAACGAGCAAGGAAAATATCTCTTGAGTTTGACCCTTTGTTAGAGAAGTCAGACTTTGGATCATCAAACTTCTTTGTAATTGGAGTTTCCCAATCCTCAGTAGAAGAAGTTGATGCTTGCCATTCTGAACTATATGGTCTGATGATAGCATTTGCTCTTAATTCAGACTCAGCTCTCCAAGTTGCAGTATCTGCCAATTCCCATGACTGAGGGAAATAATAAGTTACTTCTAAATCAGCTCTGCTATCCTCACCATCATAATAATCATAGTATTGATCATATACAACGTTCATAAATGTAGCTTCCCAACGTGCATCATCTGCTGTATATAAATCTAAAGCATACATTGTAGGACATAAGTTATATGATCTGTATGGATACCCCTTCGTACTTCCTTCTCCACCTAAATATGGAGAGAAGAAATAGTTTTGCATATTTCCATCATCCATTGGATCCAAAAGAGATTCTGCATCATATTGAACCGAAAATAAAATTTCGTCATTCATTTCATTTCCAGGAGTAAATAACTCTTCATAAGTTAAATCTAATCCTTGTCCATTTATAGCTTGCTCAGCATAACTTGCAGCTGTTGAAAAATCATTAGCCGAAGCAAAACTTTGATAACCTCTTGTTAAATATACTTTAGATAAGTAATGATATACAGCTCTTTTACTTGCACGACCAAATTCATCAGCTGTTTCTGGTAAATCATCAACAGTAGATTCTAATTCTGTAATAATAAAGCTATATACATCTTCAGCACTTGATCTTTCAAAGGAAACGATTGGCTCATTAATCATTTCAGTTACAATACTAACTCCTCCAAAATGTTGTACTAAAGAAAAATAATTAATCGCTCTAAGAAATTTAACCTCTGCAATTCTTTGAGCTAAAACTGTTGACTCTTCAGTTTTTGAACTGTAGTTTAATGCTGTATTACAATATTGAATACTTTTATAAAGATTAGTGAAAAAAGTTTCAACATTACTATCAGAAGATGTTAAGTTTTTATACTCACTAATTCCATCTGGTTGTGTACTTCTACCCTCAACATATAAATCTGTACCGGCACATAACAACCAAGGCTCGTTACCATATACATCTCTTAATGAAGAATAACAACTATTGACCAATCCCTCATAACCTTCTTCAGTAGCATACAACTCATCTGCAACAACAGAAGAAAGGTTTTCCTCTTCAAGGAAACTTTCGCATGATGTAAAAATCATGCAAACAATACCTATATATATTAGAAATAATTTATTCATTACTCAATTGTTTTTTTATTAAAATTTACAATTTACACCAAACTGGTAGGTAACAGAACTTACACCACCTTTACCATAACTTGCACCAGCCCATTCAGGATCAAAACCATCATAATCAGTAATTACAATTGGATTAAGAACATTGAAATAAACTCTTAAGTTTTTCATTTTAACTTTGCTGGCAATTTCTGATGCAAAAGTGTATCCTAATGAAATGTTTTTAACCTTAATAAAAGATGCATCTTTGTAATAACCTACTCCATTTGAAAGCCAGTAATTACCTGCATTAATAGGCATTGGATATTTGTCTGAATCGTTAAATCCAGAAACATTATTCTCCGGCATATAGTAGTTAACATTTAACTTAGCACGACCTCTATCCTTAAAGTTTAAGAATTCCTGATGGAAATAACTGTATACCTGAACTCCTTGTACAGAATATAGAGATGTATTAAAATCAAATCCTTTGTAACGAACAGTTGTAGATAAGTTCATAGTATAATCAGGATCAGGAGTTCCTAATATTCGTCTGTCACTATCATCGATACCATCGTTTCCAAAGTCTTTTACTTTAGCCTGACCTTCCGACTGGCCATAAGATGCTGCTTCATCTGCCTGGTCTGCTTTCCAGATTCCATCAAACACATAGTTATAGTTTACATTTATTGGCTGATCAATAAACCACTCATTACCTAAATCGTCATCTTTTCCTCCGTAAAGCTCTACAATTTCGTTATTGTTTTTAGCAAATGTAAGTGTAGCTTCCCAAGTTAATTTTGAGTTATCAACGATATATGCTTTTAACATTGCTTCAATACCTTTATTTCTAACAGAACCCACGTTAGCAGTCACGGTTCCCCAACCTGTTTCAATAGGTAATTTACGATCCATCAATAACTCCTGTGATAACTTATTATAGTAATCTAAACTACCACTAATTCTATTTTGAAGAATCCCAAAATCAACACCAACGTTCCACTCTCTTGTTTTCTCCCATGTTAATGCATTATTCGCTATTCCTGATGGAGCAAAACCATTAGCTGTTGTACCTCCGAAATCATAGTACATTTTTGTACTTGCCAACATTTGAGTTGAATAAGCATCAATGTTATTGTTACCTGTATATCCATAACTCAAACGAGCTTTCAGGTTAGAAAGGAAACTAATATCTTTCATAAAGTCCTCTTCGATAACTCTCCAACCAAATGCTGCAGAAGGGAAAGCAGCCCATTTGTGTCCATCAGATAATTTAGAAGAACCATCAGAACGTAACGAAGCTGTCAATAAATACTTTCCTTTGTAAGAATAGTTTAATCTACCGATTACAGAAGCTAACGTTACTTTACTGTATCCACTTTCTACACTTAGAATATCCTGAGCAGAACCTAAGTTATGATATAAAGATTCGTAGGGAAGGTTTTCTACAGCAATAGCAGAAGATTCTGTTGTTGTTGAATACAAACTCTGTAAAAACATAAAGTTTAATTTATGTTCTCCCAATAGTTTTTCATAAGTTAACTGATTATCCCATGTATATGAGATTCTCTCTTCTCTTTCTAAAGTTGCTGCAGGATCTTTTCCTTTTCTTTTCTCTGTATTTGATCCCCAGTAAATACCTTGTCTTTCCGTTTTAAACTCTGGTGAGAATGTAGTTTTAAGAGTTAAACCTTCTAATGGCTTAAACTGTAGATATACATTACCCAACATATATACGTCACGAGTTTGATCTTCTGATTCTTTCTGGTCTAACAATGGGTTAATTGTACTTGTAAAACTAATACCTTCGTATTTAGAAGGCTGATACAATAACTCACCAGCTTCAGAATATCCTTCCACTCCATAAGGACTTACTAAAGGAGACATTCTAAATGCATTATTAATAGCGTTTGGACTACCCATTTCTTGTGTAGAAATAGCTACATTCACGTTGGTACCTGCACTCCACTTTTCATTGATCTGGTGATTCACACTAGCCTTAAGATTATATCTATCGAAAGACTCTTTTGTCATATTACCCTTTTCTTGTTGGTAACCAATCCCAAAGATATATGAGATCTTATTTTCACTTTGACCAGAAATCGATAAATAATGGTTTTGTTGAGTACCATTACTAAGGAAATAACTAGGCCAATCTGTATAATCTTTATTAGCTAAACGATCTCTAAGCAACTGGCTCTTATCGTAACCAGACATACTGTTCACCCATAATTGATCATAAGAAGGATCACTAATGTCGTTACCTGATTGAGCTGCAGCTCCTAAGTAAGCATTCTCTCTGTATGCCCACCATTGATCGCCATTCATAAATTCAGGAAGACGAGCTACTGATCTAACACCATAATAACCATCATAACTAATTGTTGGTTTCTTTACTTTATCAGCTGACTTAGTAGTAACAATTATAACACCATTAGAACCACGAGAACCGTAAATAGCTGTTGAAGATGCATCTTTTAAGATATCAATTCTTTCAATATCCTGTGGGTTTACAAACTGAATATTATCAGAAATAATTCCATCTACTACATATAAAGGATCACCACCAGCTAAAGAGTTATCACCCCTAATCTTTATACTAAAATCAGATCCTGCACGACCTGAAGAAGCAGAAATGTTTACCCCTGCAACTTGTCCCTGAAGTGCTTCCATTGGAGTAGCAGTACCTTTAGATGTCATCATCTCAGTATCCAAACTACCAACAGAACCTGTTAAGTCAGATTTTTTTACGGTTCCATAACCCACAGCTACAACTTCCTCAATTCCGATAGTCTCACTTTCTAGAGTTACGTTAATAACAGTTTGTCCTGCTACTGCTATTTCCTGAGTTTTCATTCCAATAAAAGAAAATGAAATGATTGCATCTGCAGGAACATTAGTAATAATGTAATTACCATCAAAATCGGTAATCGTACCATTTGTAGTCCCCTTTACAACTACTGTAGCTCCAGGGAATGGCTGATTTGTATCCGCCTCCATTACCTGTCCTGAGATAGTAACTGTTTGAGCAAAAATCTCACTTGTTACCATAAGGAAGAGCCCTAAAATAAGAATTCCTACACGCAAACTTTTAAGGCGTAGATTTTCCTCCATTTTTAATTTAAAGTCCACCATACTTTTTTAATTAAATTATTTATTTAGTAATTAGTTTCAATACTTGCCATGATAAACGGCCCTACTCCTTTAGGGTCATTATCTCTAACTGGTTCTTCTATGTAATATTCATAAGTCCCATCTCTATATGGATTTCCACCTAAACCGGCAACTGCACATACTTTTGCAAGACTTATAGTACCATCATTATTTTCCTTAATAAAAAGATTCAAGATGCCTTCGTATCCTTTTTCTGCAACAGTCTTATAACTTTCATTGATATAGCCCATACGAACTGCTTTATGTAAAGCATACACAAACATACTTGAGGCAGAAGATTCTAAATAATTACGCTCTCTATTTCCCTGATCTAATACCTGATACCAAACACCACTTTCCTTATCCTGATATTTTTTGATACCGGCAGCAACATCATTTAAAATGTAAATTAAATCACCTCTGTTTGGATGATCTGATGGAATATAATCTAATACATCAACAAGAGCCATTGCAAACCAACCTTCGGCTCTACCCCAAAAATGAGCAGAACATCCTGTTTTAGGATCAGACCATCTCTGTTCTTTACTCTCATCCCATCCATGGTAGTTTAATCCTTTAATTGAATCATAGGTGTGTTTGTGAACCACTTTGAATTGATTAATTACATCATTAAAAGATTCTGGCTCATCAAAGACTTTACAAAATTCTGCATAAAATGGAGCTCCCATATAAAGTCCATCAAGCCACATTTGATTTGTATATCTTTTTTTATGCCAAAATCCGCCTTCGGATGTTCTTGGATGATCTTTTAATTGATCTCTTAAAATGTAGATCGCTTTTTTATATTTTTCGTCTTTGGTTTCTTTATATAAGTCAAACAAAAACTTACCTGAGTTTATTTTATCGATATTAAAGTCTGATCTTTTATAACCCTTAATCTCGCCATTGTCATTAATAAACTCATCTGCATAAGCCTTTGCATATTCAAAGTACTTCTTGTCATTTGTGATATCATACAATTCCATCATTGCTGATGAAATTAAACCCGGAGTATAATTCCATTTTGCTTTTGTATTAAAATCAACATAAGTCACACTTGGGAAAAAAGTCATTTCTGAATCAGCCATTTTTATAGCCATTTTTAATCCCAGGTTTGAATTACCCTCATCATTATTATTCTTCTGAACTGTTGTATTACATTGAATAAATAATAAACCCACAAAAACTATTAACAATATTCCCTTCCCTAATCTCATTTGAAACGTACTATAATTATTTAAAAATTGACTTATACACCACTTATCTCTGAAGCATTTATTAACAGTTATAGTTAACTATCGTTAAGTTTCCATTACTTTATTAACAAAAATTCACTTCATGATAGCAATGGTCCCAAAAGTAGAATACACAAGGGACATACGCATTTTTTTACGTCTCAAAAGAGGAGTTCATCATTCCCAAGACAGGTTGATTTTTCCCAAATTAGGAGGATAAATGTATCACCCTACTATGATACATTTTTATAAAATATTCTATTAAAATCTATATCACAGACATTTACAGGAGGTAAATATTCCAAGTGTTAACATCACTTAATATTTTAAAACATCTGTAATAAAAAAGAAAATATATTAACAGTCTTTTAATATCTATTAGATAAATATTCCGAAACTATTAATCTTTTTATTCAAAAGGACTAGTAAATATTCTCTTTTGAATTAGTGATACAAAAGCTAAAACATCATAAGTTGTAATTTTGTTTATTAATTATATTAAAAAATGAAAATAAAATTGCCAAACTAGAAAAACAATCAGGATTGAAGACTTATAAGATTAATAACCTGAGTTTCTATGTTAATAGATTTATAATTAAATTGGCTATTTTAAAAGCGCTTATTAAAGACATTGTGACTACAAAAAAAGGGTACCATCCTAAAAACTGTGTAAGTATAAAAATATCGGGGTAGAAAGCTTCGATATTTTTTTGTTTATTTAATAGACTAACACACAGTTATGAAAAAAGAAGACCTATTAACAGATGATTTCCTGAAACAATTTAAAACAGGAGAAGACTTAAACAACTTTTTGAGTGAACTTCAAAAGCGAGGTATAGAACAAATACTTGAAGGAGAACTTGATGCTCATCTTGATTATGAAAAGCATCAAAAGTCTAGTAATCCGAATTACCGGAACGGTCATACTACCAAAAGTATTAAAACTATTTTTGGAGAAAGTGAAATAAAGGTTCCCAGAGACAGGGAAGCTAGCTTCAACCCCATTTTGCTTCCAAAGAGAAAGAACATGGTCGATGGGATTGAGAACATTATTATATCCCTTTATGCCAAAGGTATGAGTAACTCTGATATTGAGGAACAAATCAAAGAATTATACGATATCCGAGTTTCTACTTCAACGATATCCAGGATAACAGATAAGATAACAGATGATATAATTGCTTGGCAGAACCGCCCCTTAGATTCGTTGTATCTGATTGTATGGATGGATGGAATTGTTTTTAAAGTCCGAGATAACTCAAAGGTTATCAATAAAACTATATACATTGCTGTTGGGCTTCGCAAGAACGGAAAGAAAGAGATACTCGGATTATGGCTGGGTAAGAATGAAGCTGCTTCTTTTTGGTTGGGTGTATTGACTGACATTAGAGCTCGAGGTGTTGAAGATATCCTAATTACTGTCACTGATAATCTGAATGGATTTACAGACACCATAAAGAATGTATTTCCTTGTTCAAGTACTCAGATTTGTGTAGTACATCAAATTCGTAATGCAGCTAAATATGTTGTTTGGAAGGACAAAAAAGCCTTTACTAAGGACATGAAACAAATATATACAGCACCAACAAAACAGGCTGCAGAAGCTGCTTTAAATGACTTTGCTGACAAATGGAACGGAAAGTATTCTTATGCAGTAAAAAGTTGGAAGACAAACTGGGATGAACTCACCGTATTTTATGACTTCCCCATAGAAATTCGTAATATTATTTACACAACGAATCTTGTCGAAAACCTTAATGGTAAAATCAGAAAATTTACTAAAAACAAGCTATCTTATCCTACTGATCAAGCAGTGTTAAAATCCGTGTTTTTAGCCATTAGGGAAGTGACGAAAAAGTGGACTCAACCAGTGAGTAACTGGGGACTCATTCTTAATCAATTTATTACTATATTTGAAGAAAGGGTTCAACTCTAAATTAGCTGAACCCTGATATTTTAACTTACACACTTAATGGGATAGTGTCAAAAAAAGGGAGCCAATAAATGACTCCCTTCTTGAAATGGAAAACTAGTTTGTAAAGCCAGACAAGCCGATTTAGCTTAAACAACAATTACAAACCCGATTTAAAACCAAATCGTAAACCACGATAATAAACCCCTACGTTTATCCGATTTTAAACCAAAAACTATATCAAAAAACACTATTATTAACTACTTCATTATATGTTTTGCCAGATTCTTATCTTTTGAGAGAAGGTCTTTTACAGCTAAAGCAGCCACTTTTTTTGCACCATCCAAACATAAGTGAGTATCATCTTTTCTTCCCTCAGGAAATTTTTCACTTATTCTGTCATCCCAAAGGTATACAGACTTAGACTTTTCATCACCTAAGGCTTCAACCATTTCTTTAGTCATTACCTGAAGGTCAACCAATGGAATATTCAGTTCCTCTGCTACTTTTCTCATTGCTGGAGGGTAGTCTGTGTGTGTATCCTCTAATGTACCATCTTCATTAAATTTTCGACGAACTATCGAAGTAAACAAAATTGGAGTTGCACCCTTTGCTCTACTTTCTGTTACATACCTTTTCAGATTTTCAGTATATTCTCCATATGGCTCTGTATAACGATCTGGTGATTTAATCTTCTGATCATTATGACCAAACTGAATAAATAAATAATCACCTTGTTTTAAACTATCCAACACCACATTCCATCTTCCTTCTCCAATAAAACTCTTAGAGCTTCTTCCATTTACTGCATGATTGTGAATCGTTGTTAATGTGTCGAAATACAAAGGTAATACCTGTCCCCATCCGGTTTCAGGATATACTTCTTTGGTTTTATTGGCCATTGTTGAATCTCCTATCATAAATATATCAACTGGCTTTGGTTTTGTTGTACAGGAAACTACACTAACAATACATAAAACCCAAAATAATAATTTTCTTATACCTCTCATTTTTTCTATTTAATTGTTACAGTGCTTTCATCTACACTTTTATCAATTAATACAGCATTATCCTTACTTAACTCAGAGCTAAGGCTTACTGAAACATTCTTAGTTTTTTTACCATTAAAGAAAATTAAAGGCATTTTTACATCTGGTACTTCAATATCTTTCACATCAACATCAGTTACATTTACGAATGTTAGTGCTGGATAATTTTCAACCTCTAAGTGAAGATCTTTTATTTTCACTCCTTTAGCATCCATACATAAAAGTCCGTTTTCTGCTATCATATCCAAATCTTCAAGATATACGTTTTCAAGATTCATTTCAGGTAAACCCTGTAGATAAATAGCTTGTAAAGCGCCTTTGCAGGTTACGTTTTTAATAACGATATCTTTAAACTGAGGGGTTTCCTCTGTTACGGCTGGAATTTTTTCTTCTCCTTTATTATCATCTTTTTGAGCTAACATTTCTGAAACGGATAATCCTCCGTAATACAGATTAAATGAAATGGCATTTGTGGGAATATCAATCATGTCAATGTCTGAAATAAAGATGTTTTCTACAACACCACCTCTACCTCTGTTACTTTTAAATCGTAGACCAACATCAGTTCCCATAAAAGTACAACCTGAAGCATGCATATTTTTAACTCCTCCTGACATTTCACTTCCTACAGTTACTCCTCCATGTCCATGATATACGATACAATTCTTCACTATTGTATTTTCAGCAGGCATTCCTCTGTCCCTACCATCTTTATCTTTACCTGACTTGATACAGATTGCATCATCTCCAACATCAAAAGACGAATCATATAATAACACATTCTTACATGATTCAATATCAATTCCATCACCATTTTGAGAGTACCATGGATTTCTAACAGTTATATTTCTAACAGTTAAATCCTCACACATCAATGGGTGTATATTCCAGGCTGGAGAGTTTTGAAATACAGGTCCGTCAAGCAATACTTTTTTACAATTAACCAGGCTCACTAAAACAGGACGCAGAAAGTCTCTTATCTTTTGATAATCTTCCATACTTTCATGCTTAACCACATTCATATCACTCATAGCTGCAGCTTCCATAAAGCTCTGGGATGGGTACCAGTTATTTCCTTTTTCATCCACAACACCACCGGATGCAACTAGTTCTTTCCACTGCGATGCAGTTAGCTTTGAACGTTTTACAAATCTCCATGCGTCACCGTTTCCATCAATTACTCCATTACCCGTAATGGCAATATTTTCAAGATTATTTCCTGATAAAGGAGCCTGACATCTAACAGTGTTTAATCCTTCGAAACTGGTTTCAATTAATGGATACAAATCTTTATTATCGCTAAATAAAATTAATGCACCATCTTCTAAATAAAGGTTTACATTGCTTTTTAAAACAATTGGTCCGGTACACCAAATACCTCTTGGTACATTAACTGTCCCTCCACCATTTTCAGCAACTTTAGAAATAGCATCTGCAAATGCTTTTGTATTTAGTGTTTTTCCATCTGCTACAGCATTAAATTCTTTTATAGATACTGAATAATCCTGGAATACAGGCTCTTTCAATTTTGGCATATCAAATTCAACACCTTCATATATCTTATCAACCGTACTCGTGGACAATTCTTTCGGTTGAGTTGTACAAGCCATTAAACCTATTAAGGCTATATACATCAGCTTACTTAATTTATTCATCAGATAGTTATTTTGTTCTCCAAATATTTATTAACTATTATTTTTCTCTAAAAATTAAACAAACTATTAAAGTTGCTCATCTAATTAGACGTTCAGATTTCCGTAAGTAACGGCATTATTTTTTAGATATTCTAAACCAATCAACATCTACAGTTCCAGAGTTATTTATAACACCATCTCTAAGTGCAAAATATCCAATTTTAGCTCCAATCCATCTTCCAGGCACCGCAGAAAACTCCGTTCCTATATCTTTAAACTTCTTGCCATTTACACTATAACTAAAAGTGCAAACAGCTCCTTTCTTTACCTCCACTCTAAAGTAAACTGTAGTCTCTTTGCATTTTTCTTTATATAACTCAGTTTCGATTCCGTCTTTTCTTGCATTATTACATTTCACAACGCGAGTATACAGCTCTCCTTCTTCCTGTTTTAATGATACATACTGATAATCTTCTCCCATCACTACAAATCCTACTTCTTCCCCATCAAAACGATGATTAAAAGTTAGTTTAGTCGTTGCTACAAATTCTTCGGCAGGAAATTTCTGTAATAACATATTTGGAACCGACCATAAGTTCACATAGTCCTCAGGACGAGTTTTGCAGTTTAAACGGAAATAGCCCAAATTTCCTGAAGGATAACCATATTTTACATTATAGTTAGCATGCCACTGCCATTGCAGACCTATGTTAGAAGAATTAAATTCATCACTTTCAGGTGGAGTTGCAATTGGACATGTTATACCCACATTTGGTTTTTTATATGTTGCTACAGGCTCCCCTATTCCATTTCCATCCGTATCTACACCCATAACCGGCCAATCATTTTTCCAACTCATTGGCTCGAGAAAAACGATACGACCATAGGCATCTTTATCCTGAAAATGAATAAACCAGTCTTCACCAGATGGTGTATCAACCCAGGCTCCCTGATGTGGTCCATTAATTCCAGAGTTACCCTCTTCGAGCGTTACTTTAACTTCATAAGGTCCATAAACATTTTTCGATCTTAAAACAATTTGCCATCCTGTAGAAACTCCTCCTGCTGGAGCCATTATATAATAGTAACCATTTCTTTTATAGAATTTAGGACCCTCAACTGTTGGATGATCTTTTTGTCCATCAAAAACAATAGCATCTTTTTCTAATAGTTTTGTTCCATCAGGAGTCATCTCAGTAACCATCAATACACTTTTAACAGTAGCTCTACTTCCTGCAAAGGCATATGCTAAATAAGCTTTTCCATCTTCATCCCACAGTGGAGTAGGATCAATAAAGCCCTGACCTCCTCTTATAAGGATCGGATCACTCCATGGTCCTTTAGGATCCTTTGCCTTAACAACATAAATTCCAAAATCAGGGTCCGGATAATAAATATAAAATTCACCATCGTGAAAACGAATGCATGGTGCCCAAACTCCATTACCATGCTGTGGTTTATCAAAAACTTCAAAAGGAGGTTGCTTTGGTAAAGCATAGCTTATCAGATCCCAATTAACCAGGTCCTTTGAATGTAAAATGGGTAATCCAGGTATACAGTTAAAAGAAGAAGCGGTCATATAAAAATCATCACCAACTCTAACAACATCAGGATCAGAATAATCAGAATGAAGAATAGGATTCTTGTAAGTCCCATCGCCATTATCTGCAACCCATACTTTTGATTGTGCTTTTACTAAGGTTGTTAAAAAGAAAAAACACAGTAATGTAATCCATAAAATTTTGCGCATCATATATTGTTATTTTTTTTCTGTCACTATTGCTGCGACCCCTCAGGAATCCACCCGTTAAAAATATTTTCCAAAGTATATTTCTGCCTCTCTTCTTTTGTCAGTTGATGAGACCATTCAACTCTCTTTTCTGGCGTATAACCCTGTCCTTTATTTTTATATTCTCCATAAAAAGATGTTTTCTCTGCATCTTTTTTATTCCAATTATGCCAACCTTCTTCCTTTATGACCTTACTCATTTCGCATTCTATAAATACTGTTTTAGCATGAGAACGCCATGGCCGGCCCAGATAAAATGATCTATCTGGGGCATTACCTGATATTTTACAATGAATAAATACAAATCCATAGGGAGTTTCCTCTAATGTAGCTGCAGCTGTAACATAGCCTTTTTCTTTACAAAATATCTCACAATCCTGAAATACGGCAGTAGATTTTCCAAAGATAAAATCAACAGTTCCTTCTATATAACAGTTTTTATAAAACTGTCGGCTTTCAGGACTATGCGGATAAAGTGTATCCTGATAACCTAAAAACCGACAATTCTCAAAAATAACCATATCTCCATCTATTCTAACAGCAACAGCCTGACCTACAGGTCCGGCTGAATTTTCAAAAGTTATATTTTTTGCAGTAAATTCATTTCCAAAAACAAAAAATCCAGATGATCCTGTTGTGCCCATTTCTTCACCAAAACTATTTTTCTTTTGAGCATAGTCATCGTTAGTAATAACTGTTTTTTCGACACTTTCTCCTATTAGGGTAATTTTATTCTTAGAGGAAGGAAGTATTAGTTTTTCTTTATAAACCCCATTTTTAACGTAGATTGTAGTTATTTCTTTTCTAAAATGAGGGACAGCATCGATAGCTTGTTGAACCGTTGTAAAATCTCCAGAACCATCTTTGGCTACAACAAAATCTGATTCTGCAGAAGTACAAGGAATCTGACAAATAAAAAGAAAAACTATTGCTGATACTAAATACTTCATTTTACACTATTTAAATTCTATTGCTACTCTAATTTTTTATAATTAAAATCATCAAACCTCACACTCCCTTCACCATAGGCAAAAACACCTGCTCTTAAGCTAAGAAACTCACCAAAAACATTATGATTAAATCCACTTGCCTCAATAGATCTCTCAACCTTTATCCATTCTTTACCATCCTTACTATAGTAGAAGCTAACTTCATTTTGATCGTTAAGAATTTTCAAATATCCTTCTGATCCAATATTATTTGGCACCTTTATTTTTCGTTTCTGTTGATTGTACACTGAAAATTGATTCTTATCAACATTGATTCTCATATGACCTTTTTCATTATAATACAGACACAATCCCGCCTCTACTTTATCATCAATCTCAAAATGTACAGTTACTTCATATTTCTGGTCACAAACATTAACCAACAAAGGACTTGAACTTTCAAATAATTCACCTTTTGCCTGAAATATTAATTCCCCATCACTAAGTGTTATTCTATCGGGATGATAGTCTTTAAAGAACTGCCATTGCAATCCTAATTTTCCAGTATTAAAATTATCTGACAATTCAGTACCATCGATTGATATTTTCCCAACCGGCAATGGTAATTTTTGTCCACTATTAATTCCATCCGGTACTTTAAACCAACCATCTTCTGTCCATTCTATTGGAAGCATTATCGATTGACGGCCCAAAGTATGGAAATACTTTTCGTAGCCATGATATAAAATCGTCCAATTTCCATCAATATCATCCACTAAGGTGCCATGCCCTTGACTCCACCATCTTTCAGAACGGCTTTCTGTATGTACAATGGGATTATAAGGAGAGTTTTCAAAGGGTCCAAGAGGGCTTTTAGAGCGAGCTGCTACAACCATATGGGATGTTGCAGGTCCTGCTGTTCCTCCTTCTGCAACTATGATATAATAATACCCATCTTTATATGTAGATTTTGGAGATTCTAGGCAGAAACATTCGGTACTCCATTCTTTTGGATATTGCCATCCTTCATAAATTAACTTTGGCTCTCCGATAGTTTTTAATCCATCATTTGCTAACTGAACACCATAGCCCTTTGAAAGATATAGGTAACGATTACCATCCTGGTCAACAAGATGTCCCGGATCAATATATCCCGGTAAATTTAGATCAACAGGATCTGACCATGGTCCTTCCGGAGAATCGGAATATACCACCCAATTTGTTCCTCCTGCAGGAAAATATATATAGAATTTATTATTGTAGTAAATCAAATCCGGAGCCCACACAGAACCTACATATTTTGTTAAGGCATGACTAACTCTGGTCCAATGAATTAAATCAGTAGAGTGCCATACTAATAAACCCGGATAATAATCAAAAGATGAATGAGTCATGTAATAATCCTTCCCAACTCTTACTACAGATGGATCAGGGTAATCACCACCCAAAACAGGATTCAAAAAAAATCCTTCTGACAGATTATTACTATCGACTTTAATATTTTTATTTTGATTTAAACAACTAATTGTTAAACCAATTAGAAAGGTTAATGCGGTTATTTTATAGAGAAAGTTCATCTTTTAGATTAAGTGTCGTTCAAATACCGTTTTCTATAGGCCTAAATATTAAAAGGAGATTAAAAAGGAAGGTTGAAAAACAACCTTCCTTTCATTGATTTGTATTAGTTTGTATTATCTATAATTAGTTGATAGACTGAAATCCATAACCATTTGAAATACCAGAATTTTCAAGAATTGTAATACTTAGAGGTACCAGATAAATAGGTGGCACTTTAGCAGATGCATCAGCATCAGTATAACCTAAGAATAAATCATCTGCATAATCTGCTCTATTATCTACAATAGCTCTACCCCAATCCATTCTTTCATAACCATCAGCTTCTAAATCTAAAGCTTCCTGACTAGATGGATCAATATAAGTAAATAAACCTTTAATT
This sequence comes from uncultured Saccharicrinis sp., assembly GCA_963663905.2. Taxonomy (GTDB): domain Bacteria; phylum Bacteroidota; class Bacteroidia; order Bacteroidales; family Marinilabiliaceae; genus Saccharicrinis. The sequence goes on along the minus strand of OY760657.1, from coordinate 5,527,600 downwards.
GCAGCATTTGTCAAAGTAGGATCTCCATATTTTCCTGCGTTATCAAATTGACTCCAATCATCATTCTGTCCACGCCATCCTGGAAATAACACAGGATCTGACTCATCAGTACATTGTGTCGTTAATCGATATCCAAGATCTGTTCTTGCATCTACTTGTTTTACCCATATATATTCTGGCAATTGATTTCCATTATCAAATGTATGGTAACCGTTTGCTTCGATATTATCACAAACAGTTTTCATAAGATTACGATTAGCAACAATAGCCTCTGGTAATTTTCCTGTTCTGATTAAGTCATAACGACGCATACCTTCACCACCAAACTCTAATTTCCTTTCTTCTAAAACAGCATCATATACACTTCCTGCTTTTGTAATAAAACCATCTAAATTAGCTAAAGACTCAGAAGCGAAGGCTCTATTATGAACCATAGCTAGATAATTTTTAGCAGTCCCATCATTTCCTAAAGCAGCTTCAACCTCAGCTAACATTAGGATCGCATCAGACATACGCATATATGGTGTATTAATACCAGATTTACGTTGCTTTGCAGTATAAGGAGTAGTCATTCTGTTTTCATCCCATTTGTTATTTGCAAATCCCCCCATAGTTTTAGAACCCGGAGTTGGATCAATAACTTTTTCAGTTCCATCACCATTACTTGCAGTAACTGTTACAGTAACATCTCTACGCAAATCATTTGGATCAAAATCTCCATAGTAATAAGATGCCTGGAAACGTGACTGACCGTAACTTTTACATGGGAAATAATTTGAACTACCACCAGCCGAAGGACGACCAAATGCATATGGACGTTCTGAATAGTATCCATACTCTTCAGGTATTTCATAAATTGACTCATCAGATAATTCTTCTCCTGTCATCATCATTTGAAATACATATTGATATGGATTTCCAAAATACTGACCAGAAGTTGATACACTTCGAGGATCACTGGTAATTAAATATGCAGATCCTGAATTAGAAACCAATGAAGTCAAATATGTTTTAGCAATTGTAAAATAATCTTTCCAATCTGAACGGCGACCATATACTGCACTATTACTTTCTGTACTCCAGTTTTCAAAAGAAATTGTGTTACCATCTAAGTCTTTATAAAAATCAGAACCTAAATCAGTTCTTCTGGTAGCATATCCTCCCATATATAAACAATAACGTCCAATTAAACCCTGAACATATGTACGAGTCATTACATCAGCATCATTACCATTTTCACCTACACGAAACATATACGGTTCAACTTCCATTAACTTATTTAAATGATATTCATAAATCTGATCTCTAGGAACAATACCATTTTCACCAGTTTCACCAGTTTTTAATACATGTGGAACATCACCAAAATAACGCAAAAGTTCCCAGTATGCAGTAGCTCTTAATGCAACAGCTTGCCCATATAAGTCAGATAATTCTGTAGCCTCTCCACTTGACATCATTGCCTCAAAGTTTGAAGTACTTTCAAATGAATTAATCAATGAATTTGTAATAGAGATAATAGAATACAATGCAGACCATGCAGAGGATCCTTCCCCAAAAGAAGAAACATCAAAACTACTTGTACCACCTGGATAAAAATATTCAGGAATATGACGGGTTTGTTTTGAATATGATTCCGGATGGTGTTCGATATCAGATCCAACTTCAGCTAAAGCATAAAACAATCCGTTTGAATGCACATAAGATTTTCCTCTCCACTTATCATATGCATTTAGTAATGCACTTTTTGCAGATGTAACATCTGAGAATACCAAGTCTGAGTCTACCACCGATGGAGATTCGGTTTCTAAGTAGTCATCACATGAACTCAGTGATAATGTTGAAAAAGCAATTAATGCTATTTTAAATATATTTTTCATACTAATTCAATTTCCTTGTTAACAATTAATCCTACTACTTAAAATGTAACATTTAAACCTAAAGTAAATGTTCTCGCACGAGGATATGTTCCCCAATCCATATTGCTAGTAGGGAAAATCTTTAAATCACCTCCAAATCCACTAGTACCAGTTGGTTTTGCGTTAACTTCAGGATCTAGACCAGAATAACCTGTTATTGTAAATAAGTTGGTTGCAGTAAAATACAATCTAATACTATTAATACCAACTTTTTGAGTTGTTGCTTTTGGCACTGAATACCCTAAGGTTAATGTTTGTAAACGTAAATATGAAGCATCTTCAATGAATTTAGAAAATGTTAATCCATTTTCATAGTAAGGCACCGCATATTCTGCATTCTTATTTAATTCAGCTAACTCAGTTGGGTCTGTAACTGCATAGATATTTCCTGAATTATCAACATTATACATTTGGAATGCATCATTTACAAATGCATAACGGTTTGCACCAATACTTCCATCTTTATTTCCATATGTATTAACTAAACCTGCAGCATTATAAATTTTACCACCTAATACCCAATTGAAATTTGTATTTAAATCAAAATCCTTATATCTAACGCTAAAATTAACAGATCCAGTATGTTTTGGAGCTGTTTCTCCTAACTCAACTAAGTCTTCTGCATCAACTAATCCACTCTTATCTGCATCTTTTAATTTTATAGCACCAGGGAAAGCTGCCTGACCATCAGGAACATTATATGGATTTGGGTAGTTACCTGTAAATTGTTCATCAAAATCAACAACACCATCTTTTAATGTATATACACCATTATTGTAATCAAAATCATCTACAGTATAGAATCCCTGACTCTTAAATCCACGAATTACACCAACAGATTTTCCTTCAGCCAATACATAATCTAAAGTTGGTCTTGTAGCAGAAGATGCCCAATATGAGCCATACTCATAAATTCCTCTATCTCCTGAAAGTTCATCAATATTATTTTTATTGTAGTTATAAATAACATTAACACTTAAGTCGAAATCATTTGAACGAATAATATCAGTTCCTACTGAAATTTCAAAACCTTTATTTGATGTTTGTCCAAAGTTTTGGAATTGATAAGAGTAACCAGTTGTTTCATCAATTGGCACTGCAATTAATAAATCTTTTGTTGTATTCCAATATGTTTCGATAACACCATATACTCTGTTATTCAAGATGCTATAATCGATACCTATATTACGTGAAATTGTAGTTTCCCATTTCAAATCAGGGTTAGATAACAGACCTTCAGGTTGGTAAGAAGTACCTAAAACACCACCGATTGGATAGTGAGTACTAGAGCTGGCTACACTCTCCCAAGTTTCTTTCCAAAGTGATGAGCTAATATTATCGCTACCTGCAGTACCGTACGATAAACGAAGTTTTAAATTGTTAATAAAACTAGAGTTTTGTAAGAATGGTTCTTCAGATACACGCCAAGCAGCAGCTGCGGCTGGGAAATACCCCCAGTGATTATTTGGTGCAAATTTTGAAGATCCATCAGCACGCATTGTAGCAGTTAATAAATACTTTTCTTTTAGGTTATAGTTGAAACGACCGAAGAATGATAAAGTATGACTTGGAACTCCTACTGAATTAGTAAACGAAGTTGAAGTTGTAGCTGTTTGAATCAAACCAATTGTTCTGTCAAAATCATAACCATCAGGATATCCTTTACCTTCAACTTCTGTACTTGAAGATTCTGATTCCATAATTTCATTACCTAAAAGAATATTGAACTTTTGATTTTCACCTAAGTTAAATTTATAATTTAAAGTAGTTACAGATCTTAAACTATTTCCAGAACCTCTTGAAACAGTTGCTGTTTTGTAACCATTTGTCAAACCATCTTCATAGTAATAATCCTCACTTTCAGAACGAGTAACACCAACTTCTGTATGAGCTGTTAAATTATCTGTAATATCCCATGTTAAACCCGCAAAACCTCTTAATTTACGATCTTTTTCAATGTTTTTTACATCATTAATTAAATCGATTACATTGTTAGTTTCATCAATATTTGCATCACCATTACCAAAGCTTGATGATACATCAGTATATGCTACATCTCCTAATGGATTATCAATCGGTCTAAACATATATGCAGAAGATAATAATGAACCTCTACCGTTTGTTTGGCTTTCTTTTGTACGTAAATCTGCTTCTGAATAACGAACATCGATATTCAATTTTAAATTTTTAGCTAATTCCTGATTAATTTTTAAACTAGCATTAGAACGTTTAAATCCTGAATTAATCTTAATTCCTTCATCATTTAATGTTCCAAAAGAAGCTAAAATTGTTGTTTTATCATTTCCTCCTGAAACAGTTATATTGTGACTACTTGTAAATGCAGTACGTAAAGCATCATCAGTATAATCATGAGCTTTTACTTTTGCATAATCACCATAATGATTACCATAATCAGTACCTAAACCAAAATATTGAGCAATACCGTCATCCGCTCCACCGTAATAAGCTTCAGTGTAACTCCAAGTATGCTTAACATACTCCTGAGCACTTAAAGTTTCCATTGTATTTGCCGCACTTTTTGATTGTACATAACCGCTATATGTAACTTGTAATTTTCCAGATTTACCTTTCTTAGTTGTAACCAATATTACACCATTTGCACCTCTTGCTCCATATATTGCAGTTGAAGAAGCATCTTTCAATACATCAATAGATTCGATTTGATCTGCAGGAATATCAGAAATAGTACTTACAGGAAATCCATCTACTACGAATAAAGGATCGTTAGATTGAGTAATAGAACCACCTCCACGAATTTTAATTGACATTTCGGCTCCTGGTCTACCGTCAGAACTAGATACGTTAACACCACTTAAACGTCCTTGTAATGCTTGAGCAACATCAGGCACAGGAATTTGAGAAAGCTCCTCACCTTTTACTGATGATACAGCTCCTGTTAAGTCTTTTTTCTTAACAACACCATATCCAATTGCAACAACCTCTTCTAGTCCGATAGTTTCGGCAGCTAAACTAACATTAATTGAAGTTTTACCTGCTACTAAAAACTCCTGAGTTTTCATTCCTATAAATGAAAATACAAGTGTTGCATCAGATGGTACATTAGTTATGTTGTAATTACCATCAAAATCTGTAATTGTACCATTTGTTGTACCTTTAACTACTACAGTAGCTCCAGGAAATGGTTCATTAGTTGATGCATCAGTCACTTTACCTGAAATAGTAACTGTTTGAGCAAAAAGCCCACTTGTTACCATAAGGAAGAGACCTAAAATAAGAATTCCTACACGATAACTTTTCTTGTGTAGATTTTCTTTCTTTTTTGATTTAAAGTCTACCATACTTTTTAAATTAAATTAAGATTTAGTAATTAATTTCAATGCTAGCCAAGATAAATGGTCCAACCCCTTTAGGGTCATTATCCCGAATAGGTTCACCTATATAGTATTCATATGTTCCGTCTCTGTATGGATTACCTCCTAAACCTGCTACTGCACAAACCTTCGTAAGGCTGATAGTACCATCTTCATTTTCTCTTATAAATGTTTTTAAAATCCCCTCATATCCTTTATCAGCAATAGCCTTATAGCTTTTATTAATATATCCTTTTCTAACTGCCTTTAGCAAAGAGTAAACAAACATGCACGAAGCAGAAGATTCTAAATAATTTCCTTCTCTGTTTCCCTGATCCAAAACTTGATACCAAACACCACTTTCTTTATCCTGATATTTTTTAATACCTGCAGCCACATCATTTAAAATTGAGATAAGGGATCCTCTATCAGGATAATTCTCCGGAATAAAATCTAAAACATCAACCAAAGCCATTGCGTACCATCCTTCTGCACGTCCCCAAAAATGAGGTGAACATCCAGTTTCAGGGTCAGCCCATTTTTGTTCTTTACTTTCGTCCCATCCATGGTAATTTAAACCTTTAATAGAATCATAAGTATGTTTATGAACTACTTTAAACTGATTAATTACATCTGCAAAAGAATCCGGCTCGTTAAAAACTTTACAAAATTCAGCATAGAATGGAGCTCCCATATATAATCCATCTAACCACATCTGATGAGTATATCTGTTCTTATGCCAAAATCCACCTTCTTCAGTTCTAGGATGATCCTTTAATTGATCTCTTAAAACAAAAATTGCTTTTTTATATTTTTCATTCTTTGTCGTAGCGTATAAATCAAAAAGGAATTTTCCAGAGTTTACTTTATCAATATTAAAATCAGATCTTTTATATCCTTTGATCTGTCCTTCCTCATTAATAAAATCTTCAGCATACCCTTTAGCATAATTAAAATATTTTTGGTCTTTTGTTACTTTACTTAACTCAACCATCGCAGATGATACTAAACCTGGTGTATAATTCCACTTACCTATAGGATTAAAATCAACAGTAGAGATATCTGGGAAAAAAGTCATTTCAGAATCAGCCATCTTAATTGCCATCTCAAGACCTTTTTTTGAACAGTCTACGTTTTCTTCTTTTCCATTTGAAGAATAATTACATTGAGTCAACAACATCATTGCTGCTACAATAATCAACAAGCCTCTTCCAAAATTCATTTGACGCATACTATAGTTTCTTTTAAATTTTAATTAAAACAACTTGAGGTCGACTCCATCTAAAAACATTTATTAACATCTATAGTTAAGTTTTCTTAATTATCAACCTACTTTTTTAACTTCTATTTACATTCATTCTATTCACATCGTCAAAAGTAGTATACATCACTGTTTTAGGCTGTTTATATTTTCTCAAATAGGGAGGTCAAAATTCCCACTCGCGGGATTTATTTCCCATTATTAGAGGCTAAACGTATCATAAAAGGTGGGATTTTAACTGAAAGAAAACACCTACAACATTGTATTTCTGCTCGTTACATGGATTTACATAAATTTTATGTTAATTTTTTTAAATTTTATAAAATGTTTGTAATTTTTTATTTAAATAATTCACAGAAATTAAGTGTCTGAAAATAAAAAAATCTATATTTGATACATCTATTAAAAGTAAAATTCATTCTTTCCACATTGTCGACTTTAATTTTTCATTTCTGGTCTTAATTGATTATTCGATTTTTTTAGACTACTATCAATATGAATTATTAAAAAGAATATATTCTATTGACTATATACTTCAATTAACTTATTTCTTCTTTATCGATAACTAAGAATATGAACACTTTTAAATTACATAGAATATTAAAGCAAATAATATCTCTATTATTTATTATCTCAATACATGTAATCCATTTTCAAGCATTAGCTCAAAACTCAACTACATATTTAATTACCCTATGGAATGCAAATAAATTAATTAAAAGCTCAGACTCTTTAATAGCATATACTGGTAATCCATGTATGAATCTTTCCAGAGGAATTTACTCCATTGCATTCAATGGAATTAATGACGGAGTTTTTATTGATAGTCTTCCACTAAGAAACCTAAGTAGATACACTGTTGAGGTAGTATTCTATCCCGAAAAAGATGGTTTATTTGAACAACGTTTTTTTCACTGTGGATCAATCAGGGGAAATAGAATCATGCTGGAAACTAGATCAACACAAACAGATTGGTATTTTGATGCATTTATTAAATGCAATGAAAAAGGATTGGCTTTAGCGGATTCTGAGTTATTACATCCATTAGATCAATGGTACCATGTAGCTTTTGTTATAGACAATGGTAAACTATTTAGTTATGTTAATCGAAAAATTGAACTACAAGATGAAATCGATTTTTATCCAATTTCTGATGGAATTACATCAATTGGAGTAAGACAAAACAAAGTTTCATGGTTTAAAGGAAAAATTCATAGCATTACAATCACACCAAAAGCGTTAACACCAAAAGAATTTACAATCCCCAATCTCATTAATCAGAATTGAATCGCCTTAAAAAAATACATATGAAAAACAAACTACATAACTATTTAGCAATACTTGCAATACTATTTACTTCCAGTTATAGTACAAATGCACAAATGAATACATTAGAACAACAAGCTAAAGAAACCATGCTAAAAGCAACTCGTTACATGGTTGAAGAGGTAAGTAATAATGGTGGCTATGTTTGGAACTATCTTCCAGATTTTTCACGACAATGGGGTGAAATGGAAGCCTTTAAAACCATGATATGGTTGCAACACCCTGGTACAATAAGTATGGGACATGTTTTTTTGGATGCGTACGAAACTACAAAAGAAGAGTACTATTACAATGCTGCAGAAAAAGCGGCATCCGCTATTATATGGGGACAAAGCCACGAAGGTGGATGGAATTATGTAGTTGACTTTGCTGGCGACAGATCTTTAAAGCATTGGTATAATACAATAGGAAAAAATGGTTGGCGGTTAGAGGAGTTTCAGCATTACTACGGCAATTGCACTTTTGATGATGATATTACTTCTGATGCAGCTCGTTTTTTATTACGTATGTACCTGGAAAAATTTGACCCTAAATTTAAACCAGCCTTAGACAAAGCCATTGATTTTATACTTCAAAGCCAGTACCCTTTAGGTGGTTGGCCTCAAAGATATCCTTTACGTTACGACTTTAATAAGCAAGGACATCCTGATTATACTTCATTTTATACGTTTAATGACGACGTTATATGGGAAAATGTACATTTCCTTATTCAATGCTATCTTACATTAGGCGAACAACGTTTCTTAGATCCAATTAAAAGAGGAATGGAGTTTTATATATTTTCTCAGGATGCCTGTGGAGCCTGGGCCCAACAACTAAATATGGATATGCAAACTGCAGGTGCCAGAACATATGAACCTGCAGCTTTTTTACCAAGTACAACTTGTCATAATGCCTTTTTATTATTACAGTTTTACCTAATAACTGGTGACAGAAGATACCTTGTTCATGTACCAAAAGCCATTGAATGGTTGGAAAAAACTAAATTACCGGAAGATCAAATAGAAGGAGACAGAACACATCCAACATTTATTGAAGTTGGTAGTAACAAACCATTATATGTTCATAGAAAAGGCTCAAATGTAACTTATGGTACTTATTATATTAACCATGACCAACATAATCTGTTAAAGCATTATTACGGAAAAGCCAGGGTTCCTTTACAACAATTGATAGACGAATACAACAGAATTTCATTGTTAAGCATTGAGGAAGTGATAAAAGATTCCCCATTAAAACCAGCACAATTTAACAAAGAAGGTACACCTCAATCATATTATGATTTAAATCGTCATTCTTTCGATCTAAGAGTAAAAGAAAAAGACGTAAAAGAGATTATTCAAAATCTGGATTTAAACAACCGTTGGTTAGTAAAACACGTAATGATAAGCAATCCTTATGTCGGGGATGGTACGAATAAAGATCTTACAGATAAATATTGTAGTACCCTGGTAGGTGACAATACTGATACATCACCATTTCAGGATATATCAGACCAGGAATATATATCTACAGGAGAATATATAAAGAACATGAAAATCTTAATTAATTTTTTAAAACAGAATACCCAAACAATAAATCATTAGAATATTTGGATGATGCTTTCTTTAAAAACAATACTATGAAATACAAGATAGTTTGGTTACTGACAATACTTATTGTACCTGTAAACCATATTTATTCACACTTCAAAACAACAAAGGATTCTCCTATTCACATTAATTCAAAACATGAACTAGAATATAAAACAGAATCCAATGGAGATCGTGTTCCTGATTATTCCTATTGTGGATACATGGCATCTGAAACGTCAATACCAAACATACCCATAAAAGTTGTTGTTGCTCCATTAAAAGGAGATGCTACGCAAGTAATTCAAAATGCGATTGATTACGTATCTTCTTTACCATTAGATAAAAATGGATTCAGGGGAACAGTTCTATTAGAAAAGGGTCTTTTTCATATATTAGGAAGTTTAAAAATACAATCGTCAGGAGTAATACTACGCGGAAGCGGTTGCAAACAAGAAGAAACAGTTTTAATTGGAGAAGGCGACGACAGAGAAACTTTAATTCGTATTGTAGGTGATAATAACAAAAAAAGTTCAGACACTATTTCATTAAGTTCTGTTTATTTTCCTGTAAACACAACTCATCTAACATTTGACAAGGAACACCCATACAAAGTTGATGATCAAATTACTATAAACCGCCCTTCCACCAAGGAATGGTTAGAATTTATAGGTACTGATAAGATTGGTCAATATGTTGACTACCCATTAACACATTGGGAACCTGGTGATTTTGATATAAACTGGCAACGAAAAGTAATTGATGTAACCTCAAAATCAATAACAATAGATGTACCCCTGACAAACTCTCTGGATCCAAAATTTGGTGGTGGTAGTGTATCAAAGTATCAATGGGAAGGCAGAATAAATAATATTGGAATTGAAAACCTGTGCTGTATTTCCACTTATGATCCAACTAACAATAAAGATGAAAACCATAGATGGATGGCCATAACAATGGAAAATGTTACAGATGCTTGGGTAAGAAGAGTTGAAACCAGGAACTTTGTAAGTTCATCTGTTGCAGTATGGGAAACAGCAAGTCGTATTACTATCGAAGATTGTAAAAGTCTGGAACCAATAGGCGAAATTGGAAATTACCGAAGATATAGTTTTCAAACTTTAGGTCAACAGATATTATTCCAGAGATGCTATGCAGAATATGGTTACCATGCCTTTTCTGTTGGTTTTACAACTCCTGGACCTAATGCATTCGTGCAATGTTACTCATTTCTACCATATAACTTTAGTGGTTCAACAGGGGGATGGGCAAATGGTATTTTGTTTGATAATATGACTATTGATGGAGGAAATATTTGCCTTGGCTGGAGAGATGTTGATGGACAAGGAGGAGGCTGGACTTCGGCAAACAGTTTATGCTGGTCCTCAAGAGTAGCTCAGATTCATTTGGGAGCACCACCAACAGCAATAAATTGGGCTTACGCAAGCTGGGCTCAAGGTTACGGTAAAGGTCATCACGAATTACAACATACATTTGTAACTCCTAAAAGTCTTTATTACGCTCAATTAAAAGCCCGGACCAGAAGATCTTCTGAAGAGGAAAATAAAATATATTTCTATAACTCAAACGAAACAACAGCTCCCTCTCCTGAATTATCAACTCAAGCAAGTATCAATGCCATGCTTCCTGATTTAACAATGAAAGAATGGATTGATACAATGATTACCAGATATCCGATTAAACCTGATTTATCTGAAGCCAAATATTCCACTAACATTAAATTACTCAACAAAATAAATAAAGAACCAAATGACCATCCCATATCGATTTCCAATGGCTGGATTAATGTAGATGGTAAAGTTATTACAGGTAAACGTAACAGAACATCAATGTGGAGAGGTTCGACGCGTCCAAGTCAATTTAAAGAACCCCAACCTAACCTGGTCCGCTATGTACCAGGGAGAATAGGATATGGTTTAACTGATGATTTAGATTCCCTAATTCAGAATATGAAAAATAGCAACTCTTTTGCAGTACAACATTATCCTGCACTATGGTATGAAAGACGAAGAGATGATCACGCAAGATACCGAAGAGTAGATGCTGATGTATGGGCACCATTTTACGAACAGCCTTTTAGTCGAAGCGGAATTGGTGAAGCCTGGGATCGATTAAGCAAATACGATTTAAATCAATGGAATACATGGTATTGGATCAGATTAAAACAATTTGCGGATCTTGCTGATGAAAATGGATTAGTGTTTATTCATGAACATTTCTTACAGCATAATATTATTGAGGAAGGTGCACACTGGGCTGACTATCCATGGCGCTCGGCTAATAATATTAATAATCTTGGATTTCCTGAACCAACTCATTACGCAGGAGATAAAAGAGTTTATATGGCCAAACAATTCTACGACATAACTAACGAAACAAGAAGAAAATACTTAAGAAAATATATACGAAAGTGCTTAGATGAAAGCATTGATAATTCTAATACCATTCATCATCTTGGATGGGAATATACAGGTCCAATTCAATTTGTTCAATTTTGGTTAGATGTGATTAATGAGTGGCAAAAAGAAAACAATAAAGATGTTCTGGTAATGTTACCAGGAACAAAAGATGTTCAGGATTCCATATTAAAAGATCCTTCTCGATCAAAGGTGGTTGACATTATTGATATTATTCAATGGCAAAATCGAGAGGATGGTACTATATATGCACCAATTGGGGGACAAAGCCTGGCAACACGTCAGTATGCCCGCATTATGGATGTAGGCGAAACTTCTTTTAACCAGGTTTACAGAGCTGTAAACGAAATGAGAAAGAACTATCCAAATAAAGCAGTTGTTTATTCCCGAAGATTAAAAGCACCTTTAAACTGGGCAAGTTTTATGGCAGGAGGTTCATTTTCATCTATACCTCCTATTAGCGACAACAAATTTGCAGAGGATGTTTGCCTGATGAAACCTATAAAATCAAATCCTGGAATCTATATTTTAGGAAAAAAAGACTTTGGATATTTAATATATTCAGAAAATATAGATTTAAACATTGAAATACCTGGTGATACAGGTATGTATCGATGTAAGTTAATCAACACGAAAACGGGCGAAATAACTATTGCCTCCAAAAGCATTTTGAATGGTCAAATTAGAAATTTAGATCTTAATAATGATCAAAATATTATTTGGTTATATAAATAACTAATAAACTCATTAACAAACGCAAAGCTAATATATATAGCATTCCAGTAGTTTTATAGTCTTATAAAAATAAAAAAAGTACTCTATTAATCAAATAATAATTATTATATATATTTGTCAGCAAGGGGATTGACTATTTGAATTATTAAACATGAGTGGAAACTTTTATACAATGTATCCAGAACATCATTTTGCAGTAGTAAAACTGCAAAGTGAATACCTGTATCCAGAAGATCTAGAAGCCATAAATACTAAATACAAAAATGATCCGAATTACTCAAAAATTCACTATCTGGTTATCATTATTGACGAAAAAAGTAAGCCTAAGTTTAAAATCAACTACTTAGGTCGTATTTCTAAAAAATACAATTCAGAACCACAGATTAATAACCACAAAAACATAGTTTGGGTAGTTTCAAGACCCATAATAACAGCTTTAACGCATTTATTTATACTAAAGCTTAAAGATAATAGCCATTTTTGTTCAACTGTAGAAAAGGCATACCGATTGCTCGAAATTCCATTGGACTACAATACATTTCATGAATTAATTGAGGCTACTCAAGAAGTGAATTGTCAATGTAAAAAATCTTAGTTATTAAAAGTATCTTTTCTGCTCTTTTGACCTCCACCAGGCACAAGTGTTATTTATTAATTAACTATTAATATAACCATTAGTCTGTAATAGTTTTAAACCTAAAAACATTTTTAATGGTATATTTTTTAACTTGTTTTTTAGTTAACTGATGTGACCATTTGACCCTTTTTTCTTTATTAGATCCAACTCCAGTACTTTTATATTCAGCATAAAAAGAAGTTTTCTCTCTATTTGGTTGACCCCAGTTATGCCACCCTTCAGGTACAATATGTGATTCCATTTCGCAATTAATAAATACAACATTAGCATAATCGCGCCAAGGACGTCCCAGATAAACTTTATTGACACCTTTATCAGCTGTCAACTTACAGTTTTTAAACACATACCCATATTTATGATTCTTTGTAGTACTTGCGGCTGTTATATATGAATCTCTTTTGCTATGAAGTGTACAATTCTCAAATAAAGCTATTGCTGCGCCAAATATAAAATCTGTTGTACCATCAATATAACAATTAGTGTATAATTGGCGACTGTCCTTTCCTGCAGCATAAAGGGTATCTTGATTTCCTAAAAGCCTACAGTCTTTAATTACACATAAATCACCTTCTATATGTAAGGCTACTGCCTGACCAACTTCACCTGAACCATTTTCTATGGTTAAATTAACAAGCTTAATATAGTCACCTACAACCTTAACAGTATAGCTATTAAAAGTTCCTATACCTGGCATACCTGCATGATCCGAGTAGGTTATAACAGTACTATCGGTACTTTCTCCAATCAACTTAATATTAGTTAAGAATGAATCTACAAGAATTTTCTCGTGATAGATACCATTTTTAATATAGATCTCCTGTTCAAAATCTCTAAATGCTTTACAGTGGTTTAAGGCCTCCTGTATAGAAATATAGTCTCCTGTTCCATCCTGAGAAACTACTACCCTTGTATTTTCATTTGCTTTAATAGATGGGGTAAATATTATCAATAGACAGGTTGATAAAATAAAAAATATAGCCTGCTGCTTAAAGTATTTGTTCATTTTGACTTATTTGATTTAGATTAATATTTCTGATTAATTAAAGAGCAACCTTTAAATTTCACTATCTAAAAGTATTCAGTAAAATACCAACACAATAGGGTAAATTGCCATAATAAAGGGGACATATTACTTATTCCAACAAATTAATTTCACTTTATTTACTCCATTTTCAACAAAAAAGCCGGACCTATATATAGATCCGGCCCAAACCTTAATTTAAAAAAGATCGAAAATCACATTAATAATTAGGATTTTGATCCAATTGTGGATTAGCATTTAACGCCTCTTCAGGAATAGGATATATTCCTCTCCATTCCTCAGTTTGGGTGGTTTTGAAAGTCCATGTATCTGAGAAATAAGATCCGAAGCGAATCATATCTCTTCTTCGGCTTCCCTCCCAGATAAATTCACGGGCTCGTTCATCTTCAATATCTTGTAAAGTCAACTCATCTAATTGAGTGGCACTACTTCTTTCTCTTACTTCATTTACCAGATCAAGAGCATCACCTGTACTACCAGTTCTAAATAATGCCTCTGCTTTCATTAATAAAATATCAGCATAACGTTGTAAAACCAAATCGTTGTCAGCATTATATGCCTGCCAGGTAACACCAATTGGAGAATATTTTAATAAATGATAGCCCTCATCATTCTCGGCAGCATAAATATCCTGTACCGGAGTAATTACTAATTGGGTACCGTCTTCTTTAAGCAGAGGATCTCCATTTAAATAGTACTGTGGTCCATATTCAATTAACTCTTTACGTGCATCTCCATCTTCGTATCTGTTTAAGGCCTCCTCTGGTAAACTATAACCATCTGCAGGAGTAAAAGGAAGATCATATTTTTCTTTATCCAAAGCATGATTAGTATAAAGCATAAATTGATTCCTTCCAGCATTTTGATTTGGGTCAATTGAAAATGAAGAAATAATTTCAGTAGAATTCTCTTCATTTGTTGCTAAAAAGCAATCGCCAACTTTTGCTTCTAAACTATATGCATTTGTATTAATTACGTTATCACACATTTCTATTACATCACTCCAATGCGCAGAACCCGAATAAACTTCTGCATTCAAATACACTGTAGCCAAAGCTGTATAAACCGCCTCTTTAGTAAAACGAGGATAATAATCTGTACGACTTACATCCTTAACTGATGGCAATAGACTTGCTGCTTCCTTTAACTCACTCACTACAAAATCAAATATTTCAGAACGGGCTGTAGTTGAAGGGGTATTGCTGGGATCAATACGTGCATCAACAACTAGCGGAACATTCCCCCAAAAATCCATTGCATAAAAGTAAGCGTATGCTCTCAAGGCACGAGTTTCTGCAACAAGAGCAGTAAGCTCTTCAACTTTAGGTGATGACTCAATGCTCTCAATTACCAGGTTTGCTGCACCAATTGTTGGAAAAATAGAATTCCAGGCTCTACGGTTTAATTCATTGCTTGGAGAAACATCATGATGTGCATATTCAATCCATATTCCACCATCATACCAACCTCCATTGGTACGAGCAGGAACAAAAAATTCATCGGTTCCCAAAACTGATGGTCTCCATCCTGCACCTATATTTACTATATCTGATAACTTTTGGTATACTGCGACTACAGAAGAAAGAGCCTCCTCCTCTGTTTGATAATAATTTTCAGGTGATAACTTCCCATACAATTCTTCATCCAAATCGTTACATGATGTATACATCAACGAACTGAGAATTAGAACAGTTATTAATATTATATTTTTCATATGATTATATTTTGATTTCATTGGCCATATGGAACATGCCAATCCTGCTTTAAGAATAAAAATGACTTGTTTCATTGGATTAATTTTATGGATTATTAAAACGAAATACTAGCTCCTATAGTATAAGTTCTTGCTCTTGGATAACTTAAATAGTCAACTCCTAATGCAGGTATACCTCCTCCGGACACTTCCGAATTAACCTCAGGATCCAGTCCTGAATAGCCTGTGATTACAAATAAGTTTTGACCAGATACATACATTCTTGCACTTGAAATAAATGAATTTTGAATATCGAATGTATATGAAAGAGAAACGTTGTCTAATCTGAGGAAAGATCCATCCTCAATCCATCTTGATGAATATTGTTTTGCCTGTTGTGAACCAACTCCACTTGTTACAGCTTCTTTAATCACGTTACGTCCTGGTAAATTAACTAAATAACCTAAATTATTTGCTGTTAAATTATAGACATCATTACCTTGTGAACCTCTCATATTCATTACCAGGCTCCAGTTTTTATAATTAAAAGTATTACTGATACCGTAGGTAAAATCAGGTTGAGCACAACCAATGAAATCATCCTCTTCTTCAAATTGTTCAACACCGTTTTCTATTCCTGTAAAAACTTTACCATAAAACGATCCCAGAGGTCTTCCTTCTTTTACTAACTGAGCAAACCCACCTGCCAAACCAGGTCCTTGAATTGGCGCCATTAATATTTCATCACCTTGCCATTTATCATTAGAAAGACTTAACATTTCGTTTCTATTTCTACTCAAATTGAAATCTACCTGCCAAGAAAAATCAGCCTTTTTAATAATATGAGCCCCTAACTCAAACTCCCAACCTTTATTTTCAACACTACCCACGTTGGCTGTTTGTTTACTAATATATGATGGTTGTGGAATTAAAACATCCAACAATAAGTCCGTTGTTTTCTTTTTATAATAATCTATACTACCATAAATACGTTGTCCAAACAATCCAAAGTTGATACCTGTATTAAACTGAGAAGTTTGCTCCCATTGTAAATCTTCATTCGCATATTGATCAGGCATTACAATAGTTTGACGCGATCCACCAACTAAATAACCCGAACTACTTGCGCTTAATGTTGATATAGCGTTATAGTTTCCTATTTCCTGATTACCTGTTACTCCATAACTAACTCTGAATTTTAAGTCTGATACTTGAGGAACGTCAAAAAAGTCTTCTTGAGAAACTCTCCACGATAAGGCTCCTGAAGGGAAAGTACCCCATTTGGTATCTTTACCAAACCTGCTTGATCCATCCTGTCTAACAGTACCTGTGAATATAAACCGATCATCAAAATTCATATTTAAACGACCATAATAAGATACCAACTTATTGCTTTGTGCATAAGATGTAGCTGATTCAATTGCATTCGCAGCTTGTAAACTATACCACTTGAAAGAATCAGATAAGAAACCTGTACCTACATTTCTTAATCCTTCGCTATAAAAATACTGGTAAGAATACCCTGCAATAGCATCGGTTTTAACTTTTCCAAATGATTTTTTATAACTAAGAAAAGTTTCTGCCAACTTAGAGTATTCCAGTAATTTTTGAACACTAACATAACCTCCAAAACCTTCTCCTAACGGATTTTCTTTACTAATGTATGTATTTCTATCTACCGCTTGGTTAGTATAACCTAAGTTCACTCTAAAACTTAACGGTTTAGTAATCTGAAGCGTTGTTGACAAATTACCTAGAAATCTTCTGGTTGTTCTCTTATCTGTTAAATCAGTTGAAAAAGAAACAGGATTAATACGGTATGGAAGAACATGATAATAATCTCCATTTTCATCTTTTACAGGATAAGTAGGATTGAAAACATATGCCTCGTAGTTCATACTAGATCCAGCCTCACTACCAACGGTGTTTGAAATTGCAGCCTGATCAGCTTTGTTATTGCCATAATTCATTTTAAAATCGAACTTCAATTTTCCATCTAATGCATTATGGTTAATATTTACACGAGCATTTACCTTTTCAAGATTAGACGAAAGCATAATACCTTCCTGTTTTCCATATCCTAAAGAAACTCGATAATTAGTAGTCTCACTTCCTCCTGTTAATGAAAGATAATGATCATGCGATATCGCTGTTCTGTATATTTCGTCTTGCCAATTCGTGCTGGATCCCATATCCGTATAGCTTATTTTATCATCATCTGAAAGCGTAGAATTAATATTCTCAAGAGTACTTACATACTCATCGGCTGATAAAACGTCTAAAGTATTGGCTACATTTGCCATACTTGTTGATACATCATAACTTACTTTTGCCTTACCCGCCTTACCGCCTTTTGTAGTAATCATGATTACTCCGTTAGCACCTCTGGAACCATAAATAGCAGTTGCTGATGCATCTTTTAGTACATTAATCGATTCAATATCATTGGGATTTAACGTAAGTAGAGGATTCACTGCTTCCTGATCAAAAAAGTCCGTTCCATCACCACTAATATTTGCACTACCTGAAGATGAAGCAATAGGCACTCCATCAATCACATACAACGGATCATTAGATGCAGAAATAGAAGTACCTCCTCGAACTCTGATAGTTGTTGAACCACCTGGCTTACCACTATTCAAACTTACATTAACACCGGAAATTTTTCCTTGCATAAGTTGTTGGGCTGACATTTGTGAACCTTTATTAAAATTTTCACTTGACACTTGTGAAACAGAACCAGTTAAGTCACTCTTTTTCATCTCACCATAACCTATGGCAACAACTTCTTCTAATCCAATAGTTTCATCTTCCAGAACAACATTTATTTGAACTTGTCCAGCAACACCTATTTCTTTTGTTTTAAATCCAACAAAAGAATAAATTAATACTCCTTCCGCTGGAACATTTTGCAATACATAATCTCCATCAACCCCTGTAATTGTTCCATTTGTAGTTCCTTTTACAACGACTGTAACCCCAGGAAGCAACTCTCCGGATGAATCCTTAACAATACCCTTGACAGTAATAGCTTGTTGCATAACAACAGTCTCAGGCTTAAGTATTATTTGCTTACCAACAATCTCATAACTAATACCTTGCCCTTCAAATATTTTATCCAACGCCTCTTCTAACGTCCCATCAACAATAGCAACTGTAGTAAATTGATTTACATTGACCTCTTCGTTGTAAAAAAAACGAAAATCTGTTGATTGTTCAATTTCATTTAATAAAGACGCAATTTTGTGGTTTTGAAATTCAAAATTAAACTTTGCATCCTGAGATAGTAGCCCATTTGCAAAACTACTCATGATTGAGAGCATAAAAATTAAGACCGTTAATTTCATTCGCTTAAGATTTTGGTTTACAAACAGCCATACACTGCCGTAACATCGATTTTTTTTCATAATTTTACATTGTAAACAGTTAATAATTTGAATTATCGAATTATTAGAAAGGCGGGATCTCGCACATCCTGTCTTTCCTTTTTATTTCCTACTTAATATTTTTACTTCTTTTTTACTTATTCTTTCATATTTAATTGGGGTAGTTATATTGATTAATTTTAGTACATCTTCAATAGTTTCTTCTCTAATTTTTCCGGTAAACTTAATATTAGCCAATTCCGGATCTAAAATTATATCTGTATTATAATGTCGTTCCAGTCTATTTATCACATTTCCTAATTTTTCATTTGAAAAACTTATAGTTCCATTTCTCCATTCTAAAAATGATGGATCCTTAATGTTTTTTATAATAATATGTTTACTATCATCTACAATAACCTGCTGACCGGGTTTAATAACTTTTTCAATCCTGTTAATTTTGTATTTGATGAGTCCTTCAATTAATGTTGCTTCAAAACATTCATTTTCATACGCAGAAATATTAAACTTTGTACCTATAGCCATAATATTTCCCAATTCAGTTTTTACAATAAAAGGTCGATTACCTTTTTTTACTTCAAAATAACCTTCACCATTTAACAAAACAATTCTGGAATGATCATCAGAGAATTCTTTAGGGAACTGTAATTCACTTCCTGAATTTAAAACAACTTTTGTTCCATCAGTCAAAACTAATTCTGACTGATCTCCTTTATCTACTTTTATTCTATTTAAGGTAGATTCTCCATTGTTAAATAATGAATCTGAATACTGTTGAATAAGAAATCCTATTACAAAAGAAGTGGCCATAAATCTCATTAATTTGTAGCTAACAATGGCTGTTCGCTTACCTTGTCTTAATAATATATCATGCTTTTTTTTCATTATGCATTAGGTTCTTTCGTTTATATAATCCATAAACATAAAGATACCCTTGCTTAAAAATTATTTTTTTTCACAGTTTTTTACTTTTTTTTTCATTTGAAATTAAATAAGCTAAAACAGAAAAACTTGAGTACTATAAATTGGAGTAAATACAATAGATAAATAAAACTATTAATAAACATACTTATCTATCTGCCTAAAAAAGGATGCATAAAAAATACAACTAGCGGTAAGTATTCCTTTAGAGATGATTTAAAAGCTTTAAGTGCTTTTGTAATATGGCCTTCAACTGTCTTTGTTGAGATCCCTAATAATTCAGCAATTTCTCTATTTTTCTTTTGCTCAAATCGACTGAATTCAAACACTATTCTACATTGTTCAGGTAAAGACTCCAGGGTTTGATTAATAATCGTTTCTATTTCCTCAAATACAAGAATAGAAGTATCAAGTTTTTCTAATGAGCTTACATTTAATTCTAATTCTGCAGAAGAAAGTTGATTAGAAATAAATAGTTTTTGACTATATTTTTGATCTCTTAAAAATTTTAAGCTATTGTTTTTCGCGACTGTATATAAATAAGCATTTAAGTTGGTATCCTCTGTTAATTGTTTATACTTTTCCCATAATGTTAAAAAGGTATCTTGAACTACATTTTCAGCAATATCCGAATTTGAAACATACTCCAAAACAAAATAGTATAACCTTGAGTAAAAATGGTCATATACTATTTTAAAAGACGATTGATCCCCTTTTTTTAATATTTGGTAAAGTTGTTGGTTACTATATATCATAAACGTTAATACCTCAAAACCTTTCAAATATATAAAAAACAAAATTACCCCTTCATTTAATAACTAATAAAGGGGTAACCATGTCTATATCTAACTTAAATTTCCATTTGTTATATGGAAATTACTTTTTTACTTTCAATCAGCTAACAATAGCATAATATTTATAATTATAAATTCTTTAAGAAAATTCTAATTCACTTTATAATCCAGCCTATATTTCCATTGAATATATTAGATAAGGTATAAGACTTTGCTTCTTCTTTTGATAAAGAATGAGACCAATTAACTCTATTTTCCATATTTGATCCTTTGCCTTTATTATTAAATTCTGCATAAAATGAGGTCTGTTCACGATTTGGTTTTGACCAGTTATGCCAACCTTCAGGTAAAATATGAGATCCCATTTTACAATGTATAAAGACCGTTTTTGCATAATCTCTCCATGGACGTCCCAAATAAACTTTATCAGTACTCTTATTGGCTGTTAACTTACAATTCAGAAATGTCAAACCATATTTGTTTCCTTCTGGTGTATTTGCAGCAGTGATATATGAATTCTTTTTGCTGTGAATTTTACATTTATCATATACTGCAGCAGCTGATCCAAATATAAAGTCAGTAGTTCCATCTATGTAACATTTATAGAAATACTGTCGACTATCCGTTCCTCCATTATAAATTGTATCCTGATTTCCCAATAACCTGCAATTTTTAAAAGAGCAACAATCTCCATCCAAGTATATAGCTAAAGCCTGCCCCACATCACCTGCAGAATTCTTTATCGTAAGATTTTCAATCTTAATATTATCTGCCTTAATAATAAAAGTATAACTATTAGCAGTTGTTATTCCATCCATCCCCACATGATCACCGTAGCTAATTATCGTATTATTTTTGTTTTCACCGATAAAATGAAGATGAGTATAAGCTGAATCCAATACTAACTTTTCTTCATATACGCCTTCCTTTATAAAAATAACCTGTTCCTGTTTTTGATTTTGTTTACAGGAATTTATAGCTTCTTGTATTGATGTATAATTACCACTTCCATCCTTTGCAACTACAATTTTATTTTGACCATTGACAACAGTATTTATCAAAATACTTAGAATAATAGTTACTGGGAATTTAATTCTTAACCACTTCATATATATTACTTCATTGCTTTGTTCATAAAATCAATCATATAATCAACTGTTTCATCTATAAAAGGATGAAATAACCAGAAAGTATGCATACGTACTTTAAACTTTACAACATCGTTATAAATTCCCCATTCATTTAACATACCTATTAATTCATCCTGTCCTGCATGAAACCTAGGGTATCCACTGTTTATAAACAACATTGGTACAGAATTTTCATTAGCCCAGTAAATAGGAGAAACTTCCTTCCAACGTTCTGGAACATCCTTAAATTGACCTCCGATCCATTGTACGTCAGGTGAATCATCTCCTCTTTCTTTATTCAAAGAAATAGGAGCCATAAAATTTAATACTCCATCAATATCAATAATTGCTTGAACCTCGCTTGAAAAGGACTCATTCCCCATATTTCCTTCAAATTTTTCTAATCCATTAGTTAATCCAACTAATGAGGCCAGATGTCCTCCGGCTGATGTTCCTGAAATTGCAATCTTATCCTGATCAATATTATATTTTTCCGCATTGGCTCTCATCCATCTAATTGCTGATTTTATATTATGAACAGCAGCAGGATAAGGTGCTTCCAACACCATTTGATATTCAACCGAAATTGCAACAAAACCTCTTTTTGCTATTTGTTGAGCCATTGGAACCAATAGTGACTTATTTCCTGTTTTCCATGCACCTCCGTGCACCAAAATTATTGCAGGATATTTCCCCTCTTTTTCAGGACGAAAAATATCTAAATGCAAATCTCTTTTACCGTACTTTGTCTTTTTTAACGTAGTATAAATCACATCCCGATCTCCGATAACTCCACTTGATAATTTATCTTCTGCTGGCAATAAATATGGATAATGCTTTATGTACTTCCTTAACTGATTATTTACAGTATAACTCGTATCAATAGGATATGCCGGTGCCTTTGTTTGCGCACACAAAAGAGATGCTGAAAAAGTAAAAAATATAAAAGTTAATTTCTTTATTAGATTCATAGGTTTATAATTGCAAGGTGACTATTTTAAATGCTTTTTAATCCATTCCATTATGGAATGACGTGTAGTTATTGAAATCCAGTGTTCGTTTACCGGTGTTACCAAAGATTCTTTTTGAGTATTTAATGTGTTGTAAACAATATAGCTTGTTGTTGGAGGACAAACATTATCGTTAAATCCCCAGGTCATAAATACAGGAACATTAATTTGACGAGCAAAATTTACTACATCATAATATTTTAATGTTTCCAATTTTTCTGGTGTATCCATACCGTCAAACTTTGTAAATAAATGCGGATAACCACCAGCTTTTCCTGATTTATACCTTGCCATATCACTTAATGCCGGATGATTGGCAGCACAAGCAGTAACTCTTGAGTCTAATGCTGTTGTAATTAAGGCCAGTGCACCACCTTGACTTCCTCCTTGAGCAATTAAGTTTTTACCATCCCACTCCGATAATGTAGTTAAATAATCAAGAGCTCTTACACAAGATATATAAACTTTCTTCATGTAATAATTATCACGATTATCTAATCCATTAATTAAGTAACTGTTGTATTTATTACCGAAAGCACTACTTATTTCGTTATATATTTCCTTATCTAAATCAGGCCTTATGCCATGAATTTCCATATCAAATCGGATAAATCCATTTTCTGCATAAAAAATATCTTTAAGAGGATCCATAGGTTTTATTCCTGCACCTGGAGGAGAAAAAACAACCGGATATTTTCCTTCTTTTTTAGGCATCGTTAAATAACCATAAACATATCTGCCTTTTTCATAAGCCTGTATCTTTACCAAATAGCAATTTACCTTATCATTTGAGTATTCAGGGACAAAATTTTTCTCAATAACCAATGGGCATTGTGCAGCTTGTTCCTTTGTTTTATCCCAGAAAGATTCAAAATCGGATGGCATTTGAGTATATGGAGACAGTTTTTCAGGACTAAAACCCACTTTAATATGATGTTTATACTCCTCTCCATTTATATTAAGCTTTAAGTTTAAATCCAAAAACCCCGGATAACTTAATGTTCCAATATTTATTGAAGCGACACCATTTTTAATTATAGCAGTCCCTGTATGAACAGCATCCATCATATCCGGGGCAATACTATAACTTAAGGTAAGTGTATCCTGTAAAACACCATAATGAAATACCGAAACTGAAACTTTTGCTTTTTCATTTGTTTTATACAACCAATCAGAATGATCCGGAGTTGTAACCCAAAGTATATCGCTTCTATGTGGATAATTTTCTGCTTTTAAAACAAAACTATAAGCAAATATAATCAAGGGTAAAAATCCTTTTGAAATCAATGTATTCATAATCCTGACAATTTTAATTGCAGGTAAAAATAAAAGCTAAATATCCTTAATGCCAATAAAACCGATTAAAAAGAATGATTCTTAATTGGTTCTGGCTGAAATAATCAAATAATTGGATTCTTTTTGATACTCATACTTAATTGGTTCTATTTTATCAATTAGTGTCATTATCTCTTCAACTGACTCGTTGTAGATTTTCCCTGTAAAACGAATACTTGATAGTTTTGGATCTAACTCAACATTTATATCATAATAACGTTCAAGCTTCTTTACCACATCTTTTAACTGTTCATTTTGAAAAGTTATAGTTCCATCCTTCCATGTATAACTGGAGGAATTATTAAACTTAGAAACAACTATTTCCTGATTATCATTAATAAATAATTGCTCTCCAGGTTTTAACAATTTTCCAATTGAATCTTTAGTAAACCTTATACTACCTTCAATTAAATTAGCCTGAAAGTTCATGTTTTTATAGGCCCTAACATTAAAGGAAGTTCCTAAAACTTTTATATCACCATAGCTGGTATTAACAATAAAAGATTTTTTACTTTTTGTAACTTCAAAATATGCCTCTCCTTCGATATTAACATAACGCGATTTACCTTCAAATTTTGCCGGGAAATGAAATGTTGTACCTGAATTTAACCAAACTTTAGTGCCATCAACTAAAGTAATCTCTACTTTATCACCATTAGGAACAATAATTTCGTTCATTGCTAACTTAGCACTACCTGGCATTAATGAATTATTAAATATGAATTTATTGGTTAAAATCCCAAGAGATAAGAATATGACAACAACTGCTGCATATTTTAAATAATTAATAATAGAGCGTTGTCTACCCGAATTAATCAGCTTTACAAAATCATTATATGAAGCATCTATTTGATGTTGATCCACTTTTTGTTTGTAGGTGGACATAGCCCAGGCATTTTTTATTCTTTGATATTGTTTTAACAAATCAGAATCTGAATAGATCTGCTTCAACAACACTTCCTTTTCTTCAACGTCAACATTGCCTGATATCAGGCTTATTATTTTATTTTCTAATTCAGTATTCATGATTATAGTCTTACACTTATATAATCCACAAAAAGGTGTTTACCCTTGCTCCGAATCAACATTTTTTCTATTAAGGTATAAAAAACACCATCAGTAAAATAAAATGATTGTAATTTTATCTCCCAAACCAAAAATAAAACAAGCTTATAATGAAGAAATCACTACTTTCTATTATTACAATATTTATTGTATCCATATCTTTCGGGCAGAAAAACAATCTCTATAATTCATTGGACTCTTCTAACCCAATTCAATTTAACGGAACCAATATCATATATAAAAATGAAACCATAAAATTAGGCCCCAAGTCTTTCTTTATTGATGGAAACCTAAGTAAAGACGTTACTGATAAATATCCTTTTGTTTTCAATTCTATAAATGAAGCTTCTAATTACTTAACTAATGGAACAGAAGATGAGCCTATGGTTTTATATATTGCACCCTGGGTTTACTGGATTGATAACCCGGATGATCATGAAATAAAAACACGCGGAAACGATCCGGTACCTTATGGACTTAAAATTGATTGTGAATGGCTTCGTTTTTATGGATTAACTGACAATGCAGAAAATGTTGTACTAGCCTGTAATCGTGGCCAAACCATGGGAGCTGTTGGAAATTTTACAATGCTCAGGTTTTCAGGAGACGGAACATCATCTGAAAATATCACTTTTGGTAATTTTTGTAATGTAGATTTAGACTTTCCTCTTAATCCCAAATTAAATAGAGAAAAAAGAGGTTCTGCTATTGTACAGGCTCAATTAATCCATTGTAATGGAGATAAAATTGTTGCCCGAAATACAAGATTCATTAGTCGTTTGAACTTATGCAATTTTGTTGGTGCAAAGCGTATTCTTTTTGACCGCTGTCATATGGAATGCACTGACGATGCCTTATGTGGAACAGGAGTTTACCTCAACTGCACTTTTAATTTCTTTAGTTCAAAGCCATTCTATAACACTGTAAGTACGGGATCTGTATTTTTTAATTGTGATATCAACTCAGTTACTCATGGAAAACAATATTTTACGAAAGCAAATGGTCAGGTAGCGGTTATTGATACACGTTTTCATTCTGAAACAGTGGATTATGTTGGATGGAGAGATGTGCCTCCACACGAAATGAAAAACTATCAATACAATGTTTCTTTAAATTCTCAATCAATAAAAATTAGTTCAGAAGATGAAGAAGCAACGATTGATATGACCAATTTACCATTACTTGATGCATATCGAATATTGTTAAGCGATACTGTAATTTACAATACGTACAACCTGTTAAAAGGAAATGACGATTGGGATCCTTGTGGAATAAAAAATCTGGTTCTGGAGGCTGAAAAGAAAAATAAGAAGCAATACACTAATCTGCCAACTCAAATTTTGATTCCGTCAAATCGTAATATTATTGAAACAGGCAAAGACACATTATTTTTAGATGCCATTGTAAACAGATTTGGAGAATATAAAGTTGAGAAAGCCAATCTGAATTGGTTTGTATCTTCAAATGATAGTTCCATTGTTAAATTAGTTCCTTCTTCTACTACTTTATCGTGTAAAATAATACCTACAAATAATAATGATGATACGAGAGAAGTTATCATTTATGTTTCAAATAAACTTGGATTAGAAGCCGCAAGCGTTATAGATGTGTCTCCTTTAAAATTAGATGCCCCAAACTTTAGCAGGTTCCCAAAATTGTCAAAACCAACAGATGGTAAAATAACGGTTGATTATGAGCTTGACATAAAGTATAAAGATGAATCAATTGTGAACTGGTACCGATGTGATAATAAGGAGGGGAAGAATGCGATAAAAGTTATGGTATCAAGACATAATGAACCTTTAAAATCATATCAACTATCATCATCAGATATTGGACATTATATTATGGCCACAGTTGCTCCAAAACATCTAAGATGTGAGCCGGGTAAAGAAGTAAAGGTCATTTCTAAAAAGCCCGTTTCGAGTAAAAACATTACTCCAGAGAATCAATCGTATACAACAGAATTTAAAAATGTTTCAGTAGATAATCAATGCCAAATTATTCCTGGTTTTTGGACGTTCAGACCTCTTGAAACTAAAAAAGATGGAATTATAATTCCAGTTGATACTACAAAAAATGCCTGGATTTACGGAGAAGGTTATGAAGGCAACGCCAATATGAAAGGTTTGCTTCAAACAGGAAGAAGCGCAACAATGCTATATACTCCAGTGAATGGAAAATATAATAATATGCATGTTGCAATGAAGGTATCTCCCTTTAAAACTGCAGGACAAGGCTTTAGTGTTGCTCCTCTATACATGGATGTTCTTATTAAGTTTGATAATAAAACACTTACAGGTTACGCTCTTAGAATCATCAGAACCACAAAATATGGAAATGCTGTGGATTGCTATTTCGTGAAATATGAAAATGGCATTGCAAAACAAATCAGTGAAAATGTAACTACTAGTTGTTTCAGATCTCCTTGTACGATTGACTTAAAAGCGGAAGACAATAAATTATCGGCCCATGTTTCAACAACAAGGGAATATCCGGCTTACACAAAAAATCCCGAGATATTACCTGAAGTGTTCATTAGTACCGAATTAGAAAAAAATACTTTCGGTGGCTTTGGAATTCAGTATAATGGAGGTTCAACTACAATGATTAATAAAATTGATGTAAAGTGGGAATAGAAGTAGTTTAAAGTAGTATAGGAACATGGAGAAGGGAAAAAGGAAAATTATTTGAAATGTAACAATTTGGCTAAGAGCAAAAATCAGTTAGATATGAATTAAAGATTTATTAAAAAAAACGCCCTGTTGGATATACATAACAGGGCGTTTCTCTTTAGCTTATTTTGCTTTCTTAAATATTATCCAAAACTTCTATCCCTCTTAATATCATTGAAGCATGATCAAATGCAATTCCATTTGAAGTTAAAACCTTATAAACACGTTTTTTCCCTATAGGTGTATCTAACGATTCTTTTTCAATTTCAGCCTCAAGAATTGTTGTTTCATGTTTTAGTTGAAGATGGATGTTTTCTAGTTTACCTTTTTTTGTATCTGTTATTTCTTTAACCTCGGTATTGATAGAGAATAAACCAATATTTATCGCATCATCTCCATATTGAAGTTTTAATTTTTCTTTTTGAGTCAGACCAGCAAAAACACATGAAACAATCCATCCTCTTGGATCTCGTTTGGGCTGACTTTCAAAATATATTTGTGACAATGGGATATCCTCAATACTTGTTTCTTCAATCAGTTCTCGATAGGCAGTATCCTCAGCAGTCTCTCCATTTTTGACAAATCCTCCAGGCAAGGCCCAATCATTCATAAATGGATGCTCACCTCGTTTTATTAAAACAACAGAATATGATTTCGTAGCTTGATCTTCTGTGAAGATAATTATATCAGAAGTCAACGATGGTCGATCAAAGGCTTTTAAATCATAAGCCTTTAGAAATTCCTTTTCACCCGTGCTTAAGTTTGTATTAGAAGCCTGCAGTGTTTTTAATTCTTTCTTTGATCGCTTAGAATAAAACAAAGGAATTATGCCATTTATATAATCAGATCCACGTGATGTAAGGTATAAACGTTGGCCTTTTAGCTCCATCAGACCTTCACTAATAACGAACTCTACCTCTTCTTTAAAGTAATCTATAAACGATAGCTTAAAGCGTTTATAAAAGGCATCCAGATCAATAAAACCAAAATAAAATGCTACTGAAATCATTTTAGCAATTACTTCCTCCTGATCTAAGGCATAGATATCCTGGATAGGCAATAATCCCTTTTCAATTTTTTCTTTATAGACATTCAATTTTTTGTTGGCAGCACCACTATTATATGCCAGGTAATCCATTCCAAACGACTGTGCACCTAATCCCATACCTACATATGGAACTCCATCAACAACTCTTTTGGTAAGATAATCACTTGTCCCATAATTATTTTCAATCTTGCTAAAAGTATTTTTTCCCGGATTTCCTTCATAACCATTTTCTAATAAAATGCGATAAGCAATCCTATACTGATGAATAATTTTATAAAGTGAAACACCCCCTGATTCCCCTTCCAACTTGGTGCCCTTATATCTGTTTCTATACAGGGTTATAAATTCAGGATTTAATGCAATAGCATATCTAATTGTATTTTCAAAATCCTCATCACTTTGATATAAAAAGCCGTACATCAAATCTACATTAAACATTGTATAGCCGGCTTTACGGATGTTCTCAACCGCAATTTCATAAATATGAGTAGTTCCTTCTCGTCCAAGATCATTTAGCAATCTTTCTGAAATAGTTTGAATTCCCATACTAATTCTGCGATAACCCATATCGTAAACAGCCTTTATTTTTTCTGGTTCCTGAGCTGCAATAATTGGCGTTGTTTCGATACTAAAAACTACATTTTCATCAAAATTAAATGAGGATTGGAGTGTTGATGTAATCAATTGCAGATTTTCATTAGAAAGTTTTGTTGGGGTTCCTCCTCCCAGATCATAACCAACAATACGTTTCCCGTTTAGAATTTCTTTATAGATTTCAATTTCCTTAATTAAAAGCGAAACATATTCATCCTCTACAGGACTGTCGGAAGAATCCAGAACTACATACTCACAGAATTTACATCGAACTTTGCAAAATGGTATATGTACATACAAACTTAACTCATCGGTTTTACTCCACTCGCTTTTCAAAAAATCAAGATATTCTGATTGATCTTTTATCCTAAACTCTTTTAACGAAGTTGGTGTAAGAGGATAGGCTGTATTAGCATAATGATGATATTGTAATCCTGTCTCAAAAATTTGTTTTGGGTTCATCATAGTTTAATTTTCTGGTATTATTATAAATGATTAGGGGGTTAACGTGATTTATGTGTATAAATATAAAACAGTTTTGTTTACTATCTATTTCTTTTAATTCAGTCAGAAGTTGAACATTCATTACAATAAATTTCTTTAACCATCGTATTTCTTTGATGCTGAAACTCTCTATTAATCCAATTACACCATCTTTTTTTATTGATCTGAAAAGCTTTTTTAACAATAGACGAGAGTTCTTCTTCTGTTAATACATCTGGATACCCCAAACTTGTTTGTGCCAGCAAGAATGCAGCCTCTTCATTAAAATCAGGATCATTCCTTCTCTTTTTCAAAAATTCAATACATAGATCGTATCGACTCCAATTATTGAAAAACAAGCAAAGCTTTATTTCATCATTAATATTTAAAGAGGAATTTTTAAAGTAATCTACAATAAAATCAAATGATTCTTTAAGATTTGTATAATCATTATTCTGTCCATAATATCTACTTGCTGTAATATGATAATTTAAAAGCATCTTATCATAATCCTCATAACCAGAGAATTCAGAAATACAGTCTTTTACCAGATCCGGAGAAAGGATCTTTGAAAAAACCTTTTTATTCACATCCCAACTATCCAGAATATCTGCGACAACTATGCAATACAAATTACATAGATTGTATTTACTATTCTGATCAAGCTGATCTAAATGACGAAACCAATAATCGATAAACTGAATAGACTGCTCAAAATTATAATTATAAATCTTTGACAATATGGCTGTAGTATTCTGTACTAAAAGGGGATTAACTAATATAGTTTCTATTTCATTTGGTGTAAAAGTAAAAAACTCAAGACTATTGTTATTGAATATAGCAGCTAAAGATCGGTTAGAAAGATTTACATCATTATAAAACATAGCTGTATGATAGTTTTGATTAAAATACAGACTGTCTTTTATACTTAATTCATTCTCAAAATAAACAGTGGCATAAGACCTTCTTTGTAGATATAACAAAGAATCCCAGTTATGAGTCGTATCCGTTTTTATTAAATTTTTTATTTTAGTTTTGTTTCTATTTTGCATAGAATCAATTCCCAAAACCTTTAACTGAAAATACATTAAAGGCCAATTTTCATTCGTCTGAATTTTGCATGGAAAATTAGATTCTGTGAATTTATTTGATATTAACTTTTGAATATATTCAGCTCTTTGCTTTTGTAATACAGAATTTCGTATAGAATCACCCTCAACTGAGCTAAAACCTACAATTTCCACTGATTTTAATCGACCTTGAATATCTTCAAAATTAAAACTTTTTAGAGGTACAGTATTGTTTCTATCAAAATCAAAATAAATTGTTTTACAAGCTGAAATTCCCTTGTTTTTGAATGGGGGTTGATTTGGATTAAGAAGAATTGGCTCTATATCAATAAGGTTATAATCTTCTCTTGGAACATATGCAGGATATCTGTAGTCACATGATACTCCCTCTTTAATAAAGATAACATTTGCATTAATCTCTTTCTCATAAAATGTTTCAGGAATATCAGCTATCGCTCCAATATAACGAAAATCGCTAATGGAAGAATTTTTCTGTTTTAACTCTTCCAAATAAACTGGCTTAAGCATAATTCCATCGTAGATAGGGGAAAAATCAATTAGGTTTCGATTCTTATCTTGGAATTGTTCTCTGGTAACTATGTCAATGGCAATACCATCCTTTGGATTATCAAAAACTCTATCAATCAGCTGTTTGTTATGGATATACAAGTAGACTTTATCATTTTCTATTTGTAATGAATTACCAATATTAACCATTAGGTTACTGTTCTCACTTAAGAAATTATCGCAAATCTTATTATAAGGTTTAATGCCAAAAGCATTATTGGAAACCTGTCCTTCAATAACGTAACCTTTGGTTCCAAATACATTAGTTGCATATAATTTATTTTTACCAATGGCAAAGCCAAAACCACATAACTTAAACTGTGGATTAATCATATTTTCAAAATGCTTTGGAGAGTTTTTCCAATTCGTAAAGATTTCTTCTGCGATAATTTCTATGTCTTTTTTCTTAAGTTTTTTTCCTTTATACCCAATGAAAAGAATATTTTCTCCTACAAATTCATATTCATTAGAATATTTTTGTACTCTTAGAAATGGTGTTTTAAGCTTACGCGAAGATTCTTCATGTCGAAGCCGGTTATAACGAGCCATATAACTGGAATGCAAATGTGAAGCATTGCTTAAATCAATATTTAACTCTAAAGATCCAATTTCTTTATCTGCTCGAAGTTCATTTATCTTCTCCAACAAAATATTTGATAATTGCTGATATTCTAATGAAATTTCTTGTGCTGATAGTTGAATTGAAAGGATTACTAAGAATAGAGAGAAAAGTTTACGCATCTGTTAGTCTGATTTGGTGGAAAGATAATAAATAACCCCATTACGTCAAAAAAAAGGAACCTTGCAAGACTACAAGGCTCCTTAACTCTAATTGACAATAGATATTTGATGCTTATTTAATTATGTTATTCTGATTTAATTTTTACTGTAGTCTCCTCTAATCCTTCTGCTTTGGCTTTAACAATAATTTCTCCTGTTTCACCTTCTTTGGCTTTTACAATAACCAAAGCTTTTCCGCTAAATGCTTTACGCTGATGCGATGAAAATACATTCATATCTGTTGGGTCACCATTATCTGTTGCTACAATCTCTCCCGGACCTTCGATACTAAACTCTATCAAGTCAGAAGCATTAGCCACAAACAAACCATCTTTATCACATACTTTTACAGTAATAAAGGATAAATCCAAAGCATCAGCTTTAATAGTGCTTCTATCAGCAGTCGCTTCTAATTTTGCAGGAGCATCTGTTGTTATCATCACTTGTTCAGCCCATTGCTTACCATTTTTATATGCTATGGCTTTCAATTCACCTGGTTCATAAACCACATCATCCCAGCGAAGACGATATTCATACTCACCTTTTTTCTTTTTACCTAGTGATTTCCCATTCAGGAATAATTCTACCTCATCTCCTGATGTAAATACATGAACCGGAGTTACTTTACCAACTCTGTCAGGCCAGTTCCAGTGAGGTAAAATATGCACCATTGGTAAATCAGGACGCCATTTTGCCTGATAAAGGTAGTAACGGTCCTTTGGAAATCCTGCTAAGTCTATTATTCCTGAATATGAGCTTCGGGATAAATAATATGGAGAAGGTTCTCCAATATAATCCCATCCTGTCCAAACAAATTCACCCGCAACAAATGGATGACTATCGATTGCCGCAAACACTTTATCAGCTGATGATCCAAAATCAACAGCATACAATTCATAAGCACTCACATAACCATTCTTTTCATCTCCCCCTAGTCCTTCACGAATAGGCGCACTAATTTTATCAGAAACAGGAAATAAATATGTTCCTCGCGTACTTAATGCAGAAGCAGTTTCTGTACTTAGAATAACTTTATCTGGAAATTTCTCATGGAAATCATCATACGATGGCGGTGTTTGTATGCGCTCTGTGCCTTCAAAGAACGGATCTTGTCTGATACCTTCGCCCTGGTAATTCAAACTAATCACATCCATCACCTCAGGAAATGGCATATATGATTTAGCCCAGTTCATTGATGCCGCAGTTTTTCGGGTAGAATCTTCTTCATTGATAATCTCACAAAGTTTTCTTCCTATGGCAGCGCCTTCTTCTCCGGTATATTGTTCTCCAACCTCATTACCATAACTCCACATGATAATTGAAGGGCAATTACGGTCACGTCTTATATAAGCTCTGGTATCTGCCTCATGCCAATCCGGAAAAATCAAATGGAAATCGTGAGGTGTTTTTTTAAGTTCCCACGAATCAAAAATTTCATCCATCACCAGAAATCCCATTTTATCAGTCAGTTCCAATAATTCAGGAGCAGGTGGGTTATGTGACATACGGATGGAATTACATCCCATTTCTTTAAGAATCTCAAGTTGACGTTCAGCAGCACGAATGTTAAAAGCAGAACCTAAAGCACCTAAATCATGGTGATTATTGATCCCTTTAATTGGAATACGTTCACCATTAACAATAATCCCTTTATCCGGATCAAATTCTATAGAACGAATACCAAAACGAGTCTTGTATTCATCTATTATCTTCCCATCTTTTGATAAACGAGTTGCAGCAACATAAAGATTTGGAGTTTGAGTAGGCGCAGGTCCCCAAAGAGCAGGATTATCAATTGTAACAGACCCTTTAACTGTTTGTTTTTGGTTGGCCTTAATTTCTGCAGACACATTTTCAAATGCAACAGCAGGCACTTCAAGCTGAACCCCATTTTCATCTAAAGGATAAACCACTGTATTTACTTCTACAGATTCATCTTTATCTGATTTATTATCGATGGTAACATCTAAATTTATTGTTGCCGACTCTGTAGTAATATTTTCTGTTGTGACATAAGTCCCCCAATGTGAAACATGCACAGAACCTGTTTTTACTAACCATACGTTTCGATAAATTCCTCCCCCCGGATACCAACGGGCTGAATAATTCGGATTATCAATACGAATGGCTATTTGATTAGCATCTCCAGCTTGAATATATGGAGTTAAATCTACCCTCCAACTGTTATAGCCATAAGGCCAACCTCCTACAAGATATCCATTACACCATACCATTGCATACGACATGGCGCCATCAATATCTAAATAGATAGATTTTCCTGCATCCGAAGGATCTATATTTAATTTTTTACGATACCATGCAATGCCATGACTAGGTAAGCGTCCCATACCTCCGCCAACTTCAGCATCCCATCCTTCAAGAAACGGACCTTCAATACCCCAATCGTGAGGTAAATCTACTTTTCGCCAATTATCATCATTAAAACCAATTTGTACAAAAGGAAAATCTTGTCCCGGATTACCATCTGGTCGTATATGTTGGTTTGATGGATCTTTGATAAATTCATTTCCAGTAGGCAGAATCCATGCCTTTAATACATTATTGCCACCTGATATTTCAATAGCTTCAGTAGGCTTGGTATCGGCAGCCTTGTTGTCATTTTTATCTTCAACTTCAGGTCTCAAATCATAAATCAATGAATCTGCATCTTCAGCTGATTCATATTTATAGAACGACCATCCCTTGTTAATACTTATTCTTTCACGAGGACTTTGCTCACTTGCCTTATTACCTTGATTTGTGCAAGATAAAGCTAGCATACTCCCTAATAAAACCAGGGAACTTTTTAATAAATTTCTTTTGATCTTGTTGTGCATAGATGTCGATTTTATTTTTCCCAATTATCAGTTCTAAAAGGTGATGCAGGCAATCCTTCCTGATTATACAAATTAGCCTGATCCGGATTATCAGCCCAGGCATATCTTACGGCAACTGGCTCACTCACCTTATCACTCCATACAATAACTTTATCACCTTTTATTTCAGCTTTCGCCCAAATAAATTGTTTGTCTTTACCCGCAATAGCAAATTCTTTTAGCTCGACATCACCTTGAACCTTTAAACCACTTCCCGTATTTGTAAAAGAAAGAATTACTTTATTCTTTTTTATCTTCATTGACTTATATATAGGTCCTGAATAAACAACATCTTTGTCGCCATAAGCTATTTTCTGAGCAGCCAAACCTAATCTGTCTCCTACTGTTTTTTTATTTAATGGATGAATGTCATTCCATTCGCCTGAATCAATGATCACAGCCATTCCTGTATTAGGGACTTCAAGAGTTTTAAGTTGTTGATCACGAAGCATAGCCCAGTTACTTGATTCGGGTTTATCTTTAGCTTCCATATAATTAGCCAATTGAACAAATAGAAATGGAAATTCTCCCTGAAACCAATGTGTTCTCCAATCCTTAATCAGAGCACTCATTAAGGCTTGATAATCCTGAGGATGATCTGTATTTGCCTCTCCCTGATACCATATTGCTCCTTTAATTGTATAAGGAATAAGAGGTGAAATCATGGCATTATACAATCCTCCCGGCTTCCAGCGGACAAAAGTTTGCGGTTGCAGAGCATCCATCTTAGCTCCTAACTTATATTTCCATTCTCCTTTTACATCAATCTTTTCATCTTCACAAACCAACTCATATGGTTTATCAACTATAAAGCCCCCTTTTCCTATATTACTAATCACACGAACTACAATGGTATTTTTTCCTTCCTTAAGTATACCTTTGGGAATTTTATAACGACGCGGAGGATATTGATATCCGGTTGTTCCAACAAACTTTCCATTGATAAAAACCGAATCTGCATCTACTATTCTACCAAGTAAAAGCATTACATCTTTTTCTAGAAATGATGTAGGAATATCAATCTCTTTACGGAACCATATCCCTCCATTAACTTCACCCAGTTTGCCATCGCCCCAATAACCCGGAATTTCCATCTCATCCCATTCAGAGTCATCAAAATATGGAGATTTCCAGTTTAATGAATCACCTTTTAAACCTAGATCCTTTTGATTTAATTCAGAATACCATTTTTTGCTTCGTTGCTGGTCACTATGTATAATTGAATCTACAAATTCTTGATTTTGATACTCTTTGAATTCCTGATGATATTCAGGGAATTTTTTCAATGCATCTTCACTTAACCAGGCTTGAGCTGGAGATCCACCTAAACTACTTTTTAATAACCCAATAGGAATTTTGTATTTGCTATAAAGATGTTTAGCAAAGAAATACGCTGTGGCAGAAAAGTTCTGAATATGATCCGGATTTACCTCTATCCAATTACCCTGCTCCACATCTTTTTGTGGTTCCTGAAAGTTATATTTTTGAGGTACATAAAAGTACCTGATGTAAGAATTGTTGGCCCCTGCCATTTCTTCAGGATAAAGAGGACCTACTCTTTGCATGGTTAAATCCATATTAGATTGACCTGAACATACCCAAACATCTCCAATTAATATATTTTTGATTACTACGGTATCAGATGCCATTAAAGTCATTTGATATGGACCACCAGGATTTAAATATGAAAGCATTAATTCCCATTGGCCATCTTTATCTGCCTGAGTATAATACTCCTTATCCAAAAAATGAACTTTTATATCTTCAGAAGGTGATGCCCATCCCCATATTCGGGTTTCAGTATTACGTTGCAACACCATTCCATCACTGATAAGTTTTGGAAGCTTTATTTGGGCAAAGGGGCTGATTGCCCCCAATACCCAATAAACAATTCCGAAAAGAATAATTTTGTAGATCTTTTGATTCATAGTAATTAGTTGAAAGTTAAAAGTTGAAAGTTGAAAGTCAAAAGCAATAGTCCTTAAGCCAACTGTAATTTACCTTTTTACCTTTCCATTCTTCATCCTTGTCACCTTTAAATTTTATCTTTATTTTGTTGGATAAGCCCCAATATACATCAGTTTTTTCTGTTCTCCCATTTTAAGAGCATCTTTAATCTCCATTGGTAACTTCTCTCCTTTTACTTCTGTTTTAAAATCTTGATTCAAATAAAAGTTCCCAAGTTCTATACATTTAAATAATGGTCCTTGATAATTTGTCAACACTAAGCTGTTTTTTCCATATGAAGAATACATATTCTTCAAATCATTAAGTGACTGATATGGGGCCTTAGTGTTTACATATTTATTATCAACCAGATAAAAGTCTTGATTCTCAGAAAATGTGTTTACCCAAATGTTATTTGACATTTTAGAAACAGATGGCTCTTTTAATTTATCACACAGTTCTACGGGCTGATAAATAAACAGCATTGGTCCGGTATACTTTTCTGTTTTAACAACCAGATTATTTACAAATTCATGACCTGTTCGTTCATCCACATCTGGACCGGTGCTCGGGTGCCAACCAAAGTGGTCACCCTGTGCACTTCGTCCATTTCTGCCCAATACAGGCAAACTATTTACAAATGTATTGTGGAAAACTTTAACGTTGTTACTGTTTAAAATTAAGATGCCATGATCGCAATTGTTAAATACATTGCCTGTACAAATTGCTCCTTTTGATATTTCGAAAAAGAAAGCATTTCGACTAGGATAAACCCGGTGAACTTCGAATTGGTTATTTGGAGTTCCTATTCCCTGCAGATAATTATTTACAAAAACACCATCCACATTACCAACATCATACCAAACACCATTTGATTCAGGCAAATCAAAGACTAAATTATCACGGAATGTAGCCCGGTAGCATTGATTAAAGATTTTGACTGCAGCAGGATAATAGCCATCCAGATGTTCAATATTATTTCTTGTAAAAATATTTTTCTCAACTAGTATATCGTCAGAACTCACCACATATAATCCTTCTGTACTTGTATCTGAAATTTTACAATGTTTAAAAACCAGATTGTCGCCAATGATATTGACACCTATTCTGGCACAATACGACATGGTGCAATCTTCAAACCAGGTTCCTACAACATCATTACCATGATCAGAATCAGATGAAATACCTTCGGGATAATAACCTTCAACATCTATGATGCGAAATGGATATTGAGTAAATTCAATTCCCCTAACAACCGGACCAATTCCATCCGATTTTTTTCCGTTGACCTCTTCAGTAGTACGAACTAATCCTCTTGAGAAAGCGGTAATTTCAACCAGCTTATCTGTTGGATCAATTCCGATATAAACATGTTTATTCTCGTAATCAATATAATAAGTATCTTCATTTACTTCGCCTTCCCATCCGGCAGATTGCAGGAATTTGCCATCAACAAAAACCATATCATCATTAAAGCGATGCATTGGGATATCTCTTCCATGACGATGACGACGCCACCAATCCTGAGGCTTTGAAGGAAATAAGTAATCCCATGATGTACGCCATAAGCCATTTTCCAGTTTTTGCCAATCAGTTGCCACTTTTGTCCCTTTAACAACAGGAATTTCATCTTTGTATGCCTGAATGGTTATCCCTTGATTAAATAGTAGATTGCCAGTACGGTAAATACCTTCTCGCATAACTATTGCATCGCCAGTGATTACATTTTTGAAGGCATTCTCAATGGTAGTTGGAGAAGATAATTCAAGTCCAATTGCATCTGAACTTCCATTGGGAGCAACGTAAAATATCCTTCCAGAAACCTTTGGGAGTTCATAGCTTTTACGAACAGGCCCATAAGGTCCTCCGGAAGGTTGGGCCCATAAACTTATGGAACCCAACAGGAAAACAACAAAAATAAAATAAGACAACCTATACATTGAATATTTCTTTATTGCCTAAAGGCAATATAAATCAAATGACAATTTATTACTTAGCAGTACCTTCTATGGTTTTAATAGATCCATCCTCGTTATACTCCAATTCTACCACTTTTAAACTTCGCAACCAGGTTTTACCTTTTGATGGTACGCAATCGTGGTGAAACAAATACCACTTACCTTTAAACTCACAAATAGAATGATGAGTAGTCCAGCCCACAACAGGTGTTAAAATTACTCCCTGATATATAAATGGACCATAAGGACTATCTCCCGTTGCATAACATAATTTGTGTGTATCTCCCGTTGAGTAAGAGAAATAGTATTTACCGTTATACTTGTGCATCCATGAAGCTTCAAAAAACCTACGATCATTATCTCCAGCTTTTAAAGGTTCTCCCTTCTCATCCAAAATAAGCAAATCCTTAGGTTCTTCAGCAAACTCTAGCATATCATCGCTTATCTTAACTACTTTAGGACAAAGTGCATCCTCATTATCAGCAGGAAAAACTCCGGCTTCCTGAGCTTTATTGTTTCTATATCGCTGTAGTTGACCTCCCCATAATCCACCGAAATACATATAGTGAGTACCATTTTCTTCAAATACACAAGGATCAATGGAGTAACTTCCTTTCATTGGAGCCTCCTGAGGTATAAACGGACCTTCTGGCTTATCACTGATGGCAACCCCAATACGGAATATATCTGTCTGATCTTTTAACGGAAAGTACACATAGTATTTACCATCCTTGTAGGCAGCATCACAGTCCCATAGCTGTCTTCCTCCCCATGGAATATCTTTTACATCAAGGGCAACTCCATGATCTGTTACTTCACCATCGATGGATTCCATAGAAAACACATGATAATCGCGCATATCAAAATGATCTCCATTATCATTTTCAGGAATACCAGATTCAACATCATGAGATGGGTAAATATAAATTTTGCCATTAAAAACATGAACTGCTGGATCTGCAGTATATAAATGATCTACTAAATATCTTGGCTCTTTCATTTTATTAAAGTTTTATTATTTACTAATTAATTTTTCCACAACCGGTTTTGCCTGGTAAGCTCTGTCGAACAGTAATGGGTAATCTGTTCTTCCATCAATTGGCCAATAGTTACGCCACGACTGAGTATCATTCACTCCCCATAAAGTAACTCTGTCAATTTTATCACTATTCTTTTCAAACATTTTGAAAAGGTCATAATATTTATCATTCAATTTTATACTTACTGAATCGGGTAATCCATTTGAATATGGATCAAATTCTTGCTGAAACTCATGAGTTAAAGCCACATCTGCAGAAACCGAAGTGCCGGGCCATGGCAAAACGGTAATATCCAACTCTGTAATCATAACAGGAATATTTAACTCTGAGAATTTGATAATGGCCTTTTCAAAATCTTCAACAGAAGGACTATCCAAGTTTATATGTCCCTGCATTCCTATTCCATCAACTGGCACGCTATCTTTTTGAAGCTCTTTGATTAAAGCGATGACTCCATCCTGTTTTTCAGGTATTGTCATTGAATAATCATTGTAATAAAGCTTAGCTTCGGGATCTGCTTCATGCGCAAATTGAAATGCCAATTTGAAGTAATCCGGACCAATTATATTATAAAATTTGCTTTTTCTTAAGCTTCCATCATTTTCAAAAGCCTCATTCACTACATCCCACGCAGTTACACGTCCTTTGTACCTTCCAACCATTGCGAAGATATGATCCTTCATTCTTTTAATAAGTTCTTCTCTATCTATATCATTACCATTTTCATCAATAAAGAACCAATCAGGAATTTGTGAATGCCAAACTAAAGTATGTCCATGCATAAACAGGTTATTTTTTACTCCAAAGTCCACAAACTGATCTGCCAAACTAAAATCATAAGTCCATTTATCAGAAAAAATCCTTTCGGCCTTCATACAATTTTCAGCAACTATAGCATTAAAATGTTTGTTTACAACTTCAATTGCCATTGAATCCTTACCTTGAATTTGATTTGCATTTAAAGCAGTCCCAACAAGAAATTCCCCATTAAAAGCATCCTTCAGTCCGGATTCTTTAACTGTACTTTCTTTTTTAGTACATCCCATAACAAATAAGGACAACAGGCTATAAAAAACTATAGATCTTAATATCATTTCAAATTTGATTTAATTGATTGCGTTTCGTCTTTCGTTTAATTCTTTTTCAATTTCAATCTCTTTATCTTTATCTATTTCATAAAATATCAAACATAAAACTGCCACCATAAATGTTATTGCAGGATAAATACTGACAGACATTTTAATTCCGGCTATTGTTTCTATGTTTTGAGTAAGTAAGTGTTCCTGATATCCATATCTGG
This sequence comes from uncultured Saccharicrinis sp., assembly GCA_963663905.2. Taxonomy (GTDB): domain Bacteria; phylum Bacteroidota; class Bacteroidia; order Bacteroidales; family Marinilabiliaceae; genus Saccharicrinis. The sequence goes on along the minus strand of OY760657.1, from coordinate 5,485,667 downwards.
CAAGTACAGCAGCCACTAATGCGCCACCAATACTTAAACCTATCTTTAACCCAAAAATCATTAATGAAAAACTAAATGCTGTTGCTCTTCGATAAAATCTGTACTCTGAATAGTCCGCTACATCAGCAATCATTGCCCATAACAATGGTATTGTGATTCCATACGAAAATCCATGTATTAACTGAGTAAAAAATACCAACCCAATGGATTCCTCATTATAAAAGATAAAAAGGAAAAGTGTTATGGCAGATAAAAACAACCCTGTTGAAAAGACGCTCTTTTTACCATATTTATCAGCAAGTCTTTTGGAATAAATAACGCCAACTATCATTAATAGGATTCCAACGGCATTAAATAGTCCAAATGCTGATGCCGAAGTATCTTCCGGCCATTCAAACCCAATTAGTCCAATGCTTTTAAAAAAAGAATTTAATCCTTCTATGTAACTATTAAAGCCAATGTCATTTAAAAACTTAGCCATATGAGGTTCACTGAGATAATTCTTAAAGTAATAGACATACATCCCGGTTTTAAGCGCAAGTGTGATAAAAACAAATATGGTTACTATGAATAGAATAACACCAGGTTTATTATAAACAAAGTCTTTAATATCAGACAAAACGCTTGTCCTTTTTGAAGTATAAACTTTAACACGCTCCTTAGTGGTATAAAAAGTAATTACGAATAATATAACGCCAATCACTGCAAAAATACCTATAGCATTTTCAAAACCTTTTGTCTTATCTCCACCTCCTAATATCATAGTTAGTGGTAACAATAATGTTTGTACAATAAACTGCGCAATCATTACAGCAACAAAACGAAAGGCAAATATGCTATTACGTTGCACCATATCCCCTGTAATAACACCACTTAAGGCAGAATAGGGAACGTTATTAGTTGAATAAATAATTACCAATAAAGAATAGGTAATAAGAGCATATGTAATTTTCCCTTCTGTACTAAATTCAGGAGTTGTAAAAGCTAATAAAGCCATCAAGCCTAATGGTATAGAAGAACCAATGATCCATGGCCTGTATTTTCCCCATTTTGTAATAGTTCTATCTGCAATTAGTCCCATTACAGGATTAAAAAGTGCACCAATCATGCCTCCAATAAAAATTATTTTTGAGGCTGTGCCAGGTTCAATTTTATATACATCGGTATAGAAAAATGCCAAAAAGGTCATTAGAGTCTGAAAGATCAGATTTGCAGCCAGATCTCCCAAACTATAACCAATTTTTTCTTTAACTGATATTTTACCTGATGTTACAATCATATATACTAGTTAATCTTTCAATCTTTTTGACTCAGGAGGTCCCAAATATGAATCTTTTAAACCTCCATTATTAATCACCATCTTCTGCAAGATGACACCACCATCAATCATGTAATACTTCAGTGTATGTTGTCCTGGATTTTGAAGCTTAAGTGTAACCGTTTTTTTAATGATATTACATCCAACTGCACTATTAAACCAATCAGGATATTTCCAATCAGGTATATCCATTCCTTCATGCATATTAACTTCTATTGGTTTCTGATCATCGACAGATACAGCAAATCGTAATCCTTCCTTACCTTTAAAATTTAAAGTTGGCGATAAAAAAACTGTTACTTCAATCTGTTCATCCTCGGGGTAATGCAAGAGGTAAAAATCGTAATTTAAAAATGGATTTGAGATCACTTCCTTATTTAAAGATTCTGTTACAGGAAATGTGGAAACACCGGATTCTGTTCTGCTTAATCCGGGTATTATTTCCCATTTAATGTGATCAGAATTATGACTTGATGTAAAGTGATTTGCCTCAAGGCTAACATATCCATTGCGTTCAACAAAGCCATTCATTGTCTGACTCTTATCGACCTTCATTGCATTGATAAGTATTTCAGCTTGTTTATTATCTTCTGATTTAACAATGATTTTTGAATAATGACGACCTATTTTTAATTTTGACCAATCAATACTTACTTCAATACGTTTCTGATCATCGATTTCACCTTCTTGCTCAGAAACAGTAAGCCATTTATTTTCTGTCAAAATCTTAAAATTAAAACTCTCTTTACCCCTATTAAATACTTCAAAAATGAAACGCTGATCATTTAGATTATCAAATTCGGGTAGCTTTAGATTCTCTTTATTTACCGGCCAAAACAAATCAGAACCTTCAGCCCAAATCCCCATCGATCCTTTTTGTGGTAGATTAATACGAGATATTGCAGGCATTGTATTAACGTCTGGCTGTTGCCAATAAGTATATCCTATATGAGTTTGCGCCATCATATGATTCCATTTACTATCTGCTAGCTTCTCATGAAAGAAATTTGTAAGTTCTGCATCCTTATTGAACAAGTTCTCAACCTTAAATGCCATTTTATTTGTCAGATGTCGTCCTTGTTTCGAATACAATTGATTTAAAGCATGAGCATAATAGAGCTCATAAAGGTTTGAACATGCTATAACAGGAAAATGAACCAGTTGATAATATGCATCTTTTTGAGCTGCAGGTACTACTTTGTAAAGTTCTTCTGAGGTTCGAGTGAGTAATTTATAGTCATCTGTTACTTTTTCAAATTCACGATAGTTAGTTAAGCTATAAGTATCAGAGTAAAGTAATTCAGGCGTTCTTCGAGAATTAAATTTGGTATATGTATCCAGAATTTTAGCTATTTGTTGAGCATATTGATCCCCAAATTGTTCTTTAGCCCAATTTGTTGTATACTCATCCATCTCCTTGATACCAATTTCTTCAGGATTCCATGCATAATCAAGGAAAAATGAAATTGGCAATTCCATTGGCTTTAAATCTCCTACATTAACAATCCAGATTTGATCCACTCCATATTTGTAACACAAATGCATTTGCTCCCAAATACGAGGAATAATTTTAGTATTTAACCATTTGTAATTTCTTGGTCCTCCCACATAATCAAAATGATAATACATACCATAACCTCCAGCTCTGTCAGGTAAATCTAAATCAGGCAATCGTCTTACATTTCCCCAGTTGTCATCACAAAGTAATAGTGTAACATCATCCGGAACACGCATTCCTTTATCGTAATATTCCTGTACTTCTTTGTATAATGCCCACAATTGAGGTGTTTTTGCTGCAGGTTTATTGGTAATATCTTCAATAATATTTCTTTGATTGGTAACAATACACTCCAGCAATTCAGTATTTGTTTCTTCACTCATACTTTCATCTCCATCGCCACGCATTCCAACCGTAACAATTTTATCCCAATCTTTCATTCGAAGCATACCTACTTCCCAAAACTCATCCAGTATTTTGGCATTTTTAGTATAGTCCCATGGTCCAGAACCGTATCTACCCCACTCTGCATGAGCCCTCCCTAAAGGTTCATGATGCGATGTTCCCATTACAATTCCGTATTCATTTGCCAATTCGCCATTTTTTGGATCATCATCATAAAATGCAGATCCCCACATAGCCGGCCATAAATAGTTTCCTTTTAAACGTAGAATTAATTCAAAAATCTTATCATAAAATTGGTGATTAAATCCACCAAACTTTTCATCGGCCCAGCCACTTAATGCTGGTGCCTCATCATTTAAAAAGATACCCCTGTATTTTACTTTTGGTTCGCCAAGGTTGTATCTTCCCTTTTTTATAAAAATTTGATCTTGCTTCTTTACAGGAACGTCTGCCCACCAATTCCATGGTGATACACCAATTTTACGAGATATATCAAACATCCCGTATATAACGCCTCTTTTATCGCTACCTGTTATAACAAGTGCTTTTTTAATGTTTGGAAATGGATTTTCAATTACTTCTATTAATGATGTTTCCCATTTACCAATAATGTCTTTTGTATTGATTTTACCCTCATCAGCTAATTGCTTTATATAAGGATTTTTCTCAATAGTTCCGATAAGGATGATTTGTTCTGTATTTGGAAGTGAATCAATAAACAGATCCGGATTTGAACCAGAAACTTGAAGAATATCGTTCTGAAACAGCTTAGCGACTTTGTTTATGCCAGAGTAATCAGATGCTGATATATGAACTGGAGATACTTTTTGTTGATTTGAGATTGTAAAGCTTTGTGGTTGTTCTGACGTTAGAACATAATCATGTGGATCATCTGCAGTATTTGTATTGCTTATCCTCATTGAACAACCCATACTCAGAATAAATAGATTAACTAAGACACAATATCTTAATAAGCTTTTATGAAATATTATATTTTGAACGAGGGCCTTCATTATTTAAACTTCTTAAATGCTAATTTGTATCGAGATAAAGTTTGATGTTTATCCCGATACAAAATGTTAATCTAAACCAGTATTACTAAATCAAAAACTCAATGAAATCATATTTTATTTAGGTTCATAAATAAACCAATCAAAATCAGCGTATGATTTTGATTCTTTTGCATTTGAACTTGCATACATACCAATGTATGTTCCTGTAAAGCCTTCATTTACTGTTGAACTTAGTAAAGATGCTTTTAAACCTTGCTTAAACGGAACCATCTTAGAAGTTGAATATCCGTAATAAAAATCATAAGCAGTATCACAAGCTTTTATTCCAAGATAAATATCACTTTTACTTTCAATTGGCATTTCAGCCAATAGTTCATACTTTGCTTTTTCTGTCTGATACAGACGAAGAACTTTACTTTCTGCATTTTTACCAACAACAAACGAATAATTGAATCGGTCATCACTTAACAATACCAATCCGGCCTCTTCATTTTCAGCTATTGGATTAAAATCCATTGCAACTGTAACTTCAAAGTTTTTATGCTGCTGTCTTCTTCCTACAAAAGGAGGCGTACATATTTCATGAATGACTTCCGGCTGAAGGTAAATTCGTAAATGACTTTCTCTTTCTTTAAGGTTAAAGAACTCCTTTTGATATGGTTTAACTGTATTCCAAATCATACTAAGTTCCCCATCAAAATCGTCTTTTACCTCAGCCTTTGGATATGAATGTTCTTCCAGATTTGGTTTACGTTCCTCTGCCTGAATTAATCCATATGGTGTATCCAATCTTATCCAGCCATCTTCATCCCATATAATCGGCGCTAAAAATGTCTCTCTTCCTAAATTGTAATTGATACCTTCATAAGGTCGTACACCCAATAGCACCATCCACCATTCTCCATTCTGCGTTTCTACAATATCAGCATGACCAACAACTGAAATTGGATTCATCAAGGAAACATGACGGTGCGTTACAACAGGATTTCGAGGACAGATTTCATAATCACCATCAATCGTTTTGCTTCGGGCCATCATAACACTATGATTGGTAAACGTTCCACCTTCGGCAACTATCAGATAATAATAGCCATCTTTTTTATAGATATGAGGAGCTTCAATCCATTTGCTGGTTGTTCTGTTACCATTCCATATCAGTTTAATATCACTAATAATCTGAAATGATTCAGGATCCAGTTCGCACAAATAAATAGCATGATGCCCTTCATATTCACTCTCTTCTATTGGAATAATGCAGTTTCCCGCATACCAAACTTTACCATCCTCATCAAAAAAGATGGATGGATCTATACCGTCAGCACCTTCAATAAAAACAGGATCACTCCATGGTCCTTCCGGCTTATCTGCGGTAATAATAAAGTTATCTCTTCGGGCTTCTCTACCCTCTGAAACAAATGTATTTATGATGTAAAACTTTCCTTTATGATAACGAATTGTTGGAGCCCATAAACCCAATGATGTTTCACAGTTTTTATAGTCCAACTGATTGGTACGTTCTATACCATGCCCAATTTGCTCCCAGTTAACCAAATCTTTACTGTGAAAAATTGGCAAACCCGGATAGTAAACAAATGAGGATGTTACCATGTAGTAATCATCACCGACCCTACATATGGAAGGATCGGGATAAAAACCACTTAAAATCGGATTGCTAAACGTTTTTTGACTCATGATTAAATCTTAATAACAGCCTTAACAATATCTTCCTTATTATTTACACATTTGGTTAGTCCATCCTGAATATCATCAAAGTCAAATGAGTCTGAAACAATTTTCTGGATAGGAACAATACCTGCTGCAACACTTTCAATGGCCAGCGGGAAAATATTACGATATCTGAATACAGATTTAATAGTTAATTCTTTATCTAAAATTAAATTTACAGGAACATTAACAGTTTCTTTGGCACTATAACCCACAAACACTACGGTAGATCCTTTTTTCGCTACTTTTAATAATTGAGAAATTGTGATCTCAGCTCCCGCAGTTTCTATTGATAAATCGATACCTTTTCCTTCGGTTAATTCCATGATTTTATCAATTGTATTTTCCTTACTGGCATTAATTACACCTGTTGCACCAATTTCCAATGCTTTTTCAAGTCTCTTTTCAACTACATCAACTACGTAAACTTTGGATACCCCCATAGCTTTAAGTGCCATAACACTTACCAAACCAATAGCACCTGCACCTGTTACTACAGCTGTTTGTCCAACGGATGCTCCTCCCTGAATAGCTGCATGAAATCCTACAGCTAAAGGTTCTATTAAAGCACCTTCCATTGTACTCACATTTTCAGGAAGTTTAAAACATAAACTAGCTTCGTGGGCAACATATTCCTGAAATGTACCAGGAACCGGAGGTGTTGCAAAAAAGATTACGTCTTCACAAAGATTATATTTTCCAGATTTGCAATGCTCACACTCTCCACATGTTTTTCCTGGTTCAAGGGCTACCCTATCTCCTTCTTTTAAATGAGAAACATCTTTACCAACTTTCACAACTGTTCCTGCACACTCGTGACCTAAAACAAATGGTGTTTCCACAATAAAGTTGCTTATTCTACCATGTTCATAATAATGAAGATCGGAACCGCACACACCTACATATTCCAATTTAATTAGCACTTCATTATCCAAAGGAACAGGTACTTCAGCTTTTACAATCTCAACCTTATTTAATTCGGTCATTACAGCTTGTTTCATATGCTTATGTTTTTAAATAAGGTCAAATGGAACTCGCCAGAAATAAACATCTTCCTTTATGAGAGATATCTTTTATGGCTCGTTTCATCACCTTATGTTTTTAATGTTTTTACTATATGTTTAATTAACTCTATTATGAATTGATTTTTGCAGCTCTTCGTTTATTAAGATCTGTTTCTATCTCAATTTCCTTTTTCCTGTCTATTTCATAGAAGAATAAAAATCCTACGGCAATAAAGAAGGTAACTGCAGGAATTACACTCATGGCAAGCTTGATTCCTAACACAGTATTATCAGACTGTACAGCAGCCATTTCTGAATATCCAAACCAACCAAGTATTCCAGCAACTAAAGCTCCTCCAACACTTAATCCGAATTTTAATCCGAAGATCATTGCTGAGAAAATAATAGCTGTAGCTCTTCTGTTGTTTTTCCATTCTGAGTAATCTGCAACATCAGCAATCATTGCCCATAATAATGGAATTGTTACTCCATAACTTAACCCGTGTAGTACCTGAATTAGAAAGATAGCTCCAACTGCATGAGGACTACAAAAGATGAATGAAAATTGAAAAATTGCAGAAACTAATACACCATACTTATATACATCTCTTTTACCGTACTTATCAGCCATCTTTTTTGAGAACATGATTCCGATAATCATAAAGATGGTGGCCAGTGCATTAAACAAACTGAATCCTGAGGTTGCTACTTCTTTAGGCCATTGGAAACCATGTAGTCCCATACCCTGAAACATGCTGTTTAATCCATCTATTAATCCATAAAAACCTATATCATTTAAGAAATTATCCAGATTTTGATTATTGACAAAGTCCTCAAAATAATAAACATACATTCCTCCTTTTAGTGAAACTGTTACAAAGATGAATACAGTAACTCCACACATCATTATCCACGGTTTATTCTTAAATAGATCCGATAAGTCTTGTTTTACAGAAGAAGTTTGCTCAACAGTAGGAATAATACGCTCTTTAGTTGTTAAGAAAGTAATAATAAAGAAGATGGTTCCTGTAATAGCAAATGTGGTCATTACTTTTTCAAAACCAAGTGCTTTATCACCATCTCCCATGATTAAAGCCAGCGGCAATAAAAATACCTGAATAATAAACTGAGCAATCATTACGGCAGTAAATCTATAAGAAGAAATACTGTTTCGTTCTCCCATATCCCCAGTAATTACACCGCTTAATGATGAGTATGGTAAGTTGTTTGCTGAGTATACAAGAACTAAAACTACGTAAGTAACTAAAGCATAAATAATCTTTCCTGTCATGCTGAAGTTTGGAGTGGTAAAAGCCAATATTGCAGACACTCCAAATGGTACTGAAGTCCACAAGATCCAAGGTCTGAATTTACCCCATCTTGTATTCGTTCTATCCGCAATCATTCCCATTACGGGGTTAAAGAAAGCACCAAACATACCACCAAAAAAGATGATAGCAGAGGCTGTTGTTGGAGGAATCTTATATAAATCGGTATAAAAGAAAGCTATAAAAGCCATCAATGTTTGAAAAATCAGGTTCGCTGCTAAGTCTCCCAAACTATATCCTATTTTTTCAATAACTGATATTTTTTCTGATGAATCTGTCATTTCGTATATTTTATCTTATTATCTATTCATTACTCCTATGATCCTTAATTGTAAATATTGAATCATAAATAAATACTCATCGTTAAACTGCTGGTGGATTAATTTTTTTTGCTATAACTAATATTTTACCCCTAAAATATCTGACCTCCAACTTTCAATCATAAATATTTATCTATCTTTCAATACTTTACATATCAAATCCATTATTTTATCAAAGAGTATTTCATTTATTAAATTGGTTGGGTATTGAGCATAAACAGCCAGTATCTGATATTATTTGAAACCCTAAATCAGTTCATTTTCAGATAGAATTTTTTGAATTAAATCTTTTAAAAGGGCAGTCACTTTAAAAGTGACTACCCTATGAAATATTCACCTATACAACAATTTCTAGTATCCAGGATTTTGATATAGTGCCTTTTCACTATCGGTATTATCCATATTGTCAAACTGACTTGCTGGAATTGGTCTTAGGTAATGATAAGACTGAATATCACGTGTATGAACAACAGGATCTTTTTCATCAACCATAGTGTATGAACCCGCATATTTCTCTAACATTCCAGTACGAGTAAGGTCATACCAACGCATGTTTTCACCATATAGTTCACGAGAACGTTCCATTAAAATATAGTCAATATCTATTGTAGCAGGCGTTGCAGCTACCATTTCAGCGCTATGATCCGGCATACCTGCTCTGGCTCTAATTACATTTACCAAATCTTTTGCAGTATAACTAGCTTGTGTACTAGCACCTTTTACAGCAGCTTCTGCAGCTATTAAATAGGTTTCAGACAATTTAGCAATTGGGAAAGGACGTGTTGATGGACTGTTCTTATAAGCTCCATCAGGAGTTATATCATCAGTTCTGTATGGTCCAAACTTCCATAATGTTGGATAATGATGACGGTTAATCATTGAAGGAGTATATACTGCATATGGTTTATCAGGATAATATCCATATTGATATTTGCCATCGTACTCTTTCATTGTTAAATCACCCATAATATCATCTGTTGGAGCAAAATAGTAAACTGTATCACCATCATTTATAGGTAAGTTATTTTCTCCAGTAAGAACTGTACCATCAAAGCTTGATCTTCCTTGGTAGTTTGAAGGAAATGCAGTTGTAAAAGTTCCAGCAAAACGGGTATCCATATCTCTGTCTGCCTGAGGGAATGTTTTTGTAAACACCTCATGTGTAGGAGTAATCCTTCTCCATGGACGACCTATTTCCTGTACTGGCTGACGATAAATAAACTTATTTCCATTAATACTCATTTCAAAGTTCATATTCATTGCAAAACATGAACGGTTTGATTTCATATGATTATTAGCTTCTGACTCCCAACTGTTAATTGTACTTTCATCGTAAGTAAAGCTACTTGATGTATGGTCTGCACATAACATGATTTCACTATTGTAATCATTTGAACCCAGGTTAACCAATCTGAAAGTTTCTTGTAATGAGAATGGTCCAGGATTTTGAATTGCATCTAGTGCTGTATCATAAGCTAACTGAAAATAAGCAGCTGAAGATTTTCCATCAGGATCAGTACCACTATTACGTTCTAACCACCATGCATAACTTAAATAAGCTTTTGCAAGGAAGTGTTTTGCAACAACTTGGTTAGTTGCACTTGTTACTCTTGGCTCTGCAGGAAGATCTGCAATTGCTTCAATTAAATCAGGGAAAATACATTTTGTATAAACATCCTCTAAAGCATCACGAGTTGATAAACGTGAAGGAGATGTATTAAATGCCAATTCACCAGAACCTAAATCAAGTGGAGCGTCACCAAATGTTGTTACTAAAATAAAATAGTTAAATGCGCGGAAGAATCTTGCTTCAGCAACTAAAGAAGCATCAACTCCAGCAGTTTCTCCATTTTCAATAATACCATTACATGTATTAATTGCAGGGAAAGGTCTGTTCCATAATGTTTCAACTTCGCTATTTGAAGAGGTAATTACATATGAATCTAAGTTATATGAATCTCCTGATATATTTAATCCTCCATAAGTAGCTTCATCAGTACCTTCTGTAGTTAAATACATCATAGCATGAGGCCCGTATAAGAAACGTAGCTGTGAGTAAACTGATGAAAGTCCATATTCAACACCTTCTTCCGTAGAGAAGAACTCCGGGGTTAATTCTGAGCGAGGTTGCTCTTCTAAAATATCTGAGCAAGCTGTGAATAACATAACAGCTATTACAAATATTGGTAATATAATTTTTTTCATAATTATAATTTCTTTAACAGTTAATTAAAATGATAAGTTTAGTCCAAATAGGAAATTGCGAGTTGCAGGAGTACTATATCCAACTACACTTACACGATCTGTTACACCTTCTGCTCTTGCATCAACAACAGCTTGGGTTGTAGCATCATCACTACTTGAGTTAGGTACAGGATCTAAACCTGTTTCCTTGTAATAATCGGATCCGAAGATGAATGGATTTTGTACAGTAGCGTAAACTCTTAACCTATCAATATGAAGGTTTTTAAGCCAGTCCTTTTTAAAATTGTATGCTAAAGTAATATTAGAAATCTTCCAGTAAGAAGCATCGAAATATGCTAAAGTACTTACATATTTAGGATTATCACCATTAGATGGTCCTCCTGGTTTTGGAGCTGCATTTGTAGGATTGTTTTCTGTCCAGTAATCAATATCAATTTGACCACGACGACCATTATTTAAGTTTAAGTAACTTGCTCCTGAGTGGATTCCACTAACAAGGATACCTCCTTTTTTATAGCTCCCTATTAAAGATAAATCCCATCCTTTATAACCAAAACGAGTATTGAAACCCCCTTGCCAATCTGGCTCAACTGACCCTAGAATCTGACGGTCGTCATCTTCTAAAGTTGTACCTTCCTGAATATATCTAACTGGATCACCGTTTGAATCATACTCACCAGTATATTCAACTTTAATCATACCCACCTGACCATCACTTTCATATTTTGTAACGTCACTAGCCTCATTCTTTTGCCAGATACCTAATTTTTTAAAGTCATAAACAACATCAATAGGTTGACCAACGAACCATCCATTTCCTTTATCATAAGCTTGTCCACTAGCTAACTTTGTAATTTTGTTTTTGTTTGAATAAAGGTTGAATCCAAAATCCCAAGAGAAACCGTTCAAGTCTTCAATAATCTTAGCATTTAAAGAAATTTCATATCCTTTATTTTCTGTTTCACCGGCATTTGTCAAGAACTGTTCAGTAACACCTGATGTTACAGGTAAGCTTTGTGCTACAAGTACATCTTTAGTATGCTGAGTATAATATTCAAGACTACCACTTAAACGACTGTTTAATAAATGGAAGTCAATACCAAAGTTAACTGTTTCTGAGAACTCCCATCCTAAATTTTCGTTAGGTAAGCTTGATACATAATATCCTGTAACATTGCTTGAACCAAAGTTATATTTTGCATAATCAAGACTACCCATTGTTTGATATGGATTTACTGCCTGATTTGAAGTTTGTCCGTAACCAGCTCTTACTTTTAAGAAATTAAGCCATGTTAAATCTTGCATAAATGACTCCTGAGTCATAACCCAACCTAAAGAGAATGCTGGATATGAATGCCATTTATGTCCATCTGCTAATACTGAAGATCCATCCTTACGGAAAGTAAATGTTGCTAGATACTTGTTGTCATAAGAATAATTAGCACGGAACATTGTAGATAATAAACCTCTTTTGTAATAAACCTGATTATTTGGATCAATCGTTACTTCACCATCATCAGATAATAATCCTAGATTATAATACTGAAGCATGTCAGCAGTTACATCTGTTGCACTCATTCTGGACTTTTGATATTCAGTTTGCTCACTAGAATACATAGCAACTAAACCAACATTGTGTTTTCCAAACTTCTTATCATAGTACAATAAATTTTCAATAGCCCAGTTAGTCATATGCGTGTTTTCAACAGCTGCATTTGAATAAGCACTTGCATTATAACAAGTTTCAGCTGCATCAAATTTACCATAGTTACTTTCACGTAAGTTTAAACCTAAGTTTACTCGGTATTTTAAACCTTCTACCCATGGAATTTTAACTTCACTATAGAAAGAATTATATGTAGAATAACTTTTGCGTTCTTCAACTCTTCTATCACCAATACCTTTTGCCATTAATGGGTTGTAATAAGTATCCTGACTATTCACTGATAATGGACCTTCATTAATAGAACCATCTGCATTATATGGATTAATAACAGGAGAAAGAGTTAAAATAGTTCCCATTAAACCATCAGTTTCTCCAGTTGTCATTCCATAAGAGTTCATTGAGCTAAGACCTACTTTTACATATTTCCCTAGTTTTTGATCAAAGTTAGCTCTCAATGAATATCTCTTATAACCTTGATTTGGAAGTAATGAAGTTTCATCATAGTAACCTCCTCCAAAGTTATATCCTCCACCTTTTGTAAATCCGGCTACACTAACATCATGACTTGTTACAGTACCAGTATTTTTCAATACAAGATCCTGCCAATCTGTATCTAAAGAAGTATCTTCATCAGCACCAGATCCATAAGGATTACCAGCTTCTTCTCTCCATGCTAACCAATCTTCAGCACCCATCATTGGGTATCTGTTTAATAACTTTTTAACACCATAATAACCATTGTAGCTTACTGTAGGCTCTTTAACTTCACCAGTTTCACCTCTGTATGTAGTTACTAAGATTACACCGTTAGCACCACGAGAACCATAAATAGCAGTTGCAGAAGCATCTTTTAAAATATCAACACTCTTAATATCTCCTGGGTTAATATCTTGTAAAGAACCAGCAAAAGGAATTCCATCTAATACCACAAGTGGATCATTACTTGCAGTTAAAGAACGAGAACCACGAATACGAATTTGCATTGCTGATCCAGGACGTGAAGATGTCTGTGTCATTTCAACACCGGCCACACGACCTTCAAGTGATTTAGAAATATTTGATGAACTAACTTCTCTTAAGCTTTCATCATCCATTGAAGCAATAGCCCCGGTAACATCAGACTTCTTTTGAGTACCATAACCAACAACTACAACCTCATCTAATCCAACTACATCTTCTGCTAAAGTTACATTTATTGTTTTTTGTCCATTAACAGGTAAAGTTTGACTGTTAAAACCAATGAACTGGAAAATTAATTGACCATTAGATGGAACTTCAATAGTATACTGTCCATCAAAGTTAGTGATAGTTCCTTGTGTTGTTCCTTCAAGAATAATACTAACACCCGGTAGTGGTTCTCCTTTTGTATCAACAACCGTTCCCTGAACGGTTACATTTTGTGCCATTGCAGCAAAATGTATTGATAGAAAGAAAAATAATGTTGTTATTATTTCTTTCCATTGTAGACTTCTTTTTTTCATAAAAAAATAATTTGATTATTAATTATTATACTAATTATGGTGTTGCAGATTAAATTTTAATTTCTTTAAATCCTCCAAATTATGAACGGGCTTAAAAAGCTCTTGCGGAATAGGTCTATTCGAAAAGGTTTGGAAATAGAGAACGCATGCATCTCTCCACCAAATAGCCTCACGAACCTGTGTCGCTAATTTTTGTTGTACTTCCTTAAATCTATCCATATCAACTTTGTTTTGTAAAGTATTCCAGGTTTTTTCAAACTGTTGAGCTTGTTCAACTCCCAGATTGTATTTGTAACATAGTTCGGTCCATAAGTCACGACCGTTATTTAGCTCATAGTTCCATGGTAAATGATGAAACCATAGTAAAAATTCTTCAGGGCATAGTTTTGGATCATCATACATAGATTTTAATGGTTCGGCATACTGTGCTGTTGCATTACTACCGGTAGATGATCTATCGAATCCAATTCCAATGCTATCTGCTTTATGATAGTATGTTGGCAACCAATCCGGACGGGCTCCTTCAACAACACACCATGGTTCCGGTCCATAATGGTGGCTCCATCCCATCAGGTGATGTAATCCTATTGGAGTCATATAGTTAACTACTGCTTCACGCGACAGCATCATTACATTACTCATTGCTGATACAAATTCATTATCATGAGTAAATGTTTGTTCCAACCATTCTTTAGAAATTTCCCTTGCTGATAACTGATTGTCCCAAGCCAATCTTCCAAAAACATACCAGTTAGCCTGTGCAAAATGGTGTCCGCACCAATTAGTATCCAAACCTATATTTGCTACACCTGCAATAGCTGTAATTGAATCATTGAAAACACTACCATCAGTTACTCTGCTCACTGTTGTGTTTCTTCCTTTTGTATAAGTATCTGTATCTAAAAACTCTTTAAATAAAGTACCTAAATAACTCAGGTGATCAGAAAAACCTAAATACTCTTTTGTTATCTGTAGCTCCGGCATAATTGTAGTGTGCTGCAATTGTCCGAATAAAGAGCTTATTGGTTCACGTGGTTGAAAATCAATCGGTCCGTTTTTAACCTGAAGAATTACATTTTTTCTGAATTGACCATCTAAAGGCATAAACTCATCATATGATTGCTTTGATCTGTCGTTTCCTTTAGGATTATATACAAATGCTCTCCACATTACAATTCCTCCAAAAGGACTTAAAGCATCTGCAAGCATGTTTGCTCCGTCGGCGTGAGTACAATCGTAATCATTTGGTCCCGGCTGACCTTCTGAATTTGCTTTAACTAAAAATCCACCAAAGTCAGGAATAATTGAATAAATCTCTTTTGCTTTATCTTTCCACCATTGAATTACTTCTGCTTTTTTTGGATTTGCATCAGGTAAACCACCAATAACACTTGGAGAAGCAAAGTTTACTGACAAATAAACTTTGATACCATATGGTCTGAACACTTTTGCTATTGCCGATACTTTGTTTAAATAATCTGTTTTAAGTATTTCAGGACTGGCGTTTACATTATTAAGTACAGAACCATTTATTCCTATTGAAGCGTTCGCTCTTGCATATTCTTCATATCTTGAACTAATAGTTTCCGGAAGCTCTTCCCATTGCCATAATGAATGACCAGCATAACCTCTTTCTACAGTGCCGTTTAAATTATCCCAATGATTTAATAACCTTCTATCATAAGATGGAACCTCAACAATATTGATATTGCTTAAATCTTCATCCGATGTTTGAATTAACCTAATAAAATGATATGTACCGTATAATGCTCCAATTTCAGTATTGGCAATAATTACAGTATTTGAATTCACAGTTCTTATAATAAAACCATCATTACCTAATAGAGTAAGTTCTTCTTGTTTAAATAAGCTTGCTAATGATTTTAGAGAAGATGTACCTATTAACAAACCATTTGTTTTTATGCGCTTGTTAATTTTCACTTCTTTATTATATAAGGACTGAAAACTTTCTTTAAGCTCTTTTACAATGATATTATATGTAGAAGATTTTTTTGCAACATATAAATAAGCCGGGCAAGTAAACTTATTATTTGAATTAAGCTCCTTATTAGTAAACCATAATTCTGAACCATCAATCTTTTGTTGACTAATCATCTCTGCACAAAAAGATGATTGAATAAATAATACTAATAATGTGATGAAAATTTTATTATACATATCGTCTAAATTTCTTTTTAAAATAGGCTTAAATGTAACACTGAATTTTAACACCTGTTTACATATTTCTCTTTTGTTATTAAATGTTGTTCACATGCGTTAATTTGTTTAAATCAAAATTATAATAGATGTTAAAAACTTGTTAGAACCGCGGTAACAATAGATTTTCCATTCGTTACATCCGTTTTGCTATTGGTAACAATTTGTTTTCTTTTCGTTACATAGCCCTTTATATCGCCCAAAACCAAAGAGGATTTAACATTTTTTCTTACTTTAGTGCAAAGTCAAAAAATGTGAATTAATGTCCTTGAAAAAATATCTTCTGCTATGCTTTTTATTGTTAAATAGTGTAGCTTTTGCACAACAAAAAAAGTTATTTGATTCTAATGAAGGATTATCCAACAGTTTAATAAACGAAGTATATCAAGACCATCAGGGATTTATTTGGGTAGCTACAGAAGACGGTCTAAATCGCTTTGATGGAATCAACTTTAAATCTTATCTGAATAATAAGCTTCAAAACTCATTAAAAAACAGTTTTGTAACAGCCATTTACGAAGATAAGAAAGGAAACCTATGGGTTGGACAAATCAATGCCTTACAAATTTACAACCACGAAACAGAATCCTTCTCTGAAATTAAACTACCTATAATAGATCCAACTATTCATATTAATATTTCTTGCATCCTTGAAGATTCAAATGGTAACATATGGCTCACAACATCAGGTAATGGACTTATTCGTATTGACAAAGAAACCGGAAAAGCAGATATCCCAATAAGTATTAACAACCGAATAAATGCGGAACTCCTTGAGTATATTTATGAAGATCAGGAAGGTATTTTATGGATTGGATCCAGAGATAATGGCATAAGGGCCTATAATCCGAAAACTGATGAGATTGTTTCGTATACCGAAAACAAGGATGCTTTACACTCGCTACCTAGTAATGAAGTTTCATGTATCTGTGGTGATGGAAATGGAAATATTTATATTGGCTTTTTAAATGGAGGATTGGCTTTACTCCATAAAAAGACAGGTATTATAGAAGAAATAAATTCTGCGAATCCCAATGAAAAGGCTTTACCCGTAAAATTCATGCTCCTTGACTCAGAAAAGCGTTTATGGGTAGGTACAGATGGCTTTGGATTAAAAATACTGAATCCTCATACAAACCTTCTTGAAAGCTATATTTCTTCAAATACTTCTTTCGATTTTCAGAAAAGTAAAGTTCATTCAATTATAGAGGATAATGCAGGGAATATATGGCTAGGCATATATCAAAAAGGGCTTTACCTGATTCCTGAATCTCCTGAAATATTTATTAACTATGGGTATAATACCATATCTAAAAATAGCATAGGTTCAAGCTGTATCACCAGTATTGATGCAAATAGCAAAGATATATGGATTGGAACCGATGGTGATGGATTATATCATATCGATAGGAATTCGCAGAAAGTAAGACACCTTCCTCTAAAGGATAACAAAGGAAATTTATTAGGCCAGAATATTCTTACGATTTATAACGACACCAACTCTTATTTATGGGCTGGTCGATATATTAATGGTTTAATTATATATGATAAGAACAAGGATTCATTTAAAACATATAACGATAAGTTTGACAGACCTCATAACAATCTGTATAACAATATTACCTCTATCGAAAGATACAATGACAGCACTTTAGTCGTTGCAACCCTGGGCAACGGAATAAACAGATTTGACATTAACAAAGAAGTTTATTACCCTGGATTAGACATTCCTGACTCGTTAAATAAAAAAATCCCTCAATGGATCATTTCAATTCTTGTTGATAAGGATAAAAATATATGGTTTGGTTCTTATGTTGGTCTCTATTATTTAAATACAAAAGATAAAACCTTAACTCATTATTCTGAAGAAAACGGCTTACTTAATAATAACACTGTCAACTGTATTCAAAGCGACAGTCAAAATAACATATGGATTGGGACCTATGAAGGTTTAACAAAACTGGACCCAATTACAATGCAGCATAAGTTCTATACCACAGAAGATGGAATTTGTAACAATGCAGTTTGTGCGATTGAAGAAGATGAATATAACCAACTATGGATTAGTACTCATAAAGGACTCTCCAGATTTAATCCCAATGATGAATCATTTACAAATTACTACTCCTTTGATGGTATTCAGGCCAATGAATTTTCGCGAAATGCAGGATGCAAAACTAAGAATAATGAATTGTTTTTTGGAGGAATAAACGGAATTACCCAGATTAAAAGAGACTATATTAATTACAAAAGAGAGTTAAAGGATGTTGTTTTAACCGAGTTTATTTTATCAAACAAAAATATTAAAATCGGAGACAAAACAGGTAAGCATACCATCCTTGATAAATCAATTGTACTGGCTGACACCATTAAAATCAGAGAAGAAGACAACGTTTTTACAATTGGCTTTACTTCCACTGAGGTTGCAAACCAATCGCGAGTTTCATACGAATATATGATGAAGGGATTTGACCTGGAATGGCATACTACAAATTCTCAAAACCGAAGAGCAACTTATACAAACCTGAATCATGGCATTTATAAATTTCATGTAAGGGCTGTGGATAAAAAACAATATTCAAAAGAAAGAGAGTTAACCATCATTATTTATCCTCCATGGTATAAAACCATGCTGGCAAAAATACTGTGGACAATACTGGTAGGCTTATTCTTTTATGCTGTGGTATTGTTTTACATGGAAAAGGTAAGACATCAACAATCGGAGAAAGTAAATGAAATGAAAATGCAATTTTTTATTAATATATCTCATGAAATTAAAACTCCACTTTCATTAATTATTGATCCTCTGGAAAAGCTGATTCTAAAGGAAAACGATTCTAAAACCTCACGATTGTATCTTTTAATGCAGCAAAATGCAAATCGATTACTTCGCTTGGTTGGACAAATGATGGATATTAGAAAGATTGATAAAGGACAGATATTAATGAAATATCAACCTACAAACATTTATAATTTTATCAGTCAGATTACAAACTCATTTGAGTCATTTGCAACCGATAAAAAAATATCATTATCTGTTAAAACAGAAGATCCGAATATTGAGGTATGGATTGATTCCTTAAACTTTGAAAAAGTAATTTTTAATTTATTATCCAACGCATTTAAGTTTACACCTGCTGATGGGGCAATCGATATAAAAATATCAAGACAAACGATTAAAAATAAAAAGTCATCACTGCATGATTTTGTTAAAATAGAAGTTAGTGATACTGGAATCGGAATTAAAGAATCTGAATTAGACAGGATATTTAATCGTTTTTACCAGGTTAACTCTGAAGAAACAAGACATGCCGGAGGAACTGGTATTGGACTTCATCTTTCTAAATCTCTTGTTCAGCTTCATAAAGGAGATATTTATGTAGAAAACCGAAAAGACAGACCTGGTAGTACATTTGTGGTTTTAATCCCAACCGGAAACAAACATTTACCTAAAGACGATTTGGTTACCCCAAATAATACCTTGCCAACACATAGCGAATTTATACCACAAAAGACTGCTGAAAATTTAAGAACTAATGAATCCCTTAAACCAAAATCAAACCAAAAGATTATGGTTGTGGATGATGAAGTGGATATCAGAAATTATCTGGTTGATGAATTATCTGCTTATTACAAGGTTATTGCTTGCGAAGACGGGGAAAAAGCTTTTGCAATTTTACATGATGAACAACCGGATCTGATCATCAGCGATATTATGATGCCTCGTATGGATGGAATTACCTTCTGTAAAAAAGTAAAATCGAATATTTTAACAAGTCATATACCTCTTATTCTTTTAACTGCTTTATCAAAAGATGAGGATAAAAATGAAGGTATAGAAACAGGAGCTGATATGTACCTGGTTAAACCTTTTAATAGTGAATTCCTTATAAAGATTATCTCAAATATGCTTGAAAACCGTAAAAGGATTTATCAAAAGCTTCAGCCTAAGGAAGAACTTGAGATTGAAAATATCGAGCAGCAATCACACAATGAGGTACTCATGCAGAAGGTTATGACTGTTATAAAGAATAACATTGCAGATAATAACCTGAACGTTGAAATGCTGGCCGATGAAATTGGAATAAGCAGGGTTCATATGCACCGCAAATTAAAAGAACTCACAAACCAATCTGCAAGGGATCTGATTAAAAACATACGTATGAAACAGGCCGCTTATCTGCTTACCACTCAAAAAACAAATATTAGTGAAGTGGCATACGCAATTGGTTTTACAAACTTATCTCATTTCTCAAAGTCTTTTAAATCCTATTATGGGGTTTCACCTAAAGAGTATATTTTAAAGCAACACAAAATAATTGACACTGATTCTCTTGAATTTGACACTGAGGAAGAGTGATTATATAACCAGAAGCTATAAAAAGAGGTTGTTTTCTATGTTGTGAAACAACCTCTTTCGTTATATCATAAATTAATTATCCCACAATAACATTGTCCTTTTTCAAAGGACTATTTCTTAACTAATTTATACGTTAATTCCTTTTGATTTAAAATTATTCTTAAGGTATAAATTCCAGAACTAAGTTGACCCATATCAATATTAAATTCATTACTATTTATAACTCCATTCACTACAACAGCTCCTGTAAGAGCGTAAATAAAGTATTCTGAACCCACAAATTCTTCACTTGAATTAATGATTAAATGATCCTTTACCGGATTCGGAAAAACAGATATATTCAATTTATCTAAATTATCTATACTTGTTGGTGTTCCAGTAATGTTAGCAGTAATGGGTACTGATTGATCAGGTACATTACCTATACAATCCACACTACTTGTAAACTCTTCAACTATATCTGGAGTAATTTTAACAGTTACATTTGTGGATTCCCCGCTTAAAATAGCTACAGAAGTAGGTGAAAGTGAAATTTCGGAATCAGAAGAACTTAAGTGAAGATTTAATACTCCTAATCCTGTATTTGAAATTGTAAAAATCTGGGAATTATCTGTTTCATTAATATCAATTTCTCCAAAATCTATAGCTGATGGTTCACATAAATAATTAGGGGTACCAACTGGAGCTGTTGAAGTCGAAAATACAAGGTCTTGATCAGGTAAAATACCTCGATGATTATTTCCGGTATAGTCATATACATATTCATCCGATCCGCCATCAAAACGATAGTATGCTTCTAAATTATCTTCATTACCATACAAAGATGCATAGTGATTTTGTATTTCTTCCTGCGATAAAGCTTTGCTCCACAACCTGACTTCATCCATTTTTCCTTTATAAAAATGACTTCCATTTCTAACATCTTTTGCTAACATATATTCATTATCAACAGGATAAGGTTCAGGCAAATCACTTACAACCGTTTTTTTTCGACCGTCTACATAAAGATATACTGAATCATTTTCATAGTCTATTACTGTTGCAACAAAGTGCCAATTACCATCAGCTACATTCTCATCATCATAACAATTTTTACCATCTAAATATGTTCTTAAATAACCATGATCAGTTAACTCAAAATTAAATGAGGTAAGGCTAGATGATGAATAACTTCCCCAAAGAATACTTCGTGTAGTATTGTCTGTTGAATTTATCCACATCTCCAACGAGAAACTATTCTCGGTAAGGGTTTTGAAGGTACCTATATTGACAAAATCTTCACTACCATCAAAACTTATTGAATTACCAGCATTATTCTCTGTAGAATAATATGCATTACCTGTTACAATAATTGAATCATTATGATCGTCGTACTCAAATACGATTGTATCACGAACGTCTCCGAATTCAAGAGGATCAAAATTTATATCAAGATCGTAAGCATCCATATCTTCAATTGATACGCTGGAATATGAAGAAAGAGTAAAAAAGTCACCCCTTTTAATAACGGGATTTACCTCACATACCGCTCCTGTATTGTTTAAAAGGTGAATAGTACGCGATACTCGACATCCTACATTTATTGTAGAATAATCCAATTCTTGCTTTCCAAAATCAATACTTAAATTAGTAGTTTGGGAAAAGCTATTTGCATAAGAGCAACACATAATTATGAACAGAGATAAAAATCTTTTCATGTTTGTTTTATTTAAAGTTTTAATTAAAGTTCAAAACTTTATAAAACAATATTCAAACAAAATAAATCTACCTTAACAAAACCTCACAATAATTATATCCAACTGTTTTTAAGATAGATACACAAACTAAAACAAACATTTTGTGAGGTATTTCATTGCGATTTTAAAAACGATTGCAACGAAATATCTTGAGTTAAATTCATCTTTTTTCTTATTCGGCTTCTCATAACTTCAATACTTTTTTCGGTTGTATTAGTCATTTCAGCAATTTCCTTTGAGGTGGCGCCATTTCTAATCAAAGAACATAAACGCATCTCATTGGGGGTAATTTCAGGAAATAATTTTGCCAATTGAACTAAGAATCCATCTTGGATAGAATTATTAATAATTCTAATTTCTGTCTCTTCTTTATTATTAGAATAATAATTAGTCACATTGTTAGCTTTGTAAGCTTGATTAATGTTATCGTTGGTTTGTAATATCTCAATTTTCTCAGTTAAAACTTTATAATCATGTTTTAAATTATCTTTTTCTATAAACATCATTTTAACTTTATCATAAAGCGCTATCATAAAGAATACCGCTTCAACCATAACACCCATTTCAACAGGAAAGAAAAAGTTTGTAAAAGAAAAACCAGCCAGATAGTTTCTTATTATATCCAGCCCATAGAAGGCTATGATTCCTAATATCATATATCTATTGGTATGAGTATTTCTTTTTAATTGATAAATTATACATAAGAGTATTATTATATCAATGACACTATTAATGGTTGATATGTATTTATGCCATATTTGAAGATTTACAAAAGCTATACTAATAATAATTACCTGAATAATAACACTTATCAATACAACGTACTTTACTATGTACCATACCTTAGGTTTAATATTAGACGATTTTAAAACTGCAATTAAACACAAATAATGGAGTATAGATATGATGGAATATAATACATGAAAGTAATAATTTAGTTCATAACGCCCTTTTATAAAATAATTTCCAAATACTTGATGAATACTCAAAGTAAAAATGGATGTCATAACCAAAAAACCTATATAGTATAAATAAAGATTTTCATTTTTTAGTATAAACGCAAAAAGGAAAATAATAATAGAAAACAAAATAAATGCCTGTTCAAAACCTATTAATAATAGTTCCTTTAAATTTGCGCCACCTGTCTTAGGCTCTAATTTTAAAAAGGATGATGTTGTTATAGTTTGATCAACCACATTTTTTAATAATATGTATACTGTTTTTTCTGATCCTTTTTTAATGTATAACGATATAGACTTTGAAGAGTCTGGACTTGATAACGGTATTTTAAATATATCTCCATACTGATCAAGTGTAATTAATGAATTTTGTAGTGGGATAAAGCCTTTAACTTGATCACAAACAGCATCGGCATTTATAGTGTAATTTGATATTTCTGAAAGGTTTTTAATTTTTAATTTAATCCAATAACTTCCTTTTTGCAATTTTAAAGTATTATCACATAATAAAAATGAAGAATTGATTATTTCAGTAACATTCTCATCGTTTTCTTTATCAATTTTTGCATAGGATATGGATTCAATTTTCAGTATACTTCTATTTTTTCCTTCCAGAGGATTACCGGAATAGATTAGTAACAATAAGCTAATGATAACTATTGGTGTACCATGATTCTTGCAATTGAAAATACTAAATAAAAATATTGATATCATTTTATAAAATCTAACAATCATATTTTCATTAAAAATACCGGTATTGAAACATCTTTTGGAATTTCAAGCTTTTTACGAATTCTATTCCTGATTACTTCAATGTTTCTTTCCGTTTTTCCGGTAATATTAGCAATGTCTTTTGACTTCATTGAAATAAGTAAAAAACAACAAATTCTTATTTCAGTAATGGTTAACAGCGGGTATTTACTTTTTAATTTTGTAATAAAATTGTTATGTGCTTTATCAAACAACTCCATAAATCTATTCCATATTTCTTCATTAGTCTCACCTCTCCCTAACTCAGCTTCAATACGATTTAATTCTTCCTGAGCAAAAGTTGTATCTGATTTAACATTATTTGGTTTACTATATAATTGATCATTAATAGCAATCTGCTTAATTGATGCAATAGATTCTGTAATCAATTCAGAATGAGCCTGGTTTAATATTGTTTTTAATTGAGTGTTTTTTTTGTACAATGCTTTTTTTTCAGCTATAACCAGCTTTGTTCGATAAAGCAATGTATAAGCAAAAATCAAGATCTCTATGATTAATCCAACTTCCAGAGTGGTATGATATGAGGAGTATGTATAGTCATTCTGATATATCCTAATAAACGCAGAACAATATAATATTAATAATCCCAAAGCAATTAACTTTTCATACTTATTAAAATACTTGAACGAATAAATGATAATGAATACAAAAATAGTACTAAGCGAAAACATATCTATGTATATATACCTATTGTAAAAGTCATAGTTAACAAACAATATAATTATAAAAAGAATCTGGATTACATTAGAAATTGATTTTAAATAACGAAGAAAATACTGATATAGACGGGGAAGATTATTTTTTAAATTAAGAGAATCGTATAAAAAATAAGTATAAGCAATTAATGCTATCGGACTAAATATACGTAGAGTGTAATTAAGGTAATAATTATTAAAAATATATTGCCCAAAAATATTATGCACCCCTAAAAACATCACTAAGTTTGAAAATATATAAGCAATAAAATATAGATACACAGTTTCATAAAACAGAAAATATGCAAATGCACTTATAAAAATTATTATAATAAAAACAGCATTTTCAAATCCAATAAAAAGAAAATCACTCCATCTTACTATTGATTGATCGAATTTATTAACGCTAATTTGATTAGCATTAAATTGTTGCTTTCTTACATGATAACACTTTACAAAAAACTCCTTAACAGAATTTGCAGGAATATAAATCTTCCAGTTTTGCTCTTTTTTAACATCTTGAAATCCAAATAGGGGTTTGACATACGCATCCCCAAAGGCTATTATAGTGTTTTTATAAGCTTGATAAATTGAATTACTTTCAGATTTTAAATTAAGGCACAGATTAAAAAACGTTTCATTACCCTGATTAATAATCCGTATTTTAAACCATACGTATTCCTTTGTTAGCTGAACACTATCCTCCAACTGCAAAAATTGCTGCGATCGTATTTCAAAAGGACTGGTTATATTTTGTTTATCTTCCTCAAGATAAAATATGGACCGTATTTCTACTTTATCTGACGAAAAACAAAATACTGATTTAATAAAAAATATAAATAATATAAAAGAAAGCCGCATACTATCTCTAACAAGCTTAATAATATAGTTTACAAAGAATTTAAAAGTAAAATATCCATTATCATAAAATAAATAATGCGTTTATGAAATGCATATAATCCGGGGGATATTGCCTGCAATAATAATCACATATTTTTTTAAATAACTGAGATTTGGATTTTATT
This sequence comes from uncultured Saccharicrinis sp., assembly GCA_963663905.2. Lineage (GTDB taxonomy): Bacteria > Bacteroidota > Bacteroidia > Bacteroidales > Marinilabiliaceae > Saccharicrinis. The sequence continues at coordinate 5,459,941 of OY760657.1, read as the reverse complement.
TTACTGTGAATTACAAGTTAATGTAATATTAGCAGCGTTTTATTACATATGTAACAAACTATTAATAATGATAGGTTAAAGTAATTTTATATTTAATTGAAAGCAACATTCAGTTATTTATTTTGTCTAAAGTCTAGTGGGAAAGTCATAATCTCTAGTTGTGATATAATATCAACTAGTGTACCATACTATAAATCTAGATGACGGGTCAAAACATATACTGGAAAGGATTTTTCATAACTAGACATATCAAGCAGTCTAATTAAAAGGCTATAATCGTCTAATGAAAGAGTTATAACATCAAGTGGGAGGATAAAACGTTTAATGGACAGGTTACATCATCTAGTGAGCCAGTCAAAACATCTGGTTGACTGGATAAATCATCTAGTTGACACAAGAAAACAGCTAATGGATGGGTCATTACCTCTAGGGGAGAGGTTTGGTTGTCTAGTTGAAAGGGTCAGATCATCTAGTGAAGGGGTAAATACGTCTAGTGGAGAGGACTGATCGTCTAGTGGAGGGGTCAATTCGACTAGGGAAAGGGTGCAACACGCTAGAGGACCAGTAAAATAAAGGGTTTTGATCTATTCAAATAATATTTGTGAATTCTATTTAATTGTACAAAAAAAGCCATCTGATGATATTCAGATGGCTTCATATTTTCAAAACTGCTGTTTTCTATATTTTAAAGAACGAAATAGCTTCTTTAAGATTCTGTGCCTGTTTAGAAACAGAGTCTGCACTTTCTGATACATTTTCGGCCCCGGAAGCGTTCATTTGCGTAACGGTATTTAATTGCTGTATCGCATTATTCACCTGATCAGCCCCAGATTGTTGCTCTTGCGATGCCACAGAAATCTCTTTTATCAACTCACTTGTTTTTTGAATCTCAGGTACAAGATGTGTTATTTCTTCCCTGGTTTTGCTTGTATACGATACACTTTTTACGGAAAGGCTATTAATTTCTTCTGCAGCCTGACGACTTCTTTCTGCTAGTTTCCGAACTTCTGCTGCAACTACTGAAAATCCTCTACCAGCCTCACCGGCCCTGGCAGCCTCTACAGCTGCATTTAAAGCCAGAATATTAGTTTGAAAAGCAATATCATTAATAATTGAAATTCGCTCCGAAATAGTTTGAATATGATTTAAGCTTTCTCCTGACATGGTACCGGCATTCACCATTTTTTCAGAAGCTTTTAATGCAATTTTCTCTGTTAGTCCGGCATTCTGAGCATTTTGCATAATATTCGAAACCATTTCTTCCATAGAAGATGCAACTTCCTCACCAATCGAAGCCATTTCTGATGAACCCTTTGCCAATGTATTTGAATCATCGTTTAGCTTAACACTGGTATTTAGCAATACATCTGCATTTTGATTAATCTGATTAATAACTTCTCTAAAGCGACCGGACACTTTATTTACAACAACTTTTAAGCGTCCCAGCTCATCTTTTTCATTCTTGTCATCCTGATTTTGATAAATAAGATTTCCTTTTTCGAACTCTTCAAAAGTGGTAACCAGATTATTTATTCTTGATGCAATGTATTTTTTAAATATAAATAACAGCAATCCTGATAAAATACCTATAGCTAAGATGGCTCCTATTGTAAACAACCAAATAATATTTGCCTTAGCATTCTGAAGCTTCTCAGTTGAAGATTTAATATAGAAGTAGCCTAAGAATTTTCCGTTTGTAAAATAAAGAGGAGCAATACCCACAATTTCATCATCAACCTCAACAAAACGAGCCTGAGTAATGTCTCCATTAAACTCTTCAAATTGATAAACTGATTCAATATCACTTACCCTTTTGTTATTGTAATCATTGTTTAAGGAATAATAAATTTTAAGGTTTGCGCCAATAACCATACAATCAATAATTGAATCACCAATCATTTTTTGTAATGTTTCATTATCAGCTGCTGCTTCATACCTCAATTGACCTTTTGACATTAAAATTGATGGCGAAGTCAACTGTTTTTCGTAACGACTATTTTGCTCACTGGTAAAGTAGTTGACAAGAACAAGTCCTATTAAAATAAATATGACTACTTCAATATTAACTACATAAAATCCAATTTTAAATAGTAGGCTATCTTTTGATGACATATTGTGAATTTTATTTATTTCTTAATTTGTTGATAAAATTTATCAGCCTTTGTTTTACCTCTGAATACAGCTTCTGGTTCAATCGTAACTTTTGAATTTCCATACAAGAGTTCACCTAGATCAAACATCCTCAAGTTTTCGCCATATTTTTTTTCAATATAAGTATTGAATGTTTCGATTTTATTCTGACCAAAATCTGATGATTTGAGTTTTACTTTTAAGCCAGTTGGATTAAATGTTGTACTCAACCAACGTTCAGCAACATCATTTGTAGAAAAATAACGCATTAATTCTACAGCTTCCTCCTTATGCGGCGCAGCTTTAAACACTGCCCAAACCGATTGATATGTTCCTGGATACAAAAACGGAGACTGTTCAAAAATTGGTAATTCTGCAGGGATTAAATGAACAGACTTTTGAGCATCTTCTGTTTCACATTGATTAAACCATGAAGAAGGCTTTTCTTCAAATAAAATCTGACCATTTAAAATATAAACAAAATCCTTATCAATATTTACTTCTGCATTTATCGGATTATATTTTGATAATTCTTCAAAAGCAGCTAAACTCTTTTGAATGGCTTTATTTACCTTATCTTTATTAGACACGTTATATTGCGACCCAATTTCAGACAATACAAGATTATTAAAGATATCAGTAACCTGAGAATTTAGTTTATAGTCAGGCATAAAAGTGATCTTGTCTGTTGAGGATTGATTGTATTCATAAACAGCTTTACAATAACCAATAAAATCATCCATGGTCATTCCTGTCTGTTTAATCTCAATTCCTATTTTTTTTGCTGTTTCTTCATTATACCATAAAGCATAGTTTCGTCCGGAAATAAGTGGCCCGGCATATATACCTCCATAACCTTCGCGAATGGAGGACACATGAAAAACATGATCGATATGACTTTGATGGTACCATTCATACTGATCAAAGTCTACCAGGTATTTGGCGCCCCAATCAGGATCATTCAATTTTTTAGCAATATTTTTATAGGTATTCCTTGTAATTGGGAAGATATCCCAGGCATAATTTCCTGACTTTATCATTGAGATTAAGGAATCTTCAATAACATATTTATAGCCATCAAATTCACGATCAAGCTCTTCCTTAAACTTAAAATTGACTCTTAAATGTTGATTCTCAATTTCAAACTGACGAATAACACTTTTCATTAAGTCTCTTTTACCAACACGTTTTTCCCATAAGCCAACCCAATTGATAGGAGTTTGGTCAAAATCATGCTCTATTATCATGCTTTTATCCTGCTCATTCTTCTCTGTATTTTTGCAACTATTAAAGCACAAAACATTCGCAAGTAAGAGCATAGATACAAGTGGGCCGTACTTCATCTATTCTTTCTTTATATATAAAACTAAAAAAGCTAATTTTTGGGTTGAATGTGTATACATATTAAACAAAAATTAAGTTTCATTATTTAAATAATACACCTTTTTGACTTATTTGTTTATATATTCTACATTTATAGTTATTACGCTTATTTCAAAGTAAAATTTTTACTAACCTAATTTTTATTCATTATTATAGTCTCTATCACATAAATGATTAAACATATAAAAAAAGGTTATCCATTTCTGAATAACCTTTTGTAAGTTTTATTAAAAAATATTCTACATCTTTAAAAAAATTGCCTGAGTAAAGTATATACTAAAACAATTAAGATCATAAAACTTCTAATAGTAACAAACTACTTTTTTAGAATTGGATCAATTGATATTCATACTCCGAAGGGGGTGTAAATTTAGAAGACGGAACTGATGATCCGGGTTTAAATTCTACAAACATCTCATTGGTTTCTATACCCATTATTTTAGCTGCTGATTTTATAGCTATCCCCTTATATATCCAACTTTTTGCCCCCATTACAGTAAATACATCACATTTAAAACCACCGATTGTCTCAGTTCCTTGTTTTTGTCCGCCAAGGCTTTCTAAAATCTGGTTTGCAAATTCTTCTTTTTCTTCTTCAGTCATAGAATCGGCAAATTCCTGTGCCTCATCATAAAATTCAAGTTTTCCTTTACAAGCTTCATTATTCAGATAATCTACAGTCCAATATGAATCACCCACATTAATGGTTAACATATGTGTTTTCTCTGTATTTTTTATACCAAACATATTCACTGTAGTTTCTGATTTTTCAATTTCACAGGATTTTTCTCCATAATCATCCCACCACAATTCCTTTATTCCTGTTATACTCCCTGTTAATTCAAGCTTTAAATAACCAGATTTAACTGCGTATCGATTTGCATCCTCTGTTTTTTGTGCATTGATTGATGCCGAAGTAACTATTAACATAAGCATCATAAATAATAATTTTCTCATAATCATAGTTGTTTAAGTTTTTAATTATTCTTTAGTCCAGATTCTGGTATTAAGATTCATCTCTTTAATGATTGTTTCAATTAAACCGAATAGCATATACATTTCCTCAATATCCTCATATTGAATTCCATTTTTCCCTATTTTAGGTTCAAATAAGTTTTTATTAAATGGAATTGCACAATACACTGAATCCGTTTTAAAAGAAAAGTACATTTTAAGCTTATAATGATTGTATAAGTTAACAATTGCCTCCATCATAACGGGTGTAATAACATAACGAGCTTCTTGCTGACTCGAACCATAGACAGAAAACAGTTGTTCGAAAATCGGATTTTCAAGTTTAACCAACTCCCCGTAATACTTACTTTTACTTCTTTCTTTACCCAGTAGATTTGTAACTTTTTTATCACTCTGAGGCATTATAAAAGTTGAGTTTTCTATATTCTTATTAAATTCTGCATAAAAGAATATTCCTCTAAATAGAGTACTCCATTCAGTTGTTTTATTTCCATCACTATCACGAGTCTCTTTCTTTTGCTCTATCTTAAGTTCAGAAAATTTGAAAGGAACATTTTCAATGCTCCCCGTTATCATATCATCACCCGTACATCTATCAAATTTGTAAGGAAAAATTCCTGACTTGGTAAAAGTAAATGAATCTATATGTGCAGTAGGTTTATAAGAATATTCAGGATTGATTAATTGTATCACTTTTCTAACTACCTCTTCCTTAAATTCTGCTCTGTACTTTGTATATCTAATCAATGCTTTTATAGCACAAAAAATTGCAGCTACCAGAAATAATATACCTATTGCAACATTACTCCAATAAGTAAGAAATTTAAATCCACCATAAGCCATTACAGCAGCAACAATAGCTAAATTACGCCAACGTTTAATATACTTTCGCATGTTCTCCATACTTTCAAGCTGAGGCTTCAACTCGTTTTCGTATAAGTGCCTTAATTCTATGCCCGTTTTCATTTTTAAATTCCTTTAAAACAAACTTTTTACATCTACGTTAATCCGTTCTATTTCAGGAATAACAAAAACTTCCTTATGGTGAAGATTCATCATACCGGCAATAATGTTTTCTGGAAAAGTCTCTATTCCATTATTATATTCAGTAATTACTGCATTGTAGGTTCTTCTTGCAGCCGAAATCTGTGACTCTACTTCATTTAAAGTTCTTTGCAGATGAATAAAATTATCACTGGCTTTTATATCTGGGTAATTCTCAACAGCCACCATAATGCTTTTCATACCTGCAGATATCTCATTATCCAACTTTACTTTTTCATCTGGTGATAAATTTCCCTGAGTCACTTTAGCTCTCAACTCTGTTACTTTTGTAAGTAATTCTTTTTCATGAGATGCATATTGTTTAACTGTTGCCACAAGGTTAGGGATCAAATCATACCTTTTTTTTAACTGTACATCCATCCCTCCAAAAGCATTGTCTACTTCATTGCGTCTTTTTACTAATCCGTTATAAATGGAGACTACTAATAATATTATTAGCAATAAAAGAGCTGCTACTATTATAATTGAAATCATAATTTATTGTTTTGGTTATTTATTGTTCTTTATATTTCCTAATAAGTTGTTCTTTACATATCCTAAATCCCCTACGGTTCTTTTTACTTTCTTATAGAAGGTTCTGATACCCATAATAAAAATGAAGAGCATTAATACAATAACTAATATTGGAAATGCAATGGAAAACCATAGTGGAGGTTCTACAACATTGCCTGGTTTTTGCACAGGTTCTTTGTAACTACCTTCTGACTTCATCTGTGCTATAGCTTCCTCACGCAAAGCCATAATGCTATCCATTTCTTTTTGAGGCACATCAGATTCTTGATTCCCAAACTTTAGGCTACCACCTTTTTTTATAGTTGCTAATTCTTCATCTGATAATCCAAGCTCCTCTGTATTAATCTCCCCTAGTCTATCCTCAAGATTGCTGATGCAATTTTCCAAAGACGTTAATTGTACCTTACTGAGTTGATTGCTTATCTGATCAACATGCAGATGACATTGTTCAATTTTCCTTTGGCTTAACATGATCTTACCTGCTATCATAGCTACTTTTAGTCCTTGAGTAATACTAAGCGAATCTCTTCCGCTTTTCTCCTGTTCGATTGCAAACCGGGTTGCTTTTTGCATATACTCTCTACAATCATTCACTGCATCCGTCATGTCTTCAATTACAGCTTCAGCATCTTTATTTCCTTGCAGTTCTTTCGGAATTTCAACTGGTATTTTCTCGATATTTGATGAGCATGCTACAGAAATAGCAATGATAAAAACCATCATCAAAGGCAATAAAAAACTTTTTTGTCTCATAAGTATTTGGATTAAAGAGTACCAAAATCATTACCAGATCAATCTATGGCACTCAAGAGGTTTTCTACTTGGTTTTAATAATTTTTTGTATTATTTCTTCGTTAGTGGTATTAATCTTTAGTAGATAAACTCCGTCCACTAAGTTTGAAATATTAAGTTGATCAACAGATTGAAACTGTTTTAACAATAAGCCATTCATGTTATAAACACTCACATCAAGAATTACGAGGTCTGTTTCAATATAAACAACATCTTTAACAGGATTCGGAAATACTTTTACTCCGTAATTATCTGATTTAGATATATTCGTTGCTGGATTTGTAATCCAGGGATTAAATATCACTTCTCCATAACTCGAAACTTCATTGTCGTCAAAAATTTTTAAATCAATTTCATCGGCATTTTCACTATCCCAAATATTCTTGATGGCCTTTATAACTCCACTTGTTCTGTTTTCAATGTGATATGAATTATTATCACTAAATGTATTATTTCCAATACTATCAGTATCATTTTGTCCTAATGACAAAAGTTTACTGTAGTTCTTCACTCCTGTATTATTATTTGAAAACACAGATTCAGTTATATAAGCACCGCATCCGGTATAACATCCAACCTCGTTATCGATAAAATCGCACAATTTTACTCTACAAATCGAATCATTGTTAGAGCCATCAAGCCATAATCCCTTTGATGAATTTGTAAAACTACTGTTTGATATTTTGGCTTTTCCACTATAAATATGCAAGCCTGCATTTAAGCTATTCTCAAAGGAACAACTGTCAATTTCCACATTATACAAATAACTAACATTTAGCATTGCAGCACTTGAACTATATCCGCCATAAGCAAACACACAATTTTTAAATACCGCAGTATCTTTACTGCAGCTGACTCCATCCCAATCTCCGGCAAGAGGCTCTACCTCATCTCCATCTTCACGAGTGTCATTAATATATCTGTCATCATTTATAGAAGTAAATACTATAGGATTGGCAACAGTTCCTGCAGCAATTATCCCTTGATGTTCAATTCCAGAATTTCCGGTATAAATCTTTGCTCGATACCCTATATTTGAGTAAGATTCTGTAGTATAGAATTTACATACAGTTCCCGGTTCAATAATTAATAAAGGATATGTTACCATGGCATTTTCAATTACATAAGGCAATGTTACAGGGTTAAAAAGAGTACTTGCTCCATTAGTTGAAATACTATTTATTGTAATCGCATTTATATTATTTCCTGTTGCACTATTGTTTGTCCAGGGTTTGTTTATCAAAGTTGAATTAGCATAAATGGCATTTATTGTATTATTGTTAATTATATTATCCTGAATGAGTGGTGCTGAATGATAACTTGTTGAAATTCCATTTCCTCCGTTATGATGGACATTGTTATTTGTTATTATTGCCTCACAAGCCTCTGCTGTAACAGTAATACCGTCAGTTGTATTATATGAAATATCGGAATTCGTAATTGTAATAGTTGAATTTGATGCAATACCGGCATGGTTCGATTCTGTAATAAAACATGAATTAACCCATCCGCTTGCACCATTCTGAAATTCTAAAGCCGGATATGTAGCTCCTGCATATTTAATATGCGTATTTTCAAGTTCCGCATGCCCATTCAATATCTTTATATATCCCCAATCACCTCTTGAGGCTTCGGTTGCATTACCATCATTATTGGTATCTCCGCCTTCGTTATCATCATAAATTGAAGTAAAAATCACAGGTTGATCTTCTGTTCCATGAGTTATAATGGCTCCATACTCACCACCACCTTTGGCTCCTGTATATAAATGTGCACGATAACCAATATTAGCAAACGATTCTGTTGTTGAGAACTTCAATATTGTGCCTTCATAAATATTCAATGGAAAATAGGTTACCTGATTATCTTCAAGCACATATGGTATTCCATCATTATTGTATAAACTACATGGTTCACTAGTAGAAAAACAGTCGTTACCATTAATAACAAATCCATTGGTTCCATTATTAGTCATTGAATTACCTGTGAAATTACTGGTAATATGAACTGTTCTCATAAAAACCGCATGTGATGTATTATTGCTAAATGTATTATTTGTAATATAAGGATGACCTCCTGATACAAAGAGCCCATAAAATGCATTATCAATAAACGAACAATGATCAACTGAAATTTCAGAGCCATTGATTTCTAGTCCAGACGAAGCTGAATGTTTGAAAGAACAGTTACTTACAGTTCCCTCAGCTCCCTGCATAAAAGTAAGCATGGCGTCTTCTCCAATATTTCGGGTTCCTCCTCCATATTGAAAAATACAATTTGAAAACGAAGATTCCGGCCCGCTTCCCCATAGTGCATTTTGATATATGGCATCCCAATCACCGGGTTCTGGATCTGAAGAAGCTGAAGTAAATATTATAGGCATAGCAGCAGTTCCGTTTGCCAGCAATTTACCATGAAGTGTAAATTTTGTTCCCGGACTAAAAGCTACTATTGTTCCCGGCATTATACTTATTGTGCTGTCTTTTGCAAGGGTAACATCTTTAGTTATAATTACTGTACCACTCCATACGCCTTGATGCAAATAACCTTCAAGTGCATAAGTATTTATGGAGACAAGTATTAAAATTATTGTAATGAATAGTTTATTTTTTTTCATAATCAGGATTCTATTAAAAGCATTTTCTGTTTTAAATTTTAACGAACTCAACCCTTCGGTTATTAGCTTTGCCCTCTGCAGTTGTATTGTTGTCAATAGGTTTACTTTCGCCATAACCTTTTGAGGATAATCTTTCGGAAGCAATACCCATTCCTATTAATGTATTCATTACAGCTTTAGCTCTTTGTTCTGATAGCATTTGATTTTTAGTATCGTCACCATCACTGTCCGTATGGCCTTCAACACTAAATTTTAAATCCGGCTGCTTTTGCATTAACTCGAAGATTTTATTGATAGGCCCCATACTTTCAGGCTTGAGTGTTGCCTTATTTACATCAAAGCGAATACCGTTACAAATAATCTTCCCTTCACTTAACATCCTGTCATAATATTTTACACCTCCTTTTGCAATGCGAACATTTTTAACAAAAAAAGCCTGCTTATTTGAAGCACTCGCAAAATATGGATAGATCGTAAATCCTGATGGATTATGTTCGTAATGAGGTATGTTAATTAACCTGGTATCATCAAGATATACTTTTAGTTTACCTTTGGTATAAGCTAATGAAACATGAGTCCAACACCCATTTTCATAATAAGTATAATCACGTTCTGGATGCTCTACATAGTTACCATCAGGTGTACTAACACGAATAGGAGTAACTTCAAATTCCTGTCCTTCGGAAACCCGTTGATTTTTCTGATCAGTAAGGTAAAACGACAATCTATTGCCATCCTTGGGTGTATAATAATCGAACTCTATTGTAAATACATCAGGCAGGTAATCTTCTTTTGAATTTTTAAGGTATGGAATTATTTTACCTCCATCCAGAAACATCATTACTGTTTCTCCATTAACACTTGCAATTTCAACCTGCCCACTTATCAGATCCCAACGAGAAGGAAACTCTCCGTTTTCTTCCATTAAATCAGGCCCATCTTCAAAAATAACCTTATCACCAGGTACAAAATCAAATTTTGACCAGCTTACGTCCATATTAGCAGACTCAATTTCACTATCTTCATTGGAGCTTCTTCCGTCTGATGACGAAGAATCCGAAGACGTTTCGGTTGTCTTTTGTTTATTATTGTAGTTACTTTTTTTCTTCTTTTTAAACAGACTGCCAATCCCTTCTTCCAGTTTATCAAATCCTTCATCAACGCCCTCTTCTATCTTTTGATTTGCACGTCTTGTTCCTTGTCTTTCAACCTCTTTATTAGGATCAATAAGCTGTGCATTTATACTAAATACAAATAAAATATTTAAAGAAAAAAATAATATAATCTTATACTTTATCATGACTTTTCTATTTAGATATAATTACTATTGTTAATTCCTTCCTTTACCAAAATCTTTATATTTTTCACCTAATTCATCTATTCGAGATTTAAGAGCTTGTTTTGTTAGCTCAAATGCTTGTAATTCTTTATCTGACAAACCATCTTCTAACGATATTGCAGTAGTATTCAGCTGACTCATTTCTGTTCCAAATTCTGCAATTTTAGACATGAAATTGAAACCAATCTGAGCCAATTTCATTTTATCCATCATGGATAAGTCTGACTCTTCCTTTCCTAAATATTCTTCTGATTCGTCAAATAACTCTTCCAATGTATCAGACCAATGATTGATAACTACCTCTGAATTTTCAATAAATTTTACAACTATAGGATTACCTTCTAATTCTACAGGAATCTCTATATGTAATGGTTCCAGGTGTTTTGAAGAATTGTCAACTGAGCTACATGAAAACATCATTATTAATACTACTCCAACTGTAATTATCTTTTGCTTTCTCATCATTATAGTTAAGGTTTTTCTAATTATTAAATGAAATTCAAGAATAGGATCATTATTAATCTGCATTCTATAGGAATCATGCTATCTCTACAAACAGTTATTTATAACAATGTTGCTAAATGGATATTCTATGATTTTTATTAATAAGTTGACTCACATGCCTGATTCTCGACTTAGAAACAGGAATTAAATAATCACCATTCATTTCAGCATAATAGTCTTTACTAGTATGAAGGCTTTTAACATGTTTCATATTTATTATGTATGATCTATGTGGCAAAACAAAATCCTCTTGGCCCAGATCATCAAAAATTTCGAGTAAAGTAATTCGCGTACTCACTACTTTTTTATCTGTTAAATAAATCCTAACTAACCCATTACTTATTTCACAAAAGATGATCTCTTCTTTGGTAAGAACATGACAATATTTAGTTGTATTAAGGATTAATTTACCCATAAGACAATATTCCTTGTTTATTACTGATCAAATTTTTTCTGTTGATTCTAAAGAATAGCCCTGATTATTACTTTTTAAACTCTATGATCAATTAACGTATGTTTATTATATTATTAACTTAAAGAATCAGGGCTACTATATTTATTAATCTTTAATGCATCTTACTGAATAACCTAGTGTAGCAGGCGAAGTACTTTCATCCGAAATCTCATTGGTAGATTTTCCAAGATATCTTGTCCACCCCAATAAATTTCCACTTAATGAAGTTGATTCGTCGCTAAACCAAAAGTTTGTTTTATACCCAAAACTTGAACAACTACCTGAAGCATTACAAACACCTGCTGCTACAGCTGAAAAACCAGATTCGTTAGTTCCTTCATTATCTGCTGTTATTAATGTACTGCTCCAAAATGTATTACCAACTGTTTTAAGTTTTCCACCAGCATCATCGTACCCTCCAAGGTAATCCATTAATTCACGAAACTCCTCACGACTTGGAATGTGCCATCCTTCCGGTGCAATATTTCGTGCATCATTTACCGAGTAAAAATTATATAACAAACCATAAGCAGGTTCATTAGTTACATCATTATTGGGATAGCAGTATGCTCCTGACTCTAATTCGGCCCATGTATTACCACCGTTAACCAGGCGAATATCATCTCCATTTCTATAATGTTTTATTTTAAGATTTTCTGCCATCCAAACCTGATTACCAATTTGAATGGTTTTATATTCGTTTCCATCAGCATCTGTTAATGAACCATACTCAACAGATAAAATTTCAATATCCAGTTCATAAATATCCAGTTCTTCAACACCCATATAGGCAACTACTTTTAAAGAATATATACCTGAAGTTTTTCCGGAAGTATTAATCGAAAAGCTTTGAGGAAAATATGATAGATTATCTATTTCAGTTCCATCAAAATATACGATAGCAGAAGTAACTTTTGACTCTTGTATATTTAACTCAAGGTCTAAAATAGCACCGGGTGTAATTACAGTACTTTCATCAATACCTGTAATAACTATTTTACTATTGCTAGCTGGATCATTATTATCTTGTTTACTACAATTAACAAGCAAAATGGTTAGTACGACTAATATGGCCAACTTTACATTACTTAAAAATAACTTTCTCTGTTTCATGATTATTTGATTAAATTCTGAAACAAAGAAAATAGATTCTAATGCGAGAAATTGATGAAGATTTGAATCTGCTGGTAAATAATTTGAAAGTGTTTTTTATATGCAGGAAACTGCAAGAAGGAAAAGTTTTACATTACGCTAAATTGTTTCTATAGCTTGCATTAAAGCCTGTTTTCGTCTTGTCGAGATAGGTATTTCATTGCCATTCTTCATAATAATAAAACCACCATCGGTTTTATCTATTTTGGCAATTTGGTTTAGATTTACGAGGTAAGATTGATGTGGACGAAAGAATCCATGTTCTTCAAAAAGTTCACAGTATTCTTTTATGCTTTTAGAAACAATAATTTCCTTATTATCGGCCAGATAAAAAGTTGTATAGCTATTATCGCTCTTACAGAATAATATATTACTAATTTCAGTCAAATATAAAGCATCCGAAGTTCGTAATACAATTTTTTGTGGTGCTTTTTTGTCCTCAATTTGAGATAAAAGATTATGTATTTGTTTTTGTCCGGAGTCTTTATCTATAGCTTTGATTGCATTACTAACAGCATTACAAAATTCAAACTCATTAACTGGTTTTAGAATATAATCAATAGCACAAAACTTAATCGCTTTTATGGCAAATTGATTAAATGCGGTAACAAAAATTGTTTTAAACTTGCTATAGTCAACTTTTTGCAGAATATGAAAACCTGTACCTCCCTCTAATTCAATATCAAGTAATACCAAGTCTGGATCAACATTATTTATTAATGCCACACCTTCTTCTACTGAACATGCTTCCCCAACAACTTCAATATCATTGAAATTATCAGTTAAAATATTCCGATTTATTTCCCGAAGAGATGGTTCATCATCAATAATAATTGCTCGTATCATTTAACTCATTTTTAAAAGATGTATATCAGGCTTGATCAAATATTTTAGTTTAGGTTCATCAAATATAAAAGTATCTAATAATAAATTGATTTATTTATGGCTAGCTTCTCCAATTATTATATTAAAGAACCAAACGTTGATAATAATAACTAAGCTGAATTTGGCTATCTATCCTCTTTATTTTGATGTTTCTGTTTATACTCAGTAGCATTCATGCCATACAACTGTCTAAAACATTTTCTAAAGTGAGATATATCTTTAAAACCTACAGAGTAGGCTATTTCATTTACAGTCATTTTATCCTGTTGCAATAGTTGTGCTGCTCTTTTTAACCTGATATTTCGGATAAACTCTTTTACTGTCATATTGGTAAGAGCATCCAGCTTTCTGTACAACTGCATTCTGCTAACACCTACTTCTTTAGCAAAGCTCTCTATATCTAACTCCGGATTAGCAATATTCTTTTCCACACTCTTTATAGCCCTTTGCAGAAACTTCTCATCCGGAGATGATACAGCCACATTTTTAGGTTGCAATGTCACTTCATCAGAAAACTTCTTCTTTAATGACTTACGAAGCGCAAGTAAATTTTCAACTTTAGTTTGAAGAATAGTCAGATCAAATGGCTTTGTAATATAATCATCTGCTCCCGCAGACAATCCTTTATATTCGTGTTCTTTAGAATGCAATGCTGTAAGTAAAATCACCGGGATATGCGATGTTCTTTCATCCTTTTTAATTTTACTACAGAATTCATAGCCATCCATATCTGGCATTAAAACATCACTAATAATGACGTCAGGAATGGTTTCAATAGCACTTTCCCAACCTTCAACACCATTTCTTGCCTCAGCTACATTATAACTCACCTCAAAATGCGTTCTTAAAAGCATTCTTACATCTGCATTATCCTCAACAATAAGCATGAATCTTGCTTTTGGCTTAATATCGCTGCTTTCTTTCTCAACCTCTTTATCCAAAACTGGTTGACCACTTTCCGCTTTAATAATCTTAACCTGTTCTTCAGAACAATCAGCAATTAATGGAATGTGAACTATAAATTGGCTCCCCTTACCTGGTTTACTATCTACTGTAATTGTTCCATTATGTAATTCAACTAATTCTTTTACATAAGACAATCCAATACCCGTACCTTTCTTGATATTCTTATCATCGGCTTGATAGAATCTATCAAATATACGTTGTATACTATTCTGAGATATTCCTGAGCCAGTATCTTTAACAACTATTTTAATAAATTCCTTATCAACTTTATTATTCGTTTCATTATCATCAACCGATTTAAAAATTAATGAGAGGTTTACAGCTACATTTCCACCTCGCTCAGTATACTTAAATGCATTGGATAACAGGTTATTCAAAATATTCTCAATCTTATCAGCGTCAAAACATGTAAACAGCTTATCTTTTAATGAATTAAAAGATAACTCAATTCCATGCTCCTTAGCAAAACTTCTAAATGATTCAACTTCCTCTGCAATAAACCGAACAAGGTCTCCTTGCTTTAATTGTAATTTTAAATTACCTGACTCAAGTTTTCTAAAGTCAAGTAATTGATTAATTAATTTACTTAGCTTAATTGCACTCTTTTTCATTATCTCCAGATGAGAATTTACATCTTCCATAGGTAATTTTTGAGATGTTAGTTTCTCTAAGGGCGTAATTATTAAAGATAGTGGAGTACGTATTTCATGTGAAATATTCGTAAAGAACTTCATTTTCAGATTTTCCAATTCTCGTTGTCGCTTAGAATTCATTCTTTCATAAATGACTTCATGCTTAATCTTTTGTCTGAAAATAGCAAACTGAATCAGAAGATATATCAAACTGATAATTACAAAAAGTATAATCAATTTAAACCACAATGTTTTCCAGAATGGAGGTAATATGGTTATTAATATGGAAGATTCCTGACTATCCGGAGCTCCGGGTACAATTCGCTTTACCCTGAATATATAATCATCAGGATCAAGATTTGTATAAGTAACAGTTCTGACATTATTAGGCTCACTCCATTCCTGATCAAATCCTTCCAGGTAATATGAGTATAAATTTCCTTCGCTATTGGTATAGTTAAGCGCCGCAAAATCAAGTGTAAATACGTTTTTCTTATAATCCAATACAATATGATCAGATTCAAGAATACTTTGTTTTAGAACTGCATCTTTGCTTGAGTCGATCTTTACTTTTTTGTTGAATATTCTTAAATCTGTAAAAACAATCGGATACTCATTTTGATCTGATTTAACTTCGGAAGGATCGAAAATGTTAAAGCCTGATATTCCTCCAAAAATAAGGTTGCCATCTTTTGTTTTATAGGCGGCTCCATACATGAACTGATTATTCCTTAATCCATCTTTACTTGAAAAATTACGAAAAACCTCAATGTCAGGATTAAAATTAGATAATCCATTTGAAGTGCTGATCCACAAAGTTTGCATATTATCCTCTAATACACACAGAGCTTGATTATTACACAAGCCATCCTTATATTGGTAATATCTTGTAGGACCCTCAAATCGTGAATATTGAACAATACCTTTATCCAGAGTAGTAATCCAGAATCGACCTTTAGAATCCTCAAGAAAATCACGGGAATGCTCTTTAAACTTTGCAATCTCATTATTCACAAGGTTATAAATTACAACCTCATCTGCTGTTCCCAACCAAATATTATCGTGCGAATCAATATCAATCCAATTAACTTGCTCCCTGGCTAATTGAGGGTAATGAATAAATTCCTTTTTTTGATAATCAAATTTATCAACACCTCTTGTTGTCGCAATCCAAATATCATCATTATGATCCCTCATAATATCCCAAACTCTATTATCTGACAACGTTTTAGGATTATTCGGATCATTTCTGTAATGTGTATATTTTCCAGTTTCCGGGTTAAGAACACTTATTCCCCCATAGAACATTCCAATCCATAAATTTCCATTTTTATCTTCTTGAAATGCTTTGATACAGTTTCTGGAAATAGAGCTATCCGGATTCTTATCATCTACTTTAATGTATTTGTATCTATTCTCCTTTTGATCATAGATATTAATCCCGCCATCCTCTGTTCCAACCCATATATTTCCTTCATGATCTTCCCAAAAGGCATAAATCACACTACTATTCAGGTATCGCCCTGATCTGTCAGAAGGATGTGCATTATAATTATGAAAAACCTGAGTACTATTTGATATAAGGTTTAATCCGCCACGGGTTCCTATCCATATTTTCCCTTGACGATCCGTAAACATATCCAAAACAGAATTATTTACAAGACTTTTAGGTTCCCTGTCATCATGACGAAAAATTGATATAGATCCTTTTGTCTGATCGTAAAAATATAATCCAGCTCGGGTTCCTATCCAGTATTTTCCTTTTTCTTTGGATAATATTGATCTTACTGTTCTGGATCTTTCAAATTCCGGTTTTAAATCAAATGGTTCAACTGATTTTGTTTGTGGATTGACAATCATTAGTCCACTGGTGTAGGTACCTATCCAAAGGTTTCCATCATAATTAAGGAATATTTCCCATATTTCATGGTTACGATTAAAATCTTCGTTATAAGGAAGCTCTATAGATTCGTAAGAATTATTAGAAATATCAATTACATATAAACCACTATTGGTTCCTGCCCATAACTTTCCTGTATTATCAAATTGTAGGATCCTTACAAATTCATCCTTCTCTTTATTTAAGGGGATTCTAGTAATATTATCTGTGGAATCAATTTTTATAACACTAATACTAGTTGCTAACCAAATATTACCTTTATCATCCTTTTTTATATCATTTACAGAAACTTCTCTTCCTTTGAACAAAGGATGTTGTCTTAATGGCTGAGTAAAACGCTCTAACTTCTTATCAAATACATTTAATCCTCCACTTTCCAGTCCAACCAAAAGGTTTCCTTTATTATCTTCTGTTATAGTACGAACAATAGTTCCTTTTATACTAAAGCTATCAATGTCTGATTCTAAGAAATTCTCAAATTCGTATCCATCAAACCTACTCAAACCATGATTTGTTCCAACCCATATAATTCCCTGGGCATCCTGATAAATACATTGAATTTGATTGTTGGGCAATCCATTCTCCTGCAGAAAAGAATCAAAACTAATATCTCTTTGCGCAATTATATCAATAGAAATCATGCAAAACAATAATGCTACTAATAAACCAAAACTAACTTTGTTGCTCATTCTTTTCCTAATTCTATAATCCACCACCGCACTGTGTAATTAATCCTTAATTTCTAATGTAAGCTAACTTAATAAATTTAATCCAATTATACCATAAACTACCATAAATCAAAATAAACTAATTAGTTTATAAACATGAATAGATAACCTAATTATTAGCCTTGTATCTCATTTGTTACTTTAAAGTAACTTTCCACTGGTGCAGCATACATTTGTAATAATCCATCCTTTTGTTTCTTAATTTTAATTTGATCTGTTTCATCAGAGACTTTCTGATCCAGTAAATTATAGAAATCGTCAATATCTTGTTCTGTATATTTATTCCCCAAATTTTGTTGACTAGTATTTAAGATATCATATGCTACATAATTAAATGGATTTAATTGATAATTTAACCATATTTCGCGATCCATATGTTCACATACTTTCTCATGAATATTATTATTATCCAACTCAGCAATATTTTCTTCTATAAAGAAATTAACAGGTTTACCAAACGCTATATGCACTTTGCCTTTAGGACCAATGATACCATTTAATATACTATTGAAATCCTCATCTTTTTCTTTAACATACTCTTCCTCTGTGGCAGCCAATCGCTCACGAACCTTGTAAATATCGCATGGTTCCAATTCATAAGAAATTGATACCGGACAAATATTAAACTTTTTAATAGCAGAGATATGATCCTTCTCTTTAATAGTTAACATCTTAAGAAGAGACAGTTGTGTTTTATCGTATCCATCTTTTGTACGTCCATCTCTTTGTGCAATCCATGCAGATTCTTTTTCTTCTGTTAATACTTTTTTAATGTAAGCTGAATGAATAAGCGCATTACGATAAATATCAACTCTTGAACCTCCACGATAAAAAGTAAACATTTTATTGACTTTTCCTAAATCAACAATAAACTGGCTACTCATTAAATTACTTCCAAAAGTTATTTGGGTAGTTCTATGACCATTGTAACTTAACACACATTGCAAAATGGCACTATCTAAAACAATATCTCTGTGATTAGAAATAAATAGATATGATGTTTCCTGGTCAAGATTTTCTGCTCCGGAATAGGTAAATTTTGTTGCAGTTTTATTTAAAACTTCTTCAACTGCACATTTACTAAATTTCATTTGAAAATCGTAAATGGTTTTAACCGAAGCCATTTCTTTTAAAGATTCTTCAATAGAGCGTTTTGGAAATACGTATTGAAGAACAGGATAAAAAGCCTGCTCCTTTAAAATTCTATTCATGGCCCCACTAATCTCCTCATCCCGATAAGGCCTCATCTCCTCATAAACCTTCTCAAATTCAATCATAATCTAGTTTCTGTTATCAACAAAAGTTATTGGTTTTCTACTCATTTCAGGAAACTGCATTTTCAATATTTCATCAGGAGTATAAAAAGTAACATCAGGGGCAACACGAAGCTTGGCTCTAAAACAATCTTTTACTTCTTTTTTTAATACATCTCCCGGTGTTCTGGTTCCTACTTTTATTTCAATATCGTCGGTTCCAATTTTATTTTGAGTAATGCAGATCATATAGTTATCTACATTTTCAATATCATTTAACACATCATATAATGCAGGTGGATAAAGGGTAGTTCCTTTATATTTAATCATCTGATTTTTCCTTCCGATAACAGATCCTAAGCGCGTAGTTGTTCTTCCACATTTACATTTATCAACAAAGTGATTACATATATCTCCTGTTTTAAAACGTAGCAAAGGCATTCCTTCAACACCCAGAGTAGTAATCGTTACCTCGCCAGGAGTACCTGGAGGAACCGGGTTTTCATTATCATCCAAAAACTCAACAATAATCATTTCGGGATGATGATGTCCCCCCATACCATACTCACAGTCGGTAAAAGCAGTTCCCATTTCTGTTGATGCATATGTAGAATAAAGTTCAATATCCCACTTTTCCTTGATACGCTGCCCTAAAGTATTTAATGAGAAATCATCATTACGCAAACTTTCTCCAATACAAACGGCTTTCTTTATGCTTGAGTTTTTATAATCAATATGGTGTTTCTCTGCATAATCAATCAGCTTCAATAAAAAAGATGGAACAGTAACTAAGGCAGTTGGCTTGATTCTCTCAATAGTATCAAATTGCAAACCCGGATTACCAGGACCAACACGAACAACACCTGCTCCTAACTGCCTGATTCCTTCATAATACGCCATCCCCGCCATAAATCTACGGTCAAGAGTTACCATTAATTGGAAAATATCATCGGGCTTTGCAGTAGCACAAACAAAGGATATATATTCGTTATAAGCCAATCGCTGCAAATCATTTTCAGTTTCGGCAAATACAACAGGATCACCTGCAGTTCCGGAGGTAGTTAAATAATCAATAATTTTATTCTGAGGAACACAAAGAAAATCAATATTATACTTTTGAAGATCATCTTTTGTTGTTGTTGGTATTTTATGCAGATCCTCTAACTTTTTTATATCATTAATATCCACCTGGTGCGTCTTAAAAAAGCGCTGATAATAAACAGAATTCTCATTTAAATATTGTAATAAACCTTGCAGCTTTTCCTCTTGAAAGCTTTTAATCTCTGATTGCGGTTTTAATTCTATTTCAGGTATATACATTTGTTTGATTTTTGATATAAAAGATCTTTGTTGTCAATACTCTCAATGAGATGGGCCTTATTCTGATTTTTAAGGCTTCCATCAAAAAAAGACAAAATTATAGAATTCATCCATTCCATAACACTTTGTCCATCTACTTCACCAATTAATTCATCTAATTTTTGGTCATCCAGAATTACATTATAATATGGTAAATCAGTAAATAAAAAATGAAGCCCTCCTTTTATTCGGGCATATTCAAGATGATTAATATCTTTATAAATGAACTCATTTCCAATTCTCCACTTAATCTGCTGTTCGCTTTCAATCAACATCAATGGTTTGTTTGTATAGGTACTCACCACATCACCAAACTGAAAACAATCCATATTAATCCCAGCCTTTATGCAATCATGCGTAACACACATATGGTTTGACAAAGCTCCGCCAAATGATTGCCCCATGGCTCCTAATTCAGCAAGATCCATCCTGGTGAACAACTCAACATCACCATTTTCATTTTGTGATTTTAAATAATCTATAAAGAACATGGTACTTTGTTCCCATGAATCTAAAACCTTATCAAAACGTTTCAACCTTCGTAAAAAGTAATTACTCATCGAAGCTTGATTTTTTGATTTCATGTGATCTTTGAAGTTTATTTTATCAACCCACCACCATTGTAAAAAAGGAAGTGCAGAACGTGCTGAATGTAAGGAATTATCTTCATCAGCATTTCCTTTGATTGAAATTTGCTGATTGATATGTGTAATGGTACAAACGATATAACCATTACTTGCCAGGTTTTCAATATAGGCCGAATAGATATCACTTAATCCAAAATAATATCCAGGAGTAAAAATTATTACAGGATATTCCTCTTCTTTATCAGAAACCTGAATATTCTTTTTTGAATAAGTCAGATAATTAGAAAGAGTTTCTATATCCTGCTTGCTTACTCCTTTAGATTTAAAATTATTATATATCTCATCCAAATCATATCCTTCAAGGTATTTATTGTATTGATAAGTGTTTTCAGTCTCTTTGGCCGGATACCATATTTTTACATATAACCTGGCATCCTTACTCTTCTGAAGTTTGGTTGTATCATGCAAAACAAAAGATTGAGTCCCGATGGAATAAGTTCCTGTAGGTTTAGGTAAAAATCTTTTATCACTACCTTCACTTTGGGCAAGTGAAATTTGCCAGATAAAACAAATTATAAATAAAAAAATGCTGTTTTTTGATTGTATCATAAAATGATCCCCATAAAATTTAGTTCTGGTTTTTCAGTTCTTCAATTTCCACAATTTGTTTTTCAACTTGCTCCTTATCAACCACACGTGGAAATTGCAAAGTCAATGCTTTATTAAAAAAATCAAGTGCTTTCTTTAATTCGCCTCTATCTTTATAGTATAATCCAACCACATAATAACCATAATAAAAATCAGGATTCTTATTAATCAATTGATCAATATATCCAGCTCCCAAAACAATAGATTTATCGGGAATTATGATATGCTTGATTGAATCAATTCTGGCCCTGTATTTCCATACCTCATCTACTCCACCTTTCTTGTAAAAATCACTTGCATCTACCTTAAGGCTATCCACTGCGACACTACCGGATTTTATATCAAAGTCATCATTAAATAATTTATTTAAATCATAAGCTACAAATGCATTTTCCTGATATGGAAACTCTGAAACCCACATTAATCTTTTTTCAGGATTAAATACGACCGAATGATGACAGATTAACTGGTTAACCGCAGATTCATTGCCAATTCCGATCAATTGATTTGCAAGTCCGTTTTTGTCGCGAAGTATGTCTATTACTTTTTTATGATTATAGGCTGAATCATTATCCAATAATTCATGAGTTCGTTGTAAGCGATATAAGGAACAACCTTCCTGAATAGACTCTTTATTTAGCTCTTTATCAACCAATTCCTTACTTTGAAAGTGGTTTGTCAATACTAATTTTGACTCACCAGATTCATAAACTGCCGTTTTTTCCTGTGATTTTTCAATTACAACGACTTTATGATCTTCAGCAGAACTCACTAAAAAGGATTCTGACACAAAAGTCTCGTAACCTGAAATAATTTTATAAGCCTCCTCAATATTTTTTGCATGTTGTAAAACGTCGCGAGAGACAATGCAAACAGGTGACTTTGCCGATAATGGGATTCCTGACTTGGCTGAATTTAAGCTAATGGTTAAACCATACTCATTCATACCTGATAAAACACCCATCATACCTCCCCATGAAATATAAGCAAACTTATATCCATTATCTGGTTTACAGAAAACAATAATTTTATTGCGAGCAAAATTATCTCCAGCAGAAAAATCAAGGTTTCTTCCAACATAAATGGTACTGTCACAAGTCAACTCATCCTGCACACTAAAAGCAGTACAAGCTACTAAGTTCATATTTTGAATGGTGTGACCAATATCATGAGCTGCATGATAGTTCAGCACTCTGTGATACTTATCTCCAATAAAATCATACTCATCAGACGCAAACTGGGAGATACCATAAATCTCTTCTAAATATTCAGGATGAATATACTCGTCAAGATCTTTATTGAAATAGGTAATAAAATATTTCAGGTAATTCAATGTAGTTTCAGAAGGAATCAACGTTTTTATAAAATCAATAAAATATTCTTCCTGCTTGCCTGCTAACTCCTGAGTCAACTTTCCATTTTTTACACCTAACTCAAAAGGTTTACCGCTAATCATTAACTCATAAATTCCTCCATCATCTTTATGCAACCAACTGTCACCACAAACAGAAAGACTATCAGAAATACGATTCACTTCTAATGACAATGCTGATTTATCCTGAATTTCAGGAGGCGTCATAATCATAGATCTAAACCAGAAATACATTCCTGCAATAAGTACTACAAAAAATAACAGTATATATTTTAAAACCTTCATTACTTTCTTTTTTAATTTTTTACATGAGTCCGTAAATCGGCCATGATGTTATTCATTCCCAATATCTCTCCACAGGTTAAAAGTGCAGCAACCGATACGCCAAGTACACCATGCATATTTACATTCTGACCTGTTAAAAACAGATTCTTAACCCTTGTTTTTGGCATAATCTGAGAATCATAAGGATTACGACTATCAGTTAAAACACCATACATCGATCCTCTCCTAACCCCTGTGTAATCTCTATAGGTAAGTGGAGATGATGTATACATATCCTCAATACAATTCCTGATTTCAGGAAAAGTTTTTTCAACCATTTGTATTAGAAGCTCTGCTTTCCGTTGCTTCATTTTTAAATAGGATTCTCCCCTATTCTCAATACTCGTATTTTCCCACGGTTTCATTTCTAAATAATCCATTGGAGTAATTATGGTAATACTTTCTGCATAACCTTTATTCACCCCACTCTCACTTGAATAGATCATATATCCCTGAGGCCACTTCTTTTCAGAATATTCATCTAAAGCCCAAACATTATTTTCGTCGTAATAATAATAATTTGCATTTAAATATCTAAAGGTCTTTTCTTTAAGTTTTATATAAACTGAAAAACATGAGGTTGTTTGCTCCTGTTCTCTGAGTCTTTTGAGAAAGACCTTACGGATATTGGCACCATCCAACATTTCCATTGTAGTCAATGGATCTATGTTTGAAATATATTGTTGAGCTTTAATTTCTTCACCTGATTCTAGAATCAGAGCATTTACTTCACCCTCTTCACAATATAATTTCTTTGCTTTAGCCTTTGTTCTTACAATTCCTCCATTTTCTTCAATTACAGATTTAAAAGCTCGGGCAATCTGTCCCCCTCCACCATTTAACTGATAGGCACTTTGAAGATAAAACAACGTGATTATTGAATGAATAAATAAAGAAGCAGACACCTTTTTTCCAGCATACAACGAATTCAACCCACACAAAATATTCTGGAGCTCTTTGTTTTTTGTAATTGAAGAAACAAAGTCAAATACATTCTCATCCAATCCTTTTTTGCGTGGTAAATCATCAGTAGGAAGATCCCTTAGATTTATTACATCTACCGAATCATAAATATCCTGTAACTTATCAAAATAGGCATCAATTCCTTTAGCTTCATCCGGAAAATTTGCCTTTAGCTTTTTCTTAAAGTTTTCAATCCCTTGAGGAATAGCAAATTCTTTTCCTGCAATATTGATGACATCAAAACCCTCAGAATCTAATTTTGAGACCTCAATTTTATTGTATATATCAAAATATCTGAAAAGCGTGTTTAATATCTGACCATCATCATAACTTCCGATATAATGCATTCCGGTATCAAACAAAACACCCTTTCGTATAAAATCCTGCAGGCAACCACCTATTTGATGATGTTGTTCCAGAACACATACTTTATAGCCTTTTTGACTAAGAATGCTACCACAAGCCAATCCTCCCAGTCCACTTCCAATTATAGCTATGTCAAAAGTATGTTGATTCATTTCTACTAAACTCTTATTAATTTATTGTATAAATACTCTTCGCCTAAGAAGCTTGAGCAGGTCAACACAGAACTAATTGAAACACCTAAAATACCATGCATATTTAAATTCTGACCAGTGAAATACAGGTTTTTCAATCGCGTTTTGGGAACTAAAATAGAATAGGTTGGATTATTATAGTTTTTAATTAATCCATAGGCCGAACCATTTGCTGATCCCGTATAATCGCGATAAGTTAAAGGTGTTGAAGTATAATAAGACTTCATATTTTGCTTTAATCCTGGAATCCTTTTTTCTGCCAGATCCAATAACTTTTGAGCTCTATCTTCTTTAAACTGTAAATAATCTTCACCCCTGTTCTCAATGGTTGTATTACTCCATTTTTCAACCTCATTATAATTCATGTAGGTAATGATGGTCAGTCCATCTGCATACTCCCCTGTTTTTTTATTGTATTGGGTATAGAGTAAGAAATTCTCCGGCCAATTATTCCCATTTGTTGTCCAAACATTATTTGTTTTGAAATAATGATGGTTATAGTTCTGATATTTTACCGTTCCTTTTTTTAGAACCACATATACAGAAAACATCCCTATTGAATCCTCAAGAGAAAGAATCCTCTTCTTGAAAACCTTCTTAAATCCCCCTTCTTCAACAAGTGGGATCATTGTTTTAGGATGCAAACTTGAAACATAATTAGAACCCTCTATAACTTCTCCGTTTTTAAGCTCCAAGCTGGTTATTTGCCCATCAGTAACTTTAAACTTAGTTACCTCTGAATTTCGTAAAACTGTACCTCCATTTTGTTTTACACCATTGGCTAAAACATTAGCAATACCACTACCTCCCTCCTGAACCCGCCATGAGCTTTTTATAAACGAATAACCTATTAATGAGTGAGTATATAAGGGAGTTAAATCTTTTTGACCTGCATATAAAATGTTGGTTCCTCCTAATAATCCTCTTAAATCAGGATCCACTACCATTTCATTGATAAATCCTGATGCTGACATAGCCATATAAGGACTATCCATTGCAAAGCCGGTATATTTATCCTCTAACTTGTATAATGGAAATGAGTTACAAACCTCTTCCAGTTTGTTCATATATTGCTCAATACCTGTTGCTTCAGCCGGAAAATAAGATTTCAGTTTTTCAATATAGTTTTCATGACCTTGAGGAACACGATATTCTTTATCTCCTAAAGTAATGAAGTCTGAATGGTCAATATCAAGCTGCTTAAGTGTAATATTTCCTATTAGTCCAAAAAGCTTAAAATATCGATACAACACCTCTCCTTCTCCGAGGCTCTCAGTATAGTTAAGACCTGTATTAAAAACGACTCCATCCCTGGCAAAGGACTGCATCATACCACCAATTCGATCGTTTTTATCAACAACACAAACATGATATCCTTCTTTACTTAAAAGATATGCACATTGTAAGCCTGCTAATCCACTTCCTATTACAACTATATCATACTTTGCCATATTCTAACTATTCTTTTTTAATATATAAGTTAGATTAGAAGTGTACTTTGCATTATCCACTTTTTCAAAGTTCATGTTATAATCCTTTGCAAACTGTTCAATATTCTTAGATGAGAAGAATGCCAATTCATATTCCATCTTATTAAATCCTAACAACTTGATAGAAAAAAACTCTGTTAGAGCAGTAAATTTGGTTCTTTCCTTTAGCTCTGTATCCGCATCACGGATCACAATTGAACCAGCATCATTTAAATTTTGATAAGCCTTTTTAAGTACAATCAATTGACGTTCTTCTGAAAAATAATGAAGCACATCATTAAACACAAAAACATCTGCAGACTCAAAACCTTCTGTTACAATATCTTTTTCTGCAAAAGAAACTCTATCTGAATAACCTGCCACTTCTTTTGCTACAGCAATCTTTTCGCTATCATAATCCCATCCGATAATTTCTCTTTGTTCTCCTGTATAACTTAGCATATTGGATAAAAAACCGTAACCACATCCTACATCAACAATTTTCCCTTGTTTTGGAAGTAATTCATCATAAAAACGATAATTTTTTTCTAATAATATTTTTATACGCAGATACCACTCCAAAACGGGACCTTTGAATACGTATTGGTTCTTTAATTTTCTGGCAAAGAAATCTACCGTTTCTTTTTCGTTCCTCATCAAAGCATATTTTTCCCTGTAAAAAGCTGTCATCTTTTTAGCCTGAGGACGATAGGTTATTCCTTTTTCAACATCGGCAGGTTCTACTTTAATTCTGTCAAAGAACTTAAGTGTTACATGACCTGCTCTTAAAAAGAATTCTGTTTTGGGCATACAATCGTAAGCACCATGTAAAAGAACTGGTAATATATCTAAACCTAAATAATCAGCTAAACTAAATGCTCCCTGATGAAAACGGTTGATCTTACCATCTTTTGTTCTGGTTCCTTCCGGGAAAATCAATACAGAATATCCTTTATTAACCTTCTCTTTTATTTTCTCGTACCCATTATCAATCCCGGTATAAATAGGATAAAAGTCAATATATCTGATAATTAAACCGTAAAAAGGATTTTTCCAAACCCACTCATTAGTGAGTACAAATATTTTGGGACTCATCAACAGAATTAATGCAATATCTAAATGCGATTGATGATTACATACAATAACTGCAGGCTTTTCCAGATTAAATTTATGTTGATCTATATATTCCTTTTTAAAAAGGAAGTTTATTCCTACAACCAACTTACAGTTCAGAAACAACAAATAGTGAATAACCTTCTTTTTTCCATCTGAGAAGAAAGGTATGTATTTAAAGAGTAGAACTAAAATTGATAAAAAGATTACCCCAGATAAAAAGATTGCAAACGAGACAAACGAGACAATAACATCAACCAAAATAATTGGAAACTGACGCTTTTTATTTTTAGTGTGAGTCAATAAATTAAATAGAAATGGTAAAATAGTAAACGTAATAATGATTACAGAAAAAATACCAAATATGGTTACCAATGCAATAGACTTTAAAGCAGGGTGTTTAGCAAAGATCAATACCCCAACACCAATAAGCGTTGTTGTAACACTAAGAATAATAGACACTTTGTAAGGAAGAATACTTTTACCTCCATACTTATAATTATTCATCATTCCCTGCATTACAAATATGGAGTAATCTATCCCTAAACCAAAAATGAAAGTACAGATAATGATATTGAAAATATTAAACTCTACATTAAAGAGTCCCATTAAACCAATAGTCCATTGCCAGCTTAATGCAATAGGAATAAAGGTAATCACAGCTAACTCAAATCTACCCCAAAATATTAGTACAATTAAGAAAACTACAATCATGGAGTAATTAATCAGTTTATTAAAATCATCTTTCAATATTTCGAAAAACTGATTGGTAAAAAACTGCTTATCTAAAACCAATAAATCCTTGTTTCCATTTAAAGCTTTGAAAAAGTCCTCCTTTTTAGATTGATCAACTTTGCAAATTGAAACCAAAGAAACTTTTGAATCGTGTTCATTAATTAAGTTAGACAGAAACAATTTTCGTATTATATCAATATCTGCCTGACTAATTGTTGAATATGATTTTTGGATCACTTTAAAGAATGATTTAAATGCACCAGATTTAAAATGATTATTTGCACCGGCTTCGTCAATAACATCAATAGTGGATTCAACTCCTTTTTTACGCCAAAACTGATTCCATTTTTCAATTTTAGCTTTTTGCAAATCTTCAGATACCAGTAAGGAGTTCACAGTACTCAAGGATGCTATTATTCCTTCATTTTCAAGATCCTGAAATAATTGCGTATGACCTTCCAACTTGTTCAGTGCTTCATTAAATGTTGCTCCATCTGTAACAACGTAAATGGCACTGGCAGCTTCAGAACTAATGCTCTTCAGGTTTTTCTCGGCTTGAGCTAATTCCTTTGGAAGATAGTTCAGATTGGCAATATCTGCATCAAAGGTAATGGACTTCCCTGCAATCGAAAAAACAACAGTTAATACAATTACGCCTATAATCCAGTATTTATTTTTATGAAACTCATAACCAGCAAACCTATCGATTACTGTGTTATGTTGTTTAGGCTGAACATTTACTTTCCTTTTAAATATTAATGGAAGAATAATTAATACAAGAATAGAAGATGCCATTACACTCATTCCTGCAAATAATCCCAACTGATTTAGAGCTTCTGAGTTTACTACATTCAAACATAAAAATGCACTTGCTGTAGTTAAACTACTCATGATTACCGGATCTGAAATATCTTTGATAATATCCTTTGGACTATGACCGTATCGAACATGAGAAAAATAATGCAGCGAAAAATCAATGGATATTCCAATTAGAATTGCACCTACTCCAAGCGCAATGGCAGAAATAGTTGCATACATAAATGACAGCAGCACTATTGAAATACCAACTCCTAGAACTACAGGAAAAAACAATACTGCAAGGACTTTTATGTTTTTAAAGATGAAGACAAAAAGTAGCAGCAACAATATTACGGCAATACTAATTGTTGTAATAATATCTTTTTGTACCCTGTTTGCATTAGCTACAGCAACTGCAGTCCCACCATAATACTCAGCATGTACATCTTCGGGAATTGAGTTCTGGAGGTATGTATCCACCTTTTCAATTAGTAGCCTGTTTTGCTTAGTGTTTTTTGATGAATATTTAGGGTCAAGAAAAGCCAGAATATGCTTTTTATCCTTCGTGAATATATGCGATTTATATAAGATGAAATTTTTATCAAGTTGAAAAGACTCCAGCTTCTTAAGAAATCTTGGCACCAAACTTAATGGATCTTTTAGTATGTACTTACCTGCACCAAAACCTGTTGGAGAAACAATAGTCTTGTAATTTTTTTGCATTAATGCATTTAAGTTCCCTGATCGAATAATGGTATCCAGATAAGCATAATCAGCATCCGTCATATAAGTTGGCAGATTGTGATAAAAGAAATCATACACCTTGGATGTTGCAGCTTCATCCACATTATTCCGTACTTCTTTAACCAGTAGAGAGTCTTTTGATAAGAATGCACTTAAAGAATCAAGGACTGATATTAATTTTCTTTCATTAATCTCATTGGTATCTTTCATTGATACCGTAAAAATCAACTGATCAGCAAACTTTGAATTGGCAAAGGTTTTACTCATCTCAGATATCCTTTCATCCATAGGAATTAAAGATGTAATATCTTCCTCTAACTTTACCTGATAGATAAAATAAGTTAGCACCCCTATTAAAATCAAAATAGATGAAATCATCCATCTACTTTTACCTGCCAATCCAGAATATATCAGTGAAAAGAACTTATGCATTTTGTCTGTTCGACGATTTAAAAAGTGAGAGAATTAAATAAGAGATAGAATAAAAAGCACCTCCCATTATAATTGATAAACCAATAGCTCCGTAGATGTACTGTTTAATGTTTGAGGATATCGCCTCAATATTTAAATCCGTATCTACTTTCCAGCTACCTTGTCCCAATAAGTAACTTCCGGTTACATAACTCAGGTAAAGAATAAATGGAATCATAGGAGGCAAACTAATATTGGCTGCAATAAAAAATATGGCTTTATTCAGCTTAAACCAATGAGCCAGTAAAAAACCAATCAGCAACTGATAACCCCAAACCGGAAAGATTCCCATGAAAACACCAAATCCAATAGCTGCAGCTATCTTACCTTTGGTTTCATTGGCATCCCTTACATGAGTATTGTAAATTTCCTTTATGCTTTTACCTTTAAATTCCCTAAAAATCATCTTAGGACGAAAAATCAGAAAAGCCAGTGTTACCAATATGGTATTTAGTACACTGATTCTAAAGAAATCCTTAAAGGGGCGAAAATGCGTTACGCGCTCCTCCTGACTAGGATAATATACATCAATTGGCACACAACTAACATTGATACCTTGCCATGCAGCTCTTACAATAACTTCAATTTCAAATTCGTATTTATTACAAAACCACTTTCTTTTTTCTAAGGCTTTGATAGGATATAAACGGTATCCGGATTGAGTATCAGGAAGATTAATTCCAGTTTCAACTCTAAACCAGAAATTTGAAAACTTATTGGCAAAACCACTTGATTTAGGTTGATCTTTCCCCTCCATAAAACGAGATCCAATCAACAGGCTATTACCATTTTGTTTTATCTCTTCAATAAAAACAGGAAGATCCTTTGCATAATGTTGCCCATCTGAATCAAGAGTAATTGCATACTCATAACCTAATTCAAGTGCTCTTTTAAAGCCCTGACGGATAGCATAACCTTTCCCTTTGTTATTCGCGTAATGAACAATCTCACCACCTTCAACCTTTTCTAATATTTCATTGGTTGAATCAGTGCTTCCATCATTTACAACAATAACATTTGAAGTATAACACGTTACATCATCAATGACGTTAGCAAGTGTTTGCTCGTTATTATAAGTTGGAATAATTACACAACACTTCAGTATATCAAACTCCTCTGCCCAATTGATATTTTTCACTTCCCCACTCATTATAACTTAACAAACGTAGATCGCATTTTTAAAAAGTTCACTCCCTCATTAACCATCAATGCAGAAACAGACAAACTATCTTCGTCCTTTTGCTTAAATGTCAATTCAAGGTTTAATTTTGGTGTTTTTTGAGGATCAATAAAATTTAAGAACTTGATATCCCTGGCACTCTTTAAACTATATTTAGAATCAAGAACATCTGAAATTACTTCTTGTACAATTTGCACCTGACAAACACCAGGAGTAATAGGAAGACCCGGGAAATGCCCTTTGTAAATATCGTGATCTGCATTCACCTCAATCTCACAAATCCAGCTTTCGTCTTCTTTACTAATTACTTTATATTTAAAAAAATCATTCACTAACATTTCAGCTCACTTTTAAAAGAGATAACTCCATATTAAACTTTATTCCACGATGCTTAAACTTAATACTCGAAGGAACAGACTGTTTATAATTTTCAAGATCTATAATAATCCCATTGATTAACCTACGTTTTCTAATGTTGTTAATCTTTTTATTGGAATCTATTGAGAATCTTACTTTATCTTCATTTTTGAAGACATTATCAGATACTTCTTTAACTTTTCCCAGCTCATTAATCAGATAACCAAAATCTTCAGCCAAAGTTTTTTGCGCCATTTTACTTTGAAATAAACTGCTGGCCTTTTTCACTACTATCTGATTATCTTTACTGTAAAATTCACATAAAGTCAATCCAACTTCCGTAAGCAAAACAACATTGTAATCATTTTTATCCTTGTTGTATTTAAAAAGTACCAATCCTGAAAAGAAATTACCATATACTTTCATTTTAGCCTTGTATAAGGCTGATTTGTTCCCTCCGGTTAATGGTTGTTGAATATCATTATCTGGTGTACTAAAATCCTTAGCCGATGAACAAGAGAAAAAGCTTATACTACTTAGCAGTAAAAAGATTGTCAGAAAAATTTTCATTAAACTTCTTATTTATAAAACTAATTTCAGTAAAGTTATCGTCCATCTCAAACATAGTCACCTTATCTACAGAAAAGTCTTTTTTATCAATCATCATTTTTATCTTATTCAATACTTCCTTAAGCTCGGCAACATTCGGTTCCAGATAAATTACATATTGGCTTTCTCCATCAAATGCCTTCACATTAAAATTTGAATCTGTAAAAATAGTTCCATTTACAGAACTAATAATAAGATCACTAATTTTTGAAAACATTTGGTTTGATTCAATATCATAGTTATTGGTTTCTCCATCAGTTTTAATGCTAAACTTGCCATTATTTATGGTAATTAAATAATCAAATGGTTCTTTATACTCCCAACGTAAACGGTTTTTCGTATCAAAGTATAACTTCCCTTTTGAAGTAATAATTGTTTCAAGATATTCCATGTGTTTATCTTGTACAAAATCACAACTAATGGTATTAACTCCTGCAGTTTTCGTTTTCATCACTTTTTGAAGTTCCTCAACACTTATAGGTTTTCCCTCTTGTTGAGCTACTGCAAGTGCCGAAACAAACAAAACCAATATTCCAAAAACTATTTTCTTAATCATGCTATAGTTATATTTTAATTTCCTGATAAAACTAACTTAATGCTACTGGTTTAAAACCCTTTACATTACAATACTCCAGTATCTCTTTTAACTCTTCTAAAATATTTGGATTTGTATCGTGTAATAAAATAATATCTCCTGCTTTTAATTTCTTCTTTACTTTAGAAACTACCTGATCAACTGTTTTACAAGTATCTTTTGTTCTGATGCTCCAGCCCACACATTTCTTGTTACTATTTTTGATGGCAGTCGCAATTAAATTATTTGTTACACCAAATGGGGGACGAAACATGGTTGATGAATTCAATCCAGCTTCAGTAAAAGCATTATCTGTTTTTGAAATAGAACTCTTTATTTTACTGATACTCCACCATGGAAACGAATTTGCATGCTCATAAGTATGATTTCCAATAGAATTCCCTTCCACTACAATTCTTTTTAAAATTGCTTCCTGTCCATTTACTTTACTTCCAATGCAAAAAAAAGTTGCCTTAGCATTATATTCTTTCAATAAATCTAAAATTTTGGGGGTAAACTCAGGATCTGGTCCATCATCAAAGGTTAGTGCAATTTCGTTTTTTTCAGTATAG
Organism: uncultured Saccharicrinis sp.; assembly: GCA_963663905.2. Classification (GTDB taxonomy): domain Bacteria; phylum Bacteroidota; class Bacteroidia; order Bacteroidales; family Marinilabiliaceae; genus Saccharicrinis. Next base: position 5,426,221 of record OY760657.1, on the reverse strand, counting down.
AAATTGGAAGTTGACTGAACGAAGAAATTCAATCGCATTACAGATACGCCAAATACAGTTACTACACTAAAGAATATGGTTGCAGCAACAATCCAAGTAATTGTAGCTTGAGTATCTAAATTCAAAAATAAAATGCCTAAAACAAGACCTATATATATGAATAAGAATACTCTAAACTTCATAATACACTTTTTTAGTTCTGTTAGCTTAAATTACTTAGCTGATAAAAGCATCAAACTATGCTCATTTCCTACACTATTAAATACTAAAATATTAGAGAAACTGGTTGGTTTTACTCCATTTTTAATCCAGCAATCAGGAACTTGTTTTTCTTCCAGCACTTTTGTTGCCATCCAAAGAGCTAAAGCAGATACTGTACCAAACTCCCCCATGAATGGTTTATACCACAAATAAGGCTTGCTTTCAAAGGCATTATGGAATGTTGAATAAGACTTGTCATCAGTAAAATTATCTCCACCTATTACGATATCAATATCTTCAGGGTTGATTGAAAACTGATTTAATTCTTTTTCAAAATCTACATTCTCTCCATTAACAATCTTAATTCCTTCGAGTTTCACAGGAGATTCTTCAGTACTTAAGATAAAGAATCCTGCCCCCTCACCAGGTTTTGTCTGTTTATAACAATCTAAATCTTTAATCAGATTGAAGGTATTTTCTGACATTTCATCAACTCCACCTACCAATACATTATTTGCCTTTTCATCCAACATTAACATTTGAGCATCCAGCAACGATGTTTCAAATGAATTATGCATCTGTGAAAAAGTAAAATTATAGCCATGGCAAGATAGCAATAATGCAATTTGTCCAGCTATTGTATTGTGAGTAGATTGAATGAAATATGTTGGGTTTGGTAATTCTTCTTTTTCCTCAATAAGCTGAGTTAAAAAACTGGTTGTATCTCTTAAACACCCCAATGCTGTACCTACAATTATCGCATCAGGTTGTTCCAATTCTGCTTTCTTTAAAACTGATAAACTACATGCAACACCATTCCTGATTATCGGACTCATTCGTCGCAATAATTTAGGACTAATGTATTTTTTATATTCCGGAGTAATACAAGAATAAAATGCCTCCTCCGTTGTTTCATGAGTTGCAGGCAAGCCATTCTCAAAGCTCAATTGAGAACTAATAGAGTCAGATGATTTTATATAAATATCCATAACTATTCAGAAAAAATCACAGTTGAGTTATTACCTCCAAACCCAAACGAATTCGACAATACATTTTTTACTTCCTTATCTCGAACTACTTCAGTTAATGGAATCAAATCCAAACCTTCAATAGGTGTTTTAAAGTTGAGATTAGGATACATTACATTATTTACAATTGCTAAAACTGAGAAAACTGATTCTATTCCGGCAGCTCCTGCAAGAGTATGCCCTGTATATGATTTTGTTGATGAGAATGGCGGCACACTACCTACTCCAAAAACACGATTTAATGCTGTTCCCTCAGAAAAGTCATTATTATCTGTTCCTGTACCATGCAGATTGATATAGTCTATATTCTCAAGACTTAAACCACTCATCTCCAAGGCTTCAGTCATTGATAAATATGCTCCTTTACCGTCAGGCGAAGATGCTGTTTGATGGTATGCATCGTTTGCATTCGCATAGCCACTGACTTTACAAAAGGCTTTTTTAGTTTCGGATTCTCTTTCCAAAACAATATAACCAGCTCCTTCGGCCAGGTTCAAACCTTTACGTTCTGCATCAAATGGTTTACAAAAATCCGTATCCAGAATTTTTAACGAGTTGAATCCATTTAAGGTGAACATGGTCAATGCATCAACTCCACCAACGAGAACTCTGTCAAGAACACCATGTTTTAATAGCCTGACTCCATGAATCAAGGCATTAGTTCCTGAAGAACATGCGGTATTTAGTGTGGTATAATAACTTGTTGCATCAATATACTCAGCCACCTTTTTAGTTGAATCACCGCAAGAATGAGTATACAAATACGAATAATCCGCTGTTTCTTTTAAGTATTTATTTTCTGTAATATCCATACCTCCAACGGTTGTAGAAGAAACAATTCCTGTTCTTTCCTTTGGTCCGTTAGCTTCTTTAGCCAAGGTAATTGCTTCTTTAGCAGCTACCATTGCCAACAATGTAGTACGACTATAATTTTCAGATGAAGGAAGCCCAAGTAATACCATCAATTCATGGTTACTTAACTTAACTTCACCCAACTTAAAAGAATCTTTGTGAACTGTTTTAAGATACTTAATACTATCTATACCGCAACGCTCGTTTAATAAGGAATCTAAACATTCCTGAGCGTTGTTTCCGATAGAACTAATCACTCCAAATCCAGTTACTACAATACTTTTTGACATAGATTATTCGTATTACCTCAAAAACTTATTTTCTGTTTTTTTCAATAAAATCAGCTAAAGTTTGAACTGACATCATAATATCTTTTCCTTTTTTAGGATCGTCTAACTTAATGCCATATTCTTTCTCAAGCAAAACAATAATTTCTAAAGCATCAATAGAATCTAATGCTAAACCTTCATCAGCAAATAAAGGATCATTATCATCGATATCAGCAACTTCAAAATCTTCAAGATTCAACTGTTCTATTAATTTTGCTTTTAACTCTTCTTTTAATTCACTCATGGTTTAAATTTTTACAAATTATTCAGAACACAACATTAATTGTGCATTATATTCATTATTCATGTTAACTTCAAGCCAACCAACCACTGCATATTTGGTGTTTGTTTCATTAAACAAGCAATCGGTGTATTTCAGTAACTCCTCTTTATTGTATTCATCCTGAACAAAAAACATATGTTCCCCGTAAAATTTATGACGAATGCTGATTTCTCCGATTACAATATTAGGAAGCGTATATACAAATACTGCAGGACTTGGAATTTCGGCGATGCTATTTTGATAATTAGCATCAGTATTTAACGATGACGATTTATTGGCAAACACTAATGCCACTTCATCAGTTTCGGGTTTTATATCCTCAAAGTCATTAATTAAAATCTCTGTTGCTAAAAAACCAAGCTTACTTAACAGATCCATCTTAAAATACTTTCCATATTTAAGATTTAAATGCTTGTATAACGATTTTAGAAACGGATTTATTTCTTTTTCTTCTCCTTTAAAAAACACCTCTCCGTTTAACTGTACTGAACCTTGTTCAATAACCAGTTCTTTGATTACCTTACTCATGCTTTTTAAAGTATACGGCAGCGTTACAACCACCAAAACCCGACATTAATTTTAATAACTCTTTTGTTGGAGTTTGTATATTTTCTTTAGCAACTGTTATAGGTTGTACAACTCCTTGCTCAACAATTCCCTTTGTAGCAATAATGGTATTTTCTTTTAATGCCATTGTAGAAATAATAGACTCAATAATTCCTGCTGCTCCCAAAGTATGACCAAAATATCCTTTTAACCCGCTAACTGGAACTTCTGACAATCCACTTCTACTGATGGCATGAGATTCCATATCATCATTATATGGAGTTGCTGTTCCATGGGATGATATTACATCTATATTTGCTTCAGTACCTATAGTTTGTGTAATAGCTCTGAATAAGCCTTCTCCAGTTCTTGAAGGTCCTGAAATATGGTTGGCATCATTGCTGATAGCGCCATTTACAACTTCAATCTTTCCAGAACTATTTGAATCATCTTCTTTTGAAAGAACTACTGATCCAATTGCTTCTCCTAAAGATAACCCATCACGATTTGCATCATATGGTTTACACGGCTCCGGGCTTAATGATTGAAAAGACTGAAATCCTGAGACTATAAATTTTGAAAGTATATCAGCTCCTAAAAGAACCACTTTATCATATACACCTGAAACAATCATTCTTTTAGCAAACACAATAGCTGCTAATCCTGAAATACAGGCATTTGAAATGACATGCGGAGTATTAACAAATCCAAAATAATCAGCAATATTCTGTGCTGTCTTGCCAAGATAAAGCCCACTATCAGATTTATTATTCTTTAGATAATCAACATTCCCTTTAGTAGTACTTAAAACAAATCCCGTTTTAGCATCTTTTACATCAACCTCTGAGATGATTTGTTTTAAAGATAAAATTGAAAGTTGCTCCAGTCTTGAATAGTTTTCTAAATCTGGATTTTCTTCTAATTTCTTTTGGAATATATCATCGTGAATAGAAGCAACAGGGAAAGTAACATCAGACAATTCAGTATTTGTTTGAATCGTAATTCCGGTTTCTCCTGCAACAACATTTCTATAATTCTCCTCACTAGTCCAACCTAATGGCGAAATAATATTATTTGCTCCAAATACTATCATTTATAACAATCCCCATTTTTCTTTCCAGGAAATATAAAATGGAGGGTTAGTCAATTGAAGCTGACCCTCCGTATCTAAAAATACCTGAATCGTTTTTCCTTTTGCAACTATTATTTTATCTGATACTTTAGATATTTCATATCTAAAACAGATTTTAGCTGCATCAACACTTTCAAATATGGTTTTAACCTCAAGTTCTTCACCATATCTTACCTGGTTTTTATAGTCAATATCTACCTTTACAATAGGAGTCATATAGCCTTCTTCGTAAACATCATAATATCCAAGGCCATATTGAGTTCCAAAAGCTTCACGTCCATCCTCCAAAAACTTTACGTAATTTCCATGCCATACAATATGCATAGAATCCACCTCACTAAATCGAACTTTTACTTTTGTTATATTGACTAATTCCTTCACTTTTATTTATTTTCTTTTTTCCAGGCTTTATACCTTTTATCAGCTACAGTTTTAAAAACATAATAAATTGATCCGGCCCAATAATTTCTTACACCAAAACCAGCTGGTTTGGTTACAAAACGTTCCTCAATCAATTTTTCTCTTGTAGCAATATTAAAAATCTCAAGAACATAAGAAGCTTCACCCATTGATTTATCAAGATATTCAGCAATAATAACAACTCCTACTCCACCATCATAATTCAAATCGTAATTTTTTACGGCGTTAGTGAGTACTTCTTCTGATAATTGCTCTCCTTTTTCAGCTTCCAGGTTATCATATCCACCCGTTTGATTTAAAGCCTCCATCATCTTAATATCATAGGTAACCTCTGATTTCTTTAGCATATTTTCTACGCTAAATTTTCTTCTTTCATTTTTAATAAGGTCATTCCATGCTTTGTAATAGTTATCTTTTATGAAATGCAGCGGTTCTGAATCTCCCATATTGGTGGCATAAAAATCACCAATTAGTTTTACATTGGTATAGTCTACACCAAACCAAACATACTGAAAGTCATTGTCAGTAAAAAGATCTTTTGTTGTTTGTGCTTGTGCGCTTATAAACAAGACACACATCAATCCGATTAAATAAATTTTCTTCATAATTATTATCTTTTAGGTTATAAAATTCGTAAAGATAGTTTCATAGTTATTCAACTATAAAAGATCCTTAATCCTCTTTTAAAAAAATATTAAGTACACATTTTGCAATAATTTCATCAGAAGAAGATATGATTCCTTCTGCAACATTTACTCCCATGGCATTGGTTAATATTTTAACCTGTGTCTCCAATATCTCGCCTGTTTTTGGCGCCCTGTTGATCTCTAATTTCTTTACTGATCCAATAAATCCAACCTTTACGGCACAATTATTACTCTTTGCATTACAACCTTCCAAAGCAGCAGCTGACTGAGCAATATTTTCAATTAATCCCGCTTCTTGCAAAGAACCATCAAAAACCAAAGTTGCTCCTTCTTTTATCTCAAATGTAGTTTTTACTTCTCCTTCAGAAAAATCTACAACCTGATCTACAAAAACAAAAGGAGGTCTCTGAGGTATTAACTCTTCAATGGTCCACTGCATCATTTCAAAAATATTTTATTCAGAATTACTTCTTCTTACAAATTAAAAGTGTGTGGCTCACACCAATATTACGCACAGTTTCTTCAACTTCTAAACCAGCTTTATCTACTAATTTAAGCATATCTTCTGTATGATACATCTGGCTGCAACCATTTGCAATATTAGTAAAATACAATGAGGTCGCGTGCAAGCTATAGGTAGAGGCAGGGAATTCCTGATCATCCCAATAAGTTTCAAGAATGTATACTCTACCATTTTCATCAAGAGCATTAAACGATCTTGTTAAAAGTTGAAGAATATCTTCCTGAGAGAAACAATCTAAGAATTGACTCATCCAAATTATATCAGCTCCTTTTGGAAATGGATTTGAATGATCTAATAAGTTAATAGGGTGACCATCCACTCTGTCGCTAAAACCATTTTCTTCAATGTTTTTATATGCAACATTTAATTGTCCCGGTAAATCAAGAATAGTAACTTTTACATCTTCGTTATACTTTGCACATTGAATAGAAAACTTACCTGTGTTACCACCTACATCAAGAATTTTCTTTGGATTATTTTTAAATACCAAAGGCATAATTTCAGGGAAAGCATAATCAGAATAATAATGATCGAATGCAAACCAGCTTTTTTTAGCCTTTTCTGGTAAGTGAGCTAATCCTTCATAAACGGTAGGCCAATCACCAAAAACTTTTAATCCGGTAGGTTTTCCTTCTTTAATAGAATCCTCAAGCGTAAATACTCCTTCATAATTTACATCCTGAGTAAAATCCATATTAACTCGAGTTAATTCATCGCACTGAATATACCAACCTGTTTTTGTAAGTTTATATAAATCATTTTCCACAGTTACCATTTCAAGGCTTAATCCTGCTTCTAATAAAACTTTAACTCCATATACTGAAAGTTTAAGTTCTGAAGCGATATCCTCAATGGTAATACCATTTCTTTTTTTCTTAATTAATTCAAGAATTCCAAGATTTCGTAATGAAAGTGCTGCTTGAAACATGATTGGTGCGAATGCTATCTTTTGAGCATCGTACTTTGCCTGAAGGGCCGTTTTGTTATCTTTTCCGTAGGTAACAGACATTAGGATTAATTTTTTTCGTTTTCCCAAAAAGGGTGATAATTAAACCATTGCAACGGGTATGCTTCAACCATAGTTTGCAAATGATTTACATAATCGGTTAACATTACTTTAATTGACTCATCTCTTAAGGCCGGTTTCCGCTCCTTAGGATATACTTTGCCTTCTGTGGCAAAAAAATGATAGTGGGTGTTGGTTTCTTTTACACTGAACACGAATGTTACAGGTATAGAATATTTACTTGCCAACACCATTGGACCAATCGGAAACTCAGCTTCTTCTCCCAAAAATGGAATTTTTACCGTCTGATTTCCTTCCACAAACCTGTCTCCATGCATGGCTACAAGTTCTTTATTTTTAAAGGCCTCAATTACACTAAAAATATGTGACATATCATCCTTAATAGGAATGATATTAACTTTCTTTTCTCCAATGGCGTCTTTCATAACATCTTTTAATTTCTGATGCTCTGCTTCTACCATAAGAATGTTGATGACAGAATCTACTCTTTCCAACAACTCACCGGCTACTTCCCAGTTACCCATATGAGCTCCCAGTAACAATCCTCCATTTTTTTCTTTAACCAATTGATGAAGATATTCCTCTCCTTCAAAGTTAAATGTATATTGGTCTTTTTGTCCCGAAAGAATAGCGATCTTATCAATCAAAACTTTACCTAAAAAAACATAGTTTTTATAAATACTCACTATGGTTTTTAGATTTCCATAATGCATTCTGTTTTTATAGAAATACTTTATGGATTTTTTATCTGAAAATATTAAATAAAAAAAAGAAACGGGTTTAAGCAATATATAGGCAAAACGAACATCAACCTTAATTAAGGCAATGAATATTCGATAACCTAAAGGCGAACCTTTTGACTTACCCGTCCATTTACTCATTTTAAATTATTTTCAATATAGTTGTACAAGTCGTTTAGAACACGGATATCTTTCATTTCTTCACGCTTCACCTTAAATCCAAACTCCTTCTCAATGATAACAACTATATCCACAAAATCAAGACTTTCTAAACCAAGATCGTCAATTAGATGTGCCTCATCACTAATTACATCTTCATCAATTTCGAACTCATCAACCAAGAACTCTACAACGATTTCTTTAATCTTGCTTCTTTCCATTTTTCCCTATTTGCTATATTTAGATAATATTATTGTCGAATTTGTTCCTCCAAATCCAAAGGAATTTGAAAGGATTGTATTTAATTCTTTTTCTGTTGTTTTATTAACAATATTCAATTTTGCAGATTGCTCATCCGGATTTTCAAAATTTATATTTGGAGCCATAAATGATTTATGCATCATAATTGAACTATAAATCAACTCGCTTCCGCCTCCCATCCACATTTCATGTCCGGTCATAGACTTTGTTGAGCTTATAGGCGTTTTACAATCTCCAAAAACTGTATATAAGGCTCTTGCCTCCATTGAATCACCAACAGGAGTTGATGTGGCATGCGCATTCACATAATCGATATCTTTTGCAGCCATTCTGGCATCCTTCAAACAACGTTGTAAAGATTCTGTAGGACCTGTCTCATTAGGTACAGAGATATGATCTCCATTTGAAGAAAAACCATATCCTTTAACCTCAGCGACAATATCAGCTCCTCTCTTTAATGCTGACTCAAGACTCTCTACCACTAAAGAAGCTCCTCCTCCACTTGGAATTAAACCATCTCTGTCTCTATCAAATGGTCTTGAGGCTTTTTCCGGCGCATCATGACGAACAGAAAATGCAGATAGCCCATCGAAACTACCCATTGATTCAGGGTTTATTTCCTGACCACCGCCACAAAGAATGATATCCTGATATCCATGTTTGATTAAAAAGTATGCCATTCCAACTGCATGCGAACTACTTGCACATGCACCACTTATGGTAAAATTGATCCCTTTAAGTTTGAAAATAACAGAAAGATTCATTGAAATGGTTGAGTTCATGCTCTGAAAAATAGAACCAGAACCTAACAACGTAGTATCCTTTGTTTCTCTTACTCTATCGATTGACTCAATAACCGGAATAGCTGAGCTATCATTTCCATATAAAATCCCTACTTCATTTTTTTCAAGGAAATCCATATCTATTTTGGCATTCTCAAATGCCTCAAGAGTTGCCATGTATGCATATTCTCCTTGCTCAGGAATTCCTACACGTTGACGACGATTTAACAGCTTTTTTAGATTCGGACGTTCAAGTATACCTGTCAACATAGATCTGAAACCTACTTCTTTACGATTAAGATCTAAACCAATACCTGATTTTCCATTGTATAATGATGTAGTAACTTCTTCTAAATTCTTACCCAGTACTGAATAAATACCCATACCGGAGATCACAACTCTTCTTTCCATTTTATAAAAGTCTCATTAGCTATACATACCGCCATTTACGGCTATTGTCTCGCCCGTTATATAAGCTGCACCATCAGAAGCAAGAAAACCAACTACACTTGCAACTTCTTCTGCCTTACCGAAACGATTTAATGGTATATGACGTTTCCATTCTTTCTCATTGATATCCTCAGTCATCTCTGTTTTAATAAAACCAGGAGCAACACAATTCACTGTTATTTTCTTTTTACCAACTTCCATTGATAATGATTTTGTTGCCGCAATTACAGCTCCTTTAGACGCTGAATAATTTACTTGACCAGGATGTCCTTTTTGACCAGATAGAGATACAATATTAATGATCCTTCCCCATTTGTTAACAACCATTCCTTCAAGCACCTGTCGAGTAACAAAGAAAAAGCTGTTTTGGTTCGTTGATATTACTTTATTCCATTCATCATCTGTCATAAAAACCATAAGGTTATCACTTGTAATACCAGCATTATTAACTAACACATCAATGTGCTTGTCATTTTCTTTCATCCAACCGCCAAGAACTTCTTCAACTTTTTTTGAATCAGAAACATCAAAAGGTAGTAATTCAGCATTACCTCCTGCTGATTCTATTTCTTCTTTTACTTTTTGAGCTTCTTCGTGAGCTGATCTATAATTAATAAGAACATAGAAACCTTGTTGAGCCAGATGTATAGAAATAGCTCTTCCAATTCCTCTTGATCCTCCTGTAACTAATGCGTATTTCATAAAATTCAACGTGTTAATTGCACGAAAATAAGATCTACAATATTAATCTGAAATTATTCTTGTGGTACTTCTACATTATTATTAAACAGATAATCTACAACTTGAGATAAATCTTCATACAATGCTCTATCCTCAATATATACAGGGAAAATAGCACGAAGATTATCATAAACTTTCTTAGTTGAAGATGATAATCTTGATGATACCTGAAGATAATCAACTGCTTGTACTAAGGCCATCATTTCTATTGCCTGAACCTGATATGCATTGTCAATTACACGTTTTGTAATTAATGCACTATTGGTTCCCATACTAACAATATCCTGATTGTCATTATTTGTTGTAATACTGTGAACATACATTGAGTTCGACAGCGTTTGATTTTCTGCAGCAGTAGATGTTGCAGTAAACTGCATTCCTTGTAAACCTAAATTAAGACCTAAAGTACCTAGGTTTACAAATGGAGGTAGTATCTCGTTTATTTTACTATTAAATAAAAAGGCTGTTTGACGTTCTGAAAGCATAGACATACGAGTAACAGCAAGTTTAAGCTTATCCATCTCAATTGAAATGTAATCTCCATGGAAATTTCCTCCATGATAAACATTTTTATTTTCAACATCAACGATTGGATTGTCACTAACTGAGTTCGCTTCGTTTACTACAACTTTTTTAGCTGATTCTACAGCTTCATAAACAGGCCCTAAAATCTGAGGTACACAACGTAATGAGTAATACTCTTGTACTTTACGTTTGAAAATACGTTCATCAACTTCACCTGAAAAGAAATGTTCTTCGCGACGAGCTATTAACTTACTATCTTTAAGCAACAAGCGCATTCCCTTTGCTATTTCTTGTTGCCCATCATGTTTTTTTACTGAATTTAAAGTTACAGAGAAGTGATCATCAAAAGACATTACTATCTCATTCATCATAACTGATGCTACTAATGACCAATTTAACAACTGTTTTGCTTTGATTACGTTAACCAAACCAACACCTGTCATTACAGAAGTTCCATTAATTAAAGACAGTCCTTCACGAAGTTTAACTTTAATTGGTTGTATTCCTAACTCGCTAAAAACCTCTTTTGTTTTTCGGAATTCGCCCTTGTATGTAACATGACCTTCACCAATAAGTACCAAGGCCAAATGCGCTAATTGAACCAAATCTCCACTTGCTCCTACTCCACCATGTTCAGGGATAAAAGGATAAACATTAGCATTAATTAGTGTTTCTAATAGTTCTATAGTAGATGGGTCTATTCCTGAAAAACCCTGCATTATGGCTCTCATACGAACAAGCATAGCTGCTTTTGCGTAAACATCAGGTATTTTTTGACCTGCACCAGCAGAGTGGCTACGAATTAAATTATATTGTAAATCAACAAGCTTATCGTCTTCAATTCGATATTGTGCCATTGGGCCAAGGCCGGTATTTATACCATAAATGACCTTATTTTTAGCAAATTTCTCAAGAAACTCATAGCTTTCTTTTACTTTTTGTTTGGTATCCGAATCAATTTTTATGTCTTGATTCCCAAATAAGATCTCCTCAACAAGTTCAATTGTTAAGTCTTTCTCTACACTTAGGTTAATCATATTTAAAACTATTACACACTAGGTTATTTTAACAACATGCAAAGAAAATAAAATCTAGATACATATAAATATTTAATGTTAAAGAAAGCTAAAGGTGAAGTTTATTTAGAATAATTTTAAATAATAGTCATAATTACATTAATACACAGTACTATAAGCCCAGTGCATAATAATCTGATTCTTCAATCTTTTCTCCTCTTAAGATTAAGGTATACATATGTTTAACGTTCACTAGCTCTTCTAAAATTTCCCCGGTAAAATATGAATGCGTATCCCTAACCGGACGTCTAAAACCAACCACTTCAGACAAATCAATATAATTTACGCCGGTTATCTTAAACTTATTGGTTTTATTACCTAACTGGCGCTTAGCACGTGTAAACAATTGAAGACCTTTTAAAAGAAAATCATGATTATTATAAAGAACATAGGTTCGCTTTTGTAAATCTAATCTGGCTAACCAATCTCCATGTTTCTTATCATTAACCGCAGCACTATTTAAAATGAGATTATCAAATACTAAATGGCTATCACGATCTTCTTCAAGAGAATAAAGTTTTAGAAAGTAATTTCCTAAGCTGTGTGCCATAAAAGATATATTAACATGCTTATTATTATCTTTTAATTCATTCGCCAAATTTATAAATCCATCAAAAACAGGTAAACTCTTTTGAATATTTTTATGTGATTGAAACAAATTAGAAGGCTTTTCCTTTGAAGTCATGTATGGCCAGAAAAAGAAGACTACTTTTACATTGTAGGTATCCTGTATTAACAAGGCTCTTTTGTAAACATCTTTCATTTGTTTTCCATACCCATGAACATAAAATAAAATATTTTGATCTACTGAGTTATTTAAATTATTAAATAATTCTGCTTTATCAGATTTCATCACTTGAACAGAATCATTTTCCAAGGAGGCTTTATAAAGGTTTAAATTGTTATAATCAGGAATTGTAAATCCTATTTGATAACCATTTTGATTAATTTTAACATCAGCACTGGTCATAAAATAAACATCTTTTGAACCAGCATTAATATTCCATACAATACCTGCAATGAAAACAAAACACAACAATAACCTTCTCATAACAATCCTCCTTTTGATTAATGTTTTTATAAATAACATAAACAAAAAGAAAAGGTTGACCTAAAAACAGATCAACCTTGTAATATTATGAATTTTAATAATTTAGAATATAATATTTAGATTGTCGATTTATTTAATTCGAAAACACCTCATCATTAATTCCTTTATTAACGAGCACTTCATCTACATTAATATCAATAGATTGAGGACCTACAGTTTGATTCATTACTACCGGATATTTAACACCATCTACATCCTTATATTCAGAAAATGTAGTCACACTTGTTCCCTGTCCTTGAGGAAGAGTTGAGACCTCTTTTATTTTCAACCCTGTTTTTGCATCAAAATAAACCGTGGTGCTCTTATTTACAGGATCAGTAATTGTTAGTTTATAAGCATCATTTCCGTTAACTTTATCTTTACCGGTTAATTCAATATCATAACCTAGTTCATTATACTGTAATTCAGGAAACAAAACTGCCTGATATTTCATTGCATTTAACATATCTCCCTGAAGTTCCTGCTTTTGTCCCTGCATCATCATTGAACCTTTAGTTCCATCATAAACCTGTTTGCTCAATAAATTACCTCCCATTAAGGTTTCTATCGAAATCATATTAGGAGCCTTTTGATAAACATTCATGGCCAAGTTCATTCCCTGGATAGACATAGTGCATTTTGTTGATAAGTCATGAACTGATTTTAAATGCTCTGCACCTCCAATCGCATTAATATATTGCTCAATAACCTTTTGAGCAGTCAACCCCTTTGGTAATCCTGTTTTTACTACTTTATTAGCATAGTTATCATACTCAACAATAGGTTCCCCTTTAGAAACATTAACCATTAAAGAATCTATTTTATTCACATCCCCTACAGCTAGATAAATTGCATTTTGAGGTTTCATATACTTTTGGGCCATTGCCTTTACATCCTGCACAGTAACTGCAGCTAAACGTTCCATATAAGTTTCGTAATAATCTACAGGCAGTTTATACTTATCAATATTTAAAGCAAAACGTGCTAATGTAGCAGGATCTTCTAAAGAACGACCAAAACTTCCTGCCAAAACATTCTTAATTAAATCCAAATCCTCTTCGGATACATCTTCAGTCAAAATTCGATTCATTTCATTTTGTACCTCAACAAAAGCACTATCTGTAATATTTCCTCTTACATTTGAAGCCATTCTAAAATATCCCATATGATCGTCAGGGTTCAATCTAGAATATGCTCCATAAGTCCAGGCTTTATCTTCTCTTAAATTTTTCATTAAACGCGAACTAAAACCGCCACCACCAAAAATCTGATTCATCACTCTTGCCTCAATATAATCATCTGTTCCAGGTTTAAGATCAACTGGATATGAAACAGAAATGTATGTTTGCGGAGCACCATCTTTGTTACATATTGCAAAAACCGGTTCTTTTAACTCAGCAGGCTTTACAAATTCATGAGCTGGTACATCAGCAGACTCCCAACTACCAAAATATTTCTTTACAGTTTTCTTTGCTTCTTTAACCGTAATATCTCCAACTATTACCAAATATGAAACGTTTGGTTTAAAGTAACTATTGTAATAATCCTTACAATCATCAATTGAAATATTGTTAATGGTTTCTTCTGTAATCACCTCTCCATAAGCAGTCTCTTTTCCAAACATTAAAGCAGAAGTAACATTTGAGGTTACTGATTTTGGATCATCCATCTGAAACTTCAATCCTGATAAAGTTTGCTTTACAGCTTTTTCTAATTCTTCCTGAGAAAAAGAAGGATGATACAACACATCTGTCATCAGATCAAGCAATTCATCCTGATGTTTTGTTAATGACCGTGCATTTATTCCTTTACCTGAAGTATTTAAAGTTGCACCTATAAAATCAATCTCTTCATCAATTTGAGATTTAGTTCTATTAGCTGTTCCCGTTCTTAAAAGTTCTCCAGCCAAACTTGTATACCCTGCTTTATCACCTTCGTAAATAGGATCAATATCTAATGATAAAGAATATGTAACTACCGGATATTTATGATTTTCAACTACGATTACCTTTAATCCGTTTTTAAGTTCAAATTTGGTATATTCTCCTAAATCTAATTTTGTTGCAGCTGCAGCACCCGGAGCTTTTGATCTATCTAATTGTGCAAAACACATTGTAACAGACAGAACAAATAATATTAAAAATGAAAATCTTTTCATGTTTCTAATTTTTAAAAGAAGATGGAAAGTATGGAGTCTACTATTTAATCTATTATTACTAAAGAAATAGGCTCTTCATTTATATCCATCTTTAAAATAGTTTATAGTTAGTTTGCTTTTTGAGAATTTGGAAGGTAATAAATAACTACACGATTTTCCTTTGTGTAGTACTTTTGAGCTACTCTTTGAATATCTTCTCTAGTCACAGCTAAATATTTATCCAACTCTTTATTTATTAGCTCAGTATCTCTAAAGTAAGTATAATCAGATGCAAGATCTTCAGCTACACTTGCTAATTTTCTACTATTATTTACGATATCATTCTCCACCTGATTTTTTAGCTTTTGAAATTCTTTCTCGCTAATCAAATCCTTTTGCAATTTCTCAACCTCATTAATCATTCCTTGTTCCAATTCGCCATTATCAACACCTGTATTTGGTAAGGCAAAAGCTAAAGTTACTCCAGGTTGTTGTAATCCCAATGAAAAAGAACTGACCTGCATTGCTTTCTGCTGATTATCAACCAATTCTCTATACAATCTTGAGCTCTGTCCTTTTGAAAGTACTTTATTTAATAAATCAACAGCATAATAATCATCATCTCCTAAAGCAGGAATTTTATAGGCCTGAATAATTAATGGCAATTGTACATTTCTATAAACTGTATCTCTGACTTCTTCTGTTTGCGGTTTCTCAATAATTGTAGGTCTCGGGATTTCTTTTGTTCCCTTAGGTATTTCTGTAAAATATTTACTTACTAAATCTTTAGCTTTTGTTTTATCTATATCGCCTGCAATGACTAAACATGCATTATTGGGCACATAAAATGTTTTGTAGAAATCAACAAAATCCTGATCCTTAGCACTTCGTATATGATTAGGATCACCTAATATTGATGTCTTATAAGGGTGTTCTTTATAAACTCTTTCAAAGGTTACTTCAAGAAGGTCTCCATAAGGCGTATTTTCTGTACGCTCCTTTTTCTCTTCAATTACGACCTGTTTTTGTGTAGCAATTCCAATTGAATCAACACGGGCATGAAGCATTCTTTCTGATTCTAACCAAAGACCAAGCTCTAATTGGTTTGATGGAAGGATTTCGTAATAGTAGGTTCTGTCGAAACTTGTATTGGCATTTAGTGTACCTCCAGCTCTTTCAACATAGTTACTATATTCGTGACGAGGAATATTATCGGACCCCTCAAACATCAGATGCTCAAAAAAATGTGCAAACCCGGTAAGTTGGGGATTTTCATTTTTTGAACCGACAAAATACATTACTGAAACATTAACAATGGGTGTAGAATTATCCTGATGCAGAATTACATGCAGGCCATTTTCAAGATCAAACTCCTCAAATTGAATGGGTTTCATTTGAGCAGAAACACTAAAACTCACTAGAAATAAGGCAAGGAATAGCAGATTTTTAATTTTTCTCATTTAAATTATTTTAAGTTTATACATAAAGATTTGAATGTCTCTACAATCAATCTACATGCCAACTATAATTTAAACCTCATAATCTGCCAGTTAGATACAATAACCATTCTATACAAATGTTCCATATCGAACACCTAAGTACATTCAGGTGTTCATTTACGAACACTCAACCTAAGTATCAATATTCCTGGTAAACGATTAAGTCCCCATCAGAAACTTCTAATCCAAAAGAATCACCTAAAGATTCATTAAGTGTACCCTGCCACAACATGGGTAAACTCTGATTTTTCAACTCGTATTTTAAATTATTGGTTGAAATCAACATTGCAGGAGTAGTGGAAAATATAGAAACTTGCTGACCTCTGTAACTTTGAAAAGACATTTTATTTTGGATTACTGAGAATAGTCCATGGTCAGTATACATACTTACTTTAAGCAAATGTGAATATTGTGGCAATAAGAAAATATTTCCAATCATATGATCATCCCTTAAACCTGTTGCTCCAACAATAATAATTTCCTTAAATTGATTATCCTTACACCAAATTACGGCCTTAGTGAGATCATTTGTATCCTGATCACTAAAATGAAATAAGCGATCGTTATACTTTAGTTTCATTTCCAGACTCAATGAATCAAGATCTCCAACTATAGCATCAGGAACAAATGATGTATTCTCCAATTTATTTACTGCACCATCACAACAAACAATAAACTCTGCATTGTTTAATTGATTTAACGCATTTGGATTTGTTGGGAAGGCACCGTTCGCAACAATTACTGCCTTTTTACTCATTTAACTTCCTCCTGTTTAGTAAATCTAATTAGACACAACAACAGCTGAAGGTTCTTCATTCATACCCTTACGCCACTGTATATAACCTAAAACAGAAAGTGACATATAAAAGAAATATAAAACAGATGTAGGATAAAGTCCTTTATAAATATATAACCCTAACGATACTCCGTTTACAATGATCCAAACCAACCATTGCTCCAGAATCTTTTTGGCCAACATCCATGTAGCTACAATACTCAGAGCCGTAGTAAATGCATCCCAGTATGGAAGTGCTCCGTCTGTATAGTTAACCAGAATGTACGATATCAAAGAATATATAATAACACTGGATGAAAGCAAAACAAAAAACAACTTTTTATCCAGACTAACCACGGGCATATCTTCTTTTGAATTACTTTTTCCTTGCGACCATAAAATCCATCCATATACACTTATTACCACGTAATAAACTTGCAATGACATATCTGCATATAGTTTAGCCACAAAGAACACATAAATAAACATTAATGATGTCAGCAATCCTACAGGCCACAACCATTTATTTTGGTTAATTTCAAGATATAAAAACACCAAACCGGAAATAGTTCCGATGATTTCAATAAAATTCTCAACAATCCAATTCATATCTTTACTTTACATTCTAATAATTACAAATATAGCACATGATACCTCCCGGAGATAATTACACTCCGGGAGTATATATTTTAAAATTTCAAAATTACACCACCTAAGAAATTAATACCCGCTTGAGGATAATCATATCGCCAGGTTTTCTCAGTTCCTTGTTCGTACCAATTACCACCATAGGCATTATTTTCATATTTTGCATCGAAAATATTGTTTACCTGAAGATGAAATCCTATCTCCTTCATCCACGAAGGATGGATATTATAATTAAAACGAAGGTTATGTACATGGTAAGCCTTAATCATTCTATCTTCGCTGGAGGTATTATCCAGATATTGATCGCCCACATATTTACTGATAAAGCTTACTTCAAAACCTTTTAACGGGGTATAGGCAAATAAACTACTTCCAATAACATCAGGCGAATAACTGATATCAGTATCGCCAAGTTCTTTTCCTTTGTATTCTTCATTCCAGGCCTCATCATAATAAGTAGAATATTCAACAAAATCCAAAATCTTATTTCTACTTAGCGTAAGGTTGGCATCCCATTTAAGTTTTGAACAAATCTGCACACCCCAGATCAATTCTATTCCGGCCCTGTAACTTTTATCCACATTAGTCATGATATCATATCCAACACTGTTTTTTTCACCAGTTGCTACCAACTGATCACGATAATACATGTAGTATAAGTTTGCTGCAAAAGTTGCTTTTGCCGACTTAACCTCATATCCCAACTCATAATCAAACAACGATTCATCAACAGGTAATGTTGCAGGATCCAGTTTTGCATCTTTATAATTAGCTCTTGTCGGCTCTCTGTGAGCCACACCAAATGATGCATAAATATTTTGGTTTGAATTTATAGAATAGTAAACTCCCATTTTTGGGTTGAAGAAATCAAACTTATGATTTTGAATAAGGTCTTCTAAATCATCATCAACCCCATTCATATCATAATCGATATGACGAAACTGAACATCACCATATACATTGATTTTATCAGTTAAATCGTAGTTGACTTTTGCAAAAACATTAAAATCCGTTTTTTCTGAAGTATTAAAATACCACTGATAGCCATTGTTTATTCCTCCATACTGCGCCCATAGTATTTCGCCAAAATGGTTACCTTCATATTTATTCCAGGCTCCTCCCAAGGAGGCATCTACCCTATTCTCTTTATAATTCAAAGAATAAGTAAATCCGTAAAAATCATTATCCAACCATTTTTGACGAGTTAAATCAGTTTCTGTAATTTCAACGCCATTATAAACAGGATTAGCAACACCATAATCTGAGTAACTATCATCATCTTTATACTGCTCGTAATATCCATGTCCTTGAGTATAATGAAGCGCACCATTCATATTTAAACTCTTTGATAACTCCTGAGAATAAAACAACTGATAGTGTGTTTGTTTGTAATTATCTGTTTGATTTTTATAGTAGTGAATATTACCATCCTCATCATAATATTCGCCCGCAGGGTTATATGTTCTTGAATAAGTTTTATCTCTGGGATGAATATATGGATTTCCCCACCAACTAATGCCTGTATGCTCTTCGCCATTAATCACGTTGGCCTTAATCATTCCTTTTTCGGTATAATAAGTTCCGCTAACAAAAAAAGACTCGTGATCTGAAAAAGATCTATCTACAAAACCATCTGATTTTAACTTTGAATAACGAGCATCAAAACTAAACTTATCATTAATTAAACCGGTACCGGCTTTAAATGTATTTCGAAATGTATTGAATGATCCTCCAACACTTTGAATCTCGGCATAAGGCTTTGCATTTACGGTTTGAGTTTGAAAATTAATGGTTGCCCCAAATGCTGCAGCTCCATTTGTTGAAGTCCCAACCCCTCTTTGAATTTGTATATTATCAACCGAAGAAGAAAAATCAGGCATGTTAACCCAATATACACCCTGCGATTCAGAATCATTCAATGGAATACCATTAATAGTCACATTAATTCTGGAAGCATCTGTTCCTCTAATTCGTAAGGCTGAATAACCTATACCATTACCTGCCTCTGAAGATTCCACCAACGATGGCGATAGACTCAACTGATAAGGAATGTCTTGGCCAGTGTTTTGTTTACTAACATCCTCTTTTGAAAGATTTGTTACAGCAACCGGAGCTTTATTACCTGCTCTTGTTGCAGAAACCATCACTTCATCCTTAAAAATAGTTGATTCTTTTAACGTGAAATTTACAGTGATGGATTTCTTAATCGAAATCTTTTTTTGAATAGATTCATAGCCAATGTATGAAACCTCAAAAACATAATCATCACTTTTCAGATTGGTAAACTTATAAGCCCCGTCAATATTGGTAACCGTACCCAGATAACTCTGCATTATGCGAACAGAAGCACCAATCAATTCATTACCATCTTCATCTGTCACTTTTCCCTCTACTTTATTTTGTGACATGACACTACTACTGAAAGAAATAAATCCAAACAGTACTAAAACTCCAAAGCATAAAGAGTTTTTTAATCCTTTAATCATTTTAAAAAAGTTAAATTAAACAATAATAAAATGAGGTGTTTTTAAGATCAAAAGGCGAAAAGTTAGTCCGCAAAATTTCCTACGCCGGCATTACCCGGATCAGGTTCATTACCAACCGACATTGTTGGTAAAAGGGTATGATCTCAGCCCGAAATATTAAGGCACCCCAAAAAACGGAGACAAAGATACGTGGAATTCCTGAAAAACATTGAATAATAATCACATTTTAAATAAAAGCATCTGATTAACTCAATGAATGGTTCTATTTTTGTTAATATTGCAATCTGAAAAATTGCTGAAATAATATTTTTTAATTAGCATTTTTACGAGTAAACGTTCAGATGAAACAATCCATGAGTTATTTCTCAAACAAGAATCCATGGTGAGCCACATCTGACTATTAATGAAAGAATTAACTCATGAAAATATTTTTCCAGGTTCTAGCTATTTTATTTATAGTTATAATTATTTCCTGTAATAATGATGATTTTTGTTTATCAAACCAACAATCAGTTCAAGCTGTATTTTACTCATCCAACACAGATGAAGACTCAACAGTAAGTAATGTAATTATTAAGCCGGTTGATTTAAATGATACCATTTATAATGATGAAGAAGTATCTGAAAGTTTTCTTCCCTTATCTATGATGAGTGACACATCCAGCTTTGTTATTCAAATTTTAAATCAGAAAGATACAATCCGTTTTGTTCATTCAAAAGAATTAGATTTCATATCTGAAGAATGTGGATTCATTTTTAAATTTGAATTAGATACTATATTATTCACCAATATTTCTTTTATTGATTCTGTTTCAATCGAATATCCATCAATTGAATATAACGAAAGTACATCAAATGTTAAGATATATCTTTACTAGCATAATAGTTTTGGGATTTACAATCCTTTTAAATGCTCAAAATTATTCAGAGCAAGGCAGATCATCTCAGGGCAATCAAAACAATGAAAATCAAGAAGAAGCTCCTCGCAAAAAGAAAGAAAAGTTACCTTATCCAAATAAGGAAAGAGGAACTTCTATCGGTATTGACGTAAGTCGATTTTTAGTTCCGGTGTTAGATAATGACAGATACGCCTTTGAAGCAAATATTAAGACGAATTTTAAGAAAAGAGCTTTCTTAGTTGGCTCTTTAGGATTTGAAAATGCTTCATTTGATGATAAATCCTATGAATATAAGTCAAATGGAATGTATGCTCGGGTAGGTATTGATTACGATATCTTTATAGTGGATGAAGCTAATAATAATGACAATATTCTATTTGGTTTAAGATATGGATTTGCCGTGCAGGATCACGGATCAGATCAATATACAATTTCTGATGATGTTTGGGGTGATTATACTAGTTCTGTAAGTTCTTACACTGTTAATTCGCATTGGTTAGAGTTTGTTGGAGGAATCAGAACCGAAGTACTCAACAACCTATACTTTAACTTCTACGCTCGTCTTAAATTTAAATTGGCTTCTAATAATTCTGAAGTATTGGAGGCCTACCGTATACCCGGGTACGGAAGAGGTAGCAAAGGAATAAATCTGGGATTTTCTTACATTATTGAATATCAAATTCCATGGGGAAATAAATAGTATTATTCCCCATAGCTTAATTTGATAATCTTATTATCCAGTGCTTTATAAATATATAAAGCATCCGATGCTACATTCTTTAAATTACAACAAACCTTAATCACTTCCATAGCCATCATACTACCAATAATACCCGGCAAAGCGCCCATTACTCCAATTACATAATCTTTTGGTAATTCAGGTTGAGATGGGAAAACGTCAGAATAAGAAACCTTATTTTTGTAGTTGAATACAGAATACTGACCTTCAAATCCTTCTACTGATCCATGAATAAAAGGGATACCCAACTTTTTTGAGTACTCATCAATTAAATAACGCGACTCAAAATTATCAGTAGCACCAACAACAATTTCATACTCATTGATAATACTATCTATATTTTCTTTCGTTAGAAAGGTTTTAAAAACCTGTATATTAGTTTGATCATTTAGCTTTTGTAATTTTTCATGAGCAATATGAGCCTTTGAATCACCCACTTCATCCTCTCTGTACAATATTTGACGCTGTAAATTTGAAAGACTAACAACATCATTATCAACGATTCCTATTTTACCTACACCTGCAGCAACAAGGTATTGTAAAACAGGACAACCTAATCCACCAGCTCCAACTACTAAAATCCTAGATTCCATTAGTTTCAACTGTCCCTCTTCTCCAACTTCATTAAGAATAATTTGTCGGCTATATCGTTCCTGATTTTCTTGACTCAAAATACTCATAAATGTATCTTTCCTTTTAATTACACAACCAAACACTGATCCCAATCTTTCCATACAGCTTCAAATCCTTTTTCACGAATGGATCTTTCTATTTCATCTGAAGTTCGGTCATCGGAAACATCAAATTGCTTTAATTCTTTATCCGGATTACTATAACCACCCGGTTCAGTTTTGCTACCAGCACTCATACTCGTAACTCCGATGCCCATCATATGATCTCTAAAGTTGGCATTTTCTCTGGTACTCAATGAAATTTCCAGTTCCTGATTAAAGATGCGATAAGCACAAATCAGTTGAACCAATTGTCTATCAGAGAGTGGATGGTTTGGTTCAAAACTACCAACATGCGGTCTCAATCTGGGAAATGAGATACTGTATTTTGTCTTCCAGTACTTCTGCTCCAGATAATTCAGATGCAATGCAGTAAAAAAGCTATCCGTTCTCCAATCTTCTAAACCCAATAAGCAACCTAAACCAATACGATGTATTTCAGCTTCTCCAATACGATCCGGAGTTTCTAATCTATATCTAAAATCAGCCTTTTTACCTTTGGGATGATATTCAGGATATTTATTTTTATTATACGTTTCCTGATAAACATACACCGTATTTAATCCATGCTTCTTTAGCAGATTATAATCCTCTAAATCCATTGGTGCAATCTCTATGGAAAGATTTGCAAATTCTGATTTCAGCATAGCCAAAACTTCTTCAACATAATCAACACCACACTTTTTAGGATGTTCACCTGTTACCAAAAGTAAATGCTCGAAACCCATTGATTTAATATGCTTCACCTCATCAAGTACCTGTTCTTTTGAAAGTGTACATCTATCAATCTGATTTTTACAATTAAATCCACAATAAATACAACCATTGGCGCATTCATTGGAAAGATACAAAGGAATATACATTTGTATGGTCTTTCCAAAACGAGTCTGAGTAAGCTGAAAGCTCTTTTGCGCCATTTGTTCCAAATAAGGTTCGGCAGCAGGGGATATTAAAGACTTAAAATCTTCCAGATCTGGTCTTGTAGCATTTAATGCCTGCTCTACATCAAATGCAGTTTTCAATTGGATTGAAGAGGTCACTTCATCCCAGTCGTATTGCTCATGTATATGATAAAAGCTCATTATAATCCTTTGTTATAAAATCTAACTTAAGAAACTGGTCAAAGGGCTGCTTGCCTCGGCATAGGCACTTACTTTTCCAAGTCCTGACAAGTAGGCAATCCTACCTGCTTCAACACTCATTTTAAATGCTTTTCCCATTTGTATAGGATATTTAGCAACAGCAATAGCCGTATTAACCAATACAGCATCAGCACCCAACTCCATTGCTTCTGCGGCATGCGAAGGAGAGCCAATTCCAGCATCTACAACTACAGGTAAGTTCGACTGTTCTATAATTATCTTTAAGAAATCACGGGTTTTAAGTCCTTGATTAGTCCCAATAGGAGACCCCAAAGGCATTACAGCTGAAGCTCCGGCATCTTCCAACTTCTTACACAATACAGGATCTGCATGTATATAAGGGAGAATAACAAAACCATCTTTAGCTAATTCGTAACAGGCCTTTAGCGTTTCTTCTCCATCTGGCAATAAATATTTTGGATCAGGATGAATTTCAAGCTTAATCCAATTAGTACCTAAGGCTTCACGTGCTAACTGAGCAGCAAATATAGCTTCTCTTGCGTTCCTTACACCACTGGTATTAGGAAGCAAGTTTAAACCTGGAATATTTAAATGATCAATCATATCATCATTATTTCCTTTCATATCAACTCGCTTTAAAGCCACAGTTACTAACTCCGAACCTGAAGCTTTAATCGCTTCAGCCATCATATGGTTTGAATTAAATTTACCTGTTCCGGTAAATAGTCTTGACTTAAATTCTTTGTCTGCAATTTTAAGTGTATCCATTGCTTATATTTATTGAACTCCTGCACCACACGCAGCAGTTTGATTTTTTATTTTTTCTCTAACTTCTCTGTTCGCACGCATGGAGCAAAAATGTTCTCCACACATTGAGCAAAAATGTGAAACCTTATCCTCCTCATCAGGTAATGTTTCATCATGATCAGAAATAGCCTTTTCAGGATCTAAAGCCAACGCAAACTGATCTCGCCATCTAAATTCAAAGCGTGCTTTACTCATGGCATTATCTCTGATGTCTGCACCCGGGAAACCTTTTGCTAAATCTGCAGCATGAGCAGCCAACTTATAAGTTACAACTCCTGTTCTTACATCTTCTTTATTAGGTAAACCCAAATGTTCTTTGGGAGTAACATAACACAACATAGCGGTACCAAACCACCCAATCATTGAAGCACCAATTGCACTTGTTATGTGATCGTAACCCGGGGCTATATCTGTAACCAAAGGACCTAAAGTATAAAACGGAGCCTCATGGCATAGACGCAATTGTTCTTCCATATTCTTTTTTACCAGATGCATTGGCACATGACCTGGACCTTCAATAATAACCTGAACATGATGCTGCCAAGCAACTTTTGTTAATTCGCCAAGCACCTTTAACTCACCAAACTGAGCTTCATCATTAGCATCATAAATACTTCCAGGACGCATAGCGTCTCCTAAAGAAACTGCCACATCATATTGTGCCAGAATATCACATATTTCTTCAAAGTGAGTATAGGTAAAATTCTCCTGTTCATGAGTCACACACCACTTTGCCATGATACTTCCACCTCTCGAAACTATACCGGTTTTTCTTTTCTCAGTCTTTTTTACCAGATCCTTAAGCATACCTGCATGAATAGTGAAATAATCCACACCTTGCTCACATTGCTCAATTAAGGTATCCTTATATATTTCCCAGGTTAATTCTTCTGCCTTACCATTTACTTTTTCCAAAGCCTGATACAGAGGAACAGTACCAACCGGAACAGGAGAGTTTCTAATAATCCATTCGCGGGTTTCATGGATATTAGCTCCAGTAGATAAATCCATAATGGTATCAGCTCCCCATCTAAATGCCCATACGGCTTTTTCAACTTCTTCATCAATGCTTGAAGTAGTTGGTGAATTACCTATGTTCGCATTGATCTTAACTAAAAAGTTGCGCCCAATAATCATTGGTTCAGCTTCCGGGTGATTTATATTACCCGGAATAATTGCCCTACCAGCAGCAACCTCATCTCTAACAAATTCAGGAGTGATAAAAGGAATAGCCTCTAATTGCGACTCACTTAATCCAATAGACTGGTAATACTCTTTTGCATTTTGATTTTCACGAATAGCAATGTATTCCATCTCTGGTGTAATGATCCCTTGTTTGGCATAATAATATTGTGTTACGATTTTTCCATCCTTTGCTCTAAAAGGCTTCAGTCGTTGATGCTGATGCCTGATAGGATCTAGTGATTTATCCTCTAACCTTTTCTTACCGTATTCCGAACTTTTTTCGGGTAGTTCCTCAACATCTTTCCTTTCAATTACCCAGGATTCCCTAATTTTTGGCAACCCCTGGGTTAAATCAATTTTATAATCCGGATCAGTATAAGGTCCTGATGTATCATAAACAGTGATTGGTTCATTTTTTTCAATTTCGCCTTTAGATGTTAATGTATCGGATAATTTTATCTGGCGCATTGGAACTTTAATATCAAACAGGTTTCCTTTTACATAAATCTTTTTTGATTTAGGAAAGGATCCTGTTGTAATTTGCACATCCTCTTTTTGATTCATTTTAAAGCTTAAATATTGATTTTGAAAACTGAATTAATTTGAAGAAGAGCAGATACAACAGTCCAATATGAACCTTTAGTTCACAAGGAAACATTTACAATACCATAAACAATAGATCTGCATATAAAGACTGTCTATGCCGTCTCCTAATCAAAAAATCTATATTAGAATATTTGTACTGTATCTTACTCAAATATCTGGAGAATATATCACCCTCCCTTAGTTGCAGAAATAATAAGGACTTTATCATTTTCAGAGAGAATAGTCGATTCCCATCGACTTTGAAGCACTATTTGCTCATTAATAGCAATAGCCATCCCTTTAGTTGAAGAATTCAACCCTATTTCTTTAAATAGATCCGAAAGAATCAGGTTTTCTAAAACCTTTTTCTTTTCATCGTTTACAAAAATTACCATACAATTTAATTTTACTCTATTGAGTTATTATTTAAAAAATATGGTGCCGATAACATCGTGTAGAAATCACATAATTCCTTTACAGCATTACCTGTACAGGTTCAATGGGTATGATCTCAGCCTGAATTTTAGGCACCCCTTAAAAAAGTGTATGCGAAGTTAAATAATTATTTCAAAAAACAAACAATATAAAATTCTGAGACTTTATAATATATTATAGCCACTTATCCATTAATTGAGCCAAATCATCCAATTTAACCGGCTTGCCGATATAATCATTCATTCCAGCTTCAATACATACCTCCCGATCACCTTTCATGGCATTTGCAGTCATAGCAACAATTGGAAGATCAATATGATTCTCTCTTAAAGCTCTAGTGGCATCCAAGCCATTCATAATAGGCATTTGAACATCCATTAAAATCAAATCAAAAGTCACATCACCGCTTAACACCATATCAACAGCTTCTTTGCCATTATTAGCTATAGCTAACTTCAGGCCTATTTTATCCAGCATTTTTTCGGCAATCTTTTGATTGATAATATTATCCTCTACAAGCAAGATAATTTTATTCTTTATCTTTTCTTCAAATGGGATTTTATCCTTTTTACCACCTTCTTCTTGCAGATGTGTACCTAAAAACATCTCCTTAATGGCTTCAAACAATTGATTATGCTTAATTGGTTTATGCAACACATTATCAATTGATTTAAAATCGTATTTCTGATTCCAATGTAAATCCGAAGTAAATAAAATAACTTTTACATTATCATTAATAGATTTTAATGTAGCAACAAAATCATCTTCAATCCTGCTAAAAATATGAGAATCTATAATAATCAGCTCCAGATCTTTCTTTTCTTTTACAAAATCAATTGCTGTTTTCTCATCCAAACAACTTTGCGAAACAATACCCCAATTATTTAAAGTTTTCTTTAATAAAAGTAAGTTGGTTTTATGATTATCTATAACTAATGTCTTAATTCCTTTAAAACGACCTTCCTGAAGCTCATTCGTTTCCTGGTTTTTATCAATATCAAAAGGTAATATAAAATGGAAAATAGAACCTGGGTTTTCAGTACTCCATGCAAAATTTGGATTTGGACTCTCAACCCATATTTTTCCACCCATTAATTCGATAAGCATTTTTGAAATACTGGTACCAAGACCAGTTCCTCCAAACTTACGTGTTGTTGAACCATCAGCCTGTGTGAATGATTCAAATATTTTTTCCAGCTTATCTTTTGGAATTCCAATTCCCGAATCCTCAACAGCAAAATGCAAGGTAATCTGCGAACCTATCTGTTTACTAACCTCAACTTTTAATACGACTTCACCTTCAGATGTAAATTTTACCGAATTTCCCAACAGATTAATTAACACCTGTATTAATCGACTTTCGTCTCCGATTAAAATATTTGGTATCGTTTGCTCAACGCTGCTAATTAATTCAATTCCCTTTTCATTTGTCTTAAATGACATCTGATCCATTAAATAATCCATCGTCGACCTAAAATTAAATGGGTAAGGCTCTATTTTCATCTTACCTGCTTCAATTTTCGAGAAGTCCAGAATATCATTAATGATGTTTAAAAGATTTTCACATGAGCGACCAATAATAGATACAACATTACTTTGTTCTTTAGATAATTTTGTATTCCCTAAAAGTTCTGTTGCACCAATAATTCCATTCATTGGAGTACGAATTTCATGACTCATATTAGCAAGAAACTCAGACTTAGCTTTATTAGAATCTGCTTCTCTTTTTTGAATTTCCTTTTGAGCACTAATATCCATAAATGCCTCTAAATAACAATCCTCATTATTTAGTTTTATCGGAATAATATTCTTTAATATAGAACGAGAGATGTTATTTTGCTTAACAATTAATTGTTCTTCAAGTACAGAAATGACAATTCTTGTAGTTGGATCTGAGACATGTTCTTCCTTTTGAGTAATAAAAACTTCTTCATATTCTTGGTTTTTACTGGCTTCAAGTACTTCTTTGGGTACCTTATATCCCATTATTTTAGCAGCTGTATCATTTGCCTGAATAATCTCCTTTTGATTATTTACTATCAATATACCAACAGGAAGATTTTCTATAATGGTCTTCATTGATTCAATGGATTCTTCCAAAGACAATGTCAAATTTCTTTTTTCCGTAATATCTTCTTTAATAGCAATAAAAGATGATATTGTTTTTGACTTACTTAACACAGGAGAAATCAACACCTTCTCCCAATATACCTCTCCACTTTTCTTTTTATTATTTATTTCACCAGTCCAAATTCTTCCTGCCTGAATAGTATTCCAAAAGGCAGGAGAATTATTATTATTAGTTTGATGAAATGCATCTATGTTTCTGTTTATTACTTCTCCCTTATTATATCCAGATATCTCTTCGAAACCTTTATTAACATATTCAATATTACCTTTAGTGTCGGTAATCATAATTGACATTGGACTTTGCTCTACTGCCTGTAATAATTTTTCATTACTCTCTTCTGCCTTTTTTCTATTTAATATTACTTTTTTAATCTGGGCAATTAAATAGTAAGTTACCACAATAGCTAACAAATTAAATATGAATAAAATAGAATACTTAATATTATTATATTTACTAATAATATTTATGCTGGCATTATTCAATGAAACAACATTCTTATTAATATCATATGAGATTTTATTTTCAATCTCATTAATTCTTGAAAATAAAGATTCTGATTGTTTTATATAAAAGTTGATTGTTTGAAGATAATTTTCCCTTTCCATTACCGGATCCTCAAGATTAGAGGAAATAATAGCACTTATCTTATCTGCAAGCAATTCCAAATCCCCTATCTTAGGAGCTAATTCACGAATCTCAGGAATACTACCTGTGAACTCATCAATTTCATGTACAATAATTTCCGTGATCTGCTCAGTATCCTGAAGATTTACAGGTTTTACTTCGTTTAAAGTACCACCTTTATCTAGAATTTCAACAATATCAAGGCTTTCTGAGATTAAAGAGGCAATATCATTTTGGGTATTCTTAAGTTCCTGAGGATGTTCTATGTTAGTAAAACCCTTATAAAGTAAATTAAGTTTTAGAATATTTTTCTGAAGAACCTTATCTATTTTTTGTTTTTGCTCCTGATTATGAATGATTTTCTGATAACGAAGAATATATGCCTGGTCAAAATAGTTTTCAATTACCATTATAGCTGCAATTGTTAGCAAAAAAATTGCCAACAACAGATATAATTTAACGATAATCGATTCGTCAAATACCTTTACAGACCTATTTCTATTCTTATCCTTAGCCACTAGTCATCAATTTTTATAAATCGAGTATAAATTTAAAAAATTAATGACTTCCTCCTATTAATTCCATACTTTCTAAATACAGAAATTCCCTTTTCACCTGTGGCATAGTTAATAAAGTCTCTTGCTAAATCAGAATTATTACTTGTAGATAATATTCCTGCGTATATTTCTGCAGATGGGGAATCGTCATCCGATATTGGAAAAACATCAACTTCATTTAAGTTCCCATTATGATAAAGATCACTTTGCCAATTGATAATCAACTGTGCCTCATCATTCACTAAACTCTTAACTAATCCTCTTGAATCCGTGGATAATGCAACAACATTTAAGATCAAATCTTCATATAGTTTTTTCTTTTGAAGTAATTTTCTTGTCTCAAAACCAAGAGATGATGTTTCCGGATTAGCTATAATCAGTGCATATTTTTTATCTACTAATGAATACATATCTCCATTATAATTGGAAGGATTACCCTTTAAAGACATAACTACCAAAGGATTAAACCCAATAAACACAGAATCTGTGATAAATGATTTTGATGTCCCTTGTAATTTCTTAAAACCTTCTTTTGATGCAGGTAAATAAATATCTCCATTTAATGAATATTGTATTAAACTTGCCAGGTTTTGGGAACAATCATTATGCAACTTTACAACACACTCTTTTTCTGCTTCAAAGTCATCTTTCAGTTCCATTAAAGCAGGAACCATAACATTTTCGCAGTATATTAAGATCTCTTTTTTATTAACTTCAACAATCTCATTATTGCTTTTTTGTTGATTTTTACACGAAACAATCAACAAAACAATAAAGATGAATATTATATTCCTCACGTTACAATAATTAATTAAAACTTTATTAAACAAAACCAGTTAATAGTAAAACGGGGATATTACATATTATTATAAATATTTCGTAAAACAAGTTAAGGATAAACTAAAAACCACCTGCTGTGTTTAGTCACAAAAATCAGATGATTTATCAAATATAACTAACGCTTTATGAAGTGCTTACGTACCCAGCGCGGCACAATCAATATTCCGATAAATAAATATGGGTAATAACTCAACACTCTCCATACAAAAGCAAGAGTTACTCCAGTACCATCAGGAACTAATCCATTTAAGAACTCTTTAAAAACATATTCTGCAAAACCACTACCTCCTGGCGTAGGGCTAACCAACATCATAATCCACATAACCAATTGCTTACCAAATACCAATAGGTTATTTTCAAAGTTCATGAATTTAAACCCAAAAAAGGCTATTATAATAGTATTAACAACCCAATAACGACTTGTCCAGCTCAACATTGTTGCAAAAAAAGCTTTAAACCAATTCATTAACGACCAGCTTTTAAATTCTTTTGAAGCAATAATTAAATCGGAGCCGGATTCATTTGCATCCGGCCTCCATTTACGTATAATCGGTAGTTTAAAAATCCAAAGCAATAAAAACTTAAGCCCTCTTGGATTTACAAACAATCCATATATTAACACTAAAGTATATAACAGCTTTAATCCATAACCAGCAATAGCAAATATTAAAAACTGATTTTTATACCAAGGTAGCTTTTCCAATCCATCCACACCAAAACCAAAAATATCGCTTCGCCCGATAATCAATAGTATTAAGGGGAAGGCGATAATAAAATACAGTTCATCTAAAAAGGAGGTTACCATAACAATCGCAGTACTTCTCCCAATCCTAATCCCTTCTTTATTTAAAAAGAAAATAGCAACACTTGTTCCTCCAATAGCAGAAGGAGTAATGGCAGAAGTAAATTCCCACAACATTACAATTGAAAAAGCTTTTTGCCAGGAAAGTTGATTTTGAGATAGTAACCTGATTCTGATAATATATCCAAAATCACGTATTGCCATTAAGAAAAACGAAATAACAAGCCAAAACAATGTAGAAATACTAAACTGCATCACATCAAAACTTCCAGGTGTATATTCCTTATATAGCATATACCCAGAAATTCCAATACCAATTAAAATTGGCAATATGATTTTTGAAGGCCTTATGCTTTTAACTATTTTACCTGAATTATCTACTGATGTCATATATCCATCCTTTGTAATAGAAACAATAAAGTTAAGGATACATTGTTCAATAGAGAATGTTTTTTATTATTAATTCTCTATACCCCCTTTTTGATTCGATTTTGACATCCTGTATTTTATGAATATTATAAAATCATAATATTATATTTGTCAAACTATAAAAATCCATATTACAAAGACAATGCTTAACCTATTGAAGTACAAGAGAAATCCATACATACAAATCATCACTATAATATCTATCGCCTATTTCCCCGTACTTTTTTGCATTTTCTCATTAAAATGGGACGCCATGAATATCTCAATACCATGGCGTTACTTTATTTCAAATTCAATAAGGCAAGGATATCTGCCATTATGGTACCCCAATCAGTTATTTGGAATGGCACAATACATCGATCCTCAAACATGGTATTGGCCTTCTTGGTTATTAGGACTTCTTGGGTATACGAATTTAACGCTACACCTTGAATTTATTTTACATCTATATCTAGCTGCTATTGGATGTTTTAAATTATGTGAACAAATAGGCATAAATTCAAATACAGCTAAAATAACAGGACTAATATATGCAATGTCAGGATTCTTCGTTGGTAATGCTCAACACATAGGATGGATTGTAAGCGCCACATGGATTCCTTTAATTATATATCAATTTATTCAATTTATAGACAGAATCGACCTAAAATCTACATTGGGCTTAAGTTTATCCTTATATCTATTTATCACAGGTGGTTATTGGTCATTTGTTGTAACAACATATTATTTTTTAGTAATACTTTATATTTATAAAATATACCAAAAATACAGCCAGAATCAACTACATAAAAAAGACCTAATTAAACTACTTAAATACACACTATTATTAATTCTATTAAACATCATCACCTCAAGTATTGTCCTTTATTCACTATACGAATCCATGCATTTAATAGACAGAGGGAATATGTCAATAGAATTCACTTTGTATGGGTCATTTTTGCCAATTGATTTTCTAACATTAATAGCACCAATTGCTACTTATGCACATAGTAATGGATTTTGGGAAGCTGATGTTTCTTTAATTAATATTTACATAGGAATATTCTCTTTATTCATTTTCATATGGAGCTTTATATTTCAAAGGTCAATATTGTTGAAAAACTATAAACTAATACTGCTAGCTTTTTTCATCATAGTTTTATCAATGGGATATAGTTTTCCGTTACGGGCTTGGTTCAGTGAATATATACCTCTGTTTGATCATTTCAGATACCCATCAGCCTATAGAATATACTTTATATTAATCTTATGTACATTACTAGGTATAGCTATAGATAATTTAGATATAAATAATCCGTATTATAAAAAAGGTATAATTATTTTTTCTCTTATACTACTTCTAACCGGTGTAATAATATTCATAAAAGACTATTCCTCAATTTTTGAATTCATCCATCATTTCGTACCTAAACCAACAAAATTCCCACTTTCGATACTTTTTACATTCCAACTTTTCCTTTCTGCTTTCTTAATTATTTCTTACTACTTAATTAATAAACACCTGAAAATAGAAAATAAAAAAAGCTTTTTACGACTATTTATAATTATTGAACTAGTTATAACATCGCTACTAAATATGCCAAATACAGTTATTGACATCTCTCAAAATCCTTATAAAATTTATTCAACAATAAAGAAAATTGAAAGATCAAGTAATGATTCTTTGTTAACTAGTTCATCATTAAAAGAAATAAATGAATATTGTAACAAAATATTTCCTTTTGGACGTAATTCTGCCACATATCCAAATCTAACATCTAATACCCAATATTCATCTTACCAATTTAAATCAACTAGAAAAATTGAAGATTCTCTATATTATGAAATAAGCAATAATCCACTAGCTTATTTTATTAATAATAAAGATTCGATCTCGTCTCAAAGAAACATTGAAAGCATTAAACTCCATCCAAACAAGATAATCTTAAATCTGGCTGAGGGTGAGGATTCGATTCTTTGTTTGTCCCAAAACTACCACAAAAACTGGAGGTGTATTATTGATAATAATAGTATCCCAATCGAAATCTCGAATGTTTCATTAATGAGAATAAGAGTACCCAATAAAAAGTGCAAGGTGATTTTTTCTTTTAAATCTCCCGTTATCAGATTTTATTTCTGGATTTCATTAATAATATTCTTAGTGCAGACAATAATATTTTTAAAATATTATATTAAAATTTTGCCACAAAAAAAAGGATAGATGGAACATCTATCCTTTACCCTTAAAATCAGCTTTGTTAACCAAATCTAAATCTATGAAAAAAAATCTACATTACAAATGTAGGTGTTTATTTAGTGAACACGTTAAAAAAAAAGTTAAAGCGTGTTAATCTTTAATTTTCAGAAAGGAATTCAGAAGTTATTATAGACTAAAACAACTTCTGAATCAAGCACTTATTTAATTATAAACCAAAGGCAGTTTTAATTTGATCTACGAAGTCTAATTTTTCCCAAGTGAAAAATTCAACTTCTTTCTCAATCTCTACTCCATTTTCTTTAACAACAACTTTGTCTTTATACGGAGTTCTTCCAACATGACCATAAGCAGCTGTAGCTTCAAAAATTGGATTCTTTAATCCAAAGCGTTTCACTATTGCAGCTGGACGCATATCAAAAATTGAATTAATTTTTTCTGCTATTTGTCCATCTGTTAAATCCACTTTTGATGTACCATAGGTATTTACAAATAAACCAACAGGATCAGCAACCCCAATAGCATATGCTACCTGTACCAACACTTCTTCTGCAATTCCAGCTGCAACCATATTTTTTGCAATATGTCTTGCTGCATAAGCAGCTGATCTATCGACTTTAGAACTATCTTTACCAGAGAAAGCACCACCACCATGAGCACCTTTTCCTCCATATGTATCAACAATGATTTTACGTCCTGTTAAACCAGTATCGCCATGAGGACCACCAATTACAAATTTACCAGTTGGATTAACATGCAATATATAACTGTCATCAATTAAACTAGCCTCTTCTGCACTCAATTTAGATTTTACTCTAGGAATAAGAATATTCTTTACGTCTTCCTTAATCTTTAGCAGCATGGTTGTTTCTTCATCAAACTCATCATGTTGTGTAGAAATAACTATTGTATGTACTCTTACAGGCTTGTTATCATCACCATATTCCATTGTAACCTGAGACTTTGAATCTGGTCGTAAATACGTCATTTCTTTTTCTTCTCGTCGGATTGCAGCCAATTCTATTAAAAGAAGATGTGACAAATGCAAAGGGAATGGCATAAACTCAGCAGTTTCTGTACAAGCATAACCAAACATCATCCCTTGATCACCTGCACCTTGATTATCTTCATCCTCACGCTCAACTCCCCTGTTAATATCTTCACTTTGCTCGTGAATAGCAGAAATAACTCCACATGAACCTGAATCAAACATATACTCAGACTTAGTATACCCAATTCTATCAATTACTCTACGAGCAATATTCTGAACAGGAACATAGCCATTCGTTTTTACTTCACCACTTAAAACAACCAGTCCGGTAGTAACAAGAGTTTCTGCTGCTACTTTTGATTCCTTATCCTGACGTAAAAACTCATCTAATAATGCATCTGAAATTTGATCAGCCACTTTATCCGGATGTCCTTCTGATACCGATTCTGATGTAAATAAATATCCCATTACTATTAATTATTTAATTTAAATGAATAAAAATAATGAGGATAGAAAAAGGAAAGATATGCATTTTAGCACTTTTTTAGAGTGGTTGCAATCAGTCAAATCCATCCACTATCCTTTAAAATTTGATTGCAAAATTATAAAAAGAATAAATACATTATCGAAAATCACACATAAATTTTTCATCCAATATATATAGGTTTAAAATTAAATGATTTTTTTACAAACTGTATTTACTTGATTTACTGAACAAAGTGATTTTTTTATTATTTTTTTTAAAAAAATATTTGGAGTATATCATTTTTGATATATCTTTGCATCCGCATTTGAAACGGTAACAACGTTATCAAAACAAAATGCTCCGTTCGTCTAGGGGTTAGGACGCCAGGTTTTCATCCTGGTAACAGGGGTTCGATTCCCCTACGGAGTACTAAGTAAAAAGGTTGATATAATAACGATAGTAAGATGGCAAATCATAAATCGGCGTTAAAGAGAATTCGTCAAGCAGAGAAAAGAAGATTACATAATAAGTATTATGCAAAAACTACTCGTAATGCAGTAAAAAAATTACGTAATACTAGCGAAAAAGAAACTGCTAATGAAATGTTTCCTAAAGTAGCTGCAATGCTTGATAAATTAGCAAAAAGAAACGTTATTCATAAAAATAAAGCTTCTAACTTAAAGTCAAAGTTAGCTAAGCATATTAACAAGCTTTAATAGCTTATAAAGATGCTCCGTTCGTCTAGGGGTTAGGACGCCAGGTTTTCATCCTGGTAACAGGGGTTCGATTCCCCTACGGAGTACGTTTTAAGCCTTCATGGAAAACATGAAGGCTTTTTTATTTTCATAATTTTTGGCATTGTTAAATTTGTTGCTTAGATTTAGTGTAATCTTTAATATTATTTTTAACATAATGCTATGACCTACCAAAAACTAAGTATAAAAAATTGGGCTGTAGAAGACCGTCCAAGAGAAAAACTACGTTCAAAAGGATTATCCTCACTATCAAATGCCGAACTAATTGCAATTCTTATAGGTTCTGGTAATAAAAACGAATCAGCTGTAGATCTCTCTAAAAGAATCTTATATGATGTGAAGAATAATTTGAATCAATTAGGAAAGACTACGATTGAACAATTACAAAAAAAATACATAGGTATTGGAGAGGCAAAAGCAATTACAATTATTGCAGCTTTAGAATTAGGGAGAAGAAGAAAGCTTAGTGAAATAGAACAAAAGTCTCAAATAAAGAGCAGCAATGATGTTTATGAATTGATGCATCCAGTACTTGCGGATTTACCACATGAAGAATTCTGGATCATCCTACTCAACAGAGCAAATAAAGTTATTACTACTCAAAAAATCAGTCAGGGAGGATTATCCGGAACTGTTATTGACACAAGATTAATAATGAAAGCTGGTATTGATCAACTTGCTTCTTCAATTATTCTTTGTCACAATCACCCTTCTGGCAATAAGCTTCCCAGTCAGCAAGATAAAAGTATTACAAACAAATTAAAAGAAGCTGGTAAAACAATGGATATTCCAGTTTTAGATCATATTATTATTACTGATGAGGGGTATTTTAGTTTTGCTGATGAGGGGTTACTTGTTTGATAATAGATGTAATGAATAAAGTATTGATCTAATCCCAACAATTAATTTATAAAATCCAATTTTTGCTAAGGTACGTCCAATATAAATGTGTTTATCAATATCTTTATACTGATTCTGTATATATCTCAAATAAAAACGTTCATCATATAAATGTAATTGCCTATAGTAATCCCACCATAAATCATTAAAGGGACAGATGTGCTTCCATGGTTTTTTATAAACAAAATGAATAATTTTGGGCATTTTTAGCACATCTATTTCAGCTCCAGTAATCGTGTAATTATACTCTTCCGACACTAAAAGAACATCATTTATATATCCAACATTTAACATATCCTGATCGACATAACGATAAGATCTTTTTAGCAACTCTTGATTTCCTCTTAAAATCCCACCTTCTGAATTAATCTTTTTCACATTAAAGATTAAAACACCAGAGTTAAAATATCTTGATGGATCAAGGCTATTAGTTTTAATATATCTCTGAAAGTTCTTATTTGTTTGGGCTAACCTATCCTTAACTGCTACAATTGAATAACCTGAAAAATTAACATCAATGAATCTAGACAAATCACTTGTAATAATTGTATCACAATCAAGATAAATAACTTTTTCTTCTTCTTTAAAATACTCTGGTATAGCTAATCTAAAGTAATTTTCAATTGTAAAATCCTCCACCTCATATTGCTTATCAAAAAGATTACCTATATTGATAAATCTTATAGAACAATTTCGAAAGCCATTAATTGTATCTTGTGTTTTATTTATACTTTCTTTAGACAACCTGCCTTCCTTATATAATACATTTACTTCATAAAATGTGCTCTCTTCTGCACTTTTCAATAATGAATAAATACAAACATTAGCTGGAATTAAATAATTATCATCAAAACAAACGACAACAGGAATTATATTCTTCATTTTTTATAAACGTATTTTCGGTATAAATACTGACTTAGGAATAAATATACAACGGTATTTAACATATACGGCAGAGTTAAGTTTTTTACACCTATCATTGGAATAAGAAAATAAATTAAAGCTATATAAACTACAGACATAAATATCTCACTGAGAATATAAACAGTAATTTTTTCTTTAATTATCAATGTCACTGAAAAAAACCAATTAAACAACCTAAAAAAATCCCCTATATTCTGGAATAAAAACATCTCTTGCATTTCATAAAACTCTTCAGTAAATAAGGCATTTACAATAATTTTACGATATATATATATTAAAAAAATAATTACAAATATTATAGGCATTGCTATTTTTATTGTATCCAAAATTTTATCATGAAGTAATTTTCCTGATAACACATTTGAAATCATAGGTATATAATAAAGACTTAATGTCGAAACTCCTAATCCAAATATTGTTTTTGAAATTCGAGAAATA
The DNA here is from genome assembly GCA_963663905.2 of uncultured Saccharicrinis sp. Lineage (GTDB taxonomy): Bacteria > Bacteroidota > Bacteroidia > Bacteroidales > Marinilabiliaceae > Saccharicrinis. The sequence continues at coordinate 5,387,326 of OY760657.1, read as the reverse complement.
CCTTCCCATAAACCGGCATCTGCTAATGAATAATGATTTATTATTACTCTTCTAATAATTATAGAAACAATAGGTGAGATACTCGATGCAAACAAAAGCATTAAACCAAATCCTAATACTCTTTTTATAGTGTACCATGAAGGAGAAGCGTTTCTAAGAGCATTCTTAATATCTAGTCTACAATATAATCCTACAATTACCAAATTTATAACCGCAGAAATAAATTGACTAAATATTGCACCATCAAGTCTCCAAAAATAAATTAATGGTACGCTAATAATTACATTAATTAGTGCAGATAATATATTAACTCTAATAAACTCTTTGTACCTTCTTTTTCCATTTAAATACGCAATTAAGACATTATTACAAGAAAGAGAGAAAAACAATATTCCACCTGCTTTAAACCATACACTATAATTTACATCATTAAGTATAAAAATAGATAGTTCCTCTGCAAGCAAAAAAGATGCTAGAGAAGCAATAACACCTAATGAGAAAGATATCAATAAACTATTTCCTAAAACTATTTGACTTCTATTCTTGGAAGAACTGTAAACCGCTGATAATTTCGTTACGCCCTGATTAATTCCTCCGCCAGCAAAATTTACAGCAATCTGAACAAAATTCCCAAATTGCCCCATCAGAGCTAATCCATTAGCACCTAACCAAATAGATAATATTTTAATATTTAAAATACCTATAAAGAATCTTAATATGACTTGATAAGAATTCTTAAGAGATATTTTAAAAAAATTATTCTTTTTATACTTATTTGCAATATGTATGATGTGTTTTTTCAATTGTTATTTTTTTGCCAAAAATCTATGTATTGCTGAGCTACTTGAACGTAATTATAATTATCTATAACAAATTTCCTACTATCATGCGACTGCTTAATTAATGCACTTCGATCTTCTAATAACATCTCAAATATTGAAAACATTTTCTCATCTGATGTATTTAAATTCAGTATTGGTCTGTTAGAATATTCTCCTAAAGCAGCATATAAATCAACATCAGCTCCTCCTCCAACTATTAGTCCCTTAGACTGGGCAATTAAACCATTCATCCCAATTCCATAAGCATATAGTTGATCACATAAAACGTGTGAAGAATCTATCATGTTAACATACTCATTATAAGGCAAAGAATCGATAATATTTAAATCTACATTGTTTGGATATCTTTCTTTTAACTTAGTTAGAACATTGTAAATCCTATCTGTCCCTTTTATCCTCATTCGATTTTTCATCAATCCTAATAAGAATTTAATCTTTTTAGAATCAGTAGATAATGTAGATTTATACATAAACTCATCTGTATTTATTGGAAGGGGGATAAACTTTGTTTTTCCAGGAAATGAGTTTTCATATGCAATATGATATCCAATAGATGTTGATATTATTCCACTACAATAATTAGATACTTTTTCTTCTAATTTTTTCAGCTCGACATTTTCAGCTAATTTCCTCATTGCTTCAACATATGGATCCTCACTTGCACCAGGAACATAAAAAACTGAATATTTTAACTTCCCTGTCAATGCATAACTCACATAATGATAATCCATTGCTGTTGCACAAACAAAAAATTTATCATTACCAGCTTTAAGGATATCAAAAAACATACTGGTAAACCACGGTGATGACATAATAAAATTAGGAGATACTAACTGAACAACATCATAACCAACGAAATTTTTATAGTTTTTAAGTAGTTTATATCCAAAACCCAAATGTTTATATTTAACTGGTTGTTTAATATCTATATCTCTTGGTATATTCTTCCAACCATCTCCTGTTGAAGCAAGAGTAACATCCACTCCCAGTTTCTTCAATCCCTGTGCAAGATTATAATGAAAACCACTATAATCTCCCATTAATAATACTTTCATATATGCTAAATATATTCTAATAACGCATGATTGTTTACTTTCTTATAATTCATTGATATTTTTAGTTTTTATATAAAATGGAAATTCTTAATATTACTTTTGCAATATGCAAAAACAAATCTCAAACAAGAAAAAAATCCTTATCCTTCCTGCTTTGCAAGATCATATTGATTTAATTATTGAAGCAAAAAAAAATGGTTATCATGTTATTACCTGCGATAATAATACTGATAATACTGGACATTTATGCGCAGATAAGTCATACAACATTAGCTTATTAGATTTTAAAAAACTTTTACAACTATCAAAAGAAGAAAACATTACAGCTGTTTCTTCATTTAGTACAGATATTGGTGCTATTGCAGCAGCATATATTGCTTCCAAATTAGAATTATCAGGAAGTTTATTTAAATCTGTTTCTATTATGTCAGACAAAGAAAAATTTAGATCATTTTTATCTCAACATAATTTTAATACCCCGGAATTCAATATTATTTCATCCTCGACTAACCTTAATAACCTTAATAACCTTAATATAAAATACCCTTCAATTATTAAACCTATTGATCGAGCAGGGAGTAAGGGTGTATATGTCATAAATAATCTTTCTGAATTAATCAAATTCCTCCCTAAATCTTTGTCTTATTCTTTTGGTAAAAAAGTAATTATAGAAGATTATATATCAACAAAATTTAATCAAATACATGGTGATGCTATTATTCAAAATGGGAAAATAGTTTTTTCCCAATTGGGAGATCAATTTTTCGGAAAAGATGAACAAAAATTCCAACCTATTTCAACAGTATTTCCAACCTCCTTAAATCCCTCACAAATAGATAAAATCATTTCTGAAATACAAAGGTTTATAAAACTAATTGACTATAATCAAGGAGGACTAAATATTGAATTAAGAATTGGAAATAATGATGAAATATATTTTATTGAACTTGGACCAAGATTTGGAGGAAACTACATTCCTAAAACAATAGAAAGATTTTGCAATATAAATCTAGCAAAATTAGCACTAAATTTGGCTATTGGAGAAACTATTGAGGTACCCAATAATAAATTTAAGGGTTATATTTTTCAATTAATTTTAAGATCGTCCAAAGATGGAAAGTTTGATTCTGTTTATGAACAACTCCCTAATGATATCAATATTTTAGAGCGCTATCCAATCAAGAAAAAAGGTGATACAGTTACCATTAATAATGGGCCAGATAACATAGTAGCAGTATATATTCTAAAGGCTAAGAACAAAGAGATGGTTAATAAAATTTTAAATAATATTTCGCAATACTTTAATATTAACTATTGCTAATAAACATTCTAATTCAGACGACTACAGTTTTAAACCTTTTCCCTAAAAGCTCAACCAATACGTAACCCTCAAGTATAATAATTAATGGTAATAAAGGGAATGAAAACCTGGAACTTCCTCCATATGTAACTAATGCTTGTAAAATAGAAGACACTAGAATAACAGAAATAAGAAAAATCTCATTAGTAAATATTTTATGTGTCTTAATTACTTTAATAATAGAAATAAGAACAAAAGGTATAAGCAATATATTTAAAAGAATAAGCACAAATCGTTGCAAATTGTACACAGAAGTAATTACGTCACTTAATCTTTTATTTTTAAATTAATCGAATTTAATTGGATAATCATTATGTTTCCAAAAATAAAACCAAGATACTGTTACTCCTTTTAAATATTCGATTGGATATTCTTTTATTAAATCTAAACTTATTCGTTGCAATAACTTAGACAACTCAGGACCTGATAGAGATGTCTTTAATAACAATTCATTATAAGCTCTCCATATTGACAATGATTCAATAATATTCTTGTTTGGTCCCTTCCTTAACCTTTCAAAAATCTCTTTTTCTTCATTGCTTGTAAAAATAAATTTCCCATTCATTATCTTATCAGAATCATCAATATGTTTCTGATAAATATCTTTTATTAGTTTATAATCATCCGGGGCCTTATTGAAAAAAGGCAGGGTTCTTTGCGCTAAATTGATTCCAGAATAAGTTGTTACTGTAAACCAATTATTATTTAAATAGTTTATATAGGACCATCCAAAATATGCAGAAAAAGGGAATATGATTACAATTAAAACCTTGGCAATATTTCGCTTAATATTTTTTCTTTTAAGGTTACATATCATAAAAAATGCTAAAACTGGAGTCATGAATATAAACATTGGTCTGAGTAAAAAACAAAATGTAAGCATAGCTGCCAACCATAAAACTTGTCTATGGTTTGCCTTATTTTGGATAATTTCAATTTTATTAATCGTCCAAAATATTAATGTTACAAAAAAGAGAGTTGAAGTTTCAGTTATGATATTCAAATCGTAAAATACAGGTTTTAATAGAGTAAAAAAGAAAATTGAGCTAAAATACGCCACTTTCTTTGAATAAACTTTAATAAGGTCATATATTAAATAAGTTACAACTATATCCATTAATATTTGCATCCCTACAACAACCTCGTAAAATTTACCAACTGAAATAAATAATAATAGTGGATAGCCCGGAGTACGCCAGCCTTGATAAAGATTAAACTTATTTTCTACAATAAATCTTGCGAGCTCAATATACGAATAACTATCGGGTGTAAATACAGGAAATTTATAGGTAAATATCAGAAAACCTCTTATTAATAATCCTAAAATTATAATAAGAAATAGTACTCTAAACTCTTTATTCGTTAAATTTAATGTTTTTAATAACCAATTATATATACCCATTTATTTTAACTAATCTATAATGTAAAAAATATTAAAGCACTATTTGATTCTACTTTTTGTTTTATATCGATATTCATTAAATACAACCCCTCTGGCTCCAAATCCTTCTTTCTGTCTCAACAATCCTTCATTAATATACAGTCCCTTATTTAAATTTGAAGTTCCAAAATCAATATATTTGAATGAATCATCAAAATTTGAAATAAGATATTGATATATATTATCTATAGCCCCCATTTCCTTGCCTAAATATGATGCATGTGCATATTGTACTTTAAGAACATTATTAAATTTATATAAGACTGCTCCCCCTACAAGTTCCCCCATACAAGTCGCTGTCAATAATTCAATGTTATTAGGAAAACTTCGAACTAAAGAAATCATCTCTTCGCATGTATGAACTGGCAAAACATCATGATTCTCTTTAAGATTCTGAATCATAATTTCCCAAAAATCCTTCCATCTATTAGAATTATTAATTTTCACACCTTCTTTTACAGATTTTAAATAATTTCTTTTTCTATTTCGTGACCACTTAATTTGATGCCTAAGATCAATACATGAAGAAAGATTACATCCAATTAAATCGGCATTTACTCTATACATTACATAGGCATCTTCGTCTCCAAAATTATTTTTATAAATCTGAGGAATAGATTTGTAAATGACTTTCTCTATAGATACACTTTCTAGAAATTCGTTGTATGCATTGAAATATTTAATATATTTTATACTATCGGTTTCTGAAGTAGATATAATCCCACCAAATGTTAAACCCTGATGACTATAAAATGTAGTTCTAATAATATTTCCAGGAAAAAGAGATTTTAATTTATTATTCTCATATAGCATTAATGAAAAATCTTTAAACCGATCTTTATGATATTCCATGTAATCACGTTTAAAAAGAAAGGTTCCATTTTTTGATACATCAATAAACTCATCCCATTCCGCCCTTTTATCATCTGTATATCTAACAACTTCAAGCATATTTTTCAATAAAATCTCTATAGTTTCTTATATAATCTTCTTCAGAGTAAATTTCAGAAGCTAAAACCAATACTACACTTCCTGTACTAAAATTATTTAACTCTCTCCAAATTCCAGGAGTTACCATCAATGCTTTATTTGGACTATTTAAAAAAACAGTATCCTTTTGGTTTCCATCATCAATCAAAACATTAAAACTCCCACTGACGGGTATAATAAGTTGGAAAAGTTCTTTGTGCGCATGACCACCTCTTTCTGCTCCTGAAGGAATATCATAAGTATAATATACTCTTTTTATCTCAAATGGAATAATATTTTCAGATTCCAAAAAAGATAACGAACCTCTGGTAGAACAAACTTTTGGAATATCGATAATTTTACAACTTTTTATTGAACTCATTTCTTATTTTTTACATACCAATATTACTTCGCTTATATCAAACCCATAGCGATTACTTTCATCTTCTTTATATTCCAATACCTCTACAACAAATCCTACCTCTTCTAATCGCCTTTTTAATCCTTCAACAGAATATATCCTAACATGATCCTCTTGTCCAAAATGCATTCTTCGTTCATTCTCATCAACAACAGAATAGTCTTCATAAATATCCCCATTTTTGTATGGAGTTTGAATCAGACATTTCCCTTCTTTTTTTAACACTCTATACAACTCAGACATAGCCTGATTGTCATTTATTACATGTTCTAAAATATGATAACAAATAACTAGGTCAAAATAAGAATCAGAAGCTTCTATCTTTGTTATATCATACTTAAATTCAGCAATAAAATCCCCGGATAAATCAGTTGGAAAATATTTTACATTTTCTTTTTTCTGCTTTCGATAAATACATCTTGAAGGAGAAAAATCAAGAACTCTCTGTCCTTCCTTTTGGAATCTGATAGTTAACAAATTCCATAGCCTTCTGTTTCGCCCCAAACTTCCACAAGAAGGACAAATTTTATCATTTCCACTTATTTGAAACCGAGACAATTCACGATTGCATATATTACATTTATATAATGACCCTTTATATAGTAAATAATGAAAAGACCTTAAAAATGGTTCTAGCTTAAAAACAAAAGTTCTTGGTATTACTAAATGAAGTAACTTTTTAATTAATGAATACATAATTAATGAAAAAGTAAATTTTTATAATGTGCTTTGTATTCTTCAAATTCTCTCATATACTCACTCTCCTCATATTTTGTATCAGCAATTACAAGACAAATACTATTTGATAAAAAGCCTTTGATTTTCCTCCATGTATATGGGGGAATGAGCAACCCTTTATGCGTTTCTGTAAGATTATAGATCTGACTTTCTTCACCTCTTAATGTTTCAACAGTAATTCCTCCAGACAGAGGTAAAATAAACTCAGTTGTATTTTTAAAGGCATGGCCTCCTCTCTCCTCTCCTCCTGGTACATCATAAATCCAATAAACCCGCTGAATGTTAAACGGAATCTGATTATTATCCTCCAAAAAACTTAAATTTCCACGAAAATCCTTAATTTTTGGAAGTTCAATAATCCTAGGCTCATTATCCATAATAGAATTCTTATCTTTGATTCAAATATAAATAATATAACGCATACCACGATAGTTTAGTATTAGTAGTAATAATAATGCAGATACCTTTTCTAAATCTTAAACACCAAAATATTCAGTATAAAGAAGAACTATTACAATCTTTTGAATCAGTAATTGATTCAGGATGGTATATTTTAGGTGATAAAGTCTCGCAATTTGAAGATTCTTTAGCAAAATATATAGGTGTAAATCATGGAATCGGAGTTGGAAACGGTCTTGATGCATTAACTTTAATTCTAAGAGGGTATAAAGAGCTTGGAGTTTTAAATGAAGGTGATGAAATTATAGTGCCAGCAAATACCTACATCGCTACCATACTTTCTGTCATTGAGAATAATCTTACTCCAATATTTGTAGAACCTGACATTATTACATTTAACCTTGATCCAGTTAAAATTAAAGAAGCAATAACTTCAAAAGCAAAGGCAATATTAACTGTTCATTTATACGGTCAGATTTCCAGAATAGAAGAAATAAAAAAAATATGCCGAGACAATAAACTTTTACTACTCGAAGACAATGCCCAGGCTATTGGAGCAGAATTTAATGGAATAAAATCAGGAGCGCTTGGAGATGCAGCAGCATTTAGCTTTTACCCTGGAAAAAATTTGGGAGCGTTAGGAGATGCTGGTGCTGTAACAACCAACAATACTAATCTTGCTAAAATTATCAGAGCATTGGGAAATTACGGTTCCTATGAAAAGTATAAAAACAAGTATATAGGGATTAATTCAAGATTAGATGAAGTTCAGGCTTCATTATTAGAAGTTAAACTTAAATATTTAGATGTAGAGAACGATAGAAGAAGAGAAATAGCTGATATTTATCTTTCTAAAATTAAAAATGAAAAAATAATTTTGCCATCAGTTTCTGATAATAAGGCTCATGTTTGGCATTTATTTGTAATCAGATGCAATAATCAACAAGAGTTTATTAATTATATGAATGAGAATGGCATTGGAACAATGATTCACTATCCTATTCCGCCTCATAAACAAGAAGCTCTAATAAAATATTCATCATTAAAATTACCTATAACAGAAGCTATACACAATCAAGTTGTCAGTATTCCCTTATACTCAACACTTAAACATTCTGAAATAGAATATATTATTGACATTATAAATAAATTTTAATTATAATTTTTACACAATGGATATCCATATTTTCAACAAAAGAAATTCGCTTTTTAATCAATTTATTGCTGAAATAAGAGATAAAGAAATTCAGCAAGACCCTCTAAGGTTCCGAAAAAACATTGAACGAATGGGAGAAATTCTTGCTTATGAAATTAGTAAAGAATTGACTTACAAAAGTATTGATATCCAAACCCCCCTTGGAGTATCTCATGAATTTGTTTATGAAGAAAATGTAGTAATTGCAACGATATTACGTGCAGGATTACCACTACATCAAGGTGTTCTAAATTATTTTGACAGTGCTGAAAATTGCTTTGTTTCAGCGTATAGAAAATACAATGAAAAAGGTGATTTTGATATTCACATTGAATACATCTCCTCTCCTTCTCTTGATGGAAAAACTGTAATTCTAACTGATCCTATGCTTGCCAGCGGTGCTTCTATGGAACTTGCCTATAAAGCAATATTAACCAAGGGAAATCCAAAACACATTCATATTGCTTCTATTATTGGTAGTGAAGAGGGAATTGAATATGTAAAGGAACATATGGGAAATAAAAATATTACTTTATGGATTGGCGCTGTAGATAAAGAATTAAATGATAAGAAATATATAGTTCCTGGGTTAGGTGATGCCGGTGATTTAGCTTTTGGAAGTAAATTATAACCTATTCATATTTATTAACCCATCCTTCATCTTTACATGCAATTAGTATATCACTTATGGTTTGATTGATTAAAGGGTGAAGGAATTGTTTCCATTTCTCAGCAAGAGGAAGTAGGGTAAATTTACGTTTATGTAAATGAGGGTGCGGCACTATTAAATCATGGGTATTGATAACTTCAGAATCATAAAACAAGATATCAATATCCATGGTGCGTCCTTCATATTCAGTTGAGGTCTTTGCTTTACGCCCCAAAGTCTTTTCAATTTCTTGTGATAACTTTAAAACTTCACGAGGGCTCTTATCACTTTGAATTTCAATAACCTGGTTTAAAAAATTCTGAGCATGCTCAAATCCCCATGGCTCACTTTCATATATTCCTGATTGACATTCTATTTTCCCAATACTTTCTGCAATAAGTTTTTTTGATTGAATTATATTCTCAACTCTATCTCCCTCATTTCCTCCAATCAATAATAAAATCTTATGCATAACTGTAAATATTTAATAAATCAATCTTATAAAAGAACCCCTTTTTATCAAAATTATAGGCTGCAAATTAAAACTTTTAATACATTTGTTTGTAATTTAATTATCATAATTTAACCTTACATTTTATGGCAAAATTTTTCAGATCGTTATTATTCACCGTTTTAGGATCAATTTTCACCTCTCTTTTTATTATTTTAATTGTTTTTATAGTCATTGCAAGTATTGCTTCGAGCAATGAAAAACATGTTAAAATAAAAGAAAATACACTACTCACAATAGATTTAAATAAAGTAGTTAAAGATCGTACAATATTTAATCCTTTATCGGAATTAGTTGGAGACTCACCCTTTAAAGAATCTGCTATAGGCTTGAATCTTATTTTAAAAAATATAGAAAAAGCATCAAAAGATGAAAATATAAATGGTATTTATTTAGAATGTGGTTCACCTCTAACTGGATACGCTACACTAAGTGAAATTAGAGATGCCTTGGTAAAGTTTAAAGAGTCAGGAAAGTTTATTACTGCTTTTGCACCTGATTACAGTCAAAAAGGATATTATGTAGCATCCGTAGCTAATGATATTTTTATGCCACCTCACGGAATGCTTGATTTTAAAGGTTTAAGTGCTCAAAGAACATTTTTTAAAGGTGCTCTTGAAAAACTAGGTGTTGAAGTTCAAATCTTTAAGCATGGAAAATTTAAGTCTGCAGTAGAACCTTTCATCCTTGATAAAATGAGTGACCCTGCTAAAGAACAAACAATTGCATACACATCATCAATATGGAATAATGTAGTTAATGACATTTCTTCTACCAAAAACATCAGCATAGAGGAATTAAACAGGTTAGCAGATGAAGGAACAATGTTCAAGAGTAATGAAACTTTTGTTGAATCTGGCCTTCTATCGGGACTGAAATACAAAGATGAGGTTATTGCAAAACTGAAAGAACAAACCAACACAAAAGAGTCTGATGATATTGAACAGGTTACGCTTACTGACTATGATTATGTTTATCTTCCAAAGGAAACTAAAGGCTTAATCAAAGATAAGATTGCAGTTATATATGCAGAAGGTGAAATTGATGGTTCAGATGATAATGGAATTCAGTCTGAAGACTTAAGTAAAACCATTCGCAAAGCTAGAAAGGACAGCAGCATAAAAGCCGTTGTTTTGCGTATTAATTCACCTGGAGGTTCAGGGAGTGGTTCTGATATAATCTGGAGAGAAGTAAAACTTTGTAAAGAAACGAAACCTGTTATTGTTTCTATGGGAGATGTTGCAGCTTCAGGAGGTTATTATATTGCCTGTGCAGCAGATACTATTGTAGCTAATCCAACTACAATTACTGGTTCAATTGGTGTTTTTGGAATGATTCCTAATACTCAAAAATTAATGAATCAAAAATTAGGTATTACATTTGACGGTGTTAAAACCAATAAATTTTCAGACCTTCCTAGTATTACTCGTCCATTTACAAATGATGAAAAAGAAATTTTCCAAACATACGTAAATGAATTTTACAAGGTATTTATTGGAAGATGCGCAGATGGAAGAAGTACAACCAAAGATAAAATTGATGAGATAGGACAAGGACGCGTTTGGAGTGGAGAAAATGCTACCAATATAAATCTTGTTGACGTTATGGGAGGTTTAAATACGGCTATTGAAATTGCAAAACAAAAAGCTGGTTTAGAAACCTATAGAATAAAAGAAATGCCTGAAATCGAACTATCTCCATTAGAACAAGTTCTAAAAGATATGCAAACTGAGACCAAAGCATATGTAGCAAAGACTTTCCTTGGAATTAATCTTAAGGAAGTTGAATTAATAAATAAAATTAAGGAAATTGAACCTATACAGGCCAGATTACCATATGATATTGAAATAAACTAAGTTTTATTACTTTTGTATAAGTCAAGGCTACTCACCAAACGGGTAGCCTTTTTTTCCGTTTATGAGAATTATAAAATATATAAGATTAGTACTTCTTCCTATTTCGGTTTTGTATGGTTTAATCATCCGAATCCGTAACTACTGTTTTGATAAAGGAATCCTCTACTCAAAAGAGTATTCTTTGCCTATTATTTCAATTGGTAATATTACTGTTGGAGGAACAGGTAAAACGCCACTTACAGAACTTCTCATCGGAAATTTAATTTCAGGTTACAGACTCGCTCTAATTAGTCGTGGTTATAAACGAAAAACAAAAGGCGTAATCATCTCCGACAAAAATAGCACTGTTACTGATATTGGAGATGAACCATTCCAGATTAAATCAAAATTCCCGGAATTACTTGTTACAGTTGCAGAGAAAAGAGTTGCAGGAATAGACCAAATGCTGGATCTTGAAAACAAACCCGAAGTTATTTTAATGGATGACGCATACCAACATAGATATGTTAAACCTGGTTTTAGCATCCTTGTTGCAGACTACAATCGCCCTTTATGGAAAGATTTTATGCTACCTGCCGGAGAACTGCGTGAACCTGTAAATGGCAAAAAAAGAGCAAATATTGTTCTCGTTAATAAATGCCCCAAAAACATAAGTATTCTGGAGCAGACTAATATTATTAAAAAGTTAAATTTAAACACCGACCAGTCGGTTTATTTCTCAACTATTGGATATCAAAATTGTATTTCGTTATTTTGCAAAAACAAAGTGCTCACTGAAACAGATCTTTGTAATTTTGAAGTCTTACTTGTAACTGGAATTGCTAATCCAAAACCATTACTTGAATATGTAAGATCAAAAACCAACAAGGTTGAATTAATTCAGTTTGCCGATCATTATCAATTTAAAGAAGTTGATTTACAAAAAATTATTAATCATTTTAATAATCTTAATGGAAACAAAAAAATCATATTGACTACAGAAAAAGATTCTGTAAGGTTTAAAGAAATTTTAAATCCTGAAGATCAAATTTCAAAAGCCATATGGTATATTCCTATTGAGATTAATATATTAAATAATCAACAAAAAGAGTTTTTAGGCAAAATTGTTAACTATGTTAAGCAAAATAAATGAAACCGCTGATTTTATACTTAAGAAATCAAATACAAAAGCCAACATTGGTATTATTTTAGGAACTGGTTTAGGCGGTCTGGTAGAGGAGATTGATATTAATTCCACTCTTGATTATAATGAGATTCCAAATTTTCCTGTATCAACAGTAGAAGGACATCATGGCAGGTTAATTTTCGGAACTTTAGGAGGTAAAGAAGTTGTTGCAATGCAAGGACGCTTTCACTTTTACGAAGGTTACAATATGCAAGAAGTAACATTTCCTGTACGTGTTATGAAAATGATGGGAATTGAAACATTGCTTGTTAGTAATGCTAGTGGTGGTTTAAATCCGGATTTTGCAGTTGGAGATGTAATGATTATTGATGATCACATCAACATGTTTGGAACTAATCCCTTAATTGGTAAAAACATTGATGAATTAGGACCTCGATTCCCCGATATGAGTGTACCTTACTCAAAAGATTTGATCAACAAAGCCTTTGAAATAGCATATAAAAACAATATTAAATTAAAAAGAGGAATCTATGTTGGAACATCAGGTCCTACATTTGAAACTCCTGCTGAATATAAAATGTTCCGAATTTTAGGAGCAGACGTAGTTGGAATGTCAACTGTACCTGAGGTTATTGTGGCTCGCCATATGAATATGACTTGCTTTGGCGTATCAATCGTAACAGATTCAGGTGTTCCTGGTGAGATAGTTGAGATATCACATGAAGAGGTTCAGGAAATTGCAGCAAAAGCTGAACCTACAATGACATATGTTATAAAGGAGTTGGTAGCTTCCTTATAATATCTTGCTTGTAAAAGGATTTCCAACGGGAGATCCTTTTCATAAAATTAAGAATGCTCTTACATAATTTCAAAAAAAACAGTATTCTTACCCCAGTAATTCAGATGGATTCTCAGATAAAAACATCAATATTATCTCTACCTCCCTTACTAAAAAACCAGTTCAACTTTTTTTACTCTTTTTAAAGCAATTCTTGTTAGGGAATTTATAACTTGCGGTTTCTATCAACAAAACAAACATTCATTACTCATTAACAATTCAATACGGAATGAAACGATTAAAAGCAATTCATTATCTCTTGTTTTTGCTTGTTATTGCATTTACAAGTTGTCAAACATCTAAACAAAAAAACGACACATTGGAGAATAATTATCTTTTAGAGGAAAGCAATCTTCCTTATGGCGTACCTGATTTTTCAAAAATCAAAAGCAGCGATTTTTTACCTGCAATGGAATTTGGTATTAAAGAGAAACTTACTGAAATTAATGATGTGGCAGCAAATCCCTCTGCTCCTACATTCGAAAACGTATTTATACCAATTGAAAAATCAGGAAGTACATTAGCAAGAGTTAATGGCATTTTCAACATGCTAAGTGGAGCATATACGAATGATACAATACAAAAAACAGAGGAAGAATTAGCTCCAAAATTATCCGCTTTAGCAGATGCGTTATTCTTAAATGACACTTTATTTAAAAAAGTTGAGACCATATACAATCAATTAGATAAATTGGATTTAGACGCAGAATCAAGAAAACTAGTTGAAGAATATTATCAACGATTTATTTTATCCGGAGCCAACTTATCTCAGGAGGATAAAGAGCAATTAAAAGGTATAAACGCAGAGATCGCTCAACTGTCAACAAAATTCTCGAATCAATTGATCAGTGCAGCAAAAAACGCTGCTTTAGTTGTTGATAGTGAAGATGAATTAAAAGGTTTATCAGAAGGAGAAATCAAAGCTGCAAAAAACAATGCCGCTAAAAATAATTTAGAAGGAAAATATCTTCTTCCCCTACAAAATACAACCCAACAACCTTATTTAACTTATCTTGAAAACAGAACTACCAGAGAGAAACTATTTAAACAATCCTGGTCAAGAGCTGAAAAAGGCGATGAAAATGATACACGTGAAATCATCGTTAAAATTGCTCAACTAAGAGCTAAAAAAGCAAATATATTAGGTTGTGAGAATTATGCTGAATGGAGCTTAAAAGACCAAATGGCAAAAACACCTAAGGCTGCATTAGAATTCTTAGATCAACTGGTTTCTGCTTCTATTAAAAATGGAGAAAAAGAAGCTGAGGAATTACAAAAATTAATCGATCGGGAAAAAGGAAACTTTAAGCTTGCTCCTTGGGATTGGAATTACTACGCAGAGAAACTTCGCAAAGAAAAATATGACTTAAATGAAGAAGAAATAAAACCATACTTCGAACTGTATACTGTACTAGAAAAAGGAGTATTCTTCGCAGCAGAAAAACTATATGGCATTACATTTAAACCAAGAACTGATATTCCTGTATATTGCAACGATGTAAAAGTATTTGAATTATATAATGAAGATGGCTCAAATGTTGGTTTATTCTATTGCGATTTCTTTAAACGTGATAATAAATCAGGTGGTGCCTGGATGAGTAATCTTGTTGAGCAATCTACTCTTTTGGGAACAAAACCGGTAATTTACAATGAATGTAATTTTACAAAACCAGCTGATGGTGAGCCTGCATTAATTAGCTATGACGATGTAACGACGATGTTTCATGAATTTGGACATGCATTACATGGCTTTTTTGCAGATCAAAAATACGTAACTCTTTCCGGGACCAATGTTTCAAGAGACTTTGTAGAATTACCATCTCAGTTCAATGAACATTGGGCAATGTATCCTGAAGTATTTAAAAATTATGCAATACATTATAAAACAGGAGAACCAATGCCGGAAAGTTTAGTTCAAAAAATTAAGAATGCTTCAACATTCAATCAAGGTTATATGTTAACAGAACTACTTGCTGCTGCTGAACTTGACTTACAGTGGCATACCATTTCTGCAGATAAACAAATTAATGATGCAAGTACATTTGAAACAGAAGCTCTTAATAATACGAATTTAAATATTAATGAAATTCCGCCAAGATATCGCTCAACATACTTCTTGCACATTTGGGGAAATGGTTACGCGGCAGGATATTATGCTTATTTATGGGCAGAAATGCTAGACAATGATGCTTTTGAGTGGTTTAATGAAAACGGAGGTCTAACCAGAGCAAATGGAGATCGTTTCAGAAACATGATTCTTTCAAGAGGAAATACTGAAGACTTTGATTTAATGTATCAAAATTTCACTAGCAGAAAACCAGATATTACTCCAATGCTAAAACACAGAGGCATTATTAAATAATTAAGAAACCTCATTACACCAGACACTAAGCTGTGCATCCAAGCACAGCTTTTTTTATATTAACAGATCTTACTTTGGTACCCCATCTGTTAATACACAAATCAACTTCTCTTGTATTACATCACCTTCTGTAGAAAAAGCTTCAGCATAAACAATATAAATCCCCATTGGCGCTTTTATATGATTTGATTGAATTCCGTTCCATTGCCAAAAACCTTCAGTACTCAGTAAACTATTTTCACATAGGGTTTGTACAGGTACACCATTTCTATTATAAATTCGAATTGTAGCAGAATATCCTACATCAGGCATTTTATAGTTAACTATCAGATAATCCTTTTCCCCATCAGAATTTGGACTCAAAGTCTCCTCCTCTAACCAAATCCATTTATCTTGAACTATTTGATTCTCCGGATAAAGCTGAGAATTAATATAGGTTGGAGTAGCATAACCAGCTTCTGTAGAAGCTGAGTGCCAATTGTTGGAATTATTGGTAGGTGAATTAACATTTAACCTTTCCAACGAAACGCCTTCCTGACTATTAAGTAATTCATAATGCATACCCTCATTATACTCAAAGAGATCAATAATGTGGCCATTTCTATCAACAATAGCAATATTACCTGCATCATCATTTAACCAAGGTAAATCACATTGTAATACTTGTTGTTTTACTATATCATACTGAATACTTAAAGCTGCTGCATCTTTACTAAAAACCCAGTATTCTCCTGGGAAAATTAATTGATGATTTGAATTTATCGAGTATAGTTTTTCAGGACTATCATTTGATATATTAGCTAAATAAATATCATCTAAAAAAATAATCTTATCTGATCGATTATATATCTCAATAAAATCATCCTCATCGGGTAAAGGATTAAACAGCACTTCATTTATACATAAATCAAAAGAATCAATTTCTTCCGGAACTCCAACTTTCCAGAGATAATCATTATATAAATTATTATTATTTAAATCAATTATTTTGTCATCATGAATTGAAATACTATTATTCATTCCTTCACCTAAAGATTGATTCATATATATCGTAGCATTTGAAAAAAATATACTATCTATCTCTATTTTATCAATCGAATTTTTATCTATTTCAAAACCAGAGGCTTTTAAACTGCTTGTATCAATAGCTTCACTAAAGTGTATTGTAAAACTTTTTTCATCATTATATGAAATACATTCAATAAAGGGATTTGAATTATCTTCATTTGCCATCTGATTTGAATTCCTATAACCAGGACTTCCTCCATTTAAATCAAGAGAATAATCCCAATTATTTGAACTTAGATCTTGATTACTTACATCTATCTTTTCAAGAGACCAACCTCCATCTTCCTTAAAATCAGAAGATAAATTCACAAAAGGATATTTAATCGCATCTGAAATATTATTTTCATCATTATCTATGATAATTTCTCCCTCGCTATTATTTAAACTTGGCAATGAGCCTACTGATATTACATTATTATTTTCATAGTAATTTACTTTAGAATCACTAACAATAATTGCGTATTCGTGAGATTTTAAAATATACTCTGGAAAAATAGTTGACTTTCCATTAATAATTATCCGATATTGGAACAAATTAATCTCGTGCTCTGTTTGATTATATATTTCAACAAATTCACATTCAGGTAAACTAACAACGGGATCAGGATCAATAAGTATCTCAGAAATTACAATATCATACCGATTCGGCTTAAAATATGAATAATATAGGATTGTATCATTCTGAGCATTACCGCTTAAATCTTTAATCCCCGAAATTGCAATAGAACCTTT
The DNA here is from genome assembly GCA_963663905.2 of uncultured Saccharicrinis sp. Taxonomy (GTDB): domain Bacteria; phylum Bacteroidota; class Bacteroidia; order Bacteroidales; family Marinilabiliaceae; genus Saccharicrinis. The sequence goes on along the minus strand of OY760657.1, from coordinate 5,369,764 downwards.
TGAACTGTTATTTACCTTCTCTTTAAATATAATATCAATAATATCTCCTTCGTACGTTACATTTTCTAAATCAACAATACTTTCATTAAGTTTAACATTCAATAAATCCGGGTTTACATCTTCACTCATCATTAATTCCAGATTTTTTCCCTTACTCAAATTATGAGATATTATTCTAGGTGGAACTTGATCAGTATAAGGTTCTCCGGTCACTTGAATTGGTCCATAATGAAATTTATCCCTCCTTGTTGAAGTATATTTACAAAACATACCATAGAATGCGCTGGTTAAAATATCATCATCAAAAACTTGTCCTTCCATTATAAATTCACCATTGTTTAACGATGTGTATAAGCTCCAATTCCCTTTATCATCACGTTTTACTTTAACATCAAGTTTAAAACCTGATAGATCTAGAATTTTTTCGAGCCCATTTATTAATTTAACCGATTCAGAATTCTTCTGTTTCCATAACGAAACATTATCCGAAGTATCACCTATTTTAATATAATAACCTTCAAGAGAAGTACTTACTTCACATTGATTACAACACAAGTAAACTACACAATAATTAGATGATGATGGATTAAAATCCAAAGTGACGGAAAAATTCCATTCTGCATCAATGATCGCCTCTGAAGCAGTAAATAAAAACGCAGAAGAAGATTCTTCTGAAGCATTAAGCTCAAGACAATTTAAGTCTGAATTAATATGAAACATCTCAGACTCACCAATCCATTCTGGAGATTCATTTAAACTTGTTCGAGTCCAATTTTCTGTGATTTGAGAATAAATTGTTATAGGAAATAACAAAAAGATTAAAAAATATCGGATCATTGCGTTTGGTTAATTGTAAAAACTATATTTTTGTATGATAATTATCATCATCACCAACTTAAGACAAGGTTAACGCATTGTCTTATTACACATTAAATTTATAATAATATTTTAATTAATTGGAACTAACGAAACATTTCTATTATAATTCACTGAAATAACTGAAGTATCAGTAGGTTCCAAACAACACAAAAAGTAAACAAAAAAACGTATGAAAGTAGCAGTTGTTGGTGCTAGTGGCGCTGTAGGACAAGAATTCTTAAAAGTTCTGGAAGAGCGTAATTTCCCTCTGGATGAATTAGTATTATTTGGTTCGGCAAGAAGTGCCGGTAATAAATACACATTCAAGGGTAAAGAGTTAGTAGTTAAGGAGCTTTGCCACAATGATGATTTTAAGGATATTGATATTGCCTTAACCTCTGCTGGTGGTGGAACATCTATTGAGTATGCTGAAACCATTACCAAGCATGGTGCCATAATGATTGACAATTCAAGCGCTTTCAGAATGGATGAAGATGTACCTTTAGTTGTACCTGAAGTTAATGCTGAGGATTGTAAAAATACGCCACGTAATATTATTGCTAACCCAAATTGTACTACTATACAAATGGTGGTTGCACTAAAAGCACTTGAAAACATATCTCACATAAAAAGAGTACATGTTTCAACTTACCAGTCGGCAAGTGGTGCCGGAGCAATGGGGATGGCTGAACTAGAACAACAAGTAAAGGAGTTTGCTGAAAACAAAGATTTAACAGTTGAAAAATTTGCACATCAGTTACTTTTCAATGTAATACCTCATATTGATGTATTCACAGACAACGGATACACAAAAGAGGAAATGAAAATGTATAAGGAAACCAAAAAAATTATGCATTCCGACATTGAGGTAAGCGCTACTACAGTTAGAGTTCCTGTAATCAGAGCTCACTCGGAGTCTGTATGGGCAGAAACTGAGAGACCTGTATCACCAGAAGAGTTTAGAGCTGAATGTGAAAAAACTAAAGGAATTACAGTAATTGATACTCCTTCAGAAAATAAATATCCAATGCCATTTAATTTAGCTGGAGAGGATGATGTTTTTGTTGGAAGAATTCGCAAAGATCTATCAAATCCTAACGGAATTGCATTTTGGTGTGTAAGTGATCAAATTAAAAAAGGAGCTGCTCTAAATGCTGTTCAAATTGCAGAATATCTAATTGAACAAAAACTAGTTTAGTAAAAAACTCAATTTTATATAAATAGAAAGGCTACTCAACTGTAGCCTTTTTTCATATCTAATCTTCTATGTCTTTTTCATCAAAATTTATATTTGGATACAAAAAGTCATTATAAGGAAAGCGAGCTGTATGAATTTTTCTCACTTCATTATATATCAACTCCTTAAAATCTTCTAAGTTCTCTTTATTTCGGGCAGAAATAAATACAGTATCCAAATCTTTTGCCATCCAGGTCTTCTTTAAATCTTCTAAAGAATAATTCTCTTGCTGCATCGGAGTTAAGTCATCCTCATCCTTTGGAGTATACTTAAATGCATCAATTTTATTAAAGACCATAATCATCTTCTTCTCGGTATTATCAATTTCCTGCAAAGTCTGATTTACAATTTCTACTTGTTGTTCAAATCCTGAATGAGAAATATCTACCACATGAACTAATATATCAGCCTCTCTAACTTCATCTAAGGTAGACTTAAAAGAATCAACCAAATGGTGAGGTAGTTTACGAATAAAACCAACTGTATCCGCAGCTAAAAAAGGCAGGTTTCCTACAACAACTTTACGAACAGTAGTATCCAATGTCGCGAAAAGCTTATTCTCGGCCAACACACTTGATTTACTCAAGGTATTCATCAAGGTAGATTTACCAACATTTGTATATCCAACCAATGCAACACGAACCATTTTACCTCTGTTTTTACGCTGCGTTGTTTTTTGCTTGTCAATCTTTTCAAGATCCAGCTTAAGCTTAGCAATTTTATCCCTGATAATTCTACGGTCAGTTTCAATTTCTTTCTCTCCAGGTCCACGCATACCAATACCCCCACGCTGACGCTCAAGGTGAGTCCACATACGAGTTAACCGGGGTAATAAATATTGATATTGAGCTAATTCTACCTGAGTTTTTGCGGCTGCAGTCTTTGCGTTTTTAGCAAAAATATCTAATATAAGATTAGTCCTATCAAGAATTCTAACCTTCAGCTCCCTTTCAAGGTTTCTTAATTGCGAAGGAGACAATTCATCGTCAAAAATAACTGAGTTGACTTCATAAACCTTAACACCTTCCAAGACCTCATCTAATTTTCCACTTCCTACGTAATATTTATTATCCGGCATAGGTAAATTCTGAGTATACCTGGCCACTGGAATAGCACCGGCTGTTTCAGCCAAAAATGCCAATTCATCTAAATATTCATTCAACATTGGTTCTGTAATCCCCGGAGTTCTAATTCCGACAAGAATTACTTTCTCAAGTTCCTTTTTAGTAGATATTTGTTCTCCCATTTAAAATAATTAAGCGCACAAAGATACAAAAAAAGGGGCATCTAAAAAGATGCCCCTTAATATGATAACATTATTTGTTACTGTAATACAAAGTTGATAGGTACAGTATATGATACCTTAACAGCTTTACCACGTTGCTTACCTGGCTTCCATTTAGGCATAGATTGAACCACACGGATCGCTTCTTTGTCTAAGTTTGGATCTACTCCACGAGCAACTTTTACATCTTTAACACTACCATCAGTACCAACAACAAACTGAACGTAAACACGTCCTTGAATACCGTTTTCCTGAGCAATTACAGGATATTTCACTGACTGAGCGATAAATTTTCTTAACTCAGTGTCACCTCCAGGGAATTGAGGCATCTCTTCCACGATAAAGAATACAGGAGCATCATCAGTCTCTTCTTCTTCTAAAGCTACTTCAAACTCTACTTCAGTATCCTCATCAATCTCAGTATCTTCAATATCAAGCTCTTCGTCAAGCTCAACATCATCATCAACGATGTTTAATACATCTGTTACTTGTGGTGGTGGTGGTGGTGGTGGTGGTTTAACCTCTTCCTGTCTTGTGATAGGAACAATTTCCTCCTCCGCCTCTACGTCTTCAACCATTTCAAATGTATCATTACTAACATCAGTAGTAGACCATTCGAAAGCAGCAAAAACAAGAGCCAAAACCACTACTAAACCGATCTGCATGAAAATCCTTTTCTTATTTTCCAGATCTGCCTTTGGCGACTTTTTTACTTCCATAATAAATTTAATTTTGATGCCTAAAGTTAGTCATTTAAAAAATGACTTATCAATTTATTTACTCTTAATAATGCTTAAGTAATATTTGAGTGCATAAAAATAGAACTTTATTGTAAAAAACGTATGTATTTGAACTTTTTTTTTATTTCAAAGGTTTAATTAAATTGATTTTTTACTGACAAAATCATAACACATGTTATGTAGCAGTTTTAATATTAAATTAATTTTCGTCCAAAAAATAATTATATCAGAAAATAGATTACATTTGCATCACCAAAAAATTATTGGGGGATTAGCTCAGTTGGCTAGAGCGTTTGACTGGCAGTCAAAAGGTCATCGGTTCGATTCCGATATTCTCCACCAAGAAAATAAAGGCGTTCGCGAGCTTCCATCGTGGGCGCTTTTTTATTTGCGCATGCAATTTGCATGCAAATCCTCTAAAAGGATGAAACACAATGAAACACAAAAGACTTTTAAATTGCCTTTTCATTAGAAAAAATCCTCAAATCATTCTTTAATTACTACACAATTGTGTAATACCATAAAATTAATTGATTGTTCTATTCATATAGTAATGCATGTATATAGGAACGCTTCATGGGATTGTCACCGCTCAATATAGGAAATATCAAAACATACATTTTTATTTAATGATTCAGTAATGCATGCTTGAAGTAAGCACTACCCGGTATCGTCAGTTTGAATGAAGGAAATATCAAAACATTTAATTATTCAATACATTAAATGTTTGAGATGCAGCACTACCCGGTATCGTCAGTTTCAATGAAGGAAATATCAAAACATATAATTATTCAATACATAAAATGTTTGAGATGCAGCACTACCTGGGATTGTCAGTTTCAATGGAGGAAATATCAAAACATTTAATTATTCAATACATTAAATATTTGAAATGCAGCACTACCCGGGATCGTCAGTTTCAATGAAGGAAATATCAAAACATATAATTATTCAATACATAAAATGTTTGAGATGCAGCACTACCCGGGATCGTCAGTTTCAATGATGGAAATATCAAAACATACAATTATTCAATACATTAAATATTTGAGATGCAGGACCACCCGGGATTGTCAGTTTCAATGAAGGGAATATCAAAACATATAATTATTCAATACATTAAATGTTTGAGATGCAGCACTACCCGGGATCGTCAGTTTCAATGTAGGGAATATCAAAACATATAATTATTCAATACATTAAATGTTTGAGATGCAGCACTACCCGGGATCGTCAGTTTGAATGAAGGAAATATCAAAACATACAATTATTCAATACATTAAATATTTGAGATGCAGGACCACCCGGGATTGTCAGTTTCAATGTAGGGAATATCAAAACATATAATTATTCAATACATTAAATGTTTGAGATGCAGCACTACCCGGGATCGTCAGTTTGAATGAAGGAAATATCAAAACATAACTACCTTAAATTATACTTATATCATAATCACTTAATTATATTTAAAGTTAAGGCAAAAAAATGGCAGTCCAAAACTGAACTGCCATCCAAAAGATTAAAGACCCATTTAAAATGCATCTTCCAATCCTTCTAACATATAATCAATGTCATTTCTTTCTATTTTATTTGTCAAATCAAGTTTTTTTCTACGTTTATAATTCCGAAAACTATTTGAAGAACTCTCCAATTCATTAAATACAAAATCTTTTGCATTCTTGTTAATAATAGGATTTCGATCGTCTAAACGACTGACTAAATATCGTAAACCTGGAAATTTGGCGTCTATGGAAACAGAATAATTCGTCCGAAAATATTTTTCCAATTGAGAATAATATTTAATTGCTAAACTTGGATCTTTTGTTGGCATAATACAGAGCAGGGTTTTTCCTTCATCAACAAATCCACAGTATAGAATATGTTCCGACTCCTTCAACTTTGATTTTATAGATTCGAACCCAAACCAACCCAAATCTATACTTTTTTTTATAGTAATAGCCATTAATCCGCTAAACCCAGAACACCTCCCTCTTATGATTGTGTAGTATTGTCCACATATTGAAATTGCAGAGTTTTTTGTTGGAATAAACTTTGCTTTTTGTTCAGAATTGGGTTCTACACCAAAACCCCAAAAAGGTTTGTTTAGAGCAGAATAAAACCATTCCCAAAAATCAATTTCACAAATGGATTCGCGCTCTTTTTTTGGATTTTGAAAAAAACTAACAGTGTAACTTTTCATAACTAATTATTTAAACAATTTTTTTTGGGCAGATTCAATAATGTTCATTTGAAAGTCTCTATGTATTTTAGGCGTATATATTTGTTGTTTACACCATTCATCTAATTCATTTCTATAAAAAACCAGTCTTCGCCCAACATAATGACATATAATACCATTATTAGACGTTAATTTATATAGTTTGGATTTGGACATAGGAATTCCTTGGGATATAATAAATTCCCTTGCTTTTTCTGAATTAAACACCATAATATTTTTTAAATTTTTGAAGACAATATCTTCGTTAATAATAAATGAATGAGACTTAACATTTCGGATCAATCCTCGAATGAAGATTGATTTCAATTATAGATTGAATCATGGAAATCATTAGAATTAGTGAAAACCAATATTAATCGAGGAGTAATAAATGTTGTTTATACGGAATTAAAGAGTATATTTTTTAAAGTCTGATCTCTATTTAAGTCTCCATTTTATTATTTCCTGGAATTTTAAAAATTATAAATGTTTTGACGAAAAAAAATCAAAAATTCCGTTATTTAGAATTATTTCAATCAATAAACTCATAATTTATTAATAAATAATATATTCTCAATGAAAAAATCCACTCTCCTGAATGATCAAGAAATTCTAAATAAATTCAATTCAACATGGCCGTTGGACAGAGTTAGGAAAATGAAGTTAAATGATTATGTAAACATCAACAATCCAGATACATTTTGTCAATATATTGAAAGTCAAACTAGACAACTTGGAAGTAACAAAGGAATTACAAGTTTGAAATTTGGTATATATAAACGTAAACCAAATAAAAAGAAACCCCAAAATGCTAAGTCTGATGAAACTTACACATGGCAATCCAGTCTAAAAAGTAACACTTGTGACGATGCGTTTAAAGAGCTAAAAAAAAGACTTATTGAAGTAATTACTGCCGCCCAAAAAAATGATTTAGAATCAATTGATAATATAAATCTTTATAAATTATTCAAATGGAAGGTAGCTTTCTTATATTCGGATGAGGCATTTATTCCTATTTTTAAAAAAGATGCGTTACATACTATTGGAAGAAAGCTTGGAATGGAAATTACAAATAAAACTTCTTACTCAAGTATACATCGCTTCATTTTAAGTACAAAACCTTTTGGTATATCTGTATTTGATTACATGAGACACCTTTACAATGAATACCAAACTCCTAACAATAAAAAAGTTAGTAAAATCAAGAAAAGGAGAAAATCCAGTGGAATAAAGAATACCGAACCACATGAAAGAAAAGGATATAATTCTCTAATTGTCAACCAATTTCACAACGAAATTCAAAATAAATTAGCTGAACATTTAAAATCTAAATATGGTGAAGAAAAAGTATCCATGGAAGAGAACTATGTCGATATCAAAGTAGAATTAATAAACGAAATACAATATTACGAAGTAAAAACTAATGCAATTGCAGAAAGATGTATTAGGGAGGGCTTAGGACAGCTTTTATCATATATTCATTATGAAAAGAGTAAAAAAAACAAAAGGATGATAATTTTTGGCCCCAATCAACCAACCATTGAGGATCGTAAATTCATTCAATTTTTAAGTGAGACTATACAAACCATCCCATTTGAATATATATCTTTAAATGATCTCTAAAAAATAATTAAGATATGAATAGCCAATTTAAAGAAGCCATAAAAGATTCAATTTTAAATGTAGAAAGAGGTTTTTTTCAACAAATAACAACATATACATCAAGAAATAAATATAATGAACGAGTATTTTGCTATGAACTCTATCATCAATTAAGATTAAATCAGGACCGCTTTAAAGGACTTACTATTTCAGGAGAAGCTGTTAAGTCACAATTCCAATTCAAGAATTTAAAGGGAAACCGGACACCTGATTTATTAATACATAACTTTGGATCCAACGATAACAATGAAGTTGTTGTTGAAGTAAAAACAACAGATAACTTATCTTCAGTCGTACAAGGATTTGATAATGATTTTTGTAAACTTGACATCTTTACAGATAGTGCCACATATGGGATTAATTATAAACTCGGAATATATCTTCTAATAAATCACGATTTTAAAAATTTAATCTTATTAAACGAGAAAATCACTAGGAAAATCAATAAAATAATCAATAACAATAAAAGACTTGAAGTTTGGAATGTACCAAATTTGGAATTTACAGAGGATAACACAATTAAAGAATCCTGTTTAATTATATACACAAATAACGATCTTAAAGTTCTACTTAATTCTATAGTTGAGAGAAACAATTAATAGTTCCTCTCAATTTGAATATCAACACTTTCTTCGATCCTGATAATCCACATAGTGTATCTTATTAATATTTTTACACACAGGACATTGCTGCTTAGACTTCGGTTGAATTTTTTCCCCAGAAACAGTAGTGTTACACGAGACACAAAAGACTGTAAGGCAGTAACGACATAATCTTTGTGTACTTCCACTTTTTTTACAATTGGGACATTTATACGGCATAATAAAAAAAATAAATAGTGCTTACTCTGGTCAGTTTTCAGCTTCCCCGTAAGATTATAACACATTAATCTTCAACCTATATATTCTACCTAATAACTAAAATAAATTAACTTTACCTATCAATTTTTCATGGTTTTATATGACTGACGTACATTCTATTAAACAAAGAAGTTACAATATGAGTAGAATTAAAGGGAAGAATACTAAACCTGAAATTACACTAAGAAAGAAACTTCACGCTTTAGGTTATCGCTTTTCCCTTCATTCAAAAAAACTTCCTGGAAAACCTGATATTGTCCTAAGGAAATATAACACCGTAATATTTGTAAATGGTTGTTTCTGGCATGGTCATAAAGATTGTAAATACTTTAAGTTACCTAAATCAAATGTTAAATTCTGGTCTGATAAAATATCTGCGAATATCGAAAGGGACAAAATAAAATTTCAACAGCTCATAGACCTTGGATGGCATGTAATTACAATATGGGAATGTGAACTTAAGACTTCAAATGTTGATAAAAACATATCAAAACTAATCGATCAGTTAAAACAGAATAAATATATTTGCCGATAAATTAAGCGATTAGATAGAAAAAAAATGGGGAAAGACTTTAATTTTATTGATTTATTTGCAGGTATTGGAGGATTTCATATCGGAATGCATTCCGTAGGAGGAAAATGCGTCTTCGCTTCAGAAATTGATAAATTTGCAAGAATCACATATGAAACAAACTTTAAAAATTGGTCTCCTGATCTATTTAAAAATGGGTTATTTAATGAAGACATTACTGATCCTGAATTAAATTATCAAGATATTCCGGAGTTTGATGTTTTATGTGCGGGTTTTCCTTGTCAACCATTTTCTAATGCTGGTTTAAAAAAAGGATTCGCAGATACTAGAGGAACTCTATTTTTTAATATTGAGGAAATTGTCCGTACGAAAATTGAGCAAGGAACCCCTCCCAAAGTTCTTTTTCTTGAAAATGTTAAAGGGTTAAAGAGTCACGACAAAGGCCGAACATTTAAAACAATCAAAGGAAATCTTGAAAAACTTGGATACAACGTTTGTGAGGAAGTATTAAATAGCAAACACTTCGGTGTACCACAAAATCGCGAGAGAATTTTCATCGTTGCTTGGAATAAAACTCTTGTTAATGTCAACAATTTTCACTTTCCCTATGGCATTGATAAAAATGGTGAGATTATTTTTGATAAAGAAGAACGTGAACTAAGGTGTAAACCTGTCTCTGTTGGAGACATATTACTGACTGATGAAGAATTACATTCATTGGAAAAGAAAGAAAAGAAAACATATACAATATCTGATAAATTGTGGGCAGGTCATCAAAGAAGGAGGATTGAACATGCTCAGAAAGGTAATGGCTTCGGATATTCAATTTTTAAAGATGACTCACCATATACTAGTACTATTTCAGCCCGATATTATAAGGATGGATCAGAAATATTGATAAATCAAGAACATTTAGATAAAAGGCCAAGGAAATTACATCCTTTGGAAGCAGCACTTTTACAAGGTTATCCTGCAAAAAAGGTAAATGGTGACTTTCATTTTAAAATACCAGTATCTAACAATCAGGCTTACAAACAATTTGGAAATTCCGTAACTGTTAAAGTCATTCAAACGATTGCTAAGGAAATACATAGACAATTATTAAAATAATATTTTTTCTCTAGGAATACTGAGAACCTATATATAAATTTCGGCATAAAATCAATTTTTTATGCTAACAATCTTAGATAAGGTACCTGATCACATTACTGAAAATTTAGATAAAGAGCTTTTAAGTGGCAAAAATTATGATCTATCAGATGAATTTAAATCTGAATATCAGCAATTTCAGAAAACTACGTATGATACAGATTGTATTTTTGGCTCAGGTTATACTATTTTAAAAAAGAAAAGTGATTATTGGCTTTTCCCTAATTTTTATCTAAAGTCCTCATACATAGCATTAAATTTTCTTGATAAAATAAACGAACAAGTCCTTATAATTAAGAAACTATTCGATGAGTTCAATCACTTTCAGGACTTTCTAACAAGTTATTTTACTATTGAGGACATAAAAAAAGATGATAGGTCTTGGAGAACATATCAAGATTTACAAACTTTTTTAACAGGACAGGTTCAATTTGGTCAAGAATATATTGATTATTTAAGAGTGAATCTGTCTATAGATGAGATTCTTATATTCTCTAACTTTCTATTCTGCAAAAGCTATAGACTTAAAGCAAAAAATCCAATAAATGGAGACCCCAATAACTACTTCTTTAGAAGTGACACCTTCGGCTCTATTGTAGGAAAAATCTTTCCAATTAATCCGACAAAACATGGAGACATTATATCTAGGATCACAGAGGAATTATATGGCAACAAAACGTTATTTAACAAATTGGAAAATAGTCTAATTCAACAAAAATCTGATATACAGATTAAAGACAACCACAAATCAACTCCGATTAACAAACCATATAATCGAATTATCTATGGTGCACCTGGGACTGGAAAATCCTACAATTTAGATAAGGATATAGCAGATAATTATTCAATAAGAGTAACATTTAATCCAGAAATGACTTATGGTCAATTTATTGGATCGTACAAGCCATATATGACACAAAATGAAGGTAATGGCAAATCTATTTCATATGAATTAGTACCAGGAAAATTTCTTGAAGCTTTTATAAAGGCAAAAACTTCAGATGAAAACATCATCCTCATCATTGAAGAAATAAACAGAGCAAATGTAGCTGCTGTATTCGGAGATGTATTTCAACTGCTGGATAGAAAAGAAAATGGAGAAAGTGAGTATCCAATATCCTTCAATAATGAAATAATGCAGTATTTATTGGATCAAAAAGTCATAACGTCAATTAACGAACAAATCATATTACCACCCAACTTGTACTTATGGGCAACAATGAATAGTGCTGATCAAGGAGTCTTTGCAATGGATTCTGCTTTTAAAAGACGTTGGAGCTTTGAATATCTCGGCATAAATGATGGAGAAACAGCCAATGGCAGAAATGATTTAGATCTTGTATTAAATAAAAATATAAAGATCAACTGGAACATATTCAGACGATCTCTTAATGAATACTTAATCGAAGAACGTTCACTTAATATTGCCGAAGATAAACTACTTGGTCCATTCTTCTTATCGCAAACAGAACTTGGTGACTCTGGATTTACAGGAAAATTACTCCTCTATTTATGGGATGACGTCCTAAGACATAAAAACAGAAATAAAGTATTTAATCTAAGAACCTTATCCGATTTCCATACTAGTAGTATTAAAACAGAAACAGAAAGAGACAAACTAATCCAGGAAATCTTCGCTGAAGGCTTCTCTGAAAAATTGATCACCAAACTGAATGCTTAGCCTTGATTTCCGATAATTTATATATTGAAGGCGTCTTTTATTTTATCAATCAATTTGATAATTTATACGGAGATGATTTTATAAAATATTGCATTGAAAAAAACATCATTACTTTAAGCAATAATGTATTATGTTTCAACTATGTAGGCGCAATTGTTTACGCGAATCATTTAATCTTTGTATTTCCAAAGTATTACAAGAACCTCACACCTGAAAAGGATGATGCTTTCGATAGGATTCTTCTTTATTTAGATATAATCGAGAAAGCTGAAAAGAGAGTTTCATTAAGACTAAACGAAAATGAAGCTTATTACGTAGATTCAGAAAATCCCTTTTCAGTATATAAGAAGATTCTAGAGTATTATGCTGAATTTAATATTTACAAACCTATTGTTACAAGAACAACAAATAGCTTTGAGGATCGGATTCACTGGCCCAAAACAATTGAAACATTCCACCCAATTATTCAGGATAACAGACATATTTATCTTGATATAGTAAGTGAAAAAAATACTTTTTTCAAAAATCACATTATTTCAGAATTACAAAAATTTGCGACTCAGAAAGCATACCATGATTTTGGAAAATACACTTCAATATTTGAAGATCCAAATCTTGATTATGTAAATATCTTGGAAGATAGCGGATCTGACTATTGTTTATATATTATTGAGCAAGCTTTGAATGTTGCATATGCAGATAATGAAATATTAATTCTGAATCTATTGAAAGTTTTTATAAACAATATAATAAAGCAGAAATCTAATGAAATTGAGTTAACCGGAACTAACGCCTTCTATCACGTTTGGGAAATCGCTTTAAAGCAAGTTTTTGATGATAAATATGAAGTTTTAAAGGAGATTATACCATTTCCTAAATGGAAGTACAATAACTCAGAATATAACGCTTCAAACACAATAATTCCAGACATACTAATTCCAGAGGAAAACAGATTACTCATTAGTGATGCAAAATATTATCTTCCACAATTCAACAATAGTACAAATAAAATAAACAAACAACCTGGATTAGAAAGTATAACAAAACAAATCATTTATAAACAGATACTTGGATCAACAGACCAATTCCAACAGGCTGAATTGAAAAATTCTTTTATTTTCCCTGATTCTGATAATTTGCAGAAAGATTCGTTATTAAAAAATAACGACCTGAAGATTAGTGGAAATGTCTCCTTCGAGGAACTTCCAGACAGTATTATTGATATATTATTTATTCCTCCCTGCAAGTTATTTAAAACATACCTTGCCAATGTTAAACTTAATCTCAGCACTATCTATGACTAACGAGGAAATTCTTAACAATCTACATACTGTTGTATCTCACAATGTCATAGGAGATAAACAGTGCTTTGCAAGATATAAAGGATTTAGAAGTGAATTATTTATTCATTCTGAGGTAAGTAAGAATCCCGAATCACAATTATTAAAAGGAGGTGTTTTCATTTCCATGAATCCAGATTCTTCTTCAAGTCTGGATGAATGCATTTATTATGTGATAGTTAATAATGAAGTTTCTATAATTGATTACATTCCTATTTTCAGTAAGATAAAAAGACTTAATCCGCAACACATGTTTATTGTTAGGTATTCTAACAAGTTTGAAATAAAGTCTGTAATGACTTATAAGGATATAACTGTTTCGTTGCCGGTTCCCGATTTCCAGATTTATGAATTTAATAAATCCGATGAAAAGTTCGAATTAAAAGGAAATGACATCAGAATGTTAAAAGATTGTTTCACAGAAGAAATTGAAAGAAAAAGAAATTCATATCCGGTTTATGATTCCACCAAAGAATGGTTAATCGATAATATTAAAAACGTGGATAATTCAGTATTATTGGATTTATATGTTGACCGTTTAATTTTTGATGGTTTCTTAGGATTCTCTATAATAAAAGGAAAACCGTCGGATATTGATTTAATTTCCAAAAGAGCTGATGGCATTAATTTCATAGAAATAAAGGAAAAGGATCTACCTAAAAAAGCAAAACAGGGATTTGGTTTAGATATTCCAAGAATAAAAGACTTTCAACGTATTCAACAGACAACAGGGTGCAAGTATTATCTTTTTGTACGACAAATCGATAATCAAACAGACAGAAACTTAATTCAATGGCGTTATATATTAATTGAGGATTTTATTAAAAACATTAAAGATCAAATACCAGTGGAGGGTGGTACCGGAATGAGAAGTATTAATTCATCTAATCCAACATTAATTTGTGGATTGGAAAAATTCAAAGATGCAAAATAAAACATAATGAGTTTAGAACCTTTTTCTCAAATTAACAATGTTAGAGGTATTACCTCAGAGCAAGAAAGACGAATTAAAGACTTCTTTCAAGGTGCTGTTTACTGTTGGTGTAAAAATCGTAAAAACGAGTGGTTTTCTGTAAGGAATTTAATGGGAGGTGATAATTTTGATTGGCATGGTACTCCTATGCAGTGTTTGTATGAGAAACATATTAAAGATGGTAAATCAGAAGAAGATGCTATCAAATCTGCAGGTATTGATTCTGGCTGGATTCTAAAAAAAGTAATTTGCAATGATAGCAGGGCTTTTAGAACAGAAATAAGAGAATTGGTAAGACATTACCGATGGATTTAAATAAATTAGGTGACTAAGTTATAATAGATAGCCACCTAATTATATTAATTATGAAATTTACATCTCAATAAATTTAAGCTTAAATAAGCTGTTTCTTAAGTCCGCATATGATGGACAATAAATGAAATTTTCATATTCCGCAAGATTCTCTGAGGTTGTTATTTTTCTGTTCTTGGAGAATACGATAGTTTCTTCATAGGTCTTTGTATTATTTTCTGAATTGAAATATGAAACATTGTATTCATTTCCAATAAGTTTAACTTCCATTATATCATATTTAATTGATTTACCATTCCAAATAGTTCCTGGAGCAATGATATCCTTGGAATTTTTAAAATCACTCTTCAACCTAAAATCCTGAATTACACCAATTTTAGCATTCCCATTAAAATAGATTCCATCTTCCTTAAATTCAAAATTGCCATCCAATAATCCTTTATTAAAGTTTGTTTTTTGTACGACAGGCTTATCTACTTGAGTCGTAGCAGTTGAGATAAATGTTGCTACACTAAATTCAGTTGGACTAAAATACATATATCCATTTTCATTACCTGCTAACTTTCTACTTAGATTAATTGGAACTCCCAGAGTATTATTGGTATCTGCATAACTGTATGAATAGGAGCCACCTTTTATTGAATTTGTTAGTAATACAGGGTGAAGATAATCTAAAGCTGATGAAGCTACGGGCTCCCGAGGCATATCAGGAACAAACTCATTAACAAGAATTTTAGAATCCTGAAAAGTATATTCTGTTGCTTTATCCGAAGAAATGTTACCACTCATAGGTTCACACATTATTTTTCTAACCCTTAAAAACTTAATGCTACCTTTTGATGCTTTTCCTGTAATACTCACAATTCCTTCGTATTCAAAACTTCCATTGTATATATACTGGCGAAACTGAAAATCTCCATCTAATAAACTATCCACATAATTGACTTTCGTTTCCAATGGTTTTACATATATCTGACTTGCTATAACTTTAATATCACGAATATCAAATTCAAAATCCTTCCCTAAATACAGATACGGGTACCCATTATAATTTCCATATTTTAAACACAACTCTTTCGAATCTGTAACTAAAGGGGTAGAAACAATAGGATATTTCTCTATTTGGAATCCTTCTTTATTTGTATTAGGTTCTTTGACTGTAATTTCTTTTTCGGTGAAAGACATTTCACTCATAAAGATTGTACCACCTTCTTGGCTTTGTTTTATCCATTTTAATTTTCCATTATCTGCCTCTCCTTCTATCACCCATCTTCTTTTCGTTTCAAATTTAAATTTACCATTAAGTAAATTATTGACAAAGTTAACTTCCATCGGGGCTTGTTTGACACCATTTAATTCTGTTAAAACATCATTTTCATATCTTTCAATACTCTCGGAATATCCACCTTCACCTTTTAATTCTCTGATAATTCGATATCCATCTTTTTGTCCTTTTTCATTATAAGTTGTTATCTGTCTGGCCGTTTTGGAGCCTGTAAAAAAATGAACTGCATACACCATTTGTCCTTTATACACGTATATAGCATCATCCGGATTGATTCCATCCTCACTCATAGTAAGTTTTAATCCACTTGTCTGACCGACATTATTTTGTTCTTCATAAACTTCCAACTTACCAGTTATCTGATTTCTATACTCCTTTATTTTAGACGGAGTAATCTCAAAATGCAATGGAAATTTCTCAAATGTCCATTGACTAATTGTTTTTGTTCCATACTTTTTCTGTTGTCCTGAAACAGCAATGGAAAACACTGTAAAAAACAGTATTACAAAAGACTTTTTCATTGGTTAAGTATTATTATAAAATTAGTATTCAATTGAGCTTTTAGAGGTGCAATTTAATAAAAACCAACACACCGAACATATATGTTCGGTGTAAAAGTATCGTTGATACTGATATTGTATTCAGAATTAAGAAAAATGAATGATTCTGAATATTTAAAGAAAATAGGTGAAAAAATTATTGAAATTCGGCAAGAGAAAGGTATCTCTCAAGTTGAACTTGCAAACTCAATTGGTATGGAAGACTCTTCCTTGAGAAGGATAGAAAAGGGAAGAGTAAATAGTACTATTTTAATGCTAAAGAAAATTGCTGAAGGATTAAATATTTCAATTCATGAAATACTTTGTTAATAAATATAAGTATCTCATGAAATACAACACTATATAATACAATTGTTCTTTTTTATTTCATTAACAATTCATAATTTAAAGTGTTAAATAAGTAAATCTATAGTTGAAAAAAAGATCATTAGTTTAATTTTGTATTCAAACAAAATGTAAAATGGCAAAAATAGTTCCTTTCTCACAAGCAATTATAAATTACTTTAATACCAACGGTGACTATATATCAAATAAAAAGTTACAAAAACTTCTTTATTATATACAGTCATGGCATTTTGTATATTTTGATGGTAAAAACTTATTTGATGATGATGTCTTACCTCAAGCATGGGTTCATGGACCCGTATACCCTTCTGTTTATGAGGAATATAAAGAGTTTTCTTATAACCCAATCGTACTAACTGGATATAAAGAAGAAACATTAAGTGAATCTCTTAAGCAATTAGGAGTTGAAGATGAGCCAATAGAGCTCATTCAGGTTGTATTAAATAAATATGGCACAAAATCGGCATTTGAATTAGAGTATCTAAGTCATTCAGAAAATCCATGGAATAATGCGCGAAAGGGACTTAAACCTTATCAATCATGCAGCAATGTCATTTCTAAGGAAGATATGGAAAACTACTATAAATCTTTAGTTCAATAAATGTCTAAATATCAGATACCAGATCCTCATATAAATATTGAATCATCACCAAAATTTAAACTTGGTGATGAAATTATGAAAATTGAGGATTTAAAACATCATACACTTGCATTTTCCCTTGAATATGCTTGCTTTAACAAAACCCCTATATCATTTGACTTTAAAAAGACTAAAAATGAAGATGACCATATTGATCTTCTGAACTTCTTAAGTGCTCTTAGTAGGATTTCAATTAATGAATTAATAGAAAAAAAAGATGACTTTCATTTTCATGAAGTTGATATTAACATTAAATATTTTCTAAAAACTTTTTTGGAAAAATTATTTAAAAAGGATAAACTTGATTATTCTAAAATCCCTACAATATATCAAATAGCCTACTACGACGATGATTCTGCTCCAAGAGTTGTTGGATTTTTTGGCTCCCATGGCCTCTTTTACTTACTCTGGTGGGACTTTTATCACTTAATATATTACAACGAAGCATATCATAAAAACACAGGATTTAAAGCTAATTGGTTTGAATCACACCTAAATTAATTTATTCAATATTAGATAATTTCTGTTTATTTTACTTTTTCAATTCATTTAATAAATTGGCGACTTCAAATCGTTGTTCTTTTTCAAAACCTGCAAGATAATGCTCAGTTGTCTTAATATCACTATGTCCAAGGTTTTTTGAAATTAAAGACACCGGAACACCTTTGTTTTGTAAAATTGTAGCATAACTATGCCTTGCTACATATGTTGATAAACCTTCTATACCAAGTTTTTTTCCAACACTTCTCATTTTCCTGTTTATACGGCTTGTAACATCATTTTTCTTTATATGTATCTCTTCAGCACTTGGATTACCAGATAAAAAAGGGAAAATATAATTATCTGCTTCTGGTGAATTTCCCCACTTATCAATTATTCTTTGTATTTCATCTATTACTACAATACGAATTTCTTTTACCGTTGAGTTAGTCCTTTTAGTTTTTTGTCTTATAAAACATATTTCACCATCAATTATATTCTTGAATTTTAATTGGATCATATCTGCAACATTAATCCCATTACCATAGAAAAGGAAAGCCCACAAATCTCTATATTTATCTGTTGCATCAAAACCATCGGAGAAGTTTAATACCTGCATCAATAATTCTACTGTCAGTGCTTTTTTGCGACCTTGTACAGATTTTATCTGATATTTATTTTTTCCAAATGGGAATTGAGACTCCTTCAGAATTCCAGCATCTTTAGCTTCATTAAGTATCGCTTTTAATTCTCGCATCTTATAGCCTACAGTAGCCATTGAATTACCTTTATTTAATATGTAATGTTCAAATTTCCTTAACCAATCAATTGATACAGAATCAAATTCAATCTTTGATCCAGCAAATTTCTCAATATGCATCAATGTGTTTTCATATGAAGTTGCAGTGCCTATCTGCTCATTTTTATGTAATTGTGTAATTTTGGCTCTAAACGCATTATTTATTGTTCCGTGAACACCTTTCCCAACTAAATTATTTAAAGCATCAAACGAAAAACCACCTTTTTCGCCTAAAGTAACAATTGCCTTTTTAACAAGGTCGACATTCTTTTCAATCTCATCTTTAATATCTTTATCCTTCCTGCTTTTAGACTCTGGCAATGCATTCCAGTGTTCATTACTTAACTCAATTCCTGTTTTATAATACTGTTGCTTTCGTTTATAACAAACCTGAATCCTTACAGGAAATAAACCGTTTTTTAAAGCTCGACGAGAATCTAATTTGGCAAACACCGAAATTCCGAATGGAGAAGACTTGAACATATTCCTTAGTTTTGTGCATGTACATACACATGCAATTTGCATGCAAATATAGAGAAAAGATGAAGAACAATGAAAATCATTTACTATACCAATTCATCAAAAACCCTTATATTTAAGGGATATATAAAACAAATGAAAGTACATGAAAATTAATGAAACTGATTAAAATATGACTGGCAGTCAAAAGGTCATCGGTTCGATTCCGATATTCTCCACCTCTTATAATCGTATATACCTGATGCTGTTCCATTTATATGGTTCAGCATTTTTTATTTGACTACTATATGACTACATCCTTAATTATCTTCTATTCGAATATCGTTTTTAACTTTTGAATTAGTAGAAAATTTATACCCCAACAATCATATCCTCCTTAAATAAATCCTAGTCCACTATTTCAAATAATTATCAACAATTCCACGATATAGTCGTTTTATAATATATATATATAATATGCATAGCTTTAACTTATCA
The DNA here is from genome assembly GCA_963663905.2 of uncultured Saccharicrinis sp. Classification (GTDB taxonomy): domain Bacteria; phylum Bacteroidota; class Bacteroidia; order Bacteroidales; family Marinilabiliaceae; genus Saccharicrinis. Next base: position 5,349,851 of record OY760657.1, on the reverse strand, counting down.
TTAATTGAAAATTGTAACGACTAGTTAAATATTAGTTAAAATTTAAAAGTTTTGTTATTCTATTAAATATATTTGTACAAAATAAAACAACTAACAAATGAGTAAGCTGCCCAATGCACCCTTATTAGAAGTAATTTTTGAATTGCGATGGGATGTAACAAATAAGTCTGACATAGAGGATTTTCAGTATTTACATGGTGACTTATATTCCTTTTTAAAAGATGAATATCCTATTAGGAAAAGCTTAGTTCCTGCTGAAGTTCCATACGAAGTCACAAAAGGTACTGCTAGATTTAGATATAGTAGGTCAACAGGTGCTTATCCTCTAGTTCAGATTGGTTTAGGTATGATATCAATAAATACAGTTGACAGTACATATTATTGGGAATCATTCCAAAAAGAGATTAAAAGGGTTTTAAATGGCTTTAAGGATTCTTACTCCAAGTTTAAAGACATAAATCTTGTCCCTTCAATTACATACATTGATTTTTTTGACTTAAATAAAAAACAAATGTCATCTATAGATTTTATAAACAAAAACCTAAGCATAAATGTAAATCAAGGTTTAGAAGATTTTGAAGATGCAAAAATTGATGAGGTTAATTTTAATTTAATTTACAGTATTAAAAAGAATAAAGTTTTATTAAATTTAAGGGATGGCATGCTTAATGGCGACAAAAAGGGACTTATTCTTCAAACTAAAATGTTAGGACAAAAGCATAAATATAGTCTTGACGAACTAGAGTCTTGGCTTAATATGTCTCATGATCTTAGTAGTGATATTTTTAAATCCTTAACAAAAGGAAAGTTATATGAATCTTTTAAATAGATTATCATGTTATATACACCTCCACCGACAGATATTGACAACACGCTAACTATGACCCAAAAAACAGAGCTGGCATGTGAATTCATTATACCTAGCGTTTTATTTTTTAAGGATTCTGACTATTTTATAGCAGATGACACTGTATTTGACTGGAATTTATACAAGTCATCATCTATGAATCTTCACGCTGAAAATATTGATGTTGATATTGATGTTGCCTCAACATGGGAAGAACTTGACATTAATTCATACGACATTCCTGCTAACCTTATTGTCAAAAAAACCTTTAAGGTGAAATGCAAAATTAAAAAAGTAACCAAATATAACCCAACTATTGTAGTTGATTAAATTTAATACATATGGAGTTTGATTGGTATGCGGAAATTAACAACTCTAATGCAATTGAGCAAGGCGATCTAATACCTGATTGCCCCATTGTAATACCGCCAGCCAAAATACAAGAAGGAGATGAGCCAGAGATAGAGGTAAAATTAATCGACTCAATAATCTTATCCCAATCTTGCGACCTTGTAAATAGTAAGATTCAAATAGTACTTGTATGTCCTTATTTTGGATTACGAACATACTTAGATAACCTATCTACACCCCCTGTAAGAAGAAAGGCGATAAATAAGGAAATTGAGAAACTACAAAAAGGCCATATGCCTGGTTATCACCTACTTAATAAATCAGAAGAGAATTCTTTAAATGATTATATCGTTGTGGACTTTAGGAATGTATATGGTATCCAAATTGATAATCTTAAGAGTATTGCTGAAAGTTTGGGCACTAGAGTAAGACTACTGCCTCCATATAGAGAACATTTATCTCAGGCCTTCGCCAGATATTTTATGAGAGTTGGACTACCTCAAGATATGAAAATAGAAAATTACGAGTAAAATTTTAACAGGGTGCATAAATTGACAGTATATATAAAGTGTCATATCACGCACCCCCCTTTTTTAACTTCGTATTCTAAGCTACATTATTGGTCAAAACCTGTACCCCATCCATAAGTTGTAAACATTTGTCAACTATCCTTTTATTTACACAGTAAGCAATTTGTTCAGAATGATATTCGACAATATACCTTAACTTTCTACGATGCTTATTGAAGGCTGAAGGCCTATTTCTAAGCTCTAACCAAAATAACTTATTCGAGTATTTAAGGTGCGTTTCCTTATCATACAAGATTGTAAAATCATAAAAGAGAACTGCTTTCCACTCTGTACTTAATAATTCCACAAAATCCCCAAATCCCATTCTAACAATATCTCCTAAGGATATAATATTTAACTTTTTTAATTTCTCCATTTTCCTATATTTAATCTCAAATCTAAGTAATTCCGAATATGGAACATCATAACCTTTTCTCCTGTAATGATTTGCCTTATCATAGATTTTTATAAAATACTGCGAGTGTTCTGCTTGTATATACCTCCCCTCATCAGGAACACTTATTCGATTAAATTGTCGTCCCCTATGTATAAAACAAAAATTAAGAATATCATTTGTAGGATAGGGAGGGACAATATTCACCCCAATCTCTAGTTGCCTTAATATCAACTGATCTGCATCTATATTAAACTTTTGCTTTAGATCTTTTAGCACACTCACAAAAGCCTCATAATCAAAATCATTAAAATTGTGCTCTCCATCATTCCAGTACTTATGTAAGCTCCCGCTCAAATAAATAGTTCCACTTTCATAGATCCTAAATTCCATACTTTTATAGAAAGCATTAATATATTGAGTCCTCATCTGATTATTACGATTTCGATCTCTTAACTCACCTGTTTCAGGGTTTATTTCAGTACAAAAATTTAATAGTTTATTTTTAGTTAATATCTCTGGATCAATATCTATAATCTTAACTTTAACAAAGTCAATCATTTTTATATTTGTGTTCATAATATGTAAATACTTTTAATAAAATCTCTGGAAGGGCGTTTTACCACCTTACGCCCTTTCTATTTGTGAATCCACTTTTTAATAGATATTCTAACATTTCACATAATAATCAATACAGACAAAGGCCATATAGGTGTTATTTGTAATTGCCCGAACCATAATGAGATTGCGAGATTATAAAAAAATAACGCCATTAACTTTAAAACTCTTGACTGTATATTATCGTACAACATGCGACAACGCTCTCGTATAATCTAATACATAATAATATGTAGATCCTACAAATAGCCTTACAAAGCGTTTAGAGGGGTTAAATTAGCCTCTATTTCGTGCCTTTTATAGTAAACCCTATTCCCAATGCCGTAAGCCTTTAATTTACCCTTTTTGGTCCAATTATGTATAGTAGATAGGTCAACTTTTAGGAGATCTTTAACTTCGTTTCTGGTAAGTAGTTCAATTGGTTTTTTAGGCTGAAAGTTTTTTTCAAGCCTTTCAAGACGTTCCTCAACTCCTTTAATAATTTCTTCTTTTAACCTTTCTGGTGTAGTTTGAATAAATTGAATATTTTCCATGTTCAATATTGTTTAAAAATGAATATGGAACAAATGAAATGTGGGGAAAACTTGGGGACAATATTGGGGATCCCCAATTTTATTGTATACCTATTTTTTTAATTGATTACTTTTTAATTTATTTGGGTCCAGTCCAAAACTACTAAGCTTAGCATGTGCATTAATAATCCTTTCTTCTGTAAGTTTATTGTTCCTGTCCTTATTAAGGGACCCATTGTACATTTTACGAAGATTATCCAACTTTATTCCACTTATAGAACTTAAAATTCGAGCTTTTTTGCTTTGATCTAAGTGTATTAATGAAAGATCATCTAAATGGTCAAATAATCTTAATTCATACATTTCAACGAACACTTGAGCTAAGTCTCTTTTTACACCTAAAGAATCTATAAACTCTTCACAACTAGAAGCAATATCATCTTCATTAGTAGTTATTAGTTCATTAATTTCCTCAAGTTTGTTATTTAAGAATTCTAATTTGCGATTTTGCGAGAAGCTTATCCTTATATAAATTTCAGGTGTTAATGCAAGTTTTAAAGGAATTGTCTCTCCAAATGAATCATTGATAACATAACTATGGATAAATCCAGTATCAGAATCTATTCCTTTTTTAGATAGTATATTTAGGGGAATCTCCACCACCTGCTCTTCGATACTTTTTATCTCTTGGGTAATAAACTCCTCTTCTTTGATGTCTGGATAGACGCTCTTAAAATCGTGAAACCTTGCTCCATAGTTAGATTCATATATGCCAAATGGACAATATTCCCAAAAGTAATTTTCCTCTTTAGAACGAAAATAAAGTTCATTAAAACCATTATTAAAATCACTACTGATATTTTCAATAATATCTACAATGAAATGCGCTTTTACTACAAGTGAGTCATATAGTTTTCGGGAAAATGTTTGTTTATCTAATTTATTCATTTAATACTAGTTTGCTTTTTTAATAATCATTGCTGGTTTGTTAATTTGCCGCTGATAAATCATATTGAAGTAATCAGCTATGTGTTGAGCCTGATCAATAGGAGGTTCGCCTACATACTCTAAAAATTGGGATTCAGAACTATGCCCAGTAATAGCTATTATAAATGGGGTTGGCATTTGACCATAGTAATTTGTAGCGAAAGAGCGCCTGCAAATATGCGAAGTGACTAACTCCCATTTTTCGTAAGTATCCACTTTTTTTCTATTAACTTTTTCGCCATTAATCTTAATTGTTTGATTGACAGACCCGAGCATTAATTTATTAATACCTGCCATCTTAGCAATTTCTTTAATGTGTTCATTAAAAGTCTGTGGAGATATTTTACGAGGAAAATTACCTCCATTTTTATCTAAGATCTCTTTAACTTTTGGGGAAATTGGAATTCCAACCTGAATACCAGTTTTTTGCTGAGTTAAAGTAATCATAGGAAGTCCATTTTTTATTGTAATATTATCTTTTGTTAATCCAAGCAGATCATTAACACGTTGACCTATATGACAACCTATTATAAGCCAATCTTTAGCGTTTTCTTTTCCTTTTGTTAAAAATGGAGCCTTTTCAATCATTTCCAACTCTTCAAATGTCAAATGAGTCTTATAGGCCTCTGTTGTAAATCCCTTAAAAGCATCTATTTGTGGATTTACTACTATACCGTTTATTTTAGCATAATTGCAGATCGTTTTTATTACAGAAATATATCTCCCAATAGTATTATCAGACAACTCCTCTTCATTTGCAAAATAACTAATGAGTTCTTCTCTAAATTTCAGATCTACATCCTTAACAAAAACATGCTTTTTTCTAAATATTTCGAAAGCTTCAACCTTTTTCTTAAGAGTTATATATTTTTTAATTGTAGCCTTTGAAACAGGCTTTTTATTGGATTTACTTCTATTATACGGCAGTGCATTAATATAGTCTTGAAATTGATTAATCAGACGGTCTGGATCAGTAAGTTTCTTTTTACCCTTAATTAAATCAATTTGTTCATGTAACCAGTTTTTATCAATTATATCACCGTTTAATTCAGCTTCATTTACTCTTCTAAACAAGTTATTCTTAAAGTCTGCTAGTTGCGAAAAAAAGTTTTTAAGATCAGCATCCCTTTGAATAGGCATATTTGTTGCCTCGCTCCAATTTTTAAGGGTTGTTGTAAAACCTGTATTTGCACGAGGCTGAACACCTCTTTTTATTGTTACACGAATGTAAATCTTCTTTACATCAGTTTTACCTGATAATTCAAATCTAATACTTGCCATAAATGTATGTTAGGTAGAACACAAATATAGCATGTTTGACTACGCTTTGACTACTTATATTGAATTTATTTCAATCTTATTCAATTTATTTCATTGCTCACAAATGTATAAAAGTGAGCAAATACGGGTTTTACAGGAATACAATAAAATATTAAATGGAATAAAATCTAATAAAAAAATGGGTTTCAGGTCCGATATTCTCCACATTGAAAATAAAGGCGTTCGGAGGCTTCCACTCTGGGCGTTTTTTTTTATTGAATCAAAGCTCAAATTTAATTCACAAAAAAAGCCTTTGAAACTAACTCCAAAGGCCTTAATATAAAATTTTCAATTTCTTTCTTAAATAAGTGATTCTGCGTATGCTTTTGCATTCTCATCTATAAACTCTTCTGTAATTCCCTGATTTGCTCCATATAATCTATGTGTTGGCAATAATTCACAACCACAATATTGAAACGAAACATAAACAGGTTTAAGCAATTCATCAAGAGAAACCATTGTCTCATAAGTTTCTTGCGAACCACCAGTAGATACAGCAAAACCAACCTTTTTTCCTTTCATGTTATCTCCTCCTGGTCCAAATGCCCAACCATAAGTTAAAACCTGATCCATATACTGCTTTAATGCAAAAGGAACATTAAACCAATGCAAAGGAAATTGAAATATAATTTCATCATAATTACTTAACAACTCCTGCTCTGCCGCTACATCAATTTTCAAATCAGGGTACTTCTCATATAAGCTATGTACAGCTATCTTCTCTGAATATTTACCCAACTCGTTTACCCATTTGCTATTGATTACTGAACCTTCAATATTTGGGTGTGTTACAATTACTAATTTTGACATCTCTTTATCTTTTATTTTTTTGTCAAAATTATTTACTTCTGTTTATTACCCCCTATCAATTTGCATCAATTCTTATCATTTTGAAACTTCTTCCGATAATCTCCTGGAGATATACCTTCTACATCCTTGAAAAAACGTGTAAAATTAGAGGGTGCTGAAAAGTTAAATTTATAAGATATTTCAGCAACAGTACTACAGGAAGCCAACAGTTCGGTTTTACATGCTAATAATAATTCATTACGAATGATTGTACTTGCATTTTTACCTAGTAAATCAATACACAATTTATTAAGGTGATTGCGAGTTATTCCCATTAAACCAGCATACTCATTTACAGTCTGTATACTATTTATATTATCCTTAAGAAGTGTTTTAAATCTAATGATCTCAGAATTTGAATTTAGTGCAGCTCTAATGTTAAAATAAGAAACGTAATTACGATTTATTTCTAACAAGATTTGATACAGATAGGCATTTAACAAATAAAGACTATCATCTTTCAGATTAGCGATCTCAGCAATTATTTTACCTAAAAGAAAACAATAATTACTGCATCCTCCTTCAACCTTAGGTAATATTGGATGAATACTATTAAAATTAAAACACTGTAAACGATAAAGAAAAAAGGAGTCCCTTAAAGTATAGTCAAAGATCTCTTCTTCAAAAAACAACACATACGAACTATCATTAAATGTTATACCCCATTTACGCGCAACCAATGGAGGTAATAAGACAATACAATCGCCTAATATTTCATGTTTTTGATCTTCTATAAAAATAGATCCTTTGGCATCGCTAAAAAAGTATATTTCATAAAACGAAGTGGTATGAACTTCTTTTAAAGATGTACTTAATTCAGAAATCTCCTTAATACTTAAACAGTCAATTAATAATTCCTGGTTGTATTTGTTTCTATTAAACTTAAAGGTACGCATCTTCCTGTTTTATCTGGTACAAATTTAATGGCAGTAATGTAGAAGAACAAAAATGATAAGCAATATTAAAGACATAAAGGGATTATAAACAAAAAAAAGAGACCTGAAATAAATCAGATCTCTTTTCTGCTCCCCCTCTAGGACTTGAACCTAGGACCCCCTGATTAACAGTCAGGTGCTCTAACCAGCTGAGCTAAGGAGGAATAAGTGTTACAAAAATAACTTAAAATTTAAATGCTCCCCCTCTAGGACTTGAACCTAGGACCCCCTGATTAACAGTCAGGTGCTCTAACCAGCTGAGCTAAGGAGGAATGAGAGTCACTTAAGTAACTTATATTTTAAAAATGCTCCCCCTCTAGGACTTGAACCTAGGACCCCCTGATTAACAGTCAGGTGCTCTAACCAGCTGAGCTAAGGAGGAGTATTATATATTCCTTTATCAATCTTTCATCTGTTTCACTCTATCGTTTTAGAATGTGTTTTTCACAAATGCGCTGCGAAAGTAAGAGGAAATTTAAAAATATGCAATATCTTTGTAAAAAAAATATTAAAAAATTTTTACTTAAAAAATTAAATAGCTGATTATGAGCAAAGTTCTAGGAATGGGAAATGCACTTGTTGATATACTAACAAGGATGGAAGATGATGAATTGTTGAATAGATTAAATTTCCCAAAGGGAAGTATGCAATTAGTAGATGCAGAAACCTCTTCAAAAGTATTAGAGCATATAGCACATTTAAAAACAGAACAGGCTTCTGGAGGATCTGCAGCAAACACAATTCATGGATTATCATGCCTTGGTGTACAAACAGGATTTTTAGGAAAAGTTGGAAATGATGATTTAGGCGATTTTTTCAGAAAGGATATGAGTTCTAATAATATTGAACCTAAATTATTAACCAGCGAAAATTCTTCAGGAAAAGCAATTGCATTAATTAGCCCTGATTCAGAAAGAACATTTGCTACCTTTTTAGGAGCAGCTGTTGAATTAAGTCCTGATGATATTATTGAGGATTTATTTCATGGATATACTCACTTCCATATCGAAGGTTATTTAGTATACAACCAACCTTTAATTGAAAAGGCATTAAAGTGTGCAAAAGAAGCTAATCTGATTATTTCGTTAGACTTAGCAAGCTTTAACGTAGTAGAAGATAACCATGCCTTTTTAAAAGATATGGTTGCAAAATATGTGGATATTCTTTTTGCTAACGAAGAGGAAGCAAAAGCATTTACCAAAAAAGAAGAAAAAGAAGCTTTAGACTTAATGGCCGAGGATTGTAATATAGCAGTACTAAAGTTAGGAAGTAAAGGTTCAATCATTAAACATTTTGAAACTACTTTTGAGGTTGGAGTTATTCCTGCAAATAGTATAGACACAACTGGAGCTGGTGATTTATATGCTGCAGGATTTTTATATGGTTTGCTTAATTTATTACCAATTGATAAATGTGGACAAATTGGAGCTCTACTTTCAGGTAATGTAATTGAAGTTGTTGGACCCAAAATGGAATCTGACAGATGGGATAAAATCCATAGTGAATTAGAAAAATTAAAGAACTAAATTATTACAAAAGGGGAAGCTTTTAACAACTTCCCCTTTATCATTCTTTCTTTTTCTATTATTTCTTAAAGTAAAATCATTAGCCACAACGGGATTAACCCTAAAGACACCAAATGACTTATTAAGACTGTACCACTTAATAAATTTTGATCTCCGCCATACAACTCTCCTAAAACCAAACTGGCAATTGCATTAGGCATCACACAAACAATTAACATCACGTTTTGGAATGGATGTACCGGGAAAATCGTTTTAATCATTAAAATAGCCATAAAAGGTATTATTACCAGTCTAAATAAAGTCACAATCCATATATCTCTTGATTTTAGATCTCTAAACTTAATTTTACCCATTCTACCTCCTGTCATTATCAGCGAAAGAGGAATTGTAGCTTGTCCTAAATCGAAAATCGTTTGATTTAAATATTTAATAGTTGAATATTTTTGTGTCAAGCTTTCTATTGAAATACCAAATTGAGAAAACAACATCAGTACTATTAATGAGAAATAAATACTTATTAAAGGAGCTGATAACAAATGCTTCAGATTACTCAGACTAAACTTCTTACCTTTTTTGTTTAAAATAGACATTCCTAAAGTCCACACCGTAATTTCAGAACCAAGTGTAGACAATATTAATGCAGCCATATGCTGTTCATCATATAACTTGGCAATAATTGCTAATGGAAGAAATGAGTAATTATTAATAGAAAACTGATAAAGCATACTTTTTTTATGTTCCAAATCTCCATCTTTAAAGAATCCATTATAAATCAAGCCAATAACATAACCTATAAATAAGATTAGAAATGCAGCTACAGGAAGCTGCCATGAATCCAACACCTGATTTAGTGAATAATTTCGTGTCATTGAGCTAAATATCAAACACGGATAAAAGACCTTAATAATTACATGACTATAATCTTTTAGGGCTGTGGAGCTAAGTATATTCTTACGAATTAACAAATAGCCCGGCAGCATCATTAAAAACAGGCTCCCTACATTAATAAACAGAGTATAAAACATACCTAAATATTATTCAAAACAAAAAAGGTGTGCCACAAGACACACCTATATCAAATAAAATATAACCGTACAAATATAACTATAAATCACTTGAATAAAAACCTTGCGGTAAGGCTCTTAAATTATACTGATTTGCCATTATTTCACCATAAGCACCTGCTGATCTGATGCAGATCAAATCTCCTCTTTGTGTTTTTGGAAGAGCTACTGCTTTACCAAAACAATCAGATGACTCACAAATAGGTCCCACAACATCATACTTCATTTCTTCTTCTGTTGAGGTAATATTTTCAATCTTATGATATGCCTGATATAATGCCGGACGAATTAAATCACTCATACCTGCATCAACAATTGCAAATGAGGTATTAACACCTTCTTTTACATATATTACTCTTGATACCAGAGTCCCGCATTGTCCAACTACAGAACGCCCTAACTCAAAATGAACCTCTTGACCTTCTTTCAATTCAAGGAAATCATTAAATATTTGAAAGAAATCCTTAAAGTTAGGCATTGGATTTTCATCCGGATTTTCATAATCAATTCCCAATCCACCTCCTACATTCACAATTTGAGGTATAGCTCTACGCTTCTCAAACCACTCTTGTAATTCATTAACCCTTGTACAAAGTTGTTTATATGAATCTAAATCATTTATTTGAGATCCAATATGGAAGTGAATTCCTTTAAAGCAAACATTATCCAACTGCTCAATTTTATCCATCACCTTTTCAAGATCCCAGATGTAAATACCAAATTTATTCTCCTCAAGACCCGTAGTAATATAGTGATGAGTATTGGCTTTTACATTCGGATTAATTCTTAACGCAACATTGGCAACAACACCCTCTTTCTCTGCAAGTTCATTTATAACTTCCAGTTCAGGAATAGACTCAACATTGAAACAACCAATGTTATTTTTTAAACCTGTAATAATTTCTTTATCTGATTTACCTACACCTGCAAATACAACTTTATCAGAAGTAAAACCTGCATCAATTGAAGCTGACACTTCATTTCCACTAACACAGTCGGCTCCTAAACCAAATGAATTAATAGTTTGAAGAATACGTTTATTGGCGTTTGCCTTTACAGCATAGTGAATATGATAACCATATTTTTGAGACTCCTCTTTAATTACCTGAAGTGTTTGCTCCAGTAATTCCATATTATAGTAATAAAATGGAGTTTCTATATTTTGTAATTTCTCAACCGGAAAATGATTTGTCATTTCTTTCTTTGATTAAAACAATTTCTCACTCAATGCATTAAGTGCATCTTTTTTATATTTTTTCTCAATCAGGATAGATACATTATAATTGCTTCCACCATATGAAATCATTCGAATTGGAATACCTTTTAATGCATCAAATATTTTACTTGCATATCCTTTATTTCCTGCAACTAAATCTCCAACCACACAAACAATAACTTGTTCACTATCTACATCAACAGTTCCAAACTTTTTCAGGTCATCAACTATATCATCAATATGTTTGCTATTGTCAATAGTTACAGAAACTCCAACTTCTGATGTTGAAATCATATCAATAGGAGTTTTATATGTTTCAAAGATTTCAAAAACTTTACGCAAGAAACCATAAGCCAAAAGCATTCTTCCTGACTTAATCTTTATTGCTGTAATATCATCTTTTGCAGCAATTGCAGCGATTCTGTTTTTTTCCTGAGCAGATGAAATTAAAGTACCAGGTGCTTGAGGCTCCATAGTATTTAATAACCTTACCGGAACGTTAGATAATTTTGCTGGCAATACACTTGTTGGATGCAATATCTTAGCACCAAAATAAGCTAACTCTGCAGCCTCGTCAAATGAAAGATTAGCTACAGAATGCGTATTTTCAACAAATCGAGGATCATTATTGTGCATTCCATCAATATCGGTCCAAATCTGTATCTCATCAGCATTTATTGCGGCACCAATTAAACTTGCAGTATAATCACTTCCTCCCCTTTGTAAATTATCAATTTCACCAAAAGCGTTTCTACAAATATACCCTTGAGTTACATAAATTTCAAAGTCAGCATTATCTGTCAATACTTTTGAGCAATTCTCTTTTATATAAATTGTATCTGGTTCATTGTGCTTATCTATACGCATAAACTCTAATGCAGGAAGTAAAACAGACTGCTTACCAATCTCTTCTAAATAAAACTGGAACATTGCAGTAGAAATCAACTCTCCCTGAGCAAGAATTGCTTTTTCTTCAAATGCTGTAAAAACATCAATGGTAAAAGATTTTATATAATCAAAGTGAGATTCAATTAACTCCTTCCCCTTCTGCTTATATGTTTCTGATGAATAAAGCTTATCTACTTCGTCATAGTATTTTTGCTCTAATTCATTGATAAGCTCATTAGCCCCATCATTATTTTTTTTGTAAAGATAATTTGCTATCTCTACTAAACAATTGGTTGTACCAGACATTGCCGATAGCACAACAATTTTTTGTTCTCCATCGCATACCAAACCTGCAACTTCTTTCATTCTTTGGGCAGAACCAACAGATGTTCCACCAAACTTTAATACTTTCATAAAGAAAAGACTTTAAAATAAATCCTTATAAAAAAACCAAATTTATGCGTTAAGCGATACAAAATTAAGACAATATTTTAATAAAATCCAGAAAGTTAACAATTAAAACACAAATATCACAATTTGTTATATTTTTAACATTATGCATTTTGAACGCTATTTTTTGATTTCTCAAAATTTTAGATAATTACTTCAAATCATTTATTTTTGTGCCCTAAATAAATATAATATGCAGGCAATTTTAATAAACGGAAGTCCAAGAAAAAATGGTAACACCAATGGTTTGCTTCAAATAGCAGCCAATACTTTAGAAAAAGAAGGAATCAAAACTGAAATAATAAATATTGGAGGCGAAACTATAAAAGGATGCACTGCTTGCAGAAAGTGTGGTGAATTAAAAAATCGTAAATGTGTGATTAATGATTCGCTAACTACTGTAATTGAAAAAATGTTATGTGCAGATGCTATTATCATGGGATCACCAACCTATTTTGCTGATATTACACCTGAACTAAAAGCTTTAATCGACAGATGCGGAGTAGTATCAAGAGCAAACAATATGGCCTTAACACGCAAAATTGGAGCGGCTATTACAGTAGCCAGAAGAGCTGGAGCAATGCATGCTTTCGATTCAATCAATCACTTTTTCTTAATAAGTAATATGATAGTTCCAGGATCAACTTATTGGAATGTTTCTAAGGCTGCTGCTTTAAATGATTACGAACAAGATGAGGAAGCTCAAAGAACTGTAACAACATTAGCTGAAAATATTGCATGGGGTACCATCCTAAAAACTGTGTAAGTATAAAAATATCGGGGTAGAAAGCTTCGATATTTTTTTGTTTATTTAATAGACTAACACACAGTTATGAAAAAAGAAGACCTATTAACAGATGATTTCCTGAAACAATTTAAAACAGGAGAAGACTTAAACAACTTTTTGAGTGAACTTCAAAAGCGAGGTATAGAACAAATACTTGAAGGAGAACTTGATGCTCATCTTGATTATGAAAAGCATCAAAAGTCTAGTAATCCGAATTACCGGAACGGTCATACTACCAAAAGTATTAAAACTATTTTTGGAGAAAGTGAAATAAAGGTTCCCAGAGACAGGGAAGCTAGCTTCAACCCCATTTTGCTTCCAAAGAGAAAGAACATGGTCGATGGGATTGAGAACATTATTATATCCCTTTATGCCAAAGGTATGAGTAACTCTGATATTGAGGAACAAATCAAAGAATTATACGATATCCGAGTTTCTACTTCAACGATATCCAGGATAACAGATAAGATAACAGATGATATAATTGCTTGGCAGAACCGCCCCTTAGATTCGTTGTATCTGATTGTATGGATGGATGGAATTGTTTTTAAAGTCCGAGATAACTCAAAGGTTATCAATAAAACTATATACATTGCTGTTGGGCTTCGCAAGAACGGAAAGAAAGAGATACTCGGATTATGGCTGGGTAAGAATGAAGCTGCTTCTTTTTGGTTGGGTGTATTGACTGACATTAGAGCTCGAGGTGTTGAAGATATCCTAATTACTGTCACTGATAATCTGAATGGATTTACAGACACCATAAAGAATGTATTTCCTTGTTCAAGTACTCAGATTTGTGTAGTACATCAAATTCGTAATGCAGCTAAATATGTTGTTTGGAAGGACAAAAAAGCCTTTGCTAAGGACATGAAACAAATATATACAGCACCAACAAAACAGGCTGCAGAAGCTGCTTTAAATGACTTTGCTGACAAATGGAACGGAAAGTATTCTTATGCAGTAAAAAGTTGGAAGACAAACTGGGATGAACTCACCGTATTTTATGACTTCCCCATAGAAATTCGTAATATTATTTACACAACGAATCTTGTCGAAAACCTTAATGGTAAAATCAGAAAATTTACTAAAAACAAGCTATCTTATCCTACTGATCAAGCAGTGTTAAAATCCGTGTTTTTAGCCATTAGGGAAGTGACGAAAAAGTGGACTCAACCAGTGAGTAACTGGGGACTCATTCTTAATCAATTTATTACTATATTTGAAGAAAGGGTTCAACTCTAAATTAGCTGAACCCTGATATTTTAACTTACACACTTAATGGGATAGTGTCTTGCATGGCTTCTTAAAAAGACATTATAAAATAAAACGAGCTGTTAAATACTTTTAGCAGCTCGTTTTATTTTAATTAATCTTTGACCAAGTCTCTTATAACCTTACTAGCAACAAAACAACCAAATATAGGTGGCATATAGGAAATTGTGCCAACAGTTGTTTTTTTATTTCTTTCTCCTTCAGTCTTAATAATAAATTCTTTAGGAACCTGTTCGCTTGAATATACTACAGGTATACCTTTTCTTATACCAAATTGATACAAGCGTTTCCTAACCTTTCGGGCAAGATTACAATATTTTGATTTGGAAATATCAGCAATCTCAACCATAGAAGGATCAAATTTCCCTCCTGCTCCCATTGATGAAACAATTGGAATATTATTCTCAACCGCTTCTTTAATCAAGGCTACTTTTGGAGATAAAGTATCAATGGCATCCACAACGTAATCAAATTGATTTTTCATTAATTCACCGAAACGCTCCTCATCCATAAAATCACAAATCACTGTTAGTTGAAGATCACTATTGATGTCTTTCAACCTTTCCCCCATCACCTCAGCTTTTAATTTACCATAAGTACTTATCAGGGCAGGAAGCTGTCTGTTCCTATTACTTTCATTTACAGTATCTCCATCAATCACGGTCATACGGCCTACACCTGCTCTTGCAATAAGTTCTGCTGCATAAGCTCCTACTCCACCTAATCCAACAACTAACACATGTTTTTCAGATAGTTGTACCAATTTATCTCTCCCTAACAGTAATTCTGTCCTTTCTAGCCAATCCATTCTTGTTTAAAGATTCGTTTAAAATTCAACATAATATGTTTTTCTAACTCCGATTCAGAAATATTTAATATTTGAGAAGCTTCAATATACATTTGATTTATATCAATGCCTGAGTCATCAGTTTCAAGCAATACGTAGTTTAAATCAATTGCATTTAAAATTTTAAATGCTTTGACTCTATTTCTAAATAAATTAGGTCCCAAAGAAAGAAAAATATTTTGGTTTATAAACTGATTTGCTGTCTCAGGAGAGCCATTATACCCATGAATAATCCATACTTGTTTAGTAGATTTTTCTTTATGAATTCTTAAAATTTCATGATGCATCTTTACTGAATGAATAATAATAGGTAATTGATACTTTTCGGATAAATAAATCTGTTTAAGGAATACCTCGAGCTGTAAGTCTAGGTCCTTAATATTTTTATCCAAACCACACTCTCCAATAGCAATAATATGCCTTTCTTTTGATAATTCTTCTATCCTCCTTAATGAGGCTAAGACATTACAATCTTTTATATACCAGGGATGAATTCCACAGGAAAGAAATAGTTCACGTGTTTGTGAAGGAATATCATCTGAAGGAAAGGTATTCTTTACAAATATCCCATTAGAACCAGGATTATGTGTGTGTGAATCAATTAACATTATTCAATTTTAAAATTATTATCCCAAAGTAATATTTTTAAATTTATGTATATAATCAATCTTAAAGCAACTCAAAAATTAGAAGTTTTGAATTCTACACACAATTTTTTAATAAAAACCACATTATGTAGCCACATTATGTAGACTTTTATACACACTTTTTACATTATTACATTTCCATTGTAATAAAACACAAATGCTTATACCTTGTTTAATAGTACATTATACAATTATTTACATCAAAATCATTTTATGGCATAATTTTCCATTATCCTAAAGCGTAACTATAAATAAATAATAATGAATGCATCTGTTTACAATCGGTTATTAGCCCTAATAATTACATCTCTGTTTTTACTAATTGGGATTGTTCTTTTAAAAGGAGCTTCAATACACGATGCAACATTTAAACAGGGCAAGCTAAAAAGTTACACAATTTATGACAAATAAGTAAAAGTTTCTCATATCACATACGGTTACGGTATCAACAACACAACACACAACACAACACAAATTAGAAGATACCACTAACTCTAGACTATTGTTACCATATATAGTTAAATGTAGTTCTAGGCTGCGGGTCAAAACGTTGACCCGCTTTTTTTTGCCTAATATTTTAAAAAAGTGATAACAAGTAATCATTTTGATGTTATTACGTATATCTTTGAGAATATTTCGTATTTACATACTTGTTATTCTTAATTATAAAAACTGAATTTACTCTATGTATAATATATTAATTGTTGATGATGATACTTCATTCGGAATGATGATAGAAGGATTCTTAAAAAGAAAAGGATTCAACACTACATATGCAAGTACATTTAACAATGCACAAAACTTAATTACTGATAAAGAGTTTGATCTAATTTTAACTGATTATAGACTCGATAACTCAACCGGTTTAGATTTATTACCTATCGTAAAAAAGAAAAACCTGAATACTCCTGTTGTTCTAATTACAGCATATTCTGATATCAGGGTAGCTGTTAATGCTATAAAACTTGGAGCTTTTGAGTATGTCACAAAACCTATCAATCCGGATGAATTACTTCATGTAATTAACAGAGCTTTTGAAAAATTAAATCCAAAACCTAAAAAACAAAAGGCTGTTTCAACAAGAGAGTACATTAAGGGAATAAGCAGATATTCTTTAGAAATTGACCAACAAATAGAATTAATTGCGCCTACAGAATTATCAGTCTTAATTCTAGGTGAAAGTGGAGTTGGAAAAGAATATGTGGCACAACGTATTCATGAATTGAGTAATCGAAATCAAGAACCATTTGTTGCTGTTGATTGTGGTGCCCTGCATACTGATATTGCATCAAGTGAATTATTCGGACATAAAAAAGGTGCTTTTACCGGAGCTTTGGAGGATAAGGTTGGTCATTTTGAAATGGTAAAAAATGGAACAATCTTTCTTGATGAAATTGGCAATCTGAGTTATGATGTTCAGGTAAAATTACTAAGAGCTATCCAGGAACGGAAAGCTCGTCGCCTTGGAGCTAATGAAGAATACCCTATCTCTTGCAGAATCATAGCTGCAACAAATGAAAATTTAAGAGACACATCGTTTAGTGGTAAATTCAGAGAAGATCTTTACCATAGACTGAATGAGTTCTCTATCCAAATATTACCCTTAAGAGATCGCAAAGAAGATATATTATTTTATGGATATAAGTTTCTGGACTTTGCTTTACAAGAGTTTAATAAACAAAACATTATTATTAGCAGCAAGGTTAAAGATATCTTTCAAAACTATGAATGGCCTGGTAACCTGCGCGAATTGCGTAATGTAATCAGAAGAGCAGTACTGTTATGCAAGGAAGATGATATTACAGTAAGCAACTTACCTCATGAAATTCAGATTCCGCAAACAAATAAAGAAGAAGATGCTCCAGTTCAATTAAAGGATATCAAAGAAAAGTCGGAGAAAGAAATGATTTTGGATACCTTAGAAAAAACAAAATACAACAAGGCTAAAACAGCTCGTATTTTAGGCATCGATAGAAAGACCTTGTATAATAAAATTTATAAATATGGAATAGACTTGTAGTTTACAAGTCTATTTAGCCAACTTATTTTTTAAATCATCATTTATTGGTTTCCATAATTCAGTTAACTCTTTTAATAGGTTTTCAAGATCTGCTTTTTCCAGATGGTTATCACGAGTTAATTCGATCTTCGTAAGCAATGAAATTCCTTTCTCTATTTTAAATTGCCTGAAACCCGTTAACATTTTGTGAGCCTTCTCTCCTATTTCAAAATGATCTAAGCCTTCAATTGTATCACTCAATGCTAAGATTCCTGCTTCTGTATTCTCAATAAAGGTTTGAATTATTGAATCAAGAAATTCTTTATCATCACCCGTAAATGATTTTACGCCTTCTAAATCGTATAACATATTTGTATTTGTAGTATCCATAACTTCTTCTATTTGCACAGCTATTGCTTCCTCCATATCTTCCTGTAAGGTAACTTCATTAATCTCATCAATACAGAAGATTTCGGTAATCTTCTCCATTATCTGACTATGAGTAAAAGGTTTAGCCAGAATCCAAACACTTTTATTATCATATGCTTTCTTTAAGTCGGAATTAACCATATCTGCAGTTAAAAATAATATCGGAGTTGTCAGGTGCATCTCTTCTCTAATAATTTTCATTAATTGCAATCCATCTGTTTTTGGCATATGTAAATCAATCATAAATAAATCATAGCTATTTTGTTTCATTGCATTTAAAGCCACATCAACAGATGAATTTACATCCAACCTATTGCATTTACCACTTAAAATACCATCAATAACCTGACATATCATTTCGTCATCATCAATTGCTAAAATATTTTTATCATTAAAATTGTAATTCAATTCTTTCTTTAATTCTGAAGTGATTTTTTTACCTGGAACATAAGGTATATCAAACTTAAAGGTACTTCCTTCGTCAACTTTACTCGTTAAACTAATGGAACCTCCCATAGCTTCAATTATCTGACGACTAATTGACAATCCCAATCCCGTACCGGAATATTTACGCGACAAACTGATATTTACCTGGTTAAACATTTTAAAGATGGACTTTTGCTTATCCTTTGGTACACCAATCCCTGAATCTGAAACAGTAAAAATAAGCTTATTTTTCTGCAATTCAACTTTATATCTCACATAACCTTTATGCGTGAATTTCAAAGAATTACCAATTAAATTTATAAGCACCTGTTTTAACCTAAGTGAGTCAGATTCAAAACTTTCTAATTGATCATCCACTTCGTAACTCAACTCAATTCCTTTTTCGTGTGCTTTTAAGTCGAATAAATGATGAAGCTCTTCCATCATCACATTAGCATCAATCTGATCTTTAAAAAATTCAACTTTGCCAGATTCAAGCATGGATGAATCAAGTATGTTATTAATCAATCCAATTAAATGTTCGGCCGACAATTTAATCTTCCCCAATAATTTTTTCTGAGTTATACCTAATTGCAATGTTGATAGCTGTTCTGAAAACCCAATTATTGAAGTCAGGGGTGTCCTGATCTCATGACTCATGTGTGCCACAAATTGTTCTTTAACTTTTAACAATCTATCGACTCTTTCTTTAGCAGAAATAATATCATTTTTCAGTTTTTGACTTTTTGCAACATCTCTACTAATCCAAAAAATAAAAAATAACATCAACGAAATAGCAGATCCAACCAGTAACAATACTCTATCTAAAAAATCACTGCGCATTTCCTCCATTTCAACCCTACGGTTTATATTCCTCCTAATAGTAATTTTCTGAAGATTATTTAAAATGGCTTTAATCTGTTCTGTTAATAGCCTATCCAACTTTATCAGATCATTTTCATGTCTTTGGAGTTTTCTGTTGAATAACTCTTCTTGCTTATTAGCTTTTTGAAGTTGCGTTTTAATATGTTTAATATTCTGATCGGTTCGCACTTGCTTTTTCACAGTGGAATCTACCTGCTGACTAACAGTTGGAATAGCTTCTTTAATAACATCCTTTTTCTTTTTCCCTGATAAGAAATCACTCATCCGCTTTAGAAAACCTTTTCTTTCCTGATCTTCCGGTTCCAGCACTTCTGTAAAAATAGAATCTCCTTCAATAGAATCCACCTTTATTGTAGTATATGTATATTCAGTTATTTCATAATTCAGTGAATCAGGAATTGAATCCAATAATCTTTCGGTTGAAGATCGGTGCAGATTTATAATATTGATTTGAACGAGTTGATCCATTAACTCTTTCTTTCTAAGATATAATCGTTCAACTTCAGCAATACTATTTTTTGAAGTAGTGTCATTAAATAGCCTTGGCAAATACGATAGAATGCTTAACACGGAATCATGGTGCAACTCATACTGCTTCCTGTATTCTTCGTTCCCCGTAACTCCATAAACACGACTAACACCTTCTGTTTCGAATATTTCAAATACAAGATGGTTTAAATATGTAAACTCCTCTTCGTTGCCTACATCATTATTTTTTATTTTTATGATCGATGCTACAGAAAAGTAACTGATAGTAAAAATTACAATAGCTATCGCTATAATAATTATGAAACCTAAAGTAACTTTGGTCTGTATCCATTTTTCCGGAACTATTTTACTCATAAACGCGGTGTTGTATTTGGAAAATAAAAGTAAGGATATTTTTTTCGAAGTAAAATTCATTCAACTAATTAACTGAAATGATTATTCAAGTTACTTGTGCGATAATATTACAGAACAATAGGTTTCTTGCTGCTAAAAGAAGCCAATCTATGCCACATTCAGGATTTTGGGAATTCCCGGGTGGAAAAATTGAAGGTGGAGAAAGTGCTGAAGATTGTTTAATAAGAGAAATAAAAGAAGAACTAAGTTGCAA
Organism: uncultured Saccharicrinis sp.; assembly: GCA_963663905.2. GTDB lineage: Bacteria > Bacteroidota > Bacteroidia > Bacteroidales > Marinilabiliaceae > Saccharicrinis. The sequence goes on along the minus strand of OY760657.1, from coordinate 5,328,937 downwards.
AATATCCTTAATAAAAGAACTACCGGTCTTTGCTCACCAGTTCAAAGATAAACACATAGAACTAATACCGTTCCTATGCAATATAACAAACGGCATTCCCGTCCCCATCGAACATGAAGAAATCAGATGGCTCAACCAATCTGAACTAAATACAGTAAAATGGCTACCTGCAGATATGGCAATCATTGAATTTTTAGAATCATTTAACTCAAAAAGCTTTTATTAAAGTTATCTATAGTGTAAATTGTAAGTAGAAAATTAAATAGCGATGCGAAGGGTGAAAATGATTGTAAGCGGAAAAGTTCAGGGAGTTGGATACCGCTATTTTGTTAAAGGACAAGCCAAACAACATGGAATTAAAGGATATGTAAGAAACCTGCCAGATGGAGAAGTTGAAATTGATGCCGAGGGAGAAAGAAATAATCTTGATTATTTTATAATTGACTGCACTAAAGGCCCAAGATTTTCAGGTGTTACTGATTATATGATTCACGATATCACACCTTTTGGCTTTAGCCAATTCAGCATTAAACATTAGAAAAAGTATATCTAAAACAAGTAATTAAAATAAAATTTTCGTTTATTTTGTTTACTTGTTTTAAAATATACCTTTTAAAAATGACCTTCAAGAAAAGACATTACTTTTTAACCGGAATTACCCTTATAATCTTTCTGGTTTTATTTTTTCTATCTACAATAATCAAAAACTATATAGTTAAACACAGCGAAGAGTTAATCGGGAGAAAGATAGCCTTGAATGAACTTCACATTAACTACTTTAAAGTTCAGGTTACGGCAAGAGATTTTACTCTTTATGAAGAAAATAAGAAAGATACCTTTGTATACTTTCATGAACTTTTGGTGAATTATGATCCATGGAAGATGATATCTAATGAGTATGCCGTTTCACAAATAAGATTGGTAAATCCATATATTTTTGTAAAACAAAATGGATCTATATTTAACTTCGATGATATGATCCCAGCCTCTGATTCCATTGTAGTTGAGGAGGAACAAGTAGATTCTATTAATAACGAAAATGAGAAAAACGTAAAGTTCTCCATTCAAAATATAGATTTACAAAAGGGAGAGTTTCATTACTATGATCAACAAATTGATAACCTTCTGAATTTTGAGAATCTGAACTTAAGTTTACCTCTTATTGCCTGGGATAGTAAAAGTAGTGAAATGGGTATTCAGTTCTCTATTGGAGAAAAAGGTCAGGTTAAAGTTGATGCTGAGATTAACCAACAAAGTGCAGAGTATTCCTTAAACTTTGGAACTGAAAATATACAGCTAAATGACTTCACAAACTACCTAAAGGACTACATGAATATTTCCTCATTTAATGGTTTACTTCAGTCTGACATTCATATTAAGGGTAGTACGGAACAAACTGAAAAAATATTGATAAACGGAACAGTAGCAGTAGACAGTTTTAGCATGATAGATACAAAGGGTGCTGAATTATTTTCTGCTTTGCAAATATATACTAAGCTGGATTCTATAGATCTTGAGAAATCGAGATATGTAATCAATAAATTCTCTGTTAACAAACCAGTTATTTCAGCTGTCCTAGATATTAATCAAAGCAATTGGGAGTATTTCTTTAATCCTGTTTTATCGGATACTCTAGAAGCATCAAAGACAGACAGTATTGCCTCATCTGAAACAGCAGAGTCTGGTTCATTGTATTATTGCATTGACAGTATATCTATAAATGATGGTTTAATTTCATTTACCGACAATACTTTAAATAGACCGTTTAGTTATAACATTAGAAACATTAATGTTGATCTAAGAGATGTAAAAGAGCAAAACAATGCTATTCCTGTTTTATGGAGTATTGAATTTAATAACGAAGGAAAGTTTATTGGCGAAACCAATTTTAGTATTCAAAATCCATCATTGTTATATTACAAAGGCGCTATCACAGATCTGGATTTACATAGTTTTTCTCCATATACTGAATACTACCTGGCTTATCCAATCGTGTCCGGTTTATTTAATTATGATGCTGATATAACAATGAATCCCCAAAGCTTGGAGAATAACAATCATTTATTGGTTAAAGAAATGCAGTTTGGCAAAAGAACCGCTGATACTACAGCTACCAAATTACCTGTTAAGCTTGCTCTTTATTTAATTAAAGATGCTCAGGATAATGTTGAATTTGAATTACCTGTTACCGGAAATCCATCGGAGCCCGGATTTAAACTAGGCCCTATTATCTGGAAAACCTTGAGGAAGTTTATTACAAAGACTGCAACTCAACCATTTAATTCTTTAGCTAGTTTGGTTGGAACTCAACCGGAAGAACTTGAAAAAGTTCCATTTGAATACACTCAGGATTCCATTTCTTCGGATCAAAGAAAAGTCTTGAATAAAATTGCTGAAATCTTAACTAAAAAAGAAGACTTAATTTTCAGTTTCCGACAAGAAGTTTCAATGGATGAAGAAAAAGCCCAGCTTGCCGTTAAACAAGTGAAAACCCAATTCATAACAGAAAAACCATCACTCAAGATTAGTGATTGGGCAAAAGTGAATGAAAAAAGTGAAGAGTTCAAAGCTTATCTGACAAAACTCTTACCTGAAAGTGATACATTATCTGCTACTGAAAGATGTAAGAAAATTATTCCTGAACAAGAAATAAACACCGCATTTAACGAACTGTACAACAAAAGAAATAATCTTTTAAGAACATATATGTTAGAGACTTTGGGCTGTAATCCATCATCAATAAAACTGCAGAACATTGATTTTAATAATATGGCTGCCGAATTAAACAACCCTGAGTTTAGAGTAGAGGTTTCTGTAAAATAATATGAACAAGTAATAATCACTTTACGCTTTACCAAACATGAAACAAATATTAGACTCTGATTACAAGGCCTTATATAATTTCTTTAATGATTGCGCTCCTTTAGATGATGAATTATTTCAAAAGGTATGCACCTTCTTAAAGAAAAAGGCTTTTGTAAAAGGAGAGTCTATTTTAAAAGCAGGTGATGTAGAAACAAAATCCAGTCTGGTGGTAAAAGGCATTGTTCATCAGTTTATTTATGACGACGACATACCTATTACCACTAATATCACACCCAAAGGCTTACCCTTTAACAGCTTAAAAAGTTATATTGAAGGAAGTCCTTCCATTGAAATTCATGAAGCTATTTCTGATGTAGAAATAATATATCTTGAAAAACAAGATATGGAAATGCTGGCAAAAGAAAACCACCAGTTTAGTTATTTACTTTACAAAATTCACGAAAACATTTTACTCGACAGGGAAAACAGAATGTTCTTGTTGCAATACCGAAATCCTCAAAAAAGATTCAGATTATTTCATGAAATAGTAGAAAGATCGAATTGGATTTTAGACGAGACTCCGGATAAGTTTATTGCAAGTTATTTAAACATGACTCCACAGCAGTATAGCAAAGAAAAAAGACTTCAAAGTTTGTAATTTAAATCAGATACTCAAAAAATCCCCAAAGTTATCCTGAGATAACTTTATAATGATAAATATTCCATTGTTTTGTCAACAATATAAAAATTGATAAGGCACAATGGTAAAACTAGGTAGTATTTCAATTCTGTTTTTGTTTATTTTTAAATTCACATCTGCTCAAGATATAGATCATATTAAAGAGCATGTTCGATTAAGACACCACTCAGTCCATGCGAACAGCCCATCATCAACCACATCCTCAAATGATAATATTCAACGGCTCGATAGCATCATTGAGTTTAATTACAACGAAACAACTTTAAGTTGGGATTCTAAGTATTTAAAAGATGTGTACAGTTATGATGACAACAACATTACCGATTATAAATTATTTCATTGGAATCAAACAGAGAATAACTGGAAAAACGTAATTAAGGAAGAATATCTCTACGAAGGGCCTTCGCATATGATTTCATATAAATCATATGTTTGGACCGACAATGCCTGGTTAAAAGATTCAAAAGAAGATTACACTTACAACACAGACAATCAACTAAAAGAATCAATAAAATACATCTGGAGTGAAGAATATAGCCAATGGAAAAACTTCAGAAAGCGAACTTTTAGTTATAACGATCAAGAAAAGGAGGATACAGAGTTACTATATCAATATGATGCTGAAGCTAATGATTGGGTAGTAAAAGAAAAAATATATTTTGAATATATACAGGACAAACTTCATTACATATATAAATGGATCAGTATTGATGGTCAATGGAAATTAGATGAAAAACAATGGTATTTATATGATAACATCCAATGGTCGTTGTACACCAAATCTTATTACAAATGGTTTGATGAAACTAACGACTGGAAATTGATAAGCAGAATTGGCTACAGTTATAATGAAAATGATCAATATACATCACATTCTGAAGTTTCAAGAGAAATAAATGATGACAATTGGACTGCACTAACTAAAGAATATTATGAGTATGATTATTCCAAAGAATTTGTTCAATTATTATTGCCCAATAATCCACTCTCATTTCAACCTTTTTACTTTCATCATAAAATAACATCAGGAATCTTATCAAAAAAGGAGTTAAATAATAATCCATACATCCCTTACAGAAAATTTGCATTCTATTATAACAATGAGGGTACAAGCACAAATACCAGAGAACAAAAATCTTGTGATATAAAAATATTTCCAAATCCGGCAAATGAAGTTATATGGATTAATAGTCCCAATAAAGATCTTCCAATTACCATAGAGTTATTTTCTTTAGATGGACAAAAAACACTTACCCGGACACTATCTGATGTCAACCCGATTAATATCAGCGAAGTTGAATCCGGAATTTATATCTATAAAATATATCAAGATAAAAATATCACTACAGGAAAGATCTGTATTAAATAAAATTCATCCTAACAACAATCATGAGTAAATCCTCCCTCCTTCACTGCAATCTGCATTTATCTTTTTGGATTGGACAACCTTATATCAGATTGTAGTGGAGGTATTATTTTCATTAAGGTAATAGTCAATAAATAAATGTTACGCAAAATGAATTACGTAGCATTTATTAAAACAATATCCAACTCCCAAATCAATTACTGATATAGCATTTGAAAACATGTTTCCATTGCATGTTTTAATCTTTTAATCCCTACTCTAATTTCATCTGGAGAAGAACATGAAAAATTCAGTCTGAAAGTATTTGTGTCCTTCTTACCTATATAAAAAGGGACTCCCGGAACAAATGCCACTTTATGCTTTATAGCCTCATTAAACAAAGTCATTGCAGAAAATCCGTCAGGCATAGTTACCCAACAAAACATTCCTCCTTCAGGTATTGTAAAGGAAATATCTTGAGGAAAGTACTCTTTCATGGATTCCGTCATTACCTGAGATTGATTTCTGTACGCTTCAATAATTTTTTCCATATGGATATTTAAATCATATTTTGATAAGTATGTACTGATTATCCGCTGCGAAAAAATATCTGAATGTAAATCTGCTGCTTGTTTTGCAATTACCAATTTATTGTAAATTTCTTCATTTGGAGCAACAATCCATCCCATTCTAAATCCCGGAGCTACAGTTTTTGAAAAGGTTCCTAATAAAAGGGTATGATCAGGTGCGTAATGATACAAAGTATTATACTTATTATCTGAAAAACGAATAGCTCCATAAGGATCATCTTCAACCATAAGTAAATTATTTTTGATGGCCTGTACAGCAATTTCTTTTCTACAATCTTCGGAGTAACTAATTCCAGATGGATTTTGAAAATTGGGAACCATATAAGCCAGCTTTATCTTTTCTCTGCGCAATTTGTCAGCCAACTTACCGCAATCAATACCTTCATTGGTTAAAGCCACTGTAGTAAAATTGGGTTGATACATTGAGAATGCTTGTATTGCACCTAAATATGATGGTTCCTCAAGTAAAACGGCATCTCCTTTATTGATAAATACCTTCCCTATTAAATCAAGGGCTTGTTGCGATCCTGTTGTAATTAAAATACGATCGACAGGAATATTTAATCCTTGTTGCTTATAATATAAACGAATATGCTCTCTTAACTCAGGAAGTCCTTCGGTAGTGCTGTATTGTAATGCAGCATCTCCATTATTGGCTAGTACATCTATTGTACACTGCTGAATTTCCTTAACAGGAAAGTACTTTTTATTTGGCAATCCACCAGCAAAGGAAATAATCTCAGGCGCATTGGTTACACTAAGAATATCACGAATAAAGGATCGAGGAACCTGTTGTATTCGTTCACTGATTAGGTTTTTGGTAAAATTGTTTTGTTCTGACATAATAATAGTGGTTTTATAAAATAAAAAAAGCCCTGTGAATAAAAATCCACAGGGCTTATAAATAAAAAATACGATATAGCACGCCCTATGGAGTTCCTGAAAGGACCACCACGACCGCTAGAAGAATGTTATTTTGTTGTTTAAAATCCATAAAAAAACCCTACCGAAACTCGGTAGGGTGCATTATATTTTATTACACGTAAATACCGAGCATCATTTATATAAAACGACCTCCACAAGGACTAAAGTATTTACTGCTATATATTTCATATGTATAAATTTGCTTTTAATTGCCATATGGAATTCGCCAATTTTGTCATCCTCATGTGTGAAAACTCTTTAACATGGCTCGTTTCATATTGAGATCAAAGTTATAATTTTTATTCTCACAGACAATCCTGATACATAAAATAATAACATTAAGAATATAATAAAACACCCATTTTTCATCTTATTTAATGATTGAGGTTTAATATTCCGCATTAACACTCAAATCTTTTTATTATACATAACTCACCGTAAGTAATTTGCAACACCCATAGTTAACAGCTTATATTTAAATTCAACTTTATTGAAACCATTATCCCACATTAGCGTAATATGGTCTCTATTAAACGCTGAGAATATTTTTTCTATAAAACATAAATACATTTAATTATTATACTATAACATTCATACACAAAACAATTCATGATGAATAAACTTAACCGTCTTTTTTTAATTTCTCTTTGTTTATTAACTGTAACTACAGCAAAAGCAATTGATGGATATCATATGTTAGGATATGGTACCGTTAGTAAAGGTATGGGAGGTGTTGGAGCTGCATATTACAGAGCATCCATAATAGGAAACAACCCTGCAGGTAGAGCATTTTTAGACAAACAATATTCTGCATCTTTAACCTTTTTATTTCCAACAACAAGCTATACTGTAACAGGAGCTCCAAGTGGACAAGGAGTGCTTCCTTTAGTTCCGGGTAAAGTAGAAAGTGATGTTAAACTAAAACTTGTTCCAAACTTAGGCGCAAACTGGAGATTAAGTGAAAAAACTGCCTTTGGTTTATCTATTTATGGAACTGGTATTGCATCAGATTTTCCTACTCAAACGTTTTACGATCCTACCAGTGACAATACATCAGTAAGTTTTAACCAATTGTATTTAGAGCCTACTTATGCTATTAAATTTGGTGAAAAACATGCATTTGGGATTTCAGCAATGTTAATGTGTCAAACATTTGAGGTAACTGGTATATATTCATTTGCATCAAGGTCACAGGATCCAGAAAACCTAAGTAACAATGGAACCGACTACAACTTTGGTGCAGGCTTTAAAATTGGTTATATGGGCGAAATACTAAAAGGTTTAAATGTTGGAGTAAGCTACCAATCCCGCACTTTTGCTGGTAAACTTTCTAAATATGCAGGTCTTTTAGCTGAGGATGGTAAAATGGATGCGCCATCAATTATCACTGCAGGTTTAAATTATCAGATATGCGATAAGTTTAAAGTGTTGTTTGATGTACAACAAATCAACTTTAGCGAAGTAAAATCATTAGGAAATCCTATTTCTAAATTATTGGAGGAAGATAATGCTATGGGGTCGGATAACGGACCTGGTTTTGGATGGGAAGATATAACTGTATTTAAATTTGGTACTGAGTTCAATGCATCGGAAACTCTTACGCTAAGAGCTGGTTATGCCTATGGAAATGAACCTGTTCAGGAATCAGAAGTATTATTTAATATTTTGGCTTCGGTTGTAAACAATCAGCATATTACTTTGGGTGCTACTAAAAAAGTAGGTTCAAAGGGTAAGGATATTAATTTAGCTTTGGTGTATGCTCCTGCAAATAATGTTAAAGGTGCTAATGTACTTGATTCAAACCAACAAATCGATCTTGAATTAAGCGTATTTGAAATTGAATTAGGTATTACTTTCTAAAGCATTCAGAAATCAATATAATATTAAAACCACACTTGATAACAGGTGTGGTTTTTTATTTTCTTATCCGCGTCCCATTGCAGATGCTGGTGCGAGCTTGCAGCTCGTACCATTCTTATTCATTTATCACAAAATAACTCTCAATTACATCACGCAAATCCTCCATGAGTTGGTGCGAGCTTGTAGCTCGTCCTTATTAAAATATTCTAACCTCAGCGCTGGTGCAAGTTTGCAACTTGTACCTAAAATAAAGCAAAATAGTTCCTTTCCCTAATAGCATATAGAAAAATATATACAAATTATTAGTTTTAATATTGTTGTTTTAGCACGAGCTACAAGCTCGCGCTAGCTATAAGTGTCCCTATGTGGATTCTTTTAATATTAAAAATATTATTTACACAATACTACTTTCATGCGCTGGTGCGAGCTTGTAGCTCGTACCCTTCTATAACATTTTATTATTAAACTCTTCTGCGGTTACTCTTATTCTAAAACATTTACTGCAAAATAGTTTTCTATTGCCTCGTTTAAATCCTCCATGTTTTTGGTTGCCATCAAACCTTCACGTAAGGCTGCTGCTCCTCTTAATCCTGAGGTGTAAATCTTAAAGAATCGTTTTAAGATATTCCATGACTTTTCGTTGCACCAGGTTTCATTAAATAAATTAGCATGACGCAAAAGAGTATCCAATCGAACCTGGGCATCCTCAGGAATTTCTGATTCATTAAAAAACCAGGGATTATGAAAAATTCCACGACCAATCATGATTCCATCCAAATCATATTTATCGATATAGTCATAACCTTGTTTAAGTGTCAAAACATCACCATTACCTATGATTTTAATATCCTTGTTAAGTTCTTTTTCCAACTGTTTGGCTTTGGCAATTTCATTCCAGTCGGCTTTACCTGTTGACAACATCTTTTGAACACGTCCATGAACTGTTAAGCCCTGAATATCGGTGGTGAGCAAATGTGAAATCCATTTTTCGGTAACCACTTCTTTAACACCAATACGTGTTTTTACACTTACCGGAAGTGAAGATCCTTCAATGGTAGCTTCAATAATTTCTTTGGCCAAAGCAGGCTGATCAATCAGTGCTGAACAGGCTCCCTTTTTGATAATGTTTTTCATGGGACAACCCATATTGATATCAATACCATTAAAAGAAGTATTCTCGCTTATATATTTTGCTGTTTGATAGAAATTTTCAGGATTGGTTCCCCATATTTGAGCCACTAAAGCAGTATTGGTTTTTGTTAGCAGCTCCAGCTCACTATCATTAATTTTTAATCGTTGAGCAACCCTCTCCCTTCCTTCCGGATGACAAAAGCCATCGGTATTCATAAACTCACAAAACAACACATGTAGATGCTCTGGATTACTAATCTCCATTACTAACTGACGAAATGTAGTATCAGTTACATCCTCCATCGGAGCCAACATAAACATAGGGCCTTGGTTATCTTTCCAAAAATTACTTGCCATTTATTATAAAGTTCTGTTTTTCAAATTCCATTAACTAACGTAATGTGAGATAAAAAGTTTATTTTTTTAACCGCAGAGTACGCAAAGGTTTTCACAGAGCTACACAGAGATTTTTCTTCGTGATCTCATAAATAGCTATTGCACGTGTGTTCACGTGTGATTCTTAAAAAAGATACTATTCCTCTTCAATCACATTTTTTACTCTTCCTACCTCACCTGTTTCTAACATTACTTTAATTCCATGAGGATGAGAGGCTGACTTGGTTAATATTCTCGAAACAAAACCTTCGGTTAATTCTCCTGTTCGCTGATGATGCTTTTGCACAATTTCCACCTCGCTGCCAATAGATATATTGCTTCGTTTTCTCCCATCAAGCACATTACGTTCCATAATATTGTATGTATTAAAAAGTGGTGAAAATAAGATTAATAATCTATGAATGAAAATGGATGCTGATTACATTAAGATTTAGGTCGACACTGTTTATTTAATTTTCTACATCTGATATTGCTTTATTTTTTTTGCAACAACTACATACTGTCAAAAATAAATCCTGATTACATACGTAATTACACATTTTTTCAGTCTGGCGGCTATAATACGTTTGTAATTGCACGTTTTTTCAAAAAGTCGACAATAATACGTTTGTAATTGGCCATCTTTTTAAAAAGTTGGCAATAGTACGTTTGTATTTAGGCATCTTTTTAAAAATTTGACAATAATACATTTGTATTTTTAACATCTTTTCAAAAAGTTAGCAATAATACATTTGTATTTGGGCTTCTTTTCAAAAAGTCAACTATAATATATTTGTATTTGGATCTCTTTTAAAAATAGAAAAGAAAAATATGTTTGTAGAATATTTTTGGATCGAAAAAATCAATGTTATATGTCTGGCCAAAGGATATTTTTAATAGTATTTTTCAAAATTTTCTACTTTCCCCCCGTTCGCGCGGATTTAGCGCAGCGTAATCCGTGAAATTTGCATCAGGTAAATATGACAAATTATCTCAACTCAAAAACAATCTAACTCTTTGTAAAAGTGGCTAGGATTTGTAATCCGGGTTTATTTACTGATTATTTAAATTCAGTTCTTATTCCTGTCTCATTGCTCCTAGTACCTAAAAACACTCACCCATTAACCTCTAAACCTTTATTCTGCTGACAATATTTTAGTGAATTTACAATAAGCATTTTATGGTTCTTGCGAGTAAAAACATCAATCCAGCCTAATGTAGTCATTGTAATAAAGTATGCTGCTTGATTATCGAATATTTTGTATTTATCAGTCATAATTTATAGGTTAGATTATATATATCTGATAAAAATAACAAAATATTAATTTAATTACTGACCGGATTGCAAATCCTTATCTTTGTTCTTAAGAGATAGAATCATTCAATTCAAACCTCTGCATATGATTTACAGCACTTACATTGCACGGATTACGCTCTTCTAAATCCCCGCTAACAACCGTGATATATCCTAGCCTATGAGGATAAGGTTACCTAAATTTGGGTAACCTCATTTTACATTTAAAATCCACTTAACCATACACTAACTATATAATCAATATCAGATTACAATTTATTTTCTTCAATACCGTTTAATTAAATATCTTTGAATTCAAATAAACGGGAAGCTCCTATTATGAAGATAATATACAAATACATCATACTTTTATTATTGATCATTGTAGCTGGAAATATTAAAGCTCAAATTATTGCAAATGGAAATTCTGATGAAACTACATCAAATTCAGATCATCCAATATTTCTATTTTCTGATTTATCAACCGGAACATTAAGCGCCACACCATCTGCCGGGGGTACAATTATTACTTATACATGGTACACTTATTCTACATCAGGATGGAATCAAATACAATCAAGTAATAGCCCAACTTTAACAATCCCTTTACAAGAAAATGGTTACAGAGTCAATATTAATGTTGATGGTACTTCGGAAAATGATTTTTATTGTTGGGTATTTCAACCAGAAATAATTTCAGCTGAAATAGAAACTACAACTTTTGATTGTGCAACTCTCGACTTTGCCGTGACTCCACAAGTTAAAACACTAACCTATTATAATTTAACAAACGGATCACCTATTACATTAAGCTATTCATTCACATACCAATGGGAATCATTACCAACAGGTGATATGGATGGATCAACAGAAGAATCTCCATCAATAGATTCTCCATATGAAAATACCAGTTATGATGTAACAATTAGTGCTTTTAACGGAGCCTCTTCGTTAACTTCAAGCATTGACATTGAAGCTATTGCTGTATCTGCTGAATTTTCTTATTCTGCTATAGATAGAGACAACTATAACGAAACTGATGACCTTGATAACAATGAAGGATCTGCTCCTATTTCGGTTAGTTTCACAAGTGAATCTCTTGGTACGATTACTGATTACGAATGGAACTTTGTAAGAGAAGATAATGATTATAATTTTGCTCCACATTTAGAAGCAAACACCAATTTCACCTTTGAAGAAGCAGGAACATATAATGTTTCATTAATGGTTTCAAATGTATTAACAGGGTGTTCTTCAACCAAAACAATTGATGATCCTTTGGTGATTACGGAAATGGAAATTGATGCTCCAAATGTATTTACACCAGATGGAGATGGAATCAATGATGAATTTGTGGTGGTTTACCATTCTATAAAATCTTTTAAAATGGTAATTGTAAATCGCTGGGGAAGAAAAGTATTTACCACTAACAATCCTGCCGAAGGATGGGACGGTAAAATAAATGGCAAGAATGCTTCTGAAGGTGTTTATTTTTATTATATCGAAGCCAAAGGTTATAATGAGAATGAAAGGAAAGAATTGAAAGGTCCACTACACTTAATTAGAGGAAAGTAATTATAATAAAAATCCGGTGTCAGAATTATTAATCCAACACCGGAAGTTTCATCAAAATTATATTACGGAATATTATACCTCTGCTAATTCTTTTTGGTAATCAGCAAGAAGATGTTCTTGTACATCATGAGGCACAATATCGTATTTTGCAAATTTTATAGTGAACATTGCTCTACCTCCCGTTATCGAACTTAGAGAAGTAGAATATTTATCCATTTCTTTTAAAGGCACTTTAGCTTTAATAACTTCGAAACCTTTTTCACTATTCATTCCTTCAATTAAAGCACGACGGCCTTGTAGGTCACTCATAACGTCTCCCATCTTTTCTGATGGAACTTTTACTTCAACATCATAAACAGGTTCTAAAATTTTAGGAGCAGCTTCCCTAAAAGCCATGCTAAACGCATTTCTACCAGCCAATTTAAACGAAATTTCATTTGAATCTACAGGGTGCATCTTACCATCATACACACAAACTCTGATATCACGTGCATATGAGCCAGTCAATGGACCTTCTTCCATTTTCTCCATAATACCTTTTAAAATAGCGGGTAAAAAACGAGCATCGATAGCTCCGCCAACAATACAATTATGGAAAATAAGTTTACCTCCCCAAGGAAGTTTAACTTCTTCTGTCCCTCTCACATTCATTTTAAATTCCTGTCCATTAAATTTGTATGTAGTAGGTGCAGGCATACCTTCTTCATAAGGTTCTATGACCATATGTACTTCACCAAACTGGCCGGAACCACCTGATTGTTTTTTATGACGGTAATCTGCTCTCGCAGGTTTAGTAATAGTTTCTCTATATGGAATTTTTGGACGATCAAACACAACATCAATTTTGTCATTGTGCTCAATACGCCATTTCATCGTATTTAAATGAAATTCGCCCTGACCATAAACAATGATTTGCTTTAACTCTTTAGAATATTCAATTACGAGTGTGGGGTCTTCCTCGTGCATACGTTGTAAAGCTTCTCCTAATTTCTCATCGTCATGCTCGTTAACAGGTCTTATGGCAGTTCTGAACTTATAATCTGGGTAATGAATAGGCTCAAATTTATAATTACATCCCTTTTCGTTAAGGGTATCATTTGTTTTTGTTTCTTTTAATTTAACTGTTGCGCCAATATCTCCTGCAACTAACTCTGAAATTTTAGTACGATTACTTCCAGCGACACAATACAATTGAGATAATCTCTCTTTTGCACCTTTTGCCATATTAATCAGATCCATACCTTCTGCCACTTTACCGGACATTACTTTAAAGAAAGAAACTTCTCCTAAATGTGGTTCTATACTTGTTTTAAAAACAAAAATAGAAGCAGGTCCATCGGCAGAACAAGTTACTTCTTCAGCATCTTTAGTAATTGGTTTTGGCATTTCTGAAACAAATGGAACTATATTTCCTAAAAATTCCATTAATCTTCTAACGCCCATATCTTTGACTGCAGATACACAAAATACAGGAAATAAATCACGAGCAATAAGTCCTTTTTTCATTCCGGATCTCATTTGATCTTCATCTAATGTTCCCTTTTCAAAGAAAAGTTCCATTAAATCCTCATCATTTTCCGCAGCAGCTTCAACTAATACATTGTGTAATTCATCAGCTTTTTCTTTTTGGTCAGCAGGAATATCCAGAATTTCAGGTTTACCTCCATCAGGTCCCCATTGATACATTTTCATCTTTAATACATCAACAAGAGCATTAAATCCATCTCCCACATTTACAGGATACTGAACAATAACTACTTTACTTCCAAAACTCTCAACTGCCTGTTCAATAGTTTGTTCAAAATTAGATTTCTCATGATCAAGCTGGTTGGCAATAAAAATAACCGGCTTATTATATTTTTCGGTATATCTAAATAAATTTTGAGTTCCGACTTCAACTCCCTGAGTAGTATTTATCAGCATTAGAGCTGTATCGGTCACATTTAATGAAGTAACTGCTCCCGTAATAAAGTCATCAGAACCGGGACAGTCAATAAAATTGAGTTTCTTTTCCAGCCATTCGGTATACATTACAGAAGAAAACACTGAGTAACCATACTCATGTTCCACCTTGTGATAATCAGACACAGTACTATTGTTGTCGATATTGCCTCTACGGTCAATAACACCACCCTCAAATAACATAGCCTCGGCGAGGGTGGTTTTACCCGAGCCAGAACTACCAAGAAGGGCTATGTTCTTAATTTGATTTGCTTGATATACCTTCATAAAACTTAAATTTGCGGTCCTCTCTTAAATCAAATCTCTTTACTATAGCATATAGCCCACCCTTGCAGGCTTTTATCACTGTAAATGCATGAATATTTGAATTTCGGAGAAAACCATGTTAATAAATTAAGGGATGTTAGAAATTAACTTATGATAGTCATTTGTTAATCTCTAGGGATTGTCTTCAAAATTAACAATATTTAAATAAGAATCAAGTAATTCGACCTTAAAGTTCATTCGTTACGAAAGATTTTAACCTTAATATTTATTTTATTGTATAGACAAAGATTTTTAAAAATCCATATTGATAGTATGCTTATTAAATCGTAATTTGAGCATTGTAGCTTTAATAGCATTTGTAGTGTTATCGAATGAATTTATAGAAGATGATATCATGCGGAAATGATGGTTAAAGACGGTTTAGATCAAAACACTACTTTTTTACACAAACACAACATATTATGAATATAGAGGGAAGAGGAAAAAAACTAAAAATAATTATTCAGGAATCTGATAAAGTATATCAGCGTTCACTATATGAAGCAATTGTTTTTGCAGCTAAGAAATACACCTTAGCAGGAACTACTGTAACAAAAGGAATCATGGGTTATGGAGCCGATGGCCTTTCTGACTCCTCCAAAGCTTTTGACATCTCACGAGAGCAACCAATAATCATAGAAATTGTCGATAAACAAGAACGAATTGAAGACTTTTCTAAAGTTGTAGCAGGTTTGCTAGAAAAAGCCGATGGTGCAGGCATCATTTACATTGAGGATGTAGATGTTATTTCTTACCGAAAACACGAAAAAGTAAAAGTATATTAAGCAGTAAGATATTGTTGTTTTGTTTGGAGTTCTTATTAATTGCTATTTATTTTGGCAATATGAAACTTACTTAGTAAACGCTTTTCTCATAAAGAGAAGTTAAATAGTGAAGCATGTTTCATATGACCATAAAAAACAATTGTAAGAGGAATGAAAAGTGTATACCATAAAACAAGCATTATATTTTTGCTTTTATTATTAGCAACCAGAGTTTTTACTCAAAATATTAATATAACAAAAATTCCCAAACTTGTAATTTTTATCAATATTGACGAGCTGCAAACTGAACATCTTTTAAAATTTAAAAATAAATTTTCGAAGCACGGATTTAACCAAATAATAGATCATGGTGCCTTTTTCCACAACTCAGATTACGAAACAAATACAACATATATAGGCACCAAACTAACAAACCTATATACTGGCACATATCCATCATTTCATGGTATTATTAGTGATAAATGGTATACCTTAAATAATGCATCGGTTAATAAGGCTTATTCTTTTCAAACAGACAACTACGAAAATCATCCAGACTCAGGCTATTTTAAAACAGCAGAGATTCTCTCGAGTACTATTGCTGATGAACTTTCAATAATGACGCGAGGAAAATCAAAGATCGCAACAGTTGGAATCAATCCTGAAAATTTGGCTTATTTTTCTCACTCAGATAAATCCATCGAATATTGGTTTGACAGAACCACTGGTGAAATGGTGACTTCTTCTAAAGATTCAACAGCAGAATGGGTTGGTAAATTTAATTCATTAAAATTTGCTGATATGTATCTGAGTCGTCAATGGGGACCAGCCTTTGATCTGCGTGATTATAACGAATTTACAACCGGAGGAGATAAACAAATGCGTCATTTCCTTTACGACCTAAGAAATAATGGAAATACACGTATTCCTTATAGTAAAATTGCAGGTAGTCCTTATGAAAATTATTTGATCAGAGACTTTGCTGCATCCTTAGTTATTAATGAAAATTTAGGTAAGGATGACTATACAGATATTTTATCACTAAATTTCACTTGTAAACCTTTTATCAATGATGAAATTGAGCTGTTTGATGCTGAGGTTGAAGATATGTTATTAAGGCTTGATGAACAAATAGAATCCTTTATTCAGGTAATTAAGGACAATGTTGGTCTGGAAAAAACTTTATTTGTATTCACTTCAACTCCTACGATTAATTGGGGACTACAAACATTAAAGGATAATAATATCAGCACCGGATATTTTAATGGCAACAAAATATCTTCACTCCTTAATTTATATCTGATGGCTATTTACGGTCAGGGGAAATGGGTGAAAGGATATCAAAATCAACAGTTCTATTTAAATCATGAATTAATAAAAGAAAAGGAAATCGTTTTTGAAGAAATTCAGGATAAGGCAGCTCGATTTTTACTTGAAGTTTCAGGCGTGCAAAATACAATTACAGGCCTTAACTTAAGAACTAATAACTATACTAATGGAGCATATAGTTTAATGCAAAAATCCTATTATTTTGGACGTTCAGGAGATCTTTTCATATCGTTAAAACCAGGATGGATTGAAGAAGTTGAAGAAAACAAAAAGGAAACCTTTAAGTCAAACAGATGTACGATCCCATTAATATTTTTTGGCTGGAATATAGATCCTGTTCAGGTTATTGATAAGGTAAAAATGATTGATGTAGCCCCAACAATTTCAACTATCCTTGAGATTCCTAAGCCCAATGGAGCTGTTGGAAATCCAATAAAAACAATAATTAAACAGATCGATTTTAAGAATCAATAGTATTAATAAGAGGCCACTACCTCTTTAAACTCTTTTAATAAGCTTAAGTCTTTTTCAAAAGCATTTCCAACTACAATAATATCAGCTCCTGCATCACAGGCTGCTTTTACTTTTTCTTTGGAGTTTAGTCCACCGCCAACTATGAGTGGAATAGAAATATTCTTTTTAACAGCCTCAATCATGTTAACAGGAACTGGATTTTGAGCACCACTTCCTGCTTCGAGATAAATTAATTTTTGTCCCAATAACTCTCCTGCCATTGCTGTTGCTACTGCAATATCAGTTTTTGAGGCAGGAATTGGCTTGGTTTGGCTCATATATTCAACCGAAGTTGTTTCTCCACCTTCAATTAACATATACCCTGTTGAAATCACCTCCATTCCAGATCCCTTCAATATAGGAGCTGAAGCAACATGGTTACCAATAAGCAGTTCCGGATTTCTTCCTGAAATCAATGAAATAAATAGAATACCGTCAGCATTAGTTGTTAACTGTAACAAACTCCCCGGAAAAAGAATTACCGGAAAATTTAGGTGTTCTTTTAACAAGTCAACTGTACTTTCCGTCTTTTTAGTTACCAAGCTACCTCCTACCAAAATAATATCAGGAGATGCAGCTTCCATAGCGGTAATAATCTTAACAATATTTTGCTCAGGAAACCTATCCGGATCAATAAGTACACAAAAAACTTTTTGATTTGCTTTCGCTTTATTAATAATTAAATCTAAAATCATAAAGATTGACTCTTAACAATGATATACGAGGTAAAAATCGTTGCAGGTAATAAACTTATAATTTAACTCAATACTGTTACCCAATGAAAATAAAGCTTGCATTTCTCCATCTTCATCCAGTGTAAATGGATAACATTTCAAGTCTTGGTTAAAGATGACACTCTTTTCATCGAATATTTTATACATGGCTTCTTTTAAACACCAAATCAGAGTATAATACTCCTTTTCTTTATCCTTAGGAATAAATTGCTTCTCCTCATTACTCACAAACCTATCGTATACTTTAACGACTCGTTCACTAGGATGCTCAATATCAATTCCGGAAAATTTAGTTTTGGACAAAGCTACAGCTGCATATCCTTTGGTATGACTTATACTTAAATTATCTGTTGAATTTTCTAAAATTGGACGTCCTGATTCCAAATAGGAAATTACCGGATCATCATTCAACAACTCTTTTAATAAACACCTGGTAGCTAAAAACTCTAATTTTCGTTTATCTAACCGGAATGAATTAAGTCTGTTTAATTCTGTTTCTTGTAATTTCAATTGACTTTGAAGTTCGTCAACAGATTCTGTTATTTTCCAAACAGCAACAATTCCTCCGGTACTTTCTTCTTTTTTAAAAAATAAAGGCATTACTTCTTTTTGGGTATAGACTTCCATTCAAAAGTCTCCATAATATGAATGATATCTTCTTTTACAAAATCCACCACAGGAGCTAATGAATCCTTATTAGGTATTGTATTAAAATACAATGACCCCCTAAGGAAGTTTCGAACACTATCTGTTAAAAAGAATTGAACCGATGAGGCTGCATCACCTTTTATATCATATAAAATTCCGTATACATTCTTTTCCGGTGCCATAAATAGCTTTTCACCAATGGCATCTGCTTTTATAGAGTGCTTATAGGCTAGCTTTCTATTATCTTCCAACATTTGAGCAAGATTATCATGAACCTCTTTATAACTGATATGTATTTTACCTTTGTACTCAGGATAATGAATATTAATCCAATACGGTTCAGCCGTTGGAGCTTTGTCTTCTTCTATTTTAGTATACTCAGGATATTCAAAGAAATAGGGAAATGCCTTCTCCAAAGAATCATATTTATGCTCAGGAAATGATATTCTGAAATAAGCTCTTGGTTTTGGTGTGGGATTACTTTTACAACTAAATGCCAAAAGAAAGATTAAACATAGTTGCATTGATTTTATAAAATTGCCCATAAACTACATCTGTATATCTACGATTTTTGTTTCTTGTGTTCGTATTTTACTTTTTTAATTCGTCTGGAATCAACTGATATCACGGTAAATATGTGCGATAAGAATGTGATCTTTTCATTTTTATCAGGAATTTCGCCTTTCATTTCTAAAAGTAAGCCTGCCAAAGTCTCAGCTTCACCTCTCACCTTTTCAAAAACATTCTCACTAATTTCAGTTACTTTAAAAAAGTCATTCAATAAAGTTTTTCCTTCAAAGATAATACTGCCATCAGGCTGTAAAACAAACAAGGACTCTTCATCGTCCATCTCATCACTAATCTCACCTACAATTTCCTCAAGTATATCCTCAAGTGACACAATCCCTGATGTACCACCATATTCATCTACAACAATAGCAAGGTGAATCTTATTTAACTGAAACTCCTCTAATAAATCATCAATCTTTTTAGTTTCTGGAATAAAATAAGGTGTACGCATTAATTTCTGCCAATTGTAGTCCTCATTTTTATCTAAATAAGGCAATAAATCCTTTACATAAAGAACACCCTTTACATTATCAGGTGTATTTTCAAAAACAGGTATCCTACTATAACCTGAGTCTACAATAACAGAAAGTACTTTATTATAATTACTTGTAATATCAAGGTCGATAACGTCAATACGAGGAGTCATTATTTCTGCAGCATTAATATTACCGAACTTAACAATACCCTCTAAAATATCCTTCTCATCTGTAATTTCATCACTTGTTAACTCTAGTGCCTGTGAAATATCATCCAGAGAAATTGAGGCTGATTTCTTAGCAATTCTTTTGTTTACAAAATTAGATGAACTCACTAAGATTATACTTAGTGGACTAAAAACTCCCTTTATCAGCATTAAAGGATACGCCATTATTCCAGCAAATTTTTTAGAAAATCGTGAAGCATATACTTTAGGTAGTATTTCTCCAAAAAAGAGTATAATAGCTGTAATACCAACTACTTCAACTACAAATTTCAACCATGGAGGATTACCAAATATTATTAATGAATTAGTAATAAAAGCCGTTAAAATAACAATACCTACATTTACAAAATTATTTCCTATTAATATAGTTGCCAGTAATTGTTCTGGATCTTTTAAATGCTTTAGAATCTGTTTACTAGTCTTATTATCCATTTCCTCAATGTCGATCACATCCTTTGGTGATAGCGAAAAATAAGCAACTTCAGAACCCGAAAGTAAAGCAGAAAAACACAACAATATTATCAATGCCATAATAGACATGGATGTACTCATTGTTAATGGTAAAAATTCAATAGCCATTATTGATGACAAAAGGCTTGATGATATGAGATCCGTTTCCAAGAATATAAAAATTAAGTGAATATTTAGAATGGCAAATCATCCTGTTCAGAGGATTCCCCAAATATATCATCATTCTCCATATTGTTATTTGGCATATTATTCTGAGAAATAGGAGAATTTTGACTAGGCATCTGCTGTCCCATATTTGTAGATGGTCCTGTACTGCCAGGATTATCAGACTTTCTGCCTAATAACTGGATGTTATCAGCATATACTTCTGTAGTATATCTCTTATTACCATCCTTATCATCCCAAGATCTTGTTCTCAATTTTCCCTCTATGAAAATCTGAGTACCTTTTTTTACATAATTCTCTACAACTTTTGCTAAACCTCCCCAAACGACAACATTATGCCATTCAGTGCGTTCTGGAACTTGTTGTCCATTTGCCATTGTAAAACCACGTTCAGTGGTTGCTAATGGGAAATTAGCTACTGCTCTATCATTTTCAAAATATCTAACCTCAGGGTCTTTCCCAACGTTCCCTATTAAAATAACTTTATTTACTGACATATATTATTTTTGATTTCTTAAAAGAAAGATAAAAATACAAAACTTAAATTCGAATACAAATATACCATGAATTCATAATAGCACACGATCAAATTGGCTACATTATGAACATTATAAATTATTAATATACTTTTCTAATGGTTTTGGAAATGCAAACTCATTAATATCATTAATATTTATCACTTTAAATTCTTTAAATGCAGAGAAGTCTTTTTCAACTACTCCTATTTTAATAATTTGAATATGCAATCGTTGATGTGTCAGCTTATGAGTAAGCTCATTAACAGAATAAACTTCAACATTACCACGAAAACTAAACCTATCTAATACTTCTGATTCAGTTTTATGATTAGTGGATTCATAATATGGAAACTGATACAAACCCTTCCATATATCATTACCATCTCTTCTTTGAATCAAGGTTTGTTTATTACTATTTTGTATGAATAAGAAGTTAAGATATCTATCTTTTACTACAAGCTTCTTTTCCTTTACCGGTAACTTTTCAATTAAACCTTTTAATAAAGCAATACATTCAATATTAAATATACATGTATCACACTTAGGTAATTTTGGAGTACATTGAATTGCTCCAAATTCCATCAGTGCCTGATTAAAAGTACCTTTATCTTTGTCACCATTTAATTCATGAGCAATACTTTCTATTTCTGTTTTCCCTTTTTGAGTATTAATAGGAGTATGCACTCCAAATATTCTTGTTAGTACTCGAAAAACATTACCATCAACTACTGTGCGATATTCGTTAAAACAAATTGAGCTAATTGCCGCTGCCGTATATGGACCGATTCCTTTTAACTTTATTATATCATTATAGTTATCAGGAAATACACCATTTAATTCTGTTTTGATAATTTTTGCGGTAAAATGCATATTTCTGGCTCTGCTATAATAGCCCAAACCTTCCCATTGCTTAAGCACTTCATCCTCGGTTGCATCAGCTAAATCTATAACAGAAGGAAACCTTTCTATAAAACGAATAAAATAGTCTGTTCCCTGATTAACACGAGTTTGTTGAAGGATAATTTCAGATACCCAAATAGTGTATGGATCCTTTGTTTTACGCCAAGGAAGGTCACGTTTATACTGTTTATACCACACAATCAGGGCTCTACTGAATCTAGACATCGCATTAAATTTTGTCAAAAATAACCTTTTTGTTTTTTTTTATTTCGAAATCGTTATATCTTTGCAGTCTGAATTTTCAGAAATTTAATGTAATTCGTTGATAATTAAATAATTTTAAAGAGATATGACAAAGGCTGATATCGTAAACGAGATTTCTAAAAATACTGGAATTGAAAAAGTTACAGTACAAAAAACTATTGAAGCTTTTATGGATACTATAAAAGGTTCATTAGTAAAGGGAAAGAATGTTTATTTGCGTGGATTTGGAAGTTTTATCGTTAAAGAAAGAGCAGAGAAAACAGCTCGTAACATTTCTAAAAACACAACAATCATTATTCCTAAGCACTTTATTCCAGCATTTAAGCCTTCTAAAACTTTTGTGACAAAAGTTAAGAACAACGTTAAGTAACTGGTTATTAATAAGTAAAAAAGTTGGATCATGCCAAGCGGAAAAAAAAGAAAAAGACACAAGATGGCTACGCACAAGCGTAAAAAAAGGCTTAGAAAAAATAGGCACAAGAAGAAGAAATAATCTTCGCCATTTTATTTAGAAAAGATTATAAAGAACAAACATTCGAAGTATTTTCTTCTTGTTTGTTCTTTGTTTTATGTACAAGTTTGATTCCTAATATAAATGTATATTAGGTGAAATAGAATTTTATTGTAATACCTATTAAAGTGAGTGCAGAACTATTTGTTGATGTATCTCCCGACGAGCTTTCAATAGCATTGCTCGAAGACAAAAGGTTAGTTGAGTTAAGACGTGAGCGAAGCAACGTTCAATTTACAGTGGGTGATATTTATCTCGGAAGAGTTAAGAAAATCATGCCTGGATTAAATGCTGCTTTTGTAGACGTTGGTTACGAAAAAGATGCTTTTTTGCATTACTTAGATCTTGGACCCCAGTTTCGTACACTGAAGAAATTCCTCAACATGACCAAGACAGCTAAAAAGGGAGGAGTTGCCTTACACAAATTAAAATCTGATCCGGATATCGATAAAAACGGTACCATATCAGAAGTTCTCTCCGTAGGTCAGGAAGTATTGGTGCAAATAGCCAAGGAACCCATTTCAACTAAAGGGCCAAGGCTAACTTCCGAATTGTCAATTGCAGGGCGTAACTTAGTTTTAATGCCATTTTCCGATAAGGTTTCTGTAAGCCAAAAGATCAAATCTGCAGAAGAAAGAAACCGATTAAAGAAATTATTACAAAGCATTAAACCCAAAAATTTTGGAGTTATTGTACGCACTGTAGCCGAGGGCAAAAGGGTTGCCGAATTAGACAAAGAATTAAAAACTTTATGTCGACGTTGGGACGATTCAACAGCTAAGTTGTTTAACCTAAAACCCAGAGCATTGGTTGTTGGTGAGATTGGCCGTACCTCTGCCATTCTCAGGGACATAATGAGTCCGTCATTTAACAGTATTTATATTTCTGATAAAGAAATGTGTAAAGAGGTAAGAGAATACGTGGGTTTAATTTCACCCGATCGAGAAAAAATTGTGAAAGAATTCAAAGGAGACGTTCCTTTGTTTGATCAATTTGGTATTGAAAAACAGATTAAATCGCTTTTTGGAAAAACAGTATCCTTCAAAAGCGGTGCATATCTTATTATTGAGCATACAGAAGCACTTCATGTTATTGATGTCAATAGTGGCAACAGAGCAAAAACCGCTGCAAACCAGGAAAATAATGCCCTTGAGGTAAACCTGGCTGCCGCCGATGAAATTGCACGTCAACTAAGACTTAGAGATATGGGGGGTATTATTGTTGTCGATTTTATTGATATGCAAAAAGCAGAACACCGACAAAAGGTGTATGAACGAATGAAGGAAGCAATGAATGCTGATAGAACCAAACACAATATTCTTCCTTTAAGTAAATTCGGTCTAATGCAAATCACCCGTCAACGTGTTCGACCAGAATTAGCCATTGAAACCAATGAAATGTGCCCAACTTGTTTTGGTACTGGCAAAATTGCACCAGCCATCCTGCTGGAAGAGAAATTGGAAAACAGCATTAGAGATGCTGTTGAAGGACAAAAGAAAAAGAATTTGACCCTGAAGGTTCACCCATACTTGGGAGCTTATTTGAAAAAAGGTTTTCCATCCATATTTTTTAAATGGAAAATGAAGTATTCATTTGGGCTTAAGTTGGTACCTTCCGCCTCATTAAGCTTTTTGGAGTTCAAGATCTTAGATAAATAAATAAGGGCAGTTAATACTGCCCTTTCTATTTTAATTTAAAGAAATATCCCCTAAATCCTTTTTCTTCTCATTTTCCTGCTCCTCTTTAAATTTACCACCTAAAAAGGCTAGGAAATTACTGAAAGATTTAATTGCTTCCTGAGTTCCTTTCGAAACCTCTTTTCCTTGTAATTTAAGCAGAAATTGGCTGTAAATTCCCGTAAGACACAATTCTATATCATTGCTTAATTTATTGCCCGTTTTTTCATCAAACTCTTTAATAAAAGGCAGTGTTGCATTATATATGTGTTTATAGGCAATTTCTTCAGGTTTATTCAACAGTTCCAAATGAAGCCTGTTAAGATCATTCACAAGATTAATTAACACCTGTAAATGTCCTTTTTCGATTATCTGCTCAAGCTTCATCATCTCAATAATGTTATCATACCAATTTATGGTTTCTTTAAGAATATCACCTGTAACTTTGTATTGAGGAATAACACTTGTTTTTATAGATTCAAGATCGAATTTGTAAGCACGAATTAGATCTTCAACCTGCCACATATACAGTATATATTCTATAATATTACTCTGACGTTTTTCTTTTGCTACAATCATTTTATTCAGCTTTCAATTTTATTTGATAGTTTTTTTGATATGAGAATTAGTAATACTTTAAAAATCCCAATCATCAATTTCATCTAATTTATCAAGATCTCTTCGATCCTTTTTAGTTGGCCTACCTAAACCTTTTCTTCTTCCCAAAGCATTAGCCATTCTGGAAAGTTCTAGTAATTCTATTTGATCATCAGATGTAACTTCTTTCATAAAATCAGGAACTAATTTTGCCCCCATTCGTTTACCGCTGATTTCGAGAACTTTAAAAGAGCGTACTATGGGAGGAAATCTTACATCTATGGTCATACCTACCTTTACAACCCGAGAGTTCTTTACAGGTAATCCATCGATCATTACTCTACCTTTTTTAATAGCCTCGGCGGCAACACTTCTGGTTTTAAAAACTCTAATTGCCCATAAATACTTGTCTATACGAACTCCTTCCTCCATAACAAATTACTTTTTATTAAGCTGGCTCATTGTTCTGGCTGCTCCAATAGTTACAAAACCCTTAATCATCTTTATAGCGTGATCTATTAATAAGGGCAATTCTGCGTATTCTCCATCAGACCATTTTCCTAACACAAAATCTATTTGCTTACCCTTTGAATAATTATCCCCAATACCAAATCTGATTCTGCAATAATTGTTATTGCCTAATATCTCTTGTATATTTTTCAATCCATTATGACCGGCATCACTTCCTTTTTCTCGCATCCTAATGGCTCCAAAAGGCAAAGCAATATCATCAACAATCACCAATAAATTCTCAGGTTGTATTTTCTCTTGTTGCATCCAGTATCTAATCGATTTTCCACTTAAATTCATATAAGTACTGGGCTTTAATAAAATTAAATTTTTCCCTTTAAATTTATAATTAGCCACAGCTCCATATCTTAGATTTTCAAATTTAAGCTCTTCTTGTTTTGCAAGCTCATCCAACACATTGAAACCCACATTGTGTCTCGTATCTTCATATTCACTGCCAATGTTTCCTAAACCAACAATTAAATATTTCATCTATCTAAATTTATTATCAAAGGTAATTTAAGACTAGTCAATAATGATATCTTTTTAGCTTGTAAAGTCATTATTCGTATACCTATCATTATCCAAATAGCAAAACTTCACAGCTATTAATAAAATACAAAAAGCCTCCATATAAAAATATGGAGGCTTTCATATGTTGCATAAAGTATATTACTTCTTGTCTGCTTGTTGAGCTGCACGTGCTGCTCTTGTAAGTTTAACAGCTGCAACTACAGAGTTCTTAGCATTTAATACTTCTAAGTTATCGAAAGATAAAGTTCCAACCTGAACAGTTTGACCTAATTTCAAGTGACTAATTTCGATATTTAAAGTATCTGGCAAGTTTGCAGGTAATCCTTTAACACGTAATTTACGTTGTTCAAGAGATAATCTACCCCCTGCTTTAACACCCTCAGCAAAACCTTGTAGTTTAACTGGGATTTCAATTACAACAGGCTTGTCTTCAAAAATTTGCAAGAAGTCAATGTGTAAAATATTATCACTAACCGGGTGAAACTGGATATCTTGCATGATTGCATCCACTTGAGTTCCATCGATGTCAAGTTTTACAATATAAACATTTGGTGTATATACCAAAGATTTTAATTGTTTTGCATCAATAGCAAAGTGTACAACTTCATTTCCACCATAAAGTACTCCAGGTACTTTACCCTCTTTACGAAGCTCTTTAGTTGGTTTTTTACCAATAACTTCTCTTTTTGAACCTTTTAATTCAATTGTTTGCATGTTCTTAATTTTATGTGCTACTCAAAATAAACCATTGGCAATGAAAGATTTACTCCCCATCACACGTTCAGCCATAAGGCGCTGCAAAGATAATCAAATTAAATTAAAAATTGATTACTAATTGATTTATAATAATAAACTTTTTCAATAGTATCTGCTAGAAGCTCAGCTATTGATAAAACTTTTATCTTACTCGATTCTTGACTTAACGGAATAGAATCTGTAACAAACAGCTCCTCTAATGAAGAGTTCTCAATGTTATCATATGCTGATCCAGAAAGAACCGGGTGAGTTGCAATAGCACGAACACTGGTAGCACCTTCTTCTTTCATCATATCGGCAGCTTTAGTTAAGGTTCCTGCTGTATCAATCATATCATCAATGATAATAACATTTTTACCCTTAACATCACCAATAATTCTCATTTCACTAACAACATTAGCTTTAGCTCTGGATTTATGACATATAACCATTGGAGTACCAAGGAACTTTGCATATGTATTAGCTCTTTTACTACCACCTACATCAGGTGAAGCAATCACTAAGTTATCAAGATTCATACTCTTTATATGCGGTAAGAATATTGAAGATGCATATAAATGATCTACAGGTAAATCAAAAAATCCCTGAATCTGATCCGCATGAAGATCCATTGTTATTAATCGGTCAATTCCTGCTGCTGTCAACATATCTGCAGCTAATTTTGCACCAATTGATACACGAGGTTGATCCTTTCTATCCTGACGAGCTAATCCAAAATAAGGTATTACAGCTACAATTTTATACGCTGAAGCTCTTTTGGCAGCATCAATCATCATTAACAATTCCAACAAGTTATCTGCTGGTGGAAATGTAGATTGAATCAAAAATACGTGAGATCCCCTAATTGTTTCCTGAAATGCAACAGCAAATTCGCCGTCACTAAAATTCAACTTTTTGATATTTCCCAAATCCCTTCCGGAATAATGACTAATTTTCTCAGACAAATAACGTGTTGAAGTTCCTGTGAAAATTTTAATGGGTGCTTTTGGTGGCATCGCTAATTGTTGTTTTTCTATTAATTATTTTTAAGACGCTGCAAAGATATAAAAATCATCTTTCTAATGTCCTTGTAACCCTTTATTTATAATGTTTCCTCATTATTATAAATGCAGTTTTTACTATTTTTAGTCTACCAACTTTCATTTACTTTATCAATAAATGACAAAATTTCATCTTGCCCCTCTTTTTTTACTGAAGAAGAAATAAAAATTTCAGGCAAATCTTCCCAATCCTTTAATAAAGCGTTTTTATAATCAGTTGTATTTTTCTCTACTTCCTCAGGTTTAAGCTTATCCGCTTTGGTAAAAACAATAACAAAAGGGATTCCCCAATTGCCCATT
This sequence comes from uncultured Saccharicrinis sp., assembly GCA_963663905.2. Taxonomy (GTDB): domain Bacteria; phylum Bacteroidota; class Bacteroidia; order Bacteroidales; family Marinilabiliaceae; genus Saccharicrinis. The sequence continues at coordinate 5,300,567 of OY760657.1, read as the reverse complement.
TGGTACATAAACTCAAGATCAACTTTCTGTGGTTTATGTCTGATATCAATCAAAATAAACAAGCACATTAAGTTTGCCCTGTGTCTTAAATAACCATCAATAATTAACTTAAATTCCTTTCTTTGAGTCTTTGATACTTTTGCATAACCATAACCTGGTAAATCAACCAAATACCAATTGTCATTAATTATAAAGTGATTTATAAGTTGCGTTTTCCCTGGTGTAGAAGATGTTTTTGCCAGCGAATTTCTATTGCACAACATGTTAATTAAAGAGGATTTACCTACATTTGACCGACCAATGAATGCATATTCAGGTTTATCTGGCTTTGGACATTGAGCAGGTTTAGTACTTGATGTAAGAAATTCAGCTTGTTTAATTTCCATTACTTTTTTGCTGCAAAGTTACACTTTGTAATAATAATATCATCAATATACACATTCAATGTAAGGTAAAAGTATATGATTTCGTAAATTTACCAATTCTAATTATTAAATCTGGAACACATGAACACAGCTTTATATCCCCTAAAGTTTAAACCAATTTTAAAAAGTAAAATCTGGGGCGGAAATAAACTAAAAAGTATATTAAACAAAAACGGCGAAGAAGAAAACATTGGTGAATCCTGGGAGTTATCTGGAGTTCAGGGAGATATTTCAATTGTATCAAATGGATTTTTGGAGGGTAATTCACTCGAAGAAATTATTGAAATATATATGGGTGATATAGTTGGAGACCCCATATTTAATAAATTCGATAAAGAATTTCCACTCTTATTTAAATTTATTGATGCAAATCAGGATTTGTCAATTCAGGTTCATCCAGACGACAACTTATCATTGGAAAGACATAATGCATACGGTAAGACAGAGATGTGGTATGTTATTGACTCAGAAGATAACAGTCAATTAATCTCCGGTTTTACAAAACCAACAAATAAAGAAGAATACTTAAATGCCTTAAATAATAACAAACTTGAAGTTTTATTAAAAGCTCATAGTATAGAAAAAGGAGATGCCTTCTTTATTCCTGCAGGTAATGTTCATGCAATTGGCTCAGGTATTCTTTTAGCAGAAATTCAACAAACATCAGATGTAACTTATCGAATATACGATTACAACAGAAAGGACAAAGAAGGAAATTTAAGAGAACTACACACAGAACTGGCTCTTAATGCCATTGATTTTGAAAAAACAAATGAAAAAATCAATTACAATAAAAATGCTTTAAACGAAACAACAAATGTAACTGCGTGTAATTATTTTGTTACTAATTTTTTAAATATAACAGAGAATATTGAACGTGATGTTTATTTACTAAATTCCTTTGTTGTATACATGTGTATTGATGGCACTGCAAAAATTTCTTGTGAAAACGGAACTGAAGAACTCATCTCTAAAGGAGAAACAGTTTTAATTCCTGCAAGTATTCAATCTATAGAAATAACAACTGATAATAATTGTAAGTTATTAGAGGTTTATATAAAATCTTAAAATTGTTATGATCAATTCATCTAAATTGATGGATTGATCATACTTACTATAAATGAATTTTATTAACAGTAATATCCTCATTTAAAAAGTATCCGGCTGTTTGTTTAAATTTTTCTATACTTTCTGTAGTATAGAAAACAGTCTTACCTCCTTTACTGCATCTATCATCTATTTCAGGATGTCTTTTTAAATAGTCTTTAAGACTTAAAGCAACAATATCACCTTGAGAAATCACATTAACTGATTCCGGCATGTATTTTTTTATCTTATTAATCAATAGCGGATAATGAGTACAACCAAGAATTACAGTATCAATATCACGATCTTGATTCATTAATTGATCCACATTTTTTTTGATAAAATAATCAGCTCCTTCGCTATCTCCTTCCCCATTTTCCACCAATGGAACCCACATAGGACACGCCTCCTGAAAAACCTCTAACTCTTCACTTTGCTTTATTAATTCCATTGGATACGACAAAGACTGTACAGTTCCTATTGTACCTAAAACGCCTACCTTCTTTGTTTTTGTATAACCTGCAACAGCCTCTACACTCGGTCTGATAACTCCTAATACTCTACGCTCGGCAGCTATAATTGGCAAATCCCTTTGCTGAATACTTCTTAATGCTTTTGCAGAAGCTGTATTACATGCTAATATTACCAAATGACAATCCATCGAAAAAAGTTTCTTTACCGCCTGTAAAGTATATTCATAAACTATCTCAAAAGATCTAGTACCATAAGGAGTACGCGCATTATCTCCGAAATACAGAAAATCATATTCCGGAAGCAGTTTTCTTAACTTATCCAGCACCGTAAGTCCGCCATATCCCGAATCAAATACAGCAATAGGACCGATTTGTTTATCCATATAATTAAAAGGTAATTTTCAATGGTTAAAATAAATTTTATAAAATAAAAAAGGATGACTTAAACAAGTCATCCTCAAATATAATAAGTTTATTATTTTCTATTAAAGAGAAGCTATTTTAGTCTTAACTAATTCTTCAACATCAACACTTTTTTCTGAATGATAAACTACGACTCTGGAGCTAACATCAAAAATGTAGATAAAACCATTCTCTGCACCAACTTCATCAATAGCTTTCTGAACTTTTTCAATGATAGGCTGTAATAGAGCTTGTTCTTTCTTTTGAAGATCTTGTTGAGCCATTACTTGAAAGTTTTGTAATCTGCTATTAATTTCCTGAATTTCCTTTTCTTTAGTAGCTCTGATTAATTCTGGTAAAGAATCTCTTTTTTCCATATAATCAGTATACTTAGCTTCAAGTTCTTCATTCATTACTTTTAAGTTAGACTCTAACTTATCAGCCTCCTGTTGAAGTGTTTTGTCCGCTTCAATTTTTGCAGGTAATTCAGCAACTAACTTTTGAATATTTACATGACCAAATTTTAAGTCCTGAGCAAATGCACTCGACCCAACTAAAATGGTAACAACAACTAATAATAACTTTATAGATTTCATTATAAATCAATTTTTAATTATTCATACTTTTATTGAATTCCTAACTTTGCTTTAACCAAGGGAGCTATATCAACACTTTTCTCTCCTTTGTATACAGTCAATCCTCCTACTTCTTCAAAGATATATAAAAAACCATTTTCAGCCCCAACTTCTTTTATCGCATTAGTTACTTTTTCAAAAACTGGAGTTTTTAGTTCTTGCTCCTTGGCTTGTAAGGATTGCTGAGACTGCTGATAAAACATCTGAACCTTTTGATTCATCTCTTGAATCTGATTTTCCAATGAGCTACGCTCCTCAGGAGACAATGTGTTCGTTTGCATTTTTTGAACGTACTCCTGTTGTAGACCTTTTAAAGTTTCTTGCATATCTGTCAACTGAGTTTCTAATTGCTTATACTCAGTATTAAGCTGTTCTTCAATGGTTTTTAATTCTGGCATTACACTCAATATAGATTGAGTATTAACATGTCCAAATTTAAAACCGGATTGGGCAGAAACAATAGATGTTGTCATCAACACCAATCCAATAAAAAGATTTTTAAGTAATTTCATAGTTTTCTTATCAAATTTCAGTAGGATTTTAATCCCTCTTCATAATAACATTAAACTTAACAATAATAAGAAATCATTACTTATTATAGCCAAGTTTCTCTAACACTAAATCGCTCATATCATATTTAGAATCTGAAAAAAGAACCACACCTCCTGAAGCTTTATCAAAAATTGCAGCATAACCTTCTTCATCTACTAACTCTCTAATAGCATTATAAATATCATCCTGAATAGGCTTAATCAATGCCTCTCTTTTTTTACTTAGTTCTCCTTCAGGACCAAAGTACTTTGTTTGCAACTGACGTGCTTCTTTTTCTTTCTGAACAATTTCTTCCTCTCTTTTAACCTTCATTTCATTTGATAAGAAAACACTTTCTGTCTGGTAATTCTGATACATTGTTTCCACTTCCGCATAAATAGCTTCAATCTCCTTTTGCCATTTTACAGAAGACTGATTTAATTGCTCATTTGCTGCTTCATAAGCAGGAATATTTTTTAAAATATATTCTGTATCGACAAATGCATACTTTTGGGCATTTAATATTAATCCAAACCCAAATACTAATGATAACAATAATAACTTTTTCATCCTCAATACTTTTAACTATACATAATTCCTTGTCGAATACACAAATAGCAAAAATTAAACCATTTTAGAATTGCTGTCCGATTACAAAGTGGAACTGACTTCCATTAGCTCCAGGTTGATTATCAATTTCGTCAAAACCATAACCCCAGTCAATACCCATCAAACCAAAGATAGGTAAGAAGATTCTAACACCAACACCAGCAGATCTTTTTAATGAATATGGGTCAAACTCTTTAAACTCTGCCCATGCATTACCTGCTTCAAGGAAAGCCAATGCATATACCTGAGCAGAAGGTTGAAGTGTAAGAGGATATCTCATTTCAAAAGTTAACTTACTATACAAGTTACCATTCTGACTACCTCTTGAATATGGAGTTAACGATGAGTTTTCATAACCTCTTAATCCGATAGTTTGACTACCATACATACTATATCCAGACATTCCATCTCCACCAACAACGAATTTCTCAAATGGAGAACGAACATTTTCATTATAATAACCTAAGAAACCCATTTCATATTTACCCATTAATACAAGCTTCTCAGCTTTATCCAATGGAGAATAAACTGTTCCTGAAGTAGTCCATTTATGATATTCTATTAAAGAGTATAATTCTTCTTCTGCAGTTTCTTGTGCATCAGCGTCACTATAATCTATAGAGTTTTCATATAAGTTTTCATAGTTTTTATCAATAAACGCAGAATACGGAGGAGTAAATTCTAAACCTATTGAAAAGTTAGATCCTCTACGTGGATATAATGGATTATTAATTGAGTTACGAGAAAAGATAAACTTAAAGTTTAAGTTTTGCGAAACTCCATTCTGCATAATAAAGTAACTCCAATCTTTCAAATGATAGTATTGATAACTCAACTCACTATAGAATGAAAAGAAGTCATCCGGCCATGTTAATCTTTTTCCAAAACCAACAGATAAACCAGTAATCTTCATATACTGACTAGTAATAGCAGTACCATAACCATAACCATAACCGTAACCGCCGTAACCACCATAACCATAACCTGAACTATAAGGATTATATCCATAACTACTAGAAACACCTGTCTGTATAGACCTATATGCCGAGAATGTAAATGAATTTGGTTTTTTACCCCCTAACCAAGGTTCTGTAAATGATAAACTATATGATTGATAATATTTACCATTTGTTTGAGCTCTTAACGATAATGTTTGACCATCTCCTGTTGGAAGAGGTCTCCAAGCTTCTTTATTAAAGATATTACGTACTGAGAAGTTTGAGAACTTCAAACCTAATGAACCAACAAACATACCAGCTCCCCAACCTCCTGATAACTCGATCTGGTCATTTGCTTTTTCTGTAAGATTATATACTAAATCAACTGTACCATCTTCCGGATTTGGATTAACATCAGGAGTAATATTTTCCGGATCAAAGTGTCCTAATTGAGAAAGCTCCCTGATTGTACGAATTAACTCAGACTTGCTAAATAATTCACCTGGTTTCGTACGAATCTCGCGACGAACAACATGCTCATGCGTTTTAGTATTTCCTTTAATCACAATATTGTTAATGGTTGCCTGTTTACCTTCATAAATACGCATTTCAAGATCAATTGTATCTCCATACACATTTATTTCTACAGGGGTAATATTAGAAAATAAATAACCATTATCCATATAAAGATTATGTACCGCATCATCATCCTGAAACAATCTTTCATCTAATTGCTTCTGATTAAATATATCTCCTTTCCCAACTCTAAGTACAGCACTTAAATAATCTGAAGGATAAATACTATTACCAATCCAAGTGATATTACCAAAGTAATATTTTCGTCCTTCATCAATTTTAATTTTTATATCAACTGTATTGTTATCATTCTTACTAATAGAATCATATTCTATGATCATATCACGATAACCTTTTTCGTTATACTTATCAATTACTGCCTGTAAATCTTCCTGGTAGGTTTCGTCAATAAATTTCTTAGTTCTGAAAAAGTTTAAAACCTTTCCTTTTTCATTAGTTTTTTTCATGGTTCTATTCAACTTCATGTCAGATAAAACCTCGTTACCTAGAAAATCAAGTGAGTTTACTTTTACTTTTTCTTTCTTATCAACAGTTATATCAAGATATACATGATTAGTTTTTGTTGTGTCATCTTTTTGAACAACCCTTACCTCTGTATTATAAAAACCTTTTGCAACAAAATAATCAGTAATATATTTTTCTGATCGTGTAATAAGATAAGGTGTCACCTGACTACCTTTCATCATTGCAACTTTTTCAGCAACTGTTTCTATTTCAGATTTTTTTAATCCATAATAGTTGATATCTGACAATCTGGGACGTTCTAGCAGTAATATCTCCAACCAGATCTTCCCGCTCTCAATCTTCTTTGCATTAATTTTAACATCTGAGAAAAGACCATGATCCCAATACTTATGAATTGCTTCAGAAATTTCATCACCTGGGACGTTAATTCTTTGACCAACTCTTAATCCAGAAAGATTAATAAGAATTTTCGGATCATAATTTTGTATCCCTGACACTTCAATATCAGCAATTTCATAGCTTCTTGGAGAACCAGTATAACTAATTGTTGGAAGATTATCTTCGGATTGTGCAAAAACAATTGTAGGTAGTAGGGCAAGTAATATATAAAAAGTAAACTTTTTTAGCATGCTATATTTTAATATAAAAGTTCTATTTTTTTAACTGTTCACTGGTTTTTCCAAACCTTCTTTCTCTTCCTTGATAATCCAGAAGAGCTAAATAAAAATCTTCTTTAGTAAAATCGGGCCATAAAGTATCGCAGAAATATAATTCTGCATAAGCTAATTGCCATAATAAGAAATTACTAATTCTTAACTCACCACTGGTTCTGATCATTAATTCTGGATCAGGAGTACCCTTAGTAGTAAGATGATCTGAAATTACCTCCGGGGTAATTTCTTCAGGTTTTATATTGTTATCTTTAACAGATTGTGCAATTTGTTTAATGGCATCAGTTATTTCCCAACGAGAGCTATAACTTAATGCAAGGTTTAATTTTAATCCTGTATTTACAGAAGTATCTTCAATACATTGCATTAGCTTTCTTCTAACATCCTTTGGAAGATTCTCAACACAACCAATTACTCCAAGCCTCACATTATTTTCAATTAATGTTTTGGTTTCAGATGCAATTGTAGATACTAATAAAGACATTAAGGCATCCACTTCAAGTTTTGGTCTATTCCAGTTTTCAGTAGAAAATGCATAAAGAGTTAAATACCCGATTTGTAATTCAGCTGCTGCTTCAGTTACCGCACGTACTGCTTTAACTCCATTCTTATGTCCAAAAATCCTCGAATTACCACGCTTTTTAGCCCATCGCCCATTCCCATCCATAATGATGGCAATATGCTTTGGTAATCTTTCTTTTATCAGTTGGTCTTTTACTGACATATAATTTATCTTTGCCTTTTTAATATCCACTATAACAATCGGTTCGTCGACTAAACATACTAAAAGTAACCATCACCCCAACAAATGAATATAAATCATTATTATGGATTTTAGTACCACCTTCAAAACCATATGGATCATCTGAATTCACAAAAGGTATATACCTTCTATCTCTATAATCCAAATCATCAACAAATGTTTTTCTAAAACTCCATTCAGCTCCTACCCTAATCCATTTGTTCAATTTATACTTGACGCCGATTCCGATTGGCAAAGATAATATAAAAACCGTTCTTTCAGAGTTATTTTCATTTTCTGACGAAAATCTTTTATAAACTGTTGTTCCTAAACCAAATGTAACATACGGAGTAAAAACCGTTGTTCCAATAAATGGATGATCATATGATTTAAAATTAAACTCCATTTGAAGAGATGCATCTCCTAAATTTCTTTTAAAAGAATATCCATCACCAACATTTGGATAATTTACTTCATTAGTTGAATAATCACCACTAATATGCATAATCATTGCAGACCCTTTTACTGCAAGTCTATCTGTTAAAATATATCTGGCTATACCACCAAACGCTGGCCCTGGTTTGTACAACTGCTTATTTGGGTTTAAATCTCCAATATAATATGAAACCCCACCAATCAGGCCAAGCTCGATTCTATCCTGCGCTTTAGCATTACAGAATAAGATCAACATCAACAAAATAAAAAATCCGTGCTTAAACAACACAAACCCAAATATCTTATAATTCCGAAATTTCATCATTCTGTAAGCCCCTATATTTAATAAAACCGTAAACAGGCAGCCACAAAAGTAATATTTATATGCAAAATGCAATAATATATCATTTTAGCGCCGTAAATATAACCCTCAATTTTGATATTTATTGTTGTTATATAGTTAAAATGGAGTTAAAGTTAGCATATAACAAACCTTTACAAAATCATTTTTTAAATTGATTTTGCTTTTTAATTTTGAATAAACAAAATTCTATAAATATTATGTACGGAGATTTTAAAGATTATCTAACATCAGAACTCAACAACATCAAAGAGTCCGGTCTATATAAAACAGAAAGAATTATAACAACGCCACAAGGAGCGGATATTAAAGTAAGTACAGGAGAAAACGTATTAAACTTTTGTGCCAATAACTATTTAGGCCTTTCTTCGGACCCTGAAGTTGTTAAAGCAGCACAAGAAATAATGGGTACTCATGGATACGGAATGTCATCTGTTAGATTCATTTGTGGAACTCAGGACATACACAAAAACCTAGAAAAAAACATTTCCGAATTTTTAGGAACTGAGGATACTATTTTATATGCTGCTGCATTTGATGCAAATGGCGGTGTATTTGAACCTTTATTCTCTTCAGAAGACGCAATTATATCTGATGAATTAAATCATGCATCCATAATAGATGGTGTAAGATTATGCAAAGCTGTAAGATATAGATATAAACACGCCGATATGAACGATTTGGAAGAACAACTTAAGAAATCTCAGGATCAACGATATAGAATAGTTGTAACCGATGGTGTTTTTTCTATGGATGGAGATATTGCCAAGTTGGATATGATTTGTAGTCTTGCTGAAAAATACAATGCCCTTGTTATGGTAGATGATAGTCACGCTTCTGGTTTTATTGGTAAAACAGGAAGGGGAACACATGAATACCACAATGTAATGGACAAAGTCGACATTATCACCAGCACACTTGGTAAAGCTTTAGGTGGTGCTTTAGGTGGATTTACTAGTGGGAAGAAAGAAATTATTGATATGCTTCGTCAAAGGTCAAGACCATATTTATTTTCAAATTCCCTTGCTCCTGCAATTGTTGGTGCGGCAACTCAAGTATTTAAAATGCTAAGCAACTCTACCGAATATCGTGATAAAGTAATTAGCAATGCTGAGTACTTTAAGGCAAAAATTCAAGAGGCAGGATTTGACATTAAACCAACTGATTCTGCTATCGTTGCATTAATGCTTTACGACGCAAAACTATCGCAAGAATTTGCAGACAAACTTCTTAAAGAAGGAATATATGTAATTGGTTTCTATTATCCAGTTGTACCAAAAGATCAAGCTCGAATTAGAATCCAAATATCAGCAGCGCACACTCAGGAACATCTTGATAAAGCAATTAATGCATTCATTAAAATTGGCAAAGAACTTAAAGTAATTGAATAAAACAACAAAGGTCGGTTTATTAAAACCGACCTTTGTTATATTATTATAAGAATCTATCTATTCAAACATATTTTTCATTCTACTAAAGAAACCTTTTTCTTGAGAAGTAGGTTTTGGCTCAAAGCTTGGAGATTCTGCCAGTTTCTCCATTGTCTTCTTCTCTTCTTTAGTCAGATCCTTAGGAATCCAAACATTGATTTTAACTAAAAGATCACCTCTTCCATAACTATTTACCTCAGGAAGGCCCTTTCCTCTTAACCTTAACACTTTACCCGGTTGCGTTCCTGCTTCAATCTTTACCTTCACCTTACCTTCTAAAGTTGGAATTTCAACAGGTGCACCTAGAGTTGCATCAGGAATACTTACAAATAGATTATACAACAAATCTCTTCCATCACGCACTAACTCCTCATGATCTTCTTCATGAATTAACACCAAAAGATCTCCATTTATTCCTCCCCTTCGTGCAGCATTACCTTTACCGGACACAGATAATTGCATTCCTTCTTCTACACCAGCTGGTATATTAATTGAAATAACCTCCTCATCTCTTACAACACCTTCACCTGAACAATGCTTACATTTATTAGTAATAATTTTACCCTCACCTCCACAAGTAGGACAAGCAGATGCAGTTTGCATCTGACCTAAAATAGTATTTGATATACGCGTAACCTGACCAGAACCATTACAAGTAGTACATGTACTATGTGAAGATCCATTTTCTGCACCACTACCACTACAATGAGTACATGGAACATATTTCTTCACACGAATTTTTTTCTCTACTCCATTTAAGATTTCACTTAAGGTTAAAGTTACTTTAACTCTAAGATTAGAACCTTTATTGACTCTTTGACGTGATCTTCCACCTCCACCGAAGCCTCCAAATCCACTAAAGCCTCCAAAGCCTCCGCCACCAAAAATATCTCCAAAGTGAGAAAAAATGTCATCCATTGACATACCTCCACCAAAGCCTCCACCTGATGCAGCTCCACCTACTCCAGCATGTCCAAACTGATCATATCTGGATTTCTTATTTTGATCGCTTAAAATCTCATATGCCTCAGCAGCTTCCTTAAACTTCTCCTCAGCAGCTTTATCTCCTGGATTTTTATCCGGGTGAAATTGAATAGCTTTTTTGCGGTAAGCTTTCTTTATTTCCTCTGGAGTAGCATTCTTTGAAACTTCTAAAACCTCGTAATAATCTCTTTTTGACATAATGATAATTTCTGTTTCTTAACTATTCTCCAACTACAACTTTTGAGAAACGCATTACTTTATCATTAAGCATATATCCTTTCTCTATACAATCGATTACTTTACCTTTTAAATCTTCTGTTGGAGCAGGAATTTTAGTTATAGCTTCATGAAGATCCGTATCAAAATCTTTTTCCTTTGCTTCTATTTCCTTAACCCCATTTTGTTTTAAGAACTCCTGGAATTTGTTGTATATTAAATCAATTCCCTTCTTAACAGCATCAAGGTCTGATGCATCATTTAAATGAGAAACAGCTCTGTCAAAATCATCAACCACTGGTAAAAGCCCTTTAAGTAGTGATTCCCCTGCACTTTTTGTCAACTCCATGCGCTCCTTAAGAGTTCTTTTTCTATAGTTGTCATATTCAGCTGTTAAACGTAAATATTTATCATTTAAATCTGTAACCTTAGTTGACAACTCTTCAATTTGTTTTTCTTCAGAGCTTAATTCATCCTTTTCCTCTACTTCTGACTCTTTTGAATTTTCAGTAGTTTCTTCAGTAACATCCTGTACAGTTTCATTAGTTGTTACATTCTCATCAACTACTTCCTCCTGATTTTGTTTTTTTGAAGCTTTCTTTGTCATTATTTTAATATCTTATAATTTCAATTTAAACGGCAAACTCATAACAATTACTTTGCCAGTGGACAAATTAAAGACAAATTGACAGCGTTTTAAAAGAAACGCAATTTGACTTGCCATTACAACTAAAAAAATGGCAGAATATCAAAATAATACTCTGCCATCGAATTATCAGTTATTATAATCTCAATTTACTTTAAAAAACTTTTTAGTGCATCGTCCAGAGCCTCACCCCTCAATCTTTTTGCTATAATAATTCCCTCTCCATCAATTAAAAAGTTATCAGGAATTCCTCTTATCCCATAAATTTCAGCTCCAATACACTTCCAACCTTTTAAGTCGCTTACATGATTTGGCCATTCCAATTTATCTTGTTCAATAGCACTTTTCCACATCTCCTTACTTTTATCCAGAGATACACTATAAACTGTAAATCCTTTTCCTTCTTTAAATTTCTTATCTTTAAACTTATTATAAGCATCTACAACATTAGGATTTTCTCTTCGACATGGCCCACACCATGAAGCCCAGAAATCAATTAAAACAACTTGACCTTTTAATGAGGACAACTCTATAACTTCACCTTCCGGAGACATTAATTTTAATTCAGGAGCCTTATCCCCAATTCCCAAGCCTACTTTTTGAGATTGGGCAGAAATAGACATTCCTAAAATAGCAACAAGCACAAATACCTTTAAAATCTTATTCATCATATATAATTTACTAATCAACATTCATGTTACTTATTGATATTCTTTACAATTAGAATACCATTTTTGTTCAGATACAATAAATACACAAAAATGACAATACTATATAATATTCAAATAAAAATTAACTAAAATTTTAATGGTTTAATTTCTGTGAAGATACTCAAGTGAGGAAGTCACTTTTTTAATATCAGTGCTTTTCGCAATCAACCTACCATCACCATCGATAAGATAATTTGTAGGCTTTGTTACATCGTAGGCTTTAGCAATGGATGATTCTGCGCCTAAATAATCGCAGATGTGCAGGGCATTTGTTAATCCATCTTCTCTAATTGCCTTTTCTAAAGGAGACTTAAATCGATCAAGGGAAATAGAAACTACTATAAAACCTTCACCATTATAAAACTTGCTGTTTGCAAATTCTTTTTGAAGTATCATCTTTTGATGATTATCTACTCTGGACTCCCCATCATAAGAGGCCCAAAAATCAATTAAAACCATTTTACCACGTAATGATTCCAAATTGAAGTCTGCCCCATTTATCAGGGTAGTTTTAAATTCGGGAACTTTATCTCCAGTTTCAAGACCTACCTTTGGTTCCGGTACGCCATTGATAAAGGAAATAAACCCTGGCCCTGCTAAAACAATTAAAAGTACTAGTTTTAGCTTTCTCATACACACACAATTTTGGTTTATAATCACATCGCAAAGTTTATCATTTTTGCGATACGGTTTGTCTTAATTTAGACAAACGCTTCCGTTTTCATGACAAATGTTAGGAAAACGTTGGGCAAAAATATGTCACAAAACAGTAAAAAACAAAACTAAAGTATTTGAAAAGTCAAAAATGATTATTATTTTAGTCGGTTTTCATTTTATGTTAAAAATTAATAAACACAACATTATATCTTACAACCAACGAAAATAAAGGAAATAAAAAAAGACCATTGCGTATTAATTTCAACACAATGGCCTTTCTGTTAATATTTCTTAATTCTATTACTTAGAATTTACTCTTTTAATCTTTGCTCCTAAATTTTGCAGACGAATATCTATATTCTCATAACCTCTGTCAATTTGATTAATATTCTGTATAACACTTTTACCCTTAGCCGATAATGCAGCTATTAAAAGAGCAACTCCTGCACGAATATCTGGTGATGTAAGCGTGGTTCCTCTTAACATGGTTTCTTTGTTTAAACCAATAACCGTAGCCCTGTGTGGATCACAAAGTATGATTCTAGCTCCCATATCAATTAGTTTATCCACAAAGAAAAGTCTACTCTCGAACATCTTTTGATGTATCAAAACACTTCCTTTTGCCTGTGTTGCTATTACTAGAAACACACTCAACAAGTCAGGTGTTAAACCCGGCCAGGGTGCATCAGCTATAGTCATAATAGAACCATCAATAAAAGTTTCTATTTCATAACTTTCCTGTTCCGGAATATAGATATCATCACCTCTTCTTTCCAGCTTAATCCCCATTCTTCTAAATGAATCAGGAATAATTCCTAACTCATCATAAGCGGTATCTTTTATTGTAATTTCAGAGCCTGTCATCGCAGCCATTCCAATAAAACTACCAATTTCAATCATATCAGGCAGTATTCGATGGCTACATCCATTAAGACTCTCTACTCCTTCAATATGAAGTAGATTAGATCCTATACCATCTATTTTCGCCCCCATATTTACCAACATTTTACACAACTGTTGTAAGTATGGTTCACATGCTGCATTATATATACTGGTTTTTCCAGGTGCACAAACCGCTGCCATTACAATATTGGCAGTACCAGTAACTGAGGCCTCATCCAATAGCATATAACATCCACGTAATTCATCAGCTTCTACACTATAAAATATTTCATTTGAATTAAAATGGAATTTTGCCCCCAGTTTTTCAAAACCAATAAAATGGGTATCTAACCTTCTTCTTCCTATCTTATCTCCTCCAGGTTTTGGGAAGTAAGCTTTGCCATATCTAGCCAGAAGAGGTCCCATAATCATGATTGACCCTCTTAATGAAGAAGCTTTTTTTCGGAACTCTTTAGTTTGGAGATAGTCAAGATCAATTTCTTCTGCTTTAAATGAGCACTGATCTTTTGATATTCTGTTAACAACAACACCTATATCACTTAATAGATTTATAAGATTATTAACATCAACAATATCAGGAATATTCGAAATAACGATTTCTTCTTTTGATAATAAAGTGGCACATATTACTTGCAGTGCCTCATTCTTTGCCCCTTGTGGAGTTATTTCGCCAGAAAGCTTATGACCCCCTTCAATTTCAAAACAATACATCTATGTTTCTGGATTATTTCAATTTGGTTTATTTTCTATCGTCGTGCCTCTTAAACGGACGCTTTTTTCTGTTTCGATTTTGGTTTTGGTTTTGATTGTAATTCTGATTTTCACGTTGCTCAGGAATTTTCATATCCGAAGGGATTTCCAATTTATTACCTGATAACTCTACCATATCTGAAAATACCCTTTCATCACCAGGAAAGTCCTTATTCCATTGTAACAATGATTTTTTCATATTATTTGCAATCAACAGAATCAAGTGTTGTTTCAACTCACCCTCTTCCATCTCTGCAGCCTTATCAATCATTTTTTCAATGGTACGCCCATAATGCTTATATTTAATTCTCTCATTATTGTACGCTAATTTTTTAGGACGCTGATATAGAGTTTCTTTTTCTGGTAATTCAAAAGGAGTCTCAATATCTAATTTAAAATCAGACATTATTGCAAGGTGATCCCAAAGCTTATGCTTAAAATCATTTACATCACGCAAATGAGGAAACATATTACCCATATTCCCTATTATAGAATGGGCACATTTTGTTCTTTCTTCTTTTTCTTCAATAGTAACACAGTAATCTACCATCTTTTGAATATGACGGCCATATTCAGGTAGAAGTAATTTCTTCCTATTTGAGTTATAATCCATATTTAATAAAACTACTATTAACTAATTGTCATCCAGAACTACAGTTTAACTATACTTGACAGTAAATATGTTCTTTCAGAAACGGGGGATAACGTTTGTCAAAAAAGCGCAGTAACCATGTGTAAGTTCTTGCAGTGCTATCGCCACAAATCTAACCCAAAATTTTAAGTTTGGCAAATTTTAATAATAATTGTTTAACTCCTGCATTATCAAAATCTACCGTGGCTTTTGCATTAGGTAATTGACCTTCTATATTCACAATTTTACCTTTCCCAAATCTAATATGTTCCACTACAACTCCGGGCTTAAGTCCACCTATTGCTCCTCCTCCAAACGAAACTGCTTTTCCGGCTGCTTCATTATTAACTTTTTTAAAGTTATATCCGGGTTTAGACATTGAACCTGAAGGAGAAAAGGATTTTTTAGTAGTTGATGGAGCAGAAAAACGACTTTGCTGTGATGGAACTTTAATTTGATCACCGGAAAACTCAATAAACTCGCTATCAATTTCACTAATAAATCTACTTGGTCTGCAGAACGATGATTCTCCATATTTATATCTTGTCCTGGCAAATGAAATTGTTGCATTCTCCTCAGCTCTTGTAACAGCAACATAAAACAAACGTCTTTCTTCTTCTACGCCTTGCTCACTCTCTATCGTCATAGTAGAAGGGAAAAGACCTTCTTCTACACCAACAACATAAACATTTTTAAACTCTAATCCCTTACTTGAATGAATAGTCATTAAAGTTACTTTGTTAATATCATCTTCAGATTCATTATCCTGATCCGTAAGTAAAGAAACCTCTTCCAGAAAATTAACCAATCCAGTTTCACCTCCCTCTTCAGTTCTGTTCAAAGTAAATTCCTGAATACCGTTTAACAATTCCTGAACGTTTTCTTGTCTTGCAACACTCTCCGGAGTTCTATCCTGATACAACTCCTTCATCATTCCACTCTGTGTTACAATCTCATTTACCAACTCAAATGCCGTTAAACGACCAACACTGGCTCTGAATCCGGAAATAAGACCTACAAATGAATTCAATTTCTTTTGAGTTCCTGCATTAAAAAGTTTACTGGTATTTTCCAAAGAAGCTACTATTTCCCACATGGTCTTTCCCGTTGTGCTTGATGCCGCCTCAATTTTATCTAATGTAGTTTTTCCAATTCCACGGGCAGGATAATTAATGATTCTTTTCAGGGCTTCTTGGTCAGATGGATTTACAGTTAATCTACAATACGCCAAAAGGTCTTTGATTTCCTTTCTTTGGTAGAAACTTAATCCTCCATATATTTTGTATGGCATTGAAGCTTTTCTTAAAGCCTCCTCAAAAATACGTGATTGGGCATTTGTTCTATAAAGAATCGCAAAATCCTGATATTCGTAATTCTGCTTTAAATGCTTATCTTTTATGTCATTGATTACTATATACCCCTCTTCTATATCAGAAATGGCATTATGAATTTTTATTTTGTTACCTGTAGATTTTTCTGAAAAAACTTCTTTCTTGATCTGTT
This sequence comes from uncultured Saccharicrinis sp., assembly GCA_963663905.2. Lineage (GTDB taxonomy): Bacteria > Bacteroidota > Bacteroidia > Bacteroidales > Marinilabiliaceae > Saccharicrinis. The sequence goes on along the minus strand of OY760657.1, from coordinate 5,283,767 downwards.
TTGAGTTCTTTGCAATGATACTATTAGCCGCATTTACAATATTTTGAGTAGATCTATAGTTTTGCTCCAATTTAAAGAACTGATAACCCGGATAATCATTCCTAAAGTTGAGTATGTTTTCAATTTTAGCACCGCGAAAGCTATAAATACTTTGAGCATCATCACCAACCACGCATATATTACTATGTTTTTCAGCTAACTTTTTAATAATAATATACTGGGAGTAGTTCGTATCCTGATACTCATCAACTAAAATATATTGAAAGATATTTTGGTACTTTTGCAATGCTTCCGGATGATCTCTGAATAGAATATTTGTATTTAATAATAAATCATCAAAATCCATTACTCCCGACCTATAACAGTAACGCATGTATCTGGCGTAAATCTCATAAACCATTCCTTTCTTTGAAGCCTGATCTTCCATCATTCGATGTTGATCTTTAGCATAGGAAGCTGGAGTAACCAAGTCATTTTTAGCTGAAGATATCCGTCCTAATACTGCACCCGGTTTATATTCCTTATCGTTCAATTTCATTTCTTTAATGATTGTTTTAATTAAACTCTTGGAATCGGCAGTATCATAAATGGTAAATGAAGAAGGATAACCTATTCTTTCGGCTTCATTACGTAATATTCTGGCAAAAATAGAATGGAATGTTCCCATCCATAAATTCTTTGCAATCTCACCTCCTACAATCGACGCAATACGCTCTTTCATTTCGCGGGCTGCTTTATTTGTAAATGTAAGTGCTAAAATTCTATGTGGAGGTACTCCCTGTGTTAACAAGTGAGCAATTCGAAATGTTAAAACTCTTGTCTTCCCGGATCCGGCACCGGCTATAACTAATGATGGACCACTTGTGTTAACCACAGCGTCCCTTTGCGAATTATTTAATTGATCAAGATAATGTTGCACAAATACTATTTTTGGTATACAAAGATATATTAATTACTCAACTAATATAAACAGTAAAATACTCATTTATCAATATCACTGATCCTACCATTTACTCATCATAATATTTTACTCAAACATGAGTATAGACAAAAGTATATTCTGTTCTTAACTTAGCTCTGTTGTTTTAAATAATTACATAAAAAATCTAAAATTAACTTTACCTAAATAACTATAAATTGATGTATTGAAATATAAATGTTCTTAAAACTAGAGATCAAAATGGGCAAAAAGATTTCTTTTATGACTTAAGGGCCATCGCATTGATGACCCTAATCTTAATTCACTTAAACACTATTAATTATGAAAAGGGTTTTAATGTTTTTCGTTATGACTGTATTCTCGTTACTCTGTGTAGCTCAAGTTTACAGGTTTGATGAGGTGACTGTAAAAGCACCCAAATATGTAGGTCCTATTTATGGCATTACAAATACCAGAGATATTGTAAATCCAATAAATAAATTTCTTCAGGCAGATTTATCAATTAAAGCTGATGGTTCTGAATACTTATTCCAGGAAGGAACTGTAGTTATTGACTTTACAGTTAATACAGATGGAAGTCTTGAAAATTTCATTGTTCAAAATTCTGTATCAGAAGTTAATGATTATGAAGTTATTGAAAGTTTAAAATCAACTTCAGGAAATTGGATGCCTGGTCAAAAAGATGGTATTGCGGTACAGATGGAAAAAAGAGTCGTAATTGCTTTTTCAAGTGAAGATAATGCTTCATTAAGCGAACAGGCTGTTTACTATTCTCAAAGAGGTATCAAAAAATTTATGAGGGGAGAACAATGTGAAAATGACGTTTTTTTAAACAGACAAGCACAAATAAAAAGATCTGAAAGAAAATATCATTCCGCACTTAATAAATTTAATACTGCTGAAAAATTACGTCCAGGTGAAGCTCAAATACTATTTTGGCAAGCCAGGACTTATGAAAAGTTAGATGATGATTTAATGAAAGACATTAAGCTATTGGAATTTAATGAGGCTGTTGGTAGTACACATTATGGAGTAGTTGAAATCGTTAATGTTTTTTTCTAACTAAAAATATACAAAGAGAAAATATACTTTTTTAAATCCGGCAATTATGCCGGATTTTTATTTGATTAATACATATAATTTTTTAATCAAAACAATTGACTTCTACATTATTCTTTATTTAACTTTAGAGTTTAAGGAATGCTATGTATGATAATAACTTTACTTTTAATGATCTGGTTCATCTGGTAAGAAATCTTTCTGGTTTAGATAATCATAATCCAATATTAAAAAATACAATTCCTGACATTGAAGATCTTCAACATTTATTATGCTTAAACAATCAATATTACCACATCATACAATTTCCACAGTTTCAATTAGGTTATATTTCTGAGAACATTGAGAATATTTTAGGTTTTAAAACGAATGAATTAACATTAAAAAAACTATACTCCCTTATACACCCGGAAGATTACCCGGTTGTACTCCTTGCAACAAAGAAAATGTGTGAATTTGTTATTAATGAGATTGATAACCTTAAGCCATTTAATAGTATAACCTCAATGGATTTCAGGATAAGGCATAAAGACGGTCATTACATTAGACTTCTTAATCAAAACTGTCTTTATAAGAAAAACCCGAATGACAACTCCTACCAAACACTATCTTTAAATACAGATATAACCCATATTAAAGAAAGTTTAAAAATCGAATTTAATTATACTAATATTGGTGATAGTACAGACTTTTCTTTTCCAGATACTGAATTGAAAGAATTCAGTTCTTTGTTTACAAAGAGAGAGAAAGAAATACTATCACTATTGGCATTAGGGAAAAACAGTATAGAAATTGGAGAAATTCTGAATATAAGCAAACACACGGTAGATACACACCGTCGTAAAATGCTTTCCAAATCGCATTTATGTAACACTGCTGAGCTAATCGCATATTCAATCTCTAATAACCTAATTGACGAATAATATTTTGTTAAGCTAGCCCCCATCTTTATGTTAATATTTGTTAATTTATATTTTAAGTAAACTTGTTAAACATTGACTAAATGCAATTTAAAAATTAGATACTCATTAATAAGTATAGACGAGTTTCGGATCTGTTTTTACTTTTATACTGTAATTATTTATAAACATTATTACAAAGAGTACAATTCTAATCAATTTTAATAATGTAAAATATAATACCATGAGAAAAACCAGCTTACTTATCAGTTTATTGTTTCTTACAATTGGAGTATTTGCCCAACAATATCAATTAAAAGAAACTTTAGTTACACCTCCACAATTTAAGGGAATAGAAAATGTTAATTATGACGAAAACACCAGTATGTTTAATCAATTTGTGAATAACAACATTCATAATAATATGTTCCAAAATGGAGTTGTTGTTGTACAATTTACAATAAACAAGGATGGTTCAGTTTCTAATATTAATTTATTAAACTCAGTTTCTGATGCAACAAACAAGGCTGTTATTGATTGTGTAGAAAAATCCTCTGGATTATGGACACCGGGAAAAGTAGATGGAAAGCCTGTTGCAATGGAAAAAGAAATACATGTTAATTTTACTGATCCTTCAGCCCCTTCATTAGAAGACATGGCCATTCAAAGTTTAGAACTTGGATTAAAGAATTATCAATTAGCAATGTATTTAAAAGAAAAATTTTCATTAACAGAAGAGCAAGCTGAATCAAAATCAACCAGAAAACTTAACAAAGCGATTAAATATTTAGAAACTGCAAATAAATATCAACCACAAGAAGCTTCTATAGTATTTTGGCAGGCTTGTATTTACGAGCAAGCTGGTGATGAAATAAAAAGTGCAGAAAAAATGAATCGTTTCAATGATCTAAGTAATATTAATTATATGGCAAGCACTGAGATAATTAAAATCAGCATTAAATAAATATTTGCTGCATTTATTAATTCATATAAACTGCATTTAAAACATGAAAATTACATTTAATGAAGTAACCTGAGCAAAATTATTGCTCAGGTTATTAAGTAACAAACCTTTTATTCTTTACTCAAAACATTTGGATCATGGGAAATTTTACAAAAGAATATAGTAATCTGGGCTTTTACCTGAATCAATTAAGTAAAACAAAGGCAAAAAACTATTATAACAGATCAGACTTATTGCAAATTACTAAACATCAAAAACTACTATGTCTTAGTAACCAATTCTATTGTTTAATTAAACTCCCATATTTTAAAGAAATCTTTTTTTCTCCTAACACTTCTAAAATTCTTGGAATTTGCAGTTCGGATATTTCTTTCCTCCAATTTATTGAGTTAATACAACCTAAAGATCAAAATGATGTTTTAGAAACATATGTCAACATCTTTGACAAGGTCTCTAAAACAGACAAACACATAAAGTCATTAGACTGCCTTTCAACTATAAATTTCAGTTTAAAACACAGTTCAAACCAATACCTAAATATCTTACAACAAACCTGTATTTACAGATTACAGCAGAATACAAATGAGTCACATTTATTATTTTTATTTTCTGATATCACACCATTACACATATACGATTCAATCAGTATCGAAGATAGGGTTGCCAATCGTAAAGCATTGAACTTATTTACTAAGCGAGAACTTGAAATAATTCATCTTTTAAGTAAAGGCAAAAGCAGCTTTGAAATTGCTACAGACCTAAAAATTAGTAAAAATACAGTTGACACTCATAGACGGAATATGCTTTATAAATCAGAATTAAGCAACACGGCAGAGATCATATCTTATACCTATTCATAAGATATTGTTAAGTAAGTTAATTCAATATGTTAATTTTTGTTAATGTCATTTTAAAAGCGTACATATTTATTGTTTGATAATCAATTAACAAACTACTGTTGTTCAATACCGTATATGGACAAATTTAAAATCTAATAGTAATTTTATACTGTCTTTAATTTACTCTCCAGATATAAATATCCATTGTCATTAGTTTAAACGAGTTAATATTTTTTGTGTAGGTACATCAAAAATTGATGTTTTACTAAATAGAATACGTTATGAAAAAGATTGGATTATTATTCGGTTTATTGTTTATGGTTAGTTTAACCTTTGCGCAAGTTACACAACTAAAAGAAACAACTGTAGAGTCACCAAAATTTATAGGCCAACAAATAGATTATGATTACGAAGGTGATCTTACTGCGTCTCCAATATGCCATTACCTAAAAAACAACCTTAAAAATGAGAATTATTTAGATGAAGGTATTGTTACTGTTTTGTTCACTATTAATGCTGATGGCACATTATCTGATTTTAATATTACAAATTCGGTAAGCTCAAACAATGACAATGCAGTATTAAATTGTATAAAAAGTACTTCAGGCCTTTGGCAAGCAGGAAAAGTTGATGGAAAACCAGTTGAAATGCAAAAAGAGATTTATGTACATTTTGTAAATCCATCAACAAAATCACTTGAAACATTGGCTCAGGATAATATTTTATCAGCCATAAAAAAGATTGAGAGTGCAAAAACAACACGAAGATCAGTAAATTTGTCAGCTAAAAAAGCAAATAGAAAAGCTGACAACAAACTTTATTCTGCGTTATTTTATTTAAATGAAGCCAATAAATATCAACCAGAAGAACCTTCTGTTGTATTCTGGCAAGCTTGTGCTTATGAGGAACTTGGAGATGAAATTAATAAAACAGAAAAATTAAATCAATTTCTTGAATTAACTGATCTACAATATCAAGCTCAAATAGAATCTGTTAATATTTTATTAAACTAGATAAAAACAGAGTAAAAACTTTTTTGTTGAAAAACAAAACTCCCTTGGTATATTCATATCAAGGGAGCCTGTTGTTATATTTTCGTATTATTAATTCTTCTATTAAAATACTAATTATAGTTTCTGCAATACAAATTCGGGTTGTAACTCCTGATTTAAAGAAATAAGATAATCCTGTATTTTACTTGGTGTAAGATAAATCTCTCTTTTTAGCTTCTTATATTTATGGTTAGCATTTGAATCATACAATACGGTATGAGCCCAGTCATGCAACTGCCATCCTAAACCTCGATCAATAGTCATTTGATCTATTTCTTTCTCAAATCTTGCTTTACTTCTTTTAGTGGTATAACTCATTAAGCGCTTAAAGATACCCCAGATACCTTTTTCAGAGTAGTCAATAAAATGAGAAAACTCATGAGCTAGCACTCCAATTTGAGCATTATATGAAACTGAAGATAATTGAATACTACTATCCTTCTTAGCACTATTTATTCTAACAACATATCGTCTGTTTTCACGCTTCCTAAAAAGTAATGAGCCAATTGTAGGACGAGCATTAAGAGTGGTACTAATTTTTTGATATTTAAACTTAATATGAGTTTTTTGTAATTCAGGAAAATAAGCAAGAGCATGATAAATAGTTTGCTCAAACTCAGGTAAAACATTTTTGTTTTCCCCCATTTGATCTGCTACTAATTCTATTTCCTCTCTTGTTAAAGGCTTAAACTCTCTTTCTAATTTTTGCTGACCTAGAACTATCCCAGCATTTAACCCCGCTAAAATCATAATCAACCTGCACATAAAATATTAAACAATCCTGCTGTAAAGTACTTTTTTAAACTCTGAAAAACTGAATATTGTTACGTTTTTAAATTTATTTAACAACCTAATTATTATTTTAATATTATATAATTGTCTTGCATCCAAATGGATTAATTCCTAATAAGAATCACGTACTAACAAAGACAGAGTTATAACATAAAGTATTTCAATACCTTATGTCAAATGGAAAAAATTTACACACAGAAAATACTTTTTACTATCTTTACCGCGTTTATGTCCACATGTAACTTGGATAGTTAATGTAATCAATGCATGAGTTGAGAATTATGGGAAAAAAAGATAACCAACAAGCAAGAAGACAACTTCGAAATTCATACCTCACTACAGTAATAAGTATAGCATTGGTTTTATTTTTACTGGGAGCGGTTGGCTATTTGATGTTAAACGCACAAAGACTTTCAAACTACGTAAAAGAGAACATTGGATTTAATGTGGTTTTAAAAGACAATGTAAGAGAAGCAGAAGTAAGAAGATTACAAAAATATCTTGATGCATCATCTTATGTGAAATCTACTGAATATATTGACAAAGAAAGAGCAGCTGAAGAACTAAAAGAACAATTGGGTGAAGATTTTGTAGACTTCCTTGGTTATAACCCATTATTATCATCCATTGAAGTAAAACTTTTTGCTGAGTTTGCTAATCCTGATAGCATAAAAAAGGTTGAAGAAATTTTTGTTTCCTTCCCACAGGTAAAAGAAGTTTTTTATCAAAAGAATCTCATCCATAAAGTAAATGAAAACGTAAATAAAATCAGTTTGGTTCTTCTAGCTTTCAGCGCATTGCTATTACTAATAGCTATTGCTTTAATTAACAATACAATAAGACTATCAATATACTCAAAACGCTTTCTTATAAATACAATGCAATTGGTTGGAGCTACCAAAGGTTTTATCCGGCAACCGTTTATTAGTACCAGCTTACTTCATGGATTTATTGGAGCTGTACTGGCGAATGGATTACTTGCTGGAGGAGTTTATATATTGCATAAAGAATTAGGAGGATTTATAGGATTCGACAATATCGAACTTGTTGGTATTTTATTTGTTTTGGTAATCTTGGTTGGTATGTTACTTTCGTTGACATCTACCTTTTTTGCCGTGAATAAATATTTACGATTAAAAACCGATCAATTATATTTTTAAGATTTAAGAAATGTCAAGCAATAAACAAGAAAAGAAATTTGAATTTGCCCTTTCAAAACAAAATTATATGCTTATGGCTATTGGGTTTGCAATAGTTATGTTGGGTTTTATACTTATGATTGGAGGAGGAAGTGACGATCCTAATGTTTTTAACAAGGATATTTATGGTTTTCAAAGAACCATCCTTGCCCCAATGGTAGTATTAATTGGTTTCATTTTTGAAATCTATGCAATTATGAAAAAACCTAAGCAATAATTTCTCATTTATTTAATTTCCTCATTATTTTATGAATTGGTTAGAAGCCTTAATACTTGGAATCATCCAGGGATTAACAGAATTTTTGCCTGTAAGTAGTAGCGGGCACCTAGAAATTGGTAAGCAATTACTTAACGTACAAGCAACAGATAACCTAACATTTACAGTAGTTGTGCATGGAGCAACAGTTCTAAGTACCATTGTAATTTTCAGAAAAGATATTGCTGCACTAATTAAAGGAATATTCAATTTTTCGTGGAACGAAGAAACCCAATATATCTTTAAAATTGGCGTAAGTATGATTCCAATAGGAATTGTTGGTGTATTTTTTAAAGACTATGTAGAAGAAGTTTTTAATACTGATAAAATATTATTGCTAGTTGGTATTATGCTACTAGTTACAGCAGCTCTACTTGCATTTACATTTTATGCAAAAGCAAAAGATAAAGAAATATCATTTAAGGATGCTTTTGTAATTGGTATTGCTCAAACTATTGCTGTAATGCCCGGCATATCAAGATCCGGATCAACAATCGCCACTGGATTATTATTAGGAAATAAAAGAGAAGCAGTAGCACGTTTTTCATTCTTAATGGTTCTAATCCCAATCCTTGGTGAAAATGTTTTAAGTGTTTTAAAGGATGATCCGACCGCTACGTCCGGTTCAATTGGAGCACTACCTTTAATCATTGGATTTATAAGTGCTTTTGTTTCAGGTTTAATAGCATGTAAAGCGATGATTAACCTGGTGAAAAAAGGAAAACTGATTTATTTTGCACTTTACTGTGCTGTAGTAGGTGCTATTGCTATTATTTTTGGATTTTAGATGGAAGAAAAAATTATTGAAGGCTATAATTTTAAGGAGGGAGAAGTTTTATTATTTGATAAACCTTATGAGTGGACCTCGTTTGATTTAGTTAACAAGGTTCGAAAGCTACTTTGTAATGCATTAGGTGTAAAAAAACTAAAAGTTGGACACGCCGGTACTTTAGATCCTCTAGCAACAGGATTACTGATAGTTTGTACTGGTAAAGCAACCAAAACAATAGACAGTTATCAGGCTGAAGAAAAGGAATACATAGCCACATTAAAACTTGGCGCCACAACACCCTCATTCGATCTGGAAACAGAGATAGATGAAACTTTTTCTACTGATCATATAACCAGAGAATTGGTTGACAATATTTTAACTAAGTTTATTGGTGAATTGGATCAAATCCCACCAGCATTTTCGGCTGTTAAAGTTAAAGGCAAAAGAGCTTATGAATTTGCTCGCGATGGCAAAGATCCTGAACTCAAACCTAAAAAATTGGTTATTAAGGAAATTGAAGTTATAAAATTTGAATCCTCAGAACTTATTTTACGTATAGTTTGCAGTAAGGGTACTTACATTAGAGGATTAGCTCGTGACATTGGAAAGGCTCTGAATAGCGGAGCACACCTAACAGCCTTAAAAAGAACTCGTATAGGCAAGTACTTAAACAGTGACAGTATGGAACTAGAAGCACTTGAAAATTTATTAAAATAATTGTAACCTTTACTAAAACACTCCGTATAAGGTTGCTTTGTGTAATTTTTGCTTTATTTTTGCAAAAAATATTTATTATCAATCACTTTAGTGTTTTTGATAGAAAATGAAATTAATAAGAAACTGAATTAATTATAAACAGATTTCCATATGAAGTTATCTAAGTTTAAATACAACTTACCTGAAGACTTAATTGCCCTACATCCAACCCTGAATCGTGATGAATCAAGATTAATGGTTTTGGATAAAAAAACAGGAGATATAGAACACAAACTTTTCAAAGACCTTATTGACTATTTTGACGAAAAAGATGTCATGATTTTCAATAACACAAAAGTATTTCCTGCAAGACTTTATGGAAACAAAGAAAAAACAGGAGCTGAAATCGAGGTGTTTTTGTTACGCGAATTAAACCGCGAACAAAAACTATGGGACGTGCTGGTTGACCCTGCGAGAAAAATTAGAATCGGAAACAAATTATACTTTGGTGATGACGATGAAATGGTTGCCGAAGTAATTGATAATACAACCTCTAGAGGTCGTACTTTACGTTTTTTACATGATGGTGCATATGATGAGTTTAAAGATGCATTATTTGCATTAGGAGAAACACCTCTTCCAAAAACAATCAGACGTAAAGTAGAGCCAGAAGACAGCGAAAGATATCAAACAATTTATGCGAAACACGAAGGTGCTGTTGCTGCTCCTACTGCTGGACTACACTTTAGCCGAGAGTTAATGAAACGCCTTGAAATCATAGGTGTTGACTTTGCTGAAGTTACGCTTCATGTTGGTTTAGGAAACTTCCGCTCTGTTGATGTGGAAGATCTAACTAAACACAAAATGGATTCTGAACAAATCTTTATTACTGACGATGCTTGCGATATTATCAATGCTGGTAAAGATGCTAAAAAAAGAATTTGTGCAGTTGGAACTACTGTGATGAGAACAATTGAGAGTTCTGTATCAACATATGGTCATGTTAAACCATTTGAAGGATGGACAAATAAATTTATTTTCCCTCCTTATGATTTCAGTGTTGCAAACTGTATGATTTCAAATTTCCATTTACCATTATCAACTCTTATGATGATGACAGCTGCATTTGCCGGTTATGACAACTTAATGAAGGCTTATAAAGTTGCGGTAAAAGAAAAATACAGATTCGGACCATACGGAGATGCGATGTTAATTATCTAATTAACAGATTTAAAATATACCAAGCCACATCATAAGATGTGGCTTTTTTATTATTGTAGAGCCTGTTTATAGGCAGATATAACCCTGTTTCTGGCAAAACTATGATCAACTATGGGTTGAACGTAACCAAAACTATCAAATTCAGGAACCCATTTTTTAATGTATTTTGATTCCTTATCAAACTTTTTATGCTGTGTGATTGGATTAAAAACTCTGAAATAAGGTGCAGCATCACATCCTGAACCGGCCACCCATTGCCAGTTACCATTATTCGATGCCAATTCATAATCCTGCAACTTTGAAGCAAAATAAGCCTCTCCCCATCTCCAATCGATTAAAAGATGTTTACATAAGAAACTTGCAGTTATCATTCTCACCCGATTATGCATATAACCGGTTTGATTCAGCTCTCTCATCCCTGCATCAACAATAGGATATCCGGTTTGTCCCTTTTGCCAAAGCATAAACAATTCTTCATTATTATCCCATTTTATAAAATCATATTTCATTTTAAAACTACCTTCAATAACATGCGGATAATGAAACAATATCTGAATAAAAAACTCTCTCCAGATTAGCTCACTTAAAAATACGTCATTAAGCAAACTGGCTTCTTTAACCAATTTTCGGATACTAATAGTTCCATACCTTAAGTAAATCCCAAGATAACTACCTGCATCTAAATAAGGAAAATCGCGATTTAGATGGTAATCCTGTATATGCTCAAAATTAAATTTTTTTATTGGCTGAATAGTTTCTTGAATACCAAGTTTTTCTTTCGATGGCATCCCAAATACTTCTTTGTAAAACCCATTCAAATTGATTGACTGTTCTTGAAAATAATCTGTTCTTAACTGAGATAGCCACTTGTTTTTATAAGAGGTATAAACCTGATAGGGAGAACCATCAGCTTTTAATACCTCATCAGGTCCAAATATTACCTGATCTTTAAACGTATTAAATACTATCCCATGACTTTTACATAACTCTTCAATCTTTTGATCTCTGCTTATAGTATAAGGTTCATATTCCTTATTCGCATATAATGCCTTTACCTGGAACTTACTAAAAATCTCCTTAAATACATTAAATGCCTCTCCACTTTGAATCAGAACCGAACTATTATAATCTTTAAGTAAATCATTTATATTTTTAAGCTGATCAAAAACAAAGTTCAAACCCAGATCATTCACTGATTTATTATGAATCAACTCTTTATCAAAAACATAAACCAACAAAACCGGAAGATCATTATTAAAAGCTTCATGAATTGCCGTATTATCATCCAGACGCAAATCTCGTCTTAACCATACTATATTAATACTTTTATCTTCTTTCATAATCCAATTATTAGCAAACTAAATGTAACAATTAGTTTATTATAGCTTATATTTTACTTAAATTTAAACAGTACAACTTCAGGTTTTAAGTTTGGTTCAAGCAAAATTGAAACTCTCAAAGGTTTGTTAATATTATAAATATCTAAAGGAAATGCGATATGTATATTCGTTTTTTAATTCCAATAAACTTTGAACCTTATACCTTAAATGCAATAAATTACAGCTCTTTACTTGCGGAGAAATTTCAAGGTGAAATAATGTTACTACACGCTATTACGCCTTATACTGAAGAAGAGTCTAATGACAACGATCAAACCTATAAGAGACTATCTACAAGAGAAGAAATCCAAAATGAGCTGGATAAAATCAGAGAACAAACAATAAAAGACTTTAATAACGAAAATATACAGATCAAGACAAAAGTAATTGAAGGATATCCTGAAGATGTTATTCCTAGTTTTTGTACAGAATATAGCCCAGACCTAATTGTTATGGGAACAAAGAGTAAGGGAGAAACCATTAAAGAATTATTGGGCAGTGTGACATTAGATATAATACGTAATGTCAATTTTCCGGTATTAGCGGTTCCAAAAGATTACGATTTAAATCTAAATAAATTAAATAACATACTATTTTTAACTGATTTTTGTAAAGGGGAATATACTTCATTACATAAATTGGTTCGACTCACAATGTCATTTGATACTATTATACATAGTGTTCAATATAATTCAGAAGGAAAAGAAAAAGCAGATGTTGAATTAGTTAATGAGTATTTAGAGTATTGTCAGACAACATATAGAAATCAAACTATTAAAGCAGAGTATATTTACGGAGATGATATTTTAGATGCAGCCAGTAATTATATTAAGCAAACAGACATTGACTTATTGGCTTTTACCAGAAAAAAAAGAAGTGTTATATCAAAGCTATTACACCCCAGTTTAACAAAAACAATACTTTTTAACATAGATATTCCAATGTTATTCTTTCATCAGTAGGCTATTTATTTCATTAAAAATATTTTTCGATTAAATTTACGCATTCAATTAAATCACAATAATCATGACAGATAAAAAAATGAAAATAGGAATTCTATCCGCCGGAGGTGATTGTCCGGGCATAAATGCCGCAATTAGAGGCGTGGGAAAAACTGCTATTGTTCAATATGGAATGGAAGTTATTGGAATCTCCAATGGATTTAGTGGATTAATTGACCGAGAATACGAACCTCTTACAGAAGATAAATTATCTGGTATATTAACTTTAGGAGGAACAATTCTGGGTACATCCAGAATGAAACCTTTTAAACCTCAGGAAGGTGATACTGTAGAGGATAAACCGCAAGTAATTAAAGAAAATTACGAATTGTTAGGTTTAGATGCACTCGTTTGTATTGGAGGAAACGGAACACAAAAAACAGCTAGTCTTTTAGCTAAAGAGGGACTAAATGTTGTTGGCATTCCTAAAACTATAGATAATGATGTTTGGGGTACGGATATAACATTTGGCTTTGATTCTGCAGTTAACATTGCAACTGAAGCTATTGACCGCTTGCATACAACAGCCAACTCTCACAAAAGAGTTATGGTTATAGAAGTAATGGGACATAATGCCGGTTGGATTGCATTACATTCAGGTTTAGCTGCTGGTGGTGATGTTATCTTATTACCAGAAATGCAATATGATTTAGATAGTATAGCACAAACTATCATTAATAGAGCAGAGAAAGGGAAACCATATTCTATTGTGGTTGTTGGAGAAGGTATTGAAACACCAGGTAAAAAAAGTGCAGCCAGATTTATCAGTAAAGAGATAATGGAACGAACAGGTCTGGAAACCAGAGAAACTATTTTAGGTTACATACAACGTGGAGGAAGCCCTTCACCTGCTGACCGAATTTTAGCAACTCGTTATGGAGCCTATGCTGCAAGTCTGATACACGAAAGAAACTTTGGTACTATGGTGTCTATTAAAGGAGGTGAAATTACTTCAGTACCTCTTGAGGAAGTTGGCGGAAAAACAAAATTAATTGAGCCGGGAAACCACCTTGTTGAAAAGGCAATTAACATGGGAGTTTCTTTTGGACAATAACATATAAAATATAAAAAACTAAATGCGGCTTTATTTGTTTTTATACAAGTTCAGCCGCTTTTTAAGCATTATACTGTAATGACAAAAGAAGAGATTTTAGAACTGAATGAGAGGTTTTCTAATGCTGAACCAATTGAATTATTGACTTTTTTCCTCGATAAGTATCAGGATAAAATTGCACTAGCATCGAGTCTTGGTGCAGAAGATCAAGTGCTAACTCAAATGGTTTTATCTATTAGCAAAGATGCCAGAATTTTCACGCTTGACACCGGCCGATTATTCCCTGAAACATATGATTTAATCGATCGTACTTGCAAAAAGTATAAAACAAAGCTTGAAGTGTACTTCCCAAAATCAGAGGCTGTACAAAATATGGTTGAAGCTAAAGGAATTAATTTATTTTATGATAGCATTGAAAACAGAAAAGAATGTTGTTACAACAGAAAGCTTGAGCCATTAAAAAGAGCATTTTCGGGATTAGATGCATGGATCTGCGGATTAAGAGCTGAACAATCTGTAACAAGAACAGATATTAAAGTTGTTGAATGGGATGAAAACAACAATATTGTTAAGATTAATCCTTTAGCCAAATGGACTGAAAAAGAGGTGTGGGATTATATTAAAGAAAAAGGAATTCCTTATAATCCACTTCACGACAAAGGTTATCCTAGTATTGGTTGCCAGCCATGTACAAGAGCTATTTTACCAGGTGAGGATATAAGAGCAGGAAGATGGTTCTGGGAAAATCCTGATACTAAAGAATGTGGATTACATAAAAAATAAGATAATGAAGATATTTAAAAAAAACAGCCGTATTAAATGGATCAGCAGCGGACTGGTTGTATTAGTAATTTCGGTTGGTCTGGTTGGTTTTGTTAACGATGAAGAAAGAAATTTTTCGATCGTTAAAAACCTTGATATCTTTTATACACTTTTCAGAGAACTCAACACTTATTATGTAGATGAAACCAACCCTGAAAAGTTAATAAAAACAGGTATCGATAATATGTTGGAATCTTTAGATCCTTATACAACATACATTCCTGAGGATGATATGGAGGATTTTAAATTTATGACAACAGGTGAGTATGGAGGTATGGGTTCTTTAATTTCTAAAAATGGAAATTACATTGTAATTGCCGAACCATACGAAGGATTTCCTGCTCAAAAAGCTGGTTTAAAAGCTGGCGACAGATTACTTGAGGTAAACGGAGTTGACGTTGTTGGAAAGTCAAGTTCAGATGTAAGTGAACTACTGAAAGGATCACCTAATACTCCTTTAAAATTAAAGATTGAACGTCCTGGGACTTCAAAGCCTTTAAATATAGAACTGGTAAGAGAAAAAATTGCTATCAATCCTGTTCCTTATTATGGAATGGTAAATAAAACAACAGGAATCATCATCCTTAACAGCTTTACACAAAACTGTTCTAAAGAGGTTGAAAAAGCATTGGTTGATCTTAAAGAAAATCAAGGTGCTACAAGCATTATTCTTGACTTAAGAGGAAATCCTGGTGGATTATTGGATGATGCCGTAAAAATTGTTAACCTGTTTGTAAAAAAAGGTGTTGATGTTGTTTCAACTATTGGAAAAGTAAAACAATGGGATAAAGTTTATCGGGCTACTTCTGAACCTGTTGACACCATAATTCCTTTGGCTGTTTTAATCAGCAGGGGATCTGCCTCTGCTTCTGAGATTGTTGCAGGTAGCATACAGGATTTAGACAGAGGTGTATTAATCGGTCAGCGTTCATTTGGTAAAGGTTTGGTACAAACTACACGAAACCTATCATACAGTAGTAAACTAAAGGTTACAACAGCTAAATATTACATTCCAAGTGGAAGATGTATTCAGGCAGTTGATTATTCACACAGAAATGAAGATGGAAGTGTTGGATTAGTTCCTGATTCGTTAATTAAAGAATTTAAAACCTTTGGCGGTCGTTCTGTATTTGACGGTGGTGGTGTTTCTCCTGATATTAAAATTGATGTTGACAAGTTTGGAAACATATCTTTTGCCTTAGTAGCACAAAATACATTATTCAATTTTGCTACTGAGTTCTGCATTAAACACCCTGAAATTTCAGCTCCTGAGAAATTTACAATCACAGATGAAATTTTTAATGAGTTTACTGAATTTGTATTGGCTTTAGATGATTTTAAATACGAATCAGCTACTCAGGACGCATTTAAAAAGCTAAAAGACATTGCTCAAAAAGAAGAATATTATGAGAAATCTAAATCTGAATTTGAGGAATTGGAAGAAATGCTGAAACTTGACGTTAAAAAGGATCTGAATATATTTAGAAAAGAGATTTCTGAGTTATTGGGATCTGAGATTATTAAAAGGTATTATTATCAAAAGGGAGCTATTAAATTCAGTCTTAAAGATGATAAAGAATTAGCAAAAGCAATTGAAGTACTTAACGATTCAAACCAATATAACGGTTTATTAAGCGGAAGTATTTTAAGTCACGCAGGTGATAAACGAAGTATGAAATAATACATCATATATTAATAACGAAAAAGCCCGGTAATGTTTACCGGGCTTTTTTATTTTATTCTTAGAAATACTACTTGTACCAGCTTGAATACATTAAGTAATTGTTTGCGATCTTTTCAATCATTTCTTTGGTTTGCTCTGGTTCAATATCTTTAACTTTTTTAGCAGGAACACCAGCATAAACACTATTTGGTTCAACGATAGTATTGCTTAACACTAATGAGTTCGCTGCAATAATTGAATTGCTTCCGATAACTGCATGATCCAGAATGGTTGCACCCATACCTACAAGAACATCATTTTCAATCTTAGCACCATGTATAGTAACATTGTGACCTATGGATACATTGTCTCCAATTTCGATAGTTGACTTTTGGTAAAGCGTATGTAATACTGACCCATCCTGAATATTTACCTTATTTCCGATTTTTATTGTATTTACATCACCCCTTAAAACTGCATTAAACCAAATACTACAATCATTTCCTATTTCAACATCTCCAACAACAGTAGCATTTTCAGCTAAAAAAACATTCTCTCCTATTTTTGGAGTAAACCCCCTTACTTCTTTGATTAAAGCCATATTAATTAAATTTATTTTTATGCAAAAATAAGCTTTTTACCCCTATTTACTGCTGATTATTATATAGCTATAAAGCATTGTTTAAGGTATAATGTTCATATTTTATAATCATATGATTATTTGTACGAATTTTTAATAAGGAGTTGAAGCAATCTTATCATATTAATAATCTTTACATAACGCTTTTTGGATTGGTATTTGTAAAATATACTACCCACACTAATATTCTGATATTCAAGGCAAAACCTGACATTCATCAAGTATTTGAATAAGGCTACTTTTTACCTTTACTCTTAAATTAATGAAAAGATTACTTTAACGATACACTATTGAAATACATAACAAGATCTATTACTTTTTCATTTAGGAGTAATTAATCTTGTCTTTTTATTAGTATATTCAAGTAATTGAAAAATCCAGATATTTAAATATTTAAAATTATTATGGGCAGAAGTTCAAAAGTAATTGAACGAGATGAAGTTGTCGTTCGATTTTCAGGAGACTCCGGTGATGGAATGCAGCTAACAGGTACATTATTTTCAAAAACCTCAGCTATTTTTGGAAATGATATCTCAACCTTTCCTGACTATCCAGCAGAAATCAGAGCACCACAGGGAACTATTGGAGGTGTATCAGGATTTCAAGTACACATTGGTCATACAGAAGTTTATACTCCGGGTGATTATGCAGATGTATTAGTTGCCATGAATCCTGCAGCATTAAAAGCCAATGCGAAATGGGTTAAAGCAGGGGGAACAATAATTATGGATGTTGATAGTTTTGACGAGAGAAACCTTGTAAAGGCAGGATACGAAACTGACGATCCAATTGTTGAAGATAGACTTGGTGATTTTAATATTATCAAAGCTCCAATTACAACCCTAACAAAGGAGAGTTTAAAAGATATGGGGCTGGATAATAAAAGTATTTTACGAAGCAAAAATATGTATGCTTTGGGTTTGGTATATTGGTTATTTGACCGCCCCTTAAAGCATACTGAAGAATACATACAAAAGAAGTTTAAAAAGAAACCATTAGTTGTTGAAGCCAATTTAAAGGTTTTAAAAGAAGGTTATAACTACGGGGTAATTATTCAGGCTGTAACTCCATCTTACCATATTAATCCGGCATCTATACAAAAAGGTAAATACCGTAACTTAAATGGAAATACTGCAGTTGCATGGGGATTAATAGCTGCTGCACAAAAGGCGGGACTGGAATTATTCTTAGGTTCCTACCCTATTACTCCTGCAACTGAAATTTTACAAGAGCTTTCGGCAAGAAAAGATTTAGGTGTTAAAGTGTTTCAGGCTGAAGATGAGATTGCAGGTATTTGTACAGCCATAGGTGCCAGCTTTGCAGGTGACTTAGCAGTAACATCTACTTCGGGTCCAGGCCTGGCTTTAAAGGGAGAAGCTATTGGTTTAGCAATTATTGCTGAGCTTCCGTTGGTTATTGTAAATGTACAACGTGGTGGTCCTTCAACAGGTTTACCAACTAAAACAGAACAAAGTGACTTAATGCAGGCCCTTTACGGACGAAATGGAGAAAGTCCTTGCGTGGTAATGGCAGCCTCATCACCTATCAACTGTTTTGAATATGCTTTTTATGCAGCTAAAATTGCAGTAGAACACATGACTCCGGTAATTCTTTTAACAGACGGATTTTTAGCCAATGGTACTCAACCTTGGAAGATTCCTGATTTAAAAGATTATCCTGAAATTGTACCTAAAAGAGTTACTTCAAACCATGACGAATGGCTGCCATACAAACGAAGAACAGAAACATTAGTAAGATGCTGGGCAAAACCAGGAACTCCAAAACTAATGCACCAAATTGGTGGATTAGAAAAAGACGAACTTACAGGAGGAGTGTCTTATGATGGTTTAAACCACCAGAAAATGGTAAATACCAGGGCTCAAAAGATTAAAAATATAGAAGACTATATTCCGGAACAAGATATATTAGGCTGTGAAGACAGTGACTTATTAGTTATTGGCTGGGGTGGTACTTTTGGTCATTTATTTACTGCTGTTGATGAATTAAAAAACGAGGGAGTTAATGTTGCTCTGGCGCATTTTAACTATATCAATCCTCTTCCAAAAAACACTCACGAAATTCTTAAGAGATATAAAAAGATTATAGTGTGTGAATTAAACATGGGACAGTTTGCCAATTATCTGCGTATGAACTTTCCTGAAATTCCTTATCTACAATTTAACAAAGTACAGGGATTACCTTTTACAGTAGTTGAATTAAAAGAACAGTTTAAAAAATTATTGGAGGAGTAAGCTATGAGTGAAAATTGCGAATACACATATACTGATTATAAAAGTAAATTAAATGTAAGATGGTGTCCCGGTTGTGGAGACCATGCAATATTAAATTCGGTGCAAAAGGCCATGGCCGAATTAAAAGTAGAACCACATAACATCGCCGTAATTTCAGGTATTGGTTGTTCTTCAAGGTTTCCTTATTACATGAATACTTATGGCTTCCATACCATTCATGGACGTGGAGCAGCCATTGCATCAGGTGTTAAGGTTGCTAATCCAAATCTTCATGTGTGGCAAATAACAGGCGATGGTGATGCTTTAGCCATTGGTGGTAACCACTTTATTCATTTGATACGAAGAAATATTGATATGAATGTGATCCTTTTTAATAACCAGATTTATGGTTTAACAAAAGGTCAGTATTCACCAACATCTAAAAGAGGCTTTATTTCTAAATCATCTCCATATGGTACGGTAGAAGATCCCTTTCGTCCTGGGCAATTGGCATTGGGTGCAGGAGGACAATTCTTTGCTCGAACTATTGATAAGGAATTAAAGTTATCGGTTGAAATAATGACTGAAGCGGCAAAACACAATGGAACTTCAATCATTGAGGTATTGCAAAATTGTGTGATTTATAATGACAATACACACGAAGCTATTACTGATAAAAAGTATAAAGCAGACCGAACTATCATTCTTCGTCATGGTGAGAAAATGATTTTTGGAACCAATAATGACAAGGGGCTTATTTTAGGTGACGACATGAAACTGAAAGCTGTAACTATTGGAGAAGATGGTTATACAATAGATGATATTTTAGTTCATGATGCACACGCAGAATACCCCAATGTTCATATGAAACTAATTGGAATGGAATACCCTGAATTACCTGTTGCTTTAGGTATTATCAGATCTGTTGAAAGAAAAACTTACGAGCAGGAAGTGTCCAATCAATTAAAGGAAGTTCAAAAAGGTACTAATATCTCAACATTTGAAGATCTAGTAAACTCAGGTGAAACCTGGGAAGTAAAATAAGCAAATAATTTTTCTTAAATACATACCATTTGTTTTAGGTGCAGACTATAGAATGCCATAGTCTGCACCTTTTTTATTATCTCATCTATTCTTTCCCTTTGAACTTCTTCAAATCTTCAATTAAAGAGCATAAAAAAGCGTCTGTAATTAAAGTTTTGTATATAATCGACTTTAATTGTAACTTCTTGACATGTTCAGGCGTCACATCTTTGTGACAAGAAATTATGAGAAAATTAATAAATACAAGATCCATGAAACGAAGATTATTAACCCTAATTATTGCTGTTGTAACAGCAACATCTATCTTTTCGCAAATAAAGGAAGTTAGAGAAACAAAACCATTTACGTCAATATCGGCCAGTTCTGGTATAGATGTTTACCTATCTCAATCAGATGAAATTAAAGTTGAAGTTGAAGCCAGTAAAAATTCCATGCATCGGATTATTACAGAAGTAAAAGATGGAACACTTCATATTTATGTTGAAGGTAAGTTCAAATGGAGTTCTAAGGACACCAAAAAAGTATATGTTTCAGCTCCTGTTTATAAAAAAATATCAGCTTCGGGAGGTTCTGATATCAGAAGTACAGGAAACATTCATGCTGACAATTTATTTGTAAATTCATCAGGTGGTGCTGATATTTACCTTACATCAGAAACACAAAGCATAAAGCTAACTTGTAGTGGCGGCGCAGATATTTCTATTATTGGAAGTACTGATACATTAAATGCGAATAGCTCCGGAGGTTCGGACATTGATGCTAAAAAGCTAAAAGCTAAATACGCAAATGTTAATGCATCCGGAGGATCAGATGTTTATGTTAATGTTTCGGAGGAATTAAAAGCCAACGCAAGCGGAGCAGGCGACATTCATTACACAGGCTCTCCTAAAAACAAAGTAATTAATGAAAGTGGAGCTGGTGATGTAAACAGATTCTAATCATAGAATAATCATAAAACAAAAGATGAGTAAGTTTGATAAGTTCTTTCTAAGATATTTATCAAACTTATTTTTTTCTACTTCACCACTTTTTCAAAACAGCGACTGCTTTCCACTTCGGCATATTGACCGTAATTAGGAATAAGCTGATAGTTATTTTTTTCATAGAGTCTGATTGCTTCCGGTTGTTTTATTCCTGTTTCCAAAATACATTTAGCATAACCTAACTCAGCGGTCCATTTTTCAAGATCAGCTAAAACCATTGAAGCAATACCTTTTCCTCTAAATACAGGTAATGTATACATCCGCTTAACTTCCATCGATTTTGGATCATATTCTTTTATTGCACCACATGACACCGGCGTTTCATCATTAAATGCTACCACAACATTTTTAATCATGTAGATTTTATTGTATTGTGCAAAAAAGGCATGATCATCACCATCTCTTTTGGCTAAATCAGCATCTAATAATTTAACAAGTTCAATAAATCTTTTATCCTCTGAATTTGTTCTTAATATGGTTATCATCTAAATGCTTTTAAAGTATTTAATCTCTATTTATTCATTTTAAAACACAGATTAATGAAATAGGTTCTTTAATACAAGAAATTCTTTCTGTGAAAATCATTTATAGAATGATTAAATCATACGCATTGTTTGCTAACGATTCGCGTGTCAATAATAGTTTACGCCCAACCATTAATCAATACAATACATTTTCATTAAAAACTTAACATTGCGAATTAGACTAAGATGAATTAAAGTATTATATTAGTCTACTCGAAAAGAAATTAATGACTTTTGTTTCTCTACATAAGGAAACTACACTACTAAATCTCATAGTTTAGTTAGGGCAAAAGGGGACTAAGTAATAGTTATATTACTAGTCCCCTTTTATTGTTTTGACCATATCTCTTTACTAATCAGTAAAGCGCATATTTCTTTTAATTTCCTCTACAGTATCTGGTCTAACTAGTTTACTCAGCAAGGCAAAAGCTACATCAATAGAAGTTGCAGGACCTGTTGATGTGATAATATTATCATCTACTACCATACGCTTATCCTGAACAATTGCTCCATATTCTGCTAGTTCTGTTCTTCGATAGCCATCATTTAAATCCCAGGTTGTTGCTTTTCTATCTTGCAATACACCTGATTTTCCAATTGGTATAGCACCCACACATACCGATGCAATTGGTTTGTTTTGCTCATCGAACTTACGAATCAGGTTCAAAAACCGCTCATCAAAAGCATCTTCGTAAAATCCTCCATCACCGCCTCCACCAGGAATAGCCAAAGCATCATAATCATCAATATTAATTTCTTCGTAAGGAATTTCAGGTTGAACAATCAGGTTCCAAAGACAGTGAATCACAGGTCGTAAACCTGTTGTTTTTAACTCTACAATTTCATCGCCACACTCTTTTGTCCATCCCATTACATCGGTAAAAACACTTGCTTCGTAGGCTTCAAAACCCTGACATAAGAATAATAACCTCAGTTCGATTCTTAAACCACAGTATATCAATGAAATAATCGAAAATAAAATCATGTAATATTTTGAAATAAAAATGGATTTTGCTAATTTAAAAGTCTGACAAACAAATAATTAGAAGCAAAATCCATGTATTTAAGTAAAGATAAAATTACTGAAATTTTCGTTTTAGTCGATGAATTCTGCATTGAATTTGATAAAACAATCTCAAAACATAGTTTAGGAAATAGGCCAAAGAAAAAGCCTAAAATGAACAATAGTGAAGTGATTACAATAATGATATTATTTCATTTTGGTGCTTTCAAAAATCTTAAACATTTTTACTTATACTATGTAAAAGAGCATCTTAACAAAGAATTTCCGCAAACTGTTTCATACAATAGATTCGTTGAGTTGATGCAAAAAACAGCTCTTCCAATGACTTTATTTCTAAAAACATGTTGTTTGGGCAGTTGTACTGGGATCTCATATGTTGATTCTACACCTATTCGTGTATGTAAGAATAAGCGTATAGCAAGACATAAGGTTTTTGATGGTTTAGCTCAACGAGGTAAATCAACTATGGGATACTTCTTTGGATTTAAACTTCATTTTATTATTAATGAAAAGGGCGAAATTTTAAACTTTATTATTACTCCAGGAAATACAGATGATAGAGAACCTCTTAAAAACCAAAAGTTTATTGAGAAAATAAAAGGTAAACTTTATGCAGACAAAGGATATATTTCCCAAAAAATCACTGAAGTACTTTTTGTTGATGGACTTCACCTCATTACATATATTCGAAATAACATGCGTAATGTTATCATGGAAATGAAGGATAAATTATTACTTCGAAAAAGATCTGTTATTGAGACTATTAACGATGAACTTAAAAACATTTGTTTAATTGAACATTCAAGACACAGATCTTTTGGAAATTTCATTACAAACATGATTTCTGGATTAATAGCCTATTCATTTTTTCCAAAAAACCTGCTATTAAAGTTGAGGAAATTAAGTCTGATCAATTAGCATTATTTTAGAATCGAACTCAGGTTAATAGTACTTTTTTTGGCATTTATTTAGTTTTATTGATGATTTTCAGGCATTTATTTTCATATCAGATACAGATTTAGGGCCATTGCTTTCAATATTTATTTGCTGATCTTTATCTTCTACGCTATCTCGGATTTGCAATCCGTGATTCTAATACCATATATACACTATAATTTTAAATAGAAGTGGGGATTTTTTAGATTATTTCTCCCTCTTGTTATCGCACGATTGCATCGTGTGATTTTTTTACTTTATTACAATAACTCCCTCTAAATTAAACGGAAAATATTTCTACACTTACAATTCAATTTAAGAAATGCTATATTCTATAATCCTTAATCTGTAATCATAATTCTTCAACTGAAGCTGGGGCTCACGTTCATAAGAGGACTCTATTTTAATCAAAGCTCTATTCACTATGCGCCTTGCTCTCCGCTTTTGCCATCTTGTTTCACATTCACATTAAACCCAGGAGATTGGTAGTCTTCGGGCAAATAGTCTTTTGGAATGGTGGTGTTATTTCCATCTCTGGCGGCACGATAATGTGGAGAAAGGATTTCTATTCCTCTTTCGTTACATACATCCTGAATATTTTGATGCAGGTTGCTATATATCACGGCTTGCTTACTAGCTTCACGTACGTAGGCATTGATCTGATACGAAACAAAAAAATCATCCAGACTGGTTTGCAAAACAAATGGTTTTGGTTCCTGCATGACCATTGGAGTACGCAAAGCAGCATCTATTAAGGTTTGATGCATATCTTTCCAGGGCACATCATATCCAATGGTTACGGTTGAATGAATAATCAGTCCTGTATCTTTTGCTCCAATACTATAGTTTATAGTATTACCTGTTAAAACGGACGAATTAGGAATTGTAATAATCTCGTTCTTGATAGTTTTGATGCGGGTTACCAGCAGTGTTTTTTCAATAATATCACCTGTTGCTTCACCAATTCTAATTCTATCACCTACCTGAAATGGACGCATGTATGTTATAACCAGTCCGGCAACCATATTAGCAATGGCTGATGATGATCCTAGAGAAAACAGAATACCAATAAATACAGATACACCTTTAAATATATTTGAATCAGAACCTGGTAAGTACGGGAAAATCAGTACAAACATAAATGCATAAAGCAAAAAGCGAACTATACTATAAGTAGGCATAGCCCAATCAGCATGGAAACCAGAAATTACAAGTTTATTGTATTGTATTTCGCGGAAAATATATTTTACAAACTTCATTACATACCTCATCACAAAATAGATAACGAGGATGGTGAACAAGTTTGGCAAATAATCCCAGATGGCAAAAATGACTCCTTTAAACGGTGACCATATGAGTTTAAACAATGCATCGGCCCAGTTACGACTGAATGGGAAGATACTAAATATGATAGGCAAAGTGATATATAAAAGCACAACATATACAAACCATTTAAAGACCTTAACAAGCATAAGAACAATATGCAATTCCTGGTCTGCGGTCAAGAAAGTATAGTCTTTAAAAGTTATGCCTGTAAGCCAAACCTCTTTCTTAATATCAATATAGCGCAGTAAGATAGAATACCCTTTTGCAATAAAAAAAATGATTAAGCGAGCAATAGCAATAACAAGTAAAACCAGACCAATACGAGAAAGCAACTTTAACCAACCATTTTCTTTTTTTGCATTAATAATGGACTGAGCAATAGTCTGCTGATATTCATCGGCTAAACTTTCCATACTTTTACCATACCATAGAGCATCGTTTTCTGAAATACTCATAATAATGATATCGTGATATACTATATCATAGGTGTTTTCTGCTTTTAGTATTTGAATGGAATCCGTTCTCAGAAAATCATCATCATAGAGCTTTTCAATCTTTTTGCTAATATTCACAGCTCTTTCTGAGGGTGTAGATGCACCTATCTTTGAATATACCAGAAACAAGGTATCTTGTAACACACCCACAACCGGATATCCTTTGGCTGTATTACGCAAAGCATTAATCTGATTCTTTTTATCTGCAATGCGCTTTTGCTCGTTTTCTTCTATGGTTTTGAGTTGAAGAATTAAATCCTCTTTTTGCAGATTATCGGTTGTTTTTAATTTACGAAGTTGTATTTCTAGTTCTGCTTTTTTCAGAGAATCTGCCAAACGTTGCTTCTCAACTTCCTCAAGTTTAAGCTGATACTCCTGCAAAACAACACGATTAATGGAGTCATCCACCTGTGTAAGACTATCAGTTTGCCCGTATGTAATTGAAGGAATAAGGAAAAGAAATAGTGATACTAATTTTATATATGTGTTCTTCATAAAGCCTATCAATAGATTTATCGCAATATCTTTCAATTTTGAAATTAAATCAAATCTAATCCAATTTTTTATTTAATTGACAGCTTTATTAAAGACCGGAATACAATTCCTCATCTAACAGCTTAAGAATAAACAATGTTATTTTGTAATAAATGGTAGTGATTTACAGCTTGCTTATTGCACGGAAATCATTTCCGCGCTAACTCCTGTGATGGAGATACTTTTTTGACAGAAGCTCAAGTGTCTCTATTAACCCCAGCGGGGTTACATGTTTATAGAAAAACGATATGGATATTAATCGACTCCACTGGAGTCGAACCTCAATTAGAATATTTTTGTACATGTGACTCCGCTGGAGTCAATTAATCTATCAATGAAATATTCTATAAATGTGTGATGCCTCTGGCATCGTTTTAATAGATTATAATAGGACTACTATAGCTCTCAAGCAATTTGAAACCATAGCTCGCGGATTTGTAATCCGTGCGTTTGAGGCCGGTATACTAACAACGAAGCGAGACCCTTTGCTGAACTTAGGTGATTGACAGGTTTATTAAAGTCCGGAATGTAATTCCTCACCTAACAGCTTAGGATATGAACAATGTTATTTTGTAATAAATGGTAGTGATATACAGCTTGCTTATTGCACGGAAATCATTTCCGCGCTAACTCCTGTGATGGAGATACTTTTTTGACAGAAGCTCAAGTGTCTCTATTAACCCCAGCGGGGTTACATGTTTATAGAAAAACGATATGGATATTAATCGACTCCACTGGAGTCGAACCTCAATTAGAATATTTTTGTACATGTGACTCCGCTGGAGTCAATTAATCTATCAATGAAATATTCTATAAATGTGTGATGCCTCTGGCATCGTTTTAATAGATTATAATAGGACTACTATAGCTCTCAAGCAATTTGAAACCATAGCTCGCGGATTTGTAATCCGTGCGTTTGAGGCCGGTATACTAACAACGAAGCGAGACCCTTTGCTGAACTTAGGTGATTGACAGGTTTATTAAAGTCCGGAATGTAATTCCTCACCTAACAGCTTAGGATATAAACAGTGTTATTTTGTAATAAATGATAATGATTTACAGCTTGCTTATTGCACGGAAATCATTTCCGCGCTAACATCTAGAATCAATTGTGAAACATGTATGAAAAGGATTAAAACTTCCATTTTAACTCTTGAACCTGATTTATAGTTATTGATTAATTACAATTCAATCACTTTTAAATTGACATCTAATACTTCCTGAATCTCACGACCTTTATCAGCAATCAAATCAAAATCCTTTTTATAATACCATCGAATTTCTAATTCGTTACCGATTTCTTTTAGTCGTAAAATAATTTTAACAATTGCTTTTGCTGTTGCAGTGTTATAATACAGCCAATTAAATTCAATCGTTGTTTTACTGCCATAATTCTTTCTGTACTGCTCAATATATTCAAAAACAGGGGCATAAAAACTATTCACATTTTCGGGATAAGATTTTCCTGAAATAGAAAAGAATCCGCTATTAGCATCAAAATCTATCTGTGGAGTTTCATTACCTGGTTCAATAAATAATTTTTCCATTACTATATAGTTTTTACTTGAACTGAATATAAAATTTCGCCATCAGGCGTTTCAGTAAAATTAAAGGCAAACGAATTATTTGTCAGACGAGCAATTTCTAATAAGCCTAATCCTGCATTATCATCTTCTGACAAATAAGAATCCGTTAATGCTTGTTTATATAATCTTTCAAGTTCATCATTTGTACAGGATTTGATTTTATCCAACTGTTGTTTTAAAATCCCCAAACATTCACTATCGATATAATTAGAACACTCTATATATACTTCGTTATTCTTCTTTTTAATCGTAAAAAAACCTTCTTTAATACTATTGATTAATTTACCATGTTGCGATACATTTTGCATGATCTCAATTATGATAATTATATTCTTCAGTTTATCCGGCTCTATTTCTCCACCCTGAATAAAATTGTTATTTAAAATATCGATTATCTGCGAATTTGAGGAACTTGAAAAATCGCCTTTGTATAGCAATAAGATATCATCTTCTAATAACTTTCGATAATATTTTTCAATGGAATTCAGATCGATTGATGGCTCACTTACATTGTCTAAATTCGAGATCTCTAAGCCAAGCAACACTATTGAGTAGGTATCATTCAGTTTTGTAAACTGCTTTTTTAATGGTAACCCTGATTTTCTAACGATCTCTATCAACCCTAATCCTACTCCACCCTTTTCGGTGATGGCTCCGTGTTCTAAGACATGCTTTGATAATTCTTTTAACTGACAAGAATCTAATGAATTGATATGGTCAATATGATTGTTCAATGATTGAATCTGATCGTTTTCTATAATATTTACTGAAGCAATATTTATTCTGTTTTCGACAATACTTATCTGATAAAAATCTTTATTATACTTAACATTTGAAGTACATTCTTTTTCAATAACACTATGTCTGACAATATTCTGAAAGCTTTCTGCAATTAGAAATGATGTTTTTTTCGAGAACTTTTTAAGATTATCTGACTTTGCAAGGTATGTATCACATAATTCAATTAGCATGGAGGTTATACAATCTGAAAACAATCCGAAATACGCTAATGATATTTTTTCTTCTTTAAAAATCTCAAATAATTTATACATGATAGATAGTTGTTATTTACATTGAAAGGAAAGCATTAGCATATCATCTTGTTGTTGGGTATTTTCTTTCCAACTGTTTATTACATTGAATGTATTATCCTGAGCTTGGTTTAAAGGCAAACTATAATTTTTCTGAATTAAATTGCAAAGATGCCTGGTTCCGAATATACTTTCCTCACTATTCAGTTGGTCAAGTATTCCATCGGTTACCATAGCTATGGTCATATCTGGCAAAAGATCAATATTTGTAGTATTATAGTGTCTTTCAGGTTCATTAAGACCTGTTACAGACAAACCGCCTATTGATTTAGATGTTGATTTAATGGTTTCTATTGAATCTTCCCTGCAGATATATATATCTTGTCTTGCACCCGAAAACTGAAGCAACTTATTCTTTTTATCTACTTTACACAGTGCTATATCACATCCGTCCTGTGAATATTCTTCTCCTTTATGCTGTTGAAAAAAGTTATAAAGATTTCGATGCAGATTGCTCAAAATATTCCCGGTGGTTTGTATGGGATTTTTTATCATGATTTCGTTAAGCAAGGAATGAACCACCATAGATATCATAGCACCCGGTACGCTATGTCCAGTGCAATCTACAGCTGCAATATAGCTTATATCTTCCACCTGATAGAACCAAAAAAAGTCACCACCTATAATGTTTTTAGGTTCAAAATACACAAAGAAATCCGTCAGGTAATTTCTGATCATAGTAATATCGGGCAATATCGAATATTGAATATTGCGAGCATATTCTATACTTTCATTTATATCCTGATTCTTTTTCTCTAATACACGATTGATATTATGCAGTTCCTCTGTGAGTTCTTCAAGTTTAATCTTTTGTTTTATGATTTTATGTTCTATTTCTTTTCTTTCTGTTATATCAATAACCGTTGTTAAAACATATCTTTCATCTTGAATTACAATTGGACTCAAACCCACCTCTGCAGGAAATTCTGAATCATCTTTTCGCAAAGCAAACAGGTCGCGTCCTTTGCCCATTGCCCTATACTCTTTTTTGTGTATAAATTGCTTCCTTTTTATGTGATGATCACTTCGATGTGATTGTGGAACAATGCATTCTACTTTTTTACCAATAAGTTCTTCTTTTGAGTATTGAAACAATTCTTCAGCCAACTTATTAATATATACAACAACTCCATTAACATCAACTAAGATCAAAGCATTTGGCAATACTTCAATCATTGATTTAAACGAGTCTTCGATATCATCAAGAGAATTCATTTTTTTCTTAGATCACGTAATTGATTGCAATATCTATTGCGAATAGTTATGATAACTGCGAAAATATACAATTATTGCTTAACAGTAATTAAAAATTACGATCTAAATTGCTGATTAATTATTTTTTATACGATTTTATATAAAATTGTAATAAATGATAATGATTTACAGCTTACTTATTGCACGGAAATCATTTCCGCGCTAACTCCTGCGGTGGAGATAGTTTTTTGACAGAAGCTCAAGTGTCTGTATTAACCCCAGCGGGGTTACATGTTTATAGAAAAACTATATGGATATAAATCGACTCCAGCGGAGTCGAACCACAATTAGAATATTTTTGTACATGTGACTCCGCTGGAGTCAATTAATCTATCAATGAAATATTCTATAAATGTGTGATGCCTCTGGCATCCTTTTAATAGATTACAATAGGACTACTATAGCTCTCAAGCAATTTGAAACCATTGCTCGCACAGATTTGAAATCCGTGTGCTTTACTTCATCTATTCACAACACTACTGATCTGGAATAAGGATTCATTACGACCGAATTAAAAGGTTTATTAAAGACCGGAATACAATTCCTCACCTAACAGCTTAAGAATAAACAATGTTATTTTGTAATAAAAGATAGTGATTTACAGCTTGATTATTGCACGGAAATCATTTTCGCGCTAACTCCTGCGGTGGAGATAGTTTTTTGACAGAAGCTCAAGTGTCTCTATTAACCCCAGCGGGGTTACATGTTTATAGAAAAACGATATGGATATAAATCGACTCCAGTGGAGTCGAACCACAATTAGAATATTTTTGTACATGTGACTCCGCTGGAGTCAATTAATCTATCAATGAAATATTCTATAAATGTGTGATGCCTCTGGCATCCTTTTAATAGATTACAATAGGACTACTATAGCTCTCAAGCAATTTGAAACCATTGCTCGCACAGATTTGAAATCCGTGTACTTCACTTCATACGTTCACAACACTATTGATCACAATAAGGATTTTTTCGACCGAATTAAAAGGTTTATTAAAGACCGGAATACAATTCCTCACCTAACAACTTAGGATATAAACAATGTTATTTTGTAATAAATGGTAGTGATTTACAGCTTACTTATTGCACGGAAATCATTTCCGCGCTAACTCCTGGGGTGGAGATAGTTTTTTGACAGAAGCTCAAGTGTCTCTATTAACCCCAGCGGGGTTACATGTTTATAGAAAAACGATATAGATATAAATCGACTCCAGCGGAGTCGAACCACAATTAGAATATTTTTGTACATGTGACTCCGCTGGAGTCAATTAATCTATCAATGAAATATTCTATAAATGTGTGATGCCTCTGGCATCCTTTTAATAGATTACAATAGGACTACTATAGCTCTCAAGCAATTTGAAATCCGTGCCCATTTACATTAAACACTGCGCTCTATTCACTGTGCCCTAAGCTATATGCTCTCTGCCCCTGGTCCTAATTGCATCTTTAAATCAAATACGAAAACAAGTCATGCTTATTATTCACATATTCGCCATAGAAGTTTCGGTCTTTCATGCGTTTTAACAATGGCTCAAAGTCGTCTTTATCCTTTAGTTCTATACCTACCAGTGCAGGACCTTTTTCGCGGTTTATCTTTTTAGCGTATTCAAACAATACAATATTATCGTTGGGACCAAGAATATTGTTTACAAACTCTTTTAAAGCTCCGGCTCTTTGTGGAAAGCGTACAATAAAATAATGCTTTAATCCTTCGTATAACAGCGAGCGCTCCTTAATTTCTTCGGTACGGGTAATGTCGTTGTTTCCGCCACTAATGATGCAAACCACTTTTTTACCTTTAATCTGATCGGCATATTGCTCTAAAGCAGCCACTGATAATGCCCCTGCAGGTTCAGCTACAATAGCATCGTTGTTATACATCTCTAATATTTTGGTACAGACTTTTCCTTCGGGAACCAATAGCATGTCATCCATATATTTTTGACACACCGGAAAAGTGAACTCTCCTACCCTTTGAACTGCAGCTCCATCCACAAACTTATCTATCTCTTCAAGGGTTACTACTTTTCCTTCTTGCAACGATTGATACATGGCTGGTGCTCCGGCCGGCTCAACACCTATAATTTTTACTTCGGGATGTATCTCTTTAATATAGGCACATACTCCGGCTGTTAATCCACCTCCTCCAACAGGAATAAAAATAAAATCAACATTAGGTAAGTCTTCCAATATTTCAATACCAACTGTACCTTGCCCCTCTATGATTTTAGGATCGTCGAAAGGAGGAATAAAAGGAAGGTTATTTTCGTTGCTATACTGTATGGCCGCATCGTTGGCATCATCAAAAGTATCTCCAAACAAAACTACCTCTACCCATTCTTTACCTAAAGTATTTACCCTGTTTATTTTTTGAGCAGGGGTTGTACTCGGCATATAAATAGTTCCTTTTACTTTTAGTATAAAACACGATAAGGCAACTCCTTGTGCATGATTACCTGCACTGGCGCAAACTACTCCATTCTGTATTTCGGTTTTCGACAAGGATGCCATTTTATTGTAAGCACCCCTTATTTTATAAGAACGAACCGTTTGCTGATCTTCTCTTTTAAAATAGATCTCTGCCTGGTACTTTTCTGAGTATGTTTGATTGAAATCAAGCGCAGTTTTGCGGATTACCTTGGTTAATCGCTCTGCTGCTGTTTTAATATCTTTTATATGTGGAATATAGCTCATTTGATATCTATTAAATGTTGATTATTGGTTA
This sequence comes from uncultured Saccharicrinis sp., assembly GCA_963663905.2. Lineage (GTDB taxonomy): Bacteria > Bacteroidota > Bacteroidia > Bacteroidales > Marinilabiliaceae > Saccharicrinis. The sequence continues at coordinate 5,250,764 of OY760657.1, read as the reverse complement.
TTAGCCACTTAACTCATGGAGGAAATTCTTATTTCACTCTTCTTTTTACTATCCAAAACAAATGATTATAGTTGCTAATTGCAGATTACCTTTGTTTATATTTAAACTTCACAAAAGTAATGAATTTTACGCATAATAGTTATTAAGCAAACCACTAGCTAATAGTGATAAAAATCATCAACACTTTCTATCTATGAGAAAACAACAACCTCTTATTAACTCTTTTAACAAAAACCAAAAATGATAAAAAAGGAGTTGCATATGAGTTTTGTATCACTTCAGATTGAGCATAGAATATGGAAAAGTACATCTTTAGACAAAAAAGATACCATTTTAAACTAGCTCCTAATTGAAAACGATATCAACAAAGCATATAAAAACAGGACTTTGACACAGTGGCAAACAAAATTCAATAAGCTAATAGTTACTGGGCAATCTAAAGTAGAAAGAACATTAGGAGCATGAGCAGATGGTTTGGTGCTGGTATTGCTAAATATGTTGGACCTGAAAAAAACACATACCCAACATGTTTTGGAAGCAATCGCTCATAATTTATACAGGTCACTTAATATAATTTATGTAAAAATTAAAGGAAATGGAGCTAAAAAGCTCTTCCGAAACAAATATGAAACAGCAAATGCAATGAAAAATAGATAATAAGCGAAACTGGGACTATTTAAATTTCCTATAATGGGAGTAAATTAATGTTGTCTCTGTTTTGCAAAACTCTCATTTCAGAGGAGCTGAAAACAATTTATTAACAAACAAGAAGAAATTCTAAATGCAAGAAGCATATTTAGAAATTAACTATTTAATAAAAAATAAGCAAGTCTAAATTCTTCACAATAGCTACAGGTAAATATATTAAACCATAAAAAATTAAAGCCATAACATATTGCAGCAATAATTCAGAAGACAATTAAAGATCCTTCAAATGTGAATAAAATTAGGATTTAACACTATATCATGAAATATACAAAGACTGGAATTTGAGAGACCTATTGGCTTCAATAGATAGTACAATGCTTTTATTCCATTTTTTTCTTATTAATTTTAGTCTCTTGAAAGATGCAGGACTTTAAGAGTAGTATTTCTCTCTAAATATATAATAACGAGAAAGAAATATAAACAATCGCAAGTTCTCGAAGTAATCTTAAATGATGAATCTTATAAAAGGTTTTGAATTCAAATTATAATAAAACAGTTGTCCAATCATAAAGGTATCTTATGAAGATAAAACATATTATAATACTGATATTAGTATTTTTTAATTTTTTGGTATTAGATTGTCAAATCTATGATCATCCTAATATTGTGGATATTACAAACCCTATAACTGTAATAAGACATACTGTCGATTCCTTCAGCATCACTCCTAAAGGGCTACCAACAAATAGATTTAAAGTAAATTCAAATTTACCAGATTATGTTAAAACCATTGAAGTTGGTAAAGAGATAATCCTTCAAGCTGAGAGAAATGATAATAAAGATGACACTTATGCTATTCAAGCCGCAATTGACTATTTTCACTATAATGGCGTTGTTTATATCCCTCCAGGAAAGTTCAATGTCAATAATTTAATTATTAACAAAACCTTCATCGATATAACAGGAGGAGGAACATTAATAAATGGCTCTATTCAAATAGGGAATAAAGATCCTAAAAAATCAGAAATGGAATACAAGTATATTACCATTTCCAATATTTCATTTAGAAACTCTTCACTTCTCCCTAAAAACAATAGTGGTTATTCCCCTTTAAAAGAAAATAATTTAATTACAATACAAAATTCATGGCATGTTAAAATACAAAATTGCAATTTTATTGGAGGTCATACTGCCATTCTTATTAATGACAGACATGACTCAGTGCCAAAAAACACTTGGTCTCATGCCCAGAGAATTATAATATCAGAGAATTTTTTTAAAGATTGTAAATTTAATATTCTTTCACTTCATAATAATAAAGTAAAATATTCAGGTGGTGATTTTCAGATTATTAATAATATTTTTTCAGGCACACCTCAAAGACACATATCTCTTAATGGACAAGATGGTGCAATAATATCAGATAATACTTTTTTTAATGCAAATGATATTTCCATTTATATTAATAATTCAACTAAAATTCACATTACTAATAATAGAATTTTTTGTGACGAGATCTCTGACTATGGAATTTTTATACGTTCTTCATGGGGATGTATAATACAAAGTAACGAGATAATAAAACCCAAAATATCTGGCATAACAATTAGAAATCTGGACGAAGGAAAAGAATCTGGATTTAATTTAATAAATGAAAACATGATTCAAAGACCAGGAGACTCTGGTATTGATATTCGTGGGATTCATAATTCTATTATTTCTAGTAATATTATTTTCAAGGAAAAATCTTCATGTGATCAAAATAATATTGCAATTGTTCTTTATAATACTGAATATGGGAATTGTTATGAAAATCAGATATTAGATAATAATACTCCAAAAATGATCACTTTGTTTCAAGATGGTGTTAACCACAGCATAAATATCTTTCGACAAGATGCAAATATAGGCTGTGGATTAAAATTTGGAATAGATGAGAAATAAATAAACCTAATTAAGTTGGATCTATCCTCACTACAGGATGGTTATGAAGCCAACACTGATGAGCAAACTTTATCATTATCCGGTAATACTCTTTCTATCTCAGGAGGTAATTCGGTCGATTTATCTAACCTTTTAACCGACTAATATTCAAGAGTAATAACATTAGAAGGAAAGGTTGATGTATTAGAAACTGAAAACACCAATAAAGAAAACAGAATATCTGATTTAGAAACTACGGTTGCCATGTTAGAGTCATACCATGGTGTATTTACTTCGGATGCTTCGTTAAAGAGTGCTTCTCAAAAATCAGTTCTTTATCAGAACTTCCCGAATCCAACATCAGGTTCTACAATGATTAATTACGAAATTATTGCACACTTTAGTAATGCTTCTATTGCTATTTATAGTATGATGGGAAATCTATTAACAAATACGAAATTACATCAGAAGGAAAAGGATTTGTAGAAGTTAATACTTCTAATTTTTCAAACGGAACATATATCTACTCTTTAATTATTGATCGTCAAGCTCCTCTCACAAGCGGCTATTAACCATAATCATATACACACCAATCACTTCACCAAAATCTTTCATCAGTTAATGTAAGCATATTGCTTGTTCATCATTTAAAATAAATGATTCATCATAATACATAATTCGGTTAAATTTTTTAATGTTAATTTCCCGTTAATTAAAAGCGGACCACTCCTGACCCCTAATGCTTGCCAGCCAAAGTTGTCATTAGTGTGTCCGCTAATGTTCAATTTTTCAAAATTAATCATTTTTATGAAGAATCTTCATCAATCCAGCATTCCGCAGGATGTGTTAGCAGAAACTCTAAACAAACTTAATGAGGTAAGTAACATTCTATCTCCGTATCTTTTAACTGTATCTAAAGATGAAAGAAAAGGTTTAGCTAAAATGGGTGACAAGTCACTAGCCTTTGTTACTGAAGCCAACCAATTTAGCAAACAAAATCCAATTCTTCGACCAGCTTTTTCTTCTCAGGAAGATTTTGACATTGATGTTGCTGATGCAACAGGTCTTTTACCTGTGTCTGCTCTATTAGAAAAGCTTTTAAACCAGGTTGATGACACAGCTTTAATAGCAGGAAGTGAAGCTTTAAATCATGCTTTAATGTTTTACAACAATACAAAGCTAGCTGCTAAAAATGGTATTGCAGGTGCACAAGAAATTACCAATACTTTAGGTACTCGTTTTACCCGTAGAAAAAGAAAAACTGAGGCAACTGAAGAATAAAACAAAAGTGCAAAAGTGAATTTGAATCCGGTAGAATTGTTACCGGATTTTTTTTTTATAATACCGATGTTGCGAGTTCAAACAGAAACGTTCATACTTTAAACATCAACATTGGGATTTAATGTAGAAAGCTTGTCAGTTTTTATATAACCCTTGATGCAAAACCTGACATGCATTCTATAAATTTCATGGAGCATTCAATAAAAAATTCGGAGCATCTCACTTTTTTCATGGCAGCTCTCAATTTTTCATCGGAGTGTTTCATTTTAAGTATCAGTATACCTTAAAAAATATACGGAGCACGCCACTTTTGTAGTGGAGCCTCAAAGAATTTGTTTCAGCGCTCTCTGAAATTCATTGGAGCTTGTCAGAAAAACTGACACGCTTGATACAATTTTGCGTGAGCCTTGATAAAAAAAGTTGAACGCTCCGCACTTTTTTCCTGGCCTTCCATACTTTTTTAAGGAAGTCCCGTATTTTTTTCATCAGGCTCCATACTCTTTTTCATAAGCTTCCGCACTTTTTTATTGGCGCTCCATGCTTTTTTCATCATTTGCCATGCTTTTTTTTAAAGCTACGAGACTTTTTATATAAGCTATGAAAGAAAATATTGAATACTTCATACAACATTTCATAAATCTCTATATTTCTGGCTTTAATCATTATGTTTCGAACATGAACGTTCATATGTTTATTTTTTCTTTCAATTGCCATATGGAACTCTCAAGAAAATTTAATCATCCTTCCTGTATGAAAAATTGGATAATTAAATTTTACATGGTCGTTTCATGTTTCTACCCTAAAGTTTTATATAAAAACCCTAAACGTTGATGTTTTTTAGTAAAGTATTTATGTAATAAATATGAAAGACGTTGAAAACAATTTGAATTTACGTTTCAAAAACATATTTTTGATAACGCTTAACAAAAGATATTATTTAGTTTTTGATTTTATAGTATGTTCTTAGGCCATATTTTTTTTGAATATGATATATAAAAGAAACTAGAAGACAATAATATATCAACTTGTTACTGCAATAAAACAATTGACATATAATAGCTTTTTGTAAAAGTAGATAGCCGCTTTGCTGTCGCACGATTTCATCGTGTGACTCTAATTATTAGTATTTTACAGAACGCGATGATATCGCGCATTAGCGAAGGGAACAATTATATGTTAATACTGATAATTAAATAGTTATCAATAAGCAAAATACTAGTGCGTTAATGAACTAGTTGGTGGCAATTAAAACAAACGAACTGCAAATGAGATACATATTGACTATAATATTCATTTTTACTTTTCGATTATTCAATTATGGGCAGTCATCAAAAAGTTTTGATATTCAGGATATTCTGATTACAGATACTTCTAAAATGGTTAGCTCAAAGGACTTCAAACGGATTAATACTGCTTTCTATCAAGATGATAGCTATTTTGTAAGGAGTACTTGTTCCGGTGAATGGGGAGGTAGTATTTGGTTTAAAAACAAAATTACGGGAATTGAATATTCTTGTGCTGCGAATTGCCCTGTAATTATCAATAAAATCCAAGATAAATATGTGTTGACAAATAGTCTTGCTCATATGTGTGGTTCTGCCGAGGTGATTGAGATTCAAAATCCAGATTCTATGGATATTTTTAAAATGCCACCTCCAAGAGCAAAAAAAAGGAAAATTGAATACAGATATGTTGGAGATAATGAGTCAAAATCTAAAAATGGAACGAAGCTCCTTGTTGATACGATTTGTGCTATGATTCCGATTAGTTTTCCTCACAATGGGCAACTTTATCATGTGGTATCTGACTCAAAAACACTTTATCTCAGCCTGATAAATGAGGATAAGTTAGTGACGGTTGATACGATTTACAGCGGATTAGATTGCTTTTATAAAAGAGGTGAAGGGATTTTGTATACCTACAGTACAAATGGATTTAAAACCAAAGATGACCACTATATTGTTTTGTTTGAAAACTCTGGACTAGTTGGATATTTGGATATTTTTGGAGATAAAATAAAACTGATTAGATATCAATAACTGCGAACAATTGAGTAGATGGCTAACCCTTTGCTGTTGCACGATTTCATCGTGTGACTTTAATGATGAAATTGCGCACTAGCGAAGAGGGTTATTATAAACATACCTGAAACCTTATTATGAAAATAGAACCTCAAAAAATTACAGACAAGTCAGGAAACTTAATTACTGTTCGGGAAGGTGAAATATCAGACTCTGAAAGTTTGCAGACTTGTGTAAAGTCTTATTTGAAGAGTGGGTTCATTCCATTAACAGAATCCGAATTTGAAGACCTGGCAAAAAGCCACAAAGAATGGATTAAAAAGTTCAAGGACGGTAAAAATGACCTTCTGTTAGTTGCTGAATATAATGGTGACATTATTGGGAACGTTGACCTAATGTTTAGTGGAAGAGAAATGCTAAAACATGTTGGTTATATAGGAATGGGAATCCATGAAAAATGGCAAGGACAAGGAATTGGGACTGCTCTTTTGAAAATTCTTCTGGAATGGACTGACTGGAATCAAGAAATAGAAGCATTATGGTTGCAGACTTTTAGCAATAATGAAAAAGGATTAAAACTATATTCGAATTTGGGTTTTGAAAAGACTGGAGTTCAAAGAAAGTTTATCAAGACTGACACAGGGGAATATATTGACAACGTGATAATGACAAAAAATAAATAACAACCACCAACTAACCGCAATAAAGCATATGGAGGTAGACTCTTCTTGTAAGTTGTGTGACATCGGCGATCAGCACCTAATCGTTGATTTGGCTTTATAAACGAAAAGTTAAAAACAAGAAAATGATTAAAGAAATTAAAAGACGAGATAGTGACAATAACAAGCTTAAAAAAGCTTTTGAAAGATTTGACTTTTTACTTTCTGAAATTGAACAAAAAGAAATTCCAATAGAACTACTCGATGAGTTTAATAGAAAAATATCCATACTCAACAACTTTGGTGCGGATGATAAAAAAATGATACGTTCGATTAATAAAACCTATGAAGAATTTTTATATCTGTTGAGGAGAAAAGTAAAAATTACCAAGAAAGGTTATTATGAAAGCAATTGGCAACTAATTGGACTTAGTTTTGGGCTTCCAATTGGTGCGTTAATTTCTGCTTATACAGATAAACTTGCTTTTTTTGCGATTGGATTACCGATTGGTATGGCAATAGGAATGGTTATAGGAATGATTAAAGATAAAAAAGCCAAGGATGAAAATAGACAAATTCGTATTGAAGAATATTAAAAACTAAGCACACTCGAGTAGCCAGCCACTAGGCTAAAAACCAAATGAAGAAGCTCTTACCACTCAACCCCTTGCTGTTGCACGATTTCATTGTGTGAATTGAATTATAAGTATTTTACAGAACGGGATGCAAGCGTGAACTAGCGAAGGGAAATAAGTCATATGTCGTTTGTAATTTCACTAAAAATAATAAACGATAACATTGTAAAAATCAAAGTTTGAAAGTTAAATAATGGATAATCTGCCACTATTATTTCAAATTACCATCAAACTTACCCTTCAAATCACACCATAACCAACATAAAATTATTAATTTAGCATCCAGTTATAGAAAATAATAAAAATTATAAACAAAACTTTAATCATAAATTAACCTAAGCGATGAAGAAACATAAAGGACTAAAAATCTTTTTGATCATTGTATTGATCATTATCACACCTATAGTAGGCGTAAAAACTTACTTTGAAATAGACTCAGCTATTTACGAGCACAAGATTAACGAGATTGATACCTCCCCTGTAAAAAGTCTGGTTGAGCATAAAACACTGAACATGGATGGTTATGATGTTCATTATTTTGTATCTGGTAGCGAAAATAAAGATGCCATAGTATTTTTACATCCTGCCTGTTCTGATCACAGAGCCTTTGATCAACAAATCGATTACTTTTCAAAAAACCATTGCGTAATAACCATCGACTTAATTGGTCATGGCTTGTCAAAAGCCAATGAATCAACCGATAAAATTGATGCTTCCTCAGAGCATATTGAAAAGATTCTTGAAGATGAAGGATTGGATAAAGCTCATATTGTTGGAATTTCTATGGGTTCTTTAATTGCCCAGTATTTTGCGCTGAACCATCCAGATAAAGTAAAGTCATTAACATCCTTAGGCGGTTATAGTATAAACGATAAAAGCAAAGTGTTTGAAAACGTTCAGGGTTCTATAAATGTAGGTTTGTTAGTCAAGGCTATTTTTTCAATGAACGCCTATAAAAAAGAAACGGCCGAAATTACCTGCAACACAGAAAAAGGACAAGCTTTATTTTATAAAACAGCCAGTCTGTACGAAAGAAAATCGTTAATGGTAATGCCAGGTATTCCAACTATCATCCAAGACCGTGGTAGTATCACTCCATCCTATCCAATGCTCATATTAACCGGTGAATTTGATACTGATGCAGTAAAGAAAATGGAAGAAGATTGGCATTCGAAAATTGCTAATAGTGAATTCGCCATCTTAAAAGATGCAGGCCACTGTGCTAATTTTGATTCACCATCAGAATTTAATGTGTTGGTAAATGACTTTATTGAAAAGGTGGATAATCAACCTTTTGAGGACATAACTGCAAGTAATAATATTGATGGAATATAATTAAGAGTTCCCCTTCGCTGTCTCAAGTTTGTATCCTATAACTTTTACTATAATTATTTTTACAGAACGTGATGAAATCGCGCACTAGCTAAGGGATAAAAAAAAGAAATCTTTCCATTCAATAAAATAGTAATAAAAGAAGATGGCTAGGATCAAACGATATGAGATTTTAAACTCTTTACCTCCGTATGGACCAATGTATATTCCAATCACAGAAGATGGTGACCCTTATTATTCAGAAGGATATGTGATTAGGTTTTATAAATCGGATGGTACCGATTGGGTTGCAAACTTTCAACCTGGATGGACAGTATTTGATGGTGTATTTGATTTTCCTCAACTTGATTTAATCGTAGTTATTGCTGGGATGGCCAACTTTTAAAGGAAATAACTGCAAATAAAAGATAATTCCTACACTTTTTACAAAATAATCTATTTTGATTTTACATCAATAAAAACCTATATTTGCCAATTCTTAATTAAAAATACTTTTTCTGCTATAGATAAAAGTCCATTTAAAGAATAATATCTAACCTTATGAACCCAATAAGATCGAAATTATTGATCAGAATTCCATTTGTCATTTTTGCACTAGTTTATATTCATGCATGTATATACGAACCTACAGATGTGTACGATATACCTGTAGAAACTGAAATAACTTCACCTGATATTACTAATGTTGAATTAAACTTTAACGCAGACACTATATGGGTATATGGAAATCAGAATATACAATACTATTTTAAGAGTTCTAATAACAAACAAAGTATACTTGCAACAAAACTATATATCGATGGCATTATTTGCGACTATGTAACAACTAACAATGGAGAATTTGATATTAAAGAATCGGCTTTAAATGAAGGTGTACATACATTGGAGGTTATATTAAATACAAAAACAGGAAGTGGAAGTATAGCAGACCGCCTGAATTCAGAAGTTTTGTCATTATCTAAAAAATGGGTTTTAGTTGCAGATTATTCTGAAAAGAAGGTGAATTACACCGTTGAAAATGGATATCTGAAAGTATATTGGGACAAGTATAAAAACCTTGATATTAAAAGATACATTGTCAACAATTCAAATAAAGATGAAAATGCATTTTATACGGATTCAGTATACTATGGAGCAGAAAAAACATACACCGTTAAAGTTGAAAAAAACAATGGTGATATTATAAACTGGGGTTCTTTTTTTATTAAACGAAATATACCGCAACCTGAATTAAAAGTATCTGACGACAATGAGTATTATTTAACATGGAATAAAAGTCCATATTATAATGCGGTTAAATATGTATACAGATTCTACAACGAAGAGGAAGATTATTATGCAACGACAGGTGAAATAAATGGTAGTGATACTATATATACGACTGACTTGTATTTTAATGATTCTTTTATGTTTAGTTTGTATACCATACCTAAGGATCGAAGTGAGTATATTAGTTATCCTCCAACTTCATTCTCAGGATATGCCGGCGAGCCTGTAAATATTCGATATTATACCTCATACACATCTGCAGATACGCTAAGTGCATATGATATCGAAAATACCTATAAATATTTCGTAGATGGAACAACTGTTTCAAAAACACCCATTATGGAGGGACGATCGTTTGGTTTAGGTATGTTACAGCTTTCTCCCAAAGGCGAATACCTACTAAATTATTTTCTTCTCCAAAATAATGCAGGCACTGGTTTTTTTGCTAAAAATCTAAAGTCGGGAAACATTTACTATAGTGATTCTGTAGATGTTAAATATAATTTATTTTTTAATAATAGTGTTAATATATCTGATAATGGTATTGGTCTTTTTCACTCAACAACTGAAGAGTTTCTTTTTGACTTTTCAAATAATAAAAAAATAGCATCTAGAGAGTTTGCTCTTAATCAGGGATATCAATACAGAGTAAAACTGGCTAATGATGGTAAACATTTTATATCGTCCTTTATAGATGATAATAATAATCCTGTTACTCTTGATGTATTTAAAATTGCCGGAACGGAATTAGAGAAAATGTATAGTCTTGATCTTAATTCATCTGATTGGAGCTTTAACTCAACAGATCCTAATATGATAATACTGGTAAAAGATAGAGTTGTGTCAGTAATCCAATGTGAACCTTATTCCTTACTATTAGAAATAGAATTGGCAAGTGATGAAGAATTTAAGAATGTTGACTATTTTTCAAATGAAATATTAATAGTTAGCGATAATCGATTCATAATAAGGAGTCTTACTACCGGTGAAGTAATAAAATCAATACCGAAACGTCCTGGTCCACACAGTATAAATTGGCAGTATAGGTTGCATAACAACCAAATAATAGTAAACCACGTGATGCTTAAAATCCGATAAAATATGAAAAGTAAACATGTGTTTTTTGTTTTGTTGTTTACAACAATTTTTAGCAATCTTTTCTGTCAAAAAATAACTCTCGATATAAATGCTGGCTATGGAACTTATTCGATGAGCCAGATTAAAGAAAGTATGAAAGATATAATGGTCACAAATTACTTTGATCCTAAGCAAGTAGAAAACTTTCCCGGGTATGTATATTTCAGACCTAATATTGCGGTCAATTTTAATTTTTTTAATGTTGGTGCCAGCTATACTCTTATGTCAACAGGTTCAAGATATTCACTTCATGACTATAGTGGAGATTATAAATTTGATACGCAAATAATTGGAAATGCAGCCGGATTGTTTGTAGAATTTCCTTTTTACACTTTAAACAAGTTTCAACTGTATATTGCAACTGAAGGCGGTATTGTATTTAACAAAATGAAACTTGAAGAAACTCTTCAGTTATATGATCTTTATAATAATGTTTATAATGAGACTTTTCTTTCTAAGAATTTTTTCATAAAACCTTATTTTAAACTTGAATATAAATTCCGAAAAAATATAAGTTCCAATATTAACATTGGATTTCATAAAGATATTAATGAAAATAAAATGTACTTTAAAGCTAACAAGTCACGAAAAACTGACTTTGTTGCCAACTGGGATGGGTTAAGAGCTAGTATAGGAATATCATACAGCTTTAATTAATATTTGGGTATAAATACAATAAACCATTAACATATATATCAGCTAATACTACTAACCTGAGTTCGATTAAAATTAAAGAGCTCAGATTTTATTAAAATGCTGGTATACAAGGCAAATTCTTTTTGCATAGCGAGCTATGGTAAAAGAATTTAACGAAGTAGATTAGTATTTTAATAGAAAGCCACTTATAAACAACGATTTTCTGCTTCATATTTGTTTGACATAGCCCGCTATGACTTCACAAATATTCATTGAAACTCATTATTTATAGGCGGTCTGAGCCAATAATTTTATATCGAACTCAGGTTACTAAATAAGATCAGTATACCAACACTTAACTAAAAACTATGAAAACTAAATATTAAGCAGATACAAGAATACGAAAGAAAATAACTTTGCCATACAACTCTAACCCAAATTTCAAAACAACTACATTAACCCTAAACAATAAATTATGAATATATCAACAAACAGACTAACACTTACTGAAATAAACTGGAACGACTTAGAAGAAATACACGATCTACATTCAATTTTTGAGGTGGATGAATTTAATACAGTTGGTATACCCAAGGATATTGAAGAAACCAGAGAAAAAATTGCTCCATATGTGGAAGCACCCAATACCACTCCCCAAAGTAAATATACCTGGGCAATAAGATTAAACATTACTAATGAGTTTATTGGTTTAGCTGGCCTTAGCGTATCAAACGACAGATTTAAAATCGGAGAGATTTTCTATAAACTCAATCCAAAATTCTGGGGAAAAGGCTATGCAACCGAAGTATCTAAAAAAATGATAGAAGTAGGGTTTGAAACTTTTAAGCTGCATAGAATCGAGGCCGGTTTTGCAACAAAAAATATCAAATCTAAAAGAGTCCTGGAAAAAAGCGGTATGACTGAAGAAGGTATCTTACGCAAGATATTACCCATAAGAGGAGAATGGATCGACAGCAGTATGTATTCAATTCTGGAAGAGGAATATCAGAAACTCAACAATTAGCCCCTACTAGCTTAATTAAAACTTATCAGTTTATTAACAATGGAGATGACCGAACGAATTCAGTTTTGTAAAGATTGTACAAAACGAAAATTTGACAACCAAACCGGTATTATATGCAGCTTAACAAATAAAAAACCCGAATTTCAACATAAATGCGGGGAGTTTGAGGAAGACACTGACAACATCCAAAAGCACAAGGAAAGATTAAGTTATAATCCCCGAAAATGGAAAAGGTCAGATAATAAGTTTTCTGAGTCGACAAACTCCATCATGAAATTTGACTTATTTGAAATAGACTCAAGAATACAAAATGTTGTATTCAGGAAGCATAGATTTAATAAGATAAGTATTACCTGCCTTGCCGGATATGTATTTACAATGTATTATATTTTATCCGGTGACTCAGATTTCTACGAAAATATAAAAGATCCACTTAACCAATTTATTTGGGCATTAATGCTTATATACCCAGTCATAAGATACTTTCAGTCATTTAAAAAATACAAGCTTGATTCAAATGGCATTAAAATTAATGAAACCACAAAGATAAGATGGAGTGATATCAGAACAGTAAGGAACTATGTAACTATTGATAATGAAGATGATACTATCACCACACTTTATCTGTATTTGGTATTAAACAATTACAAAAACATCAGACTCTCATTAGATAATTATACTGTTGATAATTTTAAAAATATTAAGAGTATCCTTAAACAGAAAGGCATTAAGCTAGATGAAAAAGAAATGATTGAATCTATTATTTTATCTTTTCACAAGCATTATGGTCAAAATTCGGAGTCTGATTGTGATAAATTTTTTAATACATAACTCAGTTAAGATGTTACCAGGATCGAAGGTTAAGCATCTATTTTTGATTCTAAATCAATATTGTATTATATTTGGCACCTCATTGATAAAACACATTTTTATTTAAATGTAATTTCCCTCCGTTATTGATGTTGTGCAGTAAAGAAGAATTTAACAGGCTTTCCTTAAGGCATTAAAATCACTTTATATCTTATGTTTATTGAAAAGGATTTGTATTTTTAAATCTCTTTTGCATTTAAACACTAATGTACAGGCATTTATACAAAAAGCATTGTATTAAAATAATAGAATGGAGGCACGAAACCATTAGAAAAACGGGGCGAAACCGAAAAGCCAGATGAGTAGGGAAATTTATTTAATTAATAATAAAAATGGACGCGCAAAAAGTTGACATGTTTATCATGACAAACGGAAAGTTCTTTGAAAGTCACCAAGTAGCTCAATTAAGAGACAGACTTTTGGAAGTTGATGACTCTAAATGGGCTCTAATTCAAACACTACAATTTAAAGATCCTACAGTAAGTCTTATTGTATCATTATTTGCTGGTGGTTTGGGTATTGATCGCTTTTTTATTGGTGATACAGGTCTTGGTGTTGGTAAACTATTAACATGTGGTGGATTCGGTATCTGGACGATCGTTGACTGGTTTATGATTATGGGTGCTACCAGAGAGAAAAACATAGCTAAACTACAGCAAGTTTTATATTAATGGCACTTAATAGTAATAAGTTATATACATTATTACTAGTTGCTTGCATGGCAGGGTATATTTGGCTTTATTATGGTATAAACTCATATCAACCAGGAGAAGAATCTTTTGATGCTTGTTTGATAAAGCATGTAACAAATATCCCTTGTCCATCTTGCGGTTCTACACGTTCTGTAATGTCTTTAATAAAAGGCAACTTTATAAACGCTTTACTAATAAACCCACTGGGTTATGTTGTTGCATTAATAATGGTTCTGTGTCCTGTTTGGATATTAATAGATATTATTAGTAAAAAGAAAACCTTATTTACGTTTTATATAAAAACAGAACAGTATTTGAGAAAACCTCTATTCGCAATACCATTAATTACTTTAGTAATTATAAACTGGATTTGGAATATTATTAAGGGAATATGATAAATGTAACAAAGTTTATATACGAACCGGGAGAGCACGAAGCCGAAAAAGCATCCAACAGCTATCTTATGTCATTAATTGCTATAATCGCCGGTTTACCACTACCTATTATAAACCTTTTTGCCACCTTGTTTTTTTACATTGGAAACAGAAAAGGAACCTACTTTGTAAGATGGCATTGCACTCAGGCTTTACTTTCACAAGTTTCTATGCTCTTTATTAATAGTTATGCCTTTTGGTGGACCATATCCATAATATTTACCGATCAAACGATTACCAATACATACATAGCCTATTTAATTGTTGTTATCATCTGTAATGTCGCAGAGTTTATTGCTACAATTTATACGGCTATACAAACCAGAAAAGGCATACATGTTGAATGGTGGTTTTATGGAGATTTATGTAATGCAATATGTAAATCGGAGTTATAACTAGCTCTATAATGTAAAATAGGAGTCTTCTTTTATTACAAAAAAACAAGCACATAAAATGAGCCATGTAGAATGCATCAAACACGTGGATAACATAAATGGCGAGTTCCATGTGACCATAAAAATCAAATTATAAACACATGAAAAAGGCCTTTACTCAGGGATTAATATTAGTAATTCTGTTTTTCTCAACCTGGTTTGCTCTGAAACAAGTTGACTGGGTTACCCTTTTTAAAGTGAAAAAAGTAACTGATAAAACCGAAGAAAAACTAGGAGAACTCTTTTGGCATATTTATCAGAACTCCGAAAAAGAAAATACCGACCTGTATATTATTAATTCAATAGATAGTATTGTCAATAAGATTTGTGCAAACAACAAAATTGACAGACAAAAAATAAAGCTTCATATACTTGAAAAGGATGAAGTAAATGCCTTTGCTTTACCCAATGGGCACCTGTTAATTTATAGCGGATTAATAACCGCATCTGATAATGCAGAAGAACTAAGTGGAGTTATCTGTCATGAAATTGCTCATATTGAGAATAAGCATGTGATGCAAAAACTGGTTAAAGAAGTTGGTCTGTCTGTATTAATTTCAATGGCAACAGGTAACGAAGGTTCTAGCATGATTAAGGAAACCGCAAGAATGCTTTCATCAACAGCCTTTGACCGAAGATTAGAAAAAGAAGCAGACATTAAAGCCGTTGATTATCTAATAAATGCAAAAATAAATCCTGAACCATTTGCTGACTTCCTCTATAAATTATCAATAAATGAGACTAATAATATAGAGTACCTTTCATGGGTAAGAACTCATCCTGATACAAAGGAAAGGGCTGAATATATTATTGAATACAGTAAAAATAAATCATCTAATACAGAATTAGTCTTATCCACAACAACCTGGGAAAATTTAAAGAATAGGTTAACTGAATAAAACATGAAGCATGCCCCATAAGGGATTTACGATCTCCTGTAACTACTACATAATCTGCTCCTAATCTAAGATATCCAATAGTATACATTTGCAAATGATATTAAAATCTAATTTTGATTTTATATCACCAATGCATATATTTAATAGCCTTTTTAGAACAGCTGTTTTGCCATTCAAACTTGGCTATTTATTGCATTAGCTCATCTCAATAAAATATTAAACCTACTATAATGAGTCACCAATCATTCATTAAAGAAATTATTACAGTATTTACAACGCTACTGATATTGATGCTTTACTACTCAAATACTTATTGTCAGGTAACAAAAGAATGGGAAACTGAATCTGTATTTCTTGCTCCTGAATCGGTTGTATATGATTCGTTAAATAATTGCTTATATGTAAGTAATTTTAATGATCAGGGTGGCTTTAGACAAAAGGATGACAATCTTTATAACGAGTGTATTTCGAAGCTAAGTATGAATGGCGATATAGAGGACTTGAGATGGATAGATACTTTACTCGGGCCAACGGGTTTAGCTATATACAACAACAATCTGTTTATTGTTGAAAGAAATGCACTTTGTATTGCCAGTATTGATAAAGCAAAGATTAAAAAAAGAATTTTTATTGATGAAGCAGGCCTGCCTAATGATATAGCCATTGATAAAAATGGAATTGCTTATATCTCTGACTCTAATAACAACTGTATTTACAAGGTAGAAAACGGAAGTTATGAAATATGGTATTCGGACAGTTTGTTAAACACAACTAATGGATTATATATTGATAACGATATTTTATATGCAGGCAATAGAGGAAATGCTAATCTTATTTCCATTTCCCTAACAGATAAAACAACTAAGATAATAGCAAAAAATATCTCTGATAATATTGATGGGATTAAGAAAATCAAAGACTCATTTTTACTGTCTTGGCGTACTGAATTATATAGTATTGAACCTGATAATGCCAAAAATGTATTATACCAACCTAACGTAGAAAAAGATTTTTTAGCTGATTTCGAGTACATCCCACAAGTTCATCTTATTATAATACCGACATTACTAACAAATAAAATAATTGCTTTAAAATACATTCCTTAATAAATGCGCTAAAAACAATAAATAAGTGCAATAACAAAACCTATATACAAGATGCTATCAGAAACAGACAAAGAATTATACAAGGCCTATTTTCAAAAAAATTCAGATTATTACATAAGCCAAATAGAGAGTTATAATGAAAGAGGACGCTATTCGTTTAGTGTTGCTGCTTTTTTTCTCGGATTATTCTGGATGGGATACCGTAAAATGTACTTACATGTTATAATCATTGCAGCTATTATCTTTGCAGAAGGAATCATAGAAGAAACTTTATTACAAACAAATACTATTTCATTTAATGCCTATGGCATTATTGATAAGATAAGCACACTCATTTGGGGTATTGTAATAAGCTCAATTGCAAACCGTTTGTATATTTCTAAAAGTCAACGAACAATTAAAAAGATATTGAATGAGAATTCTAATGAGGAGCAGATCATGGATCTGATTGCACGAAAAGGAGGTACAAGCTGGATTGCTCCAATCATAATATTCATTGTTCTTGCTTCTATAGTACTGGTAAGTTTGCAATAAAGTACGGTGTTTATATCACCTAGGTTTATATACAACCTTATACCTAATCAAAAAGGTAAGAAATATTCTTGTTGTTTCGGCAAATCCCATCATTTCACGTATTTTTGCACCTTGCATACGCGTGTATCCTAATATTAATCTCTTCGGGATAAATAATTAATCAATAGCCAATAAATAAATAATAACAATGAATACTACTCACTCAAATTTTACAAGGTATGAAGACAACAATAATATCTGGTTGTCTAAAAAAAGCGATCTGGAATTTAATTTTACAGATTACGGCGTAACACCTATAGTTCTTAATACAGAAGCTGAAGTAGGCAAAGCTATGTTAAATGAGTTATACAAAACTGCAGAGGCTAAAGAAGGTGATATTAATATTGCATTACTTGGAGGTAGAGGAGCACAAGAAGTGCATCGTTTACTAGGTGAGTTAGCCAAAACAACAGAACAAGATGAGTTGCTTGCCAGACTAAATGTTTTTACTCAAGATGCATTGGCTCCTATGGGCATGGGTAACGGATTAAGTTTTGTGAGAGACTTTGAACGTATTTTAGGCGATGATTTTTTTAAGAAAATAAAAAGCTTCACTCCTATGCGAACTGATACTGAAGATTTGGAATCAGCTCTTATTGAGTATTTAACTAAGCTGGAAGATTTAGGTGGACTGGATATCTTTTTTATTGGTCATGGTCCGGAAGAAAATCAAGCATCGCACCTTGCCTACATTAAGCCATTCTCTGGTGCTAAAAACCATCATGTTGCAGGGATTATTCCAATATCAAGCACTATTTTAGAACACCACATCAACAAGTTTAAAGCAGGTGGCAGTATTATAAGCGAAAGTGACGAAAAGGAATGTCGATCTGCAGAGTTTATCCTGACATTAGGACCTGCAGCAATATTACAAGCTAAAAAGATTGTACAATCTGTAGTTGATGCAGATTCTGCTCCGGCCAAAGTTCAAACTTATGCTAAGGTTCTTAATACCACTTTAAGTTCAGATAAAGATGAAGCTGCAGAGCAGTTAAATGCAAATCCTGGATTATGGATAAGATTGCATCCAAATACCAAATCGTTTGTATTGCCTAATTTAGGGCTGTAATATAAAATTAACAAAACCAGTAAAACACTCACCTCATCTTATAGATTAGCATGGAGCTTATAAAAAGACAAAAAGTATCTCAAGCCTCATCCAGAGAATTGGGATACTTTAGTTTGTTCTTAAACTTTTCAGAATTATTGAAAATGATTAAAAGTTTAAATCATCCGGATATTAGATATCAATGATTATATTTGAACAAGAATAATAAACCTACACGAATAAACAAGCTTAACAATTATACTACTATGAAGACAAAATTCATTAAACAAAAAGGATTCCTACTTACTTTATTAGCCTCTATTTTACTAATTCTTATTTCTGAAGTAAATAACTATGCTAAAGAATATTTTGTACCTGAAACAGGAAATTTCAAAATATTAGGTGGATTAGGTTTAGTACTAGCAATTGGCTTATTATTAAAATGGAGATATTTTAGACAGATAAGTGCGGTTATATCAGGATTTTTAATGGGTGTTGCGGTAATCTTTGGAATCTTTGCAGGAAGTCAGTTCTTTTTGTCTTACATTATTTTAGCAACTACCCTTTTACTTTTATTTGTGCTGTTGTTATCTAAACCGGTAATTCTTTATACTAAATCAAATCAATAAGTTCACCCGAAAGATTTGAAAAAATATAAAAGGTTTACTGTGATTTCAGTAAACCTTGCTTTTTTTATACATTTAATAGGACCTATTTTCTTTTCAGTTCATAATCAATAAAAGTCCCGTACTTGTCAAACTGAAATTTACAACAATCCAAAAAAACATCTTTAACTAACATCCTCCCCCTCTGCACTCTTGACTTGGCTCCTGAAACAGATATTTCAAGTTCCTGTGCCAAATCTGTTTGAGCAATTCCGTCAAGTTCAACCCGCTTTAATGCTTTAGCATACTTTTCCGGTAAACTATCAATGATACTTTCCAGACCACTGGTTACATTCTCTAATTTAGTTTCATATTCAAGATCTGTCTCTTCATATTCACTCAATCCTTCACCCGACTCCATAGAATCACTTTTGCTGCTTCTGTAATAATCGGTGATGCAATTTCTGGTAATCTGAAAAATCCAGCTTTGCATTTTATTTTCATCCTTTAGGGTATTGATTTTGCTATGTATCTTCAAAAATACATCCTGAAATATATCATCAACATCAGACTTATTTCCAACTCTTGAAACAATAAAGTTGCGGATATACTGTCCAAACTCTTCCCAAATTGTTTTAGTCACGTCTTTCATGAAAATCTTTTATCACCTTTTACATTGTCATTTTATCTCAGTAAAATCCTTGTATAGGATTTTATTCCTATAGACGGACTTTTAAAAAAAAGATGCAAAATAAATTTTAGTTCAATCGATGCGTCCTTTTTTTATTCCTGCGTCTTTAAAATAAACAGATATGCAAGATATAACTCTGCTTACAAAATAAAGAATAGCATATTATGGAACAATTTAAAATAAACTCAGAAGATATTAAAGGTGAAATCTGGCTATCGGGTCAATTCGGGTTGGAAAAAGAAAATGTACGTGTAAACGAAAATGGGAGGTTAGCGCTTACTAAACATCCAACTGCCTTTGAAGATCGAAGTACACATCCATATATTACAACTGATTTTTCAGAGAGTCAAATAGAAATGATTACTCCACCCTGCAATAGTATTCATTCTGCATTACAACATCTTGACGCCATTCAGCATGTAGTGTTTAACGAATTGAACGATGAATACTTATGGCCTCAGAGTTTACCTCCTGAATTACCAGACGAAAATCAAATTCCAATAGCTGAATTTGCAAGTGATGCAACACAAAATGATTACCGAAAATTACTTGCTGTAAAATATGGTAAAACCAAACAGATGATATCGGGCTTACATTTTAACTTCTCATTCAATGAACGTTTAATTGTTGAGTTATACAATGTGCAACAGTCAGAGCTTTCCTTGGAAGAATTCCGAAATGCTGTTTACATGAAAACAGTGCGACAACTAATCCGAAATCGCTGGATATATGTTCTACTTTATGGTTTTAGTCCAATATCTGTTTCTGGTCAACAGTTTCTTTGCGAGCCAGAAAGCAGTCCGGTTAACACATATAAGAATCGTTTGTCAATCAGGAACAGCTGTTACGGTTATAAGAACCATGATGAAATATTCCCGAACTACTCCTCATTGGAGTCCTACTGTATGAGCATAGAGACCATGATCAAACACGGAAAATTGACCTCTCAAAAGGAATTATATGCTCCAGTAAGAATTAAGTTTGATGAAAACGGAACAAGAATCAGTCATATAGAAATTCGGTTCCTTGACATCAATCCCTTGATAAGTACAGGCATAGCAAAGGAGCAGTTACACTTATTACATCTGATGATTATAGCTGGCCTCATCGTTAATGAAGAAACTGAAGGCAGTAAATATAACTGGCAAGAGATAGCGGATAGGAACCATAATATAGCATCGCTAAACGGACTTAATGCTGACATTAAAATTTTTACTTCTCATAATACTGAAGTGAATGCATGGAAATCAGCAATGCAAAAATTAGATGAAATTGAAGCTTTGTTAAGAAAGCTACAAGTAATAGCTCCAGAATATATAAATAGTCTCAGCTCAATAAAAAAACAACTTGGCAATCCTGACACAAGAGATGTTCACGCTTTAATTTCTGCAATTAATGATGAAGGAATGACTGAATTTCACATGCGTAAGGCAAAAGAGTATTCCAGAAATCAACAATTAAATTCATTTGCGTTAAAAGGATTTGAAGATATGGAACTATTAACCCAGCTCATATTATCAGAATCCATTAAACGTGGTATTTCGTTCAAAATACTTGACCGATCAGAAAATTTTATCAGGCTCCAGAAAGGAAATATCATACACAACATACAACAAGCAACAAAAACATCGCTCGACAATTATGCAACCATACTATCTATGGAAAACAAACTGGTAACAAAGCAAATACTAAATGAAAACAATATCTCAGTTCCTTTCGGTTATAGTTATAATTCAAAACAAGAAGCCTATGCATCATATTATTTATTCAACAAAAAACCTATTGTCATCAAACCCAAACAAACTAATTTCGGGAAAGGCATAACTATTCTCAAAGAAGATTATTCTGAGCAGGAGTTTCAATCTTCCATTCAAAATGCCTTTTCTTATGATACTTCAATTATTATAGAGGAGTATATTTCAGGAAAGGAGTTTCGTTTTCTGATCATTGACAACGAAGTAACAGGTATTTTATTTAGAAAACCAGCTCATGTCATTGGAGATGGAAAGCATTCTATTGATGAACTGATAGAGCTAAAAAACCAAAATCCTCTGCGTGGCACTGGATACAGATCACCACTTGAGAAAATAAAAAATGATCATGAAACAATCCAGATTCTTAATAATCAAGATAGATACTTAGAATATATACCGGATTTCAATGAAACCGTTTACTTAAGATACAATTCAAATATTAGCACAGGAGGTGACAGCTTTGACTATACTGATCAAATTCATGATTCATACAAACAGATTGCACTAAAAGCAGCCCAAAGTATTGGTGCAAAAATCACCGGATTGGATATGATTATAAAAGGTTATACTTTGCCAGCAACAGAGAGCAATTACAGTATTATTGAATTGAATTACAATCCTGCCATTCATATACATTGTTATCCATACTCTGGAGAAAACAGAATGGCCCAGGCAAAAGTATTGGATGCTTTGGGATTTTAAATGAGAGGATTACTACAAATAAAAAACTCCGATAGCAAATTACCTATCGGAGTTTTTGTATACTATTTAAGAAATAATCTTAGTTATTGAACGTCATTTTAAGAATAAGGCTCCTTAATCAATCTGTTACCAATCGATTGGGAAATAATCCTTAAGGAACTTTCCGCACCAGTGCTCCCCCCTATTAATGCCGTCAAAAAACGGATCACAGATTCGTGCTGCACCGTCTACAATATCAAGAGGTGGCTGAAAATCATGCACTTCCTCTTTGTGTGCTGAAATTTGTGCAGGATCCTCATCTGTTACCCATCCTGTATCTACAGCATTCATATAAATTCCATATTTAGCAAGATCACTGGCAGAAGTATGTGTTAACATATTCAATGCAGCTTTAGCCATATTGGTATGTGGATGACGATCGGCCTTTGTAAAACGGAAAAACTTACCCTCCATTGCAGTAACATTCACAATGTGCTTTTTACCGGTGTAATCGCGTTTCATCATGCTCGATAGCCTGTTACATAGTACAAACGGAGCAATTGCATTTACCAACTGTACTTCAAGTAATTCAGGAGTTGGAACTTCACCAATTCGTAGTCGCCATGAGTTGGTAGTACGCAAATCCACCTGCTGCAAATCAGCATCCAGCTTACCAGTTGGGAAAACTTCTTCATTCTGCACTTCACCATCATAACTGTATGGAATCTGCGAAAGCTGAGCTGATGCACGAAGTCCTAATCCAGGACCTTCCTCTTTCCATGTTACAGCCAGACTTGAAGTATCTTTTGCACTTGAACTTCCCTGTGTAATAATATTTAAACAGTTATGATGACTGTTAAGCAGCTTTTGAACTTCTGGTTCATGTTCATGATGAGGCAGCAACTCTTTGTCCATCAGGTGCGAATAAAATCCAGGAGGACGGCGCACTGTTTGAGCTGCATTATTAATCAGAATATCAAGTCTGCTATATGTTTTTTCAATATAGGTACAGAATAACTCAACACTTGGAGTATGACGTAGATCCAGTCCATGAATATGCAAACGATCAGCCCATATGGCATAATCAGGTTCCTTTGCAAAACGAATAGCTGAATCAGCCGGGAAACGTGTTGTTGCTATAACAGTTGCCCCTGCCCTAAGCATCATCAATGTTGCCTGATAACCAATCTTTAATCTTGATCCGGTAATCAATGCAACCTGACCAGTTAGATCTGCAGTCTGGAAACGCTTCTGGTAGTTAAGATCACCACAGCTCTGACACATGCAATCATAAAAGTGATGCAGCTTGGTAAATTCATCTTTACAAACATAACAATTACGTGCCGAAAGTAATTCTTTATCTTCCTTTGTAGTTGTTTCAGCAAGAGATAGTTGCTCCGGAGCCACAAATACATCAGCAGTTCTGGCATAACGAATACCTGTTGTAGAACGTGCCTCACGGTCGATTTCCCTAAGCGTTGCCTTCCTTGCCTTTTTAAGTTCTTTACGGCGTTTTAAACGCTCCTCTTTTGTTGGTCGGGCCAGCAAACCTGCAGCTTTAAACAAATCTGCACGTTGTTCTTCATTTAACAATACCAAAGGACTGCTGTCTTTCACCAACGATTGAAGTATATCTAAACACTTCTCAACATCTTTCTTGCCTACTGCAATAAGATCTTTCTTCTCAGAAACTTCCGATTCCACTTTTTGAAAATTTAGTGCGCAAATATATCTAATTTCCATATGGTTTGTGCATGGTATAGACAATTAAATTAGTTAGTTAAGAGTTAAAAAATATTATTTCATCCGGCGAAACAACGAATCATAGTTTCATTTAATTTTGTATTGTTATTATCAAACTATATGAATATAGCGCATACTATCAGGGCTGTTGAAAAGCTTTTTGAATCGCTCGATAAAGACATTAGAACATTGCAAAAACATACAGGCATTCAATGTATTGAAGATTGCATTCGTTGCTGCACTACTCCAAAAATAATGGCTACCTCTGTAGAGTTTCTTCCATTGGCTTACCATCTGTATAAAACCGGGCAAGTTGGTGAGGTTCTGAATAAAATGGATCAGTTGAATAACGAATATAGTTGTCCTATATTAAAATTGTTGTCATACGATAGCAAGAAAACCGGTTGTGCTCATTACAAGCACCGAGGACTTATATGCAGACTATTTTCATATAATTATCTAACCAATAAACATGGTGTAAGAAAAATAAATGCTTGCAAAAACATTCATTTAAATCAACCCAATCAGGTTAAAAAGGCCAATGAAATACTATTGACAAAAGCAATAGGCCCCAAAGCAAGTGATTACTATTCACGACTAAGGTTTATAAGCGATAACGAAGCACATCATTTATACCCTATAGGTAAAGCTATTAGAATTGCCATTGATTTGGTATGTGTTCATTTTCATAATAAAAGAAAGAAAGTAATGTAATCTAAAACATATATAATTTAGAATTATTCCACTAGTAAAATACCATTATTTTACGTTCATTTGAGCCCTTTATGCATAACACCCATGTCAAAAAAACATCAGCTAAAAGGTCTTGAGATAATATACGAGGATCGTGAGATTATTGTCGTAAATAAAGAAAGTGGACTTTTAACAATTGCTACTCCGAAAGAAAAATTTAATACTGCTCATTTTATCTTAAATGAATATGTAAAAAAAGGAAATCCAAGATCTAAAGAACGGGTTTACATCGTGCATCGTCTTGATAAGGATACTTCGGGATTGCTGGTGTTTGCCAAAAGTGAAAAGTCAAAGCTTTATCTACAAAGAAACTGGGCTGATTTTAATAAAAAATACGTTACCATTGTTAATGGAAGACTACCTGAGAAAACCGGAATTATTGAATCTTATCTTTTAGAAAACAGTGCATGTAAAGTATACACAACCCAAAATAATTTAAAAGGGAAGTATGCAAAAACTGGCTACACTGTTCTAAAAGAAGTATCAAAATACAGCTTATTAGAGATTCAACTTTATACAGGAAGAAAAAATCAGATACGTGTTCATCTCTCGGATTTTGGATATCCAATTCTTGGAGACAGGGTATATGGAAATAAAGGAAAAGATTTTAAACGTCTGGCTTTACATTCGTTTGAATTAACTTTAATTCACCCCTTCACTAAAAAGGAGATAAGTTTTAAAATTCCAATGCCTCAAAGTTTTAATTTAATCTTTAAGGATATTAATACAAAAACGTCCTAAGCTATTTCTATCCAGACTATTCATCTTTTGCATAGTTGACATTGCAAAACCAAAACAGAACCAATAAAATATAATACTCCATCTCGGGGTAATTGTATTTGGCTGTACTCTTTGTTATTTCATAACAATCAACTCTTTAATCAATACATTCAATAGAAAAATAACTTCTTATAAAACAAGATTACAAAGCAAACTGTTATAATTAATAGCATTTATTGTCGTAATTTGAAAGTACTGATGCTTTAATCTTCCTTTATCACATTTGATAAAGAAATTACCTGCTCAATTTATTGCGATTGTTGTAATTACTTAAATAGCGTTATTATGAAAGTATTATTAACAGGAGCCACAGGCTATATTGGAAAGAGATTATTACCTGTTTTAATAGATGCCGGTCATTTTGTTATTTGTTGCGTAAGAGACAAGAATAAATTTCATCCAGAAGAATCAATTAAAAATAGAATTGACATCATTGAAGTGGATTTAAGAGATAAACAATCACTTGATAATATTCCTACAGATCTTGATTTTGCGTATTATTTAGTACACTCCATGTCCACATCTAAAGAATACGCAGTTTTAGAAAAAGAATCAGCCATTAATTTCAGAGAACGTATTAATGAAACAAATGCCAAACAAGTAATTTACCTAAGTGGCATTGTCAATTCTCAGACTTTATCCAAACATTTAAATTCCAGGAAAAATGTGGAAATTGAATTAAGTAAAGGAGCATATGCACTAACAACTGTTCGAGCTGGAATCATTATTGGTTCGGGTAGTGCATCATTTGAAATAATAAGAGATCTGGTTGAGAAACTACCCATTATGGTTGCCCCCAGATGGTTAAAAACAAGATGTCAGCCTATTGGAATTTCTGATGTGATTAAAATCTTAACAGGAGTACTTAACAATGAGAAAACATTCAACCGTAATTTTGATATTGCCGGAGATGAAATTCTTACCTACAAAGAAATGTTACTTGAGTTTGCATCTGTTCGTGGATTAAAAAGATATATCTATACCGTTCCGGTTATGACGCCAAAACTCTCCTCGTACTGGTTATATTTCATCACTTCCACATCCTACAAACTGGCAGTTTCGTTGGTGGACAGTATGAAGGTAGAAGTTATAGCACGAGATAATGAAATATTGACTTTACTTAATCTAAAACCTTTATCGTATAAAGAATGTATCAGAAGAGCCTTTAACAAGATCCAACAAAATGAAATTATATCCAGTTGGAAAGATTCAACCGTTAGCGGCAGGTTGGATTTTAAAATATCAGAATATATTAAGGTCCCGGTTTACGGTTGTTTTAAAGATGTTAGGAGAAAACAAATAACTGATATTTCATCTTGCCTTGAAAACATTTGGCGAATTGGCGGAGAAACAGGATGGTATCACGCAACCTGGCTGTGGAAATTTAGAGGATTCATTGATAAGGCCTTTGGAGGTGTGGGATTAAGAAGAGGCAGAACGAATATTGATAGTATAAATGCCGGTGATACACTGGATTTTTGGCGCGTACTTTATGCCAACAAAGAAGAAAAACGCTTGCTGTTATTTGCTGAGATGAAACTACCCGGAGATGCATGGTTGGAATTTCAGATTAAAGATCATACGCTGACTCAAACAGCTACCTTTCGTCCGAAAGGATTATTGGGTCGTATGTATTGGTACTCAGTTTTACCCTTACATGGAATTATCTTTAAAGGAATGCTTAATAAGCTAACCAAAACTGATATTCCATAATCCTCATCCATAACCAATTAATTACAATTATATTTTAGATGGTAATGTTGAACTTAGACTACTAAATTGGTTTTACTTTTTGAATTAGATATATTTGAAATAACGAATACCAAATGCATTAAAAATCTGAAAACCGGACCTGCCATTAACTTTATAAATTATAAAATAAACAGATGAATAAAAGCAGAAACCTTATTGGCCGAAATTCATTAATAATCTCAATACTGGGATTAGTAACTGTACAAGCACTTATTCATATAGGATACCTGAAAAATGAATATTGGCATGTCTTATTGTCAGGCTTTGAAGCAGCAACTATTGGTGGTTTTGCAGATTGGTTTGCAGTGAGTGCTTTGTTTAGGGAAATACCAATTCCCATCATTAAAAACCACACAAATATTATTGTAAGAAACAGAATAAAATTAACAAATGGAGTTGTTGATTTAGTAACCAATAAATGGCTATCCCCTGAAATTATTAAAGAGAAAATATCGGATATTCAAATTGTAAAGAACATCCTTAAAACCATTAAAGAACCTCAAAATAAAACCAAAGTAATAGGATTTATAAAGGAAATAATCAATCGTATCACATCGAACCTTGACAATCCGGACGTATCTAAACTAGTACAAACCGTATTAAAAGATCAACTAAAAGGAGCTGATATTTCTTATTCGTTGGGCCATTGGTTAAAAAGATCATTAGATAAGGGAGATCACAATGATTTATGGGAAATAATTTTAGATTCAGCCGAACGGACAATAAACAACCAGGAAACCCGGAAAATAATCCTGAATATGGTTAACAAACAAATGAATGACTACAAAGAAGAAGGATTCTTCAAAAAGTTATTCATTGGCGTTGGTGAAGGTGTGGGAGCCATAGATAATCAATCTATAGTTGATAAAATTATTAATTCATTCAACAATACTATTGATGAAGCAAAGGGAGACTCAAACCATATTCTACGACAGAAAGTTGATGAAAACGTATATGGTTTTGCAAGTAAATTAATTGATGGCAATCCGGAAGCAACCAAAATGATTCATGATATTCAAAATAAACTGGTTGAGAATGCAGATACAAATAGCATTACACAAACCATATTAACCAATTTAAAGGAATCTATAACAATTCAGTTAAGTAACAATAATACTCCTTTAACTCATTTTCTGGATCAAAATATTGACAAGCTTACAGCAGAACTGGAAACAGATAAAATCACACAAACAAAAATTGATGATTGGATTAAAGATACCATTGAAAAATTGATTATTAAATATCATCACGAAATTGGTGAAATGGTGAGGCTTAGTCTTTCAAAACTAAATGATTATGAATTAGTAAATCAGATTGAAGAAAAGGTTGGTAACGACCTTCAGTTTATCCGTTTAAATGGTGCTGTGGTGGGTGGATTTGTTGGTTTGGTAATATCACTTATACGTATAATTTTCTTATAAGAATTAGTTAATTCAGTTGAATATTATTACGCACTCATAAATTGTCCTTTTGAACTTATTGGTTTCTTTTTCACTTTTTCATTAACTTTTTGTATCGTCAAACATTTATTAAAATCTTTGAGCTCAGAATTCGTATAAATCAATAGTGTTAAGTATATTTATTGAAGCTACACTAAAATTTATTTGTTTATTAAAAAAGAAACGCAAGAATCGTTTTACAGATACGATCAAGACATACTTATATCTTACTCCCTGATTGTTATCAGGATATATAACAGAGAGTTCCCATCCGCTGATGGAAGAAAAATTTAATTTATGAAAACTCACTCCAGGAATATTGGTATAGCATTAATAATACTTGTTATTGGATTAATAATTACATTTCTGGCAACACGATATTCCAAGAACCTATTAGACGAACAACATCAAAAAGATTATAGGATTTCATGTAATGAAATTTCTTTTAATATTAAAAAACGACTTGATTTTCATGCTCAACTATTAAGAGATATTTCATCATTTGTGAGTTCATCTGACACAGTAACTAAAAAGGAGTGGGAAACATACATCAACCTTAGTAAAATTAGCAAAAACCTACCCGGATATCAAGGTATTGGATACAATGTAATCATACCAAAAGATCAGCTTAAAGATCATATAAAACATTTTCAAGAAATTTATAAAGATTATACCGTTAAACCGGAAAACGAAAGAGAAGAATATACTTCGATTATATATCTGGAACCTCAGAATGAACGTAATAAAAAGGCCATTGGCTTTGATACTTATCAAGAACCCACAAGAAGAGAAGCCATGCAAAAATCCTGTGACCTTAACTTACCTATTTTAACAGGGAAACTAAAGCTTATTCAGGAAAATGACACAAATATTCAGGCTGGGATTATTATGTACACTCCAATTTATAATTGGGATTTACCATTAACTAATAAGGAGGAAAGAAGAGCAGCACTTAAGGGTTGGGCGAGCAGTCCATACCGAATGGATGATTTAATGAAAAATATTATTGGCAGCTGGAATTTACTTGAGAACAAAAATATATCTCTTAAAATATATGATGGAAACACAATTTCCGATCAATATAAACTGTATGATAGTGAAAAAGGAAGATTTACATCTGATCTTTCAGCAACAGAAGATAGTCTCATCCTAAAAATTGATTTATACGGAAGAAGCTGGTCTTTAGTATTTTCTAATTCAGCTACAAAAACACACTTTCTAACAAATAAAGTAACCATTATATTTACCAGTGGTTTAATTATCAGCCTGCTTTTATCATTATTAGTATTGGCTTTATTAAATACAAAGTATGCAGCCAAGCAGATTGCCATACAGTTAACGAATGATCTCTCCGTAAAAAATAAAGAACTTGAAATTGCGAAGGATAAGGCAGAGGAAAGTGATCGGCTTAAATCAATATTCTTAATGAATATGTCTCATGAAATCCGAACTCCGATGAATGGAATATTAGGATTTCTGGATTTATTAAAGACTCCTGATTTGAATAAGGACGCAAGCAATAGCTATATTGATATAATTGCAAAAAGCGGAGAACGTTTGCTTGAAACTATCAACGACATCATTGAAATATCAAAAATTGAATCAGGTGAAATAGAAGTTCACTATCAAAGTGTGAATTTGAACGATACCATATTGTTTGTTTACAATTTCTTTAAAAACGAAACTACCGCAAAAGGATTGGAATTTAAAATCAATCAATTAATTGAAGGTAAAAAGGCAATTGTTCAAACTGATAAAATAAAGTTAGAAAGTATCTTAACTAATTTAATTAAGAACGCCATTAAGTTTACAGATAAAGGTTCAATAACTATTAGGGTTTCTATTGATAATGATGATTTAATATTTGTTATTAAAGATACCGGTATCGGAATACCTTCTGAAAACATTAAAACGATATTTGAACACTTTGTGCAAGCTCATCCAAATAAAGGTAACAGACATGAGGGATCTGGCCTGGGATTGTCAATTGTTAAGGCGTATATAAAGGCATTTGGAGGAACTATTGATGTAGAAAGTGAGTTAAATAAAGGTACCACATTTACGATTTCAATACCTTATTTACCTGCAGATAATATTTAAAATCTATCATGAGTAAAATTGTATCCCGATTATTATTATTCTACCTGCTTTATGCTTATCCTTTAATCTTAAAAGCTCAGGAACCTGAATTTGTAAATACAGTTATCTCAATTTTAAATGCTTTTAATGATAAGAATGCTCATCAAATAAATAGTTTTACTCATGATGACATTGGCATAATTATTCTTTTTAAACGGGGTGTATTTAATGAGTATTTAATTACTCAGGAACTTGACTTTCACTATCCCATTCCGGAGTATCTTCCATATTCTGAGATTTCAGATTATAATAACTTAAAATTTGAACCACTCCCCGAATACGATTGTGATACCGATAAGTGGAGTAAAAATGGGTTGTTTTGCGATACAATAACCACAGATCATTTTCTTTCGCAAACAGCTTATGATCTAAAGGTTTATAGAGAAGAAAATGTTACTGATTCGGAAATTATAAGATTCAAGAACATTGAGAATAATAGTAGAAAAGTGGTTTGTATTGATGATAAGTATAACGTAATTATATTTTATCTTACCTTAATTAAAAACAAATGGTTCCTTACAATTATTGACCGGGCTTCTTATGATTGCAGCGCATAATAAGTATTTAAAACATAAACAGTGAATGAATTAAAAGAAAATATTAGTTCTTATTTTGGTTTGTCGAATGAAAAGCAGGATAAAATAGCTTCGTTGTTTGTTGAAACAGAACTAAAAAAGGGAGATTACTTTATTAAAGCCGGACAATATTGCGACAAGCTTAGTTTTATTCAGAGTGGTTTTATTCGTGTTTTTTCTCAGATAAATGATAAAGAAGTTACTCAATGGATTGGTTCAAAAAATTATTTCTTAACTGATATTTATAGTTTTATGTTTCAACAAAGAGCCCGTTGGAACATTCAGGCACTAACCGATACTAAACTTTACACACTTGATAAGAAAAACTACAACCAGTTAAAAACGGTTTTGCCTAATTGGGATGAGATAGAAAAGAAAATCATTGCCGGTTGCTTTATTACTTTGGAAGATCGGATTTTTGATCATCTTTCGTTAAGTGCAGAAGAACGCTACGATAAATATTTTCATCAAAACAAGGAACTTTTTAACCTGGTTCCTTTACAATACATTGCTTCAATGTTAGGTATGTCGCCGGAAACCTTCAGCAGAATAAGGAATAAGAAAAACTCTTGATATTTGTCAAGAGCAAAGGCTTATTTCTATACGAACTTTGTAAAAAACATTTATTATGAAGAAGAAAATATTTACATCGATTCGCATTAATGCCTGCATAGAAGAGGTTTGGCAAACATTAACTGATTTTGAAAATTATTCAGAGTGGAATCCTTTTATAAAATCCCTTTCCGGTGAAGTAAAAAAAGGAAATCAGATAACTGTGAAACTGCAAGGGATGACCTTCAAACCAATAGTAACAGCCTTTGATAAGCATAAAGAATTTAAATGGCTTGGTCATTTGTTGTTTAAAGGTTTATTTGATGGAGAACACCGGTTTTATCTAAAGGAAAATAGGGATGGCACCACTACCTTGGAGCACAGTGAAAATTTTAATGGTGTATTAGTGATGTGGTTTTCAAAAAGTTTAGATAGGGATACTCAAAAAGGTTTTGAAAAAATGAATCAAGCTATTAAAGAAAGAGCTGAAAGAATTGCAATTCAACAAGTACCCATTCCACTTTAGAAATCATCACAATAAATTAGGCAAAAGAATATGACAGTTAGAAACAAAAGAAACATCGTGTTTATTGCCAAAAGTTTAGATGGATATATTTCGGATAGGAATGGAGGATTAGATTGGCTGCAATCCATTCCCAATCCAAAAAACATTGATATGGGATATTCTGAACTTATGGAGAATATTGATGCAATTATAATGGGTCGCGTAACATTTGAAACAGTGTGTAATTTTGATATTGATTGGCCCTATTCAAAGCCTGTATATGTTCTTAGTAAAACATTGAAATCCGTTAAAGATGCGTATAAAGGCAAGATAGAATTGATAAATGGTGATCTGAAAAGCATTATTAATAACTTAAATAACAAAGGATACAAACGTTTATATATTGATGGAGGCAGAACCATACAAAGTTTTTTAAGAGAAGACTTAATTGATGAACTGATCATTACAACCATTCCTGTTATGCTTGGAGGTGGAAGTTCTTTGTTTTCAGAATTACCAATATCTTTAAGTTTTAAACATGTAGAAACTAAAATATTTTTAGATCAAATCGTTCAAAGTCATTATCTTCGAAGGAAATAACAATTCAAATATTGCAATCTACTCACACTCATTTGTTATAAATCAATCTATATGAATCGAAAGAATTTCCTTAAAAAAGCATGCTTAAGCGGAATGTGTTTTTGTGGCTTTAGTTCATTAGCCGGAAGTACAAGTAATGATAATGACGTTGCTCCCAATCCTAATTTAATACTTCAGAAAGAATGGCTATCAAATCTGCTTTCAAACTTAAATCAAGATCTGGATAAAGAAGTATTAAAACATGTTGTAAAAAAATCAGCTGTAATTCATTACAATAATCTAAACATGGATGCTGTACTATCCGATTATATTGGAGATTTGGATAAGTTTAATAACTTTTTAGAAACTGCCTGGGCTTGGAAAATTGATTACAATAAAGAATCAAAGGTTCTTCTTGCTGATGAAAATAAAAATTATTGTGTCTGTCCAATTCTTGAACACAAAAAAGATGTGAATACAGAAGCCATTTGTTATTGCTCTGAAGGGTTTGCAGAAAAAATGTTTTCAACAGTAATAGGTGTTCCGGTAAAAGCAACAGTTATTTCTTCTTTAAGAAAAGGAGATCAAACATGCATATACAGAATTGAAATGCCATAAATTTAATAATAGTTACACTTTATTACGCATAATGAAATCCAAGTATTAATAGCTTTTAAATTATCTACTTTATCAAATAATTACAATAATACAGACCACTATACTTTAATAAAATGATAATAGAAATTTGAACAAAAGAGAATACCTACACCTGTTTATTGTTGGAAATAGTACTAATCATCTCCATAAACATACTCATATGCACCTATATCACAATTATCATCTCTTAAAAATCCATCTATATCATAAGGAAATAATGAGATAAACCTATTAGTTCCTTGATTAATACATGATGACTCTTCATTAAGGTGAAAATCATAATTAAAAGGCGTGGTACTTTTAAAAACTGGATTCTGATTTATCTGCAGGTTCTTTGTCTCAATAAACTCGTTTAATGAACTAACTTTAATATTACAATTTTCAAATTGTATTTTTTTATAATCATCTCCAGATAAATCAAACAAAACCTCAGAGGAGTTTCCTCCATAAATAATTGTATTTATAAATTCACATGATTCTAATTCATATACGGTTTCATTATCTATATTATCGATATCATTAATACCAATACTAACTGCTTCATCCCATCCATTCCCCCACTCAAAATAATTAGCAATCGTTGTATTAATAACTTCCAATTCCCCCCCCATTATACCCAGAGATTGTTGAGCATTTGACAATAGCACATTTACAAGTTTTAGATTAGCATTATATGCCAATATATTATAATCGGAATTATATTGAATCTTGGAGTTAAATATATTTAGAGCTGTTTGAGTATTATTTTCTGACGGTAAACCAATTGTTAATCCCCTTTGTGCATTACGAATATGACAGAAATCTAAAGTTGATATCTGTGATGAAGGTTTTATATATATAGCTTCCCATTGACCTGGAACATAATCATACTTTATTGTTGATGTTATATTTCCATATCTGATTCCTCTAAATATAATTGGTTTATCAACAGTTCCTTTAGCATTAAGAGAACCATTAACAATTATACTAGCTCCATTATTTATATAGATTTCACATCCTTCTGGTATAAATAATTCCTTATTTTCAGGAACAATCAGATCACTTTTTATAAAGTATGCTTGACCAGATTCTAAACTAAAATTTTCAGATGTTCCTTCTATATAATTGGCGTTTATTACTGGAACTTCTAAAATTGTCTTAGAAATATAATTCCCACTAGCCATTGTAAGTGAATCATATTGATAAAAAAATGGATCTTTATTGGCTGATCCACTCAATTTAAACTGTACAAAAACATATAAACTATCCTTTTTATTGATCCTTAGATTTGAAATAGACTTTCCTGATACCCCATTTGCATTAATCATAAAAGATGATGAGTTTCCATCGTTAACCATTAAACTTACACCAGCAACATTTTCGTTACTTCTATTATAGATTTTTAATTGAGACTGAGTTTCTGATAATAATCCAACAATTAAGGTATCAAACTTCAAGGTATCTGTTGATAAACAGAGATTATTACTTGACTGAACAAACTCTTTTTGACAGGAATAATTTAACAATAATATTGTTGATATTATGATTGTTACAAAAAATGATCTCACGTGATAATACTTTTTTGTTGTTACTTAAATTATAATAAATAACAGAAAATGCAATTTTATTCTTTATAAAGAAAACTATAAAATGAACTTAAATATTGCTTTATAAGCAAACATAATTATTATTTGTACATTATAATCAATAACTATTTTTAAACAGTTACATACAACGCTGTAATAGTAAATAACAAACATTATTCAGGATAGAAGATGGTTATTAAAAAGAATAACTAAACCTATACCAACACCTGTATAATAATGGTGATAGAGCTTTTCTAATTTCAACAAAAAGAAGATACCTTGAGTTAAAATTACTTAAATACGGATTAAAGTATCTTTTTACCCATTAAGGATATTGTGTTAGACATTTTATTGACTTATATTAAATCCATTATTAACTAAAACATATCACTATGGCTTACATTATTGACAACAACTGTACTGCATGTGGATCATGCTCACCTGAATGCCCTGTTGATGCAATTTCTGCAGGCAATATTTATAAAATTGATGCCGAAGCTTGCACCGACTGTGGATCATGCGAATCAGTATGCCCTGCTGATGCCATTCATGCAAATTAGTTAAGAAAAAGTGTTGGAAAGTAATGTTGTTTAAGAATGACTTCTTTCCAACACTTTTTAAAGCTATACTTATTGAATACAACTAACGGAATGTTTACTTCTACTATTGTAAAACATTTAACTATTTATCCAATATTTTGCAGACCAAAATGAACCTTAAGAAATCCCTGATTCTTTCTCTTATGTCTCTCTGTTTATCACCGTTTGCCCAATCACAAAATAATCTCTCGGATTCAACTCAATATGTACCACTTATTGATTCTATTTCAAAAGTAGAATATTATTATATAGTTGATTCAATGCCTGAATATCCAGGTGGACAGAATGCAATGATTAAGTTTTTCATGAATCATTTTAATTATCCACGAGAAATGGATGTTTGTTGTAAAATTTATACCGAGTTTATTATTGATACCTGTGGAAATATGACCCATATTAAAATACTCCGTGGACTACAAGAAGATTTTGATCTGGAAACGATAAGAGTATTAAAATTAATGCCTAAATGGAAACCTGGAAAAATAAATGGGAAACCTGTTAATGTTAAATATACCTTTGCTGCAAATATAACATTACAATAAATCATTAAATACTCTATGCATTCAACCTAAACTTTCTTTAAATATTCTATTTTAAAAGAATAAAGGCATCTTAAATATATCCTGTATATAACCTATAAACCTTGTTAAATTCTCCCCTTTATATTATTCTTAAATTAAAATCTCAAATCATAATAAACAATAATTAATTATTATTCTGTAGGTTATAGAATTAATTTAAGTACATTTGCACAGAAATTGAGTTTAAGAAAAGTACATTTTATCCCTTCCGTATTTAAACTGATACATTTTTTTATCCTTTTCAGATAATGCAGAAAGCTTAGAAAAAGAAAATCCGTATCAGATAATTCCTCTCTAATTTAAACTGCGAAATAATAATAGAGCTTTGTATATATCAGGCTCAAATTTTTAGTTATAATATGAATATTTATGTAGGCAACCTTGATTACAGGGTTGATGAAGATGACTTAACTGGCATCTTTGAAGAGTACGGCACCGTTAATGAAGCCAAGATTATAATGGACAAATTTAACGGCCGAAGTAAAGGTTTTGGTTTTGTTACTATGACAAATTCTCAAGATGGAAACAAAGCTATAAATGAATTAAATGGTGCCACTTTAGAAAACCGCACAATGGTTGTAAATGAAGCACGTGAAAAGAGTGAAAAAAATAACAAAAGAAGATACTAGATTATGTACGAAGGTAAAGTAAAGTGGTACAATGAAACTAAAGGTTTTGGTTTTATTGAAACAGATAATAACAAAGATGTTTTTGTACATCGTTCAGGTTTAGTTAATTCTTACAATGTCCTTTCTGAAGGTCAAAAAGTAACTTTTGATATTAAGCAAGGCGATAAAGGTGATGTTGCATTTAATGTAAAATAACATACAAATTTGGATTTATTTCAAATTAGAAATTTAAATACCTGTTCCTGATATTATATGCGGAATGGGTTTTTATATTTCTAACACTTAACTTACATCTGCTGTAAATTCAGAAGGTCGCAAATTTTCGATTATAACAGTAGGTGTAGGTTCATAAAAAAACTCTTAGTACTTCAGCATAATTATAGATCTGAAGTTTCTTAGCATAAACCAATAAAAACGTTATTTAAAATTCGTTACTTCTTTAAATGAAGTTTTTTATATATCAAATAAACTTATTACATAAAAAATAATAGTATTGAGGCAACTAAAAATAACCCAACAAATTACACAACGAGATGAAATCTCAGTAAACAGATATTTTCTTGAGGTAAACAGATACGAATTAATTAGTGCGGAAGAAGAAGTTGAGTTGTCTGTTAGAATTCGTAATGGAGATGAAATTGCACTACAAAAACTGGTAGAAGCAAATCTACGTTTCGTTATATCTGTAGCCAAACAATACCAAAATCAAGGTTTATCATTCGCCGATTTAATAAATGAGGGAAATGTTGGATTAGTAAAAGCAGCTAAAAAGTTTGATGAAACCCGGGGATTCAAATTTATTTCCTATGCAGTTTGGTGGATAAGACAGTCTATTATTCAGGCAATATCGGAACAAACAAGAGTGGTAAGATTACCGATGAATCGCTTGTCAACGATGAGCAAAGTATCAAAAGCCACATCCTATTTAGAACAAAAGTTCGAAAGAGAACCAACAAATAAAGAATTAGCCGATTATCTTGAAATTGAAGAAGATTTAGTTACTGAAAACAATAAATTAAGAATTCGTCAACAATCTTTAGATAAACCCTTTGGCTCAGATGGAGACAGTGGTTTATGTTTAAACGACATGATTGAGAATAAAGACTTTCCTTCTCCTGATTCAGAATTGGTTTACGATTCAGTGAAAACAGATTTACTACGAGCTATAAATACATTAAACAAAAGAGAAGCTCATATAATAAATTTAACGTTTGGCCTTAATAATAATAAGATACATAGTTTGGATGAAATTGCTGATTTGCTGAATATAACAAGTGAGAGAATTAGGCAGATAAAAGCATCC
The DNA here is from genome assembly GCA_963663905.2 of uncultured Saccharicrinis sp. Taxonomy (GTDB): domain Bacteria; phylum Bacteroidota; class Bacteroidia; order Bacteroidales; family Marinilabiliaceae; genus Saccharicrinis. The sequence continues at coordinate 5,212,261 of OY760657.1, read as the reverse complement.
GGTTTAATAAAATTAAGAACTGTAATGTCTGGTAAAGACAGCTTTTATGATAATATTTAACATGATATTATCGTAAGAATCAGATGAAATATTCTCTATAATCCTTAATGCAGTATCTTTATGATCTCAAATTATGAAATTACCAATAAAATGTTCTCCTAATTAAACCATAATTATATAGTAGAAAGATCTTAATCTGTATTTTCAACAAAACACTGCATTAATGTGTTAATCTAGGCAAAACACGTTATATGAAGAAAGTATTATTTCTATTTATTATTTCACTGATTTATTCGCTTTCAGGAATATCTCAAACAAAAGATTTGCAATGGCTCGATATTGAACTATCGAATTATAAATACCCATATAAGGTAAATTCTATCACATTAAACATTCAGGGCCAAACCTTAAAAATGGCTTATATGGATGTAAAACCGGATAATTACAATGGGAAAAACATTGTTTTATTGCATGGTAAAAATTTCAATGGAGCGTACTGGCAAACTACAATTGAAGCTCTAACAAAGGAAGGATTTAGAGTTATTGTTCCGGATCAGATTGGATTTGGTAAATCATCTAAACCGGATTATTTACATTATACATTTCAACAACTTGCTCAAAACACAAAAGCAATATTGGATTCTATAGGAGTTACTAAGACTGCAATATTAGGTCACTCAATGGGTGGAATGCTGGCAACTCGTTTTGCTTTAATGTATCCGGATATTACGGAAAAACTAATTTTAGAAAATCCCATTGGTCTGGAAGATTGGAAACTTAAAGTACCTTATAAACCTGTTGACTGGTGGTACCAAAATGAATTAAAAAAAGACTATGCCAAGATTAAAAATTACCAGCTTAAAAGTTATTATGACAATAAATGGAAACCTGAGTATGAACAATGGGTTACTTTATTAGCTGGTTGGTATTTAAATTCTGATTATAAAACCATAGCCTGGAATGCTGCCTTAACTTACGACATGATTTTTACTCAACCTGTAGTATACGAGTTCAAAAATATTACATCTCCTACCCTATTGATAATTGGTACGCGAGACAGAACTGCCTTGGGCAAACCCCTGGTTTCTGAAGAAATAAGAAAAACGATGGGTTTATACAGTAAACTAGGTAAAGAAACACAGAAAAAAATACCTAACTCACAACTGGTTGAATTAGATAATATTGGTCACTTACCACATATTGAGGATTTTGATCGGTTTATTAAACCTTTGTTAAAGTTTTTAAAAGAATAGACAAGCATTAAAATATCTCCATATTTTTTCCCAATATGTTATTTGCTTAACAGCAACACATATTGGGATTTTTTATATCTAAATTTTTCTTATTTTCAATTACTGCCTTTACTCAGGATCAATTACTATCATGGTTCATTTCAATTTTGATTAGTATTTGATTACATTAGCTTCTCTAAATTATATATTGTTAAAACCATTCCTTCGTAAAATGAAAAAATACTATTTATTCTATTTCCTTCTATTTATAATTGGATGTACAAACTCTAAGTATAAACAAATTGACTCTAATTCATTAGTCATACCTGATTCTTTAAATACCTACATAGAAATCTCAAACTATTTAACTAAAAACTTAAATTCTGATGAAGAAAAGGCAAGAGCAATATACATATGGATTGCACACAATGTCAGATATAACCTAAGCCTTTTAGATTCAAATCGAGTATATAATTCAGAAAAACAGATTCTTGAAGAAGTATTAGAAACCAGACAAGGTGTATGTGCTCATTATGCAACTCTATTTTCGGCAATGAGTAAGGTAGCTGGATTAAAAAGTTATTTAATATCTGGATATACAAGAAATTCATTTGAATATTCTGACACAATTGGACATGCCTGGAATGGAGTAAAATTAGATTCGAGCTACTATTTAATTGATGTAACATGGGCGGCAGGATATGTACAAAATAGAAAATACATACATGAATTTAATAATAAATATTTTTTAGTTTCACCGGAAAAGTTTATCAAAGATCATATGCCTTTCGATCCCATATGGCAGTTTTTAGACAATCCAATCAATAACAAAGATTTTCTTTCGCATGACTATTCAAAGATTAATACAAATGGGAATTTTTCTTTCTCTGATTCGATTTTGTATTATGAAAAAATAGATGAAATAAGTCAACTCGAAAATACAAACAGACGAATAATAAAATGCGGAGTTAATAACCCTATTGTAGAAGCAGAATTAGAACAAAACCGACTACTTATAGCTAACACAAAATGCAAAAAAGCTATTGACACTTTAAATTATGCAATAGACAAGTTCAATTTATATATCTATTATAGAAATAACCTTTTTCAAAATCCTAAAATTAATGATGATGGTATAAAAGATTTAATCCAAAAAACGGAGAATAGTCTTTATGCCGCTTATGGACATTTATATGGTCTATCGTCTTCAAATGCAGAGTTAAATAATTATATATCAGAGAACCAAACTAAAATATCATCCTTAATTTCTGATTTTGAAAAAGAAAAAAGGTTTATAAATAGGTACCTCACTACAGATAAATCTCAAAGAATATATTTGCTTGCTGGTTTGCTTAATTAATCATTAATTCTGATCGAGTTTATCATTAAGTAAATTTGAATAATTAAAATATTAACAAGCACCAGACTAGATATTATAATACTTTAAACATATCTTTAAGTTAAACTTATATCCAGCATATGACTCAATATTTAAAAACCAACTGGGATTATAATTCAGAAAAGCTTGTTGAAGTTTTTGATGAGCTTCCTTTGTGGGCTGCACCATTTGGTTTAAAACTCCTTGACGGGATTAATTATAAAAAGGGAATTCAGGCTGTTGATATAGGCTTTGGTGCCGGCTTTCCTTTAACTGAACTTGCAATGCGACTGGGTAGTGATTCTAAAATATATGGTATTGACCCATGGGACACTGCTATTGAAAGAGCTCAAAAGAAAATTGATTTTTATGGAATTAATAATGTAGAAATCATTAAAGGAGTAGCTGAAAATATTCCTTTAGAGGATCATTCTATTGATTTAATTGTGAGTAACAATGGCTTAAACAACGTAAGCGACCTTAATAAATCACTTTCTGAGTGTGCAAGAATCATAAAGTCTCAAGGACAATTTATACATAGTATGAACTTAAATGATACTATGATAGAATTCTATTCAGTGATGAAAAAGGTTCTCACTGATTTAAAGCTTAAATTGTGTATCAAGTCAATGAAAGAGCAGATCAATAAAAAGAGAAAGCCCCTTGATCTTTACCTTGAACTTTTACAGTCGCATAATTTCGATATCAATTGTGTAGCACATGACAAATTCGACTATAAGTTTGTTGATGGTACCACTATGTTAAACCATCATTTTATACGACTTGCTTTTATTGATGGATGGAAAGAGATCGTTCCAGAGGAAAGACAATCTGAAGTATTTAAATTAATTGAGCAGGAACTCAATAAAAAGTCTGAGGAAGAAGGAATATTAAAATTAAGCGTGCCCTTTGTTGTTATTGATTGCAAAAGACAATAAATACCGCTTAAAATTATCGTGATTACTTTATGAATAAATCCAACCATAAAAACCTTGATTTAATCATTGCTACATCAACCTGGATAGCCATTATTTTACAATTAATGGCATCAAACAACATTGCCAATACGATGAGCTACTTTACTGTATTGACAAATCTGTTGATTGCAATGAGTTTATCTGTTACAATATTATTTCCAGAAACAAAAATAGGTCACTTCTTTGTTAAGCCATTAGTTCAGTCGTCATTAACCGCTAACATAATTATTGTTTGTGTAATATATAACTTTGCCTTACGCAGTGTATGGATTCAGCCGGTTCCAGAGTTCATATATAACAATATATTACATGTACTGACTCCTATACTTTACTTATTACGGTGGATTATTTATGTCCCCAAAGGTAAATTACTTTGGTCTGACAGTATAAAAAGCCTGATATATCCTTTTACATACTTAATATATACATTAATACGAGGAGGCCTTGTAAACTGGTATCCTTATTTCTTTATTGATCTTCGAGAATTAAACTATTTAGAAGCCGGGAAAAATATAGTTTGGGTATTGATATTATTTCTGATTACTGGAATCATCATGATATTTATTGATAAAATCATCAACAAATCTTTACAAAAGATTTAAATGATAAAACTCAAAATCCATTTTTATCCTTAATCATTTATTATATTAGTTCCGAAATCTGTCATAATAAATCAGACAAATACTTTTCATATCGATTAAATAAAATAAATAATGCACTCATCAGATCATAAGCTTATATATTATTTTAATAAATGGATTAACCTTACTTCTGAAGAAGAAGAAATAGTTTTATCAGCCTTTGAAACTATTTTTATTAAAAAGAAAAAGGACCTTTTAGAAGCTGGTGAAGTATGTAAATATATCTATTTTATTGCACAAGGATGTATGCGTTCTTATTTTGTCGATGCCAAGGGCAATGAGCATATCTACCAAATAAGAATGGATAATAATTGGATTAGCGACTTACAAAGCTTCTTCTCCCAACGCCCTTCTCTATACTATCTTGAAGCTCTTGAGGACACTCATTTATTACGCATCTCATTAGATAAATTGGAAGAGCTTTACGAAAAGATTCCTAAACTGGAACGCTACTTCAGAATACTATTTCAAAAAGCATATATAAATGCATTGGAACGACTTAATGCAACCATGTGGGATACTGCTGTTGACCGATACAATGAAATGCTAAAAGAACATCCCGATATGTTTCAGCGTGTTCCGTTGGTATATATCGCATCCTATTTAGGTATCACACCTGAAAGCCTAAGCAGGATCCGAAAGAAACACTAACTAATAGTTTTAAGTTGAAAGTCAAAAGTTGAAAGTAGATTTACAGCTTGTTTACTTATTAATATTTGTCGAATTGCAGAATTGTGGAGCTGTTGAATTGTCGAGTGATAATTTATTCAGCGCTTTTAATAACCTTTTCCTTCATCTAACTTTTTCCCATTTAAAATACCTTGTTTGACTGCTAACCAGCCGACAACCTGTATTCCATTCGCAAAATAATGCATCATGCCTTTCCTTTATCCTTACTCCCTGCTCCTTTCTCCGCACTAATATTATCATCACTTACTTTCTCTGTTTCAAACTCTTAACCATTCTTCCCTTAACCTCTCACCAAATCTTCTTGATCCAGATCAATTTCATTTCTTACCATAGGTCAAGTGAGTGAGGCATGCCCTCCCCATATCTTTGTAATGTAACAATAAAGCAAAAAACAATGCGAAAAATTGATCCACAAAAATTATCACTTACAGAGCGTATCGAGAAGTTAAGCGATATGATTTCTGAAGGAAAATGGCTGGAAGCTTTTGAAAAATTTTATGCTGAAAACATTGTTCGACAGGAAACAAATCATTTTCCAACAAGAGGTAAGGATGCCTGTAGATTGCAAGAAGAAAAATTAGTAACACGCATAACAGAGTTTAAAGAAGCCAAAGTATTGAATGTAATAACCGATAAAAATGTATCAGTAATAAAATGGCTATTTAATTACATACATAAAGATCTGGGAGAACAAAAATATACGCAAACATCAATGTTAATATGGAATTGCGAAGGACAGATTATCAATGAAATTATACATATAAACAATTAAAAACTAAATATTATGAAAACTTTAGGATTAGCATTAGCATTATTAGTAGCAGGTACAGTTTTTACATCTGCTCAAAAGAAAGAAGTAAATAAAGAAGCTTCTGTTGTAAAATGGACAGGAAAAAAAATAGGTGGTTCACATAATGGAGAAATCGATTTAAAGAGTGGCTACTTCGAATTTAAAAACAATCAGATTGCTGGTGGTGAAGTAGTGATTGACATGAATACACTATCCAATAAAGATCTTGAAGATGAAGGATACAACCAAAAATTAGTTGGACATCTAAAATCTGATGACTTTTTTGGTGTAGAGAAATATCCAACTTCAAAGTTTGTTGTTACAAAAGCATCTAATTTTCAAAATGGTAAAGCAAAAGTTTCAGGTAAGCTAACCATTAAAGGTAAAACTGAAGATATCTCTTTTGATGTTGTTCAATCCGGAAATGTATATACTGCCAAGTTAGATGTTGACCGCTCAAAATTTGACGTGAGATACGGTTCCGATTCATTCTTCGATAACCTTGGGGATAAAGTGATTGATGACATATTTACACTTGACATAAAACTTACACTATAATTAAACACACAACAACAATTGTAATAATAACACACAAAACACATAAAAATGAAAACAAATTGGATTTTATCAAAGATAATGATTGTATTAATGGCTGCTGTACTATTTGTAAGCTGTGAAGACGATTTAAGTGATGAAAAAGAACAAGAGTACAAAACAGAAATTGAAGAACTAAAAGCTGAATTAGCAAAACTAGCTTTGGCAGATGAGACCATTGCTCAATATCTTGAAACTTTTGATGAGTTGGACTATGAAGTATTTACAAATCAGGAATGGACTCGCTTACATGAAAGTCACTCAGAAGATATTTTGGTTCATTGGCCGGATCGAAGCACAACAACAGGTCTTGATACTCATATTGCAGATTTAGCGGCCATGTTTGTATATGCTCCTGACACCAGAATAAAGGAACATCCTATTGCAATAGGTTCAGGAAACATCACTGCTGTAATGGGTATTATGGAAGGCACTTTCAATGAACCAATGCCAATAGGTGACGGTCAGTATATTGACCCAACAGGACAAGCTTTTAAAATTAATATGGTTACCATCGGATTGTGGAATGAAGACGGAGTAATGTATGAGGAGTATCTGTTTTGGGATAACCAGACATTTATGAGTCAATTAGGACTACTTTAATCTTTCAATAATAATTATATAACCCGGCATTCATATTATGGCCGGGTTATTAAAAAACACCTTTATTAAATTCTACAATTAAGTACAAACACTTATAGACCCAGACATTAACTGAAAATTAAAACATACAAAATGAAAAGGAATACAGATTTAGGATTATTGATATTACGTAGCTCAATTGGTTTATTAATGTTGCTTCATGGTATAGCAAAATTAATTCATGGCCTTGACTTTATTAAAGGAATGTTATCAGGAATGGGAATGCCAGGTTTTATTGCTTATGGGGTGATCGTAGGAGAAGTAATTGCACCTTTAGCAATATTAGCAGGATATAAAACCCGAATTGCATCAGCTATTTATGCCTTCAATTGTTTAGTTGCCATTTTTATGGTTCATGGTCAGCAACTTTTTACCATTAATGAACATGGAGGCTGGAGCGTAGAATTATTAGGATTATACCTGTTTGGAGCCATTGCTCTAATATTTACCGGGGCTGGTAAATACGCTATATCAAAAGAATCTATTTGGGACTAAATAAATCATGATCTACCAATTGATATCATGAAGTTCTTAACTCAGTTACAAAATATACCGAAGATGATGGAAAATACTAATAAAATGCCAATGCTGTTCATAGGCCACGGCAGTCCTATGAATGCTATCGAAGAAAACGAATTCGTTCAGGGTATTAGAAACGTTTCTTCAGAATTACCAAAACCTAAAGCTATTCTGGTTATTTCAGCTCACTGGGAAACAAGAGGTACTCACGTTACAGCTATGGAACAACCAAAGACCATTCATGATTTTGGTGGATTTCCTAAAGCTCTTTACGAAGTACAATATCCTGCTCCGGGAATGCCTTTATTAGCAGAAAAAATTCAAAAGCAAATTAATACAACTGATGTGTATCTGGATGATAAGTGGGGCTTGGATCATGGCACCTGGACAGTTATTAAACATATGTATCCTCTTGCTGAAATTCCGGTAATTCAACTCAGTCTGGATTATTACAAAACACCGCAGGAACATTACGAACTTGCAAAACAATTGAACGAAATGCGTAACAACGGTGTTTTAATAGTTGGAAGTGGAAACCTTGTTCACAACCTTGGTATGATCCACTGGTCGAAATTGAACGAAAACTATGGTTATGATTGGGCTATTGAGGCTAACAATAAAATGAAAGAACTTATTCTTGATGGCAATCATAAGGACTTGATAAACTATACAAAACTTGGTAAAGAATTTAATTTATCCATTCCATCGGCTGAACATTTTTTACCATTGCTATACATACTTGCTTTACAAAACAAAAAAGAAAAAGTAAGCTTTTTTAACGATGAAACAGTAGGAGGTTCGTTATCTATGACCTCAATGAAAATTGGATAAGAAACAAAGATTTAAATACGCGTCATAAAGAACTTTCTATTTTAATGAAGTGCAATATGACAAATTATAATATTACTTAATCAACAAAAATTAATCACATGAAGATAGCAGTAACCGGAGCAACAGGTCAATTAGGAAACCTTGTTGTTGAACAATTAAAAAAAAGAGTAGCATCAGAAAATATTGTAGCATTAGTACGTACACCAGAAAAGGCTGAAGCATTAGGAGTTGAAGCAAGAGTCTTCGATTATGAAAAACCAGAAGGATTAGCTGAAGCATTAAAAGGTATTGATTCATTATTACTGATTTCAGGTAATGAATTAGGGAAACGTGCCAGTCAGCATGCAAATGTAATTGAGGCAGCTAAAAAAGCAGGTGTTAGCTGGATTGTTTACACAAGTTTATTAAATGCAGATAAATCATCACTGAATCTTGCAGGTGAACATCTTGCTACAGAAAAGGCATTGAAAGAGTCTGGTATTGATTACACTATTCTACGCAATGGCTGGTATACAGAAAACTATACCGCATCAATAGAAGGCGCACTGGGTGCCGGAGCATTTATCGGTAGTGCTGGTGAGGGTAAAATATCATCTGCTACACGTGCTGATTATGCAGAGGCTGCTGCAGTTGTATTATCCGGAGAAGGACACAAAGGTAAAGTATATGAATTATCTGGTGATTCAGCATATACTTTATCTGATTTAGCTGCTGAAATCACAAAGCAATCAGGTAAAGATATTCCGTACAACAACTTACCTGAAGGAGAATACGCTGCTATTCTAAAAACCTTTGGTTTACCAGATGCATTTGCAGAAGCTATTGCAAGCTGGGATACAGGTGCATCACAAGGGGATTTATATGATGAAGGAAGTTCATTATCAGAGTTAATCGGACGTCCTACAACTCCACTTGCAGAAGCTGTAAAAGCGGCATTATAACACAGAAAGTTTATTGGTTATAACAAATAAAACATAGGATGATCGTTTTAATCGATTGTTCTATGTTTTTTTGTTTGCGATTTCTCACTTAACTTGTAAAGTCATTTTACGCCATAGCCTAACATGATATTTGAAATAAATATTCTATTAATAGGTTTCAATACTTACATTTTAGATCTCAACCCGTTTTAAAGTTTATAATAAATATTTAAGGTATACTTCAATACATTCTGGCACGCAATAATCCACAATCATTTGTATATTAGATTCAATATTTTTGAAAGACTGTATAAAAATTATGATTAAAGATAAAGTTGTTGTTGTAACCGGAGGAGCTCAGGGAATTGGTAAAGCCATTTGTAATGCATTTAAAGAACAAGGAGCCAAAGTATGCACTATTGATCTACTTGAGAATGATTACTTCATGGGAGATATTGCTGATGAGAAAGTACTTAGAGTCTTTTCTGAAAAAGTTATTAGCGATTATGGTAAAATAGATTACTTAATAAACAATGCTTGCTTAAGTCGCGGAGGATTAAACTCATGTTCTTATGATGACTTCAATTATGTACTACATATTGGAATTACAGCACCCTTTCTTTTAACTCAGCTCTTCAAAGATCATTTTAATCCTGAGGCCAGTATTGTAAATATTTCCTCTACCCGACATTTGATGAGTCAGGCTAATACCGAAAGTTATACAGCTGCCAAAGGTGGGATTACAGCACTAACCCATGCAATGGCTGTTACATTGGCTGAAATTGCCAGAGTCAATTGTATTTCTCCTGGCTGGATTGATACTTCCAATACAACCTTTGAAGGTTCTGATGCCAGTCAACACCCGGTTGGTCGCGTTGGAAAACCGGAAGACATTGTAAATGCGGTAATGTTCTTATGCGATTCAAAAAGTAGTTTTATTACAGGACAGAATATTACTGTGGATGGAGGCATGACAAAATTGATGGTGTATCACGATGATCAGGGATGGAATTATAATCCGGATTCTAATTAAGAGAATTAAAATCTCATCTATTGAAATCAGGTATAATAAACTTTATTAACTCTAAGTTTCTCATGCAATTTGTTTAATGGATTTAGTGAAGGATATTATTATTTTCATCAACAGTGCCTTTAAATTGTAATTGAAAATACCTTAAAAGCAATGTTGATGAAATCAATATTTTTTAGTCTTAATTAGTTTTTCTTCTGCTGGAATAACCAATCTCTGACTGTTTTTAGTTTATAGGCATAATCAAATGAATACATATGTTCTGGTGCACCTCTTTCTGAAGTACCTGCAGGAACAACTGTTCCTTTTGTAAACTGAATAAAGTTAATTTTATGTCCCTGATTTAATAAATCTACAACTTTTTGCTCCTGTTCTGCCTGAGGAAGTTGTGCCGAAAACACATCTGAACCATAAACCACTCCATTATCACTAAGCATATTTCCTAGTTCTTTCATTCCGGCTGATGCCTTTTGGTCTCCTGCAGAAACAATATAACAGAAAGTCTGATTTACTAACGGCTTTAATACATTAACATCCCATTGGCTACCAACAAAGATAGAAGCAGCAAAAAAATCAGGATAGGTTGCATTTAAATAAAATGAGATCATACCTCCCATCGATTGACCTGTAGTATAAAGTCTGTTATGATCAATACTGTAGGTACTTATTACTTTATTTAGCAAACGAAATGATATGGCCACTTCTTCACTGGTTTCATGTTTGTCGTTTACAGCCCAATCCGGACCGGCAAATGCAGGAGATAAAATAAAACATGGATTTTCAGCCTGACTTTCATCTGTAGCCCAAATAATAGCTCCGTAACCTTGCATTAAAGGAGCCAATGCACCTTTTCCTACGGTACTGGCATCGGCAATAAATTGTATTAAAGGATAACTTTTATTCTCGTCGTAATCTTTAGGAATAAACAAATTATAAGTCATCGTTCTTCCTGTAATACTATCTTTAAATTCTAATGTCTGAAATTTTAGGGCCATCTCTTCACGAAGTTCTAAAAGTTCCGTATCATAAGCTTTATCTACTCCCCCATAGGAGTTATCCCAAACTGCAGTCTTTTCAGTTGAATCACTATCTGATGAATTTGTATTTGTTTTGCTTCCTGAATTACAAGAAATCAATAGTGCAAATACCACACTTAATCCTAATAATTTATGCATTACTGTGTTTTTTAATTTTCTGTATTAAGTTATACTCCTATTGACGATATATAAAATAAATTCCTTCGTTGAGTTAAAAATATGGATGTTAATTAGCTCATTAATTACAGTCCATTTACCGTTTAATATTCAGCTGTATATCCGGATATCTTTCTTCCCAATTGGTTAATATCACTTTCAGTTCCTCATAAACATCTTCCCTATCAAAATACAAATCATACTTGAATTTATCCGTTCTATGTTTAAACCTGATGTAACTCCCTAAACCATCTGCAAACTTTCTGGCACCCATTTCCTGTGGACGATAATACTTCATGCTCTTTGAAAACATCTGATCATTGTAACCAGTAAGTTTTATATTAAGTTGATTGATTTGAGAAAGCGGAAAAGATTCTTTTCTCCTGTGACGTTCAATGTAAATATGATCATCCTCAATAATTATATAGCCCAACTTCTTATATTTTTTTAAAGGCAATAACGGAATAATAGGTAACGAAACAAGTAAAACGAATATCATGAATATATATGTACCTGTTAATCCATCTTGCGGATTATATCCTATTTTTACAATAGCCCAGATTACAACTATATAAAGACCATAAATATATGCTTCAATAAAAGTTCTTTTTACAATTTCAATTTTTATCATCCAAGAGTTTTAATTTGTTTTAATACATTAACCTGTAAATATTAAATTCACTTAATAAACTAATACCATAATATTTTAACACTATTCCATTTAATTATGGAATAACATGTTTGATTTAAAAATAATCATCAATAAAATTTATAACAATGACAATTTTGCATTAACCTGATTATATTTTTCAAACATTTTAAAATCCCAGTACAAGCTTTTAAGACTTAACAAAATAGATTCATTCGTTGGATTAAGCTTTAATGCTCTTTCAAAATAAGGTAGAGCTTTTCTGAAATAACTATAAGCAATTGTTTTCTTTGAATTAAACCGCATTTCATCTGAAATTTTTTTTGCATCATTTATTAAAAACACTCCCTTATTATAGTATAAGACTCCGATATTAAAAAGTGCATAAAAATATTCAGGATTAATTTCCAAACTTTTTTCATAGTCTAAGACGGCCTCTTTATAATACTTTCTTTCATCATAAATAGCTCCTCTTGAATAATAATACTTTGCCTTTTCAACTCCTGAATTAATAACTTTATTTAAGTAAGTAAGGGCATAACCATTTTGCTTTGTTTGAATATAGTAGTTGATTAATAGTTGCTTAATACTATCGTTATCTGGATAATATTGAAATCCTCTTACTAAATTTGCCTCTATCTTAGATATAGAGGATATGTAATTAAATACATCATGCAATAAAACTACAGCATCTCCATTTCCATATTTTAAATCAATTGCTTTATTAAGATATTTTTCTGCTATCAACCAGTTTTTATTATTATACGCAGCTTTACCTTTTGAATAGATAGAATCTATTTGTTCAGTGATTAACTGTTTTTCCTTTTTGTTAATCTTCTCAATATAACCATAAGTATCATTCTTTAGTTCTTCTCCAGCTTCAAAGTTTCCAAATTTCTTTATCAACAGTTTAGCCTCATAATAATTTTCTATATAATATAATATTTTAATCTTAAGATTAAGGATGCGAGCATTGGTTTCACCCAAAAACTCTTCTGCCATATTTAGATAATCGAATGCAACCTTATAATTATGTTGCTCAAATTCATAATTAGCTTCAGATAAATATGCAAAAGCACATTCACTATTATTTTGAGATTTTATAGTTACAGCACTTGACATTATTAAATAAACAGCTAATATAAAATACAATCGAAACATATTTAATTGGGTATTCATAATGACTTTATAACTTATTTACTTCTCCTAAATTTCTTTCTATACTCCTTATCCATTTTCTCAGTGGCATATTGAACTATTATTCTTCCACATTGGTCTTTCCATTTCATCAGGAAATCTTCAATCTGAGAAGGATATTTTTTCCGTAATCCACGTAAAAGGGTACCAATTCCTTTCTGAACATATTCTGAATCATCAAGCATTAATGGTTCTATCACTTCAATTGCTTCGGCAGGTTTTAAATCCTTGGTTAATTTATCAATTTCAACAAGAGATACAGGAACAACTCTGCGTTGCCATTCCGATTCTGAATCAATCCATGATTTTAAATCATCAAAGTCTATCACCTTATCAATTAACAGAGCAGAGACTATATACATACACAACACATCGGTAGTGGCCCAGTTATTAACTCCGTAATCAAACCATTTTCCAATTCTATTAAAGGTATCCTTTGTAAATTCTTGTCTTCGGGATTTCAGAAGAATTATAACAAGGCTTTTCTCTTCAAATCTCCCATGCTTCATCAATTCATCACCCAAAGTCAGATAGCTATCAAGAGTCATTTCATCTTTCCATAGTTTAATCCACAAATCTATTTGGTCTTTAAACAGGTTATCTTCTAGCCCATACCCATCATATCCATCTTTAAAATAGCGTTGATATTTTTTAATGATCCCGGGATCGGAGTTCGTTGTACAAAACTCTCTGATTTCTTTAATTTTTGAATCTATCATGGTTAGTTAATGATTTATTAGTTGTTTGTTAAAACATCCTTAGCCTAACTCATATAAACACATAACCTTTTTTAGATCAGTAGATATATTTATTTCATAAAAATAATTGAGTTGCCATTGTTGTGTTTTCTCTGCCTGTTTACTTTTAGTTACATCCCATATTGGATAAACCCGAAATGCCCTCTTGCCTTCTTTCTTTTGAGTTGATAGGATTCCTTTTTTGATTAATACTTGTTTTGGGAAAACAAACTGACCAAGATGTTTATCAGTGGCCACGTTTACAACGTAAAAATCAAAGGGATCATTTTCATCATAAGGTTCAATGGGACCATCTTCACTCCTCTTCCAGAAAGTAACAAATTGACCTGACTTTTTAGGTGTACTTTTAGCCGTTCTGCATATTATACTTCTTCCACTCAAAGTAAATTGAGAAGCATCATATTCCTTACTTTCTTGTTCCACCATGAAGTCAGACATAACAAAATCACACTTATCAAAAATCTTTAATTTAATAAGCTTTAAGGTATCGTCCATTGGTGTTTTTAAAGGTATCGGAATCTAAGTTCTTTATTTAAACAGAACCTGTTGTAATCATTGCTTACAACAGGTAATTCTTATTTATTAGAACTTTATTTTCTAGTTCAATTTAAAGCTATTAAGTATATCTTCTCCAACACTTTGGTAGGCATCAAACTGATTTGTTTCGCATGTTAATGTTAGGATGTAGGCTTTTTTATTTTTTACCCAGTAATACTGCTCAAACTTAAGTTTGTAAATATCCTGATCACCAGTATAAATTACCTTATGATAATTATTCTTACCAATTTTAATTCTTTCGCTTGATATCAGACTACTGTTGGTAATAATTGTTTTGATTTGTCCTTCTGATATATTAACAAACTCATTTAAGTCAATATTGTATGCAGACAAATCCTGAATTAAAAGATTTACATTTTCGCGAAATTGATCCTGCTCTGATTCCACAGGACTTAAAATTAAGAAGCTTGTACCCATTTGGCCGGTATTATTGATTTCCCAGTTGTTTGGGTAACTAATGGAGTAGTTGTCTTTTGAAAAGATCTTAGTATCACTTCCTGTTTGAGCAAAAGAATCAATGCATAGAATCAATGCAATAAGAACAACTAAAATTGTTTGTTTCATTGTTTAGAGTTTTGTTTAAAATTAATGGTTTAAATATATATCTAATACGTTAGAGATTCAAAGAAAAACGAATACAATATTTGATATTCAACTGATGATTATTGAATTCTTTTCATTTTAGTTCTACCTGTATAAGCAATAAGAAGTCCGACAGCCATTGGCCCATGTAGAACGAGAAATCTGTTACCTATATTTACAATACCGGTATAAGTTGCAATAGTAAGTAAGGCCGCTGCCAGTGCCACAAGTAATCCACCATAATAGAGGTTTTTTCCCATTGCTTTACTGCCTTCAAGTTCTTCGGCTCTTATTAATTGATTATCAACCTGTCTTACTATAGTATTTATTTCATCCTTTTCAAAACCATCGCTTTCCAGCTGTTTTCTCATTGCTGAGAATTCCATTTCGTTTGAACTGATTTTATTAAAAAAATAATCTATTGCTGTAGCTTTTGTGTATTCCATATGTACGATGTTTAGTTTTTTATTTCTTTCATTAAATCAATAATCAATTGTACTCTACTGTCAGTTAATCCGCCTAGTTTTGTTCTAAAATTTATGGGATAACAATCTATTTGCTGATAACCACAAGACAATTGGACTAAACTAAGCATTTTATTATTACTATAAAAAACGATAAGGCTGGAAGGTATAGGTGTGCCGCATTCTCCCCAACTAAAGTTCAAAGGATTATTAATTATAGATAATAGTTTATCAATCTGTTTTGGGGTCAATTTAAATCCATTGGTAAGTTTTAAATTTTTATTTATTTCGCCTTTAACAAATACCTTTTCAAGGTATTTTGAATTTTCTGTAAACCCGTATTTTATATTGATTTGATAAGTAACAACACTGTCATAGCATGCATAAGGAAACATATTTTCAGTTAGTCCTTTATCTTTGTTTATTTGAGTGATAAGATTATTAATTTTCTCTTTATACCAATAATCATCAACAACTGTATCTACAAGTAATGAATCTATAAGTTTATTGTTATAGAATTCATTGAATTGTCCATTTGCTGACAATCCAATAATTATAAATAATATGGTTACTATGGCTTTCATTAAATATTATTGATCTCATGGCTGTCGCCAGATTGCATCGTGTGACTTCATATCTTAAAACGAATACATATTTTATTACATAATTTTGTTGTAATAATGAGTATCAAATGAACCCGATAAAATTGCGCACTAGCAAAGTGTTCACTATACCAAAAATTCAATCAGTCCTTCAAAATCAATTAAACCCCATACAATAGGAATAACAATTAGAAATAGCCCTATATACTTATATACTTCAATTTTGTATTTTGAAAATAATAAAAGAAGTACATACGTCATAATGTAATATAAAAGTATGTATAATAAAGCAATACCTATTAAACACACATATCCACCTAATGCAAATGAAGCAATTATCAACAAAATAATTATCCCCAATAATATCCTTGTAGCAATTTTTAATTTATTCATTATTTCCAATTGTTTTTCTATTTTATACAATCACTCTCAGCTATCAAACGATTGCATCGTGTGACTTTATATCTTAAAACAAATACGCATTTTATCACATAATTTTGTTGTAATAATGAGTATCAAATGAATGCGATGAAATCACGCACTAGCAAGAGTAGAAACCTCATTAATCTGTTTCCCCTCTTTATACAAACGTAATTTGCCTGTACCTAAATCAAATCCTATATTATTTTTTAATTCTTTCATAATTAAATAGTCAATTAGCTGCTTAGATTAAAATAGCAATAAAGATATCCTCGCAATACACAACCAAGAATTTCATGCATTTACAATCTTTAGTTTAAAGGCACATTGAACTCGCCTAAATAATCATCCTTATGTTTGAGAAGCATTATCATGGCTCTATTCATTTGCTAATTGTTTACGTATATTTTTTGCTCGTTTACTTTGTTTCTATCTATTGCAATTAGCATAATGGGCTTATTTAGTATCTCGTTAAGTAATGATTGATAAGTATTCATTAATTGAGAATCAAGTGAAAAGTCATTTAAATAATAGAATATGAAATAAATTTTATAACCATTTTCATCCATATCTAAAATGTACCGTTCTATAAGGCTACCTTCACAAAACACAATTTTATTTAATGTCTCTGCAACTTTATCTTGTTCTATAACGCCAATATTATTCGGGTAAATTAATAGCTTATTATTTTCAAGTATGGTTTTATTGAATTTATTTGGGTAATAACCCTGTATGCTTTTAATATTCACGTTGAGGTTATCAATAAATTTATCCTGGCTTTTAGAATCATATTTTAAAGTGTCGATTACACCTTTTTCAATAAAATGATTTTTAGAAGGATTAAACCTGAATACCCTAGCTTGCGAAACATAACCGACAAGAGCATTTTGAGGTGATGTATATCTCTTTTGATCAAAATAGTACCTGTGCTTATATTTATAATAATATTTAACGGTATAAATTGTTGGACGTGCCTGATATACATTTAAATCATACGAATAACAATCGACAATATCATAACATATTAGCGTTCTCTGATAGAGGTAAACTATACCCGCAACAAGAAAAATAAATAATACCATAAGTCTATATATATTGTTTTTCTTCATGAATTTAAGTGTTATTCGGTAATTGCTATTATCAATAAATAAACTTTCCCGGAATTACAATCTGTACGCATTACACTATTAGTTTCATAAGTTAACGGATTTGTAATCCGTGCATGTTACATCATTTTAATATAAAGTACTTATGGATAGAAGTCAGGATTTACAATCCGGGATTATCATCAACAATTCCCTTATTGGAATTCACTTCCACTATAATGAAGACAAGCCTATTTCTTGTCCTTTTTTCTTCTTCTGTACTTTTTCCAAAAGTGAATTACAAAAAATAGTATAATCCAGAAAGGCCACACTTTAACAACAAATACCATAAAGTCAACAAAGCCTATCCAACCCTTCAGCAAAGCTGTTTTTACACGTTCAATAAAAGCTCCTCTTTTCTTTGGCGTATATTTATAATCTTTAGTTTTAGTAATGGTTAAATTAAGAGTACTGTAATCAACCAAATCACTTAAATACTTTAGTTGCCCTGTACTACTCTCAATCTCTTCTTCTATTACTCGTATCTTTTCCTCTATTTCAAGAACATCTTTAACTGATTTTGCCTGTTTTAATAGATCATTATACTTTTGTAAATAGTTCCTTTTATTTTTTAGTCTTGTTTCAATATCAATAAATTGATCTGTTACATCTCTGGCATCTATTTCCTTATACTTTATTTCTCCATCGCCAGACTCAAGACTTAATATTAATCTTTCGAAATTAGAGCTGGGCACTCTTATCTTTAGATTATACGATGTTTCCCAATTTGTATTATTTAATTTTTCAGAGGCATAATAACCACCGAGCTTAGCAACAGAAGAATCAACTTGTGCTTTTGTTTTATTTAATTCCTGAACCTCAATTTCAATACTGCCATCTTTAATAATTTTCTTTTTAATTACTTCCTTATTTTCAACGGGTGGCGTTGGAGGTGCTGGCGGCATTATTTCCTCTTGTCTGGTCATTGGACTAATCTCCTCTTCCATTTCAACTGTATCTGCAAATGCAAATGACTGTTGAGTTTTTTGTTGACACGAAGAAGCAATAAAAGCAATAAGTAATATTAAAAATGTATTCTTCATTTGTATTGATATTAGTTGGGTTTTATATTTAGGTGAATAATTGCAATGAATTTTGGTATTAGGTAATGGATTTACAATTGATTAACATCTGTAATTTTTTCAATTGGAAAGTTACTCTTTTTAAATTCGGAAGCAATTATTACGTTGTTTTTACCATCAAAGAGTTCATTATCTTTTTGGATAAGACCATAATACAAATCATACCACATTATCTTTTCCTGAGGTTTATCTTCTGCATCTACACTATAAAATTCGGATCGCTTATTCATATATTCATTAAGACTCAGAATAGTTTCAGCAACAAGTTTATCAGTTGATTTCTGACCTATTTGTTCACGAATACGCCATAGTGTGCTTGTATATAGAAATCCTCCTCTATGATTATCTACATTTTTATCCAAATATTTATCATACTGCTTCAACGATAGTTTATTGTATTTGCTAATAAATGAATTTGTATCAGCAACCTCTACAGGAAACGACTCTTCTAATAATTCAAAAGTTCTTCGTAATTTCATTGAATCAGGCTGGGGATAGGAGTACATAAGCGATGCATTTCTTTCAGCTTTCTTTAAAATCAGTTCACCAACAACAGGATAATCATATAGAGATACCGTAAAGTATTCCATTAATCCTACATGCAAAGGACTTAAGCCTTTAAACTTTATTCCTAACTGATCCTCTAACGACCAAAAAGCAATATGCCCAATTTCATGATAAAAAATAGATGGTGAAAACAATTGTTTATCTTCCAGTATAAACTGATTTGGCTGACTTAATAGCGCATAATTACCCAATAACACTTTAATTGACCTGTAATCGTCCCAAATATTAAAGTCAATTTTATGCTTGAATACAGATGTGTAGTAATTAATTGCCTTATTAATATAAAATACTGTTGCTATCGAGTAATATTCTGGTGAGTATTTATTTATCTGTTTGGTAAAATCCAATTCTACAGGTTTTGAGTAAAAACGAACCTTGTCAGGATTATTATTTAAAAAGTAAAATGAATCAATACGCTCAAATGAAACTTGTTTTAAATAATCCGTCTGTAATTTTCCTTCTTCATTAATAAAATCATCTACAATAAGTGTATCGGAATAACTCTGCCCTCCTTTTATATAAAATAATTTTAAGGACTTATTTGGGCTTGAGCATCCTAATAAAAAAGTGATTAGGGTTAAAGTAAATAGATTTCTCATAATTTATTAGATTAATTTTTGCTTATTGAACGAGAAACATTTCGGAATTAATGTGGGATTTATAAAGTTTAATATCAAAAAAAAATAAATCCCCAAATTAATTATTGTCTTCAAAGAAATCATTGTCCAGTTCTTTGACTTCGTAAACTGCTTTTACTTGAATACCTACATTATATTGATGCATAAGATCTACTAATTTCAAACCATCAATCAGAATAATTGTGTGATGAGCATCATGAGCCTTTTTAGTTGCCCCTGAATCAAATGATGATGTTGTAACGAAAACACCCTTTTGAGTATCTCCACTCATTGCACCAATAAAATTACGTATATCTTTTTCTCGGACTTTATTTTCTCCATATCGTTTTGCTTGAATGTATATTTTGTCCAAGCCTAGTTTATCCTCATTAATTATCCCATCAATTCCGCCATCTCCAGTTTTTGCTGTTTCAACAAAATCACCATATCCCATTTTTCTAAGTAGTATAAGAATTACTTTCTCAAAATAAAATGGATCAATGTCCTTTAATTTCTCTAGTAATTCATCTTTAACTTGAATGTCAATTTGATTAAAACCTTCATCTATTAAGTCTTGTGGTGAAGCGCTCTCAATTATTGAAGGAGTCGAATTCTTTTTAGTGTTTTCTTCATTATAGAATTCAAGGTAATCTTCAGAATTCTCAACTTGTTTTAACGTCAAGTCCGATTTAGCATGAGCTTTTCCTTTCTCAGTTATTTTAACAAATCCTCTTTTTGGAAATTCAATATATCCACCTTTTTTCAAATATGACTTTCCCCAAGCAATTCTGTTAACTATAAGAATGTCTCCACTTTTTGTTTTTTCTTCCAATTTTTCTTTTGAAAGCTCAGAATAGAATTGATCGATTACTTTTTTATACATTTCTCTTGCTTGGAAAGTTTTCCCATTTTCTAACACTCTTAAAATAGGGATGAATGTCTCATGAAATTTTGGTATATCCATATTTTATACTGATTCTTCAGGTTCGTTTAAATTAACCGTATTACCTCTTCATAGTATCTCAGAAATATATCCATTTATATTACCTAAAGCTACTTTGACTTCACGTTATTTATAATTCAAAGCCTGAATATACTTCATTAATATTCAAAAGTTTCAACACGACATTAAAAAGTTATTTGCAATTGATATAAATATGTTGTTGCGGGTTAAAGGTTTTAGGGCATAATTTCGCATAGAGCATATAGCGTAGAGCTCAGTGCATAGGACCTTTTCAAAAGAGATTTGTAAATGTTGATGAACTACCTTTTAGTTACCAGTATCATAAATGCTTATATTAAGGTAAAAGGAACAAGCAGTATGGAACATAGAGCAAGGAAAAGCCGTAATGGAAGAAGTCTATTTATTAATTGACTTATGTTTTTGGCAAGTGGACGAGTTATGCCATCTGGTTGAGAGACTATATCATCTGATGAACAAGTATAAACCTCTGCGGGAAAGAATATAGTTACTGATTGAAAGCTTAATATATCTGATTGAGATACTTTTTTTACTGCGGGAAGGGTCAGCGATACTGATTGAAGGCATGTGAGATGCTGATTGGAAGCATCATTTGGCTGATGATCTACAAATATGAAGTGATTGAAGGGGTACGATAGCTGATGGACTACCTAAAAATACTGATTGAGACACTTTTTTTGCTGATGAAGGGGGCATTAGTAGTGATGGAAGGGTAAGATGTCCCGCGGGAAGGGTCAAACATGCCGCGGGACTAGTATTTACGGGGAGTTTATTATCTTAAGCTTCTGTATACAGAAAGGCGGTTATCATTATCCCAGAATACATATCTGCCTACCTCACAAATCTCAGATGTTCTTAATACCAATAGTGTGTAGGTCTTGTCTCTTTTTAATTTATTTGCGTTTTGCATTTCAGAGCCATTAGCCATCGCTAATAACTCACGCATTTTATTGGATGTAGTACGTGCCTTATCTGTTAATGAAATATCGTAACCAATTTTTGTTAGTGGTTCAGGATATTTTTCAGCCAAAACCGAAAGCTCCAGTAAATCCTGAATCATATCGGCATGTCCACTTCCCTCACGAATACGTTTAATCTTTTGTTTTACATCATCCATTCCCCTATAAGCAAAAGATAGGTGATGTAACATTACTTTCTTTAACTGATAAGCGTCCGGAGATTCAAGCTTCCACTCATTTTGAGCTGCATCCATAGCTTTATAGTCACTCATCCACACAGCCTGACAATATCGCAAAGCACCACTTAACGAAGGCAAATCATCAATAAAATTAGAGTCTAAACCGGCAGCAAGGAGTTTTTCTTTGTCTTTGTTTGCTTCAATAGCAAGGGCTTCTGCATATGCAGTTACTTCATCAATTGGTTTGTTGGGAAGTTTAACCTTTTCCTTTGCCAAATTTTCAATTCGGTCTTTCCAAATTTCGTATTCCTGCTGGAATTCCATAGTTAAAAGTTTAAAATGATTAAAAATTAAACCATGTCCAAACTCCATTATACAATATAGGAATATCCGCATTTAGGGCTGGCAATGGTTTGTAATAGGTATTCGTAATTGTAGTGTAGTTGGTTGAATACCGGTAACGAATATATATATTTTTCCCGGTGTTAACCCGAAGACGTTATGAGTATATATGGCGAATATTCGATATTTATTGATGAACATATTCATTTTAACGATAAAAAACAGATGAAGAAAAGCAATAGGGAGCAAGGAACAAGGAAAATATGTATTAAATAAATACATCTAATCAAATGATCTTACTAATCAGCCCGAATAGCTGTTCCCCACCTACTATCACTTAGAAAAACATACATGAAACAATATTTTAGTCTCATATTTTTGATACTCTCGTCAAATTAAAACATCCTTTTATCCTTTTACCCCTCTTTGCTATTAAAATAAATGCAGTACTGTATTGCAAAAATCCTTAACTTGAATTGCAAACCAAGATTTATCTATTGATGAAAAAACTTTTATTTACTGCGGTTTGCCTTTTTATACTAACTCTGGGTTATTCTCAAAATGCAACTAAAATATGGGAAACTGATGCTTCCCTTAAGGTTCCAGAATCAGTACTTCTAGATAAAAACGTTTTGTATGTAAGCAACATTGATGGAAATCCTGATGAAAAGAATGGTAAAGGATTTATTTCTACCTTATCTATAGATGGAAAGATTAACAAACTTACATGGGTAAATGGCTTGAATGCTCCTAAAGGCATGGGTTTATATAATGGTTTTCTTTATGTTTCTGATATTGATCGTGTGGCTGTTATAAATGTGAGTAAAGGTACTATCGATCATTTTATAGAAATTCCTGATACTAAGTTTTTAAATGACATTACTGTATGTTCCAAAGGTAATGTTGCAGTTTCTGACATGAAGGATAATGCCATTTATCTTATTAAGGATAATAAGGCTCAACTTCTTATTAAAGACGAAAAGTTGGTTTCAGTCAACGGTTTATTTTTTGAAGGAGATATACTGTTTATCGGAACTTCAAACATTATTTACAAATACGATTTAGCAACTGATCATCCTCAATTGGAAGTATATATACAAAATACAGGAGGTATTGATGGATTGGAACGTTGCGATGCTAACAGATTTATTATTTCGGACTGGAGTGGCAAAGTTCAGATTGTTAGCCCCGGTGCTTCTCCTATTGAGGTACTAAATTTTACCGACAATAGATATAATGCTGCAGATATAGAATTCGATATCAGCTCAAAAACACTTTATATACCAACTTTTTTTGGTAATACAGTTGCTGCTTATCATATAAAATAGTCCTTTTCAGGCATCAATTACATAACATTCCGCCGGTATCAAATGATACTGGCGGTTCTTTTTTATATTGAGTAAGTATTCTTTTAACTAGCAGTAACCTTCAACTTTTTAAAATCTTCAGCTCCTTGCCTCTCTACTTCTTCAATCCATGCTTGTCGATCTTCAGGAGTTGAACCTTTTACCGGTCTGAATACTGTATAATCCACAGGCTTTATTCCACAATAATTCATCACTGCTATTGACAATGAATTCTTTGCAGGACTTTTATAAACATCCTCATAAAACCACATTGGAGCATCCATAGATTCAATAATGCGTCCGGAGCGTCCTTTTAAAAGCTTAATCCAGTGAACCGAATCATCAATACCTTTAAATGCAAAGCCCGGCAAAAACACACGGTCAATAAAACCCTTTAGCAATGCTGGATAGGTTCCCCACCAAACCGGATAAATAAATACCAGGTGAGAACAATCCTTAATGGCCTGTTGTGCCATTTCCAAATCAGGTTCAAAAGGTATTCTTTTTCTGAAACCATAATGTAAAATCGGATCAAACTCTAATTCAAATAAGTGAATAACCTGACAATGACCTCCTGCTTTTTCAACACCTGTTTTATAAGATTCCGCCATGGCTACCGAAAGACTTTCCGGATCAGGATTACCGTTAATTACTACTACTTTATGCATAAATTTCAAATGTATTCGGAAACAAAACACGGTAGGGTGGTTATTGTTCGTTAAGACCTGACAGGTTTAATTTAGGTGATGTATATAAACCTGTCAGGTCTTAATATTTTTCTATCTTTAACCATAACAACAACCTTAAACCAATATAAAATGCCAAACCATAAGCTTGAGCCAGGTAACTTTTATCATGTCTATAACAGAGGAATCAACAGTTGCCCTATATTTACTACACCAGAAAACTACCATTACTTTTTAAAGCTGTATAATAAATATATAGGTTGCATTGCACATACTTACGCATGGGTTTTGATGCCTAACCATTTTCATTTTTTGATTTATTTTAAAGAAGCGCAACAATTAAACCTGTCAGGTTTTGACAAACCTCCCCATCAATACTTTTCAAACCTTTTTAATGCTTATACCAAAGCCTTTAACAGATACAACAATCGCCACGGAGCTCTTTTCGAAAGAGCTTTTAAAAGAAAAATCATTGATACCGATGAATATCTAAAACAAGCAGTAATTTATATACATAACAATCCTGTCAAACATTCTTTTGTTTCTCATCCTGGGGATTATCCTTGGAGTAGTTACTTAACCTGTGTTTCTGATAAAACATCGAACCTCAAAAGAGAGGAAGTGATTAGGTTGTTTGATGGTAAGAGTAGTTTTATTGAAAGCCATAAGACCTAACAGGTTTATGTACATAATGTTTAAAAACCTGTCAGGTCTTATGGTTTGTTTAAAAACCTGTCAGGTCTTGAAAACTTTTTTACAGTTCTACTGTTTATAAATTTAAGTAAGCTTAAATATTTAGACAAGAAAACTTAATATGACTATATCAATAGAGAATTTTATAAAAACAATTTATAAGCAGGATTTACTTTTACACGGTGATACTAAGCTAAGTACCATAGCGGCATTGTTAAGTATAACCAATGCTGCAGCTACAGATATGGCCAGAAAATTAGCTTCAAAAAATTTAGTGAATTATACAAAATATAAACCAATTACTTTAACTTCGACAGGTCGTAAACTTGCATTAAAAGTAATCAGAAAGCATCGTTTATGGGAATCTTTTTTATATAAAACACTCAATTTATCTCTACATGAAATTCACAGAGAAGCTGAATACTTAGAGCATCTTACTTCTGATTTTTTAGCAGATAAAATAGCTCAATATTTAGATAATCCAATGGTTGACCCTCATGGTGATCCTATTCCGGGTAAAAATGGAAATATCGAAGAGGTCACTAACCAGGTATTAATATCTGATGCTGAAACAGGCAAAAAATACAATATCACAAGATTGGCCAGTTCAAATAAAGATTTTTACGAATTCTGTGAATCAAATAATATTGATATAGGAGTTGAGATAACTATAGAAAAACAATTTGAATCAAACCATATGACAGCAATAAAAATAAACAACCACACACTTGTTCTTAACGATTTATTTGCCAACAATATATTTGTTAACCAAGTTTCTAAAAACTTAGTAGTATGACAAACATTTTAATAATTCAACCGGGATGGTCCTTAGTAATAGGATTGGTTGCTACAGTGTTTCTTTTCTGGTTTTTATGGCCTAAAAAAGGAGGCCTGGCACTTATTACCAGATTAATTAATAACAACAAACGAGCATTAATTGAGGATGCCTTGAAACACATTTTTGATTGTGAATACAACAAATTAGTTTGTAATGTAAATACCGTTGCAGGCAATCTTAATATAAGTATCGATAATGCCAGTGATTTAATTGACAAGCTATCTGATTTAGATTTGATCACTTTGCAAAGTCAAAGAGTTACTTTAACGGATGCAGGTCGTTCGTATGCTTTACGCATCATAAGGATTCATCGTATATGGGAACGTTATTTAGCTGATCAAACAAGTGTAAAGCCAGGTGATTGGCATAATGAGGCTTGTAGAATTGAGCACCTTGTTACTCCTGAAGAAACAGAGCAACTGGCTGCACAAATGGGCAACCCGGTTTTTGACCCACATGGTGATCCTATTCCTACTCCGGATGGAGCTTTGCCAAAACGAAGAGGTGTTAGTTTAAGCTCTTTGGAAGAAGGTGATATGGGACGTATAACGCATTTAGAGGATGAGCCCAAAAGTATATACGAACAATTGGTTGTTCTGGGATTATATCCAGGAATGGAGGTTTACATTACCGATGTTACTGATAAAAAAATAACTTTTGCTGCTGATGGGGATGAATGTATCCTTACTCCGCTTTTTGCCAGTTATATTACAGTTGAAAAATCAACAACTACAGTGGCTCAAACGCCAAAATATGAGTTATTGTCTGCATTACAGATTGGAGAAAAAGCTGAAGTATTGGCCATCTCCCCTAACTGCAGAGGCCAGCAACGCCGCAGGTTAATGGATTTAGGTATTGTTCCGGGAAGTTCTGTGACAGCAGTAATGAAGAGTGCTTCAGGCGACCCTACAGGATATCGTGTAATGGGAACAACTATCGGAATTAGAAAACAACATGCCGATTATGTATTTATTAACCGCAAAAGCTAAAAAATCATGAGTGTACCAAATAATTGTGCCACTTGTCCGGCACACAACAAAAGCAACTTAGTAAAACTGGGCATCGACCTTGAAAATATAGATTATGTGATTACCATGGCAGGTAATCCTAACACTGGAAAAAGCACTGTATTTAATAACTTAACCGGCCTACGTCAGCATACAGGTAACTGGCCTGGTAAAACCGTTTCCAGAGCAGAAGGTGGATTCATCTTTAATGATAAAAGATATAAGGTTGTGGATTTACCAGGAACCTATTCATTGCTATCTACAAGTACGGATGAAGAAGTTGCCCGTGATTTTATTCTTTTCGGTCAGCCGGATGTAACAGTCATTGTTGTGGATGCAACACGTATAGAACGAAATCTTAATCTGGTATTACAGATATTAGAGCTTACCGACAGGGCTGTACTATGCGTTAACCTGATGGATGAAGCCAAAAGAAATAATCTTGAAATAGATATCAGGGCGCTTTCAAAGGAATTAGGTATTCCAGTTATTCCGGCTTCTGCTCGTCGAAAGCAAGGAATGAATGAATTATTACAGGCCATTGAAGAGGTTGCTTCAGGTAGATATATCTGTAAGCCTCCTAAAATCAAAAGTCGTTCAAAAAAGCTGAATCATGCTATTGAAACCTTATCTAATAAGATATTGGAGACCTATCCTGGCCTGCCTAATGTAAACTGGGTTGCCATGCGTTTGCTCGAAGGTGATAATAGTATAATTGAAGCTGTAAGATCCGGTGAAATTGGAGACTTGCATGAAGAAGATTTAACCATCCAAAATTAGCGTGTATATAATGGAGAATACAAATATAAAATCAAAAGGAGAAGATATTATTTCAACTGCTAATGAGGTAAGATGGGAATTAGGTAATGATTTTCATGATTCCCTCATTGAGTCTATTTATGAAGATGCTTCACGAATTGCTAAAAAGTCTGTTAAACAAATGGGCGATAAGGAAGCATACAGTTTCGACCTTAAGGTGGATAAAATTGTTACCAGTAAACTATTGGGTTTTCCCTTAATGTTTTTGCTACTGGCCGTTGTTTTTTGGCTGACTGTAGCAGGTGCTAATTATCCTTCCAGTTTATTGGCAAGTTTATTAATTGACACAGTACATCCACTTTTGAAAAGTTTAGCAGCTTCTATCAATATGCCCTGGTGGCTTGATGGTGTTCTTATTGATGGTGGTTATTTATCTATGGCCTGGGTAATTGCTGTAATGCTTCCCCCAATGGCTATTTTCTTTCCGATATTTACTTTATTGGAAGATTTAGGATATCTGCCTCGTGTTGCTTTTAATATGGATAACCTTTTTCGTAAAGCGGGTGCCCACGGTAAGCAAGCATTAACCATGAGTATGGGATTTGGTTGTAATGCAGCAGGTGTTGTTGCTGCCAGAGTGATAGATAGTCCACGTGAACGATTGATAGCCATCATCACCAACAACTTTTCACTTTGTAACGGAAGATGGCCAACACAAATATTAATTGCTTCGATATTTATTGGAAGTATGGTTCCTGCAGGTGTGGCAGGATTGGTTTCTGCCGGTGCTGTTGTTGCCATTGCTTTAATTGGCATATTCTTTAGTCTGGTTGTATCATGGGGATTAAGCAAATCTGTATTAAAAGGTGAAGCCTCTTCTTTTAGTCTGGAGTTACCTCCTTACCGTCCACCAAGAGTATGGCAAACATTATATACTTCTTTAATTGACAGAACCATGATTGTTCTGTGGAGAGCGATCGTTTTTGCTATTCCTGCCGGAATTGTTATCTGGGTAGTAGCTAATGTAAAGGTAGGAGATATGAGCCTGGCTGAGCATTTTATTCAATGGTCAAATCCCTTTGCTTTTGTATTTGGATTGAATGGAGTTATTCTGTTGGCTTATATTATTGCTATACCAGCTAATGAAATTGTTATACCAACAGTATTAATGTTAACTGTTTTAAGTACCAAACTAACAGGTATTGGTTCTGGTTCAGGTGTTATGTTTGAGATGGATAGTATTGAAGATACAGCTAAGATTCTTCATGCGGGTGGTTGGACTTTATTAACCGGGATAAACCTGATGTTGTTTAGTTTATTACATAATCCGTGTTCAACAACCATCATGACTATCTATAAGGAAACCAAGAGTGCAAAATGGACATTGGTTTCTACATTTTTACCAATTGTGCTTGGATTTATAGTTACATTTTTCACTACACAAATCTGGTATTTGTTGCATTAGGTATTTCCAGACCTGACAGGTTTTAAAAACCTGCCAGGTCTGGAAACAAAAATCCGAAGTAAAGACATTGTAAACAATGCCTGTTACCTCGGAAAACCAACTATGTGTGACTTTGTATTAGTTTGTGCTTTACTTAATCATTACCTCATCAATAAACATCCACGAGTCTGTGCCTTTAAACAAATAACCTTCCGGAATTTTACCGAACGTTTTAATCTCTAATCTTACAAAACGAATCATCTCTTTACATTCTATTTTCATTGGAACCAAATAAGGCTCTCCCCTTTTAGAGATTGACTTATTGACGTAAGTATTTATTTCTTTATAGTTTTTACCATCATTTGAAACAAGAACTCTTATTTCTTTAGGTAAAAATATTCCACTATTGGCATCACTTAAAAAGTTTGGTATTACAGATGACACTTGATTCAATTCTCCAAGATCAATATTAAAAACAACATTAGGAGAAGTAAAACCTAACCAGTTACCATCACTAAAAACAGTAGATCCCATTATACCATCTGTAATAGATAATTCTCCTCTTGACCGGTAAGTTGAACTTAATTCTGTTTCAAAAGTAACTTCTTTATTCAATGCCTTATTGATTGGAATAAATAACGAACCTTCAGCAATAACATCTTTCTTTTGATACACTTTTGCAACCACTGTTTTAGACTCATTAACTTCAAATGGTCCCTTATAAGTTTTAACTTTTGAATTTCCCTCAAATCCATATTTAATAACAGAACCAGGAATTGATGTTTTAATACTTACCAAGGCATTATTTTTAATTGAATCTATTTCATAGCTCACATATGGTTCCACATTCAGGTTCACCTCATCAAACCATGCGGCTCCTTTTTCTGTAAGGTCTAATTCAATAATAGCATTTGTAGATGATGAATCAGAATGCACTAAAAATGAATACTCTTGCCACTCAGGAGTCAACCTAAACGATTGGAACTTTTTTAATGCTTTAACACCAACGGTAAATGCAGGCATGTCTTCTTGCTTTTTAGCTTTAGCCCAAACCGATAAACGATAGGTTAAACCTTTGGTCACGCCAACAGGTGTAAACAACACTTTTTTACCTGCACTGTCTTTCGGAGTAACCATTCTCAAACTGAATAATCCCTCTTTTGAAGTTCTGCTGTCGTTAAAAACAGTAGCTCCGGCATCTCCTTTTTTGTGGTGCGCATAATACATATGATGACCCGATGAAAGAAGAGGTGTTTCTACCCTTTCGAAACCTGCATTATAAATTAAATTCCCTTTATGATCTTCTAATACAGTAGTATCTTTTCTAATCAAATAAACACGTGTAGAAAGCGCATCAATAATATCATCAATTTTACCATCCGTTGATACAACAGAACGATATTCAAACCATAAATCAACTTTAGTTCCTTCCTTTAAACCAGCCTCAATATAAAACTGTACAGGTTTATTGGATGTATTTACAGCTACAATCAATTGATCATCTTTATATGTGAATTGTTTTGCCAAAACATCCTCTGACGAAGTTTTTAAAAGTTTAACATCAGAGTAATCCAAAACAAAAGGAGTCATTTGTTGAAACTCAGCAGCCATATTACGGCACTCTGACCATGTAGCAACACTTTGCGGATTTAAATTTAAACCCGGATGTATATAATATTGAACGCCCTGGATTCCTTCTATCAAACCCAGGTAAGTCATTGTTCTTATTTCTTTTGGAGTTGGTTCACGAGGCCACATCTCTTGTCCTCCAAAAGCCTGTGGAACCATCCAAATAGATTTTTCATGTCGGAAACTTTGATTCAAATCCTTTACATAACTGCAAACTTCAGTCACTGATTTAGGTATTGGATACGGATCAGTCATGGCTATATCCATACCTTTAGCATAATGAATCGCCTTTGAAGGCATCATAAACACCATTGAAATTGGATGA
This sequence comes from uncultured Saccharicrinis sp., assembly GCA_963663905.2. Lineage (GTDB taxonomy): Bacteria > Bacteroidota > Bacteroidia > Bacteroidales > Marinilabiliaceae > Saccharicrinis. Next base: position 5,180,994 of record OY760657.1, on the reverse strand, counting down.
TAAGGATCTAATTCATGAATGATATTATAAGTCTCCTCCATTAATTCTGCAGGTCGCCCCTGTCCTGCCGGCTCATCATTGATATACCACGACAATAAAGCCGGATGATCTTTAAACTCTAGTACCTCTTTTTTAAGAATCTCAAATCGATCTTCCTGAGACATTGCCACTTTTGCTCCATTATGGCCACCTCCAATTAAGCCGTTTACCCCATACTGCACTTTAACCCCTAACTCCGCACAACGATCCATGTATTCTTTGCGCTCAGATAATCCTTCAGGCGTATTACTCTGATAAGGACCAATTAAATTAAAAGCTCCGGCTACTTCCTGCTCGGGTAAGTTACCTACCTCTCCGCAATAAAAACCAAATGGAAAAAAAGGTAAACCATCAACTATTAAACCACCTGTTTCCTGATTTAATTTAACTTCGTTAGCTACCGATTTAAGTTTTGTAACAACAATAGAAGTATCCTTAGATTTATCTTTTGAAAATAGTTGTATCTGAAGTTTTGACTCCCCTAAAGGGATTGTATTTGAAGGAAAGCTAACTTTACCTTTAGCTTCATTAATATTTTTGCTGGTAAGTTCTTTATTACTGTATAGTATCTTTAGGCTGGTATAATTTGTAACCTCATCTACAAAATCAAAGCTTACAGTAATACTATCTTCTGAAGTATAATAGTTTAACAGACTGTATATTTCAATCTTTTCGCCTTTTATTAACGATACATTAAAAAACAGGGCAATACATAAAATCCAAAATATACTCGTCTTCTGCATACAAAATCATTAACAATGTTGCTAAAGCAATTATGTGCTTTTAGTACAAGACGAAATTGGAAAAAATTATAAAAGATTAGAAATCTAATTATTACGTAATAACCCGAATATATTACGTTTAACAGACCTTCCACACCAGACAGGTTTTAAAAAACCTGTCTGGTGTGGAAGTGTATTAATAAATCATCGATTTATTTTTAAATCCATGCTTACCAAAAACAAAGTTGATACCAAGCATCAATGAAAATGATTCTGCTTTAGTAGGAGCTATAAACTCATCACCATCAGATTCAATTTTATCGTAATAGAAAGGAATATGATTTGCCATTAAATAGAACTGTAGAGGTCCGCCTCTTAATGCCAATCCTAAACCTAAATCAGATGTACCTTTAATTTCGTAGTTATATCCAAAGTTTGCACTTAAAGCTTTATATAAATTAAAGTTGGTTGTTAATACAAACTCCTGTCTGAAGTTATATTGCGCAAATGTACTTTTAGACAAAAAACCTAAATCAAACACATGGTTTACATGGTAAGCAGCACCAAGCATTAATTCAGGAGACAGCCCAGTTTTAAAACTTTTGCCTTCAGTTTTCACCTCCATTACATCTTTAATCTCATCTACTATATCTTCATAAGCTTCATCCATATCCTCAACCTCGGTAATACTTACATCCGGACCCTCAAAATCATAAGTCCCTTTTGCTGAAACCGAATTCAGATTCTTTTTCCAGTTAATATAACCCAGGTTATTTAATGCAGCCGAGAAGGTAAACGAAGAATTAAAATCATACACAGCTCCAAGATCAAAGGCAAAACCAAAATTTGAAAAATCAGGAGTTATCTGATCAGAAATATCTGATCCCTCAAGATCATCCTGCATTTCAAATTCATCAGGGTATCCGTCTTCGTCATTAGTAACAGTTAAAAATGGTACTGAAGAATAGATATCTCCATCCACTTTTAAGTTGTAAGACGTACCATTGTTTTTAATGGCCAGACTGTTATATTTCATCTTGGTAGCAGCGATTCCAAATAAAGGTTTGAAATGTACTCCGACAGTAAGTTTATCATCAATTTGTTGCGCATATCCAATTGAAATCTCGTGATATGCCATAATATTAGCATCCAAAGATTTTAAATCAAGAACATCACCATTCTCAAATCCTTTTTCTGCAATTCTGAAGATATCCTTAGGCAAGGATACTTTTGCATTTACCTTTTCCTGCATCGAAAAAGTAAAATATCCTTTTCCGGTTCTAAATCCAAAATAAATAGGCCCATAAGCAACACCTGCACTAATATTGGCAGATTTACCAAATGACTTATAAAACTTAGAGTAATCAAAGGCTGCATCTAAAGGTTGCACCCATATACCATCATGCTTTTGTAAAAGATCTTTAGCAGCAATATCTGATTTAAAATCAATAGCAACACTACTTAATCCCGGCAAACTAAAAAATCCATTTGCCCTCGGTAACATGGCAGGGTTGGTATAATTTGTTTGCGGTACATTTTCAAAATAATACAACAGGTTTGAATTCTGAGAAAAGACAGTAGAACATGTTGCCAGAAGGAAAACAACAACATATAATACTTTTATATAATTTAATTTATTAATCATGACATTTTAGTATTTAATATTATTCTCCTAGTTTACCTTCAGCACTTAACGACAGGTTGATACTTATATAATTATCTTCGCAAAGTTTCACATAATCCTCACCATCAGTTGCTCCCGTAACTTTTATGATGGCATGCTTAATATCATTATCACTCCATAATTCAAGTCTATCATTATCTATTTCTGCTTCAAAAGAAGAAGTTGTAGGTTCTGATAATCGATCCTGATCATCTAATACTGCAGATTCAATAAATGGTACTTCTGATTCTGAAGAGAAAAGCTGATCAACAACATTATAGTCTGCATCTGTAAAGTAAACCTGTATCTTCAGATCAAAAGGAAGTCCGTTTTCTACATTAAAGTTTACAGTTAACTTTTCTAGCTTATCAGATAATGATTCATCCTCGTCATCATCAATATCTCCGTTATAATCAAAAGCAATGGTGTCTGACCTGGTATAAGTACTTGATTTAAACCATAAGGGAACATTCATTCTTATGGTAGTCTTTACATTACTTGTATCAGTTATAAAATAGTTTAAATCAGCATCATCAGGATTAGCTATAATCTGAATGTGAGAACTTACTTTATTTGGGGCAAATTCATTGATGTTTAATAAATCCTCCAAATTAGAATTGTTTCTATTTATTTCAAGTGATGCAGTTGGAATTACAGATGAACCATCTATATAATTATCAAGATCTATAATATTATTACCATCTTCAATAACAATAGCTACATCTTCGTTTGTATCCGTATTGGTAAAAATGATATCTCCCGAAGTAATCTCCACCGGAACTCCAAAAGTGTTTTCAGAATGTACTTCTAATAACAGATCCTTAAGAACTACATCAGTTGTAAGATAGTTATTATCAAAGGCATCAAAATCTAGCGTTCTTTCATCGTCTGAAATAACTCTGGAACCAAAATATCCAATAGCCTTATCCAGTCCAAGATTTGTCATTTCATATGACATAGATAAAATTGCACTTGAATAAGAACCTGCATCTACAGAAAAAATAACATCTGTAATCAGGTTAATACTATTCACATCGCCCGCATATTCGGTGAAATCCATATAAGTATCCGTCAAATCAATTGAATAGGTATCATTAAGTTCAGAAGCTACAATTGTATCTGTAAATATCTCATCATTGATATACAACTGAGGAATGGTAATAATAACCGAATCAATAGCAGGAGAAGAGCTTGAGAAAGTAAAATTGAATTCGCCGGCCTTCCATATAACAGTATCCAACCTTACATCTTCTTCATTTGTTAAAACAATGCTCTCATTATTTGAAACTCTTACCGGAAAACCTAATGAAGCTGCACCTAAAAATGAAGACATATCGTAATAATAGCTATTAGATATTTCATTTAAAGCGAGCATGCTTTCCCAATCCTTAACAAACTCCTCATCATAATAAAAATATAATAAGCCATCTTCATCTACTTCAATAATAGAATCGATATCCAATTCCTCAAATATCTCCATGGCAGTACCATGAATAGTGGCTCCGGGAACATCTATAGCATATGTCCTGTTTGCTTCATCAGGAACATCATCCAAATTGATTGTATCAGATACGCATCGTTGAAACAAGATTACACTTAAAAAGGTAACCAGTATAATACTAATTCTAAATATCTTCATGTTTATACTTTTTACTTTAATCACTAATACTTAACTCTGTTATTCAATTACCTTAATCTCCACTCTACGATTTTGAGCTCTTCCCTCTGCTGTACTGTTATTAGCTATAGGCTGATCAAAACCATATCCCTCATAAGTAAGTCGTTCTTCTTCTACTCCTTTGGTCACTAAATAATTTCGTACCGTTAATGCTCTGGCTTTTGATATCTTTTTATTAATAGCAGCCGATCCCACATTATCAGTGTGACCAGATACCTCTATTTTAATATCACTATTCTCAGTTAACAGAGTAGCAAGCTTATCCAGTTCAGTAAACGAAGATGGTTTCAACGTAGCTTTACCTGAATTAAACAGGATATTCTCTACAACGATCTTAGCACCTCTCTTCATTGGTTTTAAAATGAAGTCTACTGATTTATGTAAACTATCTGCCTCCTCGAAACGAACTGTATCGTTAAGGAAGAAATAACCTTCTGCTCTTGCTTCAATATGGAAAGGCCCTTCCTCATCAAATTTTACTTTATAGTTTCCTACAGAATCCGATTTCTCAGCATAAAAAGGAACGCTTTCATTAGGTCGATAGAAATAAAGTGAGGCCATTAGCGGTTGATTGTCATCCGCATTTTTTACTGCACCACTCAAATTGTAATAAACCTTACTGCTTACCAAATCATATGTTTTTTTTACAAAATCAGCATCTATAATTTTTGCATCAATACTGTCAGTAGTTGTAAAATAATCTTCAGCAATAACCTCTATCTTTACTTTATATTTATCAGCTAATGTTACGCTATATTTTCCGTTGTCTTTTTGCGTAACCTGACGAGAAAGTAAAGTATCGGCTTCTGCATCATAAAAATTAATCATTGCAGCCAATGGTTCAAATGTAAGTGAGTCTCTTACAAAACCATTAATTGTAAATGGTGACTTAAGTTTCTCCAATGCAAAATCCATCACTAACTCTGCGTGTCTTTCTGTAGGACAAATAATAGTATCTTTTAACGATAAATATCCATCAGCATCTACAAGCACATAATAACTACCGCCATCTTCAAAAGACAATAGATATTTGTTAGTTAAAGAATCCGTCACCGATGATGCAACTAATTCATTATCCTCTGATCTAAATACATTTACACTTCCACTTAATGATTCTTGTGTTTTCACATCAGAAAGACTACCAGATATTGTAAACGGAATTCTCTTATCCTTAACAATCTTATAAATATCCAGTCCACCATAACCATCAGCTCTGACAGCTGAATATAAAGCAACATCAGGATTTTCAGTTTCTTTATAAAATAGCTCATCTGCAGGCGTATTAATTGGATACCCCAGATTTATTGGAGCACTCCAGGTTCCATTATCCAATTTCTCCGATTTAAATACATCAAAACCTCCCATACCTTCATGTCCGTTCGACGAAAAGTATAAGGTATTACCATCAGTACTAACATAAACACACTCCTCATCGAATGGAGTATTAATCAATTCTCCAAGGTTTCTAACCTTTGAAAAGCGATTCTTACCTTTCTGCTTGCATGACCAAATATCTTTCCCTCCTTCTCCACCTCTTCGGTTAGAGATAAAATAAGTGGCACCATCATCTGCAACAGTTAGAGAGGTTTCCTTATATGCAATATGATTAATCTTTCCATTCAGATCTTTTTGCTTTTTAGCCTTACCTCTTTTAACTTCTGTAGAATAAATATTACCAGTTCTTTCTTTACCCTGATAATAGTATAACCTATCTTTTTTTGTATCATAACCTGCTACAGCAGTATGTCTTGATTTATTTAATTTCTTAAGAAGATCTGATTCTACAGGATTCTCCTGAAAACTTCCCTCTGAATACAATATCTTTTCGTTGTACTTAAACCTCGAAACTCTGTGAGATGGTTCTTTACGTGGACGTCTTGAAGTATAATAAAATGTTGAATCTTTTGGTACAAATACTGCTCCGTAATCATCGTAGTATGTATTCATTACCGGCCCTAAGTTGTAGATAAAAACGGGTACTGAATCCTGTAAAGCACTTTGACCAAATATACACTCACGTTTTAACTGATTTAACTGTTCCAGCTTTTCACTTCTGTTCCAGTTATTCTGCAACGCATAATACTTTTCAAAAGCCTCTCTGGCCTCAGTATACTTATAATTGTACTGGTTTGCCTTTCCTAACAAGAAATAATAGTCTTTGGCAATAGAAGCATCACTTTGTAATAAATAACTTAGTGCGGCTTTTTTATTTGAAGAGCCTAAATAACAGGCTCCAATCTTATAGTTTAAAGCTACATCATCATTACAGTACTCGTACAATCGTAAATAATACTTCAATGCTTCATCATACGTTCCCTCACCTTTTTTGTAGTATTTTTCAGCATTTGAAAACTCCTTTTGTGCCTTATCTTTATCATTTGCCAACTCTAATAAACGAGACTTATCAATAGCCGGATTTTTTTGTGCAATAGATGACACACTAACTATCAGTATTAAACCAATAAAACTAAATAATCTTAACATGCTAAATGTTTATATTTAAACTTCTCTTTGATTCAAACATATTTCATCCATTAAAAAAGAATCTAACATATAACAACGCATTTTAGATTCCTTCTTTGAATTAGATAAAAACAATGATCATTTAAAAAATTGAAACTATTTCTCCAATAATGCTTATATTTTCAAATAATTAATTCGCAATACCTTTTAATTTATCGTATCCAAGGTATGTTCTTTTTAATCTCTGCAATTGTAATTTTAAGCCGTTTGGACGAATTAATAATTACTTTACATTAACTAATCATATCTTAATCTCTAACAGAAAAATTTAAATAAAGGTTTCAGATAACTCCTTTTTAATATAAAAAAGATGGGTACTTTCTATTTTTCGACTATTTTAAATGATTAGACGTGATTAAAGTATTGACTATAACTCTGTCCTATAGTTTCTTTAAAATTACGTTCAAATGTACGTATTGAACCAAACCCGGCTTTAACAGCGACATCTTCTTTAATACAGGTGTTTTTATTTTCTGAGATATACTTTTTAGCAAAATCGATACGAAAATCATTGACAAATTTATTGAAGTTCTTGCCCGCATTTATGTTAATAGCATTTGACAAATGAGTTCGATTTGTTCCTAACTCTCCTATCAAATCATCAATTTTGAGTTCCGGATTTAAATAGGGCTTTTCGTTTTCGAAATATGCAATCAGCTTACCATACAATTCCTTATTAGGAGCTTCAGGTTGACTTGAAACTGGCTGAGGTGCAGGAGTTAAATTATCTGGCAACATTTTCTGTCTTAAACCAATAATACCCAATAGCCAAATCGTAATTGAAATAACGGCCAATGGAATTAATAAAACAATATAGTTACCAAAGACCTTAACTGGGTTAATAGAATAAAAGGCAATACTAGCTAAAGAACCTATAAACAAAGAAAAGTTGAGAATCTTAATACTATTTAGACTTATTCCCTCAGTATTTGAGAAATAGTTTAATATTGTAGCATGATACTTTTTTAAAATATAAGTGATTTTAATCCCGTAATAGAAAATTTGAAAAAACAGGACCGCAATATTAAATATCCTACAGAAAAATATAAAGATTAATCCCGGATTATTCCATTCAGGATTAAATCTGTATACTGTAACAAACATTTCACGTTCATAATCATTAAGCATGGTAAAATATGCAATAGTCTGAACCACCACAAAAAAAGCAGGTATTAGATGTATAGCAATTTTCTTTATGGCATAATCCTGCTGAATTAATTGTCGGATATAAATATATATGCTTGGATAAACAAGTAGTAATGACAATACATTCAGAGTTAATATTCTGGAATAAAATTCATATTTGCCAGTTAAAAAAAAGTATAAGCCAAAAAATAAAACAGAAATATTAAATAAAACAATCGCTAAAGTTTTTTTTGCGTAGTTTTTTCTTTCTGCATTAAAAAATATGGCAAGTGAAATTACCAAAGGAATATATACCGGACTAAAAAGTAGAAATAGCACCCAAGTTTCCATGATCTAACATTTATTCTGGCCACTAAATTAAAAACTTTTAATTTAACCGAACAATATCGATCAAAGTTCAATTAGAGGCATAAATAATTCACATTACAATAAAAAAATGTTAAAGTCCACATAATCTTTTGTTTAAGCAAAAGACATTTGTTTTATTTACCTTATGTCGTATATAATTTACGATTTGTCCATGTATAACTGTATCGGTTTTTAATATTTGAACTCGTAATTCTTAATCCAATAAAGGTTAGTTATTATGTGTGTTGTTCAGTTTAAATAATCAGTATATGAAACTTAAATACCGAGAACATAAGCCCACTGGAATATTAAGCCATTTTATTGAGTGCTTTTGGGAATATCAAAATACAGGCGATGCAAAAAAGCACACTATTTTACCTGATGGATATTTCGAGGTAGTTGCAGAATATGAATCAGAAATACATGCGAATCTATTTCTTACCGGAATTTGGACAGAACCTATTGATGTGGTTATGCCTAAAAATGGAAAAGCATTTGGGATCCGTTTTAAATTACTAGCAGCGGAGTTTCTTCCCTATCAAATTAAGGAACTGCTAAATAAATCAATGTCAATATTGCATCCACGTTGCAATATTGAAACTTACAGAAAAAATAATTTCAATTTTTTTATTTCCAATGCATCTTCTTGTATAAAGAAGGATATTGACAATGTTAATTTTAAAAATATTGATAAGCGAAAATTAAGACTCTTTGAACTTATATATGATAGTAAATACTATTCTGTTGAAGAACTCTCAAAAGAAGTTGGATGGAGCTCACGACAGATAAACAGATACTTTAACAATCAATTTGGTTTTAGTTTAAAAGAATATTTAAATATACTTCGTTGCAATTATTCCTACAAAGAAATATCCAATGGGATATTGTCTCCAAGAAAGCACTACTACGATCAGTCCCATTTTATTAAAGAAATAAAAAAATACACCGGGACTACCCCCAAAAAACTGTTTCACAACAAAAACGACCGATTTTTACAATTATCCACTGCAAATTAAGCATAGTTTTACCCAATAAAACACCTTTCAACCAAACCTACTCAAATTCAGGATTATTCTATCAATCTATATATGAGTCATAACACACAGCATTATATTTTAAGTGGGGAAAAGTTAAATATCATAGTGATTTTAAATTATAAACTATAAATATTAAATTATGAAACAGGCTTTTACTCTTTTGGGATTTTTATTTTTGTCCGTAACGTTTTGCGCAGGACAATCAACTCTAATGGTTAGTAATACAAAGAAAAGTTTCCACGAACTACTACAATCTTCAAACAGTCACTTTAAAGCTTTAAACACTGTAGCGATTAGTAAAACATCTTCGAATTTAAAAACTGCATCATCATATTCGTTTAGCTTAGATGGTTATACTGATTCTTATTGGAATGGTAGCGGTTGGACTGTAGATGAAACTTATGAATTTACTTATAATAGCAGTGATTTGTTAAGCAAAGTAGTATGTTACGATACCGATCTAGGTGAAAATTGGTCTGGTGATAAGTATTTATCAACTTATACTTATGATGATAATGGAAACATTTCTGCTTATTTAGAGTTTTCATGGAATGAAACAGCAGGTGAATGGTACACAGATGCCTATTACAGAGAACTATACACTTACGATGACGATGGAAATATAACTCAATATATAGCATCTGAGGGCGTTAGTGGAACCTGGACTCCTCTAGAAAAAGGAGAAGCCACCTATAACGACTATGGTTATGTAACAAAAGATAATTATGTGTATAATTCAAATACTTCCAGTTGGGATAAACTATCTGTATATGCAAAAAGCTATGACTCTAATGGATACCTTACTATGCTAACGGTTAGCAGTCGTGATGATGTAAACTCAGATTGGTCTGTTATGTATGGCCTTATAACGTCTACAGATAGCGATCATCATATTCTTTCATATGCTGCTTATGATGGAGATCCTAATGACAGCAATTCAAATATTGGAGAAAAGGGATTTTGGACATATACAAATGGTAATATTTCAACAGTTGAATATCAGGTTGAGGATGAATCAGGAAATTGGTATGCCGAAGACAGAAATGAATATTTTTATGATACAAATTATTCTATATCTCAGATCTTAATGCCTTCTATATCTAATGAATGTTTTAAACCGGAAACAGAAGTTAATTCTGAGTTTAGCAATAAAATTACAGAATTCTATAATTACGATATAGATGAAGAATCAGGTAATTTAATTGCAACTGAAAAATTCACATATATATACACTGACCTTACAACTCCGACTAGTATTGAAGAGGCAGAAGAGGTTAGCATTAAATTATACCCTAATCCTGCTTACAACAATGTTACTATTAGCTTTAGTTCAACAAATAACACAGCTAATATTCAGTTATTTGATATGGTAGGAAAAGTAGTACTTGATAAGGAAATAAGTAGCGAGGAACCAATTAACATTGAAAACCTAAAAAGTGGGATTTATTTATATAATATAGTTGTAGATGGTAAAAGCCAATCTGGCAAACTATTTAAGAAATAAGACAAACTAACTAGATAGCAAGAGTTATTTAACACAAATTAAGCCTGCTCAGGTTGTAGACATTTATTTAATATGAGGATATTTTATAAATTCCTGAGCAGGCCTATGACAAGCAAAACAGACCTTTGTCTGTATATTTTAATAACCTATTATCTATATTACTTTTTAAATAGCCAACCCTGTTTTCAGATTTAACTTTTTTAGGTAGCGCTCACATTGTTGCATTCTGTCGTAACCTAACATTGTTCCTAAAATAAAATCTTCTTCATCCGAAAAGTCATTCAATGTTTTATGACCAAACGACTCTATAATCTTAACACATTTACTATCACCGAAAAACACATTAATTTTACCCGAATCTAAATGTTGCATATAAAAAGCAATTCCTTTTCGGGTCAGCATATCCTCTGTGATACCTTTTTCCCTCCTATTCATAGTATGCAGCACTAAATTTCTCAACCCTTTTTTGTACTCGTATACATGATGCATTAAGATTTGCATTTCTGCACTTTTATAATCTTCAATTTTAATTCTCATTCTATCAGAATTATCACTGTGCACCCTCTTAACTTTTAAAGAACTGTTTTCTACTCTCATAACATTGAAATTTTAGAATTACTACATACTTGCCTGTCACTACAATTATTATGACAATACAAATGAAGTGATTATCATTCACTGACTCAATCCCTAATAATTATGAAAATAAAAAGCTCAAAAGCTGTTGTAGAGCAAGTTTTTGAGTATTTATCTACCCATAATTGTGATTACACCCCTTACTTCATATAAAATGAGTAACAACTTATAGTGATTAAGAATTCATATAACACTGTATTACTGACATTTAAGCAAACACACATTGAATTCATTCAGAAAAACATCTCATTTAGCACTGATAAATAACCACATATAAGGATTGCTGACAAAGGTGTACTGATCTAATTTTGACATATCATTAAAAACCAATAAACATTTAAAAATTAACACTCAAAAAAATGGACAAAACAATAGACCTACAAGCAAACCAACAAGGAATTAGATTATTAATGGTTGGAACCTTCCCTCTATTACAGGAAAGCTGGATGCAATCAAAAAAAGAAACTACTAACTCATCGAAGAAATATACCACTGATAAAGTGAAGTAGCTATGAAAAAAATTGCCCTTTTATATGGTTCCAATGGAGGAACCACTCAACAGATTGCACGCAAAATTGCTGTAGCACTTGGTCAGAATGTAGATTTATTTGATGTAGCCAATACCAAGGTTTCTATTGTAGAAAAATACGACAATATTATTTTAGGCACATCAACCTGGGGTATTGGAGATTTACAAGATGACTGGGAAGACTTTTTACCTGAGCTTGTGAAAACTGATCTAAATGATAAAACCATTGCGTTATTTGGTGTAGGTGATTCCGAATCATATTCAGATTCATTTGTTGATGCAATGGGAACTATTTATGAAGGAATAAAAGATAAAGGATGTAAAATCATTGGTATAGTTGAAACTACAAAATATGTCTTCGATGAATCCAAAGCAGTTGTAAATGATCATTTTGTTGGTTTACCTCTTGATGAGGACAATGAAAGTGAACTTACGGAAGAAAGAATTGAATCATGGCTAGAAATAATAACACCTCTGTTTAATTAAAAAACGTTTCTATATTAATTTGTCTATCATAAAAAAGGCTCAATGGAAAACTCCTCATTCCATCAAGCCTTTTTTACTTCTATTGATATTCGAACAGTAATATTACCATTCTATATTATCATCAATAAACTGAATCAAACTTGCTGCCATCTTCTTATTATCATCAACTCTTGGGTGACCTCCTTTTTCTATAAAAGGAAAGAAATGCGTATAAATAGTTGAGTCTCCTAATAAAGAAACAGCTTCTTCAACATAACCAGGCCATGCTGAACCTTTTTCAGTTGCATCCATGCTTCCAAGAGCACAGATAATTGGTGTTGATGGATACTGTTCCCTGATTCCTTTAACAAAATGAGCATAGGCATTGATTATTTCATCCTCAGTAGGCCTTTTATCTCCAAAACGATATTTAAACTCAGCATTATCTGGCAATTCAACAAGCCATTTGTCATTTTGCATCAAATTGACAACTACTAAATCTGGGGTTTCTTTTGAAAAATCCCATTTACTTGTTGAGTCAACCGGATTTAAACGATCCCATATTTCAGGCATAATCGGGCGCTCCCAACTTACATTAATTCCAATGCCTGATCTAACAATACAATGTAAATCAGCATTAAAATGACGAGCAGTTAAAGCTGCATAAGTCTTATAATTATTTGTATAAGTGCTATCTGGTGAATCACCACCCGTGTTATTTTCTATGGCATATCCGGCTGTGATACTATTCCCATAAAATTCAATTAACCGACCACTTTTTTCAGGTAAATCTTTTAATGTTCCGGCAATAGTAAATCCCATGAAACCTGTTTGTCCGGTTCTCCATTCATTTCGTTTTACTAAAGAAACTGTATGAGACTCATCAAGAGATAATCCTTTTGCCAGATTATATTTTTGAACACCTTGTTTTAGTTTCAAGGGGTAAACAGAATCCTGGTCTATGACAACATTATAATAGTTCAATCCATTTTCATCATTTAGTGTGGCAGAAATATCTGATCCTGAGAATTTAACTGATATGGAAGAACCACTCCAGTATAAAATCGGCTCCTGTGGATTTTCAAAATTAATTCGTCCTACATAATTTATCTTTTCATTATCTGGACTAACTTCAATTATTTTCGGAGCACAGCTTAATAATGCCATGCTCAAAATAATCAGAGAATACTTGGTAAATTTCATTCGATTAAATTTAGATTTTTAATATTTAAGGAAAACATACAAATAAACTCTCAACTGAATAAAGAAGAGAGTTTAATAGATCATTATTTTCCTGTATTTAAGGGATTAAATTTCGTAATCTACACAAGCCCTTTTCTCCAATACAGCTCTAATAATTCCACCAACAGCTACATGATCAGGATGCTTTGCATATATTTCTAACTCTTCTAAGTTATTAAAAGTAGTTTCCAAAGCAATATCATATTGTTCTGCAGGATTTGCGTTAATACCAACAGTTAAACTTTTAATTTCCTTAACTTTAGGAGGTAGAGCTTCAAGTGCTAATTTAATCTCAGTTAATTTATCAGCTTTAGCTTCTGCTGATTCAAATTCTTTAAACTGAAATAATACAACGTGCTTAATCATTATGTTATTTTTAAAGGTTATACTCTTAATAGATTAGTAGATATAATATAAAAGACGTAAGATTTAATTAATTTGTCAACAAGTTCTTATGTTCAAATAATCAATTCTTATCTTTACAAAGATAAAAATAAAAGGGTCACATGTTAATAATTGGTATTGCAGGAGGAACAGGCTCCGGAAAAACAACTGTTGTCAGGAAAATAATCGAACAACTTCCTGAAGGTGAAGTAACTGTATTACCTCAGGATTCTTACTACAAAGACAGCAGTAATATTCCAATGGAAGAAAGAAAAAATTTAAATTTCGACCATCCTGACAGCATTGAATGGAGGTTGTTGATAGATCATCTTAAAAAACTAAAAAATAACGAAAGTATTGAGATGCCTTCCTATTCATACCTAACATGTACCAGAAGTCAGGAAACTACTAATATTAAGCCTCGAGACGTGGTCATTGTTGAAGGAATATTAATATTAGGACACAAACCTCTTAGAGATTTAATGAATTTGAAAGTATTTGTAGATGCAGAGGCTGATGATCGTTTATCCAGAGTGATTTTACGCGACATTGTTGAACGAGGAAGAGATGTAAAACAAGTTCTGGATCGTTACGAACAAACAGTAAAACCAAGTCATCTTCAATTTATAGAACCAACCAAAAGGTATGCAGATCTTATTGTTCCTCAGGGGGGAAATAACAAAGTAGCAATCAATCTTTTGAAACAACATATTGAACAAAACCTGAATCTAACAAACTAATTATGCTTGACAACTTAGCTCCGGAAAACATACTTTTTATTGATATTGAAACAGTTCCTCAATACGAAAATTATAGCGAACAGAGTGAAGCTATGCAGGAACTGTGGAATAAAAAAGCGGCATATTTCTTAAAAGATGAAGAGACGCCTGAAGATATCTATCAGAGAGCTGGCATATATGCCGAGTTTGGTAAAATAGTATGCATCTCAGCAGGAATAATTCATCATGTAAAAGGTGAAATGCACTTTAAGGTGAAAAGTTTTGCTGGTGATGATGAGAAAAGACTGTTGATGGAATTCTCGGATATGCTAAATGTGTTTATGAGTAAAGGTCCTGACAGAAATTTATGCGGACATAATGCAAAAGAGTTTGACTTCCCGTTTATTGCACGACGTATTCTAATTAACGGCTTAAGATTACCACAATGCCTTGACATTGCTGGTAAAAAACCTTGGGAGGTTAAGTTTTTAGACACTCTGGATTTATGGAAGTTTGGCGACTACAAACACTATACTTCCTTAAACCTGTTGACCACAATTTTTAATATTCCTTCACCCAAAGATGATATTGACGGAAGCCAGGTTGCCGAAGTATATTATAAAGAAAAAGATATTGAAAGAATTGCAATATACTGCGAAAAGGATGTTTTAGCCACGGCTCAGTTATTATTGAGATTTATGGGTAAACCACTTATTGAACAAGATTATTTTGAACGAGTAATTTGAAATTCTATAAATTTATTTAGATAGCATTC
Source organism: uncultured Saccharicrinis sp. (assembly GCA_963663905.2). Classification (GTDB taxonomy): domain Bacteria; phylum Bacteroidota; class Bacteroidia; order Bacteroidales; family Marinilabiliaceae; genus Saccharicrinis. The sequence continues at coordinate 5,165,584 of OY760657.1, read as the reverse complement.
CTTACAAATCATCGATAAAAAGATCGTGTCTGTCGAATATGATTGAGAATCACATTTTATCAGGTTAACATTACATTGAAAATAATAAACTTGATAATAATGAAGAAATGGATTTTTAGTTCATTAGTGTTACTTATTCTTGTTTCATGTTCGCATAAGGTTTATCAGTCAATATTATGGCAATCCAACAAAATTGAAATTGATGGAGCTGAAAACGACTGGAATATTCCACTAAAGTATTACGACAAGAATCTGAAACTCAATTACGAATTTACCAACGATCGTAATAATCTGTATTTTGCTGCACGAACTGTTGATGAAAACACCATTCAGCAAATAGTTAGTGGTGGATTAAAATTACAACTTGACACCTTGGCTGAGAGCAGCAGTTATCCTTATTCCCTGACTTATCCGGTAAGGCAAGGCCCTCCAGCAATGCAAGGAAACATGCAGGATAATTCATCCTCAAATCAAAAAGGAAACAAGCCTGAAATGAGAAATAATTCTGGTCAACAGGATTTTAATCAACAACCAGGAATGACAGAATCATTTAACCAGCAAGAATCTCAATTTGCCACAAAGGAGATTAATCTATCAGGTTTTAGCAACATACAATCTGATCAAAATACTGTTCCTTTTTCAAAAGCAAACGGAATAAATGCACTTTATTATAAAAATGATGAAGGCATACTTTTTTATGAAATAGTTATTCCATTTAAAACATTTTATAAAAAATCAATATGTGCGTCTGATACATTATGCGCATTTAGTTGCTGCATTTCGTTAAATGGATCAATGAGTGGAAATATGCCGTCACCTCCGGATGGAAATAATATGGGTAATATGGGAACTCCACCAAGTGGAATGAGCGGTCCGCCTCCTGGTGGTATGCAAGGTCCACCTCCGGGAGGTATGCAAGGAGGTCCAATGCAAAACAATAGTGACATGACAAGCTCTAATACTGCAAATTGCAAGATTAAGAGGAGCTTTTGCCTGTCATATCAATAAATATAAAATAGACCAAAGTCACTTCAAATGGAGTGACTTTTTTTATTTCTACGACTCAAGAAAATAGCGTGTAGTCTTCACAAATATTTCAGGTTGTTCTGCATGTAACCAGTGACCAGCATCAGGTATGGTAGTCAATTGAGCTGAAGGAAATAATTTACGAACGGATTGGATATCTTCCTCCTGAACATATGGAGAATTAGCACCTCTTATTAAATAAACTTCTTTTTCTTCTGGGAAGTCTCCATTGTCCTCCAAGTCATTGAATCCGGACATGATATTGTGAAGATTATCAGAAATAGCCTGAATATTAAGTTTCCAGAATAAGGTCTTATCCTCTGCTCTTCCCAGGTTCTTAAGCAGGAATGAACGAACCATATTATTAGGAATCTTATCCTTTAAAAATTTATCAATTCCACTGCGTGAAGAAAATTCTTTTGGATTTACTGACAACAAAGCATCAACAATACTTCTATGATCATTTGTAATTTGAGCATAATTACTAAAACCATCATATGATTTTGGAGCAATATCTAAGATCAGTAGTTTTTCAACTTTTTGTGGGTATTTTAAAGCAAAACGCATGGCTGTCTTTCCACCCATTGAATGGCCCATTATGATGCCAGACTCTAAACTCTCCTGAATCATAAATTCATTTAAGTCATCAGCCATCACCTCATAATTCATTTCTGAAGAATGAGGCGAAAGTCCATGATTTCTTTGATCTATTAGGTAGATACTACAAATATCCTCAAGATTTCTTGCAATTGTTAACCAGTTATCTGATGATCCATAAAGACCATGGATTACAATCAAATTTCGGTTTCCTGTTCCAATATGTTTACTAAACAACTTCATAGTCATTTACAAACAACAGCTTATTTCTTAAGTTGTTCTTTATATAACTGAATTGTTTTCTCCAGTCCGATATACAATGCATCGCAAATCAATGCATGACCAATAGATACTTCAGCAAGGAAAGGAATTCTTTCATAAAAGAATCTCAAATTCTCCAAACTTAAATCATGACCTGCATTAATTTTTAGACCTGCCTTTTTCGCCATTTCAGCGGCTGCAACAAAAGGAGCAATTGCTTTTTCACGATCCTTTGCATACATAGCTGCGTATGGCTCAGTATACAACTCAATTCTGTCAGTATTGGTTGCTGCAGCATTTACAATATTATCTAAATCCGTATCAATAAAAATTGATGTACGAATTCCTGCTTCGCTAAACTCCGCAATCACTTCCTGAAGAAATGATTTATTTTTAATAGTATCCCATCCGGCATTCGAAGTAATTGCTTCCGGTGGATCTGGAACAAGAGTTACCTGATGAGGCTTTGCTTTTTTTACTAAATCAATAAAATTTCTTGATGGATAACCTTCAATATTAAATTCAGTTTTAATAACAGGTTTGATATCCATTACATCTTTATAAGTGATATGTCTTTCATCTGGACGAGGATGAACCGTTACTCCCTCTGCTCCAAACAATTGTACATCAACTGCAGCCTTAACTACATTGGGCATATTTCCACCCCTAGAATTTCTAAGCGTGGCAACTTTATTAATATTTACACTCAGTTTTGTCATTAAAACCTAATTTTAGTCAATATACATTGCACTTTAATCACTTTTATAAAAATAAACTTATCAATTACTTGATTGTTTACTTATATGCAACTAAATTTAAGCAATGTCGTAATAAAAAAATGGGGAGCACATTTAAGTTTCTCCCACGACAAAGTTAAGAGTATTTCTTGAAACACATTGTATGTTAGCACAAGATTTGATATCAGATATAGTTCCCGCACTGAAAACCTCTGATTCTGGGTTAGATGCACTAAACTGGATGGAAGTATTTCGTGTTTCTCATTTGCCTATTGTTAACAATAAGGAATTTTTGGGTCTAATTACTGACACCGATATTTTTGATTTAAATAAACCGGAAGAACCACTTGGTAATCACCAACTTTCACTTACGTCACCTTATGTTTATTACAACCAACATATTTATAGTGTAATTGAAATTGCATCACGATTACGTCTTACTGTGATTCCGGTATTAGCAGAAAACAAAGAATATCTTGGAATGATTACTCAGCCGGACTTATTGAAAAATTTTGCTGAACTAATTGCCGCACATACTCCCGGAGGTATTATTGAACTTGAAATGCCGGCGTATGAATACTCAATTTCTGAAATTTCTCAGATTATTGAAGATGCAGATACCAAGGTTCTTAGTTTTTATGTAAATCAGATAGATCCTAATGCTCCTTTAACAATTACAATTAAATTGAACAGAGAGGATATTAGTCCTGTTTTAAGGGCTTTTGACAGGTACGACTATACTGTAACAGCATCATATACAGAAAAAAACACCATTGACGAAGTGGTTAAGAAAAACTATGATGCACTAATTAGATATTTAGATGTATAAAATGTCTTTGTAAACCTTAATTATTAATGTTTTTCGTTTTTGAAGAACTCCATTCTTCATGATAGACACTTTTATGGTTCACAAAAGACTGTAATGGTGTAACGTTGTGAAAATGACTAAGGTTTGAAGGGGCATGGAAAACATATTGATTACTGTGTATTTGTTTTAATCATTTGCTTATTTACAAGCCTCAAATCCTATTCTTCAAATTATACCAGCTCTGATCTGACAGAGATTAAGGATACCATTCTGGTTAATACTATTAAAGTAAGTGGAGATAAAAAAACCAGATCCCGTATCATACGAAATGAATTATTATTTAAAAAAGGAGACAAAATTGCCAAGAGTGATTTTTACGAGCTGATAGGTAAAAGTCGCCAGAACCTTTTAAATACTTCCCTTTTCAACTTTGTATACATAGAATACAAATTTACCAACAATGAAATAGTTGATTTTGAGGTAAAAGTTGACGAACGATGGTATACCTGGTTTTTACCTCTTTTTGAACATGCCGATAGAAACTTTAGTGCCTTTTTAAAAAATGGAGACTGGAGTCGTATGAATTATGGTATATATCTGAAGCAAGAAAACTTCAGAGGTATGAATGAGATTTTAAAGCTAAAATTAAGGATAGGATATCTAAATGAAGCAGAAGTTCTTTTCACCTCAGCTCCTAAAAACTATAAATTAGGATGGGGAACATCATTTAATTATGCAGCTCAAAATCAGGTTTCGTATGCTATTACAAACAATGAAGCTATATATTTTAAAACCAGCAATTCATTTATTGAGCAACAGGTAGCTTCTGAAATGTTTTTACATTATCGCCATGGCTTTTTTAACAGACATAAACTCATACTTAGTTATAAGTCGTTTAATATTAAAGACACCTTAGCCAGCTTAAATCCTGACTACCTTGCCAATGGTAGCAACTTCTTAAATTATATTTCGCTTGAGTACAAGTACAATCACGATATAAGAGATTCCAAGACTTATCCATTGAAAGGACATATGTTTGAAGGTTGTATCGCCAGAAATGGTTTGGGAATACTAAACAATGACGTTCAGAACTTTGCCTTAAAACTCATGTTTCAGCAATTTGGACAAATAACAAAAAGACTCAATTATGGAGTTAATTTTGGAGGAGTTGCTAATTCAAACAAAGACAATCCATTTGTAATTAGTAATGGCCTTGGTTACAGAGAATTCTTAAATGGATATGAATACAATGTGATTGAAAGTGATAATTATGCATATCTTAAAAACAAAGTTCTGTTTGAGTTAATCCCTACAAAAACGGCAAACATCAATTTTATCAATCTTAATCAGTTTTCAAAGCTTCACTATGCAATATACCTAAAAACCTTTTTTGATACAGGATATGTTCACAAGCAAAATCCCAATATAAGTAACTCTCTGAGCAACTCTATGCTTTACAGCTATGGCATTGGACTGGATTTAGTCACATACTATGATAAAGTGCTATCGGTAAATTATGCTATTAACAAATCCGGATTCAGTGGACTATACATTCATTTAAATCTAACAATGTAGATTTTAAATATTTTATTTTGATACAGTAATATACCTCATTACTTTTGAAAGCGAATAGTATATTTAATTTTACTTTATTTTATTTAAATAAATAATACCTCTTTTATGCGCATTGCAATATTTGGCAAACAATTTTCTGACTTATTTAAAGATAGTTGTATCAACCTGTTTAAAAAATTAAGGAATCATCAGGCAGATATTATTGTATATAAGCCTTTTTATGATTTTCTTTTTCAGAAATTTGACATTGCTGCTTTTGAATTTAAAGTTTTTGAAACAAGTGAAGAACTTAAAGGGGTTGATTTATTTTTAAGTATCGGTGGAGATGGTACCATTCTCCAAGCCATTACTCTTGTTAAGGATTTAAACATACCTATTGTTGGAATAAATAGTGGTCGATTAGGCTTTTTAGCTGATATTTCAGAAGATGATATTAACAATGCTATAAACCACATTTTTACAGGCAATTATAAAATAAATGAGGTTGAGCTTTTACAACTTAATACTGAAAACAATTTATTCGGAGACTTAAACATTGGGTTGAACGAACTGGCAGTACAAAAAAGAGATTCTGCTTCAATGATTACTATCCATACCTATTTAGATGGTAAATTTTTAAACTCATATTGGGCTGATGGATTAATTGTGGCTACTGCTGTGGGCTCTACTGCTTATTCTCTTAGTGTTGGAGGACCTATTATTCACCCTAAATCACAATGTCATGTGATTACTCCTATTGCTCCACATAACCTAACTGTGCGTCCAATGGTAGTTCCAAATGATCTTAAAATCACTCTTAAAGTTGAAGGACGTGCCGATACATATCTTGCTACTCTTGACTCCAGAAGTGAGATTTTTGATGAGTCACTGGAACTGAATATCCAAAAAGCACCATATTCAATTAAACTAATTGACTTACCGGGTATTAATTACTATGCTACATTACGAAATAAACTGATGTGGGGTGCTGATAAGAGAAATTATTAACCATTTTAAGGTTATAAAAGGGTAATCGTATATTTACAGCTTAATCAGAATAAAAATCTAAAAATTTAAAAGGCTTAGCTCACAATTGAACTAAGCCTTTTAGAAATATAAGTTCTTACCACAATAATAAACAACTCTGATTTTTCAACTAATTTAGATTAATAATTACCTAAATTAAAGTAAGTATAAATAACTTTTATCTATAAAAAAACCACGAACCAATAATGATTCGTGGTTAAAATAATAACTTGTAGAAACCTAATAATTAAGTCTATATTAAATAAATAGATTCAAGTTTGCTTGCTCAGCTTCTTCAAGATAGTTAGCTACACCACCAATGTTTACACCATCGATTAGTTCATCCTTATGAACTCCCATGATATCCATACTCATCTGACATGCAATCATGTTTATACCACTATCTTTAGCTTGCTGAATCATAGTTTCCAGTGCATCAACATTCTTATCTTTCATACGAAGCTTCATCATTCGGCGGCCCATACCTCCCATATTCATATTAGAGAGTCTTAATTTTCCGGCATGACCAGGCATCATCTTATCAAACATGCTACCCATCATATCTTTTTTAACCTTAGGACGATTCGCATCTTTAATTACATTTAATCCCCAGAATGTAAAGAACATAGTTACCTTTTTACCCATACTTGCAGCGCCATTTGCAATTACAAACGAAGCTAAGGCTCTATCCATATCATCGCTAAAAACAACTAATGTTTTATGATCTGAATCTGATTTTGGTAGGGTACTGTTCTCTGCATCTTTTTTAAACTTCTCAATAATTGCAGTAATCTCTCCGGCATTATTCTCTCTCTTAACTAAACGATTACCGGTAACTTTACACCACGATGCTACATCATTATAAAATCCTGGATCAGTTGCTGTAACTTCTAATCTATCTCCATATTCAATAGCATCAATACTCTCTTTAAGTTTAAGTATTGGACCGGGACACTGTAATCCACAGGCATCAACTGCCATTGATTTTACATTTATAGTTGGCATTTCCATAGTTTCCTTTTCTTCTTCTTTCTCTTCATTTGAAAAGAAAATAATATTTGATTGCTCTGACATGGCCTGCTTATAAACCTTTAATCCTCCTGATAGATTATAAACATCGTCAAAACCATTTTGCTTTAAAATACGTGCAGCTACATAACCTCTTAAACCTACTCCACAATAGATCATAATCTTTTTATCTTTTGGGATTCGATCTAAGTTTTCTCTCAGCTTATCTAATTCAATATTTACTGAATCTTCAATTGCATCAATAGAAACTTCTTCAGGAGTACGAATATCTAATACGAAACACTCTTTCTTAATTCGCTTATGAAATTTAAAAGGCGATAATGGTTTAAACAATCCTTTAATAATATTTTCAGCATTATATCCAGCTTGATTTACTGGATCTTTTGCAGAACTAAATGGTGGTGCATATGCATGCTCTATTTCTTGCAAATCGTAGATTGTACCTTCATTTTTAATAACAGTAGCCAAAAGATCTAATCGCTTATCAACACCCTTATATCCTACAACCTGACCACCATATAATCTACCTGATTTTGGATCAAAACTTATCTTAAGCATCATTTGCATAGATCCCGGGTAGTAACCTGCATGCGAACCTGCATGTACAATTGTGCAATCATGTTTAATACCAGCGGCTTTCAGACCTCTGTGTGTCATACCAGTAATACCGGCAGTCATATCAAAAACCTTTGCAATAGCAGTTCCAATTGAACCTTTATATTTTCGATTATGACCGTAAACCATATTATCAGCTAAAATTCTTCCCTGACGATTAGCAGGACCGGCTAAAAACGCAATTGTAGGCTTTTTAGTTATTGGATGTGGGAACTCAATACTATCACCAACTGCATAAACATCTTTTTCTGAAGTTTGCAGATAATCATCAACCCAAACACCACCTGTTTCACCAATTTTTATACCTGCATCTTTAGCTAAAGTGGTATCAGGTCGAACTCCAATTGAAAGAATAATAAAATCAGACTGAATGATTCTTCCACTAGATAAAGATACTTCTATCAGATCCCCTACCTGCTTAAACTCTTTTACTGCATCTTCAAGAAATAAACCAACCTCTTTTTCTTTAAAATGGTGATGTAACGGAGCGGCAACTTCACTATCCATCATATTCATTACCTGTCCTGCAGCTTCAACAACAGAAACCTTAACTCCCCTGTGATGAAGGTTTTCTGCCATTTCTAAACCAATAAATCCAGCTCCAACCACAACTGCAGAACGTGGTGTTTTATCATCTACAAATGCTTTTATTTTATCAGTATCCTCTACATTTCTTAATGTATAGATGTTTGGTAAATCAATTCCTGGTATTGGAGGTTTTACTGGACTAGCTCCCGGAGATAATACCAACTTATCATAAGACTCAGTATAAATATCTCCAGTTTTTAAAGACTTAACCGTGATCTCCTTTTTCTTTGGATCGATTGATGTAACCATTGAATACACTCTAATATCAATATTAAAGCGCGCTCCAAATGATTCAGGTGTTTGAACTAATAGCTTCTCTCTCTCTTTAATAACTCCTCCAATGTAATAAGGTAATCCACAGTTAGCATATGAAATATGTGGACCTTTCTCAAACATAATAATTTCAGCCTTCTCATCAATTCTTCTCAACCTGGCAGCAGTGGTAGCACCTCCTGCAACTCCTCCAACGATTAAATACTTCATTTTATATTTATTTTTTATTGTTTTCCGGACTTAAAAATTTAAAGCTCCAAATATAGCTATATATCGATATGTATTTATATTTATATTTATGTTTTTAAACACTTAGATATTTAGATTGTAAATATTTATAGAACTTCTGGTATTATTTTACTGATCAATAAAACGAAATTGGTAATCAACATTATATTCGCTTAATTTGCAGCTATGGAGTTAATAAATATCAAAGGTATTGGACCTATTCTTTTTCAGGTAAGCAAAAAGGCTAAACGCTTATCTATTAAGCTTAAACCCTTTGAAGCTGTAAAGGTAGTTGTTCCTGCAACAATGCACCCAAAAGAAGCTCTTTCGTTTGTTAACTCTAACAAAAACTGGATAATTGAAAATATGGCAAAAGTCAAGGAAAAAGAGAATGACTTAACCATATTTGATGAAGCAACTCAATTTAAAACACGTTCTTTTGCGTTAAGAATTAAAAAAGCGCCAATACCAAATGTCAGGATTCAACTAAGACAAGGAATTTTATCAGTAGAATACCCACACAACCACGATGTTAAATCCGCAATAATTCAAGAACATATACGATATGGAATTGAGGAAGCATTAAGAGTATCAGCAAAGAATTATTTACCACAACGTTTACATCAGTTGGCAACAAGTCATGGTTTCCATTACAACCGTGTTTTTATTAAGAATTTAAAAACCCGTTGGGGAAGTTGCTCATATGTTAATAATATAAACCTGAACCTGCATTTAATGCGACTTCCCGATCATTTAATTGACAGCGTATTACTTCATGAACTGTGTCACACCGTTGAGAAAAACCATGGCCCGGGTTTTTGGGGATTGATGAATAAAGTAACAAATGGTAAGGCAAAATTGCTTGATAAGGAAATGAAAAACTATCGCACTGTAATATACTAATAATGAACTGGAATCAACTATTATCAGCTAAAAGAACCGGCCAGGAAGATAGAGTAAATGACACAATACACCATCGTACTCAATTTCAACGAGATTACGATCGATTAATATTTTCTTCACCATTTAGAAGACTACAAGATAAGACTCAGGTATTTCCTTTACCCGGAAGTATTTTTGTACATAACAGACTAACACACAGTCTTGAAGTTGCCAGCGTAGGTCGGTCATTAGGTCACAATATTAGTGAGTTTTTAATAAAAGAAAAGAAACTTGATAATGAATTGATTCATGAAATTGGATCAATTGTAGCTACTGCATGTCTGGCACATGACATGGGTAACCCACCCTTTGGACATTCAGGTGAAACGGCTCTTTCACATTACTTTAAAAACGGAGAAGGAAAAAACTTAAAAGAAAAATATCCTTTTACAGAGGAAGAATGGAATGATTTAACTGAATTTGAAGGAAATGCAAACGCCTTCCGACTTTTAACACATCAGTTTAACGGAAGAAGAAAAGGTGGATTTTCGTTAACCTACTCTGCCGTTGCATCCATATTAAAATATCCTTATGCTTCCGGACAAAAGTCTAAAAAGAAATATGGTTACTTTCAATCAGAGAAAGAGATTTTTTCAAGAGTGGTTACAGAACTAGGAATGATTGAAAAAGAACCTGGCGTTTTTTGTCGACATCCACTGGTATATTTAGTTGAAGCAGCAGATGATATCTGCTACCAAATCATGGATATTGAAGATGCTCACAAACTAAAGATACTAGACACTGCGCAAACTAAAGATATTTTACTTGCTTTTTTAAATGATTCGGAAGATCAGAATACACGTGACCGAATATTAAATGTAAGTATTGAAGTAACTGATATTAATGAGCAGATTGCTTTTATCAGAGCATCAGTAATCGGTAAACTTGTTGGTCAGTGTACTCAAATATTTATTGACAACTACGATAAAATTATGTCAGGTGATTTTACAGGCAGTCTAACAAAATATTTACACGGAACAACAAATGCTGCAATGGAAAATTGTGCAACATTGTCATTCAAAAAAATATACAGACATCCTTCAGTTGTAGAAATTGAAATATCCGGATTCAAAATTCTTGGATCTTTATTACATGAATTTTCAAAAGCAATACTTAATCCTGATGACAAATATTCAGAAATGCTTTTACCATTTATACCAGAGCAGTATAAAGTTTCAGCACAGGCAAGTGCTTACGAAAAATTGCAATCAGTTTTAGATTACATTAGCGGAATGACAGACATTTACGCACTTGATCTTTATAGAAAAATCAATGGAATCGGATTAGCAGACAAGAGATTTTAAGAAAGTGATGGATATAGTTATTGAGGAAACTATATCCATCTACCTTTCCCCATTATCTAATTCAAAAAAATCAACTCCAATTCTTCTTTTTCTTCATCCTTTTGCTGGATTTTGTATTTCCCTGAATTTATAAACTGAAAGCCCTTATCCAAAGCTGCTTCCATAAGAACAAATTCAAGGTGTCCTGCAACGGCATTATCTAAATCCTTATTGAAATAAAGATAAAGCTCCCTTTCGCTTTCATCATTAAATTTTACTATTAATGAATTGTTTTCTACAAACACTAAATCATCATAACTATATGAAACCGGTAACCCAACTGATTCCAATATCTCCATTACGTATCCAAGTGGTCTAAAAGTTATACTCATAATTATATCAATTAAATGTTTATACTCTGTTAATTTAATAATACTAGTTTAATTAAGTTTACTGCATTCTCAAGTCGATCATGTTCTTCAGAGAATTGACATTTAAAAAGCATTAAATTATATGCCTCTTCAAATTCAAATTCATCAAAGGTTAAATCTTTACTTTGCATAAACTGATTGAATTCATCAAATCCATTAATCTTATACATCTCTTTTCTGAAATCAGAATCAGTTTGAACTTTCTCAATAAAATTTTTTGCATTTTGAATAGACATGGCACCTCCTTCTTTAAATCCTACATTTATGTAATTTTTTTATGCTCATATTACCTTTTTGTATCAACTCTGTTTCATCAAAACCCCAGTTTCTATAAGCAATTCATGTATGATGTATTACTTGCCATAATAAAAGCAACTTCTATACCTAAATAATATTTTCAGTTCATAATCTTCAATTTGAAGTATATAATCATTTAGTCGATTCGTTCTTTTTTATCATATTTTGTTCGTTATCAATTAGTGTTTTTTTTTCTGATTGTAAATCAAATATTTACAGAAATAAAAAAAATAATTAAAATTTGAATTTTTTTTCATTTTTCTATTTGATATACAACTTTTAATGATACATTTGTTGTACAGTATTTATTTAATTATTATTATGAAAGAAGGAAAAGTAAAGTTCTTCAACGAATCAAAAGGTTTTGGATTCATTAAGGACAACGAATCAAACAATGAGTATTTTGTACACGTAACTGGTCTTATCGACGAGATCAAAGAAGACGACGCCGTTACCTTTGAATTAAAAGAAGGTAGAAAGGGATTAAATGCGATTAATGTAAAATTGGTATAAGGATATTTCAAAATATAATTAGTACGCAAGAGTCCAAACCCCGCTATTAAGCGGGGTTTTTTGGTTTATATAGGAATATAAAAGGGAGATTTCTACTTTTTTTTTATATTTGCACCCACAATAAAGGATGGCCCCATAGTTCAAGGGATAGAATAGTTGTTTCCTAAACAATAGATACTGGTTCGAGTCCAGTTGGGGCTACTTGAAAATGCTGCATTTCATTTGAAATACAGCATTTTTATTATACCACCCCTCCTTTTATATCTCTGTAAACGTAATTAAGTCTATTATTTAGGCATTGTCATAAATTAAACGTTCCTTTGTTTTATATGGAAGCATTACTAAATCCTTTACATACAGACTGGACTACTTGGTGGTTAACAATTCTTTGTGCCCTTGTTGCAGGATTAAGCAAAAGTGGTTTAAAAGGTTTTGCGATGATTAATATTCCAATACTAGCTTATTTGTATGGAGGAATGGCTTCTGTTGGAATTCTCTTACCATTTTTAATATTCGGAGATACATTCGCTGTTATATATTACCGTAGAGCTGCAGAATGGAAATACATAAAGAAGCTCCTACCCTATGCAATTATTGGAATAATAGGTGCTGTATTTGTTGGCAAATATGTTAATGATGATCAATTCAGAACTACCATTGCAATAGCAATTTTAATTTGTTTGGCCATACTTGTGTACAGAGATCTAATGGGCGGATCAATTGATATCATGGATAAAAAATGGTTCTCTTCCTCTTTAGGACTGTCAGGAGGATTTGCTACAATGATTGGAAATGCAGCTGGTCCTATATTTAATTTATACCTGATGAGTATGCGCCTACCTAAAGAAACATTTATAGGTACCGGTGCATATTTTTATTTGCTACTTAATGTACTTAAAATTCCTATCCATGTTTTCTATTGGAAATCGATTACATTAGAGACCTTTCAATTAAATTTAGTTTGCTTACCCGTATTAATAATAGGTGCCTTTATAGGCAAATGGATAGTAAAATTAATTCCTGAAAAAGCTTACCGAATATTTGTTATGGGAGTTATTACCATATCTGCAATCATGTTATTCTTTAAGTAAGTCACTATTAATCATCATACTGCATATTGTAATAAGCCAACAATCCCTTATGCCTTAAAAACTTTGTCTACATTAACTTTAATTAACGAACAATTTCTTTAATTGAAGGTTTATTAGTTATTCTAATAAAACGCAGACAACAACTTAAGGGAATGGAAAACAGTTTTAACTTACCCAAAAACGGTAAAAAAAGAATAATAATAATCGGGGCCGGATTTGCAGGTCTTAAGCTAGCCAGAAGGCTGGCGAAATCACCATATCAGGTGGTAATGATAGATAAAAGAAACTTCCATCAGTTTCAACCTCTTTTTTATCAGGTAGCTACCTCAGGACTTGAACCAAGTAATATTTCGTTTCCTGTAAGAAAGGTATTTCATCAACACCCAAACCTGCATTTTAGAAATACTGAATTGTTGGAAGTTTTTCCAAAAGAAAAGAAGATCCTGACTAAAGCCGGTGAATTAACATACGACAAATTGGTTATTGCTACAGGTGTAGATACGAATTACTTTGGTAACCAAAACATTGAGAAGTATAGTATCTCTATGAAGTCAACTGCACAGGCAATTAATCTGCGTAATCGTATTTTGGAAAGTTTTGAAGCAGCCATTTTAACTGATGACAGGAAAGAACATTCAAAATTATTATCGATGGTAATTGTTGGTGGTGGTCCAACAGGTGTGGAGTTATCAGGAGCTATTGCTGAATTAAAGAATTATGTTTTGCCCAAAGATTACCCTGAGTTAGATTTCAGTAGAATGAAAATTCGATTGTATGAAGCTGCACCTCGTCTGCTCAATGGAATGAGTGATAAAGCCGGAAAAGACGCACATAAATTTTTAGAAAAACTTGGCGTTGAAGTACACCTGAATACCATGATTAAAGATTATGATGGTGAAAATATGACCCTTCAGGATGGTACACAGTATAAAGTACAAAACTTTGTATGGACTGCAGGTGTTGGAGGAAAACGCATCATTGGAATTGCTGATGATCTGTATGTTCGTGGAAACCGATTAGCTGTTGACAGAACAAATCAACTCAAAGGATCAAAAGACATTTATGCTGTAGGTGATACTGCTTATATGGAAACGGACCTATATCCTCATGGTCATCCACAGGTGGCACAGGTTGCTATTCAACAGGCTGTATTATTAGCCAAAAACCTAAAGGAAAATAAAGCGCTTCAGTTTGAATATAAAAACAAAGGTGCTATGGCTACCATTGGACGTAACATGGCTGTTGTTGATTTACCCGGATTTAGTTTTTCTGGAGTTATTGCCTGGTTTTTATGGCTGATGGTTCACCTAATGGCTATTGTAGGTGTTAAAAACAGGCTGTTTATTTTTATCAACTGGGCACAAAGTTACTTTTCTAGAGATCAGTCATTAAGAGTACTTATCCGACCTTTTAAAAAGAAGTAAAATAATAATTTGGGGATTTAAGCTGTATATCTTAATTCCCCAAAAATTAACTTTCCACTAAAATTACACATCAATAAGATGCCTATATATTTTAGTTTTGAATCATTTGACTGATGAGAGATACACTAAAAATGCTCAATAAAAACCATCCCAGAAATCCTTCAACGATGGTAATATACCTTGAAATCCCTTTTACAGGTATTGCTCCAAATCCTAATGTAGAAAAAACATTGATGCTTAGTGTTGTAGAATTAAGTACTCTTACCAAGGTTAGGTAAAGTAAATAAACAAAAATTACAATACTAATTATTATACCTACAAACACCTTACGTTTGGGTTTAAGACTGCTCCAACAACCTTGTAATAATTCTGTTCTTCGGTATATAAAAGTTGCTATTTTATGTTTAATGATGGATAGCAGATACAAGGGCCTTCCCAACAAAACAATAAAAAACGGGATTTCAGCATAACTTACTTTCATCTCATTTTTATAATCTTCAAATGTTTTAAAATCCTCTTTATAATTCACTGTATAAAAATCCTCTAATCGTTGTTCTGAACGAAAATATTCCAGAAGTTTCCTGTGCTGTTTAATCAGGAATGATCTGTTAATCCCATCCCAATCACTATAAAAAAAGAAGTATACTCCTGCAAAAATTAAAATAGTCCAAAGTGAAATAATAAGGGATTGCACGGGACTAGTACCATATTTTGAAAAATATTTCAGAAATTGATTGAAGCGCCAATTAAACCAGCTTTGAATACCAGGGTTTCGTGTATATAAAAAATTATACTTTCTGGTTTCCATATTTTTCATCTGTATTAAACAAGCATTAGCCGATTCATTATCACCTTGCAATTTATACATGGTAAAAAACTTTCGGTAGGAACTTTGTAATGCATTAAAAATATATAGATCGGAAACAATTGTATCTGATAAATGAGTGAATGGCGACTGCTTATAACCATCATACAAACCAAGGCCTACAGAATCTATCTGTGCCCAATTAAAAGAAGTGTTGTTATTTGGGAATAAAAAATTATTACTCCCTATTGGTTGTTTAAACTTACACCTTTCAATACATAAGTTTTCTTTTACAGAATAATTATTAAAATCTAAAATACCATTAGAAAAATCAATGCTGTCAAAGCCTATAACATCATATTTACCACCGTGAATAGAAAACACTGGTTTGACTCCGGATGAAGATATTTTGCAATGATCCAGATAAAAATTATTCAACTTTCTATCATTCTGCCTAATCATAAACAGATACTGAAAACCTGAACGTTCTTTTTCATCACCACTAACAAATGGACTATAAATAATTGTTGAATCTGCATAAAATGAACAATTTGAAAAAAGAAAAACACTGGCTCGCATTTCATATACTACTACCCTATGCTGTAATTTACAATTCGAAAATTCAATATCATTAAAATCTAAATTGCGAAAATCAATACCTTTTTTAAAGGTGCAACTAATAAACCTAAACTGTGAAGCACCCTCACAATTATATAAGGTAACATTGTTATTGAAAACCATATTACTAACAGAACAGGTAGAATTATCAGGCAGTTTACAATCGTTGAGTAGTATAATTGGCTTAATTATTATTCCTTGATTTAATGTCGTATCTGACAATAATTATTGAAATTTTATAAAAGAGGAAAGTGAATCCTTAACCTCATCGAAATATATTTCAGTATTTTCAAGTCGGTATAAAAGATCCTTACAATTTTCCATTTCATCTACCCATTCACTTATAGAGATTTTTCTTTTGTAATTATTTTGCGAGCATAACGGAGAAGAATAAAAAATGGCTACAAAAAGGAGTATTGCCAGATATATCTTTGTTATAATAAATTGATGAATGTTGGTTAATATCATTGCTATAACAAAACCATATTACAAATGCTCTTCATATTCATAGCAAAAAGTATCAGGTTTATATTACAAATCTACCCTTAATTAAGGGTCAACTAATATACATAATCAATTTGTTATTCAACTGGTTACAACCTATTATTTTGTGATATACCCCAAACAAAACAAGGGGTAAAATAAAGGTTTCACCCTCTAATTTGCCTTTGTTTTTTTATAAATAGTTTGACTAAATTCCATTACATTATGATTTTATAATGGAAATAAAGCGTTTATTGGAACGTAGATTATCAAAATGTTTTTCATTTTCAACTTCATCTTTTAATGTCTCAGACAATTCAATGGCTTTTTCAATATCCCTGATTGCTTCATTTTGCTTATCTAACTGGGAATAAGCACATGCTCTTTGCCAATAAGCCAACGAATATTCATTATCAAGTTCAATGGCTGTATTGGTTAAGTTTAAAGCCCATCGCACCTCTCCAATTTCCAACAAAGCATCTGCCTTATAGGTCATAGCTTCAATATCATTGGGTTTAATTTCCAAAATTTCATCATAAATAGAAATTTTATCCTCTTCACTTTTTTCTAATCCGGCACGCATCCATAAGGAGTGAATTGAATTGGTATTGGTGATTTCCTGCTGTGTTTCAATAAGAATTTTTGAACGATCCATCATTTTTTGCTCTATCTGCTGTAAACGACTTTCGTAATCACCGGTTAATCCCTGTATGCGCTTGGCGGTATCACTTTTAATACTCTTTTTAATATCATTAAGCGATCGCCACCCTAAAAGCACTAATAAGGAGGCAGCTGCCGTAATAATATAAAATATGTTGTTGACGGTGCTTGTTGTGTATTGAATGGCTCTGTCAGATGAATCAAGTTTTGCTTCAGCAATCTGTTTGGTTACCAAAGCCCTTAAGCGTTGATTCTCCTCTCGTAAATTTTTAATCTCATCAAGAATATATCGTTCAATAAATGGTTTGTACAAAGGTTTTTCAATTGAATCTTGTGCAATTTCGGTATCGTTAGAGAATATTTGTACAGATAAACCCAGGAAAATAAGTAGTAATAAAAATCTTGACATGCTATTATTTGCGCTTTTATAATGACTAATAGCGATGCAATTTTTTAATAAATATTTAGAATGACAAGATTATCAGCACTTAATTTTTTCATAAATATATGAGTAACTCCACATATCGCAACAGACCTGGGATAAAACAAATAGTTAAAAATCAAAAGCCTCCCCAACTATTGGTATTTTATGTCTCAATTCAATTTATTCACTTTCTAATTCAATTATTTTATTAATTTTGCAGCGATTTGGTGGATTTCTTCTTTCAGAAGAAACCTTAAAATGGGAATCCGGTGCTTCATACCAATGAAAATTCCGGAGCTGTACCCGCAGCTGTAAGTCCTTAATATTGTTTTAAGATCACTAATGCCACTGTTACCTGCTATAGCTTAAGCGAAAGCAGGTGTCTGATTCTATTTCATATAGAAAGACAATCCGCCTATGCCATGGCTACAGCGGATAAAATGGGAAGGCCTTAAAACAGGACGAGCCAGAAGACCTGCCAGGTTATTTTAATCAGTAACGATTAAACTTCCGGGATAGAAGTTGATTCATAAAAACTAAACGCGCGTAGTTTCAAGTTTCGCATTTCTACCTTGTTGATTTTTTATAGTATTGGACGATTGTCTGATGCATTTTATTAATTATTAAATAAATAGACATGCAAAAGATAGGCGCTGCCTTGACTTTTGTGATGCTTTGCTTTACGTGTATTGCAAGCGCACAAACCGCGATTATTAAAGGGAAAATTACGCAAGGAAACAACCATGAAGTTTTACCTGGTGTTAATGTATATTTTGAAGGAACAACAATTGGTTCAGCAAGTAACAACAATGGTAACTACCAATTTAAAATAAACAAAGCAGGAACATACGACTTAATAGTTTCTTATTCCGGATATAAACGTATCAGAGAAACGGTAACAATAAATGCTGGTGATAATGTGTTCAACTTTGAAATGTCAGAGTCAAAAAATAAGCTAGGCGAAGTAGTGATTACCGGAACAGGGACTCCCCATCATTTAAAATCAGCTCCTGTGCCAACAGAAATCATTTCAAAGAAAACCATTGAAAGTATTGGAGCTCCGGATTTTGAACACTTAATGATGACACTTAGTCCTTCTTTTGATTTTAATCCAGGTACGATGGGATCTTTAATGAAACTAAATGGATTAGGTAATGATTTTATTCTGGTACTAATCAATGGGAAACGCATCTATGGCGATGTTGGTGGAAACTCTGACCTAAACCGTATTAACCCGGATGATATTGAACGTATTGAAATTGTGAAAGGTGCTTCTTCATTACTTTATGGAACTGATGCTATTGCCGGAGTAATCAATATTATTACTAAAAAATCAAATCAAAAAGTACATGTCAGCAATGCTTCAAGAATAAGAAGTTTTAATACCTGGCAACAAAACAATGCCTTGGATTTAAACATTGGTAAACTATCATCCCGCACTTCATTTACAAAAAAACATTCTGACGGATGGCAGCTAAGTAAATATGAATTAGATGATGATAAATTGGTTGAAACTGAAGCTCAGGCACAAATTGAATATGATGATTACACCATAAGTCAGCATTTAGACTATGATATTACTAAAAAGCTATCGGTGTATGCAGAAGGAAGTTACTACGAAAAAGACCGCTTCCGCCCGCAATCTGTAGGTAAATATGGGTACTATTTTGAAGATGTAACTTTGGGTGCCGGAGCAAAATATTTAATCAATCAAAGAGATTTTATCACCCTGGATTACCATAATGATCACAACAAATATTACTACAGATATAATCAGGAATACAAAGATTACGCTAAAGGTGACTTATCAATCAACAATGATCAACAGTTATCCAATGTTCAATTAAAGTATATCAAGTCGATTTCTAAAAACAATAAGCTTTCGTTAGGAGCAGATTACCTGAACGAAAAAATGGTTTCGGACAGAGTAATTGGTGGAGAAGCTGATGTAAACACTTATGCATTTTTAGCTCAGGATGAATTGAAATTTTTCGAAAACCTGAATATTGTTGCAGGTGCACGATTGGTAAAACATGAAGAGTTTGGTACAGCACTTATTCCAAAAGTTTCTGCCCTTTATCGTTGGAATAAAATAAATCTGAGAGGTACATATGGCTTGGGTTACAAAGCTCCAACACTTAAAGAACTTTATTACGAATACCATAAAGGCTCTACTGTATACATGGGTAATACAGATCTTGATCCTCAAAAATCCCAGTACAGTTCTCTAGGTCTTGAATACAATACTCAAAAAACATCGTTTAGTGTATCTGCATATCGTAATGATGTAGATGATTTAATTGATTATAAATCTGAGGATTTACAGCCTGGAGATACTGAGGATGGTATTAAAACAAGAAGAAAACATTATAATATCGATAAAACTCGTTCTCAAGGTATTGATATGTTGTTTAATACTTTACTAGGTGCAGGTTTTTCAATAGGCGGTGGATATAGCTATGTAGATGCTAAAGACCTGACTAACGATGTAAAACTTGAAGGTGTAGCTGAAAATTACGGTAATATTCATCTGGATTATAACTACACTGCTGATGATTACACATTTGGAGCGTCAATTACCGGGCGTTTTCAGGATGAGAAGTTCTATGATGATGGTAATGCAAAAGGATACCAGTTGCTTAACTTTTCAACACGTCAAAAATTCACCGCAATAAAAAATATGAATATAGAATTAACTGCCGGAATCGATAACATACTTGATTTCGTTGATGATAGTCCCTATGGTTCACACTACGGAACGTTGTCACCTGGCAGAACATTTTTTATGGGAGTAACTATAAATTTTTCAAAATAATAACTGTTTGTTTTTTCAATTAAAACCACGGAGTATCATCTCATATGCACATTGTTTTCCTGCTACGGATACTCTGTGGTTTAATTAAAATAAACAATGAAACTGGCATGGCCGGGGTAAATGATAAAACACATGAGGAAAATATTTTTTCAGGTACATAAAATCACAGGGGCCATCATGAGTTTGATGTGCTTGATTTGGTTTTTAACCGGTATAGTTCTCATTTTTAAAGGTTATCCGCATGCCTCACGCGAAAAACGTTTTCTTCACCTCGAAACATTCTCAGCCCAGGAAATCCAAAACATACAAGCTCCGGATTCATCTTTTAAAGGATCTGTTGAACTGGAAAAACACTTAGGACAACCTGTTTACCGGGTATCCTCAGGCAGAAAAACTCAAAAAGTATACAACGCCCAAACTTTAGAACCCATCAAAGCATTTACTATTGATCAGGCAGATCAATTGGCATCGTCCTATACCCAATCCACTTCAAACAAAATTTTAATCAGTAACCAACTTGATCAATGGGTGCCCTGGAGCTATTACAAAACCCTTCTACCCTTTTATAAATGTTATATGAATGATGATGCTCACTCCGTGGTCTATGTTTCGCAAAAGACAGGTAGCATCATTCAAAAAACCACCCTAAAAGAAAGATGGATTGCCTATTTCAGCGCCATTCCTCATTGGGTTTATTTTGTGAGTCTGCGTAATCAAATGGGATTATGGAAAACGATTATGATCATCCTGTCTGTTTTAGGATTATTGGCAAGTATTTCAGGAATTGCAGTAGGTATATATCGAAAAAAGAAAAAAAGGATTACCCCATATAAAAAGTTCAACTACAAGTGGCATCATATCTTCGGATACTTTTTCGGAGTATTTGTATTCACTTTTATTTTAAGTGGTTTGATATCTATAACCAACATTCCAGATTGGATGGTTGGCATTTCTAAGAAGGAGAAAATTACCTGGGATCAAAAACTGGATTTGACAAAAAGCAATAGCATTGCACCTTCTGCTATTTATAAAGCAATAAAAAACAAGGAAGGAATACGAAAAATAGAGTGGAAAACTATTTTCAATACACCCTATTATTTAGTTTATTATGATGATTACCAGATCCCGGAAGCTTATTTCCTGAAGAATGGATCTGTTCAACAGGCAAAAGCATATGAGCTTTCGGATATTAAAAATCAGGCTCATGAAAAGTTTGGAAAATACAATCCCGAAGTAAGCATTCAAAAAGGGTATGATAATTATTACAGTTCGAATGCTATGATTTATATTCCACAAACAGCCTATAAAATAGTTTTAAACGATGATGCCAAAACCTGGCTTTATATCACCCCTCAAACAGGAGAAGAAATATTACGATATAATAAAAATAAGCGCGTAAGAAGATGGTTATACCGGGCTTTACATACTTTCAATTTTCAGTTTTTAAAAGAAATGGACTGGCTCAGAAAAACCCTACTAATTATTGTTTCTATTGCAGGAATTATCATCTGTTACACGGGTTTGATACTTTCTAAAAAGTTTTTTAAACAAATTCTTAATATAAAGTCTTAGTCTAATGACAAAAAGAATCGTTTTTTTATCGATGTTTACATTGCTATTTGCAATGACTCATCAAAATACAAAGGCTCAAAAGATGAAAACAAAAGGCATATTATTAGTTTCTTTCGGTAGTAGTTATCCGGAAGCCCAGGCTGCTTTTCAAAATATTGAGGAAGAAACTTTAAAAAGTTTCCCCGACACAAAAATATATTGGGCATATACTTCCAAATTTATAAGACGTAAACTGGCACGAAATGGTCAACACATTGACGCTCCGGCTCAGGCTTTAGCCAGAATGTCTGAAGATGGCATTACGCATATTGCTGTTCAATCGCTGCATGTTATTCCGGGAAGTGAATATCACGATTTGCAGACTACTGTTGATGCTTTTACTGTGATTCCCAAAGGCCCGCAAAAAATTATATTGGGCGATCCATTGCTATACAACAATCAGGACAATAAAGAACTTGCTGAGGCTTTAAAGGACATTTTTTCAGCTCAACTTCATAAACATGAAGCCTTGTTATTCATGGGTCATGGAACAAGTCATTTTAGTAACATTTATTACCCGGGTTTTGAATATTACCTTCAAAAACAAATGCCTCAAGCCTATATGGGAACAGTTGAAGGTTATCCTGAACTAATTGATGTGATTGAATCATTACATAAAGAAAAAATTAAGGATGTGGTTTTAGCTCCATTTATGACTGTTTGTGGAGATCATGTTCAAAACGATATGGTGGGTGACAAAAAAGAAAGCTGGAAATCAATATTAGAAGCTGAAGGGTTTACCGTAACGCCAAGTTTAAAAGGATTAGCTGAATACGATAACATTGTTGCCATATACATCAAACACTTAAAAAAGAGCTGGGATGCATTGGATCAATAAGGCTAGTTTCTTAATGATAATTGTTTTCTGCAGTTGTAACACAGGAAATAAAACGGTTAAACAGAATGCAACTCCTCTTGAACAAAAATCTCTTGATTATGCCAAGGAGTTTACAATTCAGCAGAATGATGAAGTTAAACAAATAACGATCTTTACCAGTGCAGATGACAGAGAGCATCATGAAACATACAATTTGGTTAAAAATGCTGCTTTAAAATCAAAATATTCCAACTGCATCAAGGTACCTTGCAAAAAGATTATTTGCCTTTCATCAACTCAATTATCGTATTTTTTTGAGCTGGATGACATTGACAATATTGCAGCCATCAACAGCAGCAGATACCTAAAACACAAAGGTATGCGCCAGAAAGTAAAGGAAGGTACTGTTAAAAAAATTGGTAAAGAAGGTAGTTTTAATCTTGAAGTAATTGCTGCTATCAATCCAGATGTGATTTTCGTTTCTCCTTTTAAAGAAGGGGGCTTTGATGCCTTAAGAAATTTGGGAATTCCTTTGGTTCCTGTTGCCGCTTACAACGAAAAAACACCTTTGGGCAGAGCTGAATGGATTAAAATGATCTCATTGTTTATAGATAAAGAACAAAAAGCGGATTCTATCTTTAACAAAATAGAAAGTAATTATACCCATCTAAAAAGCCTGACTGATTCAGTAAATTACAGACCGACTGTTTTTAGCGGGAAAATGAGATCAGGAAGCTGGTATGTTCCAGGAGGAGAAAGCTTTTATGCTCATTATTTTAGAGATGCAGGAGCTGATTATATCATTAAAGATGACCATCAGGGAGCTTATCCTTTGGACTTTGAAACCATGTATAAAAAAGCTTTTGATTGTGACTATTGGCGCATTATTAATCCCGAAAAAGATGAGTTTTCTTTAACTGATCTGGCAGATCAAGATAGCAGATATCAAGATTTTAAAGCGTTTCAGAATGGCAATGTACTGTTTTGTAATATTCGTCAGAAACCCTATTACGAACAAGCCGCTGTTAAACCGGATGTTTTATTGGCTGATTACATTCATTTCTTTCATCCTGATTTATTACCTGAGTATTCACCTGAATTTTATGAAAAACTGAATGACAAGTAATAAGCAAACATCTCTAATTATAATTCTCTGCATTGTATTGCTTTTGGTTTTGATGGTTCTCAATTTAACATTGGGTTCTATTAATATTCCCTTGCATGAGTTTAAAGCCATCTTTTTAGGTTCAGATACTGTCAATACGGTGTATTCGAATATTGTATTTAAAACCCGGTTACCTCAAACAATTGTAAGTATAGGAGCCGGAATGGCATTGGGTATATCAGGCTTATTAATGCAAACCTTATTTCGTAATCCGTTAGCTGGTCCATCTATCCTTGGAATTTCATCAGGTTCGAGTCTGGGGGTAGCATTTGCCATGTTATTTACTGGTAATATACTAGGATTATCTTTTACAAATATGGGTGCATGGGGCGATTTTGGAGCTATTGTTTCTTCATTATTAGGTGCCGCTGCAGTCATGTTTCTGATTATGTTTATCAGTAATCATATTGGAGGAACTTTAAGTGTTTTGATTATAGGAGTTATGATAGGATACTTATCCAGCTCATTAGTAAGCTTGTTGAAATATTACAGTCCCGAGGAAGATGTGCATAACTATGTAATCTGGGGCTTGGGAAGCTTTAGCAGAATGGCTCCTGTACGTGCATGGATATTTTTTATGGTGACTGTTGTGCTTTCTTTTTCCTCTATATTTTTAAATAAACCATTAAATCTATTGGCTTTAGGCGACAGATATGCCGCTAACCTGGGATTAAAAATAAAGAGTGCCCGATTAGCCATAATTGCATGGTCGGGAATATTGGTTGCGATTGTAACTTCATTTTGCGGACCTATTATTTTTATTGGTGTTGCTGTTCCTCATTTGGCCAAATTATTATCAAAAACATCAAACCATCTTTTGTTGGTCATCAATACCTGCCTTATTGGCGGAGCCACTACCCTACTCTGTAATTTAATGGCTCGTTTGCCGGGAGTAGAAAACGAATTACCCATAAACTCAGTTACAGCATTTATTGGTGCTCCCGTGGTTATATGGGTAATTTGGAACCGAAGAAAAGCGAACAGATAAAATCGGTAGAAAGGTTAAAGGAGAAAGGTTAAAGGTTAATAGAAAATAAAGACTGTGAAGCAAAGTATTTTAAATATAAATGAACTGAGCATTGGCTATAAAAGAAAGAACGGACATTTGCATGTGTGCGATCATTTGAATGCTGAAATTGGTTCTGGTGAGCTGATTTGTTTGCTGGGGGAAAATGGTTCCGGAAAAAGTACGCTGATTCGAACCTTATCTGGTTTTCAGCCTGCTATTTCAGGTGAAGGTACCATTTTAGGCAAAAACCTGTTCTCCATTAAAGAGAAAGAAATGGCTTTACTTACAGCGGTGGTTTTAACGGATCGTATTGATGTTCCCAATGCCACTGTTGAAGAGTTGGTGAGTTTAGGCCGAAGTCCGTTTACCAATTTGATGGGGCGTCTTTCTAAAAATGATAAAAAGGTGGTTGCTGAGTCCATTGAAAAATGCGGCATTAAACACAAAACCAATGAGCAACTAAGTAACCTTAGTGACGGTGAGAAGCAAAAGGTTTTTATTGCAAAAGCTTTGGCTCAGGATACACCTTTGATTATTCTGGATGAACCTACCGCCTTTTTGGACCTACCGGCTCGTGTTGAAATCATTCAGCTTTTACGAGAAATCGCTATGACATCTTCAAAGTCCATATTAATGTCCACGCATGATTTGGATTTGGCTATTCAAATGGCTGATAAACTTTGGCTATTACCTAAAGGTGGCCCATTGATTACAGGAACACCGGAAGATTTATTGCTTCAAAATGCTTTTGAAAAGCTATTTGTGGAACGAGGTGTTGAGTTTGATAATAAAACCGGACTATTTAAAGTAAAACATAAGCACGACAGAGAATTAGCGGTAAAAGGTCATGGTTTTGAGTATGTGTTACTCCGTAGAGCTTTTGCCCGAAGAGGAATAAAATTAACTCAGGCTAATGATCAAAAAGATATTTGGATTGAAATTCCTCAAAAAGGAATCGCCAATTTCAATTTGCATAAAGAAGGCAAGATGGTGGCAACTGAAACCACCGTTGAAAAAATTGTAGAACAAACATTATCATTATTAAACTAAGATGAAAGGATTCATTATTGCCGGCACAAATAGCGGATGTGGAAAAACCACAGCTACCATTGGATTGATGGCTTTACTAAAATCCTTGAATTATAATATTACACCCTTTAAAACGGGTCCGGATTATATTGATCCTTTATTTCATAGTAAGGTTCTGGGAGTGCCATCATACAACTTGGATAGCTTTATGCTTTCAGAATCTGCCATAAAGCATTTGTATAAAAAACATGCTAAAAATGCTGACTTATCAATTATAGAAGGTGTAATGGGCATGTACGATGGAATGGGACAAGAATCCAGGGGAAGCACTTATGAACTAAGCCGTATTTTAGATATTCCGGTTATTCTGGTGGTGAATTGTAAAGGACTATACCAATCAGTTGCTGCAATTATTAAAGGTTTTACCAAATTTAAAGACGATACAAAAGTACGTGGAGTCATTCTGAACCATGTTTCAAGTAAAGATCATTTTAAATTTCTGCAATCAATTATTGAAAAGGAATGTGGTATAAAATGTATCGGATACATCCCAAATAATAAAGATTTTGCACTTGAGAGTCGCCATTTAGGCTTGATTCAGGCTGAGGAAGTAGAAGAGTTAGATCAGAAAATTGAATTACTCAAAGAGACTTTTAACAAAACCATCGATTTTAGAAGATTGATGAGTATTGCCGACAATAATGATATCAGTGATAGTTCATTTGAAGTACCAAAGCTTGATCTCTCATCTTTACATATCGGTGTGGCTTACGATAGGGCATTTCGCTTTTATTATAAAGATAACCTGGAGCTACTGGAAGAACTAGGTGCAAACTTACATTACTTTAGTCCTATTGAGGATTCGCAATTACCTGATGAATGTAATTGCTTATACCTGGGGGGCGGTTACCCGGAAGTATTTGCCAAAGAAATATCTCAAAATATTAGTCTTTTAAATAATATTAAAGACAAGATTGACAATGGAATGCCAGCTTATGCTGAATGCGGAGGCTTAATGTACCTGACTGAAAAGATCATTACTCAGGATCAGGAAGAATATAAGATGACCGGTGTATTTGAAGCTTCGGTACAAATGACCAAACGACTGCAAAGATTTGGTTATGCTATTGCACAATATGAAGGTGAATCAACATCTTGCCATGAGTTTCACAGATCACAGATTATTCCAAATCAAACAAACGTTAATTACGAATTAAAATATCAGCTAAAAAAACCTGAAAAGGAGAAAGAATGGCAATGTGGTTTACAATACAAAAACTGCTTGGGAGCATATGCTCATGTGCATTTTTATGCTGACTTAAAATTTTTTGAAAAGATTACAGAATTATGGAAAAGAGCAATTATATAAATCTTAATCCAATGGGAATTGAAAACGACAGTATGAAGATTATTTCAGCAGAACTGTCGCATTTAAATATTCCTGCAGAGTTGGATAGCATTATAAAAAGGGTGATTCATACAACAGCCGACTTTGAGTACGGCCATTTATTTGAAGCACACCCTGGTGCTGTTGCTAATGCAAAAAAGGCATTGGCACAATCGTGCAACATTTATGCAGATACCACAATGATTACAGCTGGTGTAAGCAAACCTTCATTATCAAAACTGGGTTGCGAAATCAATTGCTTTGTGCATTATCCTGATGTGATTGAAACGGCAAAAGCTAAAGACATTACCCGTTCAATTTGTGGCATTGATAAAGCTTCTGAAGATGAATCCTATAAGATATTTGTGATTGGAAATGCTCCTACCGCTTTGGTTCGCATCTGCGAATTAGCAAAAGAAGGTAAAATAAAGCCTGATTTGGTAATTGGTGTTCCTGTAGGTTTTGTAGGAGCCGCCGAATCCAAACAAATGCTTAAAGAATCCGGTCTGCCCTACATGATCATTCGTGGTCGTAAAGGCGGTAGCACAGTTGGCGTAGCTATTTTAAATGCATTGCTGTACGATGTAACAAATCGTAAGATATAGGAAATAATTATATACAAAGGCTGAAAGCCTTGTACATCAAAACTTGGGGCATCGCCCACTTGTGTTCAAAAAGTGAATGTAAGAGAATTACAATTTATTAAAATGATGCCAGAGGCATCACATATTTATAGAATAGTCCTATAACAGATAAATTGACTCCAGAGGAGTCACATGTACAATAGATATTGGGATTGCGGTTCGACTCCGCTGGAGTCGATTTATGTTTATAACGTATTTCTATAAACATGTAACCCCTCTGGGGTTAATAGATAAATAAAGTTAATTATATCTTTTCGAACACTAGAGGGCATTGCCACAAGAGACTTAACGTCATTCTTATTCAGGCTGTATGTCTGATACTTATATTAATTGTTTCAGGCCTACAGCCTGAGATTTACTTGGTGCCTAAGTACACGGGGCGTTGCCCCTTGCTTTGATGTTAAAGGCTTTCAGCCTTTTGATTCTAGAGAATTAACATTGAAAAAGAAGTTTATTAAATGATTTCTAAAGAAAAAGAACATAAAGAACTAAAAAACGGATTGACAACAGGAACCTGTACTTCTGCTGTGGCCAAGGCCGCTGTGCACATGCTGGTGAATCAACAGATGATTAAGCACGTTACTGTTAAACTGCCTTCTGGTTCTGAGGTTATTTTAGAAATCAACGATAGCTCCATCAATAATAATCAGGCACAATGCGCCACCATTAAAGATGCCGGTGATGATCCGGATATTACGCATGGCGCAACTATTTGTGCTTCGGCGAAGTTTATCGATGGTGATGAAATTAAAATCATTGGAGGAAAAGGAATTGGCAGGGTTACAAAACCAGGATTAGCGGTTGAAGTGGGAAAACCAGCCATTAATCCGGTTCCTCTAAAAATGATTCAGCAGTCCATTGCAGATGTACTTCCACAAGGAAAAGGAGTAGCAGTTGAAATAAGCATTCCGGAAGGAGAAAAGCTGGCTAAAAAAACCTTTAATCCACAATTGGGTATAGTTGGTGGATTATCTGTATTGGGCACAACCGGAATTGTAAAACCCATGTCTGAAGAAGCTTTAAAAGATTCATTGGTAGTTAAGCTAAACCAAATTGAGGCATACGGATTTAAGGAAGCCATTTTCTCACCAGGAAATTACAGCACTTCTTTTTCAAAAGAGAATCTAAATATCAACGAAGAATGGGTGGTGCTCACCTCCAATTACATTGGATTTATGCTGGAACAGGCTATCATCCGAAATTTCAATAAAGTGGTAATTGTTGGTCACCTGGGCAAACTCATAAAAATTGCCGGAGGTATTTTTCACACCCATAGCAGAATTGCTGATGCACGTAATGAAATCATGGCTTCGCACTATTTTAAGTTCAGTAAAGATGTAGAAGGCTTTGATTTGATCATGCAATCCAACACCACTGAAGAAGCCATTTCTTTTGTGAAGGATTCAGGGTTCTGGAATTACCTGGCTGATACCATGAAAAAGCGAGCTGAATTATACTGTCATGGAGATCTGGAAGTAGAGATTGTGTTGCTATCGCAAAAAGCAGGTTTACTTGCTACAACCAGTCAGGCTTTATCCACCATTAACCATATTCATGATGGAAAATAATCATAACCATATATATATCTGTGGCATTGGCCCCGGCCATCCGGATTACATTTCTCCTGTTGTGTATAAAAAGGTAGAAAATGCTGATATCCTTATTGGAGGAAGCCGCCATCTGGAAATTTTCAGTAATTATAACAAGGAAAGTTTTGTCTTTTCCGGAAGTCTATCTGCATTAAAAGCTAAGATGGAATCTCTGCAAAATAAAACTATTGTGGTGCTGGTTTCAGGCGATACAGGATTTTATTCCCTCCGTCGATATATTCAAAGTGCTTTTCCTGATGCAGCCATTGAATTAATCCCCGGATTAAGCTCCTATCAGTATTTGTATGCAAAGGTAGGTTTGGGCTACGAAAATGCATTGAAAGCTTCGTTACACGGCAAGGAATTAGATTTTTTACAAGCTGTTGAAACCTATGATTCTGTTTTTCTGCTTACCGACAAAAAGCAAAACTGGAAATGGATTGCTGAACAATTAGCAAGCGCAGGTTATGGTGATTACAACTATTACATAGGCATACACCTCTCCTACCCTGATGAAAAGATCATTTGCACCACAGCTAAAGAAGCACTGAATATAAATGAAGACATTGATTTAAGTTGTGTAATTGTTGAAAAGGTTAAAGGTGGAAAGGTTAAGGGCTAAAGGGTAAATAGATCTTTAGGCTAATAGGTTATTAGGTTGGTAGATCATTATTAAATAAAAGATTAAATATAGGCCTGAAGGGCCTGCATCAAACAGCCCTGTGTGTTATCCCTGGGAAATAGAATTTGATGTATTGAAGAATTAAAAAATGAAAGATTCAGCATTTATACGTGGGAATGTTCCCATGACAAAAGAAGAAATAAGAACATTGGTTTTGAGTAAACTGGAGCTTCAGTCTACCGATAATATGATGGATATTGGTGCTGGAACGGGTTCTGTTTCTATTGAAGCTGCACTATTTCTAAAAGAAGGAAAAGTCATTGGCATTGAACACAAGGAAGAAGCTGTAGATCTAATATATCAAAACA
Source organism: uncultured Saccharicrinis sp. (assembly GCA_963663905.2). Taxonomy (GTDB): domain Bacteria; phylum Bacteroidota; class Bacteroidia; order Bacteroidales; family Marinilabiliaceae; genus Saccharicrinis. Next base: position 5,134,815 of record OY760657.1, on the reverse strand, counting down.
TAGAAAAGTTCAAGATCAGTAACCTTTCTGTAGTGCATCATAAAGCTCCGGAAGGAATGGATGAAGTCTCTTCATGCAATAAATTTTTTATAGGCGGAAGTGGTGGTAACCTGACTGATATTTTGGATCTTATTAAAACAAAGGGACAAAAAAACAGCATTGTAGTGGTAACAGCCATTGTTTTAGATACGATGATTAAAGCCTATGAATATTTTAAAAACAATGAGGTTGATTTTGAACTGATACAGGTTGGCATAAACAAAATTGATACTTCACGAAAAGTAGCCATGCTAACAGCTCAAAACCCAATTTTTATTCTCACTGCAAAGTTTTAAACGGAATGAACAAACAAAACAAAGGTAAATTATATGGCGTTGGTATTGGTCCGGGCGATCCGGATTTATTAACGCTCAAAGCAGTAAAAGCTATTGGCAAAGCTGATATTATTTGTGTACCTAAATCCAAAGAACAGGTAAGTACAGCCTTAGCTATCGTTTCGGAGTTTATTGATGATAATGCATGTATCGAATACATGACCTTCCCTATGTCGAAGGATGTAAATGTGCGTATTGAAGCGCGCAAACAAAATGCACAACTCATTGAAAAGCATCTAAACGAAGGTAAAAATATTGCCTTCTTAACATTAGGAGATCCTATGCTTTATAGCACCTACAGCTATATTCTGGAGTATCTTAATACCGATTTTGAAGTTGAAACAATACCGGGTATTTATTCCTTTGCTGCTATTAGTAGCATACTCAACTTGCCATTATGTAAAGATAATGATCAATTAAGTGTGATTGGCTCCTTTGATAAAAATGCATCAGGAGTGCTTGAATTATCTGACACTACTGTGTGCATGAAAATATCAAGATACAAAACCCAATTATACGATTTCCTTGCCAATCATCCTCAATACAACTTTGTAATGATTACAGAAGCAGGAAAAGAAAAGCAGCAGGTTTATAAAAGTATTGAGATTTTAAAAGAGGAAGTACCTTATTTTTCAACAGCCATTATTCAAAAAAACAAAAACTAAAAATATGATAACATTTATTGGAGCCGGACCTGGGGATCCGGAATTAATTACAGTAAAAGGATTAAAAGCGATTCAACAGGCTGATGTCATTATTTATGCCGGATCTCTTGTACCAAAAGCTGTGATTGAGGATCACAAACCGGAAGCTCAAATTCACAATAGTGCTACTATGGATTTGGAGTCTATTATAGATACTATGAAAACGGCTTATGAGCAAGGAAAATCTGTGGCTCGTGTTCATACCGGCGATCCATCTATTTACGGATCAATCCGTGAGCAAATTGAAGAGTTGGATAAGCTAAACATTCCTCATACTGTTATTCCGGGTGTAAGTTCTTTTGTGGCAACTGCCGCAGCTTTACAACGCGAATTTACTGTTCCAGGTATTTCGCAAACAGTGATTTGTACACGTATGGAAGGTCGTACTCCGGTTCCTGAATTGGAAAAAATCGAATTACTGGCTTCGCATAAAACTTCCATGGCTATTTTCCTTACCGTGGGAATGATTGATCAGCTGGTTGAAAAACTGACGATACATTATGCAGAAACAACACCAATAGCTGTCGTTCAAAGAGCAAGTTGGCCCGATCAAATCATTGTAAAAGGTACTTTAAATACAATTGCTGCTAAAGTTAAAGAAGCCGGTATTACAAAAACTGCCATGATTTTAGTAGGTGATTTCCTTGGCGATGAATTTGAGAATTCATTGTTATATGCATCTCACTTTACACATGAGTATAGAAAGGGAAAATAAGGATAAAGGATACAAGGTTAAAGGTTAAATAGGTAACACGGAGAAAGGAGAAATGGATTAAGAAAAGTTTTACTCTTGAGTATCCCCAAAAGAAGTTGAAAGATTAATTATCAGATACGAATGTATCATTAACCCCAGCGGGGTTTCATGTTTATAGAAAAACGATAAGAATACACTACGACTCCAGCGGAGTCGTACATTGATGAAAAATTGTTGTAAGTGTGACTCCGCTGGAGTCAATATATTTATCATAGAACATTGCTATAATCATGCGATACCTCCGGTATCATTTTAACTGATTACTATTGACTGAATCTCTTTTTCAACAAGAAATGTACTCCTTGCTCCTTGCTCCAAGCCATTAAAGACTAACAAATAACAACATGAACACAGCCATCATATCAATTAGCAAACAAGGGAATCTATTGGCTTCCAGAATAGGAAATCAATTGGATCATTCAGCATGCTATACGCTGGCCAAATGGGAACAGGAAGGTTTTCTTCCCATTGAAGGAAAACTGGGTGATTTTTGCAAAACCTTGTTTAACAACTACGATGCACTGGTATTTATGATGGCCTCAGGGATTGTGGTTAGAAGTATTGCGCCCTGGATCAAAAGCAAAACAAGCGATCCTGCCGTAGTGGTTATTGACGACAGAGGTCAACATGTGATCAGTTTGTTGAGTGGACATTTAGGTGGCGCCAATGCATTGACTTTAAAAATTGCAGCCGCTATAAATGCACATCCTGTTATAACTACAGCTTCCGATGTAAACAATCTGCCATCTGTGGATATGCTTGCAAAAGAACATGGATTAATCATTGACTCCATGAAAGATGCCACCACCATTACAGCTATGATTGTAAACGGGGAGAATGTTGTTTTAGAAGATCCTTATCATATCATCCAAAATGATATTCTGCCTATAAAACAAGGTGATAAGAGTGGATCTGTTATCGTTTCAAACCATCTGTTGATTAATACCGACAAACCATTTGTAAGGTTGATTCCACAAAATATCATATTGGGCATTGGCTGTAAAAAAGATACAGGTAGTCTATCATTATGGGAATTCATAATAGATAACCTGAAGGAATTAAACATCGACTTACAAAGTATAAAAGCCATTGCATCCATTGATGTTAAATCTGATGAAAAAGCCATTTTAGATGCCGCTTTAAGATTGGAATGTAACACTACCTTTTATGCTGCCGAACAGCTTCAAGAGGTAGATCATTTATTTGAAGGATCAGACTTTGTAAAATCAACGGTAGGTGTAGCATCTGTTAGCACAACAGCAGCCTATACAGCAGGAAACAAAAACGGAAGGTTTTTATTGGAAAAGAAGAAAAGAGATGGCATGACGCTTTCTGTGTTTGAGCAATTTACTGGTACCTGTGTATAAGGTTTGTTGGATCGAGTTTATTCAGTTTGCTGATGCGAGTTTGCAACTCGTACCTTATAAGTTTTATAGTAAAAAAAGAAAATAATAAATAATGAACGGAAAAATATACGTAGTTGGAATGGGCCCGGGAGGTCAGGACCACATTACACCCAAAGCAATGGCTGCTATGCAAAGCAGCGATATTATTGCCGGGTATAAAACATACATCGACTTAGTAAAACCATTTTTAGGTGACAAAGAATTCGCTTCTTCAGGTATGAAAAAAGAAGTAGCTCGCTGTGAAGAAGTGTTGGAGCTGGCAAAAACAGGAAAAACAGTAAGCCTAATTAGTAGTGGTGATGCCGGAATATATGGAATGGCGGGCATTATGATTGAAATTGTAGAGGCACAAAATTCAGATATTGAAGTGGAAGTTATTCCCGGTATCAGTGCATCTATTGCTTCAGCATCTTTATTGGGTGCACCATTAATGAACGATTTTGCTACCATTAGTTTGAGCGATCTATTGACTCCCTGGGAAGTCATCGTTAAAAGACTTCATGCTGCAGGAAGTGGTGACTTTGTGGTTAGTTTGTACAATCCAAGAAGTAAAACACGTGTTAAACATCTGGATACAGCTATTGATATTTTGTTAGAATATCAAAAACCAGAAACTCCGGTTGGAATTGTAAAACATGCCATGCGCGAACTTCAGGAAATTCAAATTACAACATTGGGCAACTTAAAAAACTGCGACATTGATATGTTTACAACTGTTATCATAGGTAACTCTCAAACCAATGTGGTAAATAATAAAATGGTTACAACAAGAGGATATCATATATGATTTGGGTAATTGGAGGTACAAGTGATGCCAATAAAATAGTGGAAAAGTTACTTACTTTAAATCTTAAAATATTAGTAAGTACCACAACTACTTATGGATCGCAATTGGCACAAAAAAACGGAGTGACTGTTATTCAGAAACAATTGAATAAGACAGACATGGTGCAGTTAATAAAAGGCTATTCCATTTTAAAGGTTATTGATGCCAGCCATCCTTTTGCTCATGTTGTCTCTGAAAATGCCATTGAGGTGTGTCAAAATAACAAAATACCTTACGTTCGTTTTGAGCGTAAGGTAATTCAATACAAATGTGCCCATTATTACCAAAGTTACGAGGAAATAATAACCGCTTTAAAACACACAGAAGGTAATATATTACTTACAATAGGCTCAAAAAATGTCAGTTTATTTAGCACAATAAAAGATAGAATCGTTGCCAGAGTATTGCCTGTTCAGGAAAGCATCATATTATGCGAAAATGCAGGTTTGAAAGCCCATCAAATACTTGCCATGAAAGGAAAAGTATCTACTTCAACAAATATTGCTTTCATGAAAGAGTACAACATCCAACATTTGGTAACAAAGGACTCTGGTGAGGCAGGTGGTATGGATGAGAAGATAAACGCAGCTAGAGAATGCTCTATAAATGTTCATATTTTAAACCGTCCTATTATCAATTATCCTGATACTATAAACAACTATCAGGATATTCTAGAGCATTTTAAATAATTGAATAATTGCTTCTTAATTAATAGTAGAATAAATAGTTTTTCCGTTCTTCATAAAATATTTTTTGCACTTTTATATAGTATTTTTCGATACTTATTTCTATATCTTATAGTAGCAGACTTAGGATTATAGAAAAATTTATAAAACCTCTTGATAAAAAAAAGGTTTATAATATATTTGCATCCATATTTATTCGGGATTATTTGTACCTCCACACCTATTTAAATCTATATTTTGATTTATTTACTTCTTAGTGTTTTTTAACGTAATATATTTTTTATATACATTTTTTAAGCAACAACAATTTACTATATACGTAAATATTAAATGAGTTATTAAGTAATTAAGAGGTAATTTTCTTTTATAGTTTTAATGACCCAAAAATTATACTTAAGGCAAAGTAAAATTTAAACTCATGAAATATAAAGGCTTTTTAAAGTTTAGAGGTAAGCTAATACTAATCATTGTAATACCTCTATTAATTTCTACAATTACTGCTGTAACTGTATCATCAAAGAAATTAAGAGAACAAGGTCTACAAACTTTGGAACGAAAAACCAAAGCTATTCTAACAAGAATGGAGGCAATAAGAACCTATGTTGCCACTCAGTTTGACCTTGATAAAGAAATTAACGAGATAAAAAATGAACATCCTGATGGCAATCTCACGGAAAAAGAGAAAAAAAATGTTCTGAAAATGGTGCCTATTTTTGCTTCTATGGAAGTAGGCGCAATGAATTCGGAGAAAGATAGTTATTCCTTTAGAGTAGCTTCACACAGGGCAAGAAACCCTCGTAATTTAGCAACTGCAGAGGAAGAAAATTTCATTAATCAATTTGAAGAAAATACTTCTCTTGAAGACATATCTTATATCAATAAGGAAACCAATGAATTATGGGTAATTCGTCCAGTTCGGTTATCAGAAAAGGACGGCTGTTTAACTTGTCACGGTAAACCTTCAACTAGTCCATGGGGGAATGGAAAAGATATTCTTGGTTACGATTTGGAAGATTATAAGGATGGAGATGTTGAAGGTATCTTCATTTTAAAATCAAGTCTTGATGCTAACAATAATGATGTTCAGGCAAATATTAAACATGCCATCATAAACATCATCGTGATCATGTCGATAATATTCGTTATTACAATAATTGTTAGTTCCTTGTTTATTAAAAGAACCAATGGCAAACTACAAACTATTGTAAAAGCTAATAATCGCATTACACAAGGTTATCTTAATGAAAAAGTTGAGATCAAGGGTAATGATGAATTTTCTGAACTGGGAATTCATACTAATAATATGATTGACTCTCTGACTAAGGTGATCAATGCTCTTAACCAAACATCACGCATGTTAATTGAAGAAAGTAATCTTACTACTGAATTATCTCAAAAACTGGCCAATCATTCATCAGAACAGGCTGCTGCTGTAGAGGAGATATCTGTTTCGATGGAAGAGATGACAGCATCAATACAGCAAAATCACAGTAACGCAAAAAGTACAGAACAGATCTCTAAATCTTCAGTTGAAGAGATTAAGAATGGAAATTCATCATCTGAGAATGCTGTTTATTCAATGCAAAATGTTGGAAAAGAACTTAAAGTCATTGAAGATATCGCAAACCAGACTAACATATTGGCGCTTAATGCATCAGTAGAAGCTGCAAGGGCAGGAAAAGCTGGTAGCGGATTTGCAGTTGTTGCAGGCGAAGTAAGAAAACTGGCTGAATTAAGCAGAGTTTCCGCAGATAAAATTAAGAACTCATTTACCGACGGAATAAATACAGTTTCTGTAACTAAGGATAAACTTGCTGAGTTGGTTCCAGATATTGAAAAAACAGCAGTTTTATTAAGCGAAATCGCATCCTCTAGTCAGGAACAAAGCTTAAGTGGAAATGAAATTAATAATGCCATTCAAAATCTGAATGAAGCTACGCAGGAAAATGCAAATATTGCAGAAGGAATGTCTGCCAGAGCGAAGTTACTATCAAAAACAGCTAATGACCTAAAAGAGAATATTTCATTCTTCAAATTAGGTTAAACCATTACAATTTGAATTAAAAGTTTCTGAATAAATTGTTTTCAAAGAACAAAAAACAACTCCTGAAAATGGAGTGTTTTTTGTTCGATGTTTTTGTTGATGGGGTAAAAATATTATTGAACTATCAATTTCTGAATTAACTGCTTTCCTGATTCTAATTCTACCTTAACGATATACAATCCGGATTTTAAATCATTTATATCAACTTCTGTATTGCTATCCATACTTTCATAGTATTGAATTAAACTACCTGATTGATTAAATATTTGCAACGATGATACTTCTTGACTATTAGTTAGTCCTGAAATTTTAAACTTATCACTGGTTGGATTAGGAAAAAGAACCACCTCCTGATTTAGTTTATTTTCTTCAACAGCTGTTGACTTTAGTCCTTTAACTAAAATATCATCAACATTCCAGGTATTACTTCCTTGATCAGTGCATGCAAACTTAAATGCAATGTAAATAGTTTCATTTTCCCATGAAGTTAGATCAATACTTACTGAATTTACAGCACTATATGAACCTGTAGATAATGAAGCTTGTGAGGTTATATCTGTCCATGTAAATAAGTTAGGATCAGAGGAACCGTCATAATCTGAGGATAACAATACACTAAAATCAGTATATCCCTGATATACCTTCATCATTGTTAAAAATGAAAGAGACAATTCTGTATATCCTGTTAAATCGATTGCCTGATTATTAATTAACCAATCTTCGTTTTGATTATATGATCCATCATAGCCGGACATCTTAGCATAATAATTTCCTGAAGTACTTGATGTATACCAGTATTGATTATCTCCAACTACAGAATATTGAGTCATATTATTTAATGTGGTACTTTCAAAATCTTCGCTAAAAATAGTTGTATAGTCTTCTGTATCATCGCTTCCGTCACTATCAGAATTCCAAATCAAAGCAACATATTCAGGATGATCAATAAATGGATTTCTATTATTCTGAATACCATATATTTTTTCATTTCTGTCAAGTTCCCATTGATCAACAGGATCTTCTGTATGCCACTTTAACAGAGTAGATAATTTACCATGTAAACCTGTAGCACTAGAATATTCAGCCAGCTCTAAATCATAACCATCTTCTGATTCATATCTGGTTGCCATGTAAAACAACATTCTGGCAATATCACCTTTTACTTCATCTCTTGGTTCCCAACTATCCGCATCTTTATAACAACCTGTAGATCCAGTACCTTCGTCATAACGCGAACCATCAACATACTCTGTTCCTCCTTCATCAAAATATAAATTACCTCTTGCACTATTAACAGTTACATCTGTTGGTCTTAAATGATGAATATCTGTACCCGGGCCATTGCTTGTTCCAAAATCTCCCATTGACTTTGCCCAGGTATGCTCTCTGTTCCAGTCTGCAGCATCTCCTCCGTTTATACTTTTAGGATAAGACCACCCAGTGTATAATAATATAACATTATCACTATTATCAGGATCTTCATCTGTAGTTTTTAAGGCTTCCCAAACTTCGCTATAACTTAGTACAACCTGCCCGGTACTTATAATATTATGTAATTCAGACTTCAGTTCCTCTCCACTTAAACCAGAGGCGCTGGCATAATATTCATCAACACTTACAGCTCTTACTTGCGTAGCAAAAATCAACAAAGCAAGCAGTGAAAAAATCTTATTCATATCAGAGTATTCAATTTTTGCATAAAAGTACAACAAATTAACATTATAGACCAACTGGTCGAATTTATTTTTTTATGTACACCTCTCTTTTTGTGACGATTCTCTAAAAAAATATATCTTAAATTCATCAATAGATATTCTTTTCTTAAAGAATTAACTTATAAAATCATCATATTTGTAATTTAGTTATAAGTTCATATTTAATAAAAGATGACAATACAAGAAGCTCAGGAAAAAGTAGATCATTGGATAAAAACTGTTGGAGTCAGATATTTTAGTGAATTGACCAATATGGCAATTTTAACAGAAGAAGTTGGAGAACTGGCAAGAGTAATTGCTCGTAAATATGGAGAACAATCATTCAAGGACGGAGAAAAAGATAACCTTGCTGATGAGATGGCAGATGTTTTATGGGTATTGATCTGTCTTGCAAACCAAACCGGTGTAGATTTAACCGAGGCACTCCATAAAAACATAGATAAGAAAACAAAAAGAGATAAGGATAGACATATTAATAACGAAAAACTACAATAATGATTGAAGCAGAAAACATTTTAGATGAATATAAGGTTCCGTTTAACTACAATGAAATATCATCAAAAGTAGAAGAAATTATCAATGCTAATAAAGACCTGGCAACAGATCACGAAGTTTTAAAAAAAATATTTAACTGCATTGATTTAACAACCTTAAAAGAAACTGATTCTGCCGATTCTGTTACTGCATTCATTCAAAAAGTAAATGATTTTGCAAAAGAATATCCAAATATTCCACCTGTTGGCGGAATTTGTGTATTCCCTGTTTTCGCACCTATTTTAAAACAATACTTAAAAGTGGATGGCGTTAACAAAGCTGTTGTTTCGGCAGGCTTCCCTGCTTCTCAAACGTTTTTGGACTTAAAAGTTCTTGAAACAAAAAAAGCAGTGGACTTTGGCGCCAATGAAATTGATGTGGTTATTTCTGTAGGTGAATTCTTAGAGGGGAATTATGAGTTTGTATATGAAGAAATTCGTCAACTCAAAGAGGCCTGTGGAAATGCTCATTTAAAAGTTATTCTTGAAACAGGTGCTATCAAAGATCCCGAATTAATCTGGAATGCATCTATCATTGCTATGGACGCAGGAGCAGATTTCATTAAAACAAGTACTGGAAAAATTCCGGTAGCTGCAACATTAGAAGCCGCTTATGTAATGTGCCAGGCTATTAAAGCTTTTAACACAAAAAATAAACGTAAAGTAGGTTTTAAACCCGCAGGCGGTATTTCTGAAACCATTGAATCTGTTAATTATTATTCAATCGTAAAAGAAATACTTGGAGAAGATTGGTTAAACAAAGATTTGTTTAGAATTGGAGCCAGTCGTTTGGCAAATAATTTACTTACGAACATTTTGAAACAAAATTCGAATGAAGATAGTATACAATATTTTTAATATATAAAATTTTTAACCTTTAAAAAGATTATGAACAAACATTTATTTACTTTACTGATGTTCTTAACCCTGACTGCTATTGGCTCTTATGGTCAATATTGGGATATTAAAACAAATGATACAATTTATTATCAATCTCCAGTTATTATTGGAAATAATATAGGAGAAAACTCAATGTTATCATTAGTTAGTAGTTTTAATGGATATAATGGTGGTGGCTACGGTTTAATATCCAAACATTCAACAAACACTAGTTATTTATCTTTTCACTCTCGAACAAGATTAGGTTACTCTAGCAACTGGTACGAACAATCTCAAGGTGCATCAATTGCAGGAGCTCTTTACTTATCAAAAGATAACGCATCAAGTGTCTCTTCTAGAAGTGCTGGTGGATTATTTATTTTAGAGTTTGATGATTATATGCCATATGATTACTCAAGTAATACACATTACCTTGGTGGTACATATAATGCAATTCGAGGTACAATCTATGAATATCCAACAAACAGTATTATTTCTGGGATAATCGCAGAAGATAAAATAGGCTCAGATAATACATATGCAGGTTATTTTCTAGGTAAAAGTTATTTCTCAGAAAATGTCGGAATAGCAACAGATAGTCCTTCTGCGAAATTAGAAATAGCTGATGGCGATATATATATCAGTGATATCAACAAAGGTATCATAATGAAATCTCCAGACGGTAATTGCTGGAGAGGTGTCCTGGATAACTCAGGAAGCTTAACATTTACAAAAATTACTTGCCCAGAAGAATCAATTGTTTCCACTGCTGTAGGTGAGAAAGAATTAAAATCAAGCAGTTATAACGTACAAGTATATCCAAATCCTGTTGATGATCAAATTACATTATCTGTTGACGGTTATGATGATGAAGAATTAATGTATAGTATTATTAATATCTCTGGTTCTGTTGTTTTATCAAACACAGTCAAAAACTCAAACGACATTGATGTTTCTTCATTAAATTCAGGAGCCTATATTATAAAAGTTAGCGATATTAATAATAATACTATCGGAAATACTAAGTTTATAGTGAACTAAACAAAACTTAAATGAAGAGGCTATTCTACTATAGATAGCCTCCTTTTATTTTATACATAGCCTGCTTCATTTTAAACCAATTAATAGTTTGTCGGTATATCGATGTGTTATAAAAAGATTTAAAACGACTGATAATTTCAAAATCAATATTGTTATCCGGTGAAAATTGTTGCATATCTATCTTATGATTAGATAGATGGATTTGATATTTTTTACTTTTCTTCATGTTTGTTCCTGATCCATCAACTCCAATATTTCGTACAAATGAGTTAGTTGGATAAACAGTGGGCAAATTATGCTTATATCCAGCATAATTAAAGCGAATAGACCAAGAATTGATCTGATTATTCATTTGCTTTAATAACATAATCGATAAATCATTCCCTCCTTTTTCAAATCTTTTTCTATTCTCTTTAGTAATAAAAAATTCATTAAAATCCTTTACATTCCAATCTGTTTCATTCCAATTTTGCTTCCATGTTGCCCAACCCCAACTGCAATTTCTGAATGCTAGAAATGTTTCATAAGTATAAGATTCAGGAATTTGAATTGATGGCGAATACCCTGCAATTGACCAAATATTATCTGCAGAATAATTATGTAATGCTGAATTCATATAATCCAAATAGAATGGTGAGGTCTCTAGATCATCTTCTAAAACAATTATAGAACCATACCTATTAATTATCTCTGACACCCCGGTAATTATAGATTGAGCTAATCCCAAATTACTATTTTGCAGTACAATATTAACGTTTTTAAATCCATTAACATAAGATATATAATCTCTTACCTTCTGAACTTCAGGCATATCAATTTCGCTCTTCGCTCCATCGGAGAAAATAAAGACCTCACTTTCTTTTGCTAAATAATTTCTTTGTAAAGCTTCTATTGTTTTCTTTAGGTGAGAATACCTGTTATAAGTAAAAATGGCAATTGGAGCAAGTGTCATTGAATGTAATATATAAGATGAAATCAGTGGTAAAATTACTTTCTTTGTCTAAATTTAAAAACAATTAAACTTATAATAAATGGGAATTGTCTTAAAGCAAACAATAAAAGGAAGTATTTATTCCTATTTGGGTATAATCCTTGGTGGTATAAATGTTGCTATTCTATTCCCAATTATTTTTTCGGAAGAGCAAATTGGTTTAATAAACATTTTAATTACAGTATCTGCAATTAGTGCACAATTTGCATCAATTGGTAGTAATGGTATAATTAATTATTTTTTCCCTACATTTAATAATAAAGCAAATGCGCACCATAGTTTCTTTTTTGTAATTAGTATTATTTCCATTATTGGTTTTTCACTTTTTTCATTTTTTTATTTTATTTGGCCAGAGTATTTCTTCTTCTCAAAAAACAACGACTCAATACTTATAGAACAATATGGATATTTATTATATCCTTTAACGTTTCTTACTCTTGCCTACACAGTTATAGATACTTTTAGTGCATCTACATTAAATGCTGTAATTGGTAATCTTTATAAAGAGGTTATTTTAAGAGTCAACATTCTATTATTATGCATATTATATTTTTACAATATTATACAATTTCAGTTCTTTATAATTGCCTATATAATCAATATGGCAGTCCCTGTTATAGCAGTATTTACATATCTTTTAAAAAATAAACATATAGGTAATAAAATACCTTCATTTGTTAAATATCAGCCCTACCTAAGGAAAATGATATCAGTTGGAGTATATTATATCCTAACTGGCTTAAGCAACATTTTGGCTACTTATATTGACAAGTTTATGATTAATGCTTTTATTGGACTAAAAGATACTGGTATTTATTCCATAACAAACTACTTTGGAGCGTTAGTGCGCATTCCCCGAAGCTCAATGGGAAAAATTGCAACGCCTTTAATAGCAGAAGCGATTAAAAATAACGATTATAAAAAGCTATCTTATTTATTTGAAAAAAGCTCAATTTCTCAAATTTTAGTGGGATCAGTAATATTTCTTTTAATTTGGAGTAATATAGATACATTTCTCAATCTATTACCGCCTAGTTATTTACAAGGAAAATGGGTTGTATTTTATATTTCTTTGTCAAACTTATTTACTTGTTTTTTAGGTGTAGGAGGACTTATTATAAACGTTTCCAAATATTACAAATATTCAACCTATTCTACCATTGTTTTAGGTGTATTAGTTGTTTTGTTTAATTTTATATTGATTCCTTTGTTAGGAATAGTAGGAGCAGCTTTAGCAACTGCAATAGCAAAACTCTTTTTTGTATTGATATATTTGTTTTTTATTCAATTAAAAATGAAAATAAAGGTTTTCAATATAAATTCACTAAGAATAATCCCTTCAGCTGTTATTGCCTACTTTATATGTTCATATTTTCAAGATTATATTTGGATTAGTAACAAATGGATTAATGCGTTTTTCATTATTTCTTTACGTTCACTTATTGTTTTAGGAATATTTAGTATAGGCTTGAAAATATTTGGTTTTAAGCTTAGTGTACGAAACTTAAAGAAAATGTTCTAACAAACTTGCACCTTTAAAAATGAAAAATTCAAAAATAATAGGTTTTATATTATCAAAACAAAAAGTACAATATCTTCCACAACTTAATAAGGATGTTAAAATATTAGATATTTCATTGAAAATATGCCACTTGTCTCTGTATTACTATGGTAATATTGAGGAATGTATTACAAATACAGGGAAATATTCGATGGGATATCCTCCTTCTGATAATACCAGAGATTATAATGTTTTAATAAGTGTTGGTGATAATTTTGTTGAAATTCAAAATGATTGGTTAGGAGCATTACCTGTTTTTTATAATAAAGAAGCATTAATTGTCTCTACTTTTCCAATTACATGTTTATCTAAAAATAGTGATTTAGATACTGCTGGATTAAAAACATATCTTAAATATGGATTTTCAGCTTTTAGTTCCACACCCTTTAAGCAAATAAAATTCTTATATTTTTCCAGTTCATTAACCTATACTGAAAATAATATTCAAATTACGGACCTACCTGATCCAGTAAAAGAGATTGATAATTATAAGGATTACTCAGAAGAAAATATATGGGCTGAAATAAAAGAATATATTCAATACCGTGAGAATTATTCCAAAGGAAAAATTATACTCCCTATTTCTGGCGGCTTGGATTCGAGAATCATTAGTTATTTCATTAAAAATCCCCAAAATGTTTATTCATACTCCTATGGAATTTCAAACAAGCAACACGATAGTTTTGAAGTCCTCTTAGGGAAAAAGATTGCTCAAAAACTTAATTTTAATTGGAAACAATTATCACTAGGTAACGCTTATAATTATTATGATGACTGGTTTGATCTATTTGCATATTCTACTCATTTACATGGAATGATTCATGTAGAAATGTACAATAATATATTAAAAGAATTTCCCAACGAACCCTTAAGTATGATTAGTGGCATTTGTGGAGGTGTATTTACTGGAGCTAGTAAATATAAAAAGATACATAACGCCAAAGAACTATATCATATTGCCTTTACTCATGGATTAAATTATGGAGAAGTTGGTTCATACAACTATGAATTTGAAGAACATTTTATTGAAAAATATAATTACATGTTCGATGATTTACGTTTGTATCCCATCATTACTATGAGAATTAAGTTAATGTTATTAAGTTATTTAATGACAGTTCCGAGTGTTATGGGTATACCTTCATGGACACCATTTCTGAACTTTGATATTGTGATGAAAATGCTAAATCTCCCTGAAGAAAGGCGAAAAGATAGAAAATGGGTTAGAGAGTTCTTTCAAAAAAATAATATGGATTTAAAAAAGAACATGTTATTTCACAATACTCGAAACACATTAAACTACCAACTACATCAGAATCATAAGTTTTCACCAATATCAACAAATCTAAATCTATCACATATTTCTCAAACCGAAATTGAGGAAATAAATAATTATTTAACCAAGAATGATTATAAAGTAAAATTGAAATATAAGTTAACAACAACTAGAGTTGTAAAAGAAATCATTAAAAAAATTGGTATTAATAACGATTTTAATAAGAATCTATCCCAATACCAAACTCTAAAATGTTTGGAATATTGTTTAAAAATAATAAACAGCCCAAATCAAAATTAAATATATAGCGAAAATTTACAAGAATGTAGTTAAATGACACTATAGTTTACCTGAATTATTCGATTGATTGAATGATAGATATATCAAATCTAAAGTAGATTAACCTTTAATGATAGCATAATGAAGCTTTAAATCTAATCTATTTTGCTTTAAAAAGTTAATTGAAGAAAGAAAATCATTAAACTACCACATTAGTCTACTTAAAGGAATAGACTAATGTAATAGTTCCTATAATTTTATATTTAATATATTGATATCCAATTAAATAAATCAACAACTATTATTACATTGAACAATAAAATTGCATGGAATTGATTAATATACTATCAAAAAGCTTACAGTTATAATAAACAATACGCCATAAAATCGTTGTTGCGTAAAACTTTTTAAACATCCATCCGAAACACGATTAGATAAGAAAAACCACTATATTACTTTAACAGCTTTGACACTATTGGACGAGCTAGTGAAAATTTATTATTAAAATTGGATTACTCATATGGCTGAAAGCGTTTTGATGTTCAAATCGTAATAGCTCCCTATATTTATAAACATAATTCTTATATTAATACTGAATATATAAATCATACTATAATTTATAGTTTATGTATTATATATTTTTATAAATTAATAAAGTTTACATTTATTCATACTTCAAATTTTAGCATATTTATTTATATTTTATATAAACTTGTATTTCTGTTGTTTATAAGATTTAATACAATCAATAACTTACCCAAAAAAACAATTATTATCATATTAAAAAATACATACTAAATTATTTTTTATAACATAATAATTGTTTGTGCAAATATTATTATGTATTTTAGAAACCCGTTACTCAATATAATAAAGTAACCATCCAACTCATAAACATAATTCAAATCAGTAACTAAAAAATAACCAAACAAACCCTAGATATTCATATTGAATACATTATATCCGAAAAATATTTTACGATTAATTTTAAAAGTGTATGCCGAAAAACTTTATAAATAGAGTAGGCAAAATTATATTAATTAAATATGAAAAATAAATTTTTAATTCTAACCTTAACGATCATAGGTTGTTACTCTTGCGATAACAATGATCTTGAATCACCAACTAACGATTCAGAATCTAACAACACCCTTAAAAGCAGTTCAATTCCTGCGGAAAATTATCTCTGTGGGGATATAAATGGTGATTCAAAAGACGACTTATTACTATTAACAGGAACTAATGGATGGTATGTCTCATATAGTGGTACATCAAGTTGGACTAAAATTTGTAATTCTGCAACTATTAAAGAAAACGCATTAATTGGAGATTTCAATGGTGATGGAGAAGCTGATATACTAAGACCTAAAAAGGAAAGCAATGTAATCATGATTGATTATAGCTGTAATAATGGATGGGTCGAAAGATCAACTACTTCACCTTCTGCTTCTGAATGTCTTGTTGGCGATGTAAACAACGACGGAAATGACGATTTAATTTGGTTAAAAGGAACTGCTGGATGGTATGTTTCATATAGCGGTACTTCAAGTTGGACTAAAATTTGTAATTCTGCAACTGTTGCAGAAAACGCATTAATTGGAGATTTCAATGGCGATGGAAAAGCTGATATACTAAGACCTAAAAAGGAAAGCAATGTAATTATGATTGATTATAGCTGTAATAATGGATGGGTCGAAAGATCAACTACTTCACCTTCTGCTTCTGAATGTCTTGTTGGCGATATAAACAATGATGGAAAAGACGATTTAGTTTGGTTAAAAGGAACTGCTGGATGGTATGTTTCATATAGCGGTACTTCAAGTTGGACTAAAATTTGTAATTCTGCAACTGTTGCAGAAAACGCATTAATTGGAGACTTTAATGGTGATGGAAAAGCTGATATTGTTCGTCCTAAAGATGATAGTCATATTATGATTGACTATAGCTGTGACAACGGTTGGGTAGATTATTATCTTTAATCATAAGTAAAATATTTAGTGCAACAATTTAATACGCACAGAAATACCTATTATATAAGTTTATTTCTGTGCGCAACTAATTTAAATATATTGGATATACTAGTTTAGTTATCTAGTATGCTTTAATAATTGATTTGCTTTAATCAGCTCCTCATCTGATAATGAAAAGTTTAATCGCAGATATTTTGATCTGGTCTTCTGATGATAATAATAACTCAATGGAACTCCGGCAATACCATATTCCCGCATCAGATAATGTGCAAAATCAACATCTGTCTCATCTGATTTATCATTTCTTGAAATCAATTGGTAATATGAAGATTTAGAGGGCACAAATGAAATACCGGATTCGTCCAATCCATCCAACAAAATATCTCTTTTGGCTTGATAAAAGTCTGACAGATTTTTAAAATCATTTTTCATTTCAAGATAGTCTACCAAAGCCATCTGGTATGGTAAACCAACTCCTTCAGCTAAAAGAGAAACAACCTTCCTTATGGATTTCATAATTTTAGCTGAAGCCATACAATATGCAATATGCCAATTATTTACACTATATACTTCATTAAAAGATGAAACAATAATGCTACGTTCTCTTAATTTTGGATATAGAGTAACACTTTGATGCATCTCTTTATCATAAACAATGTGTTCAAATGATTCATCACTTAAAATCAGAATATTTGTACCATTGATGATTTTTTGTAATCGTAACACATCTAATTCAGATAAAGTTGATCCTGTTGGAAAATGAGGATTATTAATAATCATCATTCTGGTTTTAGGATTAACAACTTTCTGCACATCTTCCCAATCAAACTTAAATTCGGGTCCTTTTAACTCTACATATACAACCCTTGCACCCGTAATATTAATAGCCGCATCATAACTTTTATGAGCAGGTTCAAAAATAATAACTTCATCACCTTCCTTAAGCATTGCTAACATAATAGCAAAAATGCAGGGCTTAATTCCATGAGTAATAGTTATCTCCTCTTTAGCATCATAACCATAATCATAAAACTTTTTAGTTTTTTTAGAGATGGCCTCTCTTAATTCTAACAATCCAAACTTTGAAGAAGATTGATTTGCATAAGGCTGAACATATTTATGTAACAGATCCGTTAAATCCGGATGACAACTTTGCATTGAATAATTTTCAGCCATATTTAACATGTCCGATTCTCTTGCAAACTCAGCAATTTCTCTTGGAGAGGAAAATTTATCTATATTTTTTATAATCATAATCTTTTAGTTCTGGCATAATAAGTTTGGCATAAAATATTCAACAAACTCATTACAGCTTTCGCACAACAATAACATTCTATTTTCAAAATGATATGCATAACCAATTTACAAAGTTTTTTTTATTGTTGAATATTAAAATGATCGAATTAGATTTTTTTAAACCTTTTTCTTCTTCAGTCTTAAGTCTTTTATATTTGATATTTTACTTAAATAGTTCTTTTAAAACCCTGAATGACTTGATGTTTGAAAATCCGGATAAATGTAAATGATAATAGTCCAACAATTTTTCCATAAACTCAGCCCTTTGTGTTCCTGTAAGATGAATATTGGCCAAATATTCTACATCTACTTCTTTTAACTGATATAACAAATCAGCCTGCCAAACGTTCATAAAATCAGGATGAGAAGGCTCCATTACCTGAAACAATCCGGTTCTTAAATCAAAAAAGTGTTTTTCTAACTTTTCCTGAAAATGAGGATAAAAGCCCAGTAACTTGGTAAGTTTAAATAAGAGAAATAAATGATAATTCTGTATCCCTTCTATTGAATCATCCATTACACTAATACTATGATGTAGAAAATCAAACATTCCATAAGCTAACCTGTCTTCATGTTTTAATGCCTTATTTAATACTTCAGCAATAAAAAAAGCCAGACTTTGTCTTACTGGTTCAAATGGTATTTGTGCAAATGGCAAATTGACACGAAAATCTTTGATCCTGTGAATTGTTTTCTTATCTGTATGGTATACTTCAAGATCAAGAAGAGTTAATGGCTGTAAGAATACAGTTTTTCCTTTATTTTTTTTTGATCTTACCTGATTGATCATATATGACTGAAGGCCAAACTTTTCAGTGTATATATGAGATATTATACTACTCTCTGCATATTTTGTATAGGTAAGAACAATTCCTCTTGTTGACTCAATCATGTAAATGAATATATATTAATTACAAAAATAAAATAAGGACCTAATGAATCAAGTTAAAATTCATCAAAAATCATTTAAGGCCAAACAAAGAACCAAAATCACAATCTCACAATAATAATAGCGTTAGAGGTACTACTAATACCTTAAAGATTAATTATCATAGGATAACAAAATCTTTATTTTATGACATTTGTCTTTTTGTAGCTTAGAATCTATTATTAACTATGCGCTGGATTTATGGATTTTATTTAGTTTTTGTATGGTGGGAAGACTTAAAACTTTTTCAGCGGCATTTTGGACAGCAAACTTTGCCGAATTATTAGAAAGAGCTGCTTATTATGGTGTCTTTATTGTAATAACGCTTTATTTATCAAGAATCTTAGCATTTTCAGATATTGAAGCTGCATCTATTGCAGGTGTATTCTCAGGCTTATTATATTTTCTACCAACTTTTGCCGGAGCTTATGCAGATAAAATTGGATTTAAAAAATCTTTACTTATAGCATTTTCATTTCTATCACTAGGATATTTAGGTTTAGGATTACTTCCTACTTTCATCCAGAATGCGGGCTTAGCAGAATATGGATTTGAAACAAAATTCAGCGGACTAAGAGAAAGTAATTTTAAATATGCCATTTTACCGGTAATGTCACTGATTATTATTGGAGGAAGCTTTATAAAATCTGTTATAACAGGAACTGTTTCTTTAGAAACAAGTCCGGAAAACAGAGCTACAGGATTCTCTGTTTTTTACACAATTGTGAATATTGGGGCATTCTCAGGAAAAACAGTAGTAAAACCACTACGTGATGCAATGGGTAATGTTGGCCTTATCAATATTAGTTTCTTCTCTGCAGCAATGACGGTTTTAGCTTTAGTTGCAGTATTTTTCTTTTTTAAACCATCAGTTCAACAAAGAGAAGGAAAATCTTTTAAGGAAATTTGGTTTGCATTTACAAAGGTTCTGACAAATGTAAGACTGGTTGTTTTGATTGTAATCATTACAGGTTTCTGGATGGTTCAGCACCAACTCTATGCAACCATGCCAAAATATGTATTGCGTATGGCAGGCGAGAGTGCCTCTCCTAGTTGGTATGCCAATGTAAATCCTTTGATAGTATTTACAACAGTTGGATTAGTAACTTCATTTATGAAAAGAAGATCTGCCCTATATTCAATGACTGTAGGTATGTTTATAATGCCTGTATCTGCATTTTGCATGGCTGCTGGTAATATGTTTCATGGTGAAATGAATATAATAGGTTTACATCCTATCGCATTTATGATGATTGTAGGTATTGCATTTCAAGGGTTAGCAGAATCATTTATTTCACCACGATTTTTGGAGTATTTTTCATTTCAGGCACCCAAAGGTGAAGAAGGTTTATATTTAGGATTCAGCCATCTACATTCATTTTTATCTAGTATATTTGGATTCCTTATGTCAGGAGTATTGTTAGATAAATATTGTCCGGACCCTATAAAATTTGGGGGTAGAACTGCAGAATGGCAAGCAGCAAGTGCTAACGCTCATTATATTTGGTACTATTTTGGAGCTATAGCATTAATATCTGCCATATCCTTAGTTGTTTACGGAAAAGTAGCAAAAACAAAAGAATAATGTTATATTAAAGAATTAAATCACTCACACAACCTAAAAAAGCCGGAAAACATCCCACCGTTTTCCGGCTTTTACTTTTATTATAATATCAATAAAAACTACTATTGATTATCCTCAGCATACCATTCTGCAAAAGAATTCGCTGTTTCATTTAATCTTAAACTATGTAATTTTACTTCATTAGGTAATCGGGAAGAAATACGTTGAGCCATTTCAACAATCATGTTTTCACATGTAGGTTGATAATCAGTAAGCACTACTCGCTCACCCATTTGTGGTATACTTGTAAATTCCTGATGATCGGCATCCTTGTATATTACAACACAGTGATCTAATCGATCAACAACTTCTTCATTTACAATAGCTTTTAACTGACCAAAGTCCATCACCATACCATACTTTGGACTTTGTGAATCATCATTAGGAGTCCCTATTACTGTAACCCTCAAAATATACGAATGTCCATGAAAATGCTTACACAAACCATCATAATTCCATAAGGCATGAGCCATCTCAAACCGGAACTCTTTTGTTAATCTAATTTTATTCATAATAAAATGAGCAAAAAAAATTAAGCATGCAATAATATATCACAGCTTATAAAAAACAAAACCTCAAACAATTACTATTGAGTAAAAGTTTAAGGTTTAATAAATATCTTCTGAACAAATTACAATTTAACTGTACATTTACTTACGCAATCAACAATATTCTGTAAGCTATTATGCTTTAAAGAATAATAAGTATTTTTTCCTTCGCGCTGTGAGTTTAAAACCCCTTTATCCTTTAAAATACCTAAATGATGTGAAGTAGTAGACTGTTCAATATCTAATAACTGATGAATTTCAGTAACAGTTAGTCTCTTACCCTCTTCCAGATGACTAAGAATAGCAATCCTCATCGGGTGTGCGATAGCCTTAAGCATACTGGCAGCACGTTCCAGTTGCTCTGCGTCTAAATCTTTAATTTTCATTTTTGTAACAAATTCTTTCATAGTAAAACATCCTGGGGGGTAATTGTTTTATTATCACAAATGCAAATATATAAATATGTTGTGAGAAAGTGAAAACATATTAACATTATTTATATATTTAGATGTAATCAATATGTAATAAAAGGCAATCGCATTAAAAAAAATAACAGATAATAGGTCTTAATTACTAAATTTGGGCATTAATATTATTATATCATTTTAAAACCTCGCATGTCCGTAACAAATACAATAAAAAAACCCATAAAAGAAGAAATGTCTCAATTTGAACCTTTTTTTAAGGAACAATTAAAGTCAAAGATTCCTTTATTGGGGATAATTACGAATTATATTTTACGCAGAAAAGGTAAACAAATGAGACCAATGCTGGTCTTTTTAAGTGCAAAACTTACTGGTGAAATAAGTAATTCTTCATTTGTTGCGGCAACTTTAATTGAACTGCTTCATACAGCAACATTAATTCATGATGATGTTGTTGACGAAACCTATCAAAGAAGAGGATTTTTCTCAGTTAATGCCTTATGGAAATCAAAAATCGCAGTATTGGTAGGTGATTATTTTCTATCCAGAGGCTTATCTTTAGCTCTTGAGCATGATCAAATTGGAGTATTAAAAACAGTTTCAGAAGCTGTTACATCAATGGCTGAAGGCGAGTTACTTCAAATTGAAAAAAGTCGTAAGCTTGATATAACTGAAGAAGTTTACTACGAGGTAATCACAAAAAAAACTGCCACACTAATTGCTGCATGTACTTCAGCAGGAGCTCTTTCTGTAAAGGCTGATCAGGAAAAAATAGACCTGTTAAAGCAATTTGGAATATACTTAGGTATCGCTTTTCAGATAAAAGATGATCTATTTGATTATGAAAAAACGGATTTAATAGGAAAGCCTACAGGAAATGACATCAGAGAAAAGAAAATGACTCTTCCTTTGATTTATGTTTTAAACACCTGCAATCCAAAAGATAAGAAACGTATCATATCAACTATTAGAAAACATCACAAGAATGACAAAAAGGTTGCTGAAGTCATTGAATTTGTTCGTAACAACGGAGGTATTGAATATACATTTGATCAGATGATTCAATATCGTGATAAAGCTCTTGAGGTTCTGGAAAAGTTTGACGACTCAGAAACAAAAACTGCATTAATTGAGTTAGTTCATTATACCACAGAAAGAAAAAAATAATTAATAAAATCTATTATCAAATTAGGTAAGAATATTAGAATCCAATAAATTAGGATCATCTCTTTTCAAATCTAAAAATCAGATAAACATGTCCGAAAAAAAAACACTTTTTCTATTAGACGCCTACGCCTTAATATATCGTGCTTACTATGCATTTATCAGAGCACCAAGAATAAACTCTAAAAAGCTAAATACTTCAGCTATTTATGGTTTTACAAACTCACTATTAGAAGTATTACAAAAAGAAAATCCTACTCACCTTGCTGTTGCATTTGATCCTGCTGGTCCTACATTTCGCCATGAGATGTATGAACCTTATAAGGCACAACGTGAGGCAACTCCTGAAGACATCAAATTAGCAGTTCCATATATAAAACAACTATTAGAGGCGCTTAATATTCCTATACTAGAAGTCATGGGATTTGAAGCGGACGACGTTGTTGGAACTATTTCATTAAAAGCAGAGGAAGCCGGCTTTGAAGTGTTTATGATGACTCCTGATAAAGATTATGCGCAGCTGGTTTCTGAGAATGTAAAAATGTATAAGCCCCGTACTAAAGGTGGTGGTAATGATATAATGGGTATACCTGAAGTTCAGGAGAAATTTGGAATTGAGGAACCTAAACAGGTTATTGATATTCTGGCATTAATGGGTGACGCATCTGATAATATTCCTGGTTGCCCCGGGATTGGTGAAAAAGGAGCTAAAGACATTATCAGTGAATACAAAAGTGTAAACGGTATTTATGATAGGATTGAAGAGTTTAAAGGGAAACGAAAAGAAAATCTGATTAACTTTAAAGAACAAGTCGAATTATCTTATACACTCGCAACCATAAGCAGAGAAGTTCCAATAGAATTTAATGAAGAAGACTTAAAGGTTTGCGAACCAAACAAAGACAAATTATTTCCTTTGTTGGAAGAGCTGGAATTTAAAAGCATGATGCCACGTTTTGGAGCTCCTGTTCAACCTGTAGCCGCTGCGACTCAGGGAGATTTATTTGGTCAGCCCCAAGTGGAAGAAACTCCTGAGTTTACAACTAATTTTAAAACCATTAATGATATCGAACACTCGTATTATTTGGTTGATAACGAACAGGCCTATGCCTCTTTAGCTGCTGAATTAAGTGTTCAGAAAGAATATTGTTTTGATACTGAAACTACTGGCCTGGATGCCATATCTGCCGAATTAGTTGGAATCTCATTTTCGTGGAAGGAACATGAATCGTATTACGTGCCCGTTCCAGAAGAAAAAGATAAAGCACAAGAAATCATTAACAAGTTTAAATTGGTTTTACAGGATGAAAAAATCCTTAAAATTGGTCAAAACCTGAAATACGATATCCTTGTACTAAAGAAATATGGAATTGAGGTAAAAGGAAATATTTTTGATACCATGGTAGCTCACCATCTGGCGCTGCCAGGCCTAAAAAGTAGTATGGACTTTATGGCTGAGACATATCTGGGCTACTCACCTGTTAAAATTGAAGAACTAATTGGAAAAAAAGGAAAAAACCAACTTTCATTCAGACAGGTAGAAATAGAAAAAGCCAAAGAATATGCTGCAGAGGATGCTGATATTACACTGCAGTTAAAATACTTTCTCGAACCCAAATTAAAAGAATCAGGTTTAGAAGAACTATTCTATCAAACAGAAATGCCTCTACTTTTAGTTTTAGCAGAAATGGAAAACACTGGGGTAAAACTGGATGTGGAGGAATTAAATGCATTCGCTGTCAAACTAAAAGAACGTATTGCCATTCTTGAAAAAGAAATTGTCGAGGTTGCCGGAATGGATTTTAATATTGGTAGTCCAAAACAGGTGGGTGAAGTTCTATTTGAGCATTTAAAAATTGATTCCAAGGCAAAAAAAACCAAGTCGGGTCAATATAGTACAAACGAGGAAACACTGAATAAACTTAAAGGCAAACACGAAATCGTTGACAAGATTTTAGAATATCGAGGATTAAAGAAATTATTAAGCACATACGTTGAAGCCCTTCCTGCTTTAGTAAATGAAAAAACAGGAAAAATACATACCACCTATAACCAGGCTATGGTTGTAACAGGACGTTTAAGCAGTACTAATCCTAACCTTCAAAATATTCCAATCAGAGATGAAGAGGGAAGAGAGATCAGGAAAGCCTTTATCACCAGTGATACAAACCACGTATTTTTATCAGCAGATTACTCTCAGGTTGAATTGCGCTTAATGGCTCATTTAAGTCAGGATGAACATTTATTGCATGCTTTTAATAATGGTGAAGATATTCATGCTGCCACAGCTGCTAAGATTTACAAAATTCCATTGGAAGAAGTTACCTCTGACATGAGACGCAAAGCAAAAACCGCAAATTTTGGTATTATTTACGGCATTTCAGCCTTTGGTTTAGCTGAAAGGTTAACCATATCCAGAAGTGAGGCAAAAGAGCTAATTGATGGTTATTTTGAAAACTTTCCGCAAGTAAAAGCTTATATGGATAAAAGTATTGAGGTTGCTCGCGATAAAGGTTATGTCCAAACTGTATTTGGAAGAAAAAGAAATCTGCCGGATATTAATTCCAGAAACGGTGTAGTCAGAGGAATGGCTGAAAGAAATGCCATCAATGCACCTATTCAGGGAACTGCAGCTGACATCATTAAAATGGCAATGGTTAATATTCAGAAAGAGCTGGATAAAAAACAATTAAAATCAAAAATGATTCTTCAGGTACATGATGAATTGAACTTTGATGTTGAGAAAAGTGAATTGGATCAAGTAAAAAATATTGTAAAACAAGGAATGGAAAATGCCTGTAAGTTATCAGTTCCTTTATCTGTAGATATGGGTGTTGGTACAAACTGGCATGAAGCTCATTAAAACATATCTCCTTCAAAAAATAAAGAGCCACACTTATTATTTCATTGATAAGTTGTGGCTTTTTTAATAAAATCTTCTCCGTTTTTCCTAATAAACCATTAGTTTTCCCCTTTAACAAATCATTAACAGCTTTTCAATGTAATTCTTGTAAACTTTACTTGGTCGATTATAGTTTATAAATAAAATTGATTTCAACATTTTTTTTCGAAGGAATAAAAATTTGTTATCGTCTGATTGAGTAGAAAAGAACTAAAAATAATGAAGCTGAAAATTACATTTATTCTATTGGGAGTATTTATGGCTCTCTCATTCTTACATGCTGCTGACCCTGAAAATCCGGGGGAAGAAAAAATAGTCAAGGGTAAGGTTTCCGATAAAAAAACAAAAAAGCCAGTTGAATACGCTACTGTTGCTGTTTATAAAAAAGAAGATAATTCTGTTGTAACAGGCACAATAAGCGATGAAAATGGCGAATTTAAAATCAAAGGTCTTGATCCGGGTGAATTTTATATTGTTATTTCCTTTTTAGGTTATGATGATAAAAAATATGATAATGTTATTATTGACAAAACCCGAACCACTTTGGATTTAGGAGAGATCATAATGGGTTCAAGCTCTCAAAACCTCGACGAAGTTGAAGTAGTAGCTGAAAGGCAATCTGTTGAATATAAAATTGACAAAAAAGTTGTTAGTGTAGGTAAACAGATGACATCTGCATCGTTATCTGCTGTTGAGGTTTTGGAAAATGTTCCTTCCATACGAGTTGATATTGAGGGTAATGTTTCACTAAGGGGATCCACTGGTTTTACAGTACTTATTGATGGCAAACCAACCGTACTAGATCCATCGGATGCATTACGTCAGATTCCGGCATCAACTATTGAAAACATTGAAATAATTACAAATCCATCAGCAAAATATCAACCTGATGGAACTGGAGGTATTATCAATATTATTAGTAAAAAGAATCGATTACAAGGAGTTCAGGGATTAATTAATCTTAAAGCCGGCACTTTTAGCCAATACGGAGGTGATTTCCTTTTAAACTGGCGTAAGAAAAGTGTGAATTTTTATGTTGGCGGAGATTATAACAACCGTCCATTTCCCGGAGAATCATATGGCGAACGCCAAACAACATCCAATGGTGTTACAAGTATTAAAAAATCCTGGGGAGAAAGTGACAGAGAGTTTAACGGAGGATCTCTTCGTACTGGTTTAGACTGGGACATTACAGATAATGATTTCTTTTCTATTGGATTCAGAACTGGTATGTTTGATATGAATAATGAATCAAACCAAAAATACATTACTACTACTGATCCTGCATCTACCGAGATCGAGGAAATCAATAAAAGTGAATCAGGAAGAGGTGGAGGATATTATTCCATAACTGGTAATTATCAAAAGAAGTTTGCTCAAAAAGGACACGAATTATCTGCTCAATTAAACTATAGATATCGTGATAGTG
Source organism: uncultured Saccharicrinis sp. (assembly GCA_963663905.2). Classification (GTDB taxonomy): domain Bacteria; phylum Bacteroidota; class Bacteroidia; order Bacteroidales; family Marinilabiliaceae; genus Saccharicrinis. Next base: position 5,107,460 of record OY760657.1, on the reverse strand, counting down.
AGGAAGATAGTAAAACATGGTTATATGAGAGCAACAGCACCAATGTAACTTCAGGAACATCAACTACTGAAGATGGTCCTTCTAAAAGATGGGAACTTAGAATTGATTACACCAAGCCTATTGGAGAAAATAATAGATTTGAAGCTGGTTTTCAGGGACGAAACAATAACAGTGATGATATAACAACCCTTTCGTACTGGAATACGGATATTACAGGCTTTGAATTACAGCCTGATTACAATAATTCTACTAATTACGATCGTAATATCTATGCCTTATATACAACTTATAATGGTGAATATGGTAAACTAGGCTATCAAATAGGACTTAGAGGTGAATATACCGACAGGGTAATTACCAATAAAAGCGGTGAAGAATATACTATTGATCGTTTTGACTATTTCCCTACACTGCATTTATCATATCAGATGCCTAATGAAAACCAGTTAATGGGAAGCTATTCCCGCAGAATAGACAGACCAAGAGGTTTTTTCTTAGAGCCGTTTTTAACCTGGGAGGATATGTATAACGTTCGTAAGGGTGATCCTAATATTGAACCTGAATATATTGATGCCCTGGAATTTGGTTATCTTAAAAAGTGGAATAAATCTCAATTATCACTTGAGGCCTATTACAGATCTACTCATAACAAGGTTGAACGAATTAAAAGTGTTTATGATGAAGATGTGTTACTGACTTCTTTTGCAAACGTTGGTACTGATTATTCAATTGGTATAGACGCTAATTATAATGTTCCATTGTTTAAATGGTGGGAAATGAATTTAATGGGTAACTTATACAACTATAGAGTTGAAGGTTCTTATAATGATGAATCTTTTGATAATCATTCATTCAACTGGAGCTCAAGAGTTAACAACACATTTAAGGTCATTAAAAAGATACAGCTTCAGTTCAATGGAGATTATAACAGTCCTACAGTAACATCACAAGGTGAAACTGAAGGATATTATACATTCAATGGCGCGGTAAGAATGGACTTCTTAGATAGAAAAATGTCGGCAACAATGCAGGTAAGGGATATTTTTGGTACAGCAGAAAGAGTTTCTATAACGCAAGATGATGATTTTTATAATTACAGCAAATGGAAAACTAAAGCACCATTTGTGTCTTTTACATTGAGTTACCGCTTAAATAACTTTGTACAAAAACGTAAAGGTAGTAATGGTGAAGGTGGCGGAATGGACGAAGAAAGTTTTTAGTAATTAATCGCAATATACAAAAGCCGTTAAAGAGAGGTTCTTTAACGGCTTTTCTTATTTTATATGATCTATAAAATTAGTTCTTAACTAAAGTACCAATCTTCTCTCCTTTTATTACTCTTATTAAATTACCAGGAGTATCCATATCAAAAACAACTATTGGTAAATCATTTTCTTTACACATGGTTGTTGCTGTTAAATCCATCACTTTTAATCCTCGATTATAAATCTCATCATAAGTAATTTCATCGAATTTAGTAGCTGTAGGATCTTTTTCCGGATCTGCAGTATAAATACCATCCACTCTTGTTCCTTTAAGCATTACATCAGCTTTAATTTCAATACCTCTTAAAGATGAACCTGTATCTGTTGTAAAATATGGATTCCCGGTTCCGGCAGATAAAATAACTACTTCACCATTTTCAAGACATTCAATCGCTCTTGGCTGTGAGTAAAACTCACCTACAGGCTCCATTCTGATAGCTGTTAAAACACGTGCTTTAACTCCATTATTATTTAATGACGATTTAAGAGCTAAACTATTGATTACTGTTGCAAGCATTCCCATTTGATCTCCCTGATAACGATCAAAACCTTTTGCAGCACCACTTAATCCACGAAAAATATTTCCTCCGCCAATTACAATTCCAACCTGAACCCCAAGTTCAACGATTTCTTTAATCTGCTTTGCATATTCTTCCAGTCGATCATTATCAATACCATAATTTTGATCTCCCATTAAGGATTCACCGCTAAGTTTAAGAAGTACTCTTTTATACATGATGTTTATTTTAGTCAAATTGATTTAATATTTACAAATCTAAGGAAAAAGGAAATAAACAGAAACATAAATAAAGTTTGATTATTTTTATATGCTTGATAACTCTTTTGATAAGCTGTAATAATCGTTAATAAAGTGAGAACTCATAAGATTAAAATAGAAATAGTTTCATTTGATAAAACATACACTATATGCAACGTCTCAAACAATTCTGAAATAAATCAACTTGAATTCTATTTTGATAATAAGTCTATTACTCTAAAACAACAAAATAACTTATCTGACATTATAAAAAAACATGAATTTCAGTTAGCTAAAGTAATCACTTCTGCTTTGAAAGGAGATTTAAAAATTGGTCAGACTATTAACTGCGCCTTTATAGACGACTTTCCTTTTTTAAATGATAACTCCTATAATAACTATATTCAGGTAGATAGAACAAACAATTTAAGAATCAGTACGAAAGGAACAGAATCACAAGGATTTTATAAGCTATATATAGACGGATCGTTTCATAGTCCTACAGGCAATTCAGGAATTGGGGGAATTATAGAGGATTTAAAAGGAAACCAAAAAACATTTAGTTATTCCTTTAAAAAAGGAAGTAGCAATTTAACCGAATTATTGGCTATTAATAAAGGTTTGCATCGCCTTAAATACGTTGATAATATACAAGTTTTTACTGATAGCCGATATGTTATCAGGGGATTGGTTCAGTGGATTCATTTTTGGAAGCTTAATGATTGGCAAACGGCTCATGGTAAAAAGGTAAAGTTTGCTAAGCTTTGGCAGGAAACAGACCAATTATGCGAAGGAAAAATAATTGAATTCAAATGGATTAAAGGTCATATTGGCCATAAAGAACAAAGCTTTTGTCATAACCTGGCTAAAGAGTCTGCTTTGGCGATAAAATAAAAAAACCTGACAGGTTTAAATAAAATACTGCAATTAAACCTGTCAGGTTTTTTTACACGATGCTTATTAAACCTGACAGGTTTAATAACGTTAATCTAATAACTCAGCAATTTTAGCTCTTAACTCCTCGCCTCTTAGATTTTTTGCAATTATTTTACCTTCTTTATCCAGTAAAATAGTATGAGGGATACTTGAAACTCCATATAGTTTTGCCACTTCATTACCCCAACCTTTAAGGTCTGAAACATGGTTCCATCTTAGTTTATCATCTTCAATAGCTTTTAACCATGGCGCTTTTTGTTGGTCTAATGAAACTCCTAAAATATCAAATCCTTTATCTTTATAATCAGCATATAGTTTTACCACATTAGGATTTTCAGCACGACAAGGGCCACACCAGCTTGCCCAGAAATCTACCAATAAATATTTTCCTTTAAATGATGATAATGAAACAGGAGTTCCGGTAGAATCATTTTGCGTAAAATCCGGTGCTTGCTTACCTACAGCCACGCTTTCCAATACAGTAATTCTATCTGTTAAAGCCTTATAATAAGTATTTGAAACTAAAGATGAATCTAACTTAGATAAACCTTCTTTCATCTCCTCAAGCGTATTGTGGCGATATAAATTATAAACTAAGAAAGCTGACACTGGAGAAGCTGGATTAGCCTTAACAACTTCTGATTTTAAATCATCAACCTTTTTTGCTTCTGCCATGTATTCTTCATAAATAGCATTAGCTTTTGCTGTATCTCCGGCATTATTGGCCTCTGCAAATTTAGGACGCAACTCCATACTTACTTCTGCAATGTGTTTTTCAGAATCAGCTATACCTTTATATAGATCATATGATGTACCTCCTGTTATCGTAGCTACACTTAAACTATCTGCAGATCCATTAATAGTGTATGCTGTATTTTCAGCAAAAAAGCTTACTGAGTTTCTTGATTTATCTTCACCAATAACCATTAACAATGGTGATTCTAATGATGTTGTGTAATTGATAATGCCATCAGTAATAACTAATGTATCAATTGCGTCAAAACTTTTTCCATCAAGTACATTAACAACAAGTACTTTCTCTCCAGCATTTTTTAGTGTTCCGGTTAGGGTAAAACTCGGTTTTTGTTCCTGACATGAGGCCAGAATTAAAATTGCCACGATGGCACTTAAAATTATCTTCTTCATTTGAGTGTTTTTGATTTAGGAGAATAATCTCCAATTGGGTTTAAACATTCAATAAAGATAAATAATAAAATCAAACCTAATGTTTAAAGGATTATAATGAATAAAAAATAGACTTAAGATAACATAACCCAAATAAAACAAGTTAATAAACAAAAAAAGCTGTTACTAAGATGTAACAGCTTTAAGGATTAACGCTAAATATTTTTACTTAGATCTGACTATAATCACCTGTCGATAAATCTATCAAGAAACTGTTATTCTTTGTAACAAGTGTTGCCGTTCCATCTCCATTAAATGTAAGTGAACAGCTAACAGTAAATGATCCCACAGAAGATAAAGTACCAGATATTTCAACAGATGCAGTACCACTTTGAATGGTATACTCTGTTTTATTTACATACATGTTTTCTATAGTAAACTGCAGCTTATTGCTACCTGTATTTTTATTACGGACTTTAGATGCAAATGATCCGTTTTGAGAAAATGAACCTTCAATTTCATAATTAGTTTCTGATAATTCTAATCCTGATAAATACATGTAACCACTCCCATTATTTGCTGATTCCATTCTTGGAGCATCACATTGTCCATTATATGAAAACTCTACCTGCATTTGTTCAGGAATATTGTACTGATTACAACTTAAACTGTATGCATATTCATAACTATACTCAAATGCAATTGTGCTATAATCTGAGTTAGAAGCACTAAAACTAACTGCATTTGAATAGCCACATACCGATGAGCTTTTTAAACTTTCTGTAGTTGTACTTTCTGCTGCATTAATTACCTCATCTGTTGATTCGACCGTTTCGTAAACAACAGTACTTAAACCAGAACCACTTTCATCAGCAAGAGCAACTGCTACCATATCAGCTACATCCTCATCTGTCACAGAACCTTCTGCAGTTGAATCATCTTTATTACAAGAGATCATAAATGTTACAAAAACAATTGGTAGAAAAAATAAAATCCTTTTCATGTGTATAAGTTTTAAAATTTTAATTCGTTTTAATTAATTATTTCTCTCTTTGATAGAGAATACACAAAAAGGTTTAATACGAGGCTAAAATATTTTTAAAAAAAATGGCGAAGTATTCTGATTCACCAGGATACTTCGCCATTGCACTATAGTATTTATTCTTTATTATTTCGTTTCAGGAACCATTACAACCTCAACGCTATCATATCCTTTAAAAAACTTTTTAGCGTATTTTTGAACACTTTTAGCACTTAAATCATTAACGATTTTATTAAAGCCTTCAGTATTTGTAATTGGTTCATCATTAATTAAAGATCCTTGAATTACACTTAACCAGAAACTATTTTCATTTTCTGACTCTTCTCTGCTCTTAAGGTAACTTTTCTTAATTTCTTCAAGATCATCAACCTTCACTCCATTCTTCACTAAATTATCAATCTCTGCTTTCATGATTCCTATTAATTTATCCATCTTCTCTGGATCACAATCGAAATACATTGTAATTGAAGCATGCTCATAAGTACGCTTACTAATTGATGGTTGAACAGACACACCATAACTTCCACCTTCTTCCTCTCTGATAGTCTCTAAATACCTTTTATTAAGTAATTCTGCAATCACTCTAACATAAGTTCTGGTTTTAAGACTATAATCAACATCATTAATCAATGAATAATATACAGTGGCTTTCGGGAATTCCATTTCTCTCTCAACAGTTCTCTTTGTATAACCTTTTGCCGGTCTTATGTTATGATTTACCCAGTTTTCCTTTCTATCTGTAGATTTAATGTTTCCAATGTATTTAGCAATTAATGGAAGGTCTTTTTCTACATCAATATTACCCACAAATATGAAAGTGAAATCATCTGCATCCTGAAAACGATCCAGATAAATTGCTTTCGCTTTTTCAAAGTCTACATGATCTACAAAATCTTTATTGAAAAGTAAATTTCGTGGACTATAATTACTTTCAACCATTCCAATAGTATCTTTAAAGGCCTTACTATTATCAGCAGCAATAAACGACAACTGATTTGTCAAAGAGCCTTTAATCGTTTGGAAGGTTTCTTCTTCGAAACGAGGATGTGTAAACTTTAAATATAATAATTGTAACATAGTTTCAAAATCCTGAGGAGAAGCGGAACCACTAAAACCTTCAGTCAATGAACCTATCGAAGGCGAAACACTAGCTAATTTGCCAGTTAATTTTTTCTTCAATTGAGTTGCATTAAAATCACCTAAACCAGACATTCCTGCAATAGTTGTGGCAAGATTTCCAGACTCTAACTGATCTTGCTTTAATAGAGATGTTCCACCAAAACTATAAGCACTGAATAAGATTTCATCTTTACTTAGTTCAGTTGGATAAACAACTACTCTTGCACCATTTTCAAGAGTATACATTTTAGCATCAGTTCCTGAAACTACAGATTCTGAAACAATCTTTTTATCTTCTAATTCATCAGTAACCAATGGGCTATCACTCGCCTCATCTTCGTATGCTGTAAGCTCAGATTCTTTTACAGTTTTAATTTCTGCAAGTAATTCTTCTTTTGTTGGATATTGAACATCCTCTTTATCAGGACCTGTTATTGTTATTACACTGTTATTTACATTACTAAATTCGTCTAACAATGCATACACTTCTTCTAAAGTAATAGATGGAATTGTTTTTTTAGCAAAATTCATCTCCCACTCAAGAGAAGGGAAAGGACTAGCATTTAGAAAATTATCGGCTAATTGTTCTGCCCATGTTTCATTATCTACTTTTTCATATTCTTTTTCATACGATTCATATCTACGAAGAAACGAAGTTTTTACACGGTCCAATTCCGACTCATTAAATCCGAATCTTCTGGCTCTTTCCACCTCTGTAATTAATAAGGCAAAAGCTTCTTTTTCTTTATTTTCTTTTGGACTAACAGCCATATAAGAAGCATCTTTAGTACGTGCCAGTGAGAAGAAACCAATACCCATACCTAAGGCCGGACATTCAGGTTTGCGAGTTAATTCACTTAGTCTGTTATTTAACATAGAACTTAACATGTCTCCAGCCATATCCTTACGCATATAGGCCTCATTCTTAACTTTAGCTGCATCATGTCTGAAAATCCAATTAATACCAACACCCTGAGCTTCTTTATCCTTAGCTACCACATAACCTAATTCTTTAGAATCCTCAACGGTATAATAAACACGTTCTGCTGGATTTTCCTTGGCAGGAATAGATGAGAATAATTCCTTTACTTTTTGCTCAACTTTTTCAGCATCAACATCTCCTACAACAACTACAGCCTGTAATCCAGGACGGTACCACTTATGATAATAATCTCTTAATTCCTGATATTTAAAATTATTAATCACATCCAATGATCCGATAACATCTCTTTCTGCATATTTAGAAAAATTAAACATGTAAGGACGTGTTTGTGACATCAAACGAAAACGTGAATTTCTTCTTGTTCTCCATTCTTCACGAATAACACCTCTTTCTGCATCTATTTCTTCAGGCTCTAAAAGCAAACTACCAGACCAATCATGTAATACTAATAAAGCCGAATCCAATAAAGCTTCTCTGGTAGAAGGAATATTACTTAAATTATAAACCGTTTGGTCCTGTGCAGTATATGCATTAATATCCTGACCAAATTTAATTCCGTTAGCTTCTAAATAGTTAAGCATTGATTTACCCGGATAATGCTCTAATCCATTAAATGCCATATGCTCTAAAAAGTGAGCCAATCCGTTTTGAGAATCTTCTTCAAGAATAGCCCCAACATTCTGTACAAAATACAAGCTGGCTCTTTCCTTAGGTTCTTCATTATGCATGATATAATATGTCATTCCATTAGAAAGTTTGCCATATCTAACTCTTGAATCCAACGGAATAGTAGTTTTATTTTGTGCATTGATTCCACTAATCTGGAACAGTAAAACACATACAAACAACAGTTTTATTGCTTTCTTCATTTTTAAAATTTTAATCTAATTTCTGTTTACAAAAAACCTGTCTCTGAAATCTCACTTTTAAGTTTGATTTGAATTTCAAAAAGACCAGTATCGTAAACTATTATGGAGTTTTTATAATTCTTTGTAGAAAAAGAAGAGCAGAATCTTTTACTATTCTGCCCTTTCATATATTTATTTATTTTGGAAGTTCAACAATGCCTCCTCAAGCCACTCTTTATATGATTTTGTATCTAAATCAAATGATTTAGGATCAACTAAATTATCTTCATCATGATCGATAATAACATAATAGGGTTGACTATTTATCTTATATCTAGAAATCTGGAAATCACTCCATTTATTTCCAATAGTTTTAATTCTTTTTCCTGATGTTTCAGAAATATACTGTTCTTCTTCTGGCAGGTCCTTTTTGAAATCAACATATAATGCAACAATAACAAAATCATTTCTCATTAATGAGTTTACATCAGGATCCGACCAAACGTTAATTTCCATTTGCCTGCAATTAACACAGGCTTTACCAGTAAAATCAATAAATAATGGTTTATCAACTAATTTTGCATAACTCAATGCATCCTGATAATCATGAAACACAGATAAACCTTGAGGACCAACATGCATCTTTGATTGTAGTTTTCTTTGTTCTTCACTAACCAGAATATTACTGCTTTCTACCATCTGATATGAATTTCTACCAACACCTTCTGGAGATTCGGCATATTCCATCGGAGGAGGGAAAGCACTAATAAGCTTTAAAGGAGCACCCCATAACCCAGGGATCATATATATAGTAAAGGAAAATACCACTAGACTAAGAAGTAATCTTGATACAGGTAAATGTTCCATTGGAGAATCATGTGGTAATCTAATCTTACCCATTAAATAAAATCCTAAGACTCCAAAAACAGCAATCCATATAGCAATAAACACTTCTCTTTCTAATAAATGTAAATCAAGAACTAGATCTGCATTAGATAGAAATTTAAATGCTAGGGCTAATTCAAGAAATCCTAAGACAACCTTTACTGAGTTAAGCCAACCTCCTGATTTTGGCAAGGAATTTAAATACCCAGGAAAAGCTGCAAAGAAAGTAAATGGCAAAGCTAGTGCAGTTCCAAATCCAAGCATTCCAATAATTGGAGCTATTCCTCCATGTGTCGCTGATTCAAATAAGATTCCACCAACAACAGGACCTGTACAAGAAAAAGATACTAAAGCTAGAGTTAAAGCCATAAAGAAGGAACCTACAATACCCCCTTTATCTACTCCAGAATCTGCCTTATTTACCCATGAAGATGGCAATATAATTTCAAAAGCTCCTAAGAATGATACCGCAAAAACTACAAGTAGAATAAAAAACACAATATTAAACCATGGATTGGTTGATAGCGCATTTAGAGCATCAACTCCAAAGATTGCAACTACAAGCGATCCTAGTATAACATAAATAATTATTATAAATAATCCGTAAATAGAAGCATTCTTAATACCTTTTGCCTTATTTGTACTCTGTTTTGTAAAAAAACTTACAGTCATTGGTATCATTGGAAAAACACATGGTGTTAATAATGCAAGGAATCCTGCTCCAAAGGCAATAAAAAATATAGCCCAATAACTTTTGCCTTTTGTTTGCGAATTACCTGTACCATTGTTTACATCAGATTTATCAACTTGTATAACTTTTTCAGAACTCGTTACTTTTTCTGTTTCACTGTATTCTTTAACAGCAACTGGAGTTACTTCTGTAGTTTTCTCAACAGCTTCTGTCTTTTCCTCTTTAACAGCTACTGTTTGTTTTTTAGCTTGAACTGGTGATCCGGCAATCGATAAGTCAAACTCATCATCACCTAACACACACATTCCTGTTTTATCAGAGCAAGACTGAAATTCAAAAGTACCGGAAACTTTTAATGGTAACTCTTTAACTATGATGGTTTGACGAAGCTCAGCAGTATTTTCAAAGTAACTTACCTCACCTTCCCAAACATTATCATATACTTTGTGAGGATTAATTGGTTTAACATCCCCAACTCTTTCATATGATGAATTTTCTTCAAATTGAAATGAAATTAAGATGGGACCTAAATCCGGATCAAAATCATTTGAATACAAGTGCCAGGTAGGTTCAATTGTTGCTTTAAAAACTACATCAATTTGATCACCCACCGAAGCGTTCTTATTGGATAACTGTACAATCCATTTGGCTGGTTCTTGTATTTGAGCCCATAAGGAACCTTGAATAATCATCAAAAAGCTCAGGACTGATAATACTAATCTCTTCTTCATTGTTAATTGGTTTATCCTATTTTTATTTTTACTATTTCGAAATACATTAAAATCAGATAGTCTCCTTTCTTTATAACAATAAAATTTAAATAAAGGGTGACTTGAAGATATTAATAATTTGTTAATGTTTGTTAATGTATCTATGGATTTCACTATATATCAATCAATTCATGATATATCTCATATATTCCTAAAACCACAAATTGAAAATCTTCAATTTTATCTTTAGTAGTTTGTATTCACCTAAAATAATTTTTGGAACCTTTTCATCACGGTATCTCTTATATTTTATCTTTTTGAATCCAACTCCAAATTTTCTACGAAGTAATAAAACCCTTTTGAAAAACTTAGTTAATGTTTTGTTAATACCAATGTAGTTTAATAAGCATAAAAAAACCGCCTAACCATTGTAACATGATCAAGCGGCTTAGTATAGGTGGAATTAATATTTTATAGCATTTCTACTGTTTGTACAAATACAACAGAACCTTTAACAAAAACCTCAATTTTTAATTTTATTGTACTTTCTGCTGGTGTAGGTGCACCATAAAGAGTAAGATCAACATCATCTGTTAAAACACCATCAACAACAATACTATTTAATCTAGCTTTTAGAACCGCTATACCATTTTTGTCCAGATCATCAGGTAAATAATAAGTTGTTTCCTTTGATGGAATCTCAATTGCATAGTTCTTTAACAAAGGTTTAGTAACTGATTCGCCAGCAGCAATTTCAACATTAAGTGTTACAGTTTCAGCTGTATTGCCAGCTAAAGGCGTAACAACAACCCATACACCTTCTATTGCAACAGATTCAATTTCACCATCTTCCTCTAGTTCAAGATCATTAACTGCATTATTAATTTCACTTGCATAAATGGTTGTATATTCTTTAAAGTCACCTGTACTATCAACATTTACAACCGCACTCTCTTCAAAAGAAGGATATAATCTGATATCTTTCTCATCGCATGCAGCAAACAGTACTGCAAAAAATAACACTATGCTTAATTTTCTCATAATTTTCGTTTAATATTTATTTTTGATTAATTCCGATTCCTAATCCAACCGCAAAAGTATTTTGCTTCGCTAAATTGTAATCTCCATGTAATTTAACTGGTCCCAGATTAAAGCAAAGACCTAAGGTTGCTCTTACACTTCCTTCTGATTCCAGATTGAAAGCAATTTGATCGCCATTATTATCCCCTGATCCTTCATAGGTATACTCCACATCCATTTTACCTTTTTCAAAACCTAAACCACCGTAAAATGTAATAACCGGAATATTATAACTTGCCTGAACATTAAATACATTAGTTTTGGCATCAACATAATCTCCTACCTTAAATGATTGATGATAATATCCAACAGCTACGCTTAGAGGTAAAACTTTAAGATATTGATCAATACTATGTCTGATACCCCAGCCTGATAATTCAATTTTTCCCAAATCACTTACATCAACTGAAATATAACGGGCACTGAGGTCTGTTCCCCAAAGAGAACCTATCGTTATTTGTGGCATAGCAAGTGGTAAATAATCCAGATCTAAACCTGCAGGCAAATACTGGCCAAGTCCATTATCCGGATTTTCAACATAAGGCCCTTCATTAACACCAAATACTGTTGGGGCATTTTTTACATAAATTGGATCGTTGCTAAAAGAAGGATCATCAATAGTAGCGGTAAAGGTTTTAGCTTTGCCAGGTATTACAGCAACCTGAGAAACTAATCCTATGTATAGTTGAAATCCTTTCTTTTTGATTTTTGCATTGTGAAATAATCCACTGTTTAAATCAGCAGAAAAAGCATTTGCAAATGGTTGTAAATACAATTGTCCATTTTCAGAAGTGTACTTAGATAAGTAATCTTCTAAATCTTGGCCTTTAACTAGTAAAGGACATAACAATAGTATTAAAAAATAAATTTTTCTCATTTAGAATTGAATTTTACTTTGATTAATATTATTAACTGCAAGTTAAGGACGAATCAAGATAAACTCAATAGTAACTTGATTATCGCACTAATTTTCCAGATGAAACAAGGCTGATTTATGATGTACTGAATCTGAAAAGAAAAAATATCAAATTAAAAATGCTCTAAACTAGCAGATAACAATACTTTTGTTAATCAACAAACTTTTCCAGGGTAGCCAAAACCTCATTTTTATAACTTCGGCTAATCGGAATCATTTTTTCCCCTAATTCCAGATATTCATTTGTAAACGAGGATATTTTATCCAAAGCAACAATAAATGAACGATGAGTACGAATAAACTTGTTTACAGGTATTTTTGATTCAATATTAGATATAGTTTCTCTTGTTATAATTGATTGGTTTAAAAGATGAATCTTAACATAATCACCAATGCATTCGATATAAATGATATCATTAAAATTAACTCTCACCATCTTACGGTCTGATCTTACAAAAATAAAATCATTGATTTCCTGATCGTATTCAAAAGATTCCTGCTGATTAACTATAATATTCTCATCAAAGTACTTATTCAAAGCCTGAAGAAGTCTGTCAAAAGCAATTGGTTTTAATAAATAATCAACGGCTTTTAAATCAAAACCTTCTACTGCATAATCGCGATAAGCTGTAGTGAAAATAACCTTTACATCGTGATTAATTGTTTTAGCAAAATCAAGTCCGGAGATTTCAGGCATATTAATATCCAGAAAAATTAAATCAATTTTCTGAGCACTTAACTGCTTAAATGCTTCAATGGCATTTTTACAATAAGCTATAACATTCACACTTTCTATTTTCGATAGATGTTCCTTTAATACATCGCGTGCTTCAGGTTCATCATCAATCACCAAACAAGAAATTACTTTGTGCATACGATAATTTTTTCTTCTTTACACATTATGAAACTTACTGAAAAATAATCTTCCTCATGTATGAATCAGGATAATCAAATTTCTATACTCGATTCATTTTTATAATTATTCAGATTAAAAATAACCAGTTCTACCTGATACCAATTATCTTTATAATCAACATTCAGACTATAGTTTTTGCTGTAATAAATCTCCAGTCTCTTTTTTATGTTTTCCAGTCCTAATCCATGATTTCCATTAGTAAAACTAAGCTCTCTAACTGAATTTCCAAGTAAAAATCTCAATTCCTTATCATCAACTTGAACATCCATTTTTATGGTTAAAAAACTATTTACCAACTGTCCGTGTTTAAAGGCATTTTCAACAAATGGTATTAATAACATTGGAGGAATTTTATGATGACTGCTAATTGTTGTTACATCCGGCAAATTTACTTTTAAGGTATCTCTAAAACGCATCCGCTCCAGTCCTACATATTCTTTAATATGCAATAACTCTTCCTTTAAACTAACTTCTGGTTTATTGATTTGGTAAAGAATATAATCCAATAGATTAGATAACTTCAGAATAATATCGGGAGTGTATTTAGATTGTTTAAGAGCCAGACTATAAATGGTATTTAAAGTATTAAACAGAAAGTGAGGGTGAATTTGTCTTTTCAGATAATGTAATTCCTGCTCTTTTAACTGAAGCTGAGTTGCTAGAATTTTATTCTGAAGCTCTTTGTTTTGAGTATCTGTTTTAAAGTTATGATTTAAAATGCTAATAAAGCTAATTACTCCAACAACCAAATAAACTAATACAAGAATAAACAGAAAGTTCTTACTCATTGGAGGCATTACAGATACATTAAACCTCAATAAAAAAATTAAACAGGCATATATGCTAAGAACAATTAAATAAGAAGAAACTACTAATGTATAAAAGCTGTTTAAAGCAAATCCCTTATAGTTTTTTTTTAATAAATACCGGGGAATTAGTACCCTTTCCATAAAATAGGTAATGCCAATGGTTATTGGTAACAAAATGCTTGAGAACCAAAGATTATATGTATTGTTGTTAGAGTTATAACTGAAGAAATAATAATAAAAAAACCACACTGCTATCCAAAATAGCAAATGCAATAAAATCATTTTAGTTTTATTAAATACAGAAGTAACCATTTATACAATATTACTATTTTTCTTGTTGAATAAATAAAATAGTAGATGAATAACCAGTTTATTAGGACATTTGACTTAGCTATATAGAATATTCCTGTAAAAGACCTAAATTAGTAATTTACCGATGCAAATCATGTACTCGTCGCATTAAAATAAATGATGGTAAATCCTGAATTAACTTTGATTTATTAATCATTAAAAACAGTAAAACTATGTCTGCATTACTCGACAAATTCAACGATGGTGGTCCTATCTTTTCTTATCCGATTCTTATTCTATTATTTGTAATAGTTTTTTTAATCGTGAAGGGCTTTATACTAAAAGGAAATCAGGGAAAAACAATTGCTCTTTTAAAATCTCTAAGCTGGTTTACATTAGCCTGGGGATTTTTAGGACGAACTTTTGGCTTAATCATGGCTTTTGACAACGTGGCATCCAGAGGTGAACTTACTCCTTCTTTATTAGCAGAAGGATTAAAAATGGCAATACTGGGTCCTCTTTTTGCAATCTTAGTATTTATAATTGCCCGAATCGGAATTCTTATTTTTATATGGACAATTAAAAAAGAAGATTTCAATCAGGATGGAACCTTAAAATAGATTTAGTAATATCAAGGTTTAACTTTATGAAAATACCCATAAAGTTAAACCTTATCTTTAATAACTAGCCTTTTATCAAGTTTTAAGGTCATTTTATCCCATTTCACCTTTTTGACTATTGAATTTGATTTTGTTATGCCTTAAATTTAATAGAAATTACTACACACAGAACAAAGTATAACAAACATGAGACTAGCCATAAATAAGTTTATATCTTATATAACGACGATAATACTGGTGAGTTACATGTGGCATTTCAAAAACAAATTTTAAACACATGAAAAAATACCTGATCGCCACCCTAAGTGCTGTAATCATTTTTTCCTGCACTTTAACCAACCAAAAATCCGAAACTTCAGAGACAAGTAAAGAAACTAAATCTGAAACATCTAGTCCTGCCGCCAATTCGATTGGAATTAAAATCACCTCTGCTTTAAATATCCTAAAATCTTCAGAAAATAAAGATGTTGATAGCATTAACTTTAATGGCTTATGGATTGTAATTGAAAATCAGAAAGACATAGCACAAAGTCTTGATTTAGATATTCATGTTCAGGATGAAGACAATAACATTCATATTAAAGATGAACGACTAACTGTTTTTATTCCTTCAGGATCTAAAACACTTTTTTTACCAGAAATGAATGAAGAAGGATATTCCGACTATGACCATTCCTCATTTGTTATTGATGGCAATGCACCAATTGACAGTGTAAAAGAATATGCTTTACAACTGGATATTAAAATAAAGAACCTGATAGTACAGGAGCAAAATATTACTGTAAAGTAGGAATGGAATGATACCACTTTTGTAAACATTGAACAAGAAACAAGTCCTTTTCATACCCCTGACTGGCAACACGAAAACACTTATTTGTTAATGCTCTGAAATTAGAAGCATCACGAATTAGAAGACCATGCTCTCTCAATAAAAAGTCTTTTAAGTCTGATGCTTTTTCATTTTCCATCTCCACTAAAAAATAATTGCAAGATGACTTTGTTACTTTAAAGCCATCCAATTGATCCATGTTACGCTGAAATTTTCTTGAGTTTTCAAGTAATTCTTCAACCTTATAATGGGTGAATGACAAATGATCAAGAATATACTCCCCTGCTTTTTGAGCCATTACATTTACGGCCCAGGGCATATGTAGTTTTTTTAATTCCTGAATCCTATTTGCATGAGTCACAATAAATCCTAGTCGAACACCTGGTATAGCATATAATTTTGTAAACGACTTAATCACAATCAGATTTTCAAATTCATTTACTAAATCAGCTATTGTTTCTCCTTTTGCACATAAATCAATATAGGCCTCATCAATAACAAAAACAGTCGAAGTATGAAGACCTATAAACTCCTTCATAAATGATCTGGTATAATACTTAGAGTCGGGATTATTAGGATTGCCAAGCCATACTATTTTATTATCGATAGATGCATCCTTGAAATCAATCTTATTGGAAATGAATTCTATGTTATGATCGTATAGTTGACATGCATCTTCATACTCAGAAAATGAAGGTGTAAAAATAACAGAGTTTTGTTGCTTAAATAAATGAGCTACCAAATAAAATGATTCTGTAGATCCATTGCATACTAAAACATTCTCATCTGAAACATTATAGTGCCCTGCAAATTTATTTCTTAAAGCAGAACAGTTGCAATCCGGATAATTGCGAACAGCTTCAACATTTTCCTTTAAAAATTCAATAATCTTCTCAGTCTCGGGATTATTAAAAACATTGGTGCTAAAATCAGCATTTATCCTATTTTCGAACTGGTGAATATCGTTTCCGTGACCATCTATCATGCTTCCAATGCTTTATATATCTGATCCATATCCAGATTTTCTCTTACAAAATTAGCAAGCTTATCATATTCCTGATTTTTAAATTCCTTGTAGTTCCCTATCTCAAGTTCTTTATTTAAAAATGGTTCAAGAACATTCTTTAAAACAACTGCATTGTCAAATATGCCATGAATATAGGTACCCCAGGCTTTTGAGCTTTTATAAAAACCATCTTTAACTCCATTTTTTAAATACGCTACAGGATTTTGCTGTGATAAAAATGAAGTTTCTCCCATATGAATTTCGTAACCCTCACAATCCTCATCACAATCTAAATATTTGAAAGAAGTCTGAGTGCTGTTTTTTTCATTTGACATTACCGTAACAACAGGCAGAATTCCTAATCCTTTTACACTATCTGCTTTACTTTCAATGTGCATTAGATCAAAGATCTCCTCTCCCATTATCTGGTAACCACCACAAATACCATAAATACATTTCCCTTCCATGTGCCATTCTTTCAGATACTTTGCCAATCCTGTTTCTTCAAGATAATTCATATCCGAAATGGTGTTTTTTGATCCGGGAATAATCAAGATATCTGCCTTATTCAACTCCTGAACAGAATCCGTAAAATACAGATTCACATCTTCAAGCTCAGCAAAACGATTAAAGTCAGTGAAGTTCGACATATGACGCAATGGTACCACAGCTACATTTACCTTGCCTGCAGATGCTGTTTTATTCATCTTTAACAAGCTAACTGAATCTTCCTCTTCAATGGTAATTCCTTTAAAATATGGAATCACTCCTACTACAGGAACACCTGTAATATCTTCAAGAATTTTACGACCATCAGTAAATAAATCAATATCTCCTCTGAATTTATTGATCAAAACGCCCTTAATCAGTTTGCGCTCATCTTCAGGCAATAGCTTTATGGAACCATAGACCGATGCAAAAACACCTCCCCTGTCAATATCTGCAATCAAATATGTGCATGCATCCACCGCTTTTGCCATGGGCATATTTACAATATCTCTGGTACGCAGATTTAATTCAGAAATACTTCCTGCACCCTCTAAAACAATAGGGTTATATTTTTTCTCCAACCTTTTATAAGCCTCTAATGCCTCACTAAAAAGATTAGATTTATTATCATTCAGGAAATACTCCTTGGCCGACTGATTACCTATAGGTTTCCCATGTAATACAACCTGAGAGTTTTTATCTCCTGTAGGTTTTAACAGCACAGGATTCATCTCAACCTCACACTCCAATCCACAAGCCTCTGCCTGTACTGCCTGTGCACGACCAATCTCTAATCCATCAGGTGTAGCATAGCTATTCAGTGACATATTTTGAGCTTTAAAAGGTGCCGGATGATAACCATCTTGCAGAAATATACGGCACAATGCTGTGTTTATAATGCTTTTACCTACATCAGAACCAGTACCGACAAACATTATTGGTTTTAACTTTTTCATTAAAGGAAGTATAATTAATCTTCTTATTCAGAAATCTGTTCTACGTTTTTCTATTCTCTATTTTTCAATTCCCGTTCTGGCGGCAATCTTTTGTTGAAATGGGTGTTTATGCATCTTCATTTCTGTAACCAAATCGGCTCTTTTCATCAACCAATCCGGAGCATTTCTTCCAGTGAAAATCACTTCGGTATTTTTAGCCAAATCCAGAATTTCCAATACTTCATCTTTTGCAATATACCCTCTGTTTAGCACATGATTTGCCTCATCCAAAACAATCAGATCATAAGTCTTGCTTTTGATTAATTGTACAAAAAGTTCCCAACCCTTCTTTGTATCTTCAATTAGCTGTTTCTGTTCTTCATCATTCATTGTCCACGATGGTTTATCCTGATGATTATGAATGGATACTTCAGCGCCTAACTTTTCCAAAGGCTTTACTTCACCTGACAATTCTGATTTAAAAAACTGCAAAAACCGAACGTTAAAATGATTACCCAAAGCTCTGACTGCCAAACCTACAGCAGCAGTTGTTTTACCTTTACCATCACCGGTATAAACCTGTATTAAAGCATTTTCCATTATTAGTAAAAATTAATAATGAGATATCATGATGAAAAGAGTTTCCCAAAACTCCAATTCGCCTTTATCCCGAAAGCATTTAACTTTTTGGCAGGTCTTCTGGCTCGTCTTTGTTTTGAGGCCTTCCCATTTTATCCGCCGTAGCCTTGGCGTAGGCGGATTGTCTTCTATTAAATAGTCTTTGCAAGAAAACGCCAAATACTACGTTACTCTTGTTTTTGAAACAGTCATTTACAATTAGTAAACTCCTTGGTTTCAAAAACTTCGAAAACCTTGTCTTTGACGTTTTATTATCAAAGACTTAAATTCCCGAAGTTTTCTTGCATCCACTAAATAGAATCAGACACCTGCCTTCGCTAAAGCTATGACAGGTAATAGTGGCGTTTAGTATTTCAAAACATATACAGACTTACAGCTGCGGGTACAGCTTCGGAATTTTCTGATTGCTCAGAAGCACCGAATTCCCATATTAAGGTTTCTCCTGAAAGGAGAAATCCACCAAACGAGCTGCAAAAATAATAAATACAAAAGAATTAATGTGCAAAGAAATAAAATACTGTTGCAGGTGGATTGTAAATTGAGTGTAGTTAAACTTTTAAGAAACTGTTTTTTGGAAAAGCTTGTTGCAGATATTCAGGGAGCAATAAAATTTTCTGGAAAGTTTATCGCTGATTTGCAGGAGGTTTTCCAGAACGTGGAAAGCTTGTCGCAAAATTGCAGTGACCATTCCCATGGTTGGGAAAGCTTCTCGTATAATTGCATGAGCATTTCCCGAAGCGGGGAAACCCTCTCGCAATATTGCAGCAGTAAATCCCGGCTTTGGGAAAGCTTGTTGCAAAACTGCAAGGCATTTTCCCAAAGTTGGGAAAATCACTTACATAATTGCAGGAGGCCTATGATTAGAGATAATTATATTTCATTTGATTATTATAGCATTATGCAATTCCAGTATTTACTGTAAAATCAACATATTGCTTTTTCCATAGTACAGATACTCTGAGCTATGAACTTTCGGACCTTCAGCCAGAAAAGATGTATCACAAAAAGATGCAACATATAAACAACCACCCCGTCAGATACTCTTACCTCATATCTGCCACCCCTTCTTTGAAAGGCGGGGAATGTTTTTGGTTAGAACATTGTATTTCGTAATATACCCATGGCGATGCTATGGGCTGAATTGAATTGGGCTTACAGCCCAAAACTTAATCTCTTATTATGAAAACCTTTTACCAAAAAACCTTTTACCTTTCACCCTTCAACCCTATTCCCTTTATCCTAAATAAAACATCACAACTAATCCCACAACCAAAAACAGAAAGCTGGCTTTTAAATTTATACCACATGAATAATTAATATGTTTTGAGGTCAGCTCAATACTATTTTCACCTATGTAAGGTTTGTCAACCACCTTACCGAAATACTCTGATGGTCCACCAAACCTACAATCTAAAGCTCCGGCTAAAGCTGCTTCAGGGTATCCGGCATTGGGACTGCTATGTTGATTTCCGTATTTAGAAATAAATACATAGGACTTTGATTTTAAACTCACCAATGCAATTAACAAAGCAGTTATTCGGGCAGGTATAAAATTAAATACGTCATCCACTTTAGCTGCAATGCAACCGAAATCTTTATACCTATCATTTTTATAACCAATCATTGAATCTAAAGTATTGATCATTTTATAAGCAAACATTAAAGGAATCCCTCCTATAAATAGATAAAAAAGTGGAGCTATTACGCCATCACTCAAATTCTCCGATAAGGTTTCCAAAGCTGCTTTTCTAATGGACTGGGCATCCAATTTATCAGTTTGTCGGCCTACAATAAAACTAAGTTGCTTTCTTCCTGCCTCCAATCCTTTTGTGCTTAATTCCTTTTCAACCTTTAAAACCTCATTAATCAAAGTGCGATTTGCCAAGCCATAAAAGACAAACACTGAACTAACAATAACTAAAACATAAGAATTTACAGAAGCCCAAACAACTATACCCTTAAAACTTAAATACGAAAGAATAATCAATCCAACGGCCATAATTCCTCCTTTTAACTTTCGGTTGTTGTTTTTATTCAAAACCTTTTCACCAAAAGCAATAGTATGGCCATAAACCTTTATAGGATGCGGCATTGAATAAGGGTCGCCAATGATTAAATCAAGAATAAATCCGATAATAATTGAAAGAAATAAATCCGAGACCATAAATTTTTTTACTTTTTTTTAATTCCTCTGTAACTTTAGCATCACTAAGGCGTCACAAACATAGAAATAACAACTAAAAGTATGATAGCAATCGTCCTTTTTTAAAACATTTAATGTAAATCCTAACTGAGCCGGATGACAGTTAAAGAGTATAATAAAAGTGTAGAATCCTATTCTGATAATATTTATCGGTTTGTATTAAAGAACATTAAAGATACAGAACGGGCTAAAGATATTGTTCAGGATACATTTGAAAAAGTATGGAAAAACCATGCAGATATTTCTTATGCAAAAGCCAAGAGTTATCTGTTTTCGACGGCATACCATACATTAATTGATTCTATCAGAAGAGATAAGTACAAAGCTAGTTGGGAAGACGCTGATGCCAATAAGTATTTTACCAATGAAACATACAGTGATATAAATGAAGTTTTACATGAGGCATTAGAAAAACTTCCTCCTGATCAGAAAAACGTGATTTTATTACGCGACTATGAGGGATACAATTACCAGGAGATTTCTGAGATAACAAATCTTAGTGAATCGCAGGTTAAAGTTTATATTTTCAGAGGCCGCCAGTTTTTGAAAAATTATATTGGAAAAATTGAAGTTTTAGTTTGAATTATGATGATAACTATAAATAATTACGAAGAATATATCATTGATTACCTTGATGGTATGTTATCTAAAAAAGATCAAATTGAATTTGAGCAGTTTTTAGATCAACACCCTCATATTAAAAAAGAAATGGAGGGAATTAATGATATGGTTATTGAACCTGAAGATATTTCGTTTTTGGATAAATCGTCATTATTAAAAACAGATGCTGATGATTTAAATATTCCTTTTGAAGATTATATTGCTATTAAAGAAATAGAAACAGGTTTAGATAAGAACGAGGAAGAATGGAAAAAAGAATACATAGCTGAATCAAATGAAAACGAAAAAGCATTTGTAACCTATCAAAAAACAAAATTACAAAGTGACAATGCCGTAAGGTTTCCTAATAAAGCATCATTAAAAAGAGCGACAATAATACCTCTTTTTTCAATAACAACTCTTAGAAAGGTTAGTGCAGCTGCTGTTATTGCAATTTTATTAAGCATAGGAACTTTCCCTTATCTAAAAGAATCTGGAGATCAGATAAAATCTGTAGCAGTAGTCGATCCTCCATCATTAATTGTTCTTCCTAAAAAAACGAATGCTCAAAGTAAAGAGAAGAAACCTGTTAAGAAGGAACAGAATAAATCATCTGTATCTACTGAGGTTTCTACATCTGAAAATAAAACAGAACAGAAAGAAAGTGTAGAGATTATAAAAGAAACACAACACGTGAGAGAAGAAGAATTTATAGAACCATTAGTCAACAGACAAATTGATATTAAAATATCAAACAGACCTCTTAATGCATACGAAATAGGTTTAAATGAAATGATGCCAATTATAATTGCAAATAACCTGGAAGAAGCTAAAGAAAATGAGTTGGCTATGGAAAACCATGTTCAAAGTGAGAGTCAAAAACTATCGCGTTCAGTTAAAGCTTTAGGTACAGGTATCAGATTTATCAATTATATTTCCGGTAGTCCTACTTCAGTAAAAAAATATATCAATGAAGATGGTGAAATGGTCGCCTATCAATTAGAATCAGATAATATTTCATTTTCACGAAAAATTAAAAGTATGCCTGTAACAAATTAGATGTTCGGGCGTCCTATTCTTAGAAGCGCATTCTAAAAACAAATCAACTTTAAAATTAAAAGTCATGCAAAAAATATATTTAATAGTCATTCTATGTGCATTTTTTAGTCCTGCTTTACTAAAAGCTCAGGAAAATAGTACAACAAAAGACAAAAAGGAAAACAAAGCTGTTGATGTTATTGTAATTGATGAAAACAAAGAAAAAGCTATTGTAGGCTTTCCTCGAGCAAGAGTTGAAGTTCAGGAACACAACGATACGCTTACCACAATTACTCTTGGTCATAAACGCTGGGAAATTATTGAAGAAGATGATAAAACCAATGTAAGGATGGTTCATATTCCACGCGAAAAGTTTAAAGGACATTATTCTGGTGTTTTATTGGGTTTCTGTAATTACTCAGGTAAAGACTTTGATACTTCGATACCAGCTGATGGTGATTTCATGGAGTTAAACTCTGGCAAATCAATGGCCTTTACCATCAACTTTCTTCAATATGATATAGGTTTACAACAACGTAAAAAGAATTTAGGTTTGGTTACAGGTTTAGGTTGGACTGTTTATAATTATCGTCAGGATAACCAATTTATGATTCAAAAAAACAGTCAGGGAATTACATATGGTGAGCCTGTTACTGATGTGGTTGATAAGAGTAAGATTGTGGCTTCTTATTTAAATATTCCTTTATTATTTGAAGCTCAAATTCCCTCAGATCAAAACCGTTGTACAGCTTTTATTTCTGCTGGTGTTTTCGGAGGTTTTAAGATAGGATCACATACAAAAGTGGTTTATGCTGATGGCGATAAAAATAAATCAAGAGATGATATTAATATCAATCCATTCCAGTATGGAGCAATGGTACAGGTAGGTTATAAGATTATTAAATTATACGCTACCTACAATTTTTCAACTTTATATGAAAATGATAAAGGACCGGAATTGTATCCGTACAGTGTGGGGATTACTTTAGCCAACTTTTAAAAGTACTTTGCAAGAAAGCACTAAATACTTCGTTACTCGAACTTTTGAAACAGTCATTTACTATCCGTAAACTCCTTAATTTCAAAATCTTCGAAAGCCTTGTCTTTATCGCTTTCTTACTCAAGACAGAAAATTAATCGTTTTTATGCCAATTAGATGTTATTAAAATTTATAATTACAAATCTTTTATGAAACGAGCCATACAAGAACTTTCTCACGCAGGGAAATAATCAAATTTGGTGAGTTCTCCCGATGAATCGGGACAGGCTAAGTGACCATATGAATTAAATTATAAACACATGAAACAAATTATCATCATATTATTGTCTTTATACATTATTTCCCCTGGATATGCACAGGAAAATAAATCTTTTCTTAGTTCATATCAAAAAGTATGGGAAATTGAAGATGGATATTACCGGGTGATGCAGGATGGAAAGATGGGACTTGTTGATAATGAGGGTAACGTTATTGTTCCTTGTGAAAATGAACAGGTTTGGAATCTTCAGGATAATGGTAATATCAAAGTGATTAAAAACGGGAAAATTGGTATTTACAATATCAATGGAGATTTGATCATTCCACCATCATATGATATGGTATGGGAGTTTGAAGATGGTAAAGCCAAAGTTCTGAAGAATGGAAAAATTGGATATGTTGATGACAAGGGCTACGAATTCATCCCATGCAAATACGACCAGATATGGGATTTTGAAGATGGTAGAGCTCGTGTATTCAGAAATGGTTCTATGGGTTATATCAACGAGGCCGGTTATGAATTTATTCCTGCTCAATACCAAAAAATATGGGAGTTTGAGGATGGCAGAGCCCAGGTTCTGAAAAATGGTAAGATGGGTATGATCAACGAAGCCGGTGTTGAATTCATTCCTGCTCAATACCAGAAGATCTGGGAGTTTGAAGATGGTATGGCTAAGGTTTTAAAGAATGGTAAAATGGGTTATATCAATGAAGCCGGAGCAGAAGTTATTCCGTGCCAGTATCAGTTTATCAGCGACTTTGATGATGGTTTTGCCAAAGTAATTCAAGATAGTAAAGTTTCTTATATCAATAGAAATGGAGATCCGGTATTGAATCCTGATGAATATGATATTGACGAGGATGATTTTGAAGTTCCGGAGAATCCTGTTGTAATAAACAATAATTCATCACCTGAAATATCAAAAAACACGGATACAACAACGATTAAACTTTTTGGTTCGGATATGGATATTATTGCGGATGATAATTCAACCAAATTAAGTATCAAGAAAAGATCTGACGATGAGGACAACCGAATCTTTAAAACCACAAAAAAAGATAAACGAAAATTTGATAGTCACTTTTGGGGTTTAGATTTAGGATTTAACAATTATCTGAATGCAGATGGAGATTTATCTCTTGCACCGGAAGATGATTACCTTTCTTTAAACACAGGAAAAAGTATTGAAGTATCTTTAAATCTATGGGAACAAAACATTCCTTTAAGCAGAAGAGGAAATGTTGGTTTTGTAACAGGTTTAGGCTTAACATTCAATAATTATCGATTCGATAATCCAATTACTTTAGCCAAAGATGATTTAGGAAATCTAACCTATAGAACTATTGAAGGTAATGTGGATAAAACAAAGTTAACTTCTTTGTACTTGACAGCTCCTATCCTATTTGAACTTCAGTTTAGTAGTAAAAACAGGGATGGTTTCTATGTTTCGGCTGGTGGAATTATGGGATATAAATTAAAATCACATGCAAAGGTGGTTACAAAAGAGAATGGTGACAAAGAAAAAGATAAAGAAAAAGGAAGCTTTAATTTAAATGACTTTAGGTATGGTGCACAGGTAAGAGTTGGATACAGAGCTATTAACCTTTATGGAACCTATTATTTATCACCAATGTTTGATAAAAACAAAGCACCTGAATTATATCCTGTATCTGTTGGTTTGTGTATTTATCCTGAATGGTAAGCACTAAAATATATCAAGTTAAAACCTAATGGAGGATCTCATCCATTAGGTTTTTTTATGCATTGTCAATAAATTCGAGAATTTTTGGGATAAAAATAATACAGCCTACAATAAGTGCAGTTAATGCACCAACCAGAACTGATGCAGCTCCTAAATCTTTAATCTTCTTTATAAGAAGATGTTTTTGCGGCGATATAAAATCTGCGATATTTTCGATAGCAGAATTAATAATTTCAAGTGTAAAGACCAACGCGATTACGATAAAAACAGCTATCCATTCAATGGGTGATATTTTAAATACAAAACCAGCGATAATAGCACATAAAGAAGCAAATAAATGAATTCTTGAATTGTGTTCTTCCTTAAACAAAATGATCAATCCATTATAGGCATATCTAAAACTTTCCAGTCTCTTTATTATTGAAAATTTTTGGTACTTCATCTCACAATTATTTAGTACAGATAAAAGTACGACTTATTATTACGCTATACTATCCTGAGGATTATCTGCTTTAAATGATCCTATTGTAATCAACGCCAAGCCTACCAATCCGGCTAAAGCGATATAGGAATACGAGCCAAGAAAATTATAAGATAAACTAAACATGAATGGCCCTAAAGCGCTTGAAAATACAATCATCTGCATACTTACACCCGATATTGCTCCTAAGTTCTTTCTTCCAAAAAAACGAGGCCAAACTACCGAAGACAACACAGCAAATAAACCGCCCATGATACCAACACCTCCTATTAATAAATAAAAGCCCAAAGTATATTTTAAAATGGCTAGCCCTACAGAACAAGTTGCCGATCCAAAAATCATTAAATACAATAAGTATTTCAATTTAATTTTATCGCTTATGGCATTACATATTACAGATACCGTAAGAGAAACTATGGACATGGGTAAGAAAAAAGATAAAGCGTCCTGTTTAGAATAACCCACATCTCCAAAAATTGATACTATATGAAATGTAAGTCCTGTTATAAAATAACCATTAAAAGCAAGCATTAAACCATACATCCAAAAAGCACGGGTTTTAAGAGCCTGTCCCCTTGAGAATTCATGAACTGGCTTAATAGTCTTCTTTTGAGTTTTCTTTGAACCTATATTACCATCAGGAACCAAACCATATTTTTCAGGAGAGTCACGAAACGTTGCATATATAATAATCCCAATTATTACTAGTCCATCAGCCATCCAAAACCAAGCCTCCTGCCATCCATATCCTTCAATTAAAAAGTTGATCCATAACGGTGAAATTGAAAAACCCAATGATACAGCAATAGAACTAACCGCATTTACTCTTCCCCTGTATTGATCAAACCATATCATAATCATGTTTCTGGATGAAAGTGTAAGAACTCCCTGACCTGTAAATCTGATCAAAAAGAAACAGATCATGATTACAATAAATGAAAGCATCCAGCTTTGTATACCCAAAGCAGATTTAAGTAAATCTGAAATAGCAACACTTTGTGAACTTATCAACAAGGCAACCGCTAAACCAATAGCTGTACCAAAAGCGACTTTACGAGCTCCATATTTATCAAACCACTTTCCTGCAATACCCAGTAAAAAAGAACTACCAATTGTACCTAGGGCATACGCTAAACTAATTTGAGGTCGATCCAAACCTAAAGCATCCTTTACCGGATCAGTAAATGTACTCACTCCAACAGTTTGACCCGGTACACTTGCAAAAACACCCAATGTTCCAACAACTGCTATTATTAAACCATAAAAAAACGGCCACTTATTTATTGAAGAAGAAAATTTCATGCTAATAACTTTTATTAGCGCGTAAAGGTAGTTAAAGGTTGTGATACTGAAATCTTAAATATTTATAATAAGCAGTTTTAACCACAGAGATCATAGAGGTATTTCACAGAGATACACGGAGCATTATACTATTCTCCATGTTCGCTGTGACAAAGCGTAGCGCCTCCTTAATCTCTGTGCTTAATCTTTAAACTAATAGCCATTTACCACTCTCTTAACTCCATGTATTAACTGTATTACATTAAAATTAATGAGAAGTCCGGTTCTTTTATCGGCAAGTTTTAGATAAGTTAATAACTGAGCCAAATGAATATCATTTAACTGATCAACAGATTTTAATTCAAGAATTACCTCATCTTCAACAAACAAATCCAATCTATATCCACATTCCAGCTTCACGTCATCATAAACCAAAGGCATACTTACTTCCTTTTTTACTTTTAAACCTTGTTTATGTAATTCATAAAACAAACATTCCTGATATGCAGATTCCAATAATCCAGGTTCTAGTGCTTTATGCACTTTAATTGCACAACCAATAATTTTTTCGGTAAGTTTCTTATTTTCCATAGTTTAAATAATTTTCGTTTGGTATTGAATCTAAATATATGAAATTTAAACCACAGAGGAAGAGGTAATTCATATAGCAAGCAAAGCTTTTTATAATATCCTTAATGTACTCTTCTGTGAAACGTAACATCTCCTTGATCTGTGATTAATGTTTTTTACCACAGAGTTCACAGAGGTACACGGAGCTTTCTATTATTCTCAATGTTCTCTGTGATGAAGCGCAGCGTCTCAGTGATCTCTGTGGTTAACTTTTTTTTCCACGGAGGTATACAGTGGTATTTCACAGAGATACACGGAGTTTTAATTTTATCAGTGGTTAATATTAAATTATACTTAACATAACTCTGGTTAAAAACAGGTTAAAGTGCCATAACACCGAACCACTTTTTTTCATCTTGTTATAATTTTGGGGGACTTAAAGGGATATACGCATATCCTTCCGATTTATAAATGAGCGAAGTAAACACTATTACTTTCTCTACTCTCCCGTTTATATATCGGCAATGAATCAAAAGTTATCGTTTTAAAAAAATAAAAGATGGACATTAACGTAAAAGGAATTACCAAGTTGTATGGTCCGCAGAAAGCTTTAGACAATTTATCGTTTGAAGTGAAAACTGGTGAAATATTGGGTTTTCTAGGGCCTAATGGAGCAGGTAAAACGACTACTATGAAAGCCATTACCTGTTTTATTTCTCCAAATAGCGGAGACATCACTGTAGGTGGAATTTCGGTTCTGGAACAACCGGATAAAGTGAAGAAAAACATTGGGTATCTACCCGAAAACAATCCACTTTATTTAGACATGCCTATTATGGATTACCTGAAGTTTATTGGTGAACTGCAAGGTGTAAAAAAAGCTGATCTAGAAGGTAAAGTCAGAGAGATGATTTTGAAATGCGGCTTAAACAATGAAAAACACAAAAAAATTGGCGAACTATCTAAAGGTTATCGCCAACGTGTTGGATTGGCTCAGGCTCTGATTCATGATCCGGAAGTATTGATACTTGATGAACCTACGACCGGTTTGGACCCTAATCAAATTATTGAAATTCGTGAATTGATTAAAGAAATCGGAAGAGAGAAAACTGTGATTCTGAGTTCGCATATCCTGGCGGAAGTTGAAGCAACCTGCGATCGCGTACTAATCATCAATGAAGGAAAAATTGTGGCTGATGGTTCTCCTGCTGATTTGAGACATAAAGCTCAAGGCAATGAAATACTAAAAGTAGCTATTAAGGGTGGAGAGAATAATGAAATGTATGAAGCACTAAAAAATCTCAATGAAATTGGAGTAGTTTCTTTTGCTAACGATGAATTAAACTCCTTTGAAGTTGAAAGTAAACCGCAAACTTCATCTTGTGAAGCCATTTTCAAAATGTGTGCTTCAAAAGGTTGGTACTTAACTCAATTAACTCCAATTGAGAAAAACCTTGAAGACATCTTCCGTGAGTTAACAGGTGGAGTAAGTGCAAATTAAGCACAACCTAATTACAACTAAGATTTAACAATAAACAAAGTTTAACGACAACTGAAGTCAATAGACTATAATGTAAATCAATCTTTTGTCTCTTGTCTTTATACTTATGTCTTAATCATATATTATGAAACAAATCTGGATAATAACGAAAAAAGAGCTCAAAGGATATTTCGATTCTTTGATGGCTTATATCATGATTGTTGTGTTTCTGGGCTTGAGCGGATTTTTCACATGGCTCTATGGAAACAACGATGTATTCTTTATTAACCGAGCTACCATGCAGCCATTTTTTGGAATTGCATACTGGACGCTCTTCATATTTATTCCGGCCTTAACGATGAAACAAATGGCTGAGGAATACAAAACCGGAACTATAGAATTGATGCTAACCAAACCAATATCTGATTGGCAGGTAGTAACAGGAAAATTTCTTTCTACCTTTTTACTCATTGTAATTACACTGGCCTTAACAATACCCTACTATATTTCAATAGCCTCCATTGGACCAATTGATCATGGATCGGTACTAACCGGGTATTTAGGATTATTACTGATGAGTGCTGCATATATATCGTTGGGAATATTTGCCAGCAGCATTACATCTAACCAAATAGTAGCCTTTTTGCTGGCGTTAATCATTGGCATTTTCTTCCAAATCTTGTTCGGAATAACTTCTGCAGCATTTTCAGGTGTAGCCGGCGATGTTCTTTCGTATTTAGATATGCAATACCACTATAACAGCATTACAAGAGGAGTTATCGATAGTAAAAACCTGGTGTATTTTGGTTCCATTATAATGGTTGGACTTATGGCATCAGAACTTTCATTGGTAAAACGTAACATCAACTAATTAATCAGTATCATGTTTAAAAAGAGTCAGTTAAAATACTACATCATACTATCGTTGGGAATCATCGTTCTCTTCAATATTTTAGCCAACAGATTCTTTTTTCGCCTAGATTTTACCGAAGATCAACGATATACGCTAAGCGAAACTACGAAGGATATTCTGGAAGGCATCACAGAACCCATTACAGTAACAGCTTATTTCTCTGAAGGCTTACAACCTCAGTTTGATAAAGCCCGTCAGGATTTTAGAGATATGCTTGCCGATTACAGTTCATTAACAGGACGTCAATTGGTTTATGAGTTTGTTAATCCTAATGAGGATCCTGCAATGGAACAAAAAGCTGTTGAAGCAGGAATACAAACTTTAATGATTAAAGCACGTGAAAAAGACCAGGAAACCACTAAAAAAGCATTTATGGGTGCAGTGGTTCAGATTGGAGAGGAAACAGAAACCATTCCCTTTATTCAGCCAAGTGGACAAATGGAATATGCGCTAACTACTGCCATTAAGAAATTAACAATTCCTGAAAAAGCTGCCATTGGATTTATTACTGGTCATGGAGAAGCCGGTTTAGATCAGTTGGCCCAGGTATCGCAGGGTTTAGACGTATTATATGTACCAGAAGAGGTAACTCTGTCGGATAGTGTGAACTTAAGTAAGTATAAAACTATAGCCTGGATTAATCCTCAGGATACTGTTCCAGAAGCAGATTTTGCAATTATAGACCAATACTTAAATCAGGGAGGTAACTTATTTATTTCATTTAATAAAGTTGATGCCCAGCTTCAACAAGGAATGGGAAATTCAAAATTTACCGGTATTGGAAAATGGCTTGAGAAAAAAGGAGTTAAGGTAAATGAAAACTTTGTTCTAGATGCAACCTGTGGTTCTATCAACGTTCAACAACGTCAGGGAGTTTTTACAGTAAACAGACCAATTCAGTTTCCTTATTTACCTGTATTATCAAATTTTGCAGAACATCCAATTACTGAAGGTTTAGGAACCATGATTATGCAATTTGGCAGTACTTTAAAATTTACTGGCGATAGTACAAAAACATATACACCTCTGGTTTTCACTTCAGAGAAATCAGCAACTCAACCAACTCCGGTTTATTTCAATGTTGAAAAGCAATGGACGGAGAATGATTTTCCAAATTCAAAAATGCCTGTAGCCGGACTACTTGAAGATGGTAATCATAAAATTGTAGTTATTGCCGATGGTGATTTAGCTATTAATGGTTCAGGAGAACAAGCACACCAGGTACAACCTGATAACGCCAATTTTGTAGTAAATGCCATTGATTACATGAGCGATGATACAGGTTTGATTCAATTACGATCCAAACAAGTTAAAATGCGTCCATTGGATCAAATTGACGATGCCAATAAACAATTCTTAAAAATATTCAATTTCGCCTTACCTATCTTCATTATCATTGGAATAGGAATTTATCGTTATCAAAGAAGAAAATTGATCCGTCTAAAAAGAAAGGGGGAAACCTATGTTTAGAAAATTTAGTCTTAAAACATTAAGTATCGTATTTGTTGCTTTATTGGTACTTGTGGTTATAACAGGTATTGTTGACAAATCAACAGGTACAAACACATTAAAAAGTGTGGTTTTTGATGTAAATACTGAAGAAATTAGTTCGGTGGTGATATATCCTAAAATGCTTAAGGGGGATAAAATTGAACTAAAAAAAGAAGGTGAGGATTGGAAAGTAATTCAGGCAGGTAAAACATATAATGGAGATGCTGCTGCCATCCAAAGATTAATATCACAGGTAAATCAATTAAAACCGCTTCGTCTGGCTGCACGAAAAACGGATCAATGGGAAAAATATGAATTAACAGACTCTCTTAGCTCCAAAGTACAATTATTGAACGGCAGTGATGAACTGGCATCATTATACATTGGGAAATTCTCTTATCGTCAGGCTAAGCAAAATCCGGCTATGATGCAACAAAATCCATATTATCAACAACCTCGTGGTACGATGACAACCTATGTACGCTCCGGTAATGATGATGAAGTTTATGCTGTAGAAGGATTTTTGGGAAGTATGATTAATCGTGATGCAAATGCTTTCAGAAATAAAAAACTAGTCAAGGTAAACAAAGCAAATATTAATAAAATCACCTTTACTTATCCTGCGGACAGCTCTTTTACAATGATTTTAAATGAGAATAAATGGATGAGTGATGGTATTGCTTTAGATTCTGCTTCTGTTGCAAATTACCTAAGTAAAATTCAAAATTTAAGTTCTTCAGGATTTACTGATGAAAACAAAGGAGCATATACACATACCATCCAAATTCAGGATAACCAGATGAATATTGCAGAAGTGAAAGCTTATATTGATGGTGAAGACGCAATGATGGTTTCTAACCAAAATGATGGTACTGTATTCAAGGAGAATAAAGATTTGAATTTTAAAAAGTTATTTATTTCCCAAAAGTCACTCATCAAATAAAATTTAACATAGTTTCTCTCATAATAATTTCATCTGATATAGTTTATGGGTCATCATTTTTTTTGGTGACCCATTTTTAGTTACTATAGAGGAAACATAGTTTTTTACTTATTTCCACGGTCTCTGTGGTTAAAATATCTATGACTAAAAACTTTATTTGAACAAAATCTAAATAACTTGGTTTCATACTCAATACAATAGAAAGAAAGTGAAGAATGGAATTATTGAATAAACTAAAATGGCGCTATGCTACCAAAGCAATGAATGGTAAGAAAGTGCCTCAGGAAAAGATAGATAATATAATTGAAGCCATATCTCTATCACCAACTTCAAGTGGTTTACAGCCATTTGAAGTAATGGTGATTAAAAACCAGGATTTAAAAGAAAAAATTAAGGACATTTCATTCAATCAGTCTGTAGTTGCTGATTGTTCGCACCTGTTAGTTTTTGCAGCATGGGACAACTATACCGTGGAGAGAATCAACAAAATGTTTGACTATACCAATGAGGTTCGTGGATTTAAAAGCGAAGGTTGGGAAAATTATCGTCAGTTTTTGTTGGGCATCTATCCGCAACGTGATCCTGAAGAAAATTTTAATCATGCAGCAAAACAGGCTTATATAGCTTTTTCTAACGCAATTACAGCTGCTGCTTTTGAGGGTGTAGATTGTACGCCTATTGAGGGTTTTGAACCTGAAAAATTAGATAAACTTTTAGGTTTAGAACAAAAAGGCCTTCGTAGTTGTTTATTATTACCAGTCGGGTACAGGGACGAGTCGAACGATTGGTTGGTAAATCTTCAAAAAGTTAGAAAGGACAAAAACGATTTGATTACCATTTTTGATTAACATTTATTTATTGATTTAGTTTGTAAGAAAACGGGCCTGCATTGCAGGCCCGTTTTTTTGTAAATTTAAATCGAATATTAATCAAAATGATTCTATCTTTGATTGATTAAAAATATTTCTTAATCTTTCACTATGAAAATAGCTGTAGCCCAGACAGAACCTATAAAAGGTAACATTGAAAAAAATATTGAATCGCACATTTTCTGGATACAAAAAGCAATAGATGAAAACGCCAATTTGATCTTTTTTCCAGAATTATCCTTAACAGGATACGAACCAGAATTAGCAGATCTTCTAGCTACAAATCAAGATGATAAAAGACTGGATTGCCTTCAACAGTTAAGTGATGACCATAACATTATCATTGGAGTTGGACTTCCTACAAAAAGCAATAATGATTTAAATATCAGCACGATAATATTTCAACCCAAAGCGGAAAAAATTACATATTCAAAGCAATATTTATATCACACCGAAAAAGGAATATTTAAACCTGCAATTAATCCCTTAATTATAAATTATGGATCAGAAACGATTGCACCTGCCATATGTTTTGAGCTATCCAATAAAGAACATCATGAATATGCTATTCAAAACAACGCAAGTGTATATATAGCAAGCGTTCTAAACTCGGTTAATGGTGTTGATGAAGATCTTAAAAAATTGAGCGATATTGCTAAAAACTACAATATGGTAGCATGTATGGCAAATTATATTGGTGAGTCGGGTGGCTATAAATGCGCAGGAAAATCCTCCGTATGGAATAAAAATGGCGAACTTATTAAACAACTTGATGATAAAGAAGAAGGCCTGATTATTTACGACACAGAGACAGGATTAACTTCGTCAGTAAAAATGCATGATACAACCAAGATTAGCTGCAAATAAGTAATTAATAAAATTCTCTGAATTATCATTTAACAGTTATAGTAAATAATACCTATGAAAATTGAATCCATTTTTGGCAATATGCCTGTAATTGAAACTGAAAGATTAATTCTAAGAAAGATTGAAGAAAAAGATATTGATGATATGTTCGAATATTCTTCAAATCCAGAAGTCACCAAATACCTTTCCTACCTGCATACAAACAGACAAGAAGCTGCTGATTATGTAATGAATAAAATTAATCAATATAAAGCTGGTACATGCATGATTTGGGGAATTGAACTTAAAGAAAACAGAAAATATATTGGAGCTTGTGGATATATGCATTGGGATACAAATCATCATCTGGGAGAGCTTGCATACACTCTAAATCAAAAATACTGGGGCAAAGGAATAGCCAGCGAAATTATGAAAGTTTTAATTGATTTTGGATTCTCTGAAATGAAACTAAACCGTATTGAAGCTCAGTGCTGGGCAGATAACGTAAAATCTTTTAAACTCATGGAGAAATTCAATATGCAATTTGAAGGAATAATAAGAAATCGATATTTCTTAAAAGGAAGTTTTCAGGATATGAAACTTTATTCATTGCTAAAATCAGAACATTTGGCACTTCAGGCATAAATCAATATATGTAAAATTCAATATGACAGTCAATTACCGAACATATAATATTGCTTGAAAACTTTTACTTTCAAGCGTTGTAATTAACTCTAACCCTTAACTACACATGATTAATAAATTTTTAAAATTCAAATGCTTTAATCTTATAATACTAGTCTCTACAGTCTTATTCAATTCTTGCTATTACACCCAAAATACTGAGCCCAAACCTGTCAATTTGGTTACAGACAAAAAAGAGTTAGCCATTGCCAAAGAATCATTACGCCTTATCGCAGAAAACAAAACAGATAGCGTGGAAAAACTTATTGACAAGAAAGTATTAGAATCTTCTCAACCAGCACAACTTAATTGGCTATACGAAAGTGGTAGAAACGTCTTAAAAACAAATGAATATCCATCTAACTCAAACATCTCTGTAATATATGTATCCAGATGGAGTCTTAAAGGATATGAAGTAATTAAAGTATTTAATTTTCCTTTTATTAATAAAAACAGGAAGGATTCTACAATGCATTTTCAAATTAGTGTAAATGACAATAAGATTTATACGTTACTACTAAGCCCTATCACACAATACTCCTATTCTGAAACAAATTATAATGATATTAACCATGGTGCAGAAAATATTAATGATTCAACACGTGTAATCGAAAATTATTATGAAAATGGTCAAATGGAAAGTCGTTCGGTATATGTGCATGGCAGGCTCTATGGAAAATATAAAGAATGGTACAGTAATGGGCAGTTAAAATCAATTATTGAGTATAAAAATGGGAAACGAAATGGTATTACAACAGTATGGTATGCAAATGGCCAAAAACAAGAAGAGCTTCTGTATAAAAATAACGACTTTGTAAAATACTTAAAACGTTGGGACAAGAACGGCCATCTAGTTTCAGAAACAGATTGACAATTAATTCTGAAAATAAAATAGTTTATCCAAATAATTTTACACCGCCTACACATCTCATTAATATTGACATACAAACACTATCATCGTAACTTTATCTTGTTTTCTGAAGACAATTAAAATAAATAAATTGAGGAGGTTTGATATGAAAAAAGATGAAATTATCAAGTTCGCCAACGACAACCCAATCTGTTTTATGGCAACTATTGAAAATGAAAAGCCTCATGTAAGAATTATGAAGCTTTGGTTTGCTGATCATTCAGGATTCTATTTTGAAGCTCTTTCTCCTAAAGATCTAAGCAGACAAATACACAAAAATGCTAAAGTGGAAGTATGCTTTTACAACAACCCTACTGACCTTTCAAGAGGACGTGAAATGAGGATTTCAGGTGATATTGAATTTGTTCATGATGCTGCTATGATTCACAAAGCAAGAAAAGAACGTCAATATTTAGAAGATTTAGGTGAACAATCTACAGAACCTTATGTAGAAGTTTTCAAATTAGCTCACGGAGATGCAAAATTCTGGGATTTAAAAACTAATATTTTATATGAGAACGTAGAGAATCATATGGTTTTCTAATTCTCTTTAGTCTGGTTTAAGTGACTTATCTTTAAAGGCTATCTCATTAACACGGAGATAGCCTATTTTTCAGAATAATTTTAAGCTGTTCTATTCTTAAGCAAAGCTTTAACTCCAAGTATAAATACCCCTGTAATCAAGAGATTTAAAGCCAAAGATAACATTGACACTGTAATAATAATTCCACCAATTCCATATGACATAGATATAATCAGTACTCCAGCTCCCACCTCACCTCTGGGGAACATTGCCAATGCTACTGCCAGTCTTTCTTTCCATGATGCTTTTTTTCGATAAACAAAAGCAGGTACTACCTTTCCAATATTACTTAATAAAGTAATAACAAGTACATGAAATAATACAGTTGATAAATCAAACATCTCAGTAATGTCTTCCTGGAAAACAGCAATTTCATTTCCGGAAGAATATGATTTTATAATATCACTTCCAACCTGCAAGGTTTTAAAATAATTACTAACGCCTTCTAGGAGTGGCATTGATAATCCGACTAAAACCATAAAAATAGCAGATATATAAAATGATACTTTCTTCTCCTTTTTAAGTTCAAGAACATCTTCTGTTGCACCATTCTTTAATTTAACTGCATTATGCTTTTTTGAAATAATAGTACCCAAAACAAAAGCAGGGAGCAAAACTTCAATATGAACACCCACTGTTTCATCTATAATCTTACTTGTGTGATAAAAAATCTCAGCTACTCCAGTAATTAATATGGCATATAACAAAACATATTTCCATTGAATTGACCAATTGAAAATTCGCATAAATTTCCATGCTATGGCAATTAAAATCAACATTATTACTAAAACAATCACCAATTGAAGTTTAAAACCAATAATGATCATTTGTAATGGAACCATTAGTATAACAGTATCCAAGTCATCAAAAATGGCTAATATTCGGGTTTTCTTAAACATCCAGGTACTGGCTAAGCCAGCAGCTGCTAACATTGAAAATAAAACACCTGCTGATGTGGGCGCAGCAAATCGTGCTGCGAGTAAAGATTCAACCCAGGTTTGACCAGATCTTACATCTGGAGGAGTAAGTATAAAGACAAAATATAGTGCGACAAATATCCAAGGTAAAGTGGCTGATGTAAAAGCGATTAAGTAATCATATCCATATTCTTTTAACTTATCTTTTTTTATCTCAAACTCATAACCTACGTGAATCATGATAAACGAAAGGCATATCATTGTACCAAGTTTAATGATATGACTCAAATGAATATAATTCTCTGTTAATAAGGGCAAGGCTTGTGATAAAAGTAATCCGACAAGTAATAAAAATGACAATATGTATACTT
Organism: uncultured Saccharicrinis sp.; assembly: GCA_963663905.2. Taxonomy (GTDB): domain Bacteria; phylum Bacteroidota; class Bacteroidia; order Bacteroidales; family Marinilabiliaceae; genus Saccharicrinis. The sequence continues at coordinate 5,069,468 of OY760657.1, read as the reverse complement.
TCTTCATATAGAAACACTTTAGGTATCAAACATTTTATTTAAGTCTTTTTCTAATCTCTTGTTCAACATCTTTATCCCAAAGTCGGTTCACAATTTCATCCATTTTTTGACTATAAATTTCGGCCTGTTCTATATTGCCGGTTTTTTTATACAATTTAGCCAATGCATTAATTGTAGGAAAATGCAGATCATTGATTTTTAAGCAGTTTTTTAATTTTTCAATTGCTTTATCATACAGGCCATCTGCTTCAAGTTTTAAAGCATCTGAATAGTTCTTCTCAATTCCCGAAATATCAGAGTCTATATTAAAATTAATGATACTTTCCGACTTTGTTACTACAACAGAACAAGGTAGTTTTCGCACCATCATTTCGGTTACACTGCCCAACAACATCCTTTGGAAAAATTTTTTACCTGTTGCTCCAATAAACAATAATCGTATGTTATTTATCAATATAAATTCACTTAACTGTTTATATATCTTACCTTTTAATATAATGGTTTCATATTTTATATCGGCAAAATTAAAACGAACTAAAAATTCATTAAATCTATCTTTATTTTCCTTTTCTAACCGCTTATTCTCTTCTTCATAATTTACTTCAAAACGAGGAGAATAAAACTCTTCTAAAGGTTCCAGAACATTAACTATATATAATTTGGATTTAAAATGACGAGCCATTCTAATAGCATTATGTAAGGCCCTTTCCGATGCATCAGAATAATCAACAGAGCAAAGAATATCACCAGGAAATGGTTTTCCTTTAGTATCTACAACCCAAATAGGTTTTTGACACTTTCGCACTAATTTTTCAACAACAACATCAACTTTATGCTCATCATCAGTTGTATTAAACATTTCAGGAATAAGAATAAGATTAACATCCTCTCTTTCGGAAATTGTAATTATTTGTTCAAGAACTCCACCATAAACCAGTTTCTTTTCAACGGATAATCCTGAATTAGTTAAATCAGATTCGATCTCATCCATTTCTTTTTGAACATAATTTGTAATAATGCTATTTATGGAGGATTTTTGAGCATCAGAAGGTAAAACACCCATTAATATCAATTTGGAACTAAATTTATTAGCCAACTCTTTAGCTACTTTTATTAAAGCAGAATCGATTTCGTTTACATTTATTGCAACTAATATTTTCTCTAATAATTTCATATCCCCAATAATTTAAATCATTATACACCACTACTTTATTTCTAACAATTTACAAGAATAATTTGTTTTAGAAAAGCTTGCTGGTATTGAATACTGAAAATTTCAATGGAGATTATTTGAAGGAAAAATTAAAATAATTAAAAATAAAATGTAACTATTTGATATTTTCCAGTCTAATTATCAAAAACGTTTTTGAAACAGTTCAATGAAAGAAGAAAAATTCAACCAGATAGTAAAAGATAATTCAGAACGTATCAGGCGTATATGCCAATATTATAACTCTAACGAGCAAGATCAGGATGATATGTTTCAAGAGATTCTCATAAACATTTGGAAAAGCCTGGATAATTTTCGTGGAGATGCATCTATCAGTACCTGGGTATATCGTATTGCGGTAAATACAGCTCTCACATATACAGGTAAAGCTTACAAAAATATGAAGCTTAATATCAATGATGTAAGTCAATTAAACATCATAGATTTTGATAATGATTTTGAATTAAAAATGAAGGAAGAATATCAATTTGAAGCGCTTCAAATTGAATTAAATACACTTTCTGTAATTGATAAATCTTTAATTTCTCTTATGCTTGAAGGCCTTAGTATGAAAGAAATCTCAGAAGTTATTGGAATAACAGAACCTAATGTAAAGGTTAAAATTCATCGTATCAAACAACAATTAAAAGAAAAATTAACAGCACATAACTATGAAAATAAATAATAACAATATTACTATTAATAATCTTGGATCATTTACATCTAAACTACAGGAAAAAGATAAGAACTATGCTAACATTAGTAAACGAATGCAATACCTGTATTGGATATTAATTCCCATATATCTCATTATTGGTATTTTTGAAATAATCTTTGAAAATCCATCTACCAATGAAATACTATCGCTTTTCTTTTTTGCATTGGCTATGTTAATCTTTGCATTAACATTCAGAACGCTGCATAAAGAATACAATTTTGTTGATTATTCTGAGCCCACATTAATTATGCTTAAAAAAGTGGTAAAACGCTACACACCATATCAACCAAAAACAAGATGGGTTTTTCTTGCAATTATATTTATCGATGCTGGTTTATGCTTAAAAGAAGAGATTGGTAAAGAACTCTTATATACACAAATGATGTTTTTTGGTACTTTATTAATTGGTATTTGTATTGGTTTAATAATATGGTTTAGAAGGTATAAACCATTACGTGATACAGCAAAACAATTGATAGATGAAATTGAAGAAACAGAATAATTACTTCTATAGTTAAATTAGCTATTAACATTTTATAGAATAGGTTTAATTATGTAACTTATAACGAGAAATAATTAAACCTTTTTATATGAAATATAATCTCCTTTTAATCTTCTTATCTATATTATTTTTAAGTGCTTGTCACAAAAAACATCAAACATCAGCATTAAATGAAGATATTAAAAAGTTGGATACTATTCCTTTAACATACCTTTTACCAACACCAGATACACTTGGAAAGCTAACTCTTGAGGAAACATTAAACCAAAGACGATCACGTAGAAACTTCCAAAATAAAGCATTAACAGACAAAGAAATATCCCAAATATTATGGGCTTCTTATGGTATTTCGATGCCACGCAATGATTACAAATTTTTAAGAGGCGGTTTACGAACAACTCCTTCTGCAGGAGCCTTATATCCTCTTGAAATTTATATTCTTATAGGCAATGTTAATACTATTGAAGTAGGTGTTTACAAATATATTTCAGATGGACACAAAATTGAAAAAATTGATGACCAGGATAAACGTGAGGCCTTATGTTCTGCAGCTTTAAATCAGGAAATGATAAAAACAGCCCCGGCAGTTCTATTCTACTCTGCAATATATGAAAGAACTACAGATAAATATGGGAATAGAGGAAGAGAAAGATACGTTTGTATGGATTTAGGACATTCTGCTCAAAACGTTTACCTTCAGGCAGAAGCACTGCACCTTGGAACATGTGGCATTGGTGCATTTAACGATGAAGAAGTGAAGAAAGTTATGGATTTACCTCAAGCTGAAGAACCTCTTTATATCATGCCTATCGGACATTATTACAACTAAATCATCTTATTTAAATAACCATTCCTATATAAAATATCCACAGCTAGTTAATCAAAGTGGTGATTGTTTTGTTTAATTACAAAAAGTAAATAAAATGCAAAAATCATTATTTAAGATATCGCAAATGGATTGTCCTTCAGAGGAGAATCTGATAAGAATGAAACTTAGTGATATCAAAAGCATAAAAAAACTTGAATTTGATATCGCCAATCGATATTTAACGGTATACCATAATGATCAGATTGAGCTTATTAGTGATGCAATTAAATCATTGAATTTAGGAAGTGAAAAAGTATCCACTGAAGAAACTAATTTTGTAAATATTGAGGAAAACATTAATCAAAGAAGAGTTCTATGGTATGTATTAAGTATTAATTTTTTGTTTTTCCTAATAGAGCTTTCATCAGGTATTATTTCTAAATCTATGGGACTGGTAGCAGATAGCTTAGATATGCTTGCAGACTCATTTGTATATGCATTAAGCCTTTTAGCCGTTGGTGGAACACTAACCAGAAAAAAACAAGTTGCATCATTGGCCGGTTATTTTCAGATCACTCTTGCTCTACTAGGATTTGCCGAAGTAGTAAGAAGATTTACAGGAACAGAAAAATTTCCTGATTTTAATACCATGATTCTGGTTTCAATTTTTGCTCTTATAGCAAACGGTATATGTCTTTATTTACTTCAAAAATCAAAAAGTAAACATGAAGCTCATATGAAGGCCAGTATGATATTTACTTCAAATGATGTAATTATTAATCTTGGAGTAATATTAGCCGGAATATTAGTAAAGGTACTCAATTCAAATATTCCTGATTTAGCAATTGGATCCATTGTATTTCTAATTGTTATACAAGGAGCTGTAAGAATACTCAAACTAGGGAAATGACGACAAAAAAAAGGAGAAAATAGCACAAATTTCTCCTTTTTATATTTTATAAATATATGTTTTTGTAATATTTATTCTTCATACTCTCCAATAAAAACACCTGATATATTCCAGGCACTAAACATATTTCCTTCTGGTTCACCTAAAGGTATATAAACCTGAATGGTGTGATTACCGGCACACAAGTCATTAACCGTAGTAAAATATGGGTGGCATACAGTACCAGGACACCACCCTGAGCGACTGCCATCAGAAGACGAAATTCCATTCCAGAAATTACCCGAAGCCGGATTATATTTACGATGTGTTCCGCAGTCATAACGCCATGGTGTAAAGCTAAAGAATGGGTTACCATCAATAAATAATTCATTCTCTTTTCTTAAGTATTCATCACCATTTTCCCATCCACCATGTCCTGTAGATATATAATGGAACTCAATATTTTTAACTCCTTTAGGTACATTGAAAGAAACAGATAAAGTATCATTCTTAAACATGGTACCGTACTCCTGCCCGGCCATCTCCATTACATTAGTAGTATTAAAAACAGGCTGAACCCAATATTTTTTTGATGGAACTTTAGTTTTCTCCTGATTATTAAGATGGTATTTAATATCTAAACTTACTTTATGACCTCCGCCATCATAATTTCCAATAAATACACCAATCCAACACTCATCTTTTAATACAGGTAACAGATGGCTAATCTCCATTTTATATATTACTGAGTCGGCCCATTCAATACCTACATCACGTTTATCATTAAAATAATTTACCCCAAAAGGCGTAAAAAAACGCATCAACTCAATTAACGGATCATAATCATTTGTAGCAACTACACCTTGATATTCTTTGTTATTACTAAAATACTTAGGTAAGGAATCTTTTCCATATTTAAGTCCATCCAAAAAGCTTCTTTCCTTAGTTGTTGGTATAACAAATACAGAACCTGTTCTATCATAAGCATCGCCATTTGATTTTTCAGTAATTTCAGCATAAATAGTAGTTCCATCAGGCACTTCAGGTAGTTTAACTTTTTTTGCAATTACTGTTCCTCCAGCAAATCGATATAATGAATCCGTATAATCACCTTCAGGATTACAAATTTCATCACCCCAGTTTATCTGCTCATTTGAAAATACTTGAATATCTTTAATAAAAGAATTTGTTAAACGTTTTGTATATTCTACATTATCTACAAAAACACCTAATTTTTCAACTTTCAATAATTGATCTTCAACTTTTTTGGTGATTTTAATACTAGTGGCTTCCCAACCTGAATTTTCATTACGCACATATTTTAAAACCAAACCATTCAAATATGGAAAATAAAATAAAGGTGTGCCTTTAATTCCTATATCTTCAGATACCCATAATTCAATTTTATTAGAAAAAGATGAACCTACATACTTTTGACATTTATATCCCAAAACCATTTCAGGCTCTCCTTCTGGTTTAAAATCGCTGATATCACGAAAATCATACATTGTATAGCAACTATCTCCTGTCATAAAAGAAGCTTCTTTATAAACCTTCTTTTGCTTGTAATCCAAATAAGTATACTGATTAGGAACTTCGTCAATTAAATCCTTATTACTTTTATCAGTTGAGCTTTTTGCGATACCATTTGCATATTGCATAATAATTTTTGAGCCCTCCTTATCAATGCTTCCATTTTTCCACGAAGTATACTCAACAACGCCTTTTTTACTTATCTCCTTTGCCAATACATTATTTGTAATCAGCAACACTACTGCAACCACAATGGCAAAACACTTAAATAATTTCATTTTAAATCCGGTTTATCAAAATCATATTAAATAGGTAATTTAGAAATAAACAACATGAAAAAAAATGATAACCAATTAATAGAGCATTTAATCACGGAAAATGAGCATTTATTAAGTTAAAACAAGAAAGATTCGAGTTAAAATCCTCATATTTAAAGCTTATAAGAATAAATTGAACTTTCAATAAATACACAGAACATGCAATTTAAAATAGTGAATTATACACAAAAATCAGAAATATAAAAACAAACAAAATCTATATGAATAAAAAGTTTAATCTTCTATTGGCATTTATGATGCTCGCTTTTTTGGCAAATGGAAGTAATTTAAAAAAACAAGCAGAATCAACCTTAACAAAAGGCATTACCTTTTTTCATAAACTGAATACTCATGGAGGGTATGTGTATTACGTTACTCCTGATCTTTCATTAAGATGGGGTGAAGGTCCAAAAGACAGTGAAACAATAGAAGTTCAACCTCCGGGAACACCTGCTGTAGGTATGTCATTTCTAAAAGCATATCAAACAACTGGAAATAAAGATTTTTTAGAAGATGCCAAAGAAGCCGCTTATGCTTTAATTCAAGGTCAAAATAAATATGGAGGTTGGGATCACACTATCGATTTTAAACATTTAGAGTCTGATCATGTCAGTTTTGACGATAATCAAAGTCAAGCAGCCGTTAGTTTTTTAATAGCAATAGATCAAGCAGTAAAGGATAGTACAATTTCAGATGCAACACAAAAAGCAATTGAAATGATGATCACTACCCAGTTAAGTAATGGAGGATGGCCTCATTATTATCCAGTTCAAGGTAATTATCATGATTACGCTACATTTAACGATGGTGGAATAAATGATTGCATCAGAGTAATGATTGAAGCTTTTCAGGCATACAAAGACAATCCTGAAATTGAAAAAAGCTTGCGTAAAGTAGCGCGCTTTTTAAATATTTCGCAATTACCTCCTCCTCAGCCAGGATGGGCTCAACAATACAATGAATATTTGCAACCAGCCTGGGCCCGCACATTTGAACCACCAGCAATTTGCCCGGCAGTTTCTGTAAAAAACATCTTTTCTATAATTGACTTATACCTTGTTTTACATGATGCAAGAATATTAGAACCAATTCCTGACGCAATAAGATACCTGCGCGAAATAAAAATGGAAAATGGGAAATGGGCACGCTTTGTAGAACTAGGAACAAATAAACCGCTATACTATGACAGACAAAGAATACGTGTAGATAAGCTTGACGACTTACATCCGGAAAGACGAAAAGGATACGCCTATGAAATTGACATTGAAAACGCACTTGAATACGCTTCTCAACGTTATCATAAAGCTATGGATATTGGTTATGAGGGATTATGGAAAGATGAACATCCTACATTAACAAAAGAACAAATTAAAGAACGTATAGATAAGTTAACTCCATTAGTAAATGATATTATTAATTCTCAGGATAAATCAGGAGCCTGGATTACAAAAGATGATAAGTTTAAAAAGACTATGCCGGCTGGAGAAAGATGGAATAACCAGTATGAAGTTATGGATCGTATCAGCAGTAGAGTATTTAATCGAAACATATCTATTCTATGCGAATACATTGATTTAAATAATCAACTTAACAAATAATACAACTATAATATTATTATATTACTGTTTTATAATTTATTAGTTTACATTACTTAAACTATCAATTTTAGTTATTTAGTATTATTTGCTGTCCATCGCTGTCACACGATTGCATTTGCTAACTATTTACTTTTTAGAACGCGATGAAATCGCGCACTAGCTAGGTTTTAAAGTTATTCATTCTTTAAGCTACGCAAAATGACTATTTTCTCATTTTATTACATTACCTATTGAAAATTAATTACTTTTATATTTGAAGCGACAATAGATTTGATATTTATTTTATCCATTGTCGCTTTTATTTTTAACATTTATACCTAATTCTAATGAGCAAAAAACACAATATTTTTTCTTTTGGAAAGATAAAAGATGAATATTTCAATTTTGAACTAGTTGAGAAATACTTTCGAAATAAAGATAACTCTGATGCATTTCAAGTTATTTCAGACAAAACCTGTAACGATCTGGATCTACAAGAAGTATTTATGTTTCTTGATCGTACAAACTCCAAAGTTGGACAACAATTCCTTTATAACCAATTAAGAATTATCCCGAAGCATTCTAATAATAATAACTTATTTGAGAATATTATTGAGCAATTTTCTAATGATGAAAGTCTTCGATTAAGAACTCAAAAACTACTTTCAAAATTAAATAATACCGAAGCATTATATATTTCCTCTCTATTTCAGGAAAATCATGTGCAACCACCTAAGTGGTATTTTATTATTCCGTTATTATCCTTTACAAGCTTAATATCTCTACTCCTACTCCTTTTTAATACCAAACTCATTTTCATTGTTATACCTGTTTTCATTACGAATCTTGCCGTACATTTCTGGAACAAAAAAAATCTGAATAAATACATAACCTCAATTCCTCAGTTATTGAGACTAAAAAATATTGCCGATATTCTATTTAAAGAGCAGTTATTTAAAACTTTAAATCCAAAATTACCAGATTCAATATCGATTATCAATCAAATTAGAAATCGAATGTTGTTTTTTAAGATGGAAGCCAAAATTACTGGGGAAATACAAACATTACTATGGTACGGAGTGGAAATATGCAAGATCTTTTTTCTACTTGAACCTATTTTATTATTTGATGTACTAAAACGACTTGATTCAAAAATAGAGGACATTGAAAAAGTTTATTCATTCGTTGGTCAAATTGATACTTTGTATTCTATAGCTTCTTTAAGAGAGAGTTTAGATTGTTATTGTATTCCTAAAATCGGCGATAATAAAATAGAAGCTAATGGAATTTATCATCCATTAATAAACAATTGTATTACAAATTATATAAATACATCAAATAAATCTATACTTTTAACAGGTTCTAATATGTCGGGTAAAACAACTTTTATAAGAAGTGTTGGTATAAATCTAATAACCGGACAAACTATAAATACTTGTTTTGCAGAATCTATCTCCTTCCCTAAATGTAAAGTTTATTCAGCAATCAGAATCAGTGATGATTTACTAAATGATAAAAGTTATTATTTTGAAGAAGTATTAACAATCAAAGAAATGATTGATAAAGTTTTAGAAAAAGAACCATGTGTGTTTTTACTGGATGAAATATTTAAAGGAACAAACACTGTAGAACGTATTTCTGCAGGGAAAGCTATTTTATCATCACTATCCCAAAACAACAATATTGTTTTTGTTTCTACTCATGACATTGAATTAACAGAATTACTTAATGAGGAATACGATCTCTACCATTTTAGTGAAATTGTAACAGATAATAAAGTTGATTTTGATTATCTACTGAAAAAAGGAAGCTTAAAAACAAGAAATGCCATTAGAATATTACAATTAAATAATTATCCGGATCAAATTATAAATGAAGCCATTGCTATTGCTAAGGATTTAGATTATAAAAAAGAATCTATGATGCAATCTTTAAATTAATTTAACCGAGTCATTTTATTATATACCTTAGAATATACTTCACTAACATCAGGACTTTATGAAACCTTTGCTGTCGCACGATTATATCGTGTGACTTTACTACCATCCTATTATCGTTTTTTTAAATATAGAACGCGATAAAATCGCGAATTAGCCATAGGGCAATAGCCATAGGCTTCCTCTACTTTAAAACAATAACTCCTTCCAATAAACCAATATCTCCAGCATAATCTTTTGCACTGCTGTATAAATATTCTTCCGGTTTATAAACAAATCCTCCTGATACTGGATTATTATGGATATAATTCACCTTCTCATCTATTACCTTATTACTCCATAACTCAATCGGTTTGTTATCATGCCTCCAAAACTGATATTTACGTACATTAGATGATTTCTGACCAGCTTTTTCAAATTGCTCTAACATCCATTCTTTTCTACTTTCTCTAGGATTTTCTTGTATAGTTTTCACAATAGCTTTACTGGTAAACCGCTTAAAATCACCTAAAAGTAATTCAGGTTTTTGACCATTTATACTTCTAAAAATTAAATGAACATGGTTAGTCATAATACACCATGCAAATATTTCCATTCCTTTCTCTTTTTGACAATATCGTAAGCTATCGATGACTATATTTTTGTATTCATTTCTGGTAAAAACATCCAACCACTCAATTACAGCAAAGCTAACAAAGTAAACACCATCGGGGTTATGGAATTTATAATTACGGCTCATATATTAAAGTTTGATTAATCATACTGTAAACTTAAATATAAAATAAATTCTCCATTCTTTTAGCTTTCTCTTATCCTATCGTACGATTCTATACCGCTTTGCTGTCGCACGATTATATCGTGTGACCCCGGCTATCACACAATTGCATCGTGTGACATTACCACTCTTCCATTACTGAACTTTTTAATTTAGTACGCGATGAAATCGCGCACTAGCGAAGCCACTAAAAAATTACAAAACTTATTAATTATAGAGATAAAATCGCACACCAGCGAAGGAATTAATTTATACTAATCATTTTAATTATATAACTTAGAAAAGATTTATTAAAGTAAAGATTCCATGAAACAATTTCTTATAATTACTTTCTCATTTTTATTATCATTATCTGCTAAAAGCCAGAATATAACTGGTCAGTGGAATGGAGTATTAAAAATACAAGCCATCCAATTGAGAGTTGTATTTCACATCTCAAAGTCAGATACACAATATACAGCCACAATGGATAGTCCGGATCAGGGTGCTAAAGGTATTCCGGTTGATAAGGTAGAGTTTATTGACAACAAGCTTGCATTAAAATTAAATGCCATAAATATTCAATTTGAAGGAGTATTAAACACGGAAACAAATATTATTGAAGGAACATTTAAACAAAATGGGATGTCCTTTCCATTAAATTTATCAAAAGAAATAATAGAAAAAGAAGCAAACATAAGACCTCAGGAACCCAAAGAACCCTTTCCTTATATTTCTGAGAATATAATATTTGAAAATTCTAAAGATCAAATTAAATTAGCAGGTACACTTACTCTTCCAAACAAAGAAGGAAACTTCCCAGCCGCTATTTTAATTAGTGGAAGCGGTCCTCAAAACCGAAACGAAGAAGTATTTGGACATAAGCCTTTTTTAGTTTTATCTGATTATTTAACAAAAAACGGCATTGCTGTTTTACGTTTTGACGATAGAGGTATAGGTGAATCAACAGGTGATTTTAAAGCAGCTACCTCACTTGACTTTGCAAAAGATGTTGAATCTGCAATAACTTACTTAAAAACTAGAAAAGAGATTAATCCCAACAAAATCGGACTAATAGGCCATAGCGAAGGTGGAATAATAGCTCCAATGGTTGCCTCTGAATCTAAGGATGTTGATTATATTGTTTTATTAGCAGGATTAGGAATACCCGCCGATGAATTGCTTATGTTACAAGGCGAATTACTTGGCAAAGCATATGGTATTAATGATTCTGTTTTAAAAATTTCAAAAACAATATCTAATGAAACATATAACATTGTAAAGCAAAACGATCAGACAGAAATGATCAAACAAAAACTTTCTGAATATTTAAATACCGTATTAAGTGAAAATCCAAATTTTCCTTTACCTGGAGGCATAGACAAAGAAGCTTATATAACATTGCAAATTGAAACATTATCATCACCATGGATGAGTTATTTTCTAAAGATTAATCCAGAGCCCATATTGAAAAAAGTAAAATGTCCTGTATTAGCACTAAATGGAGAAAAAGATCTACAGGTTCCACCTCAAGAAAACCTTAACGGAATAAAGGTTAGTTTAGAAGAAGTAGGAAACAAGAACATTACGATTAAAGAACTTCCTGATTTAAATCACTTATTTCAGGAATGTAAAACCGGACTTCCTCTTGAATACAGCACCTTAGAACAAACTTTTTCGCCTGATGCAATGAAAATAGTAGCAGAATGGATTTTGAATATCACCAAAAAATAATGTAACTAAATTACCCACTATCCCATATATCAATTCGAAGATTAAAATGCTAATATTACACATAGAAAGTTAGTTTCTGTAGATTAGTTTTTGTGCAGGTACTAAAATGCTATATATTTACCGCATGAGCCTACTAGCAACATTTTTCTTTTATATTCTATTACTCATAATCACTCTGTTACCATTTAGGGTGCTTTATGTATTTTCTAATTTCATGCGCTTTATAATGCGTAATATTGTAGGATACCGACAAAAACTGATTCATCAAAATTTAGAACGTGCTTTTCCAGATAAACCTGCATCTGAAATTAAGGAAATAGAAAAAAAAGCTTATACCCATTTAGTGGATTATATAGTTGAAGGAATAAAGGCTTTTACAATGCCTAAAAAAGTTATCATTAAACGTCACAAACTTTTAAATCCTGAAATTATTGAACCTTTCATTAAGGAAAACAAGAGTATTATTGTTGTTACTGCTCATTACAATAACTGGGAATGGGGTAGCTTATCAGCCAGTTTGCAAACAAATTATAATGCCATTGCCTTTTACAAACCACTTCGTAATAAATACATTGACAAATATCTGCGTAAAAGCAGGGAGCGCTGTGGAACTAAATTGGTTTCAATTTATGAGACTACTAAAACATTTGAAAAATATAAAGAAGAACCATATATATACTTGATGGCTGCTGATCAAAGTCCTTCAAAAAGATTATTACCAAAAGCTTTATGGATTAATTTTTTAGGAATGAAAACTCCGTTTTTACAAGGACCTGAAAAGCATGCAAGAATCAATAATTACCCGGTAGTTTATGTTGATATAGAACAAAAAAAGAGAGGTTATTACGAACTATATCTTAACATATTAACTGAAGATCCGAAGAGTTTGGAAGAAGGAGAACTAACTAAACTTTATGCACAAAAGCTAGAGCAAAATATTATTAAAAATCCAGAATGCTGGCTTTGGTCTCACAATAGATGGAAGCACGTTTCTCAATAGTATTCAATCCATTCGAGTAGAATTTATTTTTATGAAAGAATCCCATTTAGCAGAAATTATACGTAATCGTATTAAACAATATCAAAACAGACCTGCTGTAAAATATAAAAAAGATGGAATTTATAAATCGTTATCCTGGAACGAATTAGGTAATCAAATTGACAGTATTTCTAAATATTTAATATCCGAAGGATTAAATATTGCCTCAAACATTGGGATCTATAGCCAAAACTGCCCGGAATGGAGCATTACTGATTTTGCCATTTTAAGTACTAGAAGCGTTGTTGTTCCAATATTTCCAACATCTACATACGAACAATTAGAATACATCGTTAATGAAACTGAAATGGAAGTTCTGTTTGTTGGTGATGAAGCACAATTATATAATGCTCTAGAAGTACTGAAAAATTGTAAATTTCTTAAAAAGATTATCACTTTTTTCACACCAAAGAATGAACATGAAAAGGTTATTTCATTTAATAGTATTTTAGGTAATAAATACGATGATAATATCGCAAAAATACTTAACCAAAGACTATCTAAAGCCAGCATTAACGACTTAGCAACAATCATTTATACTTCAGGAACAACTGGTGAACCCAAAGGTGTAATGTTACATCACAGTAATTTCATTAAGTTGTTCGAGATTCATGATATCCGACTGGAACTGGATGAAAACGATGTTTCCTTGGCTTTTCTTCCTTTAAGTCATGTTTTTGAAAGAGGCTGGACTTACTTTGTATTCTATAAAGGCGCTACTAATGTTTATAATTACAATCCAAAAGACATTATAAATGAGTTACCAATAGTAAAGCCTACTGTAATGTGTGCCGTTCCACGATTCTTTGAGAAATCTTATGATATTATATTAAAAACAACACATAACTGGAGTAAACCCAAAAGAAGTATATTTAATTGGGCTTTAAATACAGGATTACAATACATTGAATACGAAAAAGATGCTATAAAATCACCAGCTATTTTAGAACTGAAACATAAAATAGCCAATATTCTAGTTATGAAAACTTTCAGAAAAGTTTTTGGGGGACGCATTAAATATACGCCATGCGCTGGTGCAGCATTAAATCTGGAAATATTAAAATTCTTTCATGCTCTTGGTATAAAAATTAACTATGGATACGGAGCCACAGAAACTTCAGCAACAGTATCATGCATGAAAAAAGACAAATATGACTTTGTAAATACAGGAAGTATCATGCCTGATGTACAGGTTAAGATAAATGAAGAAGACGGACAAATATTAGTTAAAGGCGAAACTGTTTTTAAAGGGTATTATAAAAAACCTGAAGCAACAGCTGAAGCCTTAAAAGATGGATGGTATTATACGGGTGATCAAGGAGAAATAACATCTGATGGTATGCTTTGTATGAAAGAGCGTATTAAAGACATCATGAAAACCTCAACTGGGAAATATGTGTCGCCACAAAAAGTTGAATTACTCCTTTCTCAAGACCAACATATAGAGCAACTCTGCGTAATTGGCGATAACAAGCGATATTTAACTGCATTAATTGTTCCTTGTTACCATTACTTAAAAACTCTTAGCCCTAAAGTTGAAGATCATTTAAACAACTACAAATTAGTTACAAACCCTATTGCTATTAGTGAATTTCAAAAAAAATTAGATAAACTCCAGGGTCAATTAGCATCATTTGAAAAAGTAGTAAAATTTAAATTATTACCGGAACCTTTTACCATTGAAAATAACATGATGACCAACTCACTAAAAGTTCGACGTAAACAAGTAAATATTGAATACAAGCAATTAATAGAAGAAATGTATAAATAAATTTATTATACATAAATATTATAATAAATACCTTACATACTTTACTTAAATAATATATTAAAATACAATTAAATAAATCTTTTCAAACTCTGAACACAATTAAAAAAATGGCGTTTATTTTGTTAGCTGAATCAAATTCAAATAAAAAATCAATACCACAAATAAGTACTTGAAAAGAATATATACATACAAAAAACATCTTTCATTAATTATGATGATTGCTTTTTTCAGTCCCATACTGATTAAAGCATTTCACTATTTGTATGTACACCATGATCATGATATTCATTTAGAATCTCATCAAAAACAAATTACTCAGCTCCATAAGACTTGTCCAATTTGTTCATTTGAGTTCGTTGAATTTATCAATGATAACAAAGTTCATAAAATTGTTGTACCTGAATATATTTCAGACCTATACACATTTATTCATCAGAGTGTTTACATCTCTAATGACCTGTATTCTTTTAATCTAAGAGCTCCGCCTTTCATTTAGTTTATAAATAAAAACTTTACTTATATCAATTAACATCATCAATTAAATAATTAATTGTAAGTGTATTGTTATGCACTATAATGAACTAAAAGAATGAAAGATTTTAAAACATTAATTCTTATTGCAGCTTTTTTCATTGCAATGAGTAACATATCTATAGCACAAAATTTAATTAAAGGAATAGTTTCAGACAAAAATACCCATGAGTTTTTACCAAGTGCCACTGTGTTTTTACCTGAACAAAATATAGGAACTCTTACCAACGAAAATGGAGCATATGAATTAGAAAACCTTCCTAATGGAAAAGTAAAAATTCAATTTTCTTTTATGGGATATAAAACTATTATCAAAACCATTGAACTCTTGAATAATGAAATATCCTTAAATATAGAAATGGAACCTGCAATGTTGCAACCTGAGGAAGTTGTTATATCAGGAGGAACCTATTCCACACAACATGAAAATGCAATCAAAATTGAACTTTTGAAAGCAAAAGATATCAATTCATTAGGAACTCCTACTTTCATGGAATCATTAGCTAAAATTCCGGGAGTTGATATGATTGCAAATGGACCAGGTGTGGCAAAACCTGTTATTCGTGGCTTATCTATGACCAATATTTTAATGCTTAACAATGGGGTAAAACTGGAAAACTTCCAATTTTCTGAACATCATCCCTTTGTTGTTGATGAATTTGGTATAGATCGAATCGAGGTTATCAAAGGACCAGCTTCGTTATTATTTGGATCTGATGCCGTTGGTGGCGTATTAAACATCATTAAAGAAAAACCTGCTCCGCATAATAAAATCATTGGTGATTATAACATGCAGTATCATACAAATACTCAAGGTATAGTATCTGATTTAGGCATAAAAGGAGCTTCAAATGATTTTAACTGGGGAATTAGAGGTAGTATCAAAAGTCATACAGACTATAAAGATGGAGATAGAAACTATGTTCCCAATACCAGATTTAACGAACAAAGCTTTAAAGCCAGTTTAGGTTTAAATAAAACATTTGGAATTTTTAGGTTATACTATGATTTCAATCGTCCTAAATTAGGAATGAGCTCAGATGAATCCATTACTTTAATCACAAATAATGGACGAAAAAACAAGTATTGGTACCAAGACTTAACCAATCATATTATATCTTCTAAAAACACTCTGTTTTTAAATAATTATAAGGTTGACATTAACTTATCATACCAGATGAATAACCGACGATTACAAACTGAAGACAGCAATCCTGCCTTTGAGATGGTAAATATGGATTTAAATACACTTTCATATGAAGTAAAAACCTATATACCTTCTTCAAGTAAATCAGATTATATCATTGGAATACAAGGTGCTTATAAAACAAACAGAAACAATGAAGCACCTAATCATGTCATACCTGATGCAAACGTTAACGACTACTCTGTTTTTGGATTGGCACAACATCATTTCATTCATAAACTAGAAACTCAAATAGGTTTGAGATACGATTATAGATCAATAGACACTTATGAAGAAACTGATAAACAAGCTGTAAATAAAGACTATTCAAACATTAGTATCTCTGCTGGAGCCACCTATGATGCTAATGATCATATTTTATTAAGAGCTAATTTTGCCTCAGCGTACAGAACCCCAAATATTGCTGAATTAACGCAAAATGGAGTGCATGAAACAAGATATGAGCAAGGAAATGCAGATCTAAAATCTCAAAGAAATTACGAAACGGATTTAAGTGCTCATTTTCATTCAAAATATTTAATGATTGATATTGCCGGATTTTATAACAGCATTAATCATTATATTTATTTGTCTCCAACAAATGAAATATCTACTGATGGCTATCAAATTTTCAGATATTCTCAGTCTGATTCACATCTGTATGGGGGTGAATTTTCATTAAATTCATTAATCACCAAGTGGCTGAATTTTACTTCGAGTTATTCTTATTTAGTCGGAAAACAAGAAAATGGTGAATACTTACCCTTTATTCCACAAAACAAGATAAGAAGTGATTTCAAAATTCAAAAAGAAAAAATTAGCGTATTAAAGGATAATTATTTTCAAATTGGAGCTTTGTGGGCTTCTAAACAAAATCATCCAGCTATGTTTGAAGATAAAACCAATGGATATTTTCTACTAAACACTTCAATCGGCACTCAATTAAAATATCAAAAGCAAAATATTGAATTCTCAATCAATATAAACAACTTACTTAATGAAACTTACATTGATCATTTATCTACTTTAAAAGAAGTAAATTTAAATAATATGGGAAGAAATATTTGTTTTCAAATAAAGGTGCCTTTTGGTATTAAATAACAAATTAATACAAACAAAAAGAGGGTAAATACAGATATTTTCCCTCTTTTTTATCTGAGCAACTTATAAATTGTAAGTGGAAACATGCACAACATACAAAGTAGATATACTACTGTATATATGATACTTAACAGGAACAAAACAAGAATCTATCTACTTTATTAATATGATTTATGTTGAAATTAATTGAATAAATTAAAGATTAATTCTGAAATAAAAGTACTTTTGCAGGCTGTTAATAAAAATTACAAAAATGGACGAAGACCCGTATCATAGTAAATTAATTGTTGTAGAACTTCTGTAGGGGCTTCTGTTTCCTTACAGTATAATTGTGAGGAGACGTATCATGATCAAAATTTTTAAAACCTTCGGTGGTTATGTCGAAATTGACAGACCGCAAAAAGGATGCTGGATTAATGTGACTAATCCAACTGACACCCAAATATATAAACTAAGCGACGAATTTGGATTACCTACTGATCTAATTAATGATATTTTAGACCAGGATGAGAGACCACGTATTGAGTTTGATGATCACTGGACTTTAATAATCTTAAGAATTCCTGTAGTAGTAAAAGACAATGGAGTTCCTTTTAATACCATACCATTAGGCATATTCATTACTAGTGAATTTACATTAACTCTATGTGCCAAAGACAATGAGATTTTACCTATAGATAAGCCCTCTCCTTTCAGAGATCATTATCACGAAATAACAGATAGTATAAATTTTATTTTGCGTTTGTTTTTACGCACAGGTAGCTTGTATCTAAAATATTTAAAACACATCAACAGAATGACTTCTATGATTGAACAAGATATTGAAAAGTCAATCAAAAATAAGGAGTTAAATAAATTGCTAAAAATGGAAAAGTGTTTGGTATTCTTCATCACTTCTATTAAAGCAAATGAGATTGTTTTAGCTAAACTTCGGAATTCTAAAAAGATCACAACTGAAATTAATGAGGATTTGCTGGAGGATGCTTTTATTGAAAATAAACAGGCACTTGAAATGGCACAAATCTATTCAAATATTCAAAGTGGCATGATGGATACTTTTGCTTCAGTAATTTCGAACAATCTGAACGTAGTTATGAAACAATTAACCCTTATTTCCATCATACTTATGATTCCTACCTTAATTGCAAGTATGTTTGGAATGAATGTGCCTAATTTCATGGAGCATTCAATGTGGGCAATGCCATCTATTTTATTAGGTTCATTGGTTCTTTCAGTATTAGGTGTTCTGATATTCAGAAAAAGACAGTGGTTTTAATATCGAATATAAATTTTATAAACTAAAGTTTTCATCTCAACAATAACATTTTAATGTATTTTCTTGTAACGGGATCTCTATTTGTAAGAATTAGAAACCTCCGATTCCCTTTACATTCTGCTTCATGATAAAAATAACTGATTTTAAGATAATTAATATCAGTTTTTATGTTTTATGTAATTGCTATTATTGCAGTATTGTTTATTCTGGAATAAATAAAATCATATAAAAATAATTAGCAATGAAAAAGTTATTGATAATAGCTGGATTATCCTTGCCCTTTTTAGGAATGTCGCAAACCGTAGATCAAAAAGATTTAAATAAAATAAGGGAAAGCTTTGTAAAAGATAATTATACAAAAGCGATGGAAAATGCGCTTTCTTCCAATCCAATCAAAGATATTGCCTGGAACCGTGAAAACGAAGGAACGAACGATCATTACTTTACTTATCGAGTTAATGTATCTGGAATTACCAATCAAAATAGTTCAGGTCGATGTTGGTTATTTACCTCTTTAAATGTTTTTCGCCCAATAGCAATGCAGCACTTCAAGGTAGGTTCTTTTGAATTCTCTCAAAACTACCTGTATTTCTGGGACTTATTTGAAAAATCTAATTTATTTCTAAATAATATTTTAAAAACTGCAGACCATAGTTTTGATGATGAAAAAGTAAGTTGGTATTTTAAATTACCTGTAGATGATGGCGGACAATGGATTAATTTTGTAAATCTTGCCGATAAATACGGTATGATACCCAAAGAGGCAATGGAGGAAACTTATTCAAGTAATCATACAAACTGGTTAACACGCTTACTAAATCGTAAATTAAGAGAGCAAGCTTTAGAACTGCGTGATATGAAAAATGAAGGTAAAAGCGACAAGCAAATACACGAACGTAAAGTTGAAATGCTTGGTGTTGTATATCGTATGTTAGTTTTAAACTTGGGAGAACCACCAGTAAACTTCAATTATCGATATAAAGATAAAGATGGTAAGGTTACTGAAAACAAAAGTTATACTCCTCAAACATTTATGAAAGAGGTTTTAGGTGATATAAACCTAAATGATTATGTAATGCTAATGAATGATCCTTCACGTGATTACTATAAACACTACGAAATAGAAAACTATCGCAATGTTGAAGAGGGTGAAAACTGGCATTATGTAAACCTTCCTAATGAAGTAATTAAACAATTTTGTATTGAATCAATAAAAAATAATGAAGCCATGTATGCTTCATGTGATGTAGGTAAGCAATTACGTAAAGATTTTGGTGTATTAGATGTGGATAATTACAACTTTGAGACTGTTTATAATATCCCTTTTAAAATGAATAAAAAACAGCGTATTCAAACTCACGATAGTGGTTCTTCTCATGGTATGGCATTAGTTGCAGTAGAAGTTGATAAAGATGAAAATCCTGTAAAATGGCAGTTTGAAAATAGCTGGGGTGCTGACTCCGGAGAAAATGGATATCTAACATTTACAGATCAATGGTTTAATGAATATATGTTTCGCATTGTAGTAAACAAGAAGTTTATTAGTCAAAAGGTATTGGATATTTATAAACAAAAATCTGAAATGTTACCTCCATGGGATCCAATGTTTTAAAAGGATGATAAAATAAAGAGGCTGCCCAATAAGTATATTGAACAGCCTCTTAAAGTCAGATGTTAATTAGCATTAATCCTTATCAAATATGAAAAGGTTCTTTTATTTTGAACTACCTTACGGAAGCTAAAATTTCAATTTATAACATACTTCAATGATATTTCTGTTAAAATATTCATTTAAGTAATAGTCTAGTGAATAACCTAGGTTAATGTAATTTCTTTTATTAATCTTATAGTCCAAGTTAAAACCATATCTAACTTTATACCAATCGGATGAAGGAATTTGATAAAAATATTCCACTTCTATCTCAGGAGTAATCTTACTTTTAGGTATGTTATATCCTAAAGACACTTTTGGTCTTAAAAATTCCGAATCCTCCTCTTCATCATCAGAATAATCTGCATATGATAATTTAAAACCAGGTTTCCATCTTTCTATCTTGGTTTTATAAGCTGCAAAGAACTTATATCGGTGAAGGTATTCCGTATCTCCACTATTTTTTTTATTTGCTAAAAGTCTATATCCTACACCTGCTGATAAATTCTTTAATAAATCGTATTCTAAACCTCCTTCTATTAAATACTTATCAAGTTTAAATTCATTATCAAAACGAAGTTCTGGTGAAACTTCAAGCGTTAAATTATCTATGATTTCAAACGATGCTTTAGCCCCAATTCTGGTTTGCCATTCCTTTTCTACAGTTTGTGCATTTAGAGAAAATTTACAGCAAAAGATTAGTAAAACAGCCCCAATAAAATATAAGGTCTTTATCCAAAATTTATTCATAATCCTCATATTAATCCTGATCCTCAATACTACCATTTACATTGAAATACAAAGTTATTTCAGCGACATCTCTTAAAAAATCAATCTTATTAACTTCATATCTTTTAATTTCAATTCCTGTACGATCTCTAAGATCTTCAAGTAATTCAGTAGAATTTGCTTTATGTATATTCTCTATTTTCTCATAAATTAAAGTAACACTTTGCTCTTGTTTTAATCTTAAACGCTTTTCAAGAAACCAAAGGCCAATTATGATAATTGCATTGGTAAATATTAGTTCTGAATAACTAAGTTTTGTATGTGCCAAAGCATTCATTACAGAAATACCTATAACAATAAATAAATAGGTCATTTCCTTAATTGGAATTGCATCGGTTCTATACCTAATAATACCAAAAATGGCAAATAATCCCATTGCAAAACCAAGCTCAAGTTTTACACTGTTCAGTAAAAAACACAAAAGAAAAACTACAACTCCTATGGATAAATAGGAAAAATAAAAATCCTTTCTACGACTATTTTTAGCATAAATAAAGTGTACCACTAACAATAACAATGCTGTATTAAATAAAAAACGAACAGCAAGTTCTGTAAAACCACTTATATCGATAATTTGAATGCCAAACAGGCATAAACTTTTGTCCCAGCTATCTAAAGCCGATAAAAGATTTGTATTCTGTTCTGAAATTTGAAATAAAGAATTCAGCATGATTTAAATAACTTCTTGAAGTTGATAAGTAAAATGATATTTATTTTCGATTGCTCTTAATTTTGGTTTAAAAGCATTTTTCTTAATTGAATCTTCAATAAATGAAAGTCCAATACAATATTTGCTAAAACCACCAGCCAATATTTTTCTTTTTCTTAATCCATTTATTAAACTTGAATTTTCGCTACGTTTTTCTGTTTTAATCTCTACAATTACAAGATCATCTAATTTTACGAAACGATCTTCATTAAAAAATCTTAGATTAAAATCTATCGTACAACGCTCCTTTAACTCCTTATTTACCAAAGTAAGTCGTGTGAAATTATTATTTAATACAGGATATAATTGATGTGTTTTATATGGAGTATTTTCTGCTATAAATGCCTGTTCATCTTGAGTTAAAAACTGGAACTTTTGAGGAATTTCGATCCTGTTTTTAATAGTTCTTCCCTTATTAGACTTAAACTTAATTTCTAAAAAACTTAAATCAGAAATAAGATAGGTCCTTTTTCGAATTTTATACCTGTTTAACTTACCACGATGATGATTTCCATACATATGTCGGGAATATGTATCGTAATAAGTTGTTGCATATTTTAATTGATTCTTATTCTCAATTGATAATGCATAATAATCAGAACTAATTTCATTTAAAATATCTTGTAGCTGATTCAATTCTACACAATACTTTGTATCCGTCCGATCCATTAATTTCACATTATTCATTTGATCAATATGAATCGGGTCAAAAAATCTTGTTTCAATCCTATCCATAGTTCCTGTGTATTATTTTAGTGCTTTTTTTATAAGTAATTCCTGATAACAGAATTATATTAATCAACAAGCTTCTGATATGCTCTTTCTAAATACTTAACAAATTATTAAATTGAACCTTATCCAATAGTTAATAAATAATTTGTAAGTGCGATATTACAGCATATTTATTGGTAAAATTGACAAAATATGGTTAAGCGGAATTTTTTCAGGGTGAAGTAGGATTTTTATAAACACCAGAATACTCACTAGGAAACAATATTATATTCCTCTATATTTTAAGCATTTACATAAAATTAATACATATAATAGAGGACGTCGAAAAAATTCCCACTTCACCCTTTATTAATGCCATTTCCCTGATAAGAATTAAATCTATTAAAAAAGGTCAATTTAATTTTACCGAATAATTCAAATTAAAATAGTTATGTTAACATCAATAAGATTTAATTTATTGGCTCTTATTATTATATTATTTTTAGGAGCCTGTGAACGAGATATTGATTCAGATTCAGAATCCGGAAGTAGCAGCAGTTCAAGTAGCAGTAGTAGCGATGATGATGATGACAATTACTCTGAATATTATGAAGAAGATACAGATTATGAATGGGATTCCTCTGATGTAACAACTGTCGTTTTTAATGACAATACAGCAGAAATTACAGGTGAAGGAGCTACTTTCGAAGATGGAATATTAACAGTAAGTTCTGAAGGTAACTATTTATTTCAAGGAGATCTGAGTGATGGAGAAATACTTGTTTCTACCGATAATGAATCGTTGGTAAAACTTATACTTGACAACGTTAGTGTTACCTGTTCAGATAACCCTGCTATATTTATTGAAAAATCATTAAGATCTATCATCATTTTAAATGATAATACGAGTAATACAGTAACTGATGGAAGTTCTTACACAGATGAAGATGCAAACGCTGTTATTTTTTCAAAATCTGATTTAAGATTGGCAGGAACAGGTTCTATTACTGTAAATGCAAATTATAAAGATGGTATAACAAGTAAAGATGGATTAGTAATAAATTCAGGTATTTATACTGTTAATGCAGCTGATGATGGAATCAGAGGAAAAGATTATCTGGTTATAAACAATGGAACCTTTACTATTGATTCGGAAGGTGATGCCATTAAATCTGATAATGAAAACAGTGCTTGTGGATATGTAAAGATAAACGATGCTGATTTTGAAATAGTATCGTATGCTGACGGTATATATGCTTACAATGATCTAACTATTGTAGACGGTACTTATTCAATTACTTGTAAAGGAAGTGTAAATTCTAGTAAAGCACTAAAAGCTGGTAGTACAGTAACTGTTGAAAATGGAGAATTTACAATAAGTAGTACTGATGATGCAATTCATTCAGATAAAAATGTTTTAATAAGTGATGGTAGCTTTATTATTTCTTCAAGTGATGATGGTTTACATGCTGATAAAGAACTTCAAATAGACAATGGAACCATTGAGATTACCAAATCATACGAAGGTCTGGAGGGAGCAACAATTACAATTAATGGTGGAGAAATAACATTAACTTCATCTGACGATGGTGTTAATGCAGCAGGATCAAGCAGCAATTATTTATACATAAATGGAGGAACTATTATTGTTTATGCAAGTGGTGACGGACTTGACATGAACGGTTCAGGTGTTATGACAGATGGAACAGTTCTGGTACATGGACCTACAAGTAGCGGTAATGGAGCACTTGATTATGATGGATCATTCAAGGTAAATGGTGGATTACTTTTAGCTGCAGGTAGTTCTGGTATGGCAGAAGCTCCAAGCACAAGCTCTTCTCAATATGGTGCATTAATTAACTTTACATCAAGTTTATCGTCTACAACAATATTTCATATACAGGATAGTAGCGGTAATAATATAGCTACTTTTAGTCCAGCAAAACAATATTCATCAATGGTAATTTCTTCTCCTGATTTAAGTTCCGGTTCAAGTTATACAATTTATACAGGAGGTAGTTCGACAGGAACAGAATTAGGTGGTTTATATTCAAATGGAGTATATTCTCCAGGAACGCTATACCAATCATTTACTATATCAAGTAAAATAACAACTATTGGAAGTTCAAGCGGAGGTAGAAGATCAATATCTTCTACGGAACTATGAAGAATAGAACAAAGAATTAAGGAAGAAAATCGTCAGCAAAATTATCATCTTTGCATTATCTATATATTAGGATTATTTTTGGTAACAATGAGTTTGAAATATTTATACAAAACACAAATAATAAATATTCTTGTAGCCTTATTAATTGGTGTATTTATAATCTTTCCTGATGTTTTAAGGTTATTGGATGAATCATCACCAAATAATCCTAATATGCATTCAAGAGAGCACATGTTTGATGGCAATATGCCAGACAGACCAACTCCACCTGATAATGCAAATTTTGAAAAAATGCCTCCTCCTCCAATGAATAAGGAAGGTTCTGATCAATTTAAGAATGGAAAATTTAATGCAGATCAACCTCCATTAATGAATCAGGAGTTTCCACCAAAATTAATTGGAAAAAGAGAGAGTTTTAAAGGGATTATCTTCGATTTTGTATTCTTTTTTATATTAACATGGTTATTACTCATAATCAATAACCCAAACAGACAAAAAAGAAATCCTATATATCACAGTATACCTTTAAAAATAAGACCATATGTAATTGTAATTTCAACCTTATTAATTTGTTATGTTGGAATTTATATTAATAGCATAATTTCAATTCAGGGACTATTTCATTTTCAATCAATACCTTTATATTTGAATGGTATAATCATTTTTAAAGGGATATTTATTTTTGTTTCTGTTACTTTATTTGGACAGTTGTATCAATTATTGTACAAGCAACAAAACATGCTGATTGAAAATGAAAAATTAAAAACAGAGAGTTTACAAAATCGTTTTGAAGCTTTATCTGCTCAAATAAGCCCTCATTTTTTCTTTAATTCATTAAACTCATTGTCGGGTTTAGTGCGCGAAAAACAGAATAAAAAGGCCCTTAAATTTATTAATGAAATATCAAATCTATTTAGATATATACTTAAAGGAAATTGGCAGGAATTAGTGACTTTAAAAGAAGAAATATTCTTTTTAAAAGCTTATCAATATTTATTAGATATTAAATATGAAGATAAATTACATTTTGAAATTTCAATTGATGAAACCATTGAATCAAAAGTAAAATTACCGGCTTTATCCTTACAGCCTCTTATCGAAAATATTATTAAGCATAATGTAATAAGCGAAGAGTATCCAATGACAATTAAAGTCTACATTAATGTTGAAAATAAATTAACTGTTGAAAATCATTATCAACCTAGGTCCGGAAACCAGGTTTCAACAGGAATTGGATTAAGTAATTTAACAAAACGCTATAGATATCTAGTGGGAGAAGAAATTAGTAAATACGTATACGATAATAAATTTATCGTGGAACTACCTTTAACTAACGTAGAAAATGAGAGCAGTAATAATTGAAGACGAGGTTGTTGCAGTAAAAAACTTAAAAGCCATACTTCAGGAATTAGAACCTGATCTTGAAGTAGTAGCTGTTTTAGATAGCATTCAATCATCAGTAAAATATTTTCAAAATAATGAATTACCTGATTTGGTATTTATGGATATTCAACTTGCAGATGGTGAATCTTTTGCCATCTTTAAATCGGTTGAAATTTCATGTCCGGTAATTTTTACAACAGCTTATGATAGTTATGCATTAGAAGCTTTTAAAGTAAATAGTATTGATTATTTACTAAAGCCAATAGAACCGGAAAACGTTCAGCGCGCTTTAAATAAGCTTAAAAATTTTTCAAATACTGATTTGGAAAGCTATGCAAATAGGATGAACAGTTTTATTGCGGAAACTAATGATTATACCAAAACTCTGTTAATTAAGTATCGTGATAAATTAATACCAATTCCTACAACCCAAATAGCTTACTTTTATACTGAAAATGAAAATGTTACTTTGCATACATTGGAAGATGAAGAATGGCCTGTTGAATCATCATTAGATACAATAATGTCAAAACTGGATCCTTCGGAATTTTTTAGGGCAAACAGACAGTTTATAATTTCTCATCAATCAGTCAAAGAAGTAGTTGTATGGTTTGGAAATCGTCTTTCAATAAATTTAAAAGTACCAACCAAAGAACGTATTATTGTCAGTAAAGCAAGAGTATCTCTATTAAAAAAATGGTTAGTGAACAATTAATATGTAATCATTCATTCAATTTTACATCATAATTCTAATTTTAAAGGGTTGTAATTTTCAATAATTACAGCCCTTTTTTCTTTATTATCTTCCATAATATGATACAATATTGTAATTGTTAAATTAATAATCCTACAATTATGTAATATTTGAATAACTATAAATTTGATTCAATAAATATTTTATGTATTTGATTTACTTTTATTAATCATACTTTTTAATCATTATAAGAATATTCTTATTTCGTAATGGCACGTTATCTGTTTTAAGATAACGAAATAAATAATTAGAAAATTAAAAATTTACCATTATGAAAAAGTTGTTATTACCCCTAATTTTATTATCACTCTTAGTTACATCATGCGAGGATGATGAATCTGAAAAAACAATTGTTCAAGGCGACTATCCTATTAAAGAATATTATTTGGAAAGATCACCAAGTATTAATGTTTGGGGTGCAGGGATGGATTTTGTTCATAGTGAATGTAAGTCGACAGAAACAGATCTTGACTATGAATATATGGAAGAAGTAGACAACTTTCCATATGATATCGATTTTTACGTTGTTAAGTCATACTATTACGACGACAACGGTGATTTACAAAACGAAGGCTGCCCCGCCATGCTCCTATCATCTTCGACACAAGGATGTAAAATAGGTGAAGGGTTAGAATTTTTCACAAACCTAACTACAATCACTTCTGACATGATAGATCAACTAGCTTACGATCCTGTAATTGACTATTCTGAATACAAAGATGATGAAACCGGTTTTTACGAAAGAGAGGGCTTGTTTGCTGCTTTAGATGAGTGTGTTATTGGACGTGATTTTAGAAGTGGTGTATTAGAAATACCAGATGGAATGACCGAGGAAGAAGTACAACCTGTCTATTTAATCAAAACTTCAGAAGGTGCCTATGTAAAATTCATGGTTAGAACCTACAAACCTGCTAAACCAAATGAAAAACAGACCCTAGTTCATTGGCAAGTTATAAGCGAATAAATATTTAAAATAATGCTGAGATTCCTGATTGTCACATATTGTCTACTATTGAGTATGAATATAATAAATGCTCAAACAGACTTTCATGGTACTGTGCTAAATACAAATGGAAATGCTATTTCGTATGCTACAGTATCAACTATGGATGGCTTAGGAACTACATGTGATTCTTTGGGAAACTTTGAATTAAAGTTTAAGGATTTTAATAGAAATAAAAAACTACTTATTAGATCATTAGGATATATAACTGATACTTTTTTACTAACTAAACATACAACTAATCCGAAGTTTTTTTTAAATCCCGACCAATTTCAACTTAACGAAGTTGCAGTGGTATCCCAACAATCAATTAGTAGCAAAAGCGCTGTTTCTACATTTTTTACTAACAAAAAGGAAATGATGCAATTAAATCCTCAAAATGTAAACCAGGTACTACAAACAAAGTCTGGTTTTACCAATAAATCTGGTTACCAGGCACCATTGACATTAAGAGGTATGTCTGGTAACCGGATTTTAGTTTTGCGCAATGGAAACAGACGCTTTAGCTCCTACCCTGCAGGTGTTATGTCTCATACCATTAACGTGTATGATTTAGAACGCATTGAAATAGAAAAAGGTGCGGCTTCAGTAATTTATGGAGCAAGTGCAATGGGAGGTATCATAAATTTAATTGATAAATCACCTTTTAAACAAAATAAATTCAATGCAAAAATCACTACTGGTTATGGCTCTGTAAACAAAGAAAAAAACCTTTTAAGCTGTGGAGGATGGAGTAATGGAAAATTTGCTTTAAAAACCGGCTTTAAATACAGAGATGCGGATAATTTTAAATATCCAAATGGTTCAATGGCAGAAAACAGCTTTTATACAGATAAAGACTTCTTTATTACAACAGGATATAAATTTTCTGAACTTGAAAAAATCATCATAAGTGTTGATATTCATGATGGAGGACCCTGGGGAAAACCTGTTGGATTCAATGGTACGCAGTATATGCGAGTTCATACTAAAAAAGAAAAATCCAATAACTATTCTATAAAGTATTCAAAAGGTAAATTTGGAATATTCAGCAATGCTGAAATTAATGGATTTTATTCGGATGAAAACAGAGTTTTAGTAAAAAAATATTTTGCTGCAGCTGGCTACAGACTATCGTATATTGAAACCACTGATTTTTCTGATTATTATTATGGTACACTTGCTAAAGGAAATATCATAATAAATGAGAAATTTACATTGACTTCAGGGGCTGAGTTTTATAGTTTTCATATATCCACTCCTACTGACTTTATCGACTATATTGAAGATATATCTTATGAAAACAGAGTAAGTCATAATGCACATTCTATATCATCTGGTATCTTCGTCAATAATGAATATAAACTTTCAAACGGATTAAAAGGAATTCTTGGGATACGCTACAACTATGCATCTGTATACGAAGGAGATGTGCATAGCACTGAGTTAAGTGAAGGAAGAAATGATAAGAAAAATGCAATTAGCGGTAACTTATCGCTTTTAATCAACATTCAATCAAAATCAAGAATAAAACTAAACCTTGCCCGATCCTTCAGAATGCCTGAAACAACAGAAATGTATACTGACAATTATACCTCAAATGGTATTCTGTTTGGAAATCCTGATTTAGAACCTGAATACTGTTACAGCTTTGATTTGAGTTATCAATACAAATCAAAATATATTGATTTTGAGCTAAGTCCATTTATTTGGTACATGAATGACATGATAACAAAAGAAGAAAAAAGGGGATTGCCAGGAACAAATAATACTTACGTAAATGTAAGTAAAAGTCGAATGTTTGGCGGTGAAGCTAATTTAAATTTAAAATATCAGGGTGTATTATCAAGTAACGACAAAATTGTAGCACGTATAGGTATGTCTTATTTAAATGGTACTGATATAACTGAAACAAACGGTTTATTCACTAAAGGAGAGCCTCTTGATTACGTACCTCCATTTAATATTAAGAGTGATTTAAACTACAATTTTTCGTTAAACAATGATATAAAATTACATACGACTATAAGATCCGTTTATTATTCAGAACAAACACGTTTGGGAGATTATCAATATGCAACACCTCAATACTTCCTTATAGGATGTAATATAGGTATGAATTTACCAAAAATAAAAACTAAACCATCATTGAATGTAGCAATTAATAACCTTCTAAATAAAGAGTATTACTGCTATCAATCATACATTCCAAGTGAAGGGCGTGATATTAGAGTTTTCTTAACCTTTAATTTTTGACATATGCATTTAAGAGTTGATACAAATATTAATGAGCTTGTTAAACGTGTTCCAGAATGCGCTGAACAGCTTTATTCTTTCAATAAATTCATCAAAGATGATACAACTATTGAATTGTTAGCAATTAATGCAAATATACCTTTAAATGCATTAAAATATGGATTAGAACGAACTATCAAAAGAGCATCTCAATATCCTTGTAATTATGCAGAAATGCGAAAAAAATTAATTAAACCTGATGCTGTTAATATTGCAGGGTATGTAAATTTTTTATGGCAAAATGATTTTATTACAGAATTAAAGAGAAAAGCTCAAAGCGACGGTATAAACCTAAATCTTAATATATTACCCAAACATTCAAAAAAGGAATTTCAGAATTATTTAGCTGTTTGTCGATCAGCTGAGGATTTACCGGATATCCTTATTGGTAAAGGTTTTAGTTCATTAATGACCCAGCAATTTGTTGAGAAATTTGTTACGCCAGGGTACTATCAAAATTCAGCTTTTAATATAAAAAAAGGAAAAGTTTTTAGTGATACTAATATCATTGATAATGAGCATTATTATCATCCTTTTGCTATTGAAGAGATGGTAATGATACATGATAAAACCAAAGATATTAAGATTGATCTACCTGAAAAATGGAGTGATTTATTAACTCCAAAATTTGCAGGAACTATCATGCAAATGGGAAAAAATCAACGTGATCATTTTGGTTTCAATATAATGTTGCACTGGTATAGTAAATTCGGTGAAGAAGCTATAATTAAATATGCTGAAAATGTAGAGAATAAACAGCACTTTTCTTATATCATTAAAAACATGGCCACAAATAATAATGATACGATGCCTATTAGTATTGTTCATCAATTTGCCAGTTTATTTATTAGAAGTGATGTTCGTAATAAGGTTGAAATCATAAAAACTCAGGATGGAAATCCAATAACTTGCCATTTCTTTTTGGCTAAGAAAGATGCAGGATTACAAGCTATTACAATAGCTAATCACCTATTTAGTAAAGAAGTAAAAACGATCATACAAAAATGTGGAACCACTCATATTTCGTCAGATGCTTTATTCTCTGGAAACAATAAATTTCAATGGGTTGGATGGGATAAATTAAGATCATTACCTCTACCCTATTTAAAAGAGTATTTGAGCGAAATTGCTTATCAAAACTTTAAAACAGCATAGAAACTCCTCAAACTAATCAATTATAATGAGAACTTTAACTATAAGCATTATTATATTAGTAACAATTTCATTATCAGCCAAAAATATCAAAGATATGGCTGGAAGAAATGTTACTATTCCAGACAATATTGAACGTATTTTACCTTACGATTCAAAAACTTCTATTCTGCTATTTCCTGTGGCACAAAATATTATGATGGCTAAGGCTATCATACCAGGAAGTAAGAAATTTAAATACATTTCAGATGAATACAATCAAATGCCTGAAATTGATATCAAAAACATTGAAAGTGTTTTAATCAATAATCCTCAGGTAATTATAGCAGGTGTTTTTATTGATTCAGATAATTTTGACCGTTTCAATAAACTTCAAAACCGAACCCATATTCCTGTAATTATGATTGATTTATCAATTGCAAAACTATGCGATACTTATAAATTTTTAAGTAGTATTCTTCCTCACAATAAAACTTGTGAATCATGTATTACTTACTTAAATTCTATTTACAAGCAGAGTAATAATTTAATACAAGAAAATAAATCTCCTGATGTTGGAATATACTATACTATAGGAGGTTCCGGACTATTGACTGATCCTTCAGGTTCTAAACACTCAGAAGTAATAGACTATCTTAACTTAAATAACGTAGCTAAAATTAGTTTACCAAACGGTGGTCATGCTAATGTAAATATGGAACAAATCATTGAATGGAATCCACAATATATTTTTACAGCTGATTTTAAAGCAGATAAAAATGCATATACGAGTATTAAAACAGGCAGTATTTGGCAAAACATTACTGCTGTTAAAAATAAAAAAATCTATAAGGTTCCTTCAAAACCATTCGGATGGTTTGATCATCCACCTACAGTAAACCGAATTCCTGGAATAATATGGTTGAGTCATATCTTTTACAAACTGCCTGAAGACCAAATGAAAGAACAGATCAAAACATTTTATAAGCTTTTTTATAAATACAACTTAACAGACCTTGAATACAACTCTTTATTTTAATATTGATGCTTAAAAAATCAAACATATCAATTTTTATTATCCTCTCATTATTGAGTATCGTAATAATACTATTTTCCTTATTACTGGGTAGATTTAATGTATCAATGAGTGATATATGGACTTTAATAATGTCATATTTTTCATCAAATACAGAAGTATCATCTCAAGTAAAAATAGTGTTAGTCGATATTCGTTTTCCCAGAATAATAGCTGCCTTTCTTGTTGGTGGAACACTTTCTTTAACTGGAGCAACTTATCAGGGAATGTTCAGAAATCCAATGGTTTCTCCTTCAATACTTGGAGTATCAGCTGGAGCAGGATTTGGTGCAGCCTTAGCTATAATATTAGGTATGAGTTTATTTATGTTACAAGTATCATCATTTGTCTTTGGTATTGGTGCCGTTTTAGCAGTATACTTAATTAGCCTAAGTACTGGAAAAAAGCATGAAAAGTGCCTTACTCTAATCCTTTCAGGTATGATTGTAGCCACTGTTTTTACGGCTTTAATTTCAATGCTTAAATATATTGCCGATCCTGATGATACTTTGCCTTCTATAGTTTACTGGTTAATGGGTGGTTTATCAGACATTGAAATGAATGACTTGTACTTTATTGGAATTATTGCACTAATTGGCATAGTTATTCTTACAATCTCAGGATGGAAACTAGATATGCTTTCTTTTGGAGACGAAGAAGCTAAAACAATGGGAATTAATGTTGACAGATTAAGATTCATAGTCATTGGAATAGCTACTTTGATGACTGCTTCTGCTGTAAGCATTAGTGGCATTATCGGTTGGGTAGGATTAGTTATACCTCATATTGCTCGTATGTTAACTGGCTCCAAAAACATGATATTATTACCAGCATCCTTTTTTATAGGGGGTATATTCCTTTTAATTGTTGATGACTTTAGTCGTTCTGTAGCAAGTATGGAAATACCTTTAGGTATTACTACATCATTAATAGGTGCCCCATTCTTTATTTTTATTTTAATGAAATCATCTAAAAAAAACTGATATGATAAAGCTACAAAATTTAAGTTGCGGATATGGAAGTAAAAAAGTGCTTTCTGATATTAACATGATGATTAACCAAGGTGAGTTAACATGTATTTTAGGTAAAAATGGCACTGGGAAAACCACTTTATTTAAAACTATTTTAGGCTTATTACCTTCTATAAACGGAAAGATTATTTATAAGAACAATCATTTAAAAAACCTTTCAAATAAAGAGGTTGCAAGCTATATCAGTTATGTTCCTCAAGCACATGGAACTCCTTTTCCATATTCGGTTTTAGAAGTAGTGCTTATGGGACAATATATTCATACCAACGGATTAATTGGTAAGCCAAATAAAAAAAATAAAGAAATTGCTGTAAACTGCATAAAAACACTAGGAATAGAAAGGTTAATGAATAAAGACTTCTCAAAAATTAGTGGTGGAGAAAAACAAATGGTTTTGATTGCAAGAGCTATGGCACAACAACCAAAATTTATTGCCATGGATGAACCTACCGCCAATTTGGATATGGGCAATAGTCTTCATGTCATGAAAGTGGCACACAAATTGAAAAAGCAGGGCTACGGAGTTATTATGAATACGCATTCGCCTGAACAGGCTTTGCATTATGCTGATAAAGTAATTATGCTTAAAAATGGTACTGTTTCATCAATAGGTAATACTGAAGACGTTTTAAAGGCAGAAGCTTTATCTGATTTATATAATACTCCAATTGAATTGGTTGAGGCATCAACCTCTTCAGGAGAAATTAAAAAATTATTAGTCGCTTTATAACCTTAACTTTATTTAATCATGATTACAGGTAACGAAAATCTATTACAAATAGCAGAATTAAACAGTGATTTTATTGCTGTTTTTGAACAACACGGTTTAGGAAAGTATTTTAAATCTGAGAACTTAATTAAAACCGGTCGTTTTGTTCGACTTTCTACTTTATTGAAATCAAATAACATTAATTCAGAGCACTTTATTAATACTCT
Source organism: uncultured Saccharicrinis sp. (assembly GCA_963663905.2). Taxonomy (GTDB): domain Bacteria; phylum Bacteroidota; class Bacteroidia; order Bacteroidales; family Marinilabiliaceae; genus Saccharicrinis. The sequence goes on along the minus strand of OY760657.1, from coordinate 5,034,971 downwards.
GAATCAATCAATATCAGAAAAACAAAAAATTTCAGATAAAGAGAATGAAACACTGCATTTTTCTGCAATGTTACCTTGTGGATTACGAAATCCTTTTAAAGAATTTACAGAATCATATCTTGAAGAAAACAAGGAACTTTTTAAGGATTTAAATTACATGTTAGAAGGAAACGTTAATCATGAACTATCCTATTATCCTATGTTAGATAATATCTCAGATGAAAATGAATTACCTGATGTTATTATGGCTTCAGATATTAATAATTTCTTTCACAGACCTTTTATAAATAAGTTTATTGAAAAAGATATCTTCGAAGCTGTAGAGCCTTATATTCCAAATAAATACCTACAAAAAGAAGGCTTTGCTGATCCCAATAAAAATTATACAATGTACACTGCAAATATGCTTGTAATTGTGGTGGATAAGAAGAAATTAGGTGATAGAAAAATACCAAAAAAATGGAGTGATCTATTACAACCAATTTTTGAAAACAGTATTATTATGAGAGGAGAAGATGACTTTTTTTGTAATGCTGTTATGCTCCCTTTTTATAAAGATCATGGCTTTGAAGCTATAAAAATATTAGCCAACAACATTAAAGGGGGAATGCACCCTGCTGAAATGGTTAAATTAGCAGAAAGTAATGACGAAAAAGGTGTTCCAATTTATATAATGCCTTATTTCTTCGCAAAACGTATCAAAGATAAAGATGTTGAAATAGTTTGGCCTGAAGATGGAGCTATTGCCAGTCCAGTCTTTTTATTGGTTAAAAAGAAGAAAAAGGAACAGCATAAGGAATTACTTCACTTCCTATTTAGTAAAGAAGTATCTGAACTTCTTAAGAAAAGACATTTTCCAGCCATTCATCCGGATATCGACCATAAAGAATTTCCCAAACCAGTTAAATGGTTAGGATGGGATTTTTTAAATAATCATTACATCGGTAAATTAAAAGAAGATATCCAGGATACATTTATGGAGATTTGGAATAAAAAATAAAACCCTATTTGCATGATAAACTTAATTACTATAGCAGGTCCACCATCATCCGGAAAGACATCAGTTATTATTAAAATGATTGATAGTATACAGGGATTTAAAGATAAATGTGGAGTTATTAAATTTGATTGTTTAAGCTCTTTAGACGAAGAACAATATAGTAAGTACGGCATAACAGCCAAAACAGGATTAGCTGGAAATTTATGTCCGGATCACTATTTTGTATCCAATATTGAAGAATGTATTCAATGGGCAGAAACTAATAACTTTTCAACTTTAATTACTGAAAGTGCAGGATTATGTAATCGCTGTGCACCACATTTAAAAAACATTCCTGCAGTATGTGTTCTGGATAACTTAAGCGGAATTAATACTCCTTTAAAAACCGGACCTATGGTTAAAATGGCTGATGTTGTTGTAGTAACCAAAAGTGATTTAGTTTCTCAGGCAGAAAAGGAAGTATTTCGGTTCAAAATTCAACAGGTTAATCCCAAATGCAAAGTATTATTTATTAATGGAATAACTGGTCAGGGTGCTGATAAATTGGCTCAACTGGTAGTAAATCCAGAACAAAATAAGGATAAAGAACAAATGAAGCTCAGGTTTTCAATGCCAACAGCACTCTGTTCATATTGTCTGGGTGAAACGAGAGTTGGTGAAGATTTTCAAATAGGATTAAACCGAAAAATTAAACTTTAAACTATGGACACTTTCGCTTACCTAAATACACCATTAAAAGAAATTGTTAAAGAAAATCCTATATTCAACGATTTCTTTTCTTCATTTCAAATAGAGGCCGAAACAGAGCTTAAATCATTTTCGGAATATATAGACAGGCAACCAGAAGCATTTTGGCAAGAAAACACCATTTCTAAAGAGGAAATAACAATTTTATACAAGGACTACATTAGTGGAATTAAAGATTGTGAACAAAGAACCAGTATTGAATCCTTAGAAATATTAAAAGGATTTGATAAAAGTAATCATGAAGAAAACTGTGATTTACATCTTAAACCAGGTGAAATCACCTGTATTGTTGGTCCTACAGGTTCTGGTAAAAGCAGATTACTGGCTGATATTGAATGGTTAGCCAATGGGGATACTCCTACTAAACGCAAGGTTCTTATAAATGGTGAGATAGCAAACGAAAATACTGCTGCCCTTTACGGCGGTAAATTGATAGCTCAAATAACTCAAAATATGAATTTTGTGTTGGACATGGATGTGGAAAGTTTTCTTTTATTACATGCTCAAAGCCGCTTTTTGGCCAATGCTGAAGATACAGTTCTTGAAGTAATTAAACTAGCCAACGAACTTTCCGGTGAGCCATTTGATTCTACAACTCCTGTAACCTTTTTAAGTGGCGGACAATCCAGAGCTTTGATGATTGCTGATGTAGCATGTATTGGTCAGGCTCCTATAGTTTTAATTGATGAAATAGAAAATGCAGGTGTTAATAAGAAAAAGGCACTGGATTTACTGGTAAGTAAAGATAAAATAGTACTTATGGCAACCCATGATCCATTATTAATATTACTAGCAGATAAACGTGTGGTAATTAAAAACGGTGGTATGCATAAAATAATTGCAACCAATATTCATGAAAAAAAATATTACAGCAAACTGGAAAAAATAGATCAGGCTTTACAAGAAGCCAAAAACTTTTTTAGAAATGGTAATCAATTAGAAAGTTAATTACTGCCAATATATTCGTATTTTTGTCATATAATTTCAAAAATATGAATTAAACATGAATCAAAAAGTTGGACTTGTACTAGAAGGAGGTGGTTTTAGAGGTATTTATAGTGCAGGAGTTATCGATTGCTTAATGGAAAAAAACATTGAATTACCTTATGTAATTGGTGTCAGTATGGGTGCATGCAATGGTGTAAACTACATTTCTAAACAAATTGGTCGTAATTTAAATGTTCCTTATTCATATATTGAGGACAAGCGTTATATGAGTTATATGCGTTTGTTAACTAAAGGAGAGTTATTTGGAATGGATTTTATTTTTAATGAAATCCCAAAAAAACTAATTCCTTTTGATTACAATACATATTCTAATTCTACCCAGGAATTTATTATTGGAACAACAGATTGCATTACAGGTAAACCATTTTATATTAAAACATTAGATTACGATATTTTACTAACTTCTTTAAAGGCATCGGCCAGTTTACCATTTGCATCAAAAATGGTAGATTATGATAATAAAAAATTGTTAGACGGAGGCATCAGTGATCCAATCCCTTATAAAAAAGCTTTTGAAGATGGTTGTGATAAATTAATTATTGTATTAACGCAAACTAGTGACTTTGTAAAAAAACCTACCAAATTTTCAACTATAGGAAAATTATTTTATTCTAAGTATCCACAACTACTTAAAACACTAAATGACAGATATATTAATTACAACAATCAACTTAAAGAAATTCAAAAATTAGAAGATGAAGGTAAAGTATTTGTTATTAGACCAAAGCAAAATATTCCGGTAAGCAGAACTGAACGAGACAAACAAAAACTTAAAGAGGCTTTTGATATGGGTTACCAGCATTGTAATCAGATTTATAAAGAATTATACAGTTGGATAAACCTATAAATTACAATCGTTTATACCTACATAACTTATCTCCATCGTTTAAAATAAGAGTATCCTTTGATATTTTATCAATGGTCCATATAAAGGGATTGAAAACCAGTGTTAAACCAGCAGGAATAAATTCAATAAAATTATAAACGGCCACTACCGTATTTACAATTCCAACAAATATTGTACTTACAGATGCTCCATAAATAGTTGGCTGAGCATATATAATTTCAGCTTCATCCTTCATTTTAAAATTTGCAGATAAAAAAGTAACCTGGTTACCTAATCTAGCATATTCACCTGTAATATAAACCGTATCTACCTCTGTACCGATAGGATTTTCAAGCTGAGCAGGAAAGGTAGCTATTTCATAAGTCATGTCATCAGTAAATGAAATAATTTCATTTGCAGTATTGTCTGATGATACTAACATCCATGAACCTGCTATTTTAGGTACTTCAAGAATAGTTTCTGTACAAGATATGCTTGATAGAATAATAAAAACGAGTGATGCTACAATACTTCTCATGAAACTATCCTTTATAATTAGTTCTTTATTATACAGACAATTAAGTTATATATAACACATATATTTAATAACTCTGAATATTTCTAATTGGGTGATTTATTACATTTGCACATGCTTAGAAACATAACATATATAGGGATATTGGTTTTATTAATGGCTTGTAAAACACACAAAGAAGTCATTCATCTACCTGTAATTGAGGATTTAAAAGAAGTGTTTCCTGAAAAAGAAATATCAGTAAATATTCAAAATCAAATATCTTTTATAAAAGATTCTTCATTAACATCTGTATATTCAAAAAACTCATTTTCACCAATTTGGAAATCTGATTCAATAATAAAAAAAGGAATCAATTGGATTAATGACTCTAAATATGACGGTTTAAATCCTGAAAAATTCAATTTAATCAAGCTTAATGATTTATATAACAAGACATTTACAGATTCTGGTATAAATACTAATAATTATGCAAAGCTTGATATGTTACTTACAGGTAGTATAAAATCCTGTGGCTTTAGAATTCGTTACTCCAATTTAAATCCAAAAGATTATCACACAGGATGGAATTACGAGATTCCTAAAAAACTACCAAGTGATTCTGTATGGATAAGTTATATCAAGAATGGAAAAATTAATCTATTAAATACCTTTTTTGAACCCAAAAATCCTCAATATTCAAAGCTTAAAAGAGAATTGAAAGAAATTTATTCAGAATCAATGAATAATTTAGATTTAGAAGTGTTAGATCCAGGCTTTTTATTGCAAAAAGGAGACTCTAATCAATATGTTATTCCATTAAAAAGAAAACTATTGAAAATACCCAATGATTCTACTATTTCGATGAAATTTGATGAACAACTTTCAGAAACTATAAAAACGTTTCAAATTAAACATGGATTATATCCTGATGGCATTGTAGGTAAACAAACATACCACTATTTAAATTGGAGTAAAAATATATATATAAATACATTAAAGACAAACCTTGAACGTTTGCGCTGGTTTGAAGATAACCAACTTTCAAATGGAGTAACAATTAATATTGCTTCACAAAATCTAAATTACCTTGTAGAAAATAAAAGTATTTACAATTCTAAAGTAGTAGTAGGAAAATATAAAAATCAAACTCCGGTTTTTCAATCATCAATTAATTACCTGGTTTTTAATCCATGTTGGACCGTTCCTAAATCCATAGCCAATACGCAAATTTTAAACGGCGCAAAACGAGATTCCTTATATTTACAAAAGCGAAGTATGTTTGTTTGCAAAAATGGAATAGAAATACCTACGGATAGTATCGATTTTTTACAATATACAGCCTCATATTTTCCATTTACTGTATTTCAACGCACTTCTGGATCAAATGCACTTGGAAGGGTAAAATTCATGTTTAAAAACCATTATTCTATATATCTTCACGACACACCGCAAAAAAGTTTGTTTAGTAAACCTATTAGAACCTATAGTCACGGATGTATAAGATTAGAAAATGCTCTTGATTTTTCGGATTTTATACTAAATAAAATAGACCTGCAAAACATAGTAAAAGAAAAATATTTAGAGAAAGGTTATCCAGTTAAAGTATACCTTAAAAAAGATATCCCAATAAATATAATATACTTAACGTGCTGGTTTGATGAAGAAACAGATGAAGTTATTTATGGGAAAGATGTTTATCTTAAAGATCATATACTTTCTAATCATATAAATAACATCAAATAATTACTCTCTATTCCTGGAATCAATAATAATTGTAACCGGACCATCATTTACTAAAGAAACTTCCATATGAGCCCCAAATTGACCTGTTTTAATTTCTTTCCCTATTGTAGTTCCCAAACATCTTACGAATTGTTCATATAGAGGTACAGAAACCTCAGGTTTGGCAGCATCAATATAAGAGGGTCTGTTTCCTTTTTTTGTCTTAGCATGTAATGTAAATTGACTTACAACGATAATCTCTCCATTAATATCTAATAATGATTTATTCATTACACCATTTTCATCATCAAATATTCTAAGATTAGCAATTTTTTTACATAACCATTCCACATCGGTAGAATCATCCTCATTTACGATTCCGACTAAAACAAGTAAACCTTCTTTAATGGAAGATTTAATATTTTGTTCAATAGTAACTGATGCCTTAGACACTCTTTGAATAACAACTCGCATTTAAATATTTTTGAATAAAAAAAACCTTAGACTACTTTTTTTGTTGAATTGAGTAAAAATATCATAATTTCAACAAAATTAATGTAGATTCTCAATATTAATAAATTAAATACTATAAATATACGATACTATTATAATTCTTTATATCATTATTTTACAATGTTTATTTATATCTTTACTTTAATATTTAACAAGCTGAGATTTTAATAAAAAATTACTAACGATAGATTATACAGAAATATGCTGATCATTTTAAGTCAAACAAACAATCCATTTCATAATATAGCCACAGAGGAATATTTACTTAAGAATTTTAAAGAAGACATATTTTTTCTTTACATCAATTCAAAAAGTATTATTGTCGGAAAACATCAAAACACACTTGCTGAAATTAACTATTCTTTTGTTAATGAAAATAATATTCCAGTTATAAGAAGATTATCCGGAGGCGGAACTGTATTTCATGATCCTGGAAATATTAATTTTTGTTTTATTACTTCTGGTAACAAGGGTGAATTAGTAAACTTTAAGAAACATACAACTCCCATTGTAAATTTTTTAAATTCTTTAAATGTAAATGCCGCGCATGGAGGAAGAAATGATATTTTGATTGAAGGATGTAAAATCAGCGGAAATGCATGTCATGTATATAAAAGTAGGGTAATGCATCACGGTACTTTACTATTTAATAGTAAACTAAAGTCATTAACCAATGCATTGAAAAATGATCCTTTAAAATTCACCGATAAGGCAGTTAAATCAGTTCGTAGTAAAGTGACTAATATCTATGATCATCTTACCAATAAAATAGAAGTAGACGTATTTGTAAACCAATTAAATCAATATATAATCAATAACTATTATTGTACTTCATATACATTGTCCAATGATGACAATAAAACGATTGATAATTTAGTAAATGAAAAATTCACTACCTGGGAGTGGAACTATGGATATAGCCCAAAATATGAACTTAAAAAAAGAATAAAATCAACATCTGGTAAAAGATTTGAAATCATCTTTCATGTACAAAAAGGGAAAATAAGTGAAGTCAAAATAAAAAGTAATTCTACAGAGAAAGAAAATTTAATAGAACTTCAAGAAATATTAAACACAAGTTTGCACCATTACGAGGATATTAAAAATAAAACTGCTAATGTATTTAGTCAACTAAGAGATCTTAAACAGAATGAATTATTAGATGCCTTATTTTAATTAAAATATTCCCATACAACTTTACCTTTAGCCAAACCAATCACCTCCTGAATTTCTTTCAGTTTTAATTTTTTAATTTGTTCTACAGATTTAAACTCTGACAATAATTTTTGAGCAGTCTTCTCTCCTATCCCTAAAATATTATCTAATTCTGATGTAGCAAAATTTTTAGACCGTTGGTTTCTATGAAAAGTAATACCAAAACGATGTGCTTCATTTCGTGCATGCTGAATCACTTTTAAGGTTTCTGAGTTTTTATCCAGATATAAAGGCACAGGATCTCCCGGAAAAAATATTTCTTCTAAACGTTTAGCAATACCTATGACGGTTATTTTATTATCGATATTTAGTCGACGAAAAATCTTCATAGCGGCCCCTAATTGACCTTTTCCTCCATCTATAATAACAAGATTAGGTAAAGAGTCATTTTCATTAATCAAACGTATATATCTACGCTCAATGATTTCTTCCATACTAGCAAAATCATCAGGACCAATTACAGTTTTGACATTAAAATGTCTGTAATCTTTTTTACTAGGTTTCGCATTTTTAAAAACAACACAAGCTGCAACAGGAAAATTTCCTTGAATATTTGAGTTGTCAAAACATTCAATATGCTTAGGTAATTCTTTTAATCTTAAATCCTTTTTCATTGTATTTAAAATACGATCTTCCCTGGTTTCTTTTTTATGCAATGATTGTTGTTTCAATTTTTCTAAACGATAATATTTTACATTACGTTCAGATAACTCTAACAACTGCTTTTTCTCTCCTTTTTTAGGAACAATAAAACGAATATTTTCAAAAACAGTATCTGGTTTAAATGGAACAATAACTTCTCTTGACGTACTATGTAAACGCTCTTTAATTTCTAATATAGCCATTGAAAGCAACTCAGGTAAAGTTTCATCTAATTTCTTTTTCATCTCAATGGTATGAGCTTGAATTATGGCTCCATTTATAACCTTTAAAAAATTAACATAAGCTGAATTTTCATCTTCAATGATTGAATAAACATCCACATTATTTATACTGGCACTTACAATAGTTGATTTACTCTGATAAGAATTTAATTGATTAATTTTTTGCTTTATATCTTCAGCTTCTTCAAACTTATATTCACAAGCATAAGTCAACATTAAATCTTTTAAATATTTGATAACAGAATTAATATTTCCTTTTAAAATATTCTTAATTGCATCTATATTTTCACGATACTTTACTTCATCATATTCTCCAATGCAAGGTCCTTTGCAATTACCAATATGATACTCTAAACAAACCTTATATTTTCCTTGAGCAATAGTTTCCTGCGAGAGATTTAATTTACAACTACGAAGTGGATATGTAGATTTAAAAAGATCTAATAAAGTTCGAACCATTACAACTGATGTATACGGTCCAAAATATAAACTACCATCCTTTATTACATTTCTTGTTGAGAAAACTCTAGGATAAGATTCATTTTTAATTACTATCCAGGGAAAGGATTTATCGTCTTTTAAAAGGACATTATATCGAGGTTGATATTTTTTAATTAGATTATTTTCGAGCAATAAAGCATCCTCTTCAGAGTTAACTACTATATGCTCAATTCTGGCTATATTTTTAACTAATAAAGCTGTTTTACCATTATCAGGTTTTCCTACAAAATATGAAGAAACACGCTTTTTTAGATTTTTCGCCTTACCAACATAAATAATTTTTCCATCTTTATTGAAGTATTGATAGACGCCTGGATCAGATGGAAGGACTGCAATTTTTTCTTTTAAATAATCAATATTAGGATTTAATACAGAACTCATTCAATAAACAAATTTGTAAAAGAAAAGGTACTAACATCAAATAAACCTTTATCTCCTATTTTTAACTTAGGAATAACAAGTAAAGACATAAAGGATAAAGTCATGAAAGGAGCCTTTAATTTCGACCCCATTTCCTTTACTTTTGTATTTAAAAATTGATATTTTTCAGCGACTTCTTCCCCATTATTATCTGTCATAAGGCCAGCTATTTCTAAAGGTAAAATATGAATATCATCATTATCTACGCAAGAAATTCCTCCCTTATACTTAATGATTTCATTTAAGGCTAAAATAATATCTTCATCAGAAGTTCCAACAGCGATCAAATTATGACTATCATGAGCCACACTACATGCTATAGCACCTTTCTTTAATCCAATATTTTTAATAAATCCAACAATTGGATTTGATTTTTCATAACGATTTACAACTACTATTTTAAGTATATCTTCATCTATATTTGATTCAATAAAACCATTAGAATTTTTAGGATTCCAAATAAATTCATCAGTAATTAAATCTCCATCTACGGCTTCAATTACTCTTAATTTACAATTGTCTTGATAAGGAATTTTAATTTCGTCTGAAGCAATAGAGCTAATACTAAAATTATTTACTATATCAGATTTATTAGTGTCGAAGTAAATTTTATTTTCTCCGAACACTTTTTTTCCATCAATATAAGTTTCGAGAATATTAAAATCTTTTAAATTATCAACTACAATAAAATCAGCTGCATCACCTTCTCGTAATAATCCTACCGGTAAATTATAATGTTCTACAGGTTTAATAGTAGCGGATCTTAACAACTTAAAAATATCAATTCCTTTAGATAAACCTAATCTTATAATTTTATCTATATGTCCTTTTTGAATAATTTCATCTGGATGTGAATCGTCTGTACATAACATTACATCATCAGGAAACTGTTCAAATAAAGGATATAAAGTATCGAAATTTTTAGCTGCACTACCCTCCCTAATCTGAACAACAATACCTTTATTAATTTTATCTATTGCTTCTTCAACAGATGTACACTCATGATCAGTTGATATCCCTGCATTAGCATATTTCGCCAAATTCTCCCCTTTTAAACCAGGAGCATGACCATCTATTTTCTTTCCATATTTATGAGCCAAAGAAATCTTCTTTACAACTTCTTCGTCATTATATATCACACCTGGAAAGTTCATCATTTCAGATAATACATATATATCTTTTCTTTGTAAAAGTTTATCTATATCATCAGAAGAAATAACAGCACCACTAGTTTCAAAAGACGTAGCAGGAACACAAGATGGTGCACCAAAGAAACATTTTAAAGGAATAGATTTAGCATTATCTATCATGTAATCCACACCATCCACACCTAATACATTAGCTATTTCATGCGGATCAGTTACAACAGCAACTGTTCCACGTGGAACAACTAATTTAGAAAATTGTCTTGGAGTCAACATAGAACTCTCTATATGAACATGACTATCTATTAATCCGGGTAAAATATAATTATTGAAATCGAGATCAACTTTTTTAATTGAAACAATTGTGCCTTTCTCAATTAAAATTTGACCATTAAAAATACTCTCATTAAAAATATCAATAATTTTACCTGAAATAATCATAATCTATAATATAAAGTTCCACGTGGAACAAGTAAATACTTTATCTACCCATTAATACTAACAAAACGTTAATATCACTAGGACTAACACCACTAATTCTAGTAGCCTGCCCTATAGTATCTGGATTTATTTTAATTAACTTTTGACGTGCTTCTGTAGAAAGAGATTTTAATTCCTCATAATTAAAACGTCCTTTTATTTCTAAATTTTCCAAACGTTTTAACTTATCAGCCATTACTTTTTCTCTATTTATATAACCTTGATATTTAATAAATATTTCAGCAGTATCAATTATCTCTTCTCTCCTAACCTCAGGTAAATTTTGTAAAAAATTTTTTAATGGATCAACAACATTAATAACATCCGATAATTTTACCTGAGGACGTAATATGATGTCTTTAAGTTTAATTGTTTGCTTTAAAGGAGATGTTCCAATACTAACCAAATAATCATTAATAAATTTAGGTTTAATACTAAAATTGGAAACAAAATCTAAAATTGAATCTCTATATTTTAATTTTTCCTTTAGTAAAGTATATCTATATTCTGATGCCAAACCAATATTATAAGATTTTTCAGTTAAACGAACATCTGCATCATCCTGTCTTAACAATATTCTATATTCAGCACGTGAAGTGAACATTCTATAAGGCTCATCAACCCCTTTTGTAACTAAATCGTCAATCAAAACTCCAATATAAGCTTCATCTCGACTCAAAATAAAAGGATCCTTATCATTTAATTTTAAATGTGCATTTATACCAGCAATTAAACCTTGAGCTCCTGCTTCCTCATATCCTGTTGTACCATTTATTTGACCAGCAAAATATAAATTAGAAATTTTCTTAGTCTGTAACGTATGATCTAACTGAGTAGGATCAAAATAATCATATTCTATGGCATATCCTGGTCTAAATATACTTGCATTTTCTAAACCTGGTATTTGTTTTAAAGCATCTAATTGAACTTGCAGAGGTAAGGAGCTACTAAAACCATTTAAGTAATATTCAATAGTAGTCTCTCCTTCTGGTTCGAGATGTAATTGGTGCTTATCTTTATCAGCAAAAGTTACAATTTTAGTTTCTATACTAGGACAATACCTTGGACCTATACTTTGAATAGTACCATTATATAACGGGGAGTCTTTAAGACCATCTCTTAAAGAAGTATGAACTTCTTCGTTAGTATAAGTAAGCCAACAACTCTTTTGCTCTAAATTTGACTTAACATTAGGTAAATATGAAAATTTATAGAATGTATCATCCCCTTTTTGTTCCTGACATTTTGAAAAATCAATTGTTCTACCATCTATACGAACAGGAGTACCTGTTTTCATACGATCAGTTGTAAACCCAATTTGTTTCAATTTCTCTGTAATTCCATATGAAGATGGTTCACTGATTCTTCCACCTACCATTTGAACTTTTCCTATATGCATTAACCCATTTAAAAAAGTTCCATTTGTTAATATTAGAGATTTACATGTAAACTCTACCCCTTGATCAGTTATAACTGATTTTACTTTATTTTCTTCAAAAGTTATATCAACAACCTTATCTTGCCAAAAATATAAATTATCTGTATTTTCTAAAACTTTTCTCCATTCACTTGAAAATACCATACGATCACATTGAGACCTAGGACTCCACATAGCAGGTCCTTTAGACTGATTTAGTAATCGAAACTGTATTGATGACTTATCAGTAACAATACCACAAAATCCTCCTAAAGCATCAATTTCACGCACAATTTGCCCTTTAGCAATTCCACCAATAGCAGGATTACAACTCATTTGAGCAATTTTATTCATATCCATTGTTACCAATAAAGTTTTAGAACCTAAATTGGCAGCAGCAGCAGCAGCTTCACAACCAGCATGGCCAGCTCCTACTACGATTACGTCATAATTAAAATCCATAACAAATAATTAAGGATACAAATGTAATTGTATCCAATTATTTAACCATCAAAAAAATAACAGAAATATTAAGAAATTGTTTTCAATAAATCTAAGGCTAATTCTTCTTGATTACGCATTTCTGCAGCCTCCTCCTCAGATTTATCTTTGAAACCTAACAAATGTAGTATTCCGTGTATTATAACACGATATAATTCTTGGTTATATGTAGTAGAAAATTTTTTAGAATTAGATAAAACTGTATCTAAACTAATAAAAAGATCACCTGATATTATTTTATTATCACAATAATCAAAAGTTATAATATCTGTATAGTAATCGTGATTTAGATATTGCTTATTAATATCTAATATATAATCATCATTACAAAATATATAATTTATAGAACCTAAAAAAGAGTTGTTACCAGTAATGATTTTACTAATCCAACTCTTTATAATATTTTCATCTACCTGACTATCAGGAACTTGTTCGTAATAAAATTCAATCACTTATAAATCAAAAATTAATTTAACTGTGCTACCATTATTTTCAAATTCTATATCATCAGCTAAATGATTCATTAAAAATATTCCACGACCATGCGTTTTTTCAATATTTTCAGGTAAAGTAGGATCAGGTATTTTAGTAAAATCAAAACCCGGACCTTCATCCTTTATAGTAAATTCAATATTTTTATCAGTAATAGCATACTCTAATTGAACTTTTTTATTGATATCCAATTTATTACCATGAACTATGGCATTATTAACTCCTTCGACTATAGCTAATAATAATTTTCCATAAATATCAGAGTGCAATTTATACTGACTTGAAATATCATCAATTAACTTCTCAACTAGAGTAATATTTTTAATTTCTGAATCAATTACAACTTTTTCCACAATTAGATCCATTTAGCTTCCGAATTATTTACATTTTTTCTCGTATACTAAATTTAAAATAAATAGTTACTAAAATTGCTAATAATTTTTAAACATTTAATTAAATTTAGTCAACCAATCAGCAGGATTTATCTTTTTATTCTCTTCCCAAATTTCAAAATGCAGAATACCATTCTTTTCATTGGTTTCAGTATAGATTTTACCTATATTCTGATTACTTCTAATAGTATCTCCATTTTTAACAAAAACATCAATTAAATTAGCATAAACAGTAAGAAATTTACCATGTCTAATAATAACAGCTTTATTATACCCGGGAATAGCAATAACGCGACTTACAGTACCCTCATATACACTTTTAACCTGATTATCTTTCAAAGCTGATATATCAATACCATTATTCTTTATTTTTACGCCCTTTAAAACAGCGTGATTATGTTCACCAAAGTTATTAATTATTACACCACCATCAATAGGCCAATTTAATTTACCCTTTGAACTTGAAAAATTACTAAATAAATTATTGCCGTTAACATTACCCAATTCACTTATTAATTTTTCAATAGAACTTTCTAAATCAGATGAAGCTTTTTTCTTTTTAGAAATTTCTTTCTTAAGCCATCTTTCATCATTTTTTAATTTTAAAATATAATTTTCTTTAGAATCAATCGCTAATTTAATATCCTCTAACTCCTTATTTAACGAATTATAAACAGATTGCTTCTGCTTTAAAATTTCAATGTTGTGAGTCTTAATACTATCATGCTTAGTTATAGTTTCCATCAAAATTATACCTTGGGTTTTTCGATAGGAACTATATTGTTTTAAAACATTAAATCTTCTATATGCTTCAGAAAAACTTTTAGCACTGAATATATACATTAACTCGTTCTGATTATTAATATACTGCTTATTAGCTTCAATTATTAATAATTCATATACTTTTTTTATGTCTTTTATCTCGTTACTAAGTTTAGTAATTAATTGGTTATTTGAATCTATTTCTTTTGTAATTAAATTAATCTCAGCTTTATAAGTTTCTATGACACTTTCTTGAGAATTAATTTTTGCACATAGAAGTTTAAGATCATTAAGATAACTACTTTTAGTTTTCGATTTTTTATCTAATAAATTTTTTGCATTCAAGATATCATTCTCATATTTTGTTCTGAGTTTTTTTAAATCGTCTATTTCTTTATTCTGTGAAAAACAAATAAATGAAAAGGAAAAAAACAAAACTATGATAAAACTAGATGTCTTTATTTTGATATGAAGTAGGTATTTTAAAATGCAAGCTTCCACCATCATTTATATCTAAATAATTAATTTTTAAACTTAAATTAATTTCTTTAACGCCTTGAGTTGCAGATATTACTATATCTTCGGGAAATAAGATGTTATTAAAATTTTTAAAGTTATCATATTTAACTTTTAACGATTGACCAGTTCCAAAATCTTTTAAGAAAACATTAAAAATTTTAAATAATTCAGGATAAATATCTATTTCATGGTAAATAATATTAGAATTATCTCTTTTAGCAATTCTGTTAACTCGCTTTCCTTTTATTGATTTAAAAGCATAAAAGTCTTTAGTTATATCATGCTTATATTTTTTTAATCCGTCATAAAAATCACCTTCATCAGGATAAATAAATAGTTGATTTGAAATAATAGATTGTATAATATCAAATGTAATGTCTACTCCAAATTTATTTTCGAAATAACTATAATCTGTATTATACACAAATTTATTATGCTTATCAACAATAATAACACTATCTTTTGTTAATTGTGCCCTTATGAGTTCAATTCCCATTAAAGCATATATAGAAACGATAATAACACTGTCTTTTTTTATAACAAAACTTCCTTTAAATGATCTCTTTTGATCACCATCATCTAAGGTAAATCCGACCTTTTTTAAATATAACTGATTATAATTAATTTCATTATCTTTTAATAATTTTCTTAACTTAACATCAGGAATATTACTAACCTTTCCAATTACAACTTTTTCACTAGTCTTACAGGCATTAAACAAAAATAAAACTAGAATAAGCCATATAATACTATTCTTCAACGTATCTCTCCTCTTCAATTTTTTTGATTAATAATTGTGACTGACTGCCTAAATTGATAGCTTTATTCCATTGAATTAAAGCACCATTAATATCTCCATTTTTAAATAATATATCTCCGTAATGTTCAACAATAACATCACTAGAATCTCCTCCATTTTCGATAGCTCTTTCAATAATATATTTAGCCTCAAAATATCTTTTTCTTTTAAATAAAACCCAAGCATAAGTATCTAAATAAGTATAATTTAAAGGTTCTATTTCCACACATTTAGATATCATAGTCTCAGCTTTTTCAAGATCCCTATTTAATAACGATAGATAATAACTATAATTATTTAAAACAACCACATTATTTTCATTCAATTTAAGTGCATTGTCATAATTTGAAAAAGATTCCTCATAACGATTTAAATTATACAAAACATCACCTAAATATGCATAATATTGGGATTTTAATTGAAGATTATTACCTATAAATTCAAATCCTTTAATAAGACTTTTATAGGCACTTTCATTTTGCTGTTTTTGCATACATGCAATACTATGAAACAAATAAAATAAGGGTTCTTCAGGCAGAACAATTAATGCTTCCTCTGTATCTTTATATAATAATTCAAAATTATTTGTGTTTATTTCTAATAAAAATAAATCTTGCCAAACAGATGAGTTATTATTATCAAACTTTAATCCTAGTTTATAGTTAGTAATGGCTTCATCAAATCTTTTATGATTTTGAAGATAGTTAGCATAAAAAATATAGCCTTTAGAATTATCAGCATGAGTGAAAATCAAAGTATTAAATAATTTCTCTATACTTGATGTATCTTTATAATTATTAAAATCATCATTTACAACGAAAGGTAATAATCTTTGAATTTTAACTTCGATATCTAATTCTTTATCTTGTAAACCTGAATTATAATAATTTAAAAAAGCGACAGTATCTTTTTGATAAATAGAAATATTTCCCAATGAAAAATACCCAAGTCCATTATCAGAATCTAACGTAAAAATTTGTTTATAAGCACCTATAGCCTTATCAAATTCTTTATTATAAAAATAAACATCACCGAGAAATCCATAATATTTAGGTTCATAAGGATTATCTTTTATAAGTTCTTGTATTTCTTTATAAGCACTAGTAGTTTTACCTAAATGTAAATACAACTTTTCTTTTTCTAAAGAAATAATCTCATTTAAACCAATATTCTTTTGTAATAAATTATATGTATCTATTGATTCCTGGTATTGTTTATTTTGTGTATACAATTGAGCTAGAACATATAAATATTCTTCGTTTGTAGGAAACTGCTCTACTAAGGATTCATATATTCTAATTGAATTAGTAACATCTTTATTTTGTTGATATAAATCGCCTAATAACATTTTATACCACTTATTACCTGGAGCCAAACGAACTGCATTACTTAATAAATCCTGTGCACCTTCGTAGTTCTTATAGGCGATTTCAATATTAGACAATTCATAATAACAAGTACTACTTAAAGAATCTATCTTTATGCATTCAACCAGATACATTTTAGCCTTATCCAGTTGTCCTTGCATCTTTAATCTCTCTGCTTCGAAGAAAAAATAATCGAATTTTCTTTTATCACTAGAAGATAAATCACTTGATTTAACAGTTATTAAATCATTACTTTTGACAGGTGTATTTTTTATAGTTTTACAACCGTATAACAGTATAAATAATAATCCAAATAGGAATAAATATCTCATTTAAAAAATTTTATAAAAATAATTAATGCTTGCCAGTATGACCAAAACCTCCAGTCCCTCTTTCTGTATCCTCAATTGAATCAACTTTTAAAAAGACTGCATTTTCATGTTTTGCTATAACCATTTGACAAATTCTTTCACCAGATTTAATGGTAAAGTCATCGTTACTTAGATTAACTAATATTATTTTTATTTCGCCACGATAATCAGCATCAATCGTGCCAGGAGTATTTAAAACAGTAATTCCATGTTTATAAGCCAATCCACTACGTGGTCTAATTTGAGCTTCATATCCTACTGGAAGTTCTATATATAAACCTGTTGGAATCAAAACACGTTGTAAAGGTTTTAATATAATTTCATCATTCAAAAAAGCGCGCAAATCGAGTCCAGCACTTAAATTCGTACTATATTCAGGAAGAGGATTATTACTTTTATTAATTATTTTAATTATTAACGACATTTTGAGCTTTTATTAATTTTCTAAATTCTAAAACATAAATAATCCATAAAAATACAACTAATAAGCAAACCCTTAATATAATTACAATAATATTACTTAAAAGGCCAGTATTAACAATAAATAAATGAATTATGTTAGGAACTAAATATATACCAGTAAAATATAAAGTAACACAGAATATAGCATACTTAAATATTTTTGTCCAATTATAATATATTTTAAAATGTTTATTTCCCCAATAAACACTAAATAGAACCATACTGATAAAACATAACATTCCACTTATAGCACAACCATAATACCCTAATATTGGTATTAAAAGAAAATTCCCAACTAGTGTAACTATTGTCCCAATAATTCCCATATATGCCCCATAAATTGTTTTATCTGATACTTTATACCAAACCGATAAAGTAAAATATATACCACTAAATAATTGAGCAATTAAAACTAAAGGAATTACATTATTAGCTGTATTATACTCAGGAAGTAACAATAAATTTATGATGTCCATAAAATAAGTTACACCTAAAAATATTAACATTCCAAAGAGAATAAAATAAATTAGTATTTGACTGTAAATTGTTCTATCATCTGATTTACTATGATGCTTAAAAAAGAAAGGTTCAAAGGCTAATCTAAACGATTGGGTAAACATTGCCATTAAAACACCAATTTTAAAATTAGCTCCATATAAAGCAACTAAACGATATCCCTCTTCTCCACCGATTAACCTAGGTAACAAGGCTTTATCAATGCTTTGATTAATCATACCCGTAATTCCAACAATCAAAATAGGAAAGGAATAAATGTACATCCTTTTTAATAAGGTAAAATCAAATCCACTAAAACTTCCTTTTAAATCTTTAAGTAAAACAAAAAATACAAATATAGAAGCTATTAAATTTGACAAGAGAACATAATAAGCCTGATATTCAACCTCATAAAACCAATCAATGAAATATGAATATTGACTATTGATAATAAGAGGACAAACTTTTAAAAATAAGATATTGAAAAATATCAAAATAAGCACATTTAATAACTTAATAATAGCAAACCTTATACTTTTATTATTATATCTTATTTTAGCGAAAATAAGGGCACTAATTGCATCAAAAGCTACAATTAAACCAGCTATTAAAATAAGATTGTTATATGATTCATAAGTTTTGGATAGATTTACATTTTGAAGAAAAATATACAAAAACAAAATAAAAATAGAACTGGTGGTTAAAATACTTAAGAATCCAGTGGTAAAAACACTTTTATAATTGTCTTTTTTTGAAAATCGAAAAAAAGTAGTTTCAAACCCATATGTAAGAATAACTAAAAATATAGCTATATAGCCGTATATTTCAGTAATATAACCAAACTGAATTTGATCCATAGTACGAATATAATATGGCATTAAAAGCCAATTTAGCAAACGTACTAAAATCGTACCTCCTCCGTAAATGACTGTTTCGCCAGCTAAAGATTTAATATTTCCCAAAATAATAAGAAATTAAAATAAAGAAAATTGCTCCTGAATATTGTTATCACGCCCAAGATGACTATATGCCATTGGAGTAACCATACGACCACGAGGAGTTCTTTTTACAAAACCCTCTTTGATTAAAAATGGTTCATAAACTTCTTCAATCGTACCAGCATCTTCACCAATAGCAGTTGCAATAGTTGAAATACCTACCGGACCTCCTTGAAATTTATCTATCAATGTATATAAAATTTTATGATCCATTTCATCTAAACCATGTTGATCAATATTTAAAGCTTCCAACGAAAATTTAGAAATCTTAATATCAATATTACCATTGCCTTTAACTTGTGCAAAGTCTCTAACCCTTCTTAATAAAGCATTTGCAATACGAGGAGTACCTCTACTTCTTCCTGCAATTTCATAACTAGCTTCTTCTGTAATAGGAGTATTTAGAATGTATGAAGATCTTTTAACTATACCTGATAAGATATCTGTATCATAATATTCCAAATGACAATTGATTCCAAATCGAGCTCTTAAAGGACTGGTAAGCAAACCACTTCTGGTAGTAGCTCCAATTAAAGTAAAGGGATTTAAATCAATTTGAATACTTCGGGCACCAGGTCCTTTATCAATTACAATATCTATTCTGTAATCTTCCATTGCCGAATACAAATATTCTTCAACAACAGGACTTAAACGATGGATTTCATCAATAAAAAGAACATCATTAGGCTCCAAACTAGTCAAAATACCAGCTAAATCACCTGGCTTGTCAAGAACAGGACCACTTGTTAGTTTAAATCCTACGTTCAATTCATTAGCGATAATATTCGAGAGAGTAGTTTTTCCTAGGCCAGGAGGTCCATGCAATAAAACATGATCAAGCGCTTCTTCTCTCATAGAAGCCGCTTGAACGAATATCTTTAGATTTTCTACAATTTTCGCTTGTCCTTGAAAATCAGTAAAAGATAAAGGACGTAGTTTATTTTCAACATCATTATCTACGGATTGATAACCCTCCTCACGAATATCAAAACTATCTTGCATTATAAAATTAGTCCTTTAGTAAATTTAATTTTACAAGTATATCATTAAAAATTTCTAAATCGAAAGGTTTGGCCATATATTCATCCATACCATGATTTAAACATTTTTCTCTGTCAGCATCAAAAGTGTTAGCTGTTAAACCGATAATTTTAGTTTTAATACCTTTAGTATTTTCATATTCACGAATACATGTTGTAGCTTCTAAACCATCCATAACAGGCATCATTAGATCCATAATTATTAAATCGTATGTACCTGTTTTGACTTTATCTACAGCCTCTTTGCCATTATTAGCTATATCAATCTTATGTTTGAACTTAGCTAAGTTAAGATAAATGAGTTTTTGATTTAATATGTTATCTTCTACTAATAAGATGTTTAAAGGATTTATATTTGGCATATTTCGCGAATATTTAAACTACAGACCTAATTTATTAGATATATCTAACATTTTTTCAATTGGTAAAACAGCTTTTACTCTAATATCTTCAGAAACTTCAATTGTAGGCCAGTTAAATTTAAGTGCATTATACAATTTATTCATAGTATTTAATCGCATAAAATTACAATCATTGCAAGCACATGTTGAATCATTAGGTGGAGCAGGTATAAATATTTTATCAGGACTTTTTAATTTCATTTGATGAATGATACCTGACTCAGTAGCCACAATATATTTGTTTGAATCATCAGTAGCAGAAAAATTTAACAAGGCCGCTGTAGAACCAATATGATCAGCAACCATTAGTAAAGGTTTCTTACATTCTGGGTGAGCCAACAATTTAGCCTCAGGATTTTCTTTCTTTAGTTCTAAAATTTTCTCTAATGAAAATTTTTCATGTACATGACAGGCACCATCCCATAATGTCATATTTCTACCTGTAACACTATTAATGTAATTACCTAAATTTCTATCAGGACCAAAGATTAACTTTTCATCTTTATCAAAGCTATCTACAATAGCTTTAGCATTAGTACTAGTTACTACAATATCTGATAAAGCTTTTATTTCAGCAGAAGTATTTACATAAGTAATTACTTTATATCCCGGATGATTTTTAACAAATTCTGAAAACAGGTCTGGTGGACAACTATCAGCTAAACTACAACCAGCATTTAAATCAGGAACTAGTACAGTTTTTTCTGGAGACAGAATTTTTGCAGTTTCTCCCATAAAATGAACTCCTGCAACGATAATTATATCAGCACTGGTTTTACTTGCGAATTGAGCCAAAGCTAAACTATCTCCAACAAAATCTGCTATATCTTGAATCTCATCTTCCTGATAGTAATGAGCCATCAATACAGCATTCTTTTCCTTCTTTAATTTTAAAAACTCTTCTTTAATATCTTCAACTCCTTCGATTGGTTCGTCTACAAAACCTTTTTTTAACCAGCTTTCTTTTAAATTCATTATTATAATATATAAATAGAGAAAATTTAAAAAACTATAGTAATTATAATATCCTGTTAGTAACGTTTATAAAATTTTCGAAATTTAATTGTTTTGTATAAGCATAAACATTTAAGAAACAGAAATTAATATTTAATAAACAATTAATAAATAACTCTATTGTTTTGAAATCAGTAAATTAACATACTTTATTAACATGTTGTTAATAGTTGGCAAATTTAATAAGATTATCTGTTTATTGAAGATTTAGCTTGTTAAAATACTGTTTGGAATTGTTTTTAAAATCCTTCTAATTTTGTTTGAATTGTAAATAGTTTAATGTGATAGATTATATATTTTAATTTTCCAAATTAAGATATTCAAACATTTTAATTTTAGATTCACATTTTATTAACAGTAATTAAACAGTTATTCACAGCTTATTAAATAGAATGTTTTTGTTTATATAATTTATTATTATACTGATAGTTAATATAAATTGTTACGTAATTATCTTTAGCTTCTTATAAATATATAACTGTATATAATTTCTTCCTATCTTTGAAAACAAAAAAATGAAGTTTTCAAAGGTAGGTTTAGCAGCGGATCATGCAGGTTTCGAATTAAAGGAAGTATTAAAAGATTTCCTTAAAGAATTAAATTTAAATGTTATTGATTTTGGTACACACTCGTCTGAGAGTACTGATTATGCAGATTGGGCACATCCTATGGCTGAAGCTGTTGAAAAATCAGATGTTGATTTTGGTATATCTGTATGTGGTAGTGGAAATGGAATTAATATGACTGTTAATAAACATCAGGGAATAAGAGCTGCCCTTTGTTGGAATAAGGAAATTTCAGAATTAGCTCGATCTCATAATAATGCGAATATTTGTTCTCTACCAGCTAGATTTATTTCTGTTGAATTAGCTAAGGAAATTGTATCTGCTTTTATTAATACTCCATTTGAAGGTGGAAGGCATATTAAAAGAATAGAAAAAATTCCTTTGTCCTAATATTTTATTAAAGTATTGATATTTAATATTTTGTTTTATATTCTCTATTGATATTAAATAAATATGTATTTTAGCATTTAAAACTCTTTTTATATGTTATCGAATACTTGTAAATATGCTGTTAGATCTGTTATTTATCTTGCTTTAAATCAAGATGAAGACAAAAAAATTGGAATTAAAAAAATTTCAGATGATTTAAATATTCCAACACCCTTTCTTGGAAAAATTTTACAACAGTTAGTAAAGCAAAAAATGCTTTTATCAACAAAAGGTCCGCATGGTGGATTTTCAATAGGTAAAGATCCTGCTGATATTACTTTACTTGATATCGTAAAAATTATAGATGGTATGGATATGTTTGAAATGTGTTTAATTGGTATGAATTCATGTAAAACAGCACACGAAAATCAATTACCGTGTCCTGTTCATGAAAAATTTTGTAAAGTAAGATCTGAGATGTTTCAACTTTTTAAAGATGAAACAATTGAGAATATTATAAATAGAGTTGATAAAAAGACAGAATACTATCTTTTATAAGCCTTTTTAAATAATAATAATTTGTATGTTAATTTGAAATCTTTTAATGCCAGAAATAAAAGACTTCCAAATAAAACTCCAATACAATTAAATATGGCATCATAAATATTACCTGTTCTATAATTTGTAAAAAGGAATTGAAGAAATTCAATAATTATACCTAGTAAAATAGTATCAATAATCACCCAATATTTTCTTAGTGCGTTTTTATTCGAATAATTTTCAATAAAGAAGATAAAGCTCAAGCTCAAATACATTGTAAAATGAGCGAACTTATCAAAGTGCTTAAAAAATCTTTCTGGGTGTGGTACAACTTTATTTACGTTCATAAGACTTAAAAATAAAATCATACAAATTATTATAATAGTTCTCCAATATGTTTTTAAAGTGTACATAATCAGTTAATTATATATTTTAATTAGTTACTTATTAAAATGTTATCAACAATTTGTTGCAATATAGTATAAAACAAATGTTTCACGTGAAACGTTCATGTTAAAATTTTTAAAACAAATAATTGATTAATGGCCGGAGTATATATACATGTTCCTTTTTGCGTGCAAAAATGTGGATATTGTGATTTTTATAGTATAACAAGTTTGTCTTTAAAAGATCAGTTTATTAATACTATAGTAAAGGAAATAGAGAATCGATATACTGAATTTCAATCCGAAGAAATTTCTACAGTATATATGGGAGGTGGTACTCCTAGCTTGATGAATAAGGAAGATATAATAAAAATTTTAGGATCTTTAAAAACTAAAATTAATTTAGAATTTGTAAAAGAGTGCACTATTGAAGTTAATCCGGATGACATTACAGAGAGTTATTTAAAGGATTTAATAGAAATTGGTTTTAATAGATTAAGTATAGGAATTCAAAGTTTTAATAATAGGATTCTTAAATTTATGAATCGGAGACATGATTCAAATCAGGCTATAAAAGCTGTTGAATTGGCTCAAAAAGCTGGTTTTTCAAATATTAGTATTGATTTGATTTATGGTATTCCAGGCATGAATTCTCAAGAATGGCAAGAATCACTTGATACTGCTATAAAACTTAATGTTCAACATATATCAGCATATCATTTAACTTTTGAAAAAGGTACACCTTTTTATTTGAAGTTAAAAAATGGTGAATTAAATGAAATTACTGATTCAGAAAGTTTACTTCAATATAAACTATTGGTTAATACCTTTAAGGAAAATGGTTTTATAGATTATGAAATTTCTAATTTTTCAAAAAAAGGATTTGAGTCAAAACATAATTCATCTTATTGGACCGGACAAAATTATTTTGGTTTTGGTCCGGGAGCGCATTCTTTGGTAGATAATATTCGAAAATGGAATATTTCAAATTTAGCTCAATATATTAATACGGTTAACAATAATTCTGAGTATTTTACTATTGAAAATTTAACGGAAATTGATAAATATAATGAGATAATCATGTTAGGTTTACGTACCAGAAAAGGTGTGGATTTGGATGGTTTGTATAGTAGTATTAATAAGGATATAGAATTGTTTTTTTCTAAAGAATTAGAAAATCAACAAAAAAAAAATAATATAATAGTAGAGGATAATTTTATCAAAATTTCAGAAGATAATAAATTCATCACAGATAAAATTATCTCTGATTTTTTTATGATTTAAAACAGTATGTATAAATTAAAAATTGATTTATTTTTTTTATTAACTTCTATCTGTTTTGCAGTTAATGGGCAGGAGAAAAGCAATTGTGTATTAAAATCAGAAGATTTTTTTAAGCAAGTATATGAAATAGGAAAATGCGAGTTATTTGATTTACGTTCTATCGAGGAATATAATAAAAATCGTTTAGTTGATGCAAAATCTGCTGAAACAAAAGAAACGTTAACCATTTTGTTAAAAGGAGTTGATAAGAAAAGTAAAATATTTTTATACTGCGAAATCGGAAAGAGAAGTCAGGAATGTGCAATATGGTTGAATAGTTTAGGTTATAGTAATGTTTTTCAGTTAGAAGGTGGATTTAAACAATGGAAAAAAACTGGTTTTCCAGTTGACTCAGAAGTAATAAAAAAGTAATAAATTAATGAAAAATTATAAGATTGGAATTATAGTTTCCTGGAGTTCAATTATACTCAATATAGCCTTATTTATAATAAAGTTTTGGGCAGGAATTTTATTTCATTCTGTGGCTTTAGTTGCTGATGCATGGCATACACTTACCGATTCGATATCTTCTATTGCTGTATTAATAGGAATTAAAATTTCTTCAAAACCTGCAGATGAAGAACATCCATTTGGACATGGAAGAGCTGAATTAATGTCAACTATTTTTGTAGGTATTTTACTTGCTTTAGTTGGAGCTAACTTTACTTATGAATCCGTTCTTAAATTACGAATGCATGAAGAAGTTACTTATGGTAATTTTGCAATTGTTGTTACAGTAATCTCAATTGTTGTTAAGGAGGTTATGGCTCAATATTCTGTTTATTATGGAAAAAAAATAAAGGCCAAATCTTTAATTGCTGATGGCTGGCATCATAGAAGTGATGCATTTTCCAGTGTAATCATTTTAGGAGGTATATTTATTGGAAAATATTTTTGGTGGGTAGATGGTGTTTTAGGTCTATTAGTTTCTTTCCTTATATTTTACACTACATACAAAATACTAAAAGAATCATTATCTATATTTTTAGGTGAAAAAATTGATGAAGATCTTCAAATAAGCATTCAAAAAATAGGAATTGATCATTTTAGTAAAGATTTAGATCCACATCATTTTTTAATTCATCAATATGGAAATCATTCAGAATTAACCTTTCATATTACTCTTCCGGGAACAATGAGTTTAACAGAAGCTCATGAAATTGCAACAACCTATGAAGATGCTATAAAAAAAATACATGAAATTGGCGTTACTATTCATATTGATTCAATAGATGAATATAATAATGTAAGAATTAGATAATAATATCAACTTATTTTATCCTCTTATGTAAAAAGTAGTTATTGCATTTAATTTGGCTTTATATTGGCTAAAACGTTATAAATGCATCGTTATTTTGTCTATATTATTATTGCTTTAGTTAGTATTAGTTGTTATCAGAATAATAACAAATTATCTTTTATTTCTATTAATTTAGATAATATAAAGGATTCAGATTCTAATGTAGATATTGATTCTTTAACATTATCCTTATTAAATAAAAATGCTGATTTGATTGAATTAAGAAAAGATAATATCAATCATCAATTTTACCGGAAAATTAGCAATAAAAACTATTTTACATTATTACAAGATTCAAGTTCTGAAGAGATAGGTAATTCTATTTTATTTGTGAATAAGAACTTATTAGATCTTTTAGTTACTTCTCAACATGTAATTAAAAGTAATATGCTAAATCAAAATCAAAATGTAATTTCTTGGTATAAATTTAAGTATATTAAATCTGGTTATATTTTTTATGTTTTTACCCTTAATACTCAGTCTTACACAGATGATAATCAAACTAAACTAATTGCTTTTAATTTATTAAATAAAATTAATGAAGTTTCATCAGGAGCACCTGTTATTATATTGAATAATGAGTTTTCTAATAAAGAAGAAATGAATCAATATATTACAAACAAATGGATTGATAATTATAATTTTAATGCAATAAATAATAAGGGAAAATGCTGCGTTAAGTTTTTTATAAATGATTTTTTTAAAATTAAAACTTTAGAAAAAGATTCATTAGATCCTGCATCATATTGCAATATTCATGTAAGATTTTCTTTAAACATGAAAGCTGTTAAGAAAAATTTGACAGGGAATGAATTAAGTGAGTTGATTATTAAGTAGTTAATTTAACTAAATAGCCCCGGTGTTTTCTTATATTTAATACATTTAAATTATCTAGTATTAAGTATTGTCCTTTAATACCGGTTAAAACACCTTCAATAGACTCCGTTTTATCAAAACTTTCACTTTTAATTTTTTCAGGATATTTAGAAACTGGAAATTCAATTTTAGTTAATTCACTATTTTCTTTGTAGTAATTTAAAAGCTCAGCAGGAAGAAGTTCTTTTACTTTAGTTTTTTCACCAGCTAAATCATAGCTTTTAGATAAACCTTTTAGCATAGATTGCCAGCTGGTTTTATCTGAGTAATATTGCATTAAATATTTTTCAATTATCCCTGCAATATGTCTGTTTGGAGTTTCTGCTATAATAATAGCTTCAGTAGCTCCCTGATCAATCCATCTTGTTGGAATTTGACTTTTACGTGTAATTCCAACTTTTATATTTGATGAATTGGCCAGATATACAATATGTGGAGTTAAACAATGATTAACAGACCATTGCATATCTCTACTTATACCTAAATGTGCCTGACACTTATCTGGATGAAGTATACATTCACTAGCTTCCGGAGCATTTGTGAAGCAATTATAACAAAATCCCTGACCAAATGATTTGTTAGTTTTCTTTCCACAGGCAACACAGTTTATTTGATTTTGAAATTGTAGTGAAATTTTTTTTCCAATATATTTGTTTAGTTCAATACACTCCTCCCCTATTGGTAATGAATAATGAACTTGTCCATCTAAACTGGTTTTCATTTTTTCTATGTTGCCTATGTATTCCATTTTCTATGATTTATTTTATTTGTGGTTTTTATTGATCTAAAGAAGGATGAGATTGAACTATCTTATACAATTTATCTGACCTTCTGATTTTTTCTGATACGGGCATTGAAAACCTCTCCCCTTTTACTGTCTGTTCAACTTCTTTTAAATCAACTCTTATTTCAGGAACAATCATTTTTACAACTCCTGTTGTTGGACCTGTAATTAGTATTTCGTCACCAACATTTAATTCTTTTGTTTCCATTAAAAATTCGGCAACTCCAATTTTAGGGAAATAATTTGTTCCTTTTCCAATATATATTTTTCGTTTAGTAGCCCTGTTACCATAATTATGGCTCCACTCCCCTAATTTTTGTCCCAGGTAATAACCATCCCAAAAACCGCGATTAAACACAGTACTTAGCTCATCATTCCAGTTGTCAATTTTTTCCTGATCAAATGAACCATTCAATATAGAGTTTAATGCTTCATTATAAGCTTTAACTACTGTATAAACATATTCCGGACCGCGAGCTCTTCCCTCAATTTTAAATACACGTACACCAGCATCTACCATCTTATTTAAAAAGTGAATGGTTTTTAAATCTTTTGGCGACATAATGTATTCATTATCAATTTCAAGTTCCTGACCAGTATCTTTATCTTTTACAATATAGCTTCTTCGGCAAGTTTGTAAACATGCACCTCTATTTGCTGAATGATCAGTATTATGAAGACTTAAATAACATTTACCTGAAACAGCCATACATAAAGCACCATGGCTAAACATTTCAATTTGAATTAATTTTCCATTTGGACCTTTAATTTGTTGTAATTCAATTTCACGATAAATTTGAGCCACCTGATCCATATTTAACTCTCGAGCCAATACTACTACATCTGCAAATTTTGCATAAAACTTCAGAGACTCTATGTTTGATATATTAAGTTGTGTACTAAGATGAACCTCTACATTGATTTCTCTTGCAAATGAAATAGCAGCTACATCAGAAGCAATAATTGCTGTCAATTCAGCTTCTTTAGCAGCCATGATTACTTTTTTCATCAAGTTTAAATCCTGATCATAAAGTACAGTATTGACAGTTAAATATGTTCTAACATTATTTTCTTTGGCAATCTTAACAATTTCATGTAAGTCTTCAACTGTAAAGTTATTTGATGACCTTGAACGCATATTTAATCCTTCAATGCCAAAGTATACTGAATTTGCTCCACCTTTAATAGCTGCACGTAAAGATTCATAAGAACCAACTGGAGCCATAATTTCAAAATCTTCTCTTTTCATTTATAATGTTTTAACTGCCACAAAAATATATAATTAAAAATAAATAGGTAATGATAGTCTTAAATATAAAAATTGTGTACTGTAAGTATTTTAATTATTTAACTGTTGGCTTTCCAAATAATTTATACATTTTCCTTCTTCTTAAGAAAGGTAATTTACGTTGTGTAGGCACACCAAATTCCTTAATATAATCTTCTGTGGCAGAAACCATTCTTGCAGCTGAAAGTCCATCATTATATGGATGGTAGTTTTCATAGAACCATTTTCGTACTTCTTTGTATGGATCTTCTTTAAGGTTTTTAATGACTGAAATTTTTAATTCCTCACTACTGCTTATATCATCCCATTTAATATTTTTAGATGTTGAATTAAATGTTATTACAGGTTTATCTAGTAATAAAAATTCATAAACTACAGATGATGTATCACTAATCATTAAATCACATAGTTGAAGTAGTGGTTTTATATTTGTTTGTTTATACACAACAACATTATCTATAGAATCAGCAAAATCCTGATATTCTTTAGCTACAGTTTTATCCATTTTATCATGGAATTTAATGTAAATAAAGTAGTCTTTGTTATTAGCTAATTCAAATATTGATTCTTTATGTTTTGTTGCAGATGTTAGACTAGGTGAAAATGTTGGTGAATAAAGTAAGATATGTTTATATCCCTTTGGTTTAAGCGTTTCAGTTGATTCATCAATGGTAAATAAACTATCAAGTTTGCACCATCCGGTTTCCTTAACTTCAAAATTTTTATACTTCTTTTTAAGTTGCAAAAATCGCTCAGTAAAATAAGGTCCTTGTGTTAAATATAAATCAAAGTAATGTCGTATATGAAAATGACCTGTTTTTTCCCCTGCTAAACCATGAAAAATTTGAACTTTTACACCAGGAATATAATGAGGTATCACATTACCCGGAGCAAAATTTACATCAGCCTTAAATTTTATAAGATCATCAATGGTTGTTGTATGCAGAACTTTTGTTTTATCGAAAGGAAAGAATTGTTCCACTTTTTTATTGAAGTACCATAGTGTTTTATATCCTTGTTTTTCTAGTTGTTTATATAGAGAATGCATTATATCAAAGGCATATGGTTGTCCACAAAAAAGTACAGCTTTCATTATTTTATTTTATATGATACAAAAGGGTTCAAAATTAATTAATTTGTAGGGATTTTAAATGGTTTGATAATAGTGATTGACTGTATTAATATAATATTGCTTTTATAATAACAAGATTTTCTATAATTTCATTTTTGTGATTACTGCATATTAATGTACTTTTACACGATTTTTGTATAAAAAGAAATAAATAATGGGGAAAAAGAAAAAACAATTAATTGTTTACACTTCAGGTACTTTTGATATGTTTCATAGTAATCATTTAAAAATGATCAATTATGCAAAAGGATTAGGAAATGTATTAATAGTTGGTGTAAGTACAGATGAATTAGTAAGTTCGTATAAAGCCCCTCCTATTGTTCCTTTTGAAGAAAGGCTAGCAATTGTTGAAGGATTAAAAGCACCTGATATTGTTATACCACAAAGATCTTTAGATCACAAAGAATTTGTAAAAAAATTACACATTGATATTTTCGTTGTAGGTGATGATTGGACAGGTAAGTATGATTATCTTGAAGAATTTGGCGTTAAAGTTTTTTATTTTCCTTATGGTGAAGGAACAAGTTCTACAGCTTTGAAGAAAAAGATCTATGAGAGTTATGCTAAAATAAAAAAACGTATTGATAATCATGGAAACCCAGATGTAGTTTCTAAGGAGGAATCAAAATAAAACTTAAATATATTAATAGTGTTCACTTTATTTAAAGTGAACATTTTTTTTACTGTATTTTAAACCAATCTATATGAAATACGCCTTTGTTACAGGTTCGACTAAAGGAATAGGAAAAGCTATAGGGATTAAGCTTTTACAAGAAGATTATCATGTTATTTTTAACTATTGTAATTCAGAAAAATCAGCTCAGGATTTAAATACTATTTTACAAGAAAACTATGATGGTAAGTATGATATTTTAAAAGCTGACTTGTCAAATTTGGAATCTGTTCAAAGTATTTCAGAAGAGATCAATAAACTAGTACCTTATTTAAATACCGTAGTTTTTAATGCAGGTATAACAGATAGATCAGTATTTGGAGAAATTGAACAGGATAACTGGCTTAAAGTTTTTAATGCAAACTTAAATGTTCCTTTCTTTTTAATGCAAGCTTTAGCTCCAAATATACAACATGGAGGAAGTATTGTTTTTATTGGTTCAATGTTAGGAAATATACCTCATTCTGTATCAACTTCCTATGGTGTAAGTAAAAGTGCAGTTCATGCCTTGGTAAAAAATATGGTAAAATTCTTATCAAAGGATAATATTACAATTAATGCAATTGCTCCAGGATTTGTGGATACCGATTGGCAAAAAGAAAAGCCCGAATGGTTAAGAGAAAAAATTAAAGGAAAAGTGGCATTAAAGCGATTTGCTCAGGAAGATGAAGTTGCTCAGTTGTGTCTGAATATTACTCAAACACCATATTTAACAGGTCAAATTATACAATTGGATGGTGGATATAACTATGAATAAAAAAAGAGGATATTTCCTCTTTTTATTTATTTAATTCCTTTTCTAATAGATTAACCATTCTTACCGATACTTTGCCGTCTACAGGACCAATAATTTCCTTTGTATATTCCATACGTTTAGCATGATTATTTTCAGGTGATTTAAGTTCTGATTCAACGGTAGATTTAAGGTTTTTATATTTCCATACATTTTCTCCTATATCTCTGAATTGATTCATGGCACTTTCCATTCGTTTGTTAAACTTATATCTTCCAAATAATCTGTAGGACAATCTTAAATAAATAAACCTATTACAAATTACAGGTTTATCTAATGCTGCAAATTCAAATACAACTGAAGATTCATCAGAAATTAAAAGATCAGCAATAGCATAAAAAGGAGCTATATTATAATCTTCAAATCCTGCAAAATATACGTTTTGATATTTTTGCCATTTTTTAAATTTTTTTCGTTGTGCTTTGTATTTCTTTCTTAAATAGCTGTAGTAGTGTGGTTTTATTATTAGATTATAATCTTTAAATTCTTCTGGGAATTTATTAGACATATTTTCTATAGAACTTGGATAAAATGTTGGAGCATAAAGAAGTGTAGGTTTGTTTTTATCTAATCCCATATTTTCAAGAAGTTCATCTTTCATTTCTTGAGTATACCGAAATACATCATCAAGTTTAGAAAATCCAACATTTTCCCAAACTGTTTTTGCATTTGGATATAACTCTTGTAACCTTCTTAATCTGAATTCCCCCTCAATAAATCTGATATCGAATCTATTTTTATCTTCAGTAAATGCACTAACTTTAGTTCCAATACCATGAACTATAAGTACTTTTTTATCATGAGGTAAGGATGTTTCGGGGTAATTATCTCCTCCACATATTAAATAATTGCAAGTACAGTTTTCAAAATCAGATTCACCTACTATAAAAGGTATATTTTCTTTTTCACAAACTCTTGCAATGGATTCATTTTGGTTAAAAATATCTCTTTTACTACTTTCTAATATTACAAATATATAATTGAGATTTCTTTTATCTAATTCTCTTGCAACTGGTAAAAATTGAGGTATGTAATAAAGATGTTCTGTATAAAATATTGCAAAATAATGTGTTGCTGTCATAGGTACAATTTCTTTTCTACGTATCTATTGGTAGAAATATTAACTGACAGCAAATATACGTATACTATAAGTTATTCAATAACTTTTTAGACTATCCTTAAAATGTAATTAAATTATTACTTATTCAGCTAGTTTAAGAGCTGTATTTAAAAAGTATCCAGATGATATTTTTTCTTTAAGAATTAAAATGTTTGCTTTCATCTTGTTATAATCCTCAGGAGTAATATTATTGATTTTTTCAGATAATTCTTCTAGAGAAGAAATAGTTATTCCTATTTTGTTGTCTTCAACAAATGTTGCCATACCAGCTTTACTCCAAATGATTATTGGCATCTCACATTGAATATATAATGATACTTTGTGTGGGTTATTGTATTTTAAATATTGTCCTGTTCGTCCATCACATGATTTTAAAGAGTCTCCATACCATACTAATCCAAATTCACCATTTATATGATCAATAACTTCATTTGATGAAAACACCCCTTTATAATTTAATATTGTGTTATTGGGATCATTAATTTGTTCTTTATCAAAACCAATACCATATAAATCAATTGAAAAATTACCTCTTTTTATTGCATCAAGTTGATAAATAAAGCTTTTTTTACCACCCATATTTCCAGCAAATACAATTCTGTAATTTGAATTATTAAACGGCTGTTTTTTAATGTTATTTGTTGATGAATGTAA
Source organism: uncultured Saccharicrinis sp. (assembly GCA_963663905.2). Taxonomy (GTDB): domain Bacteria; phylum Bacteroidota; class Bacteroidia; order Bacteroidales; family Marinilabiliaceae; genus Saccharicrinis. The sequence goes on along the minus strand of OY760657.1, from coordinate 5,001,159 downwards.
ATAGTCAAAAACATCCAACTCAATTAAGTTAGTCTTGATGTTTTGTTCTACAAACCATTCTTTCATCGTGGAATTATGAACTATAAGTGTTTCTGATTTAGAAAGAATCATTAATTCCTTTTTCTGTCTTTTAACCTTACCTTTTAGTGTATATACATCATGTACTATTGTAATTATTCTACATTGTTTTAATAACGCTATAGTTAAAATATAATTATAGAATTTATTAAGTGGATATTGCAAACATAAAATACTTTTAGGTTTTAGTCTAACTAGTGCCCATGTAATACCTATTGCACTTATTATTGTTCCTATAATAGCATTACTAATCCATGTTTGTTTAAAACCTATATTTTTCCATCCATTTTTTTCCAAAATGGTTTCACAATCCATCTTTGCTTTTCCTGCAGCATCAAATTTTGACCTGTAATTTCTGGCTATATAATATTTGTTCATTAAATTCTGATTTAGATAATTTTAATGCAGCTTCTATAGTATCATCCATGTCGTAATATTTATAATCAGCTAATCTTCCCCCAAATATGAATTTATGAGATAACGAGTCTGATAAATATTTATAACTGCTATGGCGTGAATTATTTTCTTGATTATTAATAGGATAATAAGGTTCATTGTCCTTACTGTATTCATGTGGATATTCTTTTGTAATGACTGTTTTATCCTGATTACCAAATTCAAAATGTTTGTGTTCTATTATTCTTGTATAGGGGATTTCCTTATCTGTATAATTAACTACTGCATTACCCTGATAGTTTGGTATGTTATGGAATTCTGTTTCAAAATGTAGACTTCGGTAATCGAGTTTCCCTAGCTTATAATTGAAAAATGTATCAATTTTCCCTGTATATAGCACTTTTGTAGCTAGCTCATCGAATAGCTTTTTATTTTCAAAGTAATCTACATTTATTAAAACCTCTGCATCTTTCAATAAGTTATCAAAAATTGTGTTGTATCCACCAATAGGTATTCCCTGGTATAAATCAGAAAAGTAATTATTATCAAAAGTAAATCTAAAAGGTAATCTGTTAATAATAAATGCAGGAATTTGGTTTGCAGGTCTACCCCACTGTTTTTCAGTATATTCCTTTATGAGGGTTTCGTAAATATCTTTTCCTGCTAGATGAAGAGCTTGTTCTTCAAGGTTTTTAGGTTTTAAATTAAGATAAGGTTTTCGCTGTTCGTCAATTTTTAATTTAGCTTCTTCAGGAGTAGTAACACCCCAAAGTTGGTAAAAGGTATTCATATTAAAAGGAAGATTATATAATTTTCCTTTATAGTTAGCTATTGGAGAATTTGTATACCTGTTAAACTCTACAAATTGATTTATGTAATTCCAGGTTTCTTTATTACTTGTATGAAAAATATGAGCGCCATATTTATGAACATTAATACCTTCAATATTTTCGCAATATAGGTTTCCACCAACGTGGTTCCTTTTATCAATTATTAAAACTTTTTTATTTCTTTTTGTAGCTTCATTTGCAAAAACAGCTCCGAATAATCCAGCTCCAACAATTAAATAGTCATAAGAATATTCCATAACAATCAAGTTCAATTTAATAGACAATATTTAGCTTCTTAGTATGCTAATCAATTGTTTAGAAAAGAAAATTAGTTGTTATAGATATATTAGTAATTAAGTGGAAATTAAGATAATTATATTTAGATAGATAAAAATAAATGTATTTAATGTGTAGTTAATTACAATTTTACATTAAAGAAAAGTACATATTCAATTATTAATGGAAGATTAATTTTTCTCTTCTCCACGTATTTTTCTTTTAAGATCGGCTTTTCTGTTAATTTTATATTTATGGTCTTTATCAAATTGAATTAAAAGTTTAACAGCCTCTTCTTCATTTTTACCGTTTAATTTGGCATATTCTCTTGCAACTACTTCTAACTCTTCTTCACTTGCCCATATTTGACGGAAGTTCTTCAAACCTTTTAAATAAGGCATTTTTTCAAATTTCATTCTGTTTATATCAACAACACTGAAATTATATATACCTTTTTCTTTTCTAGAGATTAATATATTTCCCCTGGAATAATCAAGGTGATGAATTCTGTTTTTGTGAAGTTTCTGAAATGTATATCGCGTAAATTGGCGAAGTATATTTTCTTTGTCTTCAAATTCAAAACCAATTAAATCCCTGATTGTAAAATCATATTCGAGGTGAATACTAACGTAATAACTTCTATTGAAAAGGCCATTTTTTAATATTTCAACATATCCTATAGGTTCAGGAGTGTCTGCTCCTACCTTACGCATTTTTAAAGCATATTGATATGAGTGTTTTGCTTTTGATCCTCGCAACCAGGCATATGCAACTTTATTGATGAAATGAGGTATTTTAAAAGACTTAACATTGATTTTATATCCTTTATAATCAAATATTTTAATCTCATTACGACCTGCATAAATTGATTCACCTGTAGTATCAAAATTTTTTGGTAAATCTTTAATAAAATCCTCTAGTTCTTGAAACTTTTGGTTTACTTGAAATCTCATCAATTGTTAATTAGTTTAATTTAGACAACAAATATATATCAAATATTTTTCCTTATTAAGTTAACTCGTTAACAATAACAAAAACCTATTTTATTATTCTAATTATATTTTAGTTACTTAAATTAAAGTACTTTTTAAGAACCAACAATGAAATTAATTTTTCCTGTGATTTATTTTTAAATTGATTTATATATTGATTTGCATTTCTTATTATTTTTAATGTTTCGATTGAATTATTTATATAATATTCTAGTTTTTCATTTAAATCAGAATAGTCATCTTTAATACAAATGAAATGATAATCTGGAATTAGGGTTCCTTCCATAAACCAGGTTTCATATTTTGGTTTAGTCATTACTGCAACAGAATTTGAAGACATTATCCATTTTAGATTTGTAGCAACATCATTTCCTTCTATTGACAAAATAAATTTGTATTGTAGTTGTTCTTCAATAGTGAGTCTTGATTTGATCCATTTTTTATTTTTAACATAATTATTGACAGCTCCTAAGTCACAAGTTGGGTTGTCATGATGAATCCTAAAGAAATTCTCTCTATGAGGCATTAATTTTGTGATTTTACCTCTCCAAACTAATTTATTTATTTTGTTATTGTATGAATTTGAGTCTTTTACAAAAATAAAATGTCTGATTTTATTTAAATTTAGAAGTACAGCATTTTTATTAGATTTAGAGATTGGACGACTCTTAACTATGGTAGGAAATTGAGGAGTGAGAATTACGTCTCCAAATTCATAACAGAATTTAGCGTTGGGGGAAAAATATCTCTTGAACTTAAAAAAATCTAAATAGTAGGTTTTGAATTCACCAGTATATTTAAAATTCTTTAAATGAATGAAATTTGATAGATTAAAATTATCTGAAAGTTTATTATAATAATTTACTCTCTGAAAAATATAGTTTGAGTTGTATTGATTTATTTTTTTTAGAAAATTTTTCAGATATATAGTTTTATATCTTGAATAAAACCACATAATAAAATATCCATGTATATAATATATGAATTTATTGTTTTTATGTTTTCCATTAATCCTCTTAGAGAAAATTGTGCCCATCATATTAAATTAGGTTCAAAAATCTCAAAAAAGGATTATTTATATATTAACAGAATATTTTATTAAGGTAAAAAACATGATTCATTAGCTTTTATCTCCTTAGCAATTTGTTCTGGTGTGATATCTACTAAACATTTTTTTATTTCTTTCAATTTACATTTAGTATCGCCGTGCTTACTACATGGTTGACAAGGTAAATTACGTTCAAATATTTTCATTTTTTCACCTGTAGGATAACCAAATGCAGTTGGACCTATTATTGCGCAACCAGGAATATTAAAAAGATCAGCTGCATGTAGAAATCCTGTATCCCCACTTACTACATATTTAGATTGAGCAGTAACACAAAAACTTTCTAATAATGAAGTTTTTCCAGCTAAATTTAGTATACGTGATGGATCGACTTCGACAATTTCTTCACAAAAAGAATCTGTAGGACCTGCTAATATATTAAAATGAAAATCAGGTAATAATGTGACAAGTTTTTTCCAGTATTCTACAGGCCATCGTTTTAATTCCCAGGCAGCCGAAGGAACTAAAGTGATTGTTTTAATAGGTTGTTCTTTTATTAATTCAGTACACTTATCTTGTGTTTCTTTTGGAAACACCCAGTTATCGTGAAGTGTATAGAAATTTAGAATACCCCATTTTTTAAGTGGTAATCTAAAAGATTCAAATGCTCTAAAAGGTTTAGGTAAAAGGTTAATTCTGAATTTAAAAAGTAAGAATCGTTTAAATCTACTTTTTCTTCTGGTAATTAGTTTAGGTCCAATTCCTAAAGGACGAAGTATTATTTTTAAAATATTAGATCTTATATTACTATGTGCATCATAAATATGAGTATATCCTTCTTTTTTAAGTTTAAAAGCCAGTTTTATTAATCCTGACATACCTAATTCCCTGTCAAATTCAATAAGACGGTCAATTCTTGGATCAATTTTTAATAACGAAGCTAAATCTTCACGTACAATCCAATGTAACTCACAGTCAGGATAATGATTTTTAAAACCTCCTGTAACAGACATACATTGAATAATATCTCCTATTGAGCTGAGACGTATTATAAGAACTTTTTTCAAAACACACTTTATTAATGCAAAAAACCGATATCATTTATGATAACGGTTTTTCTTTTATTTAAATATATTATATTACTCTTTTATAGATCCAATAAGCACTGTAGCCTTATTGTTTTTGCATTCAAAAATACCTCCATTGCATTCAAAAATACTTTCCTTTCCTGTTTTTCCTATCACTCTGATTTTACCATTACTCAATTGAGAAATAATAGAGGCGTGATTTTTAAGAACTGTAAATCGTCCATTTACTCCGGGAAGGGAAACAAGTCCTATATCCGCAGAATAAAGTTTCTTTTCAGGAGTAATAATTTCTAAATATAGATCCATAATTATTTAGCTTCAGAAAGTAATTTTTCACCTTTTTCAATAGCTTCTTCTATTGTTCCCACCAGGTTAAATGCTGCTTCTGGATATTTATCTACCTCTCCATCAATAATCATATTAAAACCTTTAATAGTATCTTCAATGCTAACAAAAGTTCCTTTTAAACCTGTAAATTGCTCTGCAACGTGGAATGGTTGAGATAAAAATCTTTGTACCCTTCTTGCTCTGTGTACAACAAGTTTGTCTTCTTCTGATAATTCTTCCATTCCAAGAATAGCAATAATATCTTGAAGTTCTTTATATCTCTGTAAAATTTCTTTTACCCTTTGAGCAGTGTTATAGTGCTTATCTCCAACAATTTCAGGTGTAAGAATACGTGAAGTTGAATCTAATGGATCAACTGCAGGATATATACCTAACTCAGCAATTTTACGGCTTAATACTGTTGTAGCATCAAGGTGAGTAAATGTTGTTGCCGGAGCCGGGTCTGTTAAGTCATCTGCAGGTACATACACCGCTTGTACAGATGTAATAGAACCATTCTTTGTTGAAGTAATTCTTTCTTGTAACTCACCCATTTCTGAAGATAGAGTTGGTTGATAACCTACTGCAGAAGGCATACGTCCAAGTAGTGCTGAAACTTCAGAACCAGCTTGTGTAAAGCGGAAAATATTATCAACAAACAAAAGAATATCTTTACCAGCTCCTGAGCCATCTCCATCTCTAAAACTTTCTGCAATACTTAATCCGGATAAAGCAACTCTGGCACGTGCACCTGGTGGTTCATTCATCTGACCAAAAACCATTGTAACCTGCGAGTCAGCAAGTGCTTTTTTATCAACTTTTGATAAATCCCAACTGCCTTCCTCCATGCTTTTCTTGAATTCTTCACCGTAGTTTACAATTCCAGCTTCGATCATTTCTCTAAGAAGGTCATTTCCTTCACGAGTACGCTCTCCTACTCCTGCAAAAACAGATAAACCGTCATAACCTTTAGCAATGTTATTGATTAGTTCCTGGATTAATACAGTTTTTCCTACTCCTGCTCCACCAAATAAACCAATTTTACCTCCCTTGGCATAAGGTTCAATTAAGTCAACAACTTTAATTCCGGTAAAAAGTATTTCACTCTCTGTTGAAAGATCTTCAAATTTAGGTGGTTCACGGTGAATAGGTACACCGTTTGTTTTATCTACATCACCAATTCCATCAATAGCTGCTCCTGTAACACTTAAAAGTCGTCCCCTTACTGAATTTCCGGGGGGCATTAATATAGGTTGACCTGTAGCAACAACTTTCATTCCTCGAACCAAACCATCAGTTGCATCCATAGAAATACATCTGATTGTATTTTCACCAATATGTTGTTGACATTCAATTGTTATGACTTCTCCATTTTCTCGAGTAATTTCAAGAGCATCTAATATATTAGGAAGTTCTTGATCTTTTAATTCAAAATGTACGTCGATTACAGGGCCTACTACCTGTATTACTTTCCCTTCTAATTGTTCCATGAGATATTGAAAATATTATGAATTGGGCAAAAAAGTTACAAATTATTTTATAGAACTAATTAATTCTTTGCATTAAATTAGATGCATATTTGATTAGTTCAGCTTTAATTTTATCATTTCCATTAATATGGGAGATATTTTCCATAGCAAGATTATAATACTCAAGCATTAGTTTTTTAGAAGATTCGTCAACTAAATTCTTTGAATAAATGGACTTTACAGCATTAATTTTTTCTTGCTCGTTAAAATCTTTTGCATTAATCCAACTTTTTAACGTTTGTTTATCCTCAAAGGTTGCATTATTTAATGCTGTAATTAGTAAAAATGTTTTTTTGTTAGCAACAATGTCTCCACCAATCTTTTTACCAAAGCTTTTTTGATCTCCAAAAGAATCTAAATAATCATCCTGAAGTTGAAATGCTATTCCTATATTAATACCAAAGTTATATATTAATTCAGCGTCTTTTATTGCTGCATTAGCTACTATTGCTCCAGCTTTTAAACTACCAGCCAATAATACTGCTGTTTTTAGTTTAATCATCTCCAGATATTCATCAACTGAAACATCTATCCTTTCTTCAAAATCCATATCATATTGTTGTCCTTCACAAACACCAATAGCTACTTCATTAAATAATTTTAAAAGTTCAGGTAGAATATCTTTATCACATTGAGATATATATTGGTATGCATTAATAAGCATTGCATCTCCAGATAAAATTCCAACATTTTCATTCCATTTTTTATGAACTGTTGGTCTGTTGCGTCTTACATCTGCATTATCCATAATATCATCATGTAACAATGTGAAATTATGAAAAATTTCAAGTCCAAGTGCAGGCTTTATTGCTTTATAAACATCTCCATTAAAGAGCTGAGTTGCCATTAAACACAGAAGAGGTCTGATTCTCTTACCTCCCATCTCCATTGTGTATTCAATGGGTTCATATAAGTTTATTGGCTTTTTAATAAAATTAGATTTCTCTATTTCATTTTTAATAAGATCCTGAACCTGATTTATTGATAACATTTATATTTATTCTTTTATTTTCTTTTCAATTTTTAGTTCTTCCAACTCAATATCTTCATCCTCATTATATATATGTAATAATGGTTCCTTAAATGATTTGTTGGTTATAAGTTTTTCAAGTGTTAGTAAAATCGAAGGTAATAAAATTAAGTTTGAGAATAGTGCTATTAGTAAAGTAACAGCTACTAATACACCTAAAGCTACAGTTCCTCCAAATTCAGAAAAGCCAAAAATACCAAATCCAAAAAACAGAATTATTGAGGTATACATCATACTAACTCCTGTTTCTTTTAATGCCAGAACGACAGCAGCTTTAATACTCCAGTTTGTTTCACTTAATTCTTGTCTATATTTAGCTAAATAATGAATTGTATCATCTACGGATATACCAAAAGCAATACTAAAAACTAATATTGTAGATGGCTTAATAGGAATAGAAAAATATCCCATTAATGCAGCTGTCATTATTAAAGGTACCAGATTAGGAATTAATGATACTAACACCATTCTTTTCGAAGAAAACATCCATGCCATAAATGATGCAATTAGTATAATTGCTAAAAACAAGCTTACAAATAAGTTTTGTATAAGATATTTTGTTCCTTTAAAGAAAAGAATACTTGCACCAGTAACAGAAGTAATATATTTGTCACCAGGAAATTCATCGTTTAAACTCTTTATAATTAAATCGTTTAATTCGGACATTTTTGTAGTACCAATATCTTTTAATCTAAAGCTTAATCTGGTTTTTGTTCGAGCTGTATCAATAAAATTGGTTATTAATTTTTGTTGATCACCTTTTGAGTTCGAAACATAAGATAGCAAGAAATTTCTTTCCTGATTGCTTGGAATACCATAGTATTTTTTATTACCGTTATAAAAACCCTGTCTTGCAAACTTAACAACCTCTGATAATGAAATAGCCTTGGAAATATCTGAATGCGCAGATATTTCTTGATGAAATTTATCCATTTTTTTAAGGTTACTTGCTTTTAAAATACCATTAGGCTTTTGGGTATCTATCATAATTTCAAGTGGCATTAATCCATCAAAATTATCTTCAAAATATTTTAAATCAAGATATAAAGGATCATCATGAGGTATGTCATCTAGCATATAGCCAGTTGTTTTGATCATTGATATTCCAATTAATCCAAAAATTAAAATAACTCCTGCTGTTGTATATACGGTTGTTCTATGATTTAAAGAAATATGTATAAGTTTGTCAACTATTTTATTTACAGCTTTATTTTCAAGGTGATTTAGGTGACGCTCTTTAGGTTCAGATACAAAGCTGAATATTATGGGTATTAATAAGAGAGATAAAATAAAAACACCAATAATATTAATAGCTGCAATAACACCAAATTCAACAAGAATTTTACTGCTGGTAAAAATAAAAGTTGCAAATCCTGATGCAGTAGTTAAATTTGTTAAAAATGTTGCGTTACCTATTTTGCAGATTACTCTCTGAAGAGCTTTTATTTTATTTCCATGTTTTCTGTACTCCTGATGATATTTGTTTAATAAAAAAACAGAGTTAGGTATACCAATAACAATAATTAAAGGTGGAATCATTCCTGTAAGAATTGTAATTTTATATCCAAACAAAGCTTGAGTTCCCAAAGCCCAAATTACTGCAACTCCTACTACAAGCATCGAAAACATTACCACCTTAAAAGATCTAAAGAATAAGAACATAATGATAGCAGTAACTCCAAGAGCCATAAAAACAAACATGTTCAGCTCTTTTTTTATCATTTCAGCTGTTGTAACTCTAATGTATGGTAATCCTGAATAATGAATTTCATTATTTGATTTTTCAGAATATTCAGTACCTGCTTTAACTATATTATTAATTAATTCAACTCTTTCAGGACTTTGAAGAATCTCCGGTTCCAGAGTTATGGCTAATAAATAAGTACTTGTTTTTTTATTATAGAGATTACCTTCATAAAAAGGTAAATTAAAAAATTCCGAACTAATTGAATCTAATTCGTATTGTGAATTTATATTATCATTGAATACTGGAATTATATTGAATTGTTTTTCTTTAGTATTCTTTATTAAATTGTATGATTCAGTTGCCGATAAAACAGAACTAACACCACTTATTTGTGATAATGATTTGGTAAAATTGGTCCAGATTTTGAAGTGATTAAGTTTAAAAAAGTCTTTATCTGTAACACCAATAACCATGAGGTTCCCTTCATTACCAAATTGCTCTTCAAAATTTTGGTACTCAATATAAGCTGGATCATCTTCTGGCAATAATGGAGCATATTGATATGACATTTGAACATCGCCTGCCTTATATGCCATAAATGATGTAATAACCAATAAAATACTTAAGAGTAATATTCTATTTTTTAAAATTGTTCGTGCGATTAAAATCCACATTACAAAATTGAATTAAATAATAAAAATGAGTTGCGAAGTTATTATAAATTGAAAAACATACTTGAAAAATATCTAATATTAACTTCTTTTATAAATTATAGAGATGTAAATGATTCTAATTCAATGAGTTTTTCTTTGTTGTAGAATTCTGTATTAATTATGATACAGTTTGTATCAGGTAAAACTGAATTGATAATATTTTTTACCTCCTGATTATGAGATTCAAATTTTACGTATGCTTTTATTAATTTAAAACCAGTCTTAAAGTTATTGTTCTTGTCTGTTTCTATATTTGAAGATTCTAGATTTTTACAATCAATCAGTTTAAATGTTTCATCTAGTGCTTTTAATGTTTGCTTCTCGATATCCTTAGTAGGTTCAAAGTTTAAGCAAGACCCGGAAATCCATATTTCATCGTTTTCCAAGTTCAAAAATTTTGCTATTTCTGAATAAGGTAAGTAGTATTCTGATTCAATATATAAAGTGCTTGACTGGGAATAATTGCTTAATGCCATAAAATCAATAGTCATCCCTCCTAAATTAATGCCTATATCAGATACAGAAGGATATCCGTTTTTATATATTGATTCATCGGTGAAAATAGATTTTAGTTCATTAATTATTTCAAAATTTGATTTAGATGAATTATTAAAGTCAGAGATTTCATTTATTGATGGAATATAATTCCATTGACGGTATAAATTACCAAAATTCATATCTTCTGCCATTAATAATTGTTCAGCAAAATCAAAAGCTCTCTGAAAACTTAAAAGTTGAGAACTCTCATTAAAATGTATACCACCTGATATTAATTCTATACCATCTTTATGTTCTATAGTTGTATAATGATGGTTTAATAATTTTTTATAATTGATTTTTATAGAATTGTCATTGTTCGATTGACAAGAAAATAACACGTCATCATTAAAGGCGGGATCGTTTGATATATATGTTGTAGCCGGAATCTCACCTTTAAAAATTTCTTTTATGTAAGTATTAATTATATGACATTCGTTCAAGTACTCTTCTGAATTATTAGAATGTAAAAACACATCTATCTTAAATATCTTATGTCCTTCAAGTTGTTTTTTAATATCTAATAAAGTTGATTTAACTCTTATCTCGAAATATTCTCCCTCTCCTAAATTGAAAACATTAAAATTTCTCATTTATATACCAAGTATTTGTAAAGTGCTGACAAAGTTATGTGAATATTATTTTAATACCATTTTAAATTATTAAATATTTTAAGTGTTCGTACTTTTCAACATTTTATAAACAAAAAAGGTAACCTAATATTTTATTCGTCGTACTATGGGGAAGGAAAACAATAATTACATATTCAGAAAGTGTTATGAGGAAACAAATTTTATTATTATTCTTTTTAGTGCTTATACCATTGACTGGTTTTAGTCAAGTTGAGAAATATAAGTCTGTATTTACTTTAAATTTCATACGATATATTGGTTGGGCAGAAGAGGCAAAACAAGGTGATTTTGTAATTGGGGTATTAAAAAGTCCGAAAATTGCAGAATGGCTAAATTCCCAATCAGCTGGTAAAAAATTTGGTTATCAGACTGTAGTAATTAAGGAGTTTAATAACGTGGAAGAAGTAACCGATTGTCAGGTTTTATATGTATCATCTTATGTTAATTTTTCACGTCATGCTGAAACACTAAAAAGTAAACTAGGAAAAAATTCATTAATAATTACTGAAAGTGAAGGTGCTACTGATTATGGTGCAGTAATTAATTTTGTAGTAAGAGATAATAACCTTAAGTTTGAGGTTCATGAAGCCAATGCGCAATCTTTGGGCTTAAGTATTAGTTCTAAATTAGCAAATATGGCTGCAGCCATAAAAAAGTAAAAATTTTAGTATGAAGATTAAATTGAATATTGCTCAAAAGCTATTTGCAGGTTTTGGGTTAATTTTAATAGCTATTATCTTTAATGGAGTTTCTACATTTGTTACTTTACATAATAGTAGGGATTTAAGTGAAGAAATTACAGGCGTTTATAGTCCGTCTGCTCAAAAAATACAGCAGTTTAAGGATATGGTAAACAATTCAAAGTCGCTTATTAAAAGTTGGGTATTTGTTGACAGACAACCAGGAACTTCGGATAAACAAAGATTAGAAACCTTGATTAAAGACGATTATCCAAAACTTAAAACAGAGTTAGAGTTAATTAATCAACATTGGAATAAAGAGGATCAGGAGTTTTATAATACGATAGTACATAAGACTGATTCATTATTCGAAAAACAAAAATATGTAATGTCCAGTCTTAATACTTTTGAGTCTTATGACGACGTGATGGTTATTTTTGAAGTAGAGCCAATGGTTCAGGAGGATGGAGAAATTATTAATTTAGGAACTGAAATTAATAAAGATCTGGATGTACTTGAAACTAAATTTAAAGCATTAAATGATGATTCTTTAAATGAAATGGAAAGTTCCTTTGCTGGTTTCGGACTATTCGTGATTATTATGATCTTTGTTCTGGCTGCAGTTGCAGTATTTAGTGCATATGTATTGTATACAAGCATTGTAAAACCATTGAATAAAGGATTAACTTTTGCACAAGCTATTGGTCAGGGAGATTTAACTGCTGAATTGGAAATCAGTCAGCAAGATGAAATTGGTTTATTAGCAGACGCACTTAATAAAATGGCAATAAATCTTAAAGGTATTGTTGTAACTATTAAGGAAAACGCAAATGATCTTGTTTCTAGTGGTCAAAACGTAAAAGATAGTTCTTTACAATTATCAAAAGGATCTGCCGATCAAGCTGCTTCCGCTGAAGAGGTTTCTACTTCAATCGAAGAAATGGTTGCTAATATTGATCAAAACACCGAAAATGCTGTAGAAACAGAGAAGATTACTGTAGAAACAGCTAAAGATGTAAATATTGCAGATAAACTATCATCAGAAGCTGCCACTTCTATGAAAACTGTTGCAGAAAAAATTACTATTATCGGTGATATAGCCTTTCAAACTAATATTTTAGCACTTAATGCTGCTGTTGAAGCTGCACGTGCTGGTGAGCATGGACGTGGGTTCTCAGTAGTTGCTGCAGAAGTTAGAAAACTTGCAGAAAGAAGTAAAGTTGCTGCAGATGAGATACATACACTTGTTAATAGTGGTTTGAAAGTTTCTCAGGAAGCAGGAGAAAAATCAAGATTATTAGTACCAGATATTGAAAAAACTACCCAGTTAATTAAAGAAATATCAGCAGCCAGTATTGAACAAAAAACAGGTGCAGAGCAAATTAATATGGCAATGCAAAATCTGAATCTAATTACACAGGAAAATGCATCATCGTCTGATGAATTGACTCAAAGTGCTGAGCAACTTTCTGTGTTGGCGGATAGATTAAAAGAAGCAGTTAGCTTCTTTAATATTGGTGATAATGATTATGTAGCTAAAGTAGCAGAAGAAAATATAGATTCTGAAATATTAGATAAAGAAGAAGTAATTACATCAAATTTTACAAAGACAAAAACTGATGTATCATCTAAAGGTGATATTATAAATTTAGACAAAGATTTTGATTTGGATAATTACGAGAAATTTTAATTTTATAACAAAGAATTATTATGGATGCAGCGTTCTCTGTTGATGTAAAACATGAAAAAGGTCAGAGTAAAATGATAATCTCTGGTGAACTTATAATTAATCATATAAGTAAAATTAGAGATAGTGTTTTGGAAGCTGTTGATTTTTCAAATAATTTAGATATTCATATAACCAATCCTTCAGCATTAGATGTAACTTTTATTCAATTAATGAGTTCTTTAAAGAAATCAATTGAAAATAAAGGAAAAGAGTGTGTTATTGAAGGTATTTTTGGTGAAGATATTGATGGACTAATATCAAATGCAGGATTTAACAATCTATTTAAACTATAGAAATTAATTTTAACTAATTATGGCTAAGACAGTTCTTATTGTTGATGACTCAGAAAGTATAAGAGAAGTTGTTAACTTTACTCTTCAAAATGAAGGTTATGATGTATTAGTTGGTGTTGATGGTGAAGATGCTTTACAATTTTTAGATGGGCGTACCATTGATATCATTATTACTGACTTACATATGCCAAATCTTGATGGTTTAGGCTTGATTCGTAAAGTTAGAGAAATTGATGCTTACAAGCATATTCCAATTTTATTTTTAACTACAGAATCACAAGCTGCGAAAAAGATGGAAGCTAAGCAGGCTGGTGCTACAGGTTGGATTATTAAACCATTTGTTCCTGCAAAATTACTTAGTGCGATATCAAGAGTATTACGATGATTGAGAAAATTAAGGAGACTTTTATTAAGGATTCTATAAAAGATTTAGAACTTATAGAAAACCTTGTTAGGGAAAAGAAAGGAGAATTAGAAGATTGTATCATTGAAAAAGTTTTTGCAATCACTCACAATATTAAAGGCACTGCTCCTATGTTAGGTATCGAAAGTGTTGATCATATTGTTAAACCCATTGAAATTGTTTACAGTGGGTTAAGAGATGGAAGTATTGCTAGTTCCAATGAAATAGTGTCTAATACTCAAAAATTAATTCCTGTGATTAAATCAGGACTCCTGCAATCTCAACAACATCAAATTGATTTAAATGACGTAAACGAATCGTTACGTTTTTTTGATTCTTTAATTACAAAAAATGCATAGGCATGATTGATAAGTTCAGAGCAAAATTTGTTGAAGAATCACTGGATAATGTTCATGATCTTGAAGAAGCATTATTGTTACTTGAGAATGATAAAGGTGATAAAGAAATAATAGAGCGAATTTTTAGAGCTATGCACTCCCTTAAAGGAGGTGGTGCAATGTTTGGCTTTAATGATTTAAGTGAGTTTACTCATCATTTAGAAACTGTATTTGATTGGGTAAGAAACGGTAAATTATCTGTGACAGATGATTTAATTTCATTAACATTTAATGCTATAGATCAAATTAAACATTTTCTTGATGTTGGTGATCTTACAGACTCTGAAGAAAAAAAGGATCTTGAGAAATTAACAATTAAAGTTCAGCAATTTGTTAATACTTCTGAAGATAAACCTGTTGAAGATACTACTCTAGAGGAAGAGTTATTAGATGAAGAAGATGATACCAAAACTTTCTTAATCAAGATAAAGCCTCATAGTAATATTTTACAAAATGGAACTAATCCATTGTTTTTACTTGATGATTTACATGCGTTAGGTGAAGCAATAGTTATTTCTTATGATGAAAAAGTTCCAGATATTGAAGATATAAATCCAGAAGATTGTTTTGTTACTTGGGATGTATTATTAAATACATCTGAACCTGAAAATGAAATTCAGGATGTATTCATCTTTGTTGAAGATGAGTGTGATCTTGAAATCACAGAACTAGCAAATAGTAATATTCTTAAAAGATCAGAATTAGAAGAGTTTATTAATAATGCTAAAACAGGTGGGGAGCAATTATCAGGTAAACAATTAAAAGAACTATCCTGGAGTAAGGAAAAAGTAGTTGAAGAAGATCAAAATGAGAAAAAGAAAGTTCAGTTAAAAGAACATAAAATCTCAAGTATACGTGTATCTTCTACAAAAATAGATGAGCTTGTAAATTTAGTTAGTGAATTAGTCACAATTCAAGCTCAATTAGATCTTCATGCTGAAAATAGTGGAGACGCTCATTTAATGGGTCTTTCAGAAAATATTCAAAAATTAACACGTCAATTAAGAGATAATGCTTTTGAAATAAGTTTAATTCCTATACAAAATGATTTGATGCGATTCCAGAGATTGGTTCGTGATTTATCTAAGGAATTAAATAAAGAAATTGATTTTATAATTGAAGGTGGTGATATTGAGTTAGATAAAAATATTATTGAGCATTTAACTGATCCATTACTTCACATGATAAGAAACTGTGTGGATCATGGAATTGAAATGCCTGATGAACGTATCAAAAAAGGTAAGTCACCTAAAGGAACCATCATTTTTAAAGCGTACTATGAAGGTGCTAGTGTAATAATAAAAGTGATTGATGATGGACGTGGTATAGATCCTGATTATATACTTAAAAAGGCAATATCAAAGGGTCTTGTTGATGAAGGAATAGAACTGTCAAAGAAAGAAATCTTTGATCTTGTTTTTATGAGTGGATTTTCTACTAAAGATGTTGTATCTGATCTTTCTGGTCGTGGTGTTGGAATGGACGTTGTTAAGCGTAAAATTGGTGAGATCAGAGGTGAAGTTTCTATTGATTCGGAGCCAGATGTAGGTACAACCGTTACTTTAGAATTGCCACTTACATTATCTATTATTGATGGATTATTAGTTACTGTTGCTGAAACACAATATGTTATTCCAATATCATTAATTGAAAAAATATTTCCACTTGAGGTTGAGGAACAAAAAAATATTTTTAATAATGTTATTACTCTTAATGGTGAACAGTTTCCAACTATTGATTTAAGGAAAATATTTAATGAACCAAAGAGAGAGGGTAAAAAACATATTATCCAGGTAAAATTTGAAAATAAGAAGATTGGTTTAGTAGTTGATGAAGTAGTAGGTGAATTTCAAACTGTAGTTAAACCTTTTGGAAGATTACTAAAAGATCAGGAAGTAATATCAGGTGCCTCAATTATGGGGGATGGTACTATTTCAATGGTAGTTGATACAAATAGGTTAATACATTATCATTGGGTTCAAAAACTGCATAAATAATTAGTTATGGAGAGCGATTTTAAAACATTAATATCATTTAATCTGGGAAACCAAATTTTTGCTTTCGATAGCCTTAAGGTTAGAAATATTCTACCTTTTGAAGAAGGTAATGTTACAAAGGTACCTAATACAAAAGATTTTATACTGGGTGTTATTAATCTGCATGGAAATATTGTTCCTGTAACAGATTTAAGAGTTATAATGCAAATTGAGAATTATGAAAATAGCAGAGATACTTCAATTATAGTTGTATCTCCTGAAGATAAATTAGAGTCTCAGTTTGGAATTGTAGTAGATTTAGTTAAAGAAGTTTTTGAAGTGAGTAATGATAGAATTAAACCCGCAGCTTTTCAAAATGGGATGGGTTTAATTGAATCTTTTGAAGGAACCGTTCAAGAAAAAGATGAATTTATTCACATGATTGATTTAATGCACGTTATTAATCAAATTGAAAGTAAAAACGTATAATAATGGAAGAGATTAACAATTCATATCTTTCGTTTAAGTTAGGCAATGAATCTTTTGCAATTCATGTAAGTAAGGTAAATGAGATTCGTGAATACGAAGTACCTCGTAAAATGCCTGAAACTGTTTCTTTCATGAAAGGAGTTATAGATTTTAGAGACGAAATAGTTCCAGTAATAGATACAGGTATTAAGTTTGGAATGCAATCCGTAGAAATTACTCCTCAAACATGTATTGTTATTATTGATGTTATAAGAGAGGATAACAAGAGTTCATTTAGAGTTGGTATTATGGCTGATGCTGTTACTGACGTTTTTGAGGTGGATGAAGCTGAATTTCGTAAAGTTGACACAGATTATAGTCCAGCATATATAAAAGCAACATGTTCTGTTAATGATAATTTTTATTTGATATTAAATTCAGACAAAGTATTTAGTATTAATGAAATTATTGGAATGGGAGATTTGATTAATCAAATAAATAAGTAGTGGATAACCAAAAGTCATACTCAAAAGATTTGGATTGTTTTAAAGCTGAATTATCAACTAAAGATTTTGAAGCTTTTAGCCAATTTATTTATACTGAGTTTGGTATAAAAATGCCTCCTGTAAAACGAATTATGTTACAAGGGAGGTTATTAAAAAGAATTCGTGAATTAAATATGAATTCTTATACTGAGTATAAAGACTACTTATTCAGTAAGGATGGACAACGTGAAGAAATTTTTAATTTTTTAAATGTTGTTACAACAAATAAAACTGATTTTTTTAGAGAACCAATTCATTTTGACTTTTTAAAGACAACAGTTTTACCTGAATTTATTAATCAAAATAGCAGACAGCCAATTAAGATCTGGAGTGCAGGTTGTTCAAGCGGTGAAGAATTATATACATTGGCTATTACATTAAATGAATTTAAAAATATCAATGCTGGATTCGATTATTCGTTGTTGGGTACTGATATATCACAAAATGTATTAAGTAAAGCTGCTAAAGGAATTTATCCTCTTAATAAAGTGGATATTATACCAATAGATTTAAAAAAGAAGTATTTATTAAAAAGTAAAGATAAAGCAAATCCCACTGTTAAAGTCAGACCAGAATTGCAAAGAAATTTGTCTTTAAAATATTTGAATTTAATGGATTCAACCTATTCAAATATTAATGAAAAGTTTGATGTAGTTTTTTGCAGGAATGTTCTGATTTATTTTGATAGACCTACACAAGAAAGTGTAATTAATAAATTAAGTTCTCACGTTAAACAAGGAGGCTACTTTTTTATTGGTCATTCAGAATCTTTGACAGGGATGAATGTTCCACTAGAACATATTAAACCAACTATTTTTAGAAAGAAATAAAGCACAAAAAGAGAACCATGAATAATTTATCAGACAGACAATTACTAAAAGAGCTAAAACAACGGCTAGATGCTGGTAAAAGTAGTGAAAAAGAGATAAAGGAGTTAACACTTGAATTGCAAAGCGTTTCAAAAAAGCTTAAAGATTCAGAAGCTCTTAAAAGCCACTTTATATCAAATATTTCTAATGAAATTGTAAACCCGTTTACTTCAATTTTGGGATTATCAAAAGCAATTTTATCTGTAGAAAAGCACGATTGGAAAAAAGTTGTTTCTATGGTTGCTTTGATCCACTCAGAGGCTTTTAATTTAGATTTTCAGTTAAAGAATATTTTTGTTGCTGCAAAAATTGAAGCTGGTGAAATTGCACCAAATATTGCTAAAGTTAATATTCGTAGTTTATTACAAACTGTGGTAGATTCTTTCAATATAATTTCTCGCAAAATGGGTATTAGTTTCGATATTCAATTTAATATCGAACATGGATTTGGAAAGAACTTTTACTTTAAAACAGATTCAGAAAAACTAAAATTAATCTTGAGTAACCTTATAAATAATGCATTAAAGTATAGTTATAAGGATAGTAAAGTAGTTATTTCTGTTTGGTTAGATGATGATGATGTTTTAAAAATATCTGTACAGGATTTTGGAACAGGTATTTCTGAAAAAAATCAGCAAACCATTTTTGAAAGGTTTAAAAGATTAGATACAGGAATTAATTCCATAAATAGAGGGCATGGTTTAGGATTATCCATCACAAAAGCATTATTGGATGTTTTAAGTGGAGATATTGAAATTTCCAGCCAAAAAGGAGAAGGATCAACATTTACAATAAGTGTTCCTGAAGCTAAAAACATAGTTGACGGATTTAGTGGAGAAGGAAATGATATTTTCTTCGATGAAGAGGATGAGATTTTTTAAGGATAAATAAATGAGTCAATATTTACAACATTTTTTATATCCATCCTCACTATTTGTAAGCAAAGAACCTTTTCTGGTCAAAACTATTTTAGGTTCCTGTGTTGCAATATGTTTGTGGGACTCTCGATTGAAAATAGGAGGAATAAATCATTATATGTTACCGCACTGGAATGGTAACGATTTAGCTTCACCTAAATATGGAAATATTGCCATCGATAAATTAATTGATAAACTGCTTTTTCATGGTTCTAGAATTGAAGATTTGCAGGCTAAAATTTTCGGTGGTGGAGAGTTAATGCAAACAGGAAGTTCTAAAATACAGATAGGAGAGCGTAATATTCGTGTTGCACGTATTATGCTTGAAGAAAGAAAGATTCCAATTGTTGCTTCAAGTACAGGAGGAAAAAGAGGTAGAAAGATTATCTTTTTTACGGATACTGGTGAAGTCAGGCATAAATTGCTTGATAAAAAAAATCTTTAAGGAATATTTACATCTTTTATTTATTTGTATTGAATATTTTTATATTTAATGTAGAAATAAAAGATTTATAGATAACCTTGTGCTATGCGAAATAATAAGTTACGGGTATTAGTTGTTGATGATTCAGCTGTTGTAAGACAAAGTCTTTCTACAATATTGGGTTCTGATCCCGATATTGAAGTTATGGGTACAGCTGCAGACCCAATAATTGCGGTAAAAAAAATAATGAAAGAAGTTCCAGATGTAATTACTCTGGACATCGAAATGCCACGAATGGATGGTCTTACGTTTTTACGCAAGATAATGTCACAGCATCCTATTCCCGTAGTGATTATTTCATCGCTTACTACTGAAGGTACAGAAACAGCGATGAAAGCTCTAGAATATGGAGCGTCAGAAATAATTGGTAAGCCTGCCATGAATGCTGCAAAGTTTATTAACGAATCAAAAATTGTTATTTGTGATGCAGTTAAAGCAGCAGCACAGGCTAAACTTTCCAGAAAAAAAATAATTACAAAAGCACCTGCGCCACCATTAGAAGTAAAGCCAAAATATAGTGCCGATGTAATTTTACAAAGAGCTTCTGCATCTGATCGAATAACCTTAACAGAAAAAGTTATTGTTTTAGGTGCTTCTACCGGTGGAACAGAAGCTATAAGAACTTTCTTAAAGAATTTACCTCCAAAAATGCCTGGAATAGCAATTGTACAGCATATGCCTGAGGGTTTTACTAAATCATTTGCTAATAGTTTAAATAATATCTGCGATTTAGAAGTTAAAGAGGCTGAAAATGGTGATAAACTATATCAAGGTAGGGTTTTAATAGCTGCAGGTAATCATCATATGCTTTTGAAAAGAGTTGGTAAAGAGTATTTTGTGGAAGTTAAAGAAGGTCCTCTTGTAAATAGACATAGACCATCTGTTGATGTGTTGTTTAGAAGTGCATCTCGTTATGCAGGTAAAAATGCTGTGGGTATTTTGTTAACTGGTATGGGTAATGATGGTGCTAAAGGATTATTAGAACTTAAAGAAAGTGGAGCTGATACTATTGCCCAGGACGAACAGAGCTCTGTTGTATATGGTATGCCAAAAGAAGCAGCAAAATTAGGTGCTGCAAATCATATATTAAGTTTAGATCAGATTGCGCCTTTTTTAGTAAAATCATTGTAAATACTATGATTTAGTTATTATGGTGATTTAAAAGTTATATCTTCACCTATTGTTTAACGAGGGCTTTTTCATATAATTAAAACTCATTGTTGTGAAAAATATAGAATTATCTAATATATTAAGAAAGTTTACTTTCCGTGGTTTTTTATTAGGATTTTTAGTGGCTTTATTTGTATTCCTGCTAAATCTTAATTCAAATATTTTTATGCAGACTAATAGAACATTTGCGGATATGGTATATCTGTTTCCGGGAATGTGGATCATTATAGTTCTTCCATTTATTACTACGGCTTTAGGTTATTATTTTGCTTTAAGATTTATTAAAATTATTAGAAAACAGCGTAGGTCATTAAAATCTGAAGCCAGAAGATCTGAAAGAGTTTTAAAGTTTGTAAATAATTTACGAGAAGGTAATTTAAACAATACTGATCTTGTAAATGATAAAAGAGATCAACTTAGTAAATCACTATTAAAACTTCATGATTATTTAGTAAAAAGTAAAAAAGAACAAGAACAGAATAGAATTGAGGAAGAGCAACGTACATGGGTTACGCAGGGATTAGCTCAATTTGGTGAAATACTTCGTCGTAATAATGATAATCTGGAAGAATTAGCTTATAATATTATAAGTTATCAAGTGAATTATTTAAATATTAATCAAGGAGGTTTTTATCTGTTAAATAAAAATGCCAAGGGTGATAAATATTTTGAATTAACAGCTTGTATTGCTTTTGACCGAAAGAAATTTACAGATAAGGTTATTCAATGGGAAGAAGGGCTGATAGGGCGTTGTGCTTTAGAAAAAGACACCATTTATTTAACTGATGTACCTAATGAATATATAACAATTACATCCGGTTTAGGTCAATCCAATCCTTCTGCAATTTTAATAGTTCCTTTAAAAGCTAATGATGAAGTATATGGTGTTATAGAATTAGCATCTTTCAGAGAATTTCAACCTTTTGAAATTGAGTTTATTGAAAAGACAGCAGAAAGCATAGCCTCTACTATTTCTGCAGTTCAAATTAATATACAAACAACAAAATTATTGCATGAAACTCAAATACAGGCAGAAAGGATGTCTCAACAGGAAGAAGAACTGAGACAAAATCTTGAAGAAATGCAAGCTACTCAAGAGGAATCAGAACGTAGAGAAGTTGAAATGCAAGGTATTCTTGAAGCGATTGACAATTCTGCAATAAGTTGTGAATTTGGTGTGGATGGATCATTAATTTCTGTTAATCAATTATTTTTGGAAACGTTCAAATATCTACCTGAAGAAATTGAAGGTCAAAATTTAAAGATTTTTACATTTCAGGAAGATGTAGAAGAACTAAATAAGATACTATCAGATTTACAAAATCGTAAAAATTTTAAAGGTAGAGTTCGAAGAAGAACTAAATTAGGTGAAGAAATTTTTCTTTTAACGACTTATACTCCAGTTATTGATAATAATGGAGATATTGTTAAAATCCTAAGTCTTGAGAATGATGTTACTGATCAGGTTCGCATGGAGGAACAAATGAAACGTTCTAAAGATGAACTAGGCATTATGTTAGAGCAAGCCAGGGATGAAATGAAAGAACAGTTTAAAGAGATTGAAGCTGTTAAAGTTCGAAATGAAAAAACTCTGGAAGGAGCTTTAGATGCAATTATCACAACAAATAAAGAAGGTATTCTCGAATTTTTTAATGCTGCA
The DNA here is from genome assembly GCA_963663905.2 of uncultured Saccharicrinis sp. Taxonomy (GTDB): domain Bacteria; phylum Bacteroidota; class Bacteroidia; order Bacteroidales; family Marinilabiliaceae; genus Saccharicrinis. Next base: position 4,978,404 of record OY760657.1, on the reverse strand, counting down.
GCTGAAAAGCTTTGGGGATATGAAAGAGCTGAAGTATTAGGACAACATATTTCAATGTTGTTTTCTTCTGAAACAGCTAAAAATGATCCTTTTGTTAAGGCTTATGTTAATACAGACGAGCAAAAAGTTGTTGGAGAAAGAAAAGAGGTTCCAATTAAAAATAAGTTTGGTGATGAAATTGCTGTCTTATTTTTATTATCTGAAGCTCAAATAGGTGATGATCATTCATTTACAGCGTTTATACAAAACGTCGAGGTTGAGTTGTTCTAAAATATTTTAAATCTGTGGGGAATTTAAATTTTAAAACATATTTAGAAGAGCTAAAAAAGCATACACCATATAATTTTTGTGAGTATTCTGATAATTCTATTCAAAGAAGGATAGAAAAAGTACTTAATGATCACAAGATTAGTTTGGAGGAATTATTATATCTGACAAAGACTGATGATGTATTCGTTGAAAATTTGGTTGATGAAATAACTGTTAATACTACTGAGTTATTTAGAAATCCTGAAACTTGGGAGTATTTGTATACTCAAATATTACCTTTATTAAAAAGTAAGAAAAATATTAATATTTGGCATGCCGGGTGTTCTACCGGACAGGAAGTATATTCTAACCTAATTCTATTAAATGAATTAGGATTAATTGATAAAGCTAAAATAGTTGCATCAGATATTAATCAGAAGGTTTTAAGAAGTTCTAAAGTTGCACAATATAGTTTAAGTAATAATGCAAAGTATATTGATGCATATCAAGAGTTAATGAGCAAGGTTAATCCTAAGGCAAATAACTTTGAATTTTATTGCGACATAGATAAAACATCTGACTCTTTTACATTCAAGGATTTTCTTAGAAATAAAGTTGATTTTAGGAGACATGACTTGGTGACTGAGGATATTCCTTTTTACCAGAAATTTGATGTTATCTTTTGTAGAAATGTACTCATCTACTTTAATCCTGATTTACAAATGAAAATTGTAAAAAAGTTTTTTGATAAACTTTATGATGGAGGAGTATTGGTGTTAGGTAATCATGAGGCTTTACATGGATTTTTCAAGACCAGGTTTATAAAACATGGTATGGTATATACAAAGAGTTCTACTTTTCAATTTAAATATAAATAGGAAATGGCTGTTGTACCTACATTAAATGATATTAAATTAATTACTCCAATTCTAGAGGAAGTATTACAGCTGGATATTTATAATTATGCATTATCATTTTTACGACGCCGGTTTGCATATGTATTCAATCAATTAAATGTAAAATCAATATCGGGTTTTATAGATGATATAAAACAAGGAAAATTAATTGATGAATTTTTATACCACTTTCAGGTCGGTGATACAGAAATGTTTAGAGATCCATCTTTTTGGAGAACCTTAAAGAATAAGCTTTTGCCTAAATATGAAAATCAGAACATTAATATTTGGTTACCAGATTTAGTTTCTTCACACGAATTATTTTCATTATTAGTGGTTTTACAAGAGGACAAATTAATTAGTTCTACTAATATTATTTGTAATTCATCATCATCCAAAATTATAAATGAAGTTTTAGAAGGTTTTATACCTGTTAAATCATTAGAAGTAAGTAAACAGAATTTTAAAAGGCTTGAATTAAACACTTCTTTTGAGGATTACTTTATTTGTGAAGATGGTAAAACCACAATAGATAATTCTTTACTAAAAAACGTACAATTTATTCATAATAGCTTTTTTATTGAAGGACCATCACATTTTATTGATATTGTTCTTTATAGAAATAGAATGATATATTATAATTCAAAACTTCAATGTAAAGCAGAAGAAGAAATATTTAAATATATTAAAAATAGCGGTGGATTTATAGCCTTAGGAATTAAAGAGCAGATTGGAAATAATCATATGGATATGTGTGAATCCTTTGACAATAATGAGCAAATATATAAAGTTTGAGTTTTTAAATGAATCGTGTTAGAGCAACATATTATAAAAGTATTGTAATAGGCGGATCAGCAGGAAGCTTTTCAATTGTATCTAAGATTCTTGCTAATATAAAAGCAGATTTTAAGTATCCTATTATTGTTTGCTTACATAGGCTTAAGCATGTTAGATCCGGTTTGTTAGAAGGATTAAAGTTGAAATCAAATCTTGAGGTTATCGAACCTTTTGATAAAGATAGTATAAAAGGGGGGAAAGTATATTTGGCGCCTTCGAATTATCATTTATTTGTTGAATTTGACTCAACAATTTCGTTATCTACTGAAGATGTTAATAATCATAGCAGACCGTCAATAGATTATACATTTTCATCTGCCGCAACATCCTTTAGAGAGAAAATGATTGGAATTATTTTAACGGGTGCAAATAAAGATGGAGCAGCAGGAATGTTTGATGTTCATAAAAAGAAAGGTTATACTATAGTTCAGGATCCTGGTACATGTGATGTTGATACTATGCCAAAATCGGCATTACAGTTATTTACTCCTGATGAAATACTGTCACCTGAAGGAATAATTGATTTTTTGAATAAACTTTAATATGTCTGTGATGAAAATTAAACCAATACTGATTTTATATATTATTTCAACGATTGCATTTTTATTTGCATTATTAAAGTATATAGTTCTTGAAATGTATATTCCTGTTAACTTTCTTATTTTAGAAGTTATCTCTTTCTTGGGTTTTATAGGTGTAGTTTTTTTGTCAGATAAAATATTAAGACAAAGTCGTAATGGAATTATATTAAAAGAAGAAGAGTTTCAAAGAAAAGAAAGTGAATATATTCAAAAAATAGAACAGTATAAGGTTACTTTAGATAACTTGAAAAATGAAAATAATAATGATAAAAGCGAGGATGAAATAGCTATTATTACAGAGGAACTATTGTGTCTAATCAAGAAAGACAATAATATCAAGAATTTAGCCACTGAACTTTTGCTTAAATTGGCTAAACATTATGAAATTGGACTTGCAGTATGTTATTTTAAGACACAACCTTCAGGAAAATTTAACGTACAAGGGGTTTATGGCTTAAATGAAGAAGAGGTACTTAGTGAAATTAGTGAATTAAGTGGTGTTAATGGAGAATGTATTTTAAGCCAAAATCCATTAATAGTTAATGAAATTGATCAGGATTATTTTGAAATAGAATCGTGTTCTGGTTCATCGAAGCCTAAACACTTATATTTATTACCTATTGTCGTTAAAAATGAAACAATTGGTTTAATTGAATTAGCAACCTTTAAATTAATTAATATTGAACTTCACTGGGATAAATTAAGTAGTGGTTTAAGTGAAATAAAAGTTTTATAATTTTTGAAATGCATATAAAGAAGCTTATTAACAATATTAAAAAGTATATGTCTTTTTCTATTATTAGAGAAGGGGATAAATACTTTATTGCATTATTTATAATATTAATTTATTTATTGGTTTGGTTAGGATTTATTGATTTCAGTGGTTATAATTTTTCATTGAATAGTATATTTAGAATTCATAAATCGTTCCTGGTATGGTTTGTTGATGTATTGATTATTGCAACACCAATAACAATCGTTTATTTTTTCAATTATACTCGTATTAATAATCAAAAATTAAGTAAAGAAATTCAATATTTAAAAAATAATCTTGATTCAAATATTCAAATTGCCAACTTAATAAGAAAAGGTGATTTTTCTTCAGTCTTTAAGTATAATAATGATGATTCCTCTTCACTTGTTAGTTTGGCTAAAAATCTAGTAGAAACAAACCAAAAGGAAGAAGAGTTAAAATGGATAACAAAGGGTAAAGAATTAATTAATGATATTTTAAGAACATATAGAAACATTGATCAACTTACTATAGAATTACTTAAGAGTATTATTGATTATACCAATGGAGTTCAGGGTGCGTTTTATATTTTAGATAATAATAAATTAGTTAATAGAGCTACATATGCTTTTAACAGACAAAGATTTATTAATCATGAATATGAAGTAGGTAGAGGCTTAGTTGGACAGGTGGCTTATGAGAAAGAAATGATTTATCGTACAGAAATTCCTGACGATTATTTTACTGTAACTTCAGGTATACTTGGTGATAAGAAGCCTAAAAGTTTAATAATTATTCCTTTAATGCAAGATGAAGAACTACAAGGTGTTGTTGAATTAGGATTCTTGCATGACCATATTCCTACTTTTAAGTTGAGTTTTGCTGAAGAACTTAGCTCAATGATTGGTCGCACAATATATGCTCAAAAAATTAATGCTAAAACAGAATATCTTTTAAAAGAATCTCAGGAAATGACATTAACTCTTCGACAAAATGAAGAGAAGTTGAAAGATAATGCAAGAGAAATGATGGTTGCTCAGGAAGATCTGGAAAGATCTAATGAGTTATTAGAGTCAAAAGTACAAGAAGTTGAAAATGCTCAAAAGAGGTTAGTAGCTTTATTGACTAATGCTTCTGAGTTTATTTCTATTTATGACGAAAATCAACGTTTGGTTTTTGAAAGTCCATCAGTAAAAAGAATTTTAGGATATAGTGATAAAGATAACGTTATAGGAATGGATCCGGAGATGATGACTCCTAGAGGTTATAAAACAATAAATAACTTATTTGAGTATTTAAAGCAAACACCTGGAGGTGAAAGTATTGCTCAATATGCCTATTTAAAAAAGAATGGCGAAAAGTTGTTTCTGGAAACTAAAGGAAAAAACTTACTCCATGATCCAGCTATAAAGGGTATTATATTTAATACTCAGGATATTACAGAAAGAATTAGAGCTGAGAAGGAAGAAAGGATGAAAAGTAGAATGCAATCTCTTTCTGAAAATTCTCCGGATATGATCCTGCGTATTAATACATCTGGAAAAATAGTTTACGCCAATCCGGCTGTTGCTAAGTTTATAGGTCTTTCAACTAGTGAAATCACTAAGAAAAGGATATCTGAATTATATATTGATGAAAGATTTATTGACTTTGTAAACGATGTTTTATTAAGAGTTAAGAAAGAAAGTGGACATATTAATGAGGAAATAGAACTTAGTTCTAATGATATCACGCAAATAATGCAGATAAAAGCCATTCCTGAATTTAATGAAGAAAAGGCTTTAGAATCTATATTATTTGTTGCTCATGACATGACAGAAATTAAAAAGATTGAGCAAGAAATTAAAGAAAAGAATAAAAAGATATCAGATAGTATCAATTACGCTCAGAGAATTCAGACTTCTATCCTACCAGATACAAATTTTATACAGCGTCATTTTCCAAGATCTTTTATTTTTTATAGACCAAAAGATGTTGTTAGTGGAGATTTTCCTTGGTTTGTTAAAAAAGATGAAACCTTTTATGTGGCAGCCGTAGATTGTACAGGACATGGAGTACCCGGAGCTTTATTATCATTTATTGGTTATTTTTTATTGAATAACATTGTAAATATTGATAATGGATTTGATGCTGCAAATATTCTTGAACATCTTCATCAAGGAGTACGAACTACATTGAAACAGAATGATGAAGGTAATAATGGAAGAGATGGGATGGATTTAGCTTTATGCAAAATTGATAAAGAAAATAAGATAATACAATTTGCAGGTGCGCATAATCCATTATATTTGCTACGAAAAGGCGAATTAATCGAGTATAAGGGGTCAAGAAAAGGTATAGGTGGAAAACCATTACTTAAAAAGAAAGAAAAGGAATTTGAAAATCATGTTATTCCTTATGAGGATGGTGATAAAATATTTATCTTTTCAGATGGTCTTCCAGATCAGTTGGGTGGAGGTATTAGGAAAAAATATCAGACTAAAAGAATTAAAGAAGCATTAACTGAGAGTCCGGAACATACAATGGCTCATTTTGCCCGTCATTTTTCATCTGATTTTTATGAATGGATGGGTGAAGAAAAGCAGGTTGATGACGTATTATTAATAGGAATAGAATTGTGAGGTTTACAAACTAAATAATTATTTACAATGGGAAATTCTCAAGATAGTCATAGTTTTTTAGATTTTGCTTATCAGCTTTATCGAACTATGAAAACCAATGAAATCAGTTTGGTTTACGAAGGAGAAGTAACACAGGAAATCACAAAAACTTTTACTTCGCTAACTGAAAAAAGTTTAGCCAAAAGTGAAGAATCTAATGCTGTTCAGCGTAAGGTTTTTAATGTAATGGTTGAATGTTTACAGAACATAAGCAAACATGCGGATTCTCTTAGTGAAGATGATGAAAAAGAACGTAGAGGAATTGTTATGGTTAGCAAAGGTGAAGATTCATATAATATCATAACAGGCAATGTTATAAAAAATGAAAAAGTTCCAGGATTAAGAGAGAATTTGGAACAAGTAAATTCACTTGATAAAAAAGGTTTGTCAGATTTGTATAAAACACAAATGCGTGATGGTAAGATTTCTGATAAAGGTGGTGCAGGTCTAGGGCTTATTGATATAGCCAAGAAGACAGGAAGTGAATTAACCTATCAATTTAAGAAAATTAGTGATGAGGTATCATTTTTTATTTTGACTTCAACAATTAAAAGGAATAATTAAAAACAATTAAAATATTAAATCATGGAAGTTATCAATATTCAGGGAACCGATGATACTCCTAATGTTATTTTAGATAAAGAAAATAATAAGTTTGAAATTTCGGGGCGATCATTACCGGAAGATGTAAACATGTTTTATGAGCCTATTATGAATTGGATTGATGAATATGCAGAGGCTCCAAATGAAAAAACAGAATTTAATTTTAAATTAGAATATTTTAATACTGCATCTTCAAAAATAATCTTAGATATTTTATTAAAATATGAAGAGATTGTTGAAAATGGCCATGATGTAGTTATTAAATGGCATTACCACGAAGAGGAAGAAGATATGTTAGAGGCAGGTGAAGAATATGCTGATATTGTTGAAATTCCTTTTGAATACGAAGCTTATACTGACTAACTAGTATAATTTTTATTGCAAATAAAATCTTATGAGTGAAGAAATATTAAAAGCACTGATGCAGTTATTTGGCTTAATTGCTAAACAAGATGAAGGTGTGCAGGAAAGCGAAATAGAATTTGTTAAAAACTTTTTAACACAGCAGCTTACTTCAGAGGCTGTTGATGAGTATTTTGCTTTATTTCAAAAGCATTCAATAGATAAAAGGAGCAATAATAATACAGAGGGAAAAGTTCAGCTTACCTCAATGAAGGATTCCGTTAGAATTATTGGAATCTGTAAAAAAATTAACAAGCAACTTAATAAAGAACAGAAAGTTGTTGTCTTGGTTCGTATGTACGAATTGGTAAATGCTGATCGTAAATTTACAGACCAAAGAATGGCTATTATTAACACTGCTGCCGATGTATTCAAATTTTCAGAAGATGAAAAGAAGAGTATTGAAGCATTTGTTGTTAATGAAGACATATCTAAGCTTGATCTAGAAAATATTTTAGTCATTAATTCTGATGATAGTAATGCACAAAATAGAGAGCATATTCAAGCTTCAAAATTACATGGTAACATCATTATATTAAGAATAAAAAGTGCTGATCTGTATTTCTTGAGATATACAGGTGATCAGGATGTATTTTTAAATGGATTGTTGTTATCAAACCGTAGGATATATCTTTTCCCAAAAGGTAGTTTCTTAAAGTTACCTTCAAGAGCACCTATTTATTATACTGATGTTGTAAGTAAATTTATGACAGATGCTTCAACACCTAAAATTTCATATGTAGTAGAAAATTTAGGTTTTCAGTTTAAAAATGGAGGCATTGGTTTAAGGGATGTAAATTTAGCTGAAGAACACGGACGTTTAATTGGGATTATGGGTGCCAGTGGTGCTGGTAAAACAACACTATTGAATGTTCTTTCTGGTACAGAAAGCCCTAGTAACGGACAGGTTCGTATTAATGGTTTAGATTTACATAAGGAAAAGGAAAAATTAGAAGGTGTTATCGGACTTATTCCTCAAGATGATTTATTAATTGAGGAACTGACTGTATTTGAAAACCTTTATTATAATGCTAAGCTTTGTTTTAAAGATAAAAAGGAAGACGAATTAACAGAACTAGTTAATGATACCTTACAAAGCTTAGGATTATTCGAAAGAAGAAATTTAAAAGTAGGGTCACCTTTAAATAAAATGATAAGTGGGGGACAGCGAAAAAGGTTAAATATTGCCTTGGAGTTGATACGTGAACCTTCTATCTTATTTGTTGATGAACCTACTTCTGGATTATCGTCAAGAGATTCAGAAAATGTTATGAATCTTTTAAGAGAATTAACATTAAAAGGAAAATTAATCTTTGTTGTAATCCATCAACCTTCATCAGACATTTATAAAATGTTTGATAAAATGTTTATTTTAGATACCGGTGGATATCCTGTATATTATGGTAATCCAAGTGAATCTTTAATTTACTTTAAACGATTAGATGCACAAATCAATAGCGATCAGGGAGAATGTCCACAATGTGGTAATCTTAATCCCGAAATGGTATTTAATATCATTGATGCCAATGTTATTGATGAGTATGGTAACTATACAAACAAAAGGAAAACAACACCTACCGAGTGGAATAAGCTGTATGTTGAAAACATAGATATACCAAAAGTAGAAGATGTTAAAACAGCACCTCCTAGATCTTTAAATATTCCTGCTTGGGTTAATCAGTTTAAGATATATACATTAAGAGATTTCTTTTCAAAAATTTCTAATACACAATACATATTATTAAATATACTAGAGGCTCCAATATTAGGATTTATTCTAGCGTTTTTAATAAGATATATTGTAGATCCAGATTCTAATGTATATGTATTTAGAGATAATGAGAATATTCCTCCATATATATTTATGGGTATTGTTGTTGCATTATTCTTTGGATTAATTGTGAGTGCAGAGGAAATATTTAAGGATGCTAAAATTTTAAAAAGAGAAGCTTTTCTTAATCTTTCCAGGTCAAGTTATTTAGTATCAAAAATTCTAATTCTTTTTACTATTTCTGCTATACAAATGGGATTATTTGTGGGAGTAGCTAATACAGTTTTAGGTATAAAAGATATGTATTTTGAATTTTGGTTTGCGCTTTTCTCTGTATCCGCTTTTGCTAATATTTTAGGGTTAATACTTTCTGCCTCATTTAATTCGATTGTTACTATTTATATTTTAATACCATTGGTAATGATACCACAAATGGTATTAGGAGGTGCAATGTTTACTTTTGATAAATTAAACAGAGATATTTCCAGTGCGGATAAAGTTCCTTTTATTGCTGAGTTTATGCCTTCAAGATGGATATATGAAGGTTTAATGGTTGATCAGTATAAGAATAATAAATTTAAAAAAGTATTTTTTGAAGTTGAGCAAGAGGAGAGTTATACTGATTTTAAAGTAGTGTATTATATTCAGGAGTTAAGGGATATATTAGATAATTGTGAAAAGTTCATTAATAAAGCAAATGCTACAGGAGAAGAAAAAGAAGATTATATTAAAGATTTAGCTTTATTAAAGAATGAAGTTTCAAAGGAAAACTCAAGAACACCTGAATTAAATTTCGATAGATTAGAAGATTTAGATCCTGATAGTTTTAATAAGGCTACATACGATATATTATCTAAACATTTAGAACTTATAAAGGAAACTTATTCCAACAGATTTGTAGAAGCATCTAATAAAAAAGAGAAGATGATAAACTACGCAATGTCTAAATACGGAAGGGATCAGTATAATAATTTACAGGATACTTATTTGAACGAAAGTATTTCAGATATTGTCCGTAAAGTATTTGAAAAGAATAAGATTCTAAGAGATGGAGATAAGTTAATTCAAAATGTAGATCCAATTTATTTATTGCCAGAACCTTCTTATGCATTGGATTTTAGAACACATTTCTTTGCACCTAAGAAATTCTTTGCTGGTAGTTTATTTGAAACTTTATGGTTTAATATTTCTATAGTATGGGTATTTACCATATTATTATATATTGTATTGTATTATGATTTATTACGTAAATCATTTAATGCCTTTGAAGAATTAAAATACCTTAAAAAGTAACCTTTTTAAAGGTTTCTAGTATAACCTAATTATTTTGAAAATTTAAAATAAACCTATCATGTTAAAGAAATTATTGTACACTACGGCTATATTAAGCGGAATTGTTATGTTTTCTGCATGTTCTGGTAATTCAGGACAAAAGCAAACAGATTCTGATGAATTCGCTATTTCGGATTCAGCGTTAACTACAGATGCGCCTCTAGAATTATCAGAAGAGATTATTGGTGATGTAATTCAAAATATTTCTTCTCCAGTTGAAATGGCAGCTTTAATTAAAAAATCAGGAGTAGATTTTTCTCAAAAGATTTTGAATAAACCTGAAAAAATCAAAGATTATAATACAAGCTTTAAAAGGGCTCTTAATTTAGGTGTATTGAGTGCGGATTTAGGATATATCAATACATTTGATAAAAATACAATTGTTGTTTCTTATCTTTTAGCTATAAAGGAACTTTCAGAAGGTATTAAGGTTGGTCAATTTTTTGATTTTAACTCGTTAAAGCAATTAGCAACAAATAGTAATAATCTTGATTCGTTAATGGAAATTTCTGTTAACAGCTTTAATAAAATGGATTCTTACTTAAGAGAGCAAAAAAGAAGTAATGTTAGTACTTTGATTGTTACTGGTGCATGGATTGAAGGATTGTATATTGCAGGTAATGTTATACAAGCAACAAAAAATAAAGACTTAATTGATAGAATTGGAGAGCAAAAAGATATTATTGATATTCTTTTGATAATACTTAATAACTATAGTAAAGATCCAAATTTTGCAGAAATGGTTACCCGAATGGAGCAAATTAAGCAGGCTTATGAAGGTGTTAAAATTACAACTGAATTTGGAGAACCTAAGAAAATCGAAAAGAATGGTACTTTGATTATTGTTCAAGATGAAATCAGCCATGTTGAAATTACAGATGAGCAAATTAATTCTATTGTTACTGAAATCAAAAGTCTTAGAGATTTCATAGTATCATAGATAATATCAATTAAAAATTTATCTTTGCTTACAATTTTATTAAGAAATAAATTATACGGTATGAAAAAGGTCTTAATATTATCAATATTGTTCATTTCATTATTTGCTGTTAAAAGTAATGCTCAATGTGGAGATGATTTGCTTAAACAAGCATTAAAAGAAATGGGTGATACACAATATATGAAAGATTTCACTATTGATCTTAAACAAGAAAAGAAAGATACAAAAACTGGATATGTAAAATTCAGTGTTATTTTAAATAGTAGAAGTCAATATAAATTTAATGCTGTAAACGGATTAGGAAATCCTGAGAAAGTGATCATGCAGCTTTATGATGGTGATAAATTACTGGTAAGTAATTTTGAAAGTGGTAAGATGTATAGTGCTTTTGAGTTTTTATGTTTAAAAACCAAAGTTTATAGTCTTGTATTTTCGTTTAAAGGTGGAGCTGAAGGTTGTGCAAAAGGTGTTATGTCACTTGTAAAACAATATTCTGCTGCGGAAATTAGTTCGATGTAAGAAAATTATTAAATATATTATATAAAAAAAGCGGTGGTTACACCGCTTTTTTTATATCCCTATCCAGCTATTATTTTGGCATGAGCTAAATAAAGCATCAATAACTGTCATATTATTTATAGCATCCTGGAAATTATCAATTCCAAAATTATTTTCCAGTATATTATTACAAAAGTCTTTAAACATCAATCCATATTGATCACAAATATCAAATTCTATATCTCTTGAACCTTGTGGTGTGAATACCGTAATTTTAGCTTTAGTATCTATATAAGTATTAAAAGGTATTTGAATTTTAATTGTCCCTGCTCTAGCTACAATTTCTACTGATTGATTGGCTTCTGTTAATGTAGATACTGTAAATACTGAATGAATTCCATCAAAATCCAATATTCCTGTTGTTAAATAATCAGTTTTAAAACTGTCGTGATGCTGCATTAATGAAATTACCCTTAATGGTTCTTTTTGTAGTATAAACCTTGATAGTGACACAGCGTAACATCCAATATCCATTAAGGCTCCACCTCCATATTCTTTAATATTTCTAATGTTTTCAGGATTTGGATTATTATATGCAAAAGTCGTATGAATATACTTTACCTGGCCTAATTGATTTGTTTTTATTAAGTTTAATGCATGAATCCATTGAGGATGGTATTTATACATAAAAGCTTCTTGAATATAGATGTTGTTATCTTTTGCACATTTTAGTGCTTCTAATGCCTCTTTTTTATTTAGTGTAATAGGTTTTTCACATATAATGTGTTTTCCTTTATTTGCTGCTTCTTTTATCCATTTTAGATGTAAATGATTAGGTAATGGAATGTAAATAGCATCAATATCTTTATCATCAAGAAGGGCTTTGTATGTACCGTAAAACTTTTCTATTTCAAATTCTTTAGCAATTTGTTCTGCTTTATTTATATCTCTGGATGCAACAGCATTAATACAACCATTACTGAGCTCTTTTAAGGGTAAAATAATTCTTTTAATAAAGTGATTTGAAACACCTAATACTCCTATTTTAATTTTTTTCATAATTACAAAATTTGCTATTCAATTTGATAATTATAAAGGTAATTATTATCTCCACCAACAATAAGGTTAAATTGGTTGCTCGAAGAACTTAAAAAACCAATACTAAATCTTGATTTTCCTTTTAATGGAAAGTTTTTATAAACATTTCCGTTGTTATTAATAAGGTAAATCTTTTGATTCTTCTCATCATAAACACCAATTTTGATATTAGATGATGAGAAGTGATATAGATCTGCGTTTAATGCAATACTACCTTCAATATCCTTTGAAAATATCTTTTCTCCATTACTTGAATATAGATTTAAACTATTATGGGTAAGTAATAAGATTTCCTCTCCTTTTTTATTTGATATATTATCAAAGGTGAAGTAATGGTCCTCTTTGGAGTTATTTAGTTTTAAGGTTGCTACATTACCATTTGATAAATCAATTATTTTTGCATTGCCAGTATCGTCTGTTGTAATTATTGAAGAATTATCATATAAATAAAATAGACTGTTTTTATTTCTAACGAAATCATTTTTTATACTTACTCGATTTTCACCTCTTCTGTTTAAAATATAGTTTCTTTTAGCATCAGAAAATATGATATAGTCTTTGTTGTTAATTCTGAAAAATTGTATAGGATTACTTACTATACCTTCAGTTGCTTTTGCTTTCCAACCTTTAATTACTTTTCCAGTTTTATCATAAACATATGTTTCCTTGTTATTACAGGCAACAAATATTCTATAGTTTCTATTGTTATCATAATCAAAAAGAGCTATGCCATTTGTTGCTTCGTGTCTAAAATTAATTGGATATTTTTCAACTGGATTTCCATTTCTGTCAACAAGGTAAAGTTTGTCCTTTGTGTTGAATAAGTATTGTAGTTTATTATTTCTATAGTAATCAATTTGATATATTTCACTTAGAATAGGATTATCAAGTTTTTTCTGCCACAAAATTTTACCATTATTCGCTATTAAGTATAATATATTAGATTTGTCTTGTACTAAAATTTCTTTTTCGTTATTGTTATGATTAATAACCAAACTCGGTTTTGAAAAAATAGTGCTATCTAATCCGCTTTGCCAGACAGTTCTGGGTTCCTTTTCCCTAACCGGTAAATATTTAATACATGAGTTTGTATATAATAAATTATTTGCGTTAGAAAATTGAAAACCAATTCCGTAAAATTTTGAAAGGACTTCTTTTTGTTCTTTGTTCGGATTTAAAATACTTATACTTGATTCATTGGGAATAATGGAAGATATTTTAGAAAAGTCAATATAAATAAATATGTTTTCCTTATATGAAAAGTTCTCGCTAAACTGTTGGTAATATTTACTATTGTTTAAAGTCTTTTTTAATTCAAAAGAGTATATTATAGAATTCAGAGAGTTAATTGTATTAGCAAATACCAAATAGTTATCAATAAATGTAAAGAATTCACTGGGCGGATTTTGGAAATATTGCGAATATATGTACTTGATTCCTTCTAAACCATCAGATTTGTAAATTGGGTAAGATGTTTCATTATCAAGTTTATAATTATTAATAGGATTTATAGTTTTATTAGCTATTTCAGATAAAACTGAAAGTGTTTTTGATTTGCTGCTTGTTTCTATAAGTAAATACTTTCCTTCTTCTTTATTTGATGATGTGTTCGAAGTGTATGCCAAACAGAATTCATCTTCAAGGATGCTAAATAGCTTATTTTTATAATCTTCAGGAGTTAGATTTGAAGATAATTCCTGAATTGTGTTATTAAAGGATGTTATATTTCCGGATTGTTCAAGGTATTTATTTAAGTTACTTAATAATAAATCGATGTCGTCAATGTTATAGTTGTAATAAAATGCAGTATTTGAAGGTAAGAATTTGCTAATTCTTGAAATTGAAGGATCAATACCATCTATTAATAAGTTTAATTTTTCCTTTTCTTTTGAAGGGTAAATAAATCCATTTATACTAACTATTTCTTTGTTTAGATTGATATCTAATTCGCCCCAGTTTCCTACTGATTTAAAAAAAGAGCTTGTGTTACTGAATTCTTTTGATAGAATATTACTTAAGAAATCATATGTGTTTTTGAAGTTAATAAATAGGTTTAGATCACAGCTATTTCCAATGGTTTTATACAACTTGTTGAAGTTATTATCTTTTTCAAGTGAAAATTCAGTATCTAATTGACGAATTGATTTTTCTATAATTAATGATGATGAACTTATCATTAAAAGACCTGTATCTAAAGTTATAAATATTTCATAACCATCTTTTTGATCCTTTATTTTATAGATTATTGTTGAATTGTATTTTCTTTTATTGATAGTCCAATTTTGATTTGCATCGTTTAATATAAAGGTATTTAAATCTTTATACTGAGCTTTATTGACTATTTCATATATAAATAATGGAGTAAGAGAGTTTTTTCCTTCTTTATGAAAGGATATTGTTAATGGTTTTCTTTTTAATGTATTAAATATACTCTTATTCAAAAATGCAGAACTATCAATCTTATTTGTTATATCACAGAAATTTCTGAACCATTCAAATGCACATAAATCTTCACGATATTCAATTTTTTCATTGATGATTTCAATTAAATTATCAGGATTATCTATTTTTAAAATTAAGGATACATCAGTAGGGATCCCTTTTAGTGCATTGTTATTAGTATAGTTCTTATAATTATTTAAAAATAGATATGAGTATATTAATACACCAGCTAATATAACACATATAGAAATCGTAATAATCTTTTTACGCATGAGGTATGTAAAATTTTGTTTCCACAAAAGTAATTTGCTCTAGTGGAAAATAAAAATATGATGTTTTATCTGACAATCATAATTTTAGTTGCTAGAAATTTTTCCCCATCTTCATTTGTTGCAAAAACTAAATATATTCCACTAGAAACTTTCTGGTTATTTATATTTCTTCCATTCCAAACAACTTCTCCTCCATTTGAAATTGTCTGATATACAATTTTGCCACTTATGTCGGTTATTGTTGTGGTAGAATTTTCAATTAAGCCTCTAATTGTAATTACTCCCTCAAATCCAGGTTTAACAGGATTTGGAAATACTGTAATTGAATTATATGATTCTTTACCTTCTGTTGCTGTTCCTAAGTAAGAAACAATTCCTTTATCTGTAGCGAAAAAGACTTCTCCACTCTCTGGATTAATGCTTATGCTATTAATGATATTAGATAATAAAGGACTGTTTTCTGTTGTAAAGTGACTTATTGTTTCTGTTCCATCATCAGATATTAGATATGCACCATTTTGCGTTCCAAACCATTTTCTGTTTGCTCCATCTATTGCTATAGTTGATATATCCTCACTTTCTAACAAATAATCTGCTAATCCAGTTCCATCATTTCTAGGTATAAGAATTTTTGATGCTTGAGGATAATCTTCGTTGAAAATATTTTGAGGTCTATAATATACAATAGGTCCTTCGTCTGTTCCAACCCAAATGTATCCATTTTTATCTTCAGCTAAGCACTGTAAACTTGATGATATACTTGCTCCATCTTCATCCCATATAGCTATATTTGAATATCTTGAATCATTAAAGGTTACATTTCTGGTATTTTTGGGTCCTCTATATGTATCATCACTTGTATCGTAAGGTGTTCCATTAATATCTGCCACAAATAGACCATTAGCATCAATTGCAGCAATTGCCCATATGTCACCCCAACTAGTATATATCATTTTTCTTAACCAGGTTTGTTCGCCTGGATCATCATATGGTAAGTAATCGTACTGAATCCATCCCGTTTTATCATCTGTAATATTATATGGTTTAACTACAATAGGATAGGTTACTTCTTGATTTGTAGCAAATACATTACCGTCTTCATCAAATACAATTGATGTGACTAATTCCCAGATATATACTTTTTGAAGTCCACTGTTATTTTGATTGTAATGATAACTTACCATATCATTTTCTAATTCAATAATACCGTTGTTATAACTTGCAAGATATGCATGATAGTTATTTTGTGGATCAACAATAACATCAGTAATATTATTAACTCCATTTAATAAAGGATCTGTATTACTTGTAAGATATTTCCATACACCATCTCTTAAAATAGAAACCTCAGCAGGAGTGGTTTGTGTAAAATTGTAGTCTCCTGCAACTGTCCAAAAAGAATCTTCTGTTGATAAAACTTTAAAACATTTATTTGATTTGGGTCCATCAGGTAATATTTGTAAATCATAACTGTTTTGTATTTTTATTAAACCATTCTGGCTGTCTCCTATCCAATAGTTTTCATCATTATCTATGTATATAGTGTTACTTTGAAAACTTAAACTATTATCCTCAACTTGATATTGGTTAATTGATTTGGCTAAAATAAGATTGTTATAAAATATGTCAATTTTGCTAGTCTGCACAATAGCAAAGTTATTAGAGAAATTTTCAAGTTTTATAAAATCAGTAGTGTTATGAATTTTAGTCCAAGTACCATCTGAATAATAATATGTTCCATAGCTACTATTAGACTGTTTGGTTGTGATAATTTTATCGTCGATTGAAATAACCCCCATGAAATTACTTTTGTCATCTGAAGTATATTCCCATGTCTCATAAAAAGAAAGAGAGCTACTATTTATAGCAGCTTTTCTTAAACCATTTTCAGTAGCAACAAAAATTGAGTCTGAAGTATGTGCTATTTGATTTATAATTACAGCTGCCGCTTCATCTCCTATATAATAGGAATCAGAGATTTCAAATTTATTATAATCTACTACTAAAATTCCAAAGTCGGTTGAACAAAATGCCATATTATTAATAAAATCAATAGCATTAATCTTTTTACTCTCGGTTAAATTTTTGATCTTCAGATCAGGTATGTTAACAACTTCACCATTCTCAAATATGTCAATATTACCATTTTCGTATCCAATAAATATTTTGTCTGAGTTTGGAATTTGTTTAATAATAGAAATATCTACATCACTTAAGCAATTTAATTTTGTATATTTTTCAATGTTATATTCATCTGTATCATAGCTGAATAAACCAATTTCTGAAGCAGCAAAAACTGTATTGTTAATCTTTACAATATTTTTTACATTGGAAAAAGATAAATATTCTTGCCATTCGCCAATGGCAACTTGAGAAAAGGAATTTATTGTTACCAAAAGTGATATGGAAATAAATAATAAATGCTTCATACTACAATACGATAATTATTTAAAATAATTTATTTGATTAATTAATTATTTATTATCTAAATAATTTGTGTTAAGAAACTCAACAAGTTTCTTAACTGCATTTCCACGATGGCTGATTTTATTTTTTTCATTTATATCCAGTTCTGCAAATGTTTGAGAATAACCATCAGGAGTAAATATTGGATCATATCCAAATCCTTCGTTTCCTGCTTCTGATTCTTCTATTTTTCCATTTACAATACCTTCAAATTGAAATTCTTGCCCATCTATTATTAATGAGATTACAGTTCTAAATCTGGCATTTCTATTTTTAATATCTTTCATTTTGTTAAGAACCAATGCCATGTTTTTTTTAGCATCTTTATCCTCCCCAGCATATCTGGCACTGTATACTCCTGGTTCTCCATTTAATGCATCGATTTCAAGTCCAGTATCATCAGAAAAACAGTTGATTTTATATTTATCAAAAATATAAGATGATTTTTGATTTGCATTTATTTCCAATGTATCGCCGGTTTCCGGAATTTCTTCATTACAACCTATATCTGTTAAACTTTTAAGGTTAATCGAATGATTAAGTAATTTTTGTATTTCTGTTAGTTTATTTTGATTATTTGTAGCAAATACTAATTCCATATTTTGATTATATCTTAAATTATAAACGAATTATTAGTTATTTAATTATTTGTATCTAAAAAAAAACAACGACTATAGGGTCGTTGTTTAAATATAATGAGGTAAATATTTTTATCAACCGAAACCTCCGTAACCATATTTCATTAAGTCTGTACGAGGGTTAATAACTAAAACGGGAATTTTAGATTCATTAGCAATTATTTGTTGTTCATTTGCTCCTAAAACATAATCATGAAATGCAATATCTCTAGTGGTCATTATAATAATACCATTGGCCTCTATTTTTTTTGCAAAGTTTATTGTTTCTTGTGAGAAAGAACTAGTTCCTTCAGAAAGACTTAGTTCGTATTCAATTCCTTTTTCTGTTAAAAAGTTTTTGCAGAAGACCAAATTAGCCTTAGTTCGTGGTTCAAGAGCACCGTCTTTACCAGAGGTGCTAAAAAGGTAAATCTTGGTATTTAAAAATTTTGAAATAAACTCAGCCCAATGCAATTTTTCCTTGTTTTCTGTTTTAAAATCAACAGGGAACACCATTTTTCTAACTGGTGTATTTGATGGTGAATCTTGTACAACAAAATAAGGAATTTTTGAGCCAACGATAACTTTTAGCGCCCAACTACCTGTAAGTTTTTGTAATCCTTTAATTCCATGTGTCCCCATAACAACAAGCATGGCCTCTGTTTCTTCTGCAACCTGATTTATTGTTTTAAAGATTGTTCCTTCCCTAACAATAATATTAGGTTTAACACCTAAGGAATCACTAATTTTTTTTGCTTCTTCAGAAAGTTTATCAGTAAGATCTTTAATTTCACTTTCTTTTTTTGCGATATTTAACAATGTAATAGCAATATTTTTACCTTTTGAAAAATCAATGGCATGTTCTACTGCATGCATTGCTATGTCAGTAAAATCATATGGTACAAGTATTGTTCTTTCTGAATTTTCCATATAAACTAATTAAAAAACATAGGTTCGTTTTGCGAAATAAATATACTACTTTTGATATAAAATCAATAATATAAAACAAAAAACAAAATTGGGTGATTTGTAAAGTTAAAGATAAAAGCATTTATACGATTGGTTCATTAGTATTTATCTGTTTTAATGTTTTTTTAAACTGCTCTGTCTTTGCTGTTGAAAATAATGTGAATTCAGAAAGTATAATTGAGAATATTATTGTTTCAGGTGATACTGTATATCAAAAGTCCTTATCAGATAAGTCTGAGTTAATAATTATGGATGATGATTATATTCAGATTGATTTTTTTAACTGTAGTAATTTTAAAGAGAAATATAAGTTTTTTCTGGATGGATTTGAAACACTTCCGAATAAATGGACTTTTAAAAATAGCTGTACTTATTATCAACTTGATAAAGGAGTATATATTTTTAGAATAGAAACGATTAATAATAAGCAAGATTTTACAATACGAGTAAAGAGTAGCATTAATAGATATGTGATATCAAGTATTATACTTGTAGTTTTTGTAATCGTCTTTTTTATTGTGATTAAAATTGGTGTAGTTAATGTTGTAAATAAAAAAGTAAGTGATTGGCATCAAGATTCAGTGGCTCCCTTATTTAAAAAATATCTAAAACCTAAAAATGAAGTTGGAGAGGAAGAAAATAGGAAATTAACGCATAAAGCTACTGTAAAATATGAAAAGGCCACTGTTCTGTTTGCAGATATACAAGGTTTTACAAAAATTGTGGAGCATTTAAATCCGGAAACTTTAATTGATGAGTTAGATAGGTTTTTTATATTTTTTGATGAAGTTGCAGATAAGCATGGTATCGAAAAAATTAAAACAATTGGAGATGCTTATATGTGTGCTGGAGGATTACCAGAAAAGAATAGTACAAATCCTATTGAGGTTGTATTGGCTGCACTTGAAATGCAATACTATATGCAGAAATCCAGACATAGTTCACAAAGTAATTCAGATGAGTTTTGGAAGTTGCGAATAGGTATTCACACAGGGCCGGTTATATCCGGAGTAATTGGAAGAAAAAAACTTTCTTTTGATATTTGGGGAGATACTGTTAATATTGCAAGCCGGATGGAATCTTCTGGGGTTGCTGGTAAGATAAATGTATCAGGTATTACTTATCAATTGGTAAAAGATTTTTTTACATGTGAGTATAGAGGTAAAATGCCTATTAAATATAAGGGGGAGACAGATATGTATTTTGTAACAGGTATTGAGCCAAACTTAAGTATTGATGGAAATGGATTAATTCCTAATGAGGAATTTAAAACCAAACTTCAGTGGATTAGATATAATGATTTAGAGGAGTTAGTCTTAAATCAGTTGAAGGAGGAATTACCTTCTTATTTAAAATACCATAATGTAAAACACACAATAGACGTATGTACCCAAGTTGAAGTAATTGGGCGGGCAGAAGGATTAAATAGCAAGGAGCTTTTATTGGTTAAAACGGCTGCATTATTTCATGACACTGGCTATATGATTAATCCTATTAATCATGAAATACAAAGTGCTCGTATCGCTAGGGAAATTTTGCCAAAGTTTAATTTTACAAGTAGCGAAGTTGAGGCCATAAATCAATTAATAATGGCTACAGAAATGAATTTTGAACCCAAACTATTGATGGAAAAGATTATAAAAGATGCAGATTTGGATTATCTAGGCAGAGCCGATTTTATACCTCTTTCAGAAAAGTTATGGGAGGAAGTAATTCATTTTAAAGGAAAGTTGTCACAAAGAGATTGGAATAAAAAACAATATGATTTTATTTCGAAACATGTTTATTATACTAACACAGCAAGAAGTTTAAGACAAGTAAATAAAGAAATTCAGTTGAAAAAAATAAAGGAGTTCCTGGTATGAGTGTAACTAAAACTTTGTTTTTATAAATGAATTAATCTAAATTAGATTTGATTATTTTTTTGTTTTCTTTGAAACTTCAAAACAGATTAAACGTAACAGCATAAATATTTAAAAAATGGCTAAATCATACGAACCAGAAAATAAGTTACCAAATATGATTGGTTCTGGGACTAAAATCTCAGGTAATATCGAAACAAATGGCGATATTAGAATTGATGGTGAAATTGAGGGTAACATTCTTTCTAAAGGAAAAGTTGTTGTAGGACCAAATGGAAAAGTTAAGGGAGAAATTAATTGTGCTAACTCTGAGGTTTCCGGAAATATTGAAGGAAAGATTTTAGTTAGTGAATTGTTGTCACTTAAAGCTTCATCTAAATTATTAGGTGATATAATAACTTCAAAGTTGACAATTGAACCTGGTGCTATATTTACTGGTAAGTGTGAAATGGGTGGAAAAACTGGGAATGCTCAGACAACAGAAAACTCAAAAAAACAGTAAGTGTTCGATAAAGATATATTTATAGAGATTAGAAAATTCATTGTATTTGCATTAATAGTTTACTTGATAAATTACTTTATTACTAGTTATTTTCATGAGAATTTAATTAATGAACTTCATGTAATACAAGTATTTTGTGTGCTTTTATTTGGTGGGTTAATATTTATATCTAAAGTACTTGCAAAAGTAATTCCTAGTTTTATTATTTTTATTTTAATGGGATTTATTGGAATTAAATTAATTGCCGCTGCGTTATTTATTTTTGTGTTGGTTGAGTTTTCGGAGGATAATGAGAACCATATTGTTCTTGTATTTATGACTAACTATTTTTTACATCTTATTTATTCTACAAAAAAGATAGTTGGTTATATTCAAAACAGAAGTTGATATTGTATTTATGAAACAAGTTTTAGGAATATTGGTATTGGTTTTTAGCTTTTACTTTACGCTAGGTGCTTCTGAAAAGGTAGAACCAATTTCTGGAGAACAGGTGGAAGAGGAGTCCTTTGATCCAACAGAAGTAATTGAACATCATATAGCAAATTCCCATCAATGGCATGTTTTATCATATGGAGAAGGAGAACATCAAACAGATATTGAAATTCCCTTACCTGTTATATTAATTAATGAAGGTAAATTTCATTTCTTTTTATTTTCTCGCTTTAATCATGAAACAAAATTAGCAGAGGATAATGGGTGTTATTTTATATATCATCACGGAACTATTTATAATTCTGATGCAGAGGGTAATATAGCTATTGATGAAAATGGCCATGTTCTTAATTCAAAACCATGGGATTTTTCTTTAACAAAGAATGTCTGGTCTATGTGGTTGTCTATAGCCTTATTATTGTGGTTGTTTATTTCAATTGCAAGAAAATATAAAGGAGAGCCTAAAAGACCTAAAGGAATTCAATCTCTTTTTGAACCAATAATATTATTTATAAAAGATGATATAATAATTGATCAAATAGGTAAAGAAAAAGCTAATAAATATGTACCATATCTATTAACGTTATTTTTCTTTATTTGGATTAATAACTTAATCGGACTTGTACCTTTTTTTCCTGGAGGAAGTAATTTTACAGGTAATATTTCAGTAACTATGGTTCTGGCAATGATTACCTTTTTTATAACCACTATCAATGGAAGTAAAAGCTATTGGAAACATACTTTATTGGCACCAGGTGTTCCTTCTGTTGTTAAAGTAATCTTAATTCCTGTTGAAATCTTAGGTTTGTTTACAAAACCTTTTGCATTAATGATTCGTTTAATGGCAAATATTACAGCAGGACATATTATTATAATTAGTTTGATTTCATTAATCTTCATAATGAAATCTGTATTCATAGCACCAGCATCAATTGGTTTAGCAGTAGTAATGTCTATTCTGGAATTGTTTGTGGCTATTTTACAAGCATATATTTTTACCTTGTTGTCTGCACTTTTTATAGGTATGGCAATTAAGGATGAAGAACATTGATTTTTTACAAATAACATAATAGTTTAATTAAAAAAAATATAAAATTATGACAACTTCTTTAGGTTTAGGACTTATTGTAATTGGAGCTGGATTAGGTATTGGACTTTTAGGAAAAGGTGCAATGGAAGCTATGTCACGTCAGCCAGAAATTTTGTCTAAACTACAAACTGCTATGCTTATTGCAGCTGCTTTAATTGAAGGGGTAGCTCTTTTTGCAATTGTAATTTCTATGATCAAAGGTTAATTTTTAACCTTTTTAAAAGTTTTAAGAATGGATTTTATTTTACAACCAGATCCAGGATTAGTCTTTTGGTCTACACTCTCGTTTGGGATATTAGTTTTTTTACTTAAAAAATATGCATGGAAACCAATATTACATGCATTGAAAGTTAGAGAAGAAACTATTGAAGCATCTTTAAAAGCTGCTGAAAAAGCTAAATCAGAGGTGGAAGATCTTGTTAAGTTGCGTCAGGATATGATGAATGCTGCAAAAGATGAGCGTGATCAAATCATTAAAGAAACACGTGAGTTAAAGGATAAAATCATTAATGAGGCAAAAGCTACCGCTCAGAATGAAGCCAACAGGCTTATTGAATCCGCTAGAAAATTAATTGAGGCAGAAAAAAATGCAGCAATAAAAGATCTTAAGATTCAAGTTGCTGAAATATCTGTTAATATTGCTGGACTTATTCTTGAGTCAGAATTGAAGTCTGATACTAAGCAAAAAGAGATCATTGATAAATATTTAGATAACGTAAATTTTAATTAATCACGTAGTTAGGATGGATCAAAGTTTAATCTCCGTTAGGTATGCAAAAGCTTTATTCGAACTTAGTCAGGAGAAGAATATTGTTGAAGATGTGAATAGTGATATGTTATTACTAATTTATCAATGTTCTAATACGCCATCTTTTAATGAGTTATTAAAAAGTCCGGTTATTACTCCTGGTGAAAAAAAGAAATTTTTTCAATCCATCTTTGAAAATTATATCAATGAAATTTCAATGAATTTTCTTCGATTACTTATTGATAATAATCGAGAAGAATTGTTGTCTGATATTGCTCGTAATTTTGTGGATTTTTATAAAAAACAAACAGGATTAAAAACAGCTACTCTTTATACAGCCTATACTTTATCAGAAGATTATATTTTAAAAGTTAAAGATATTCTTGAAAAAGAATTAAAGGCTAAAATCGAATTGAATGTAAGTGTTCGTGAACATCTCATTGGAGGATTTATTTTAATGGTTGATGGTAAAATGATCGATACAAGTATTTTCAATAAACTTAAGCAATTAAAGAATAGGTTGTTAAGTTAATTACTACTGGTTAAAATTGTACCAATGGAAAATATAAAACCTGCCGAAGTTTCGGAATTATTAAAAAAACAAATTGAAGGTTTCACCAGCAATACTAATCTTGAAGAAGTAGGTACTGTTCTTCAGGTTGGTGATGGTATTGCCAGGGTTTATGGGTTAAACAAGGTTAGGGCGAATGAGCTTGTTGAGTTTGAATCGTGTAAGGGCGTTGTACTTAATCTTGAACAGGATAATGTTGGTGTTGTTTTATTAGGAGCTTCACATGACATAAAAGAAGGAGATGTAGTTAAGAGAACTGGCCGTATTGCCTCTGTTAAAGTAGGAGAGGGTATGCTTGGGCGAGTAATCAATACTAATGGGGAACCTATTGATGGTAAAGGTAGTATTGAAGGAGAATTATTTGAGTTTCCTTTAGAAAGAAAAGCTCCAGGTGTTATTTATCGACAACCAGTTAAGGAACCAATGCAAACAGGTTTAAAAGCCGTTGACTCAATGATTCCAATTGGTAGAGGACAAAGGGAATTAATTATTGGTGACCGTCAAACTGGTAAAACTGCTATAGCTATTGATACAATAATAAATCAAAAGGAGAATTTTGAAAAAGGTACTCCTGTATATTGTATTTATGTAGCAATTGGTCAGAAAGGTTCAACGGTAGCTCAAATAGTAAATACTTTAGAGAAGCATGGTGCTATGAAATATACCACTGTTGTTTCATCAACTGCTGCTGATCCTGCTGCGATGCAGTTTTATGCTCCATTTACGGGTACAGCATTAGGTGAATTTTTTCGTGATACAGGAAGAGCTGCGTTAATTGTTTATGATGATTTATCAAAACAGGCAGTTTCTTATCGTGAAGTTTCATTATTATTACGTCGTCCTCCTGGTCGTGAAGCATATCCCGGAGATGTATTTTATTTACACTCACGTTTATTAGAACGTGCCGCAAAAGTTATCGAATCAGATGAAATTGCAGCACAAATGAATGATTTACCTGAGTCTATTAAAGGAATGGTTAAAGGAGGAGGTTCATTAACTGCTTTACCGATTATTGAAACTCAGGCAGGTGATGTTTCAGCATATATTCCAACCAATGTTATTTCAATTACTGATGGTCAGATTTTCTTAGAAAGTAATTTATTTAACGCAGGTATACGTCCTGCCATTAATGTGGGTATATCTGTATCTCGTGTAGGAGGTAGTGCTCAGATTAAATCAATGAAAAAAGTATCTGGTACATTAAAGTTAGATCAGGCGCAATACAGAGAATTAGAGGCCTTTTCTAAATTTGGATCAGATCTTGATCCTGCAACAAAGGCTGTTTTGGATAAAGGACGTAAGAATGTTGAATTACTAAAACAACCTCAATATTCGCCAGTGAATGTTGCGCATCAAATTGCATTGATTTATTGTGGTACACAAGGTTTATTAGGTGACGTTCCTGTTGACAAGGTTAAAGAATTTGAAGCAAGTTTTATTGAAGATTTACAAATTCGTTATAATGAAGTCTTTGAAACTTTGAGTAAAGGGAATATTTCTGATAAAGAAACTGCAATTTTAAAAGAAGTAGCCGGAGATGTGGCTCGTAGATTTATTGTAGAAGAAGAAAATTAAGAATGTAATGCCTAGTTTAAAAGACATAAAAACCCGCATTGATTCGGTTAAAACTACCCGTCAGGTTACAAGTGCAATGAAAATGGTATCTGCTGCAAAACTTAAAAAAGCACAGGATAATATCGTTCAAATAAGACCTTATGCCGATAAATTAAGCGAAATAATGTTTGATTTGGTGAATGCAATGGATAGTGGTAAAAGTATTCCATTGGCAGAACAACGTGAGGTTGACAGGGTTTTAATAGTCATGATAACGTCAAATCGAGGTTTGTGTGGAGCATTTAATTCTAGTATAGTTAAAGAAGTTAATAGAATTATTAAAGGTGATTATTCTTCTCATTATAAAAATGGTTTTCTGGATGTTATTGCCATAGGTAAACAAGGAGAAAAGTTATTGAAATCTTTGGAAATTACGTGTATAAAAGAGTATAATGATATTTACAATAATTTAAAGTTTAATGATGTTGAGATAATCTCTAATCAAATAATATCAGATTTTTTATCACATAAATATGATAAAGTAATTTTGGTATATAATGAGTTTATTAATGCTGCAGTACAAAATATAAGTGTGTCTCAATTTTTGCCATTAGAATTACCGAAATTACCTTATGGCTTTTCAACGCAATATATATATGAACCAGAACAGGATGCAATTATAAATGAAATAGTTCCTTTAACACTTAAGACTTTGTTCTTTAAAACCTTACTTGACTCTGCTGCGTCTGAACATGGAGCCAGAATGACATCCATGCATAAGGCAACAGACAATGCCACTGAATTAATTGGTGATTTGGAGTTAAGTTATAATAAGGCCCGTCAGACTGCGATTACAAATGAAATTCTTGAAATTGTAGGTGGGGCAGAAGCTTTAGCAAAATAGAATATAGTTTAAATTTATATATAAGGATGTTTCAATTTTGGAACATCCTTTTTTTTATCTTCTTTTTTTCTGAATAGCTTTATATGGATTACCCATTGTACACGGAATTGCACCATGAGATTTATTAAAATTATTGGATTCATTTTTCTGACTACATCCGGTAAGTAAACTAATCCCAAAACGTAAATTTATATTACGTGCGGAGCTGAGATTAAAGAATGCAGGAATATTATCACTTAAAGCATGAAGGTATATTGGGCCTAGTTTAATTCCCATTCCCATTCCAATATTATTAAATTGTTTATTCTGTATTGTATAAGAGATTCCAGTAGATAGTATTTTAGCAAAGTTTTTGTTTGCAGATAGGCTTAAAGAAGAATGCCATTTTTTTTTGAAAAACTCATTATGGAATACTGTACCAAGCTCGAAATTGTTTGCCATTTTTCTCTCAATACCAAAATATAATGATGGTGTAAGAGGTGATGAATAAGCTTGTTCAATTAGAGTAGGTTCAAACGTTGTATATAAAGTATCTTTTAAGGCTGGAAAGTTATCTAATCCATCGTTGTATGTTTCTCCAGTAATATCTATTTTACCTGAAGAATGAAATTGATTTACATCAGAATTCCATTTTATATATCCAATATCTAATATACTAGCTGAAAATGTAGTCATTTGATCCAATTTATAAATAAAACCTATATCAACTCCTATACCTTTGTTTTTTGTATTTAATAAATAATTTTTAATGTCAATATCCTTAAGCTTAATATCTTCAATATCATCAACTGTACCTTCTTCTGTTGTTGTTATATTCATAGGAAAGGATGTATATATACTACCAGAACCTATTAGATTTAATGCATATGTTGTTGGATCTGTGTATAAATAAATATTGGTGGGTTTAGAATAAATATTTGCCTTACCAAATAATAATTTAGCTCTTATTCCAAAATTAAATTTTTCATTAACGTTTTTTGCCCAACCTAAAGCATATTCTCTATAGTGGACCGCATTTATTCTAGTTCCACCTAAATTTGTGTTTCTACCTACAAATTGTGAGTTGCCTTCGTTAGCAAGTAAAAGTGCGTTCTTTGAAAGAATACTATATGAGTTTACCTTTTCATTCACTGAGAAAGTGAAATAGTTGTTTCTATATTTATAACCAAAGGATAGCAGGGATAAATGTACTTCACTGCCAATTATTTCATATTTATTAAACTGATGCAGCGTTTTATCTGGATTAAATCGTAAAGAATCTCCATTGTATTTTTCAAAAACATCATTAAATGCAAATCCTGTTGAATAAGCATTTATGTGGGTAGAACCTAGTATAGGGATTCCAATATGTAATTTGCATTTAATTTGTACTGCAGGATTTACAATATTTGCCTGCGGTAGATCATGCATTAAAAATAGTGTATTGTTCTGTTGAGCTTTTGTTAAAGAATAAGCCATTAATAATATTATAAGAACAATAGTTTTATGCATGGTTTAAATTACTTAACTGGTACTTTTAAGGCCGCTTTCATACCTATGGAACAATTAGAATAATAATTATTGAGATTAGCGATTATATCTTCTGTGATTTCTCTATTAATTAGTCTTATTTCCAATCTTACAAATTCTGTTTCTTGTATTAGTGTTTCATCATCTATATCAATTGGAATTAGTTGCGAAAATGATTGATATTTAGTAACTTCTCCATTGCTGTTAACTATTGCAGCAGGTATTATGATATCATCATCAAGTTCGAGACTTTTTATATATACACTTGGGTATTTCATAAAATCAAGATAAACCTGAATTTCTGATGGGGTAAAGTTGTCAATTCCCAGATTTAAATATAAACTTTGGATATAATCAACATCTTCAAAGATATCATTGAAATTAAGATCAAAGTCTTTTGTGATAGGAATATATTCAACTGCTGGATTAGAAAATAGTGAGGATATAGAACCTGTAAGTCTGGTATCAGTTAAATAGTAGATATCTTCAAAAACAGGGATTGAAACATCTGGCTCCCATATATATTCATCAGATATCTTATTTAAGTCTTCATTGAAACATGAAGTCAAAAAAAAGGTGACAATTATAATTATACAATATTTTATTCTGCAATATTTTATTCTGCAATATTTCATGTATTTAAAATTTAATATTAATTGTCACATTAAACTGTAATCTAGTAGATTATATATAACGATATAATAACAATATTGTTATTTAAAATATTCTAATTCAATATAGTGTATTAGAGAGTGTATAATTTGAATATGAATCTCCTGGATTCTATCTGAATATCCATTGTGAGGAATTCTTAATTCAACATCACTTATATCTTTTAATTTACCTCCAGTTTTACCGGTTAAGGAAACTATTTTAATACCTTTTTCTTTTGCAGCTTCTGCAGCCTTTAAAATATTAGCTGAGTTACCACTTGTGCTAATTGCTAAAAGAACATCACCTGAGTTACCCACTGATTCAATATATCTCGAAAAGATATGGTCAAATCCATAATCATTGCCAACACAAGTAATATGCGATGGATCAGATATCGATATTGCAGCTAAACCTTTTCTTTCATCTCTAAATCGGCCTGTAAGCTCTTCTGCAAAATGCATTGCATCACTCATAGAACCTCCATTACCACATGAAATAAGTTTCCCTCCATTTTTAAGCGAGGATACCATTATGTCTCCTGCTTGTTTTATTAAGTTAAAGTTATTATCGTTATTTATAAAATCATTTAGAACCTTTTGAAGGTCAAGGAAATTATTTTTAATAGTATTAATACTCATATTTGTTTATAATTTTGAGTAAATATACGATGGGTTTTATAAACTCAAAACAGTTTAAATGAATTATAATACAATTTATGAAAAAGCAGTCTCACATTCAAAAGAAACTTTATGATATAATCTTTGAAGCAGATACAAAGGCTGGTAAAATATTTGATATTGCATTAATATTTCTGATTATTTTTAGCATTACGATTGTTATGCTAGAGAGCCTTCCTGGTCGGTCAAAATCATTTTATACTACTTTATATTTTTTAGAATGGGGAGTAACTTATGCTTTTCTAATTGAATATTTAATTAGGTTGTGGGTAGTTCGACATTCATTAAAATATGCGCTTAGTTTTTTTGGAATTATCGATTTATTAGCCATAATACCTTCCTTTTTGGGCTTAATATTTACCGGAACTCATATGTTGGTTGTATTTAGATCTTTGAGGTTATTAAGGATATTCAGGGTTTTAAAATTGACACGATATATTAATGAAGCTTCTACATTATGGAAAGCATTAATTGCAAGCAGAAATAAAATAAGTGTGTTTTTGTTTACAGTACTAATTTTAGTTACAATATTAGGTACCTTAATGTATATTGTTGAGTCAAATCAGGAAAGTGGATTTACAAGTATTCCAATCAGTATTTATTGGGCTGTTGTAACACTTACAACTGTTGGGTATGGAGATATCGCTCCGGTGACACCAATGGGTCAATTTTTGGCTGGTGTGGTAATGATTTTAGGTTATGCAATAATTGCTGTACCAACAGGAATTGTGACTTCTGAATTAACCCGAGTTACAAAAGATACAACTACTCAGGTTTGCCCATCATGTTTGCAAGAGGGACATGACAGAGACGCTGAGTATTGTAAGTTTTGTGGTGAAAAACTAAATATTTAACCTTGTTTCTTTCTTTTTAAATCAAGGAAAGTATAGTTGAAGTCATTCTGTTCATCATCATTAATTTCTTCTCTGTATGTTTCTTCCCACTCTTCATAATTAATTTCAGGGAAGAAGGTATCTGCATTATTGAAGAACTGATTAATTAGAGTAAGGTAAAGTTTATTTGTTTTTGGAAGAAAAGCCTCATAAATTGTAGCACCACCAATAATAAACACTTCTCCATCATTTTTACATAGCTCCATTGCTTCTTCTGGTGAATTAACAACTTCTGCACCTTCAAATTTTAATTCAGGATTACGAGTTATTACAATATTTCTTCGGTTGGGTAGAGCTCCATTGGGCAGTGATTCAAAGGTTTTTCTGCCCATTATAATGGTGTGTCTGCTGGTTAAAGCTTTAAAACGTTTTAAATCCTTTGAAATATATGCAAGTAAATTGTTATTCTGGCCAATAGCATTCATTTTAGCTATGGCTACTATAATTGAAAATTCTGTCATTTTTGTTTTTAATTGTTGGTGGGTAAATATTGAACTATATCTTAAACAGAAATAGCTCCTTTAATATGTGGATGTGATTCATAACCACTTAAAGTAAAATCTTCATACTTAAAATCGTCAATGTTTTTTACTTCTGGATTGATATCCATCTTTGGTAAAGAATATGGTGTACGTGTCAACTGTAATTTTACCTGATCAATATGATTCTTATATATATGAACATCACCTAAAGTGTGTACAAAATCACCTAATTCTAGTCCTGTGGCTTGGGCCACCATCATTGTTAATAATGCATATGATGCAATGTTAAAAGGAACACCAAGAAATAAATCAGCACTTCTTTGGTAAAGTTGGCATGAAAGTTTTCCGTCAGCAACATAAAACTGAAATAAGATATGACAAGGAGGAAGTTGCATATCATCAAGCTGACCTACGTTCCATGCACTAACAATATGCCTACGTGAGTCAGGATTGTTTTTAATTGAATCTATAACTTGTTTGATTTGATCAATGTATACACCATTTGCAGCAGGCCATGATCGCCATTGATATCCATAAATTGGGCCTAATTCGCCATCTTCCTTTGCCCATTCATTCCAAATTCTTACACCGTTATCCTGAAGATATTTTACATTAGTACTTCCCTTTAAAAACCAGATAAGTTCATGAATAATTGATTTTAAGTGAAGTTTTTTTGTTGTAATTAATGGAAATCCTTCTTGCAAATTAAAGCGCATTTGGTGTCCAAATACACTTATTGTTCCTGTTCCTGTTCTATCTTCCTTTAATACGCCTTCATCCAACACACGTTGGCACAATTCAAGATATTGATGCATAGGTTTTTATTCAAATAATTAATGATTCACAAAAATAGAAAAATATAGCACTAAAAGTCTATTAAAATGATAAGCTTCTATTTTATTTTGTTTAAGGTAGTTTTAATGTTGTTTTGATTGGATAGTGATCGCTATAGTTCACTTTTAATCTTTGGTGATTATATGATTCAAATGCTTTATCATGAAAGATAAAGTCTATCCTAAATGAAGGTAATTTCCCATTGTATGTGCCACCAAATCCGCTACCGGATTCAATAAAAGAATCCTTTAAATCTCCTTTTACCGTTCTGTAAACATATGAAACAGGTGTATCATTAAAGTCTCCGCAAACTATGGCAGGATAGGGTGAGTTTTGTATATGTCTTCCAATGGTTTGGGCTTGATATGAACGGTTTGAAAATGCACTATTTAATTTACTGAAAATGTCATAAATGCCTTTCTTGCGTTCTTTATCATTTTTAAACTCTAAACTATCAATGAAGTTATAATTTTCTTTCTGTAAACGAATTGATTCTAGGTGGTTGTTGAATATTCTAACACTTTTTCCATGAACATTTATGTCTGTTTGAGTACTAAAGTTTGTCGTATTCTCAAAAAACAAAGGTTTAGTATTTGTGATAGGAAATTTTGAAAATGTGGCTAATCCGTATTTCTTGCCAGATCTGGTTTGAATATTATATTCTAAATATTTGTATTTATACTGTTTGAATTTAGATAAGATATTGTTTTCAGAATACTGATTCTTCTTATTGTTTATATAGAACTCCTGAATACATAAAATATCAGGATTTTGGTCTTTAATAAATTGATAGATCTTTTCTGGTGTATTTTTATCCTTTGTCCATATATATTTATCAAACATTCTTACATTATATGACATTACTGTAATATAATCGTTCTGTTTTTCATTCTCTGAAATCTTCCTTCCATTTAATTGGAAAACTGCATTCCACTGATTCCATGTTAGAATAACCAGGATTAATGAGATAATTAATCTTTTTCTTTTCTTAATTAACCAGAATATACTAAACACTACATTTGAAATCCATAAAAAAGGAAAGGCAAAACCCAGAAATGACAAAAAGTTAATGTGGCTGGGACTAATATATGCACCTAATGCAGCAAGTGCTAATAAAAATGCTACAAATAAATTGATAAAGAGAATTAAAGATCTGGCTACTTTATTCAAAACAATATAATTTTAATTGTTACTTGCATTAAAAAGATCTTCTTTTTCTTGTTTAGTCAAGCTATCATATCCACTAGCTTTAATCTTTTCTAAGATATGGTCAATATTGCTCTGTTTTTTTCTTTTTTGAGCATTATATTCCATGTCAGTCATTGGTCTTTTATTGCTGTTGTAGCTAACCTTCATTTTTGGTTTCCTTGAAAACAGACTAAATAATTTGTCCATAAATCTATTAAAGCTCATAGTAATGTCTTTTCCTTTAATAACTCTTGAAGCAAAGAATAAACCGAATAATGCTCCTCCGATATGGGCTAAATGCCCTCCTGTATTATTCATAGATCCAACACCAATAACATCCATAATTAAAAGAACAATTGCCATATGCATCAATTTAACAGGACCAATTAAAAGAAGGTGAACCTTAAAATTTGGAGAATATTTTGCTGAAGCAAATATAATGGCCATCACAGAAGCTGAAGCTCCCATCATTATTGCACTTGGTGTATAGTTTTGTAAGGCTGGAAATAAATTATATGATAAAATGTATAGTAACGCACCTGATATACCTCCCATAAAATAAACACCTAAAAGTTGGCGAGGATTAAAATACTGAAGAAAAATACGTCCAAACCAAAACAGAGTTAACATATTAAACAGTATATGTATAAAATCAAAGTGAAGAAACATATATGTTATTATACTCCATGGTTGAAATAATAAATTTTCAACACTTGCAGGAACAGACAACCATGTTGTTAATGGAAAGTAAGGTGAATTAAAAGTAAGCGTATATATAGCATATAATATGCGGACTATTAAAAATACTCCTATATTTATATAAATAAGACGAGTAACAACTCCTCCCATTTTAAATGATTGCTTTATTTCGTCAGTAAATGGCATGACCGATTAATTTTTATACTAAATAGATAAATTTATTTAAAAATGCTTTTTCTTCCAAAAGCGAATTATAATAAATCCAACTAACATACCTCCTAAGTGAGCAAGGTGAGCTACATTGTCACCAGGATTATTTGCTAAAGTTGAGAATAACTCAACAGCTCCATACCCAATTACAAACCATTTTGCTTTAACAGGAAGTAGCATATATAAATATATTCTTTCTTCAGGGAATAGCATACCAAAGGCTAGTAATAGACCAAAAATGGCTCCTGAAGCACCAACCATTGGTATATTAACGAGTCTATTTAAAGTCCCTGCAGTTGAGTCAACGTAGTTTTTATGTTCTAATAAAACAGAGTAACCATTGGTGTAAATTTCCTGAACAGCTTCAGCTGGTAATCCTGATGCTAACATCTTTGATCTGATAAATGCTACCAGAACATAAAGTAATCCAGCTCCAATGCCTGTGGCCAAGTAGTAAAACAGGAATTTTTGAGGTCCCCAGATCTGTTCTAATATTCTTCCAAACATAAATAGAGCAAACATATTTAAAAAGATATGTTCAATACTTCCATGCATAAACATATAAGTAATGTATTGGAAAAAATGAAATTGATGACTTCCAGGGGTATATAATCCTAAAAGATTATCAAGTTCAATTCTTGTGTAGCCTATACCAGGAATTGTAATGCCTTTTGTAAGTAAGTAAGTTGCAAAAAACATTAATCCATTAATTATTAACAGATTTTTTACAATGGGAGGTATGTTACTAAAAAAGGATTGTCTTTGAAACATAAATAAAATTTTTGTTGTTGTTCTACTAACTTTATAGTCAACAAGATTCAGACCAAATAAGTTTAAGACAGAATGTCACTTAAATCTGGTTTCTATTTCGTCATTTGATAAAATTGATATTATAGGTTTTCCATCAGGAGAATAATTAGGTACCTGACAAGTAAATAGTTGGCCAATTAACTCATCCATTTCTTCAGTTGACAAATATTGGCCATGTTTTATAGATGATTGTTTAGACATTGATTTTGCAATTCTCTCCTTTAAATCAGCCTCTAAATTAACCTCTCCACTTTTATATGCTTCAATTACTTCATCAATCAGTTCTTTAGGTTTCATTTTTTCCATATTTACGGGCATTCCCTTAACTTCAAATATGTTATCACCTATCAGATCTAAGTCTAAACCAAATATTTTAAAATCAGGTGTCAACTCTTTTAAGATAAAAGTGTCTTCTGTATTGAACTCTAATTGTTCAGGAAATAAATTCTGCTGAGTCATGCTTTGTTGGGTAGTAATTGACCTCATTAAACGTTCAAATAGTATTCGTTCATGAGCTCTTTTTTGATCAACCATCATTAAACCAGATTTTCCGGAAGTTAGAATATATCTGTTTTTAAACTGAAAACACGATGCACCTGAAGAGGTTTCCTCACTCATACCTTTTGACATAAAAGTTTGTTGTACAGGTTTTTCCTGAGAATATGATTCTTCGAAATTACTATTTGATATCGGTTCTGTATCAAAAGGCATACTTCCCTTTTCTGATTCAAAATCATTATATAGTTGATCCCAGTTTTTCGGAGTGGATTTTGGAGTGTAAGATGATCCTCCTCCTGAATTTCCAAATGAGCTATTTGAACCGGAGTAATTAGAGCTTTGAGTCTCAAATGGATTAAAGAATGGATTAACTTCAATTTCCGGTTCATCCTGATCATTTTCAGAATTACTTACAGGTATATCAACCATGTCGGCAGTGTCGAAATCAATAGTTGGTACCATGTTGTGCTTCCCTAAACTCTCACGTATACACGCATTTGTAATGTGCCATATAGTTCTTTCATCCTCAAATTTTATTTCTGTTTTAGTTGGATGAATATTAATATCTATGATTTTGGGATCAACTTCGAAGAATAAAAAATATGCAGGAACTGTATTCGGCTGTATTAAATTGGAATAAGCTTCTGTTATTGCTTTATGTAAATATGGGTGACGCATGTATCTTTGATTTACAAAGAAAAACTGGTCGCCAGATGATTTTCTTGCAGATTCAGGTTTACCAATAAAACCGGTTATTTTTACTAGTTGTGTTTCTGTTTCAACTGGTACTAATTGTTGATTCATGCCTTTGCCTAGCATATTTACGATACGTTGACGTAAATTTGAAGCAGGTAACTGAAATAATGGCATATTGTTATGATCCAGACTAAAACTAATATCCGGATTGGCAATAGCAATTCTTTCAAATTCATTTATGATGTGGCGTAATTCCGTAGAATCCTTCTTTAAAAATTTTCTTCGTGCAGGTACGTTGTAAAAAAGGTTTTTAATCATGAAGTTACATCCTGAAGGACAAGAAATTGGTTCTTGTTTTTCAACTGTAGATCCTGCAATTTCTATTTGTGTACCTAATTCGTCGCCTGTCTTTTTTGTTTTTAATTCGACTTGAGCAACAGCAGCAATGGAGGCTAAAGCTTCGCCTCTAAATCCCATAGTACGAATAGCGAACAGATCGTTGACATTTTTAATTTTTGATGTGGCGTGTCGTTCAAATGCCATACGTGCATCTGTGGCTGACATTCCACAACCATTATCGATTACCTGAACTAATGTTCTTCCTGCATCTTTTACAATTACTTTTATATCAGTACTTCCAGCATCTATTGCATTCTCAACTAATTCTTTAATCATGGATGCTGGTCGTTGTATAACTTCTCCTGCAGCAATTTGATTTGCAACAGAATCTGGTAATAATTGTATAATATCCGACATATACTTAATTGATATAAATAACAAAACACCTGAAATTCAGATGTTTTGCAGTGGTATGATTTAATGTTTTGTAATTAAATAACTTAGGATTACATATAATGCATAATCCATTCTTTACTTGATGAAAACAAATAATAAAATGCAATTGTTAAACCAACAAGTATTGCAACAAGTCTCAGATTTGATTTACGCTTTTCTTTTCTGACAACGTCAAAATGAGTTGTAATTTTACGTTTCATTTTGCCTTTAATCCGTTCTTCAATTGACCTGTTATCTTCCTCAACT
The DNA here is from genome assembly GCA_963663905.2 of uncultured Saccharicrinis sp. Classification (GTDB taxonomy): domain Bacteria; phylum Bacteroidota; class Bacteroidia; order Bacteroidales; family Marinilabiliaceae; genus Saccharicrinis. Next base: position 4,941,184 of record OY760657.1, on the reverse strand, counting down.
TCAAGACCTAATTCATCTTTAACTCTTCTGTTACGCTCTTCACGTTCCTCCCTTGCTTCATCATAATATATTGGTGTATGATGAAACGTTCTGTGCCTGGCAACTTTAATAAATGTAAATCTCATGTGTTTTTGTGATTTTAATAACCATATTATATCAAACAAATATTATTCCCAAATGGTATTTATAATCATTATGTCTGAATAATAATTGTATTAATTTATGTTTTAACAAGTACAAAGATACAAGTATATCTTATAAAAAAAATTGCAATTTTTTGTTGAATCAAATTGAGATTGTTCAGCGAATAAAATTATTTTATTCATGAGTTTTTGATGAATTTATAACTAAACGTTGTATTTCTTTCATTTCACTAACAGTTAAGTCTCTCCATTTTCCAACAGGAACATCCAGTTTGATATTCATAATACGGATACGCTTCAGTTTGATAACCTTATAACCAAGATATTCCGACATTCGCCTTATTTGTCGATTCAAACCTTGAGTTAAAGTGATGTTGAATTCGTACTTACTTAACTTTACTACTTTACACTTATTTGTAATTGTATCCAGAATGGGAACACCATTACTCATTCTTTTAATAAAGTCGTCTGTTATAGGTTTATTTACTCTAACAATGTATTCTTTTTCGTGGTTGTTACCTGCTCTTAAAATTTTGTTTACAATATCTCCATCATTTGTTAGAAAAATCAGGCCTTCACTGGCTTTATCTAATCTACCAATGGGAAAAATACGTTTGGGATGTTTAATGAAATCAATAATATTATTTTTCTCAGCTCGCGTATCTGTAGTGCATACAATTCCTGTTGGTTTATTAAACGCAATGTAAACGAACTTGTCTTTAGGTCTTGAAATAAGGATATTGTTAACCATTATTTTGTCAGCAGGGTTCACTTTTGTTCCCATATCAACAATAACACCGTTAACCTTTACTTGTCCAGATTGTATAAGCTTATCGGCTTCTCTTCTGGAACAATAACCTACTTCACTTAAGAATTTGTTAATCCTAACTGGATCTTTCTCTGCCATATAATATTTGTGTACCGGGCGAAGATAAAAAATATGAGTTAACTTTTTATATTTTAAATGGTTTCATATCCTATAAAACACCTTTAAACTTCGTTTGATTTAGTTGTTGACAACAGATTTTTTTAATTCTACGATACGGTTTACTTCCTTAATTAATAGAGGAAAAGCAGGTTCTGTCATTCCATGTCCATAGCCATCAAGTTCATATAGCTTTATATCTTTATGACCAACTATTTTCATCATTCTCATCATGTAGGCATTTTCCTCATATCGTCCCAACATTTCTAATTCTCTGTCACCAGTGATTAATAACATAGGAGGAGCATCAGCTCTTACATAATAAAGAGGAGCCAAATCATCAACAATGGGTTGAGTACCTTCTATACCTCTTTCTTCTCTAACTGTAAAATGTGTAATGGTGTGGCCGCTAAAAGGAATTAAACCTGCAATATTATTAGCATCAATATTATATTTCGCTAAATATTTTTTATCTAATCCAATCATGCTTGTTAAATATCCACCTGCGGAATGACCAGAAATGAATATTAATGATGAATCTCCTCCGTATTCCTTAATATGTTTAAAAGCCCATGCAACCGCAGCTGCAGCATCCTCAATATATTTGGGTGCACCTACTTTTGGGTATAAACGATAATTTACACCAATAATAGCTATGTTTTTATTTTTAAGTGCTTCAGGAATTTCTTTAGAACCCGCTCGTAAACCCCCTCCATGAAACCAAATAATTGTAGCAAAACCCTTTGTGTTTTTAGGGTAATATATATCAAGTACACATCTTTCGTTAATGTAATTATCTGTTTGGTTCACTGAATCGTTGTAATAATGAATTTCAGATTGAGTAATATACTCTGTTGTTTGAGCATTAATTGAAGTAATAAAAACTGTAAGTAAAATTAATAATAGAAAATTTTTCATTTGTTTATGGATTTTCAATATGGATTATTTGTGCAAGATACTATTTGTGTATTAAAAATACAGAGAATATATAAACATGGTCATTTTGTTTAAAATTATATTCTCGATATAGATCATCGTTACATTCAGAATATCAGTAATAAATGTTATGAGATGTAAAAGAGATGAATATGTTGTAGAATACGTTTTTCTACTCTTGATTTTAATCAAAATATTATAGTTTTGCACATCAAATTATGATTAAAGAAAAATATCTCTAAATAAGAAAACATGCAGTATAAAAGTGTAAGTGCAGAAGAAGCAGTTAAAGTAATTAAGTCTGGAGACAGAGTACATTTAAGTAGTGTTGCTGTTACTCCTCATATCTTAATTAAAGCTATGGTTGAACGCGGTCGCAGAAAAGAATTTAGCGATGTAAAAGTTCAACACATCCACATTGAAAATAAAGTAGATTTTGCAGATCCTGAATTTGAAGGAGTATTTGTTTCTGAGCAATTTTTCGTTGGTGCTAACCTACGTAAACAAACTCAAGCAGGTTATGCTGATTACATTCCTGTTTTCTTGAGCGAAACTCAAAAATTAATTCGCGAAGGGTATTTAAAAGTTAATGTAGCAATGGTAATGGTTTCAACTCCAGATAAACATGGATTTGTTTCTTTAGGAACTTCTGTTGATGCTACACTTGCTGCTATTGAAAGTGCAGATGTTGTAATTGCTGCTGTTAACCCAAATGTTCCACGTGCATGGGGTGATGCAATGATTCCAATGACTGACATTGATTATTTTGTTGAGGATGATAGTCCATTATATGCTCATGAAATGGGTGAATTAACTGAAACTGATATTCAAATTGGTAAAAATGTAGCTGAGTTAATTGAAGATGGAGCTTGTCTTCAAATGGGTATTGGAGGTATTCCAAATGCTGTGTTAGCTCAACTAGGTAACCACAAAGATTTAGGTGTTCACACTGAAATGTTTGCTGATGGAATTCTTCCTTTGGTTGAAAAAGGAGTTGTAAACGGAAAACGTAAGCAAATCGATAAAGGTAAGATGGTAGCATCTTTCTTAATGGGTTCTAAAAAATTATATGAATTTGTTGATGATAACCCAATGGTTGCTATGATGGATGTGAAACATACTAATAGTGTTGAGGTTATCCGTAAAAACCATAAAGTAACAGCTATTAACTCTGCATTATCTATTGATATTACAGGTCAGGTTTGTGCTGATTCTATCGGAACTAAGTTTTATTCAGGAGTAGGTGGTCAAATTGACTTTATTCGTGGTGCAGGTTACTCAGAAGGTGGTAAGCCTATTATTGCAATGCCATCTGTAACAGCTAAAGGATTATCAAAAATTTCTCCAATCTTATTACCAGGATCAGGAGTTGTAACAACTCGTTCAAACATGCACTGGTTTGTAACTGAATTTGGAGCTGTTAATTTATATGGTAAAACATTACAAGAGAGAGCTAAATTAATTATCTCTATTGCTCACCCAGATCATCAGGAAACACTTGATAAGGCTGCTTTTGAGCGTTATGGTTCTCATTTTCACTTTGTAAAATAATAAAACATTAGGTTTTATATCCCAATAATATTTGAGAGGCTATCTTTTCTATGGTAGCCTCTTTTTTTATGGTGCTAATCGCTCTTTTACCCACTGCTGGTCAATTAGTCTGAATCTTATTCTGTCATGAAGTCTTCCTGCGCGACCTTGCCAAAATTCAATTTCGTCAGGTTTAAGTGAAAAGCCACCCCAATGGTCAGGTCTTATTATTTTAGTGTTTGAATTTTTAAGTTTGTTATACCTGTCAATCAAATCTTGTCTTTTAGATATAACTTTACTCTGTGGTGAAATAACAGCACTTATCTGACTGTCAACTGGACGTGAATAGAAATACTGGTCATTTTCTTCTGTACTTAATTTTGAAATGTAACCTTCAATTCTAACTTGACGTTCCATCCCTGGCCAAAAGAAATTTAATGCAGCAAAGGAATTTTTGTTGATGTGTAAACCTTTTTTGCTTTGGTAGTTAGTGTAGAAATAAAAACCCTTGTTATCATCTAAATGCTTTAGCAGTACAATTCTGCTTGATGGTCTGCCATCAGGGGATACTGTAGAGAGTGTCATTGCTGTAGGTTCAAGTTCATTTTCATCGATAGCCTCTCCAAGCCATTCTTTAAAATGAATAATAGGGTTTTTGGGTAAGTCACTTTCTGACAATGATTTTTTTATAAAATCCTTCCTTATTTTTGAGAGATCTCTATTCATGTATTAGTTTTCAAAAAAAACAGAATATTAAGAAAATTGTTTAAAATGGAAATCCAGCTGTAAAATACCATCGGTTTTTGTTATGCATGGTGTTTTTTCCATATCCAACCTCAATAGGACCGATAATGGATTGATAGGAAATTGTAATTCCGCCACCCAAAACAACATCGTCAGCTCCTAATGTATTAAGAGCTCCAAAGCTTAAATCATCATAATTTGTTTTGTAGTCAATGATATTCCCACTTAATTTAACGTATAGATTGTTTAATGCTTCATATCTAAAATTCAAACTTCCCATAATAAATTGTTGAGCTGAAATTTCCCTGGTAGTAAGTCCTACAAAAGGAGTGTCCTGATATCGTTTTATAGATTCTAATCCACCAAAAGTAAAATATTGAGTGCTACTCATGTCTTTTGTGGCTCCTCCAATTGATGCATAATAGGAGAAATTTAGTTTTGAAGAAATTGGTAAATGGTGTTTAAACGAAACAAACAGTTTTAGGTAGCTTTCATTTGGAGACTCTATGTAATCTGCTAATAATTCTTTTGATTCGGCTGAGCCTTTGTAAATAGAGCTAAATCCAAATGGGTATTCAATATCAACATTAAAAGTGTTTCCTGTAGTTGCAAAAAACTGACTGTTTAAAGAGTTCTTAAAGTATTTAAGGTTTAATCCCCAATATTGATTTCCTACTTTATCAACATCATCGATCAATATATCAATGATTCCACCTGATGAATTACTTGTTAATCTTTTATAGAATGCTCCGAATTTTATCATTCTTTTTACGTTTGGAGAAACTAATATTCCTCCCTCCAAGAGAGTGGTATGTTGATTAAATTCTCCTACTTCTTCACCATTGTCTTTTATATACGGTACAGGGCTTAGTTCCCAATGAGCGCTTGCATACCCGCCAGTTTTTTGTTTGTGACCGAAGTAATCAATGTATTCAGTATTGATTTGTGGGTATTCAGATACTTCACCGGAAAACTTAAAACTTGAACCTCTGATAATGTAGTTTCGCATGGCAATATTAAATATGGCGCTTGCCTTATAAACATTATCATAATGGATTGAAAAATTGTATTTGCTTGGAAAAGCTTCAACCGGTTTAAGTGTAATGATGTATCCGTGTTGTCCTAATGCTAATTCGTAGTTTACGTTATCGATGTACCTTGTACCCATTAATAAATGTAAGCCTTCATTGATATCTTTTTTAGTATAGGTATGATTCTTTTCTAATCCAAATTTACCCAGTACAAACTGCTTATTTAAACGTTTTAATCCAACAACCTTGATGTCTTCGATATATAGTTGTTGGATGTTAGTTTCAAGGTCAATCTCTTTATCTTTAGGAAATTGATTTATAAAATCAGCAAGTTCGCTAAGCTCTACATATTTTTCTCTTGCAGCAATTTCTCCTAACTCAATAATCTCATTTCCATTGAAAAAACTTGCACTGGTATAGTCATCCAGAGCTGGTTCAATCATAATGTCCACAAATTCTGCTGACTGTTTTGTTTCATAATTGCTTCTTATCATGGCTGAACCCATGAGTATATCACCAATTGTTTTAAAGTCTTCAATTTTTGGGTGTTCTTTTACACCTACATTAACAGCAATAATTATATCAGCACCTAAATCTCTACATGTTTTTATGGGCATATTATTTAATACACCACCATCAACTAAGAGCATGCTATCTAATAATATTGGAGAAAATGCAGATGGTATTGCCATGCTTGCTCTCATTGCCGTAGCAAGATTCCCAGAATCAAATATATACGGTTCACCAGAAATTAAATCTGATGCAACACATCTAAATGGAGTAGGGAAGTCATCAAATTTGTTAACACCTGCGACATGCCATGTTAGATAGTTCATTTCTTCAGAAATTCCCTGTCCAATAACTACACCTGATGGCAGAACCGGTCCTTTTTTTGTTAAATCGAACTCAAATAAATATCTGCGATAGTAGTATTTTTCTTCAGGAACTACATTCGACAATGGAATCTGATCGCTCAGCATCTTACTCCAGTCGATAGTTCTGATAATTGAATCTAGTTCATTTGCTTTATATCCTATTGAATATAAACCTCCCATTATACTACCCATACTTGTTCCTGTAATATAATCGGGTTTAATACCAAGTTCTTCTAAAACTTTTAAAGCTCCGATATGTGCCATTCCTTTTGCACCTCCGCCACTCAAAACTAATCCAATCTTAGGACGATAGGAGTCTTTGGGTATTGAATCCTGACTTTTTAATGAAGAATCGAGTAAAAGTAAAATAAATAGAATAGGTACTAAAGGTTTAATCATTATTATGTTTTTAGGTAATCTTATTTTTAATTAGAAGTACAGACCCATACATGTCCATTAAATGAGCAAATTGCTCAGGAATAGTTTGCTCAAATTCATCTACAGCCTTTTTTACGCCATCCCAATTATGGTTGTAATCATGAATTAAAATTGAACCCCCTGGTTGTAATAAAGGATAAAAGAACTTTAATCCATCTAATGTTGATTGATACAAATCTGCGTCTAAATGGACAAAGGCAAATATGTTTTTATCTAAATCAGTTGCTGTTTCAGGAAATATACCTTCTCTTATTTCAATATTATTATTCCCTTTTATGTATTTTACAACCTCACCTTTACTTGTAGATCCAAAATTAACTGTTTGTGGTCGAACTGTTCCATCACAATCCTCACGGATAACTTGTTTTGGTAAACCTGTAAAACTATCAAAAAGATATAGTTTCCTATTGGGTAATAAATGATGAATTATTTTAGCTGTTTCTCCTTTGTAAACACCAACTTCTGCAAGATCTCCTTTTATTTCTGATAATATTATGCGTTGAAGTTCAAACCATATGGTGTAAAATCGATTTCTATCTTTAAATGATCTTTCAAGTTTGATTATATATTTCGGAATTTCTTTCTTCTTTTTAGCCTCTAACCAATTGTATGGTTTAAATAATTTAAAATTCCACTGGTTCCAAAAATAACTTAAGGCAAGCCAGGTAACTATGTTTATGATAATAAGGTTTAAATAGAATATTATCGACATTAATAGAGAGTGTTTTCGATTTGCAAATACTATAATTCAAATATAATATTAAATAATTTGTTTTTGTTAAAGCTTAAGTAGTACTTTCGTTATTAAAATTGTTAATATGCTTAATGTACTTATTGTTTACGCAGTTGAAGAGGAAAGAGTAGAAGTAAAAATGCCTAACTGTAATTTTCATTATTGTAGAACAGGTGTTGGAAAAGTTTCCGCTTCAGTTGCTGTAAGTAGATCTATAGATATATATCATCCTGATTTGGTATTAAATATTGGTACTGCAGGTTCTGTTGATTACGAAATAGGTTCTGTACATCTCTGTTGTAAATTTGTGGATAGAGATATGGAGAAACTTCAAAATTTTGGTGTTCCATTCTTTGTTGACTTTACTGATGAAGTAAGTAAGCTTGATTTTTTAAAAGGTTGGAATTTTGATAGTGTTTGTAATACTGGAGATACCTTTTTAACAACAGCAGATGGAACTGGTGATGTCTTTGAAATGGAATCTTTTGCTGTTGCCAGAATCTGTGAAGCGCATCAAATACCCTTTATTGCTGTTAAATGTGTTACTGATATTATTGGACAAAATTCAATACAGCACTGGGAAGAAAAATTGGCTGAGGCCCAGTCAATCCTTCAAAATTTTATTAATGAAAACAGACTAAATGTTTCTGATGATTATATAGGGCGAATTCCATCTTATCTTATTGATAAACTAAAATTAAAATCGCATCCTGAAGGTGGTTGGTATCATGAGGTATATAGGTCCGATTTAATTGTGAACTCCCAAGTTTCAGATGAGCCAAGAAATGCTTTAACATCAATATATTACTTATTGTGTGATAACCATGTTTCTAAGTTTCATAGAATAAAATCACCTGAAGTATGGTATTTTCAAAAAGGCATGCCATTGATTATTCATATGATAGATAAAAAAGGGGAGTATGGTAAAGTAGAGTTGTCTGATTCTATTAATGGCCTTTTACAATATACAGTTGAACCAAATATTTGGTTTGCTGCTGAAATAAAAGGAAGTTGCGGATACTCTTTAGTTAGTTGTGGTGTAGCCCCAGGATTTGAATTCAAAGATTTTGAATTGGCTAGCCCAGAAGATCTATTAAAAAATCATCCTGACTTAAAAGAATTAGTCAATCGTTTGACTTAAAAAACGACAGCTCATAGGCTGTTAGAGTTACTATGAGCTGAATATATCTTTATTTTTCTGTGATTTTAATTTCAGAAGTAAGAGGGATTGCCATTTTATAAAGAGCAGAAACACCACAATATTGCTCATCAGATAGCTGTACAGCACGTTTAATTTTTTCTAATGGTAAATCTTTACCTGTAAAATGATATATAATTTTCATTTCATCATAATACTTGGGGTGTTCTTCACGCATATTTGCTTCTACTGAAATAGTTAGATTGTCATATTCAACTCTCATTTTTTTCAAAATTGACACAACATCCATTCCTGTACAACCAGCTAAAGCAACCAGCATTAAAGGTTTTGGTCTTGCTCCGGAATCATCTCCTCCGCTCTCAGTTCCTGCATCAACTCTAATTTTATGGCCAGTTACATCTGCTTCAAAAGACATATTTTCTAACCAATTTAGATCAATTGTTGTCTTCATATTAAAATATTTAGATTAGACGACTTATAACAAATATACATCTTTATTTATATCTTTGGCGTGTCATTTTAAATACATAAGTTCAATAGTAAAAAAATATTGAAAATCTTATGATTTTACGCATAAGAATAATTGAAAACATTATTTTTACTATTAATTTACATTGTTTTTTTATAAAGTTTTAAAAATATAAAGGGAATGAAGAACATTCAAAGTGTTCCTTATAACGAACCAATAGATCTGCGAGCGTTTGAAATCTTTAAGGGTTTAACAGACGACGAGATCGAAATGGTGAATCAATCTGTAAGTTGTACCTCGCATAAAAGAGGTAATACAATATATCATGAGGGGAGCAGGATTAATGGTACCTATTTGGTGGTAGAGGGGATATTAAAGATTTTTAAAACAGGTTTTGATGGAAAAGAGCAAATAATCAGGTTTGCAAAACCTGGTGATTTGATTGGCTTTAGATCGGTAATAAGTGATGAGTTGGCTTGTAGTACTACTAAGGTAATTCAGGAAACTATTCTTTGTTATTTACCTGGAGATATATTAGAAAGATTATTGAAAGAAAACTCCAGCTTTTCTATGTCTCTTATGAAATTGACTTGTAAAGAGCTGGGTGAGTCTAATAAGTTTTTAACAGATATTGCTCAAAAAACAGTTAGAGAACGTTTGGCAGAAGTGTTGCTTTTATTAATGGATACCTTTGAATTAGATCAGGATCATACATTGCAAATTTCATTAACCAGAGAAGAACTGGCCAATATGGTTGGGACAGCGACTGAATCTGTAATAAGACTCTTATCCGAATTTAAAAGTGATAAGCTTATTGAATTAAATGGAAGGAAGATTAAACTTTTAAATATACCAAAGCTAATTAAGATTGGTAATGTATATGTTTAAAAGTACAATGATATTAAATAAAAGGGCTGCATTTGTAGCCCTTTTTTTATGTATTATATTTATTGTTCAATAGTGTTTTTTTCAGCAGCACATATCTTATCACGCCATTCCTTATTAATAGGAATTGAACCTTGAGTTTTATGATCAAAACCTACCATTACTGAATGGCTAACAGCTTTAATTGCACCATCGTTGTCGGTGATGTGCTGTACTAGGTTCATGCTTTTATTTCCAATCTTGGTAATTTTAGTTTTTACCAATAATTGGTTGTTAATAAATACAGGAGATACAAAATCTGTTTTTATTGAGGCAATAATTGCAGCAAATTTCGTCCAGTTGATGTCTGGATTAAATACTGATTTAAAATAATGCATTCTTCCAAGATCAAAGTATTCCTGAATGATAGTGTTGTTTACATGTCCTAAACTATCAATATCATTAAATCTAATCTGTATTGGTGTTTCAAAAAAAAATTCTATTTGCTGTTGTTCCATATAAATTTATTCTCTGATAATATTAATTTCCCCTCCTAATCCAAGTTTAATTATACTTGATGGAGCTGGATTTGCAGATTCCTCTTGTCGGTAGTTTACAATGTAGTCAACATTCTTTTTAATATTTTCTGAAATATCACTAAAACAAGAAGGAGATGGTTGACCGCTAATGTTTGCAGAAGTTGAAACAATCGGTTTTTTAAAGCGTTGACAAAGTTTATGTGAGAATTCTTCTTTCGATACTCTTATTCCGATGCTTTTATCTTCTGCCAAAAGATTATCAGCAAGATTTTTGGCATTTGGATATATAATGGTCAGAGGTTTTGTGGAGAATTCAATTAAATCCCATGCCATTTCAGGAACCTGATCCATGTAAGAGTTTAGTTTTGCCTCATTGTCTAACAAAACCAACATGCTCTTACTGTCTTCTCTTTGTTTAAGTTGGTAAATTCTCTTTACGGCTTCCGGGTTTGTGGCATCACATCCAATGCCCCATATGGTGTCTGTCGGATAAAGTATCAACCCTCCATTCTGAAGAGTTTCAAGGGCTTTTAAAATATCTTCGTTCATATATTTTTGTATAAAGACAAAAGTATAAAGAATATGTTCATCCTTATACTTTTGTCAATGTACTATTTTAAATTAAACAGCAACGTTATTATCTCTTAACGCATCGTTTAATGAAGTCTTCTTATCAGTTGATTCCTTACGCTTTCCAATGATTAATGCAGCAGGAACCTGAAAATCACCAGCAGGGAATTTTTTAGTATAACTTCCTGGGATAACTACAGAACGAGGAGGAACATAACCTTTGTATTCTACAGGTTCGTCACCTGTAACATCAATAATCTTAGTTGAACCTGTAAGCACTACATTTGCTCCTAATACAGCTTCTTTACCAACACGGCAACCTTCAACAACAATACAACGTGAACCAATAAATGCATCATCTTCAATAATTACTGGAGCAGCCTGAATTGGTTCAAGAACTCCTCCGATTCCAACACCACCACTAAGGTGAACGTTTTTACCAATTTGTGCACAGCTTCCAACAGTTGCCCATGTGTCAACCATAGTTCCTGATTCTACATATGCACCAATGTTTACATATGAAGGCATTAAAACAACACCACTTGAAATATATGCACCATATCTTGCAACAGCATGAGGAACTACTCTAATTCCTAATTCTGCATAATTTCTTTTAAGAGCCATTTTATCATGGAACTCCATTGGGCCAGCTTCAATAGTTTCCATTTTCTGAATTGGGAAGTATAGAATTACAGCTTTTTTAACCCATTCGTTTACCTTCCAATCATCACCATTTGGTTCAGCAACTCTAATTTCACCTTTATCTAGTTTTTCCATTAAAGTGCGGATCACGTCTTGCGTTTCCGAATTCTTTAATAATTCTCTATTCTCCCAAGCTTGTTCAACAACTTCTTTGTATTGCTCTAACATGATAGTCTTAAATTTATATTTTTGTGCGAAAATACAATGAAACAAACCTAATTGCAAATTCATTTGTTATATAAGTATGAATTTGAAAGTAAATTGTTTGTGTCATTTTTTAATTATTACTGGTAACAAAAAATAAAGGTTAAAGTTTGGTTAATCACATAAAATATAACTTATATGTTCTTTTAAGTTTATATTTTGCAGCTTTATAAATTGTATGCGATTAGTAAGTGTAATAATATTGTTGTTGTGTTCTTTGAATATTTTTTCACAGGATGAAGCAAAAGAAGTAGTTTGGGTTAAGCTTATAGTTAAAGATAGTGTTGATAATAAAGTTATAGAAAACGCTCAGATTGTAAGTTATGAAACCATGATTATATATGCCACAGATGATTCTGGAGAATTTAGAGGTAGCTTTAGTAAAACAGATTCTTTGAAAGTTTTTGGATTAGGTTATTCACCTCAGGTTTTAAGGGTAAGTGAATTTAATGATTCCATACAGGAAAGAACGATTCATCTAGGAAGAAAATTCTATATGATTGGAACAGTTGATGTTCAGTCTGATAAAGAATTACATTTAAATTTACCGAAGGATATTAATTTTGGTGATGAAGATGACTTACCTGCTTCATTAAAAGGAGATTCTTATAATAAAAAACCACCTGTAGCTGCAGCTTTAGTAAATCCATTAAGTTACGTAAATTATTATACAAGTAAGCGCGAAAGGGAAAAGCGCGATATGAGACGTGTTCTTGTGCAAAATGTAGAACAAGAAAAGGTTGATGAAATCTATAATCGGAATATTGTAAAGGAAGTATCTGGTTATGATGGAGAGATGCTTGATAAATTTATGGTTTATTGTAATGTGAACCTGAAAGTTACTTCAGAAAGTAACCCAATTCTGGTTCGTATGCAAATTGCTGAATTATTGGAGAAGTTTGAAGAAGAGAATAAAAAATGAGGTTAATTTTTTCAGTCTTATTATTGGTATTTTCTGTTGGTTTATTTTCTCAAGTGGTAGATAATGAACTTCATACTTTTAGAGGTTTTGTAAAGGAAACCAAATCTCAGAAGCCAATTGAATATGGCGCAATAAAGAATATTTCAACAGGTGAAGTTATATTAACGGATCAAGTAGGAGAGTTTCAGATAGAAGGTAGTATTGGTGATACTTTAAGATTTCATAGTATGGGATATGTGGATACAACATGGGTAGTGCCAACAATATGGACAACTATGAATTATGATTTAGTATTAGATGTTCCAACTAATATATATGCAATAACTGAAGTAGAAGTATTAAGATTTTATTCTTATGCGCATTTTCGTCAGGCGTTTAAAGACCTTGAACTTCCTAAAGATAAAAATGAAGAGATTAAGGCTATGATAAGTAGCTGGGACTTTAAAGAAGCTATTGCTTGGGGAAAAGCAGATCGAAAATTTGCTCAGGGAAATTTTGGCGTATCCTTGGGAACGGGGGGAGGCAAATCAAAAGAAGAAAAGAAAAAGGAAGAGGTTAAGAGGTTGGAAAAAATCAGTATTGAAAGTGATAGGTTTAATTATTTAACTTCTCGTGAAAATTTAGCTGATTTAACAGGTTATAAAGGTACTTGTCTCGATTCATTTATGGTTTTTCTTAATTCAAATTATACCATCAATTATAAGATGAACGATTATAATTTACTGACATCTATTATGGGAGCCTTTAAAGATTTTAAGGAATTAAAGAATGATAAAGAGTGGTATGATCTACCTAATGATTCTACCAATATACAATAATACTTCAGTAATATTGTATAATTGCAGTCCCCCCGAATATATTTGAACAGATCAATGAAATTGCTTAAATAAAATATCTTATTGTTTTTTACGTTAAAAAACTGATATATTTGTCCATTCAAAAAGTTAAGCAATTGCTAATAAGCAAAAATGAAGTTGCAACAATCGGGTAAAAAAATATATTTCGCTTCTGATGTACATTTAGGAGCACCATCAATTAAAGATCATAAAAAACACGAAAAGTATTTTGTGGATTGGTTGGATTATATAAAACCAACTGCTTCTGCACTTTATTTAATGGGTGATATATTTGATTTTTGGTACGAGTATTATCATGTAGTACCAAGAGGTTTTACTCGATTTCTAGGGAAAATAGCAGAATTTACCGATAGTGGTATTCCTGTGTATTTCTTTACTGGTAATCATGATATATGGGTATTCGATTATCTTCCTAAGGAAATAGGAGTTACTGTATATAGGGAACCGGTTACTGTTGATTTTGATGGAAAGAAATTTTATTTAGCTCATGGTGATGGATTGGGACCATATGATAAAGGATATAATTTCTTAAAAAGAATATTTACAAATAAGGGTCTTCAGTGGTTATTTTCTCGTTTACATCCTAACTTTGCAGTTGAATTAGCAAAAAGATGGTCGAGTCATAGTCGATTAAAGAATGAGAATTCTGAAGAAGCTAAGTTTTTAGGTGAAGATAAAGAGTTTTTAATGCTTCACGCTAAGGATGTTTTAGCCAAAGAGCATTTCGATTATTTCATTTTTGGTCATCGACATATTGATTTGCATCAGCCAATAGGACAAAATAGTCAATTTGTATATCTTGGAGATTGGGTAAAAATCAGATCATACGGAGTTTGGGATGGTGAAAATTTTGAGCTAAAGTATTTTAAAAAGTAGTAGTTACAATATATAGTAAATGATGTTGGGTAAACATCATTTTTAGCAAAATCGAAAATAATGGGAATTTATGCTGTTGCCACTGGTACAGGTAGTTATTTGCCTGAAGTGGTAGTGAAAAACATAGATTTTGCCGATCGCGTGTTTTTAAATAGTGATGGCAGTAAAATTGAAACTCCAGGTGAGGAGATAGTTCAAAAGTTTGAAGAAATAACAGATATTACAGAAAGACGCTGTGCCGGTGAAAATCTAGTTACTTCTGATATTGCAGCAATTGCTGGTAAACGTGCTCTTGAAGCTGCGAATTTTGATAAAGAGAAGCTTGATTACATCATTGTTGCTCATAATTTAGGGGATATAAAGCATGGAAGTTTGTATCCGGATATCTTACCAACCTTATCTTCGAGAGTCAAGCAAAAATTAGATATAAAAAATCCTAAAACAATAGCCTACGATATAACTTTCGGTTGTCCAGGATGGACCCAGGCAATGATTCAGGCAAGTTATTATATCAAGTCCGGAGATGCTAAAAGTGCATTAGTTATTGGAGCGGATACATTAAGTAGAGTAATGGATCCTCATGACAGAGATTCCATGATTTTTGCTGATGGTGCAGGAGCAGCTGTATTAGAAGCTGTTGAAAGTGACGAACCAGTGGGTATATTAAAGCATGTTGCAAGGACAGATTCGGAGGAACATTTGGATATATTGCAAATGGGGGATTCATTCAATCCAGAACTTAAGAGTGATCATATGTATTTAAAAATGTTAGGGCGTAGAGTTTATAATTATGCTTTAACAAACGTTCCTTTATTAGCTAAAGAATGTTTAGATATTAATGGTCTTGATTTAAGTGATGTGAAAAAAGTTCTTATTCATCAGGCTAATGCTAAAATGGATGAGGCTATTCTTAAAAGAATATTCCGACTTTACGGTATTAGGGATGTTGATTATAACGTGATGCCAATGACTATTAAAACTCTTGGAAATAGTTCTGTTGCAACAGTTCCAACTTTATTCGATTTAGTAGTTAAAGATAAACTGGAAGGCCACACTCTAGAAAGTGGAGATTATGTGATGATGACTTCTGTTGGTGCCGGTATGAATATTAATGCATATATGTATAAGATGCCTTAATATTTTTGGTAGATTTCAAATTTCTTAATAATATTTGGGGATATTCTAAAAGAGGATATCCCTTTTTTATTTTCAATTTGATGTGAAGTGATAATTTTAATTATATGTTAGATTTAATAATTGCGTTTTTTGTTGGTGTTGTCGTTACTATTGTGTTAATGTATTTTGTTTATAATTTAAGGATTAATAAACTCAAGCAGCAAAATGAAATATTCGAAAAAGAAAACTATAGATTAAGCAATGATCTAATAAATATTACTGCGAAAATTGAAAAGTTGGAAAACGATTATATGCAAGCCAAAATGCATGTAGTAGCTGTAGATGCTGAAAATACTCACCTAATAAAATCCAATCAGGAAAAACAGACAGAAATAGAGCAATTACATATCAAGTTGACAAAGGAGTTTGAGTCTATAGCTAACCGTATACTTGTTGATAGATCTAAAGAGATTAGTGATCATAACAATCAAAAAATTGCAGATATTCTGTCTCCTTTAAAAGAAAGAATTTTACAATTTGAGAAAAAAGTAGATGATGCCTATGATAAAGAAGTAAGGGATAAATTGAGTCTGAAAGCTGAAGTTACTAGATTATTTGAGTTGAATCATAAGATTAGTGAAGAAGCAGGCAATTTGACAAGAGCATTGAAAGGAGATGTTAAAAAACTTGGTAATTGGGGAGAGGTAATTTTGGAAAGGGTGCTTGAGCAGTCTGGTTTAACAAAAGGTAGGGAATATAGAAGAGAAGTTGTGGATGAAAATATAAGTGGTAATCAGATACGTCCTGATGTTATCGTTGATCTGCCTGAAGGGAAGCATCTTATTATCGATTCAAAGTTATCCTTGTATTCATATGAAGAGTTTGTTAATTCTACTGATGAGAAAGTTAAATCTGAAGCTTTAAAAACTCATAAAGAAAGATTAAGACAGCATGTTAAGGATCTTTTTGAGAAGAATTATATCTCTGCAAAAAATCTTAATACTCCCGATTTTGTTCTTATGTTTATTCCTGTAGAAGCTTCTTTTGCTGCAGCTGTTGAAAACGATAATGATCTGTTTTCTTTTGCATGGGAGAAAAAAATTGTACCTGTTAGTCCTTCAACCTTATTGGCAACTTTAAAAACAGTTAGCTCTATTTGGCGTCAAGAAAATCAAAATAAAAATGCATTGGAAATTGCTAGACAAAGCGGAGCGTTGTATGATAAATTTGTTGGCTTTTTAACAGATATTGAAAAAATAGGAGGTAGTATTCAACAGCTTCATAATAATTATGATAGTGCGTTATCTAAGTTGCAATTGGGTAAAGGTAATTTAATTTCCCGAGCCGAAAAGATTAAAGAACTTGGTGCTAAATCCAGTAAATCAATTGACGACAAATACTTAAATAATTAAAACAATTTCTATAATGGTTGCATAGGGATTGTAATTTCTAAGTTTCTGTTTTGTGTTGAAGAGTCTTTGTTTTCAGGTAGGTAGTAGTTAATACTAAAGAAAAAAACAGAACCTTTGTTTGGCAATGATTCAACCCAAATTGTACCATTCATCTTATTAACTAGTCCCTTGCAAATGGCTAGTCCAAGGCCTGTTCCTCCAATTTTTCTGGAATTTGTTTCATCAACTTGTCTGAATGGATCAAAAATTATTTCTTGTTTTTCCTCAGGTATTCCAATCCCACTATCTTTCACATGAAAAATAATTCTTGTTTTTAATATGGTATGACCTATTTCAATTGTACCTGAATCTGTAAATTTAATGGCATTTTCAGAAAAGCGTTTTAATATTTCTATCACTTTGTCTTTATCTATGATTATCTCTTCTAATGAATTAATATCACTTTGCTTATAAAGAATAGTTATATGTTCCTTCTTATAAATATTAGTTTGCTTTTGAGTAATTTCAATGATCTCATTCTCAAGTTTAGGAAGATTTGTAGGTTTAAGTTTAAGAGGCTGGTTGTCTGTTTCTAACCTGGATACGGATATTATGTCTTCAAATGATGCTAACAAATCTTTGCTGCTTTTCTCAATTACCTCATAGTAATTTTGCTTTTCATCTTCTGTAAATGATTTACTCTTTAATAGAGTACTAAAACCCATTATAGCATTTAGTGGAGTTCTGATTTCATGCGAGATATTTGCTAAAAATGCAGTTTTTAACTTGTCCGATTCTTTTGCTTTTCTCCTTTCTTCCTGAAGTAGTTTGTTATATTCATATCTTTCAGAAATATCAACAATTACACCTCTCCAACCATTATGATCCCCATTATGAAATACTTTATCTATATATAGTAATCCTGGAAACCATGAATTATCTTTTTTAATTGCAACTACTTCATTTTTTTTGTTTTTATTTTTGTTAGTTATTTTAAATATGTTTAGTTGGTATTCAGCTTCTTTTTTAGTGTAACCAAAGTTGGTTTCCCACATTTTGTTCACATAAATAATAGTTCCTCTTTTATCAGTCTCAAAAATGCTTAAAGGGAGTTTTTCAGCCAATTTGCGATATTTTTTTTCGCTATTTGTTAACTGGTGAATTAGCTGTTCTCTCTCTTTTTCGTGGGTTTTTAATTGCTCTATCATTTGACTAAATTCTCTATAAAGAATAATAGTTTCCCTTGTTCCTTTAATAAGATTTATTTTAGGAAGAGCTTTAAAGTCATTTAGAACAATATTTTCAATAAAGAAGGTAAGTTTAGTTAAAGGTTTGGTAATTTGACTCGATAATATATTAGATATAAAGAACCATATGAGAATTGCAAATGCAATAACAAAGAATAGTGTTTTACGTAATTGTGATATCTTTTGGGCATTATGTATTTCTATAAAATTGATGAGGCTTGTTATTCGATCTTCTAATAGATCATCAAGTTGATTAAGGTTTTCCTTTAAACCTGTGTTATTATATAAACCCATCTTTATGTCTAAGTCTACTACCTCTTTAAATTGCTTTTCATAGGCTAGAAGATGTGATAAACTTGCTGTATTACCTTGTTTGTTTAAATTACTTTTTAAGAGATTAAATATACTGTCAAATTTTGTCAGGTATTGATTCTCATGTCGTATTATGTAATCTTTTTCTCTTCTTCTCAGTGATAAAATAGATGTTTTATTAATGGATTGGTCATCCTCTAACTTATGCGCATGAATTCTCATCTCGCCAATTAAGCCATAATCTTTATATCCTCTATTGGTTGCCCATTGCGCTAATGTTTTAAATATCGAATCTCTTTTACTTAGGTTATTCTTAATCTGAGTTAAAGAAGAATATATCTGTTCAGTATTATTATACTTAGTTAATAGAGATTCGACTTCTTTATTCAACAATGAGTTTTGATTTTCAGATTCAATTAGAAACGTACTATGATTATTTTTAAAGTAACTGGTACTTTTTGTTTCAAGAGTAAAGAAGCTGTTTGATATGCTTTTTAATTTTAATAGGTTAAGATATGTTGAATTTAAATCAATGGAAAGTTGTTGTGTTTCTCTTTTAGATGAGAAATAACTCCAATTGATCCATGTTGATAATCCTGCAATATATATTGATAATACAGAAAACCAGACTATTAATTTACTTCTAAACTTCACTTTTAAAAAAATTACTTCGGATGTGAAAGTATATCAGTTAGTTTTGTTTAAGAAACTTTTAATATCATCTAATTATTAAGACTACCTTAATAATGGATTAATTGTTTTCAGTAATGATATTTCTGTTTTTCCACCTAACTTTCCCTATCATTGCATACAGAACTATGTATGTAATGTAAACTGGATAAATGAGTTGTATTAAAAGAAAAGTATTTGTTTTAAAAGACGTATTTAAAATTTTGGCTCCGGTATGTAAAAGCTTGTAATCAATATAGATTTTTGATAAGAACAGAATGCAACTAGTGTAAAAAAGGCTTGGTGTTATAAAGTAAGTAAAAGGTATTAGTACAGATATGATATTGACAAGGAATATCTCCCATGCAACCAAGATTGTATACTTATCACTATAGCCTTTACTTTTTGAAGCCCACCTTACTCTCTGTCGAATTAAGCCATTAAGTGTTTCAACTGGTTCGGTTTTTACTATTGTATCTTGATTTCTTAAAAAAGTGATTTTGGCTTTTATTGATTTTGCGTATTGAAGCAAAAAAATATCATCACCTGATGAATATTTATTTAGTACATGGGGAATGCTTTTAGTATAAAGTTCTTTAGTATATACCAGATTAGCCCCGTTGCACATTATTGGCTTTTTTATTTCGCATGCTCCTGCTCCTGATGATACAAGGCTTAGAAAATCAAGATGCTGAAAATAGTCCAGAAAAGTTTTTACCGGCGAAAGAACTACTGGAGCAATTATTAAGTCAGATTTGTATATTGATATGTATTTGCTTATTGTATATAGCCAATTTGGATGGTGGATGCAATCTGCATCTGTTGTTACAATGTATGGGCTTAAAGCGTTTTCAACACCTAATTTTATGGCACTCTTTTTACCCAGTGATTGATTTTGGATTAATCTAAAATTAGAATGTTTATTTATAAGTTGTTGTGCTAGGTTATACGAATTATCCGTGCTATAATCATCAATTAATATTACTTCATAATATTCAGAATTTAACTTTTGATTTATAAGGCAGTTTATGACTTGCTTTAAATTGTCTTGTTCATTTCGAAATGGAATAATACAAGTTAATTGACTCAATTCACTTTCCTGATTGGGATTGAAAGACTTGGTATTTTTTAATCCTTTATAAAAACTATAGATTAAATATATGTATGAAAAGACTATAGATATTATAATTATAAATGCAATTGTAACAATCATTTCTTTGTATTCAAAATAAAAGGGGCTCACTCACAATTGTAGTAATCCCCTTTAAATAAAATATTTTTGGTATTATCTTAATCTATTGAATTTTATATAGCCAACTCTCCATTTTGTTGTTTTCTAATATTTCTTGCTGACGAGCTTCTATAGTTCTATATGATGCATTTGAATCTGCACTAACTAAAAACATATTTCCTTTAGGGATAATTTGAGCATTTGTAAATCCTGAGGCTTTTAATTTATCAACCATCTTTAATGCATTCTCTTGTTGTTTAAAGCTACCAACGATAATGTAAAAGTCTTTACTAACTATCTCAGGTTTCTTAATTTCTTTAACAGGTACTTCTTTAACTTCTTTTTCAACTATTTTGATGGTGTCAATTGGTTTTGGCTCAGGTTTAATTGGCTTTTCAACTTTAATAGGAGTTGGTTTAACAACTTCTTTTTTCTTATTAAAGAATACAAAATACACAGCTATGCACAAAACAACTAACAATGCAATGATAACAAAGGTTATAATATCCTTACGTTTCTTATCCTTATTTGTTTTTTTTGTGTATTTATGAACTTCTTTCTTTGGAGTATTTGTTACAGGCTTTTCTTTAATAACCTTTTCCTCTTTAACAATTGGAGGTGTTATGAATTCTTCTTCTTTATCTTCTTTTTTCTCTACTGATTCGTCTTTATCTATTGTTAAGATTGGTTCATCAATATTTGATGGTATCGTAACTTCCTCTTTGTTTTTTTCGTCCTCTGGTGTATCAATTATTTCTGAAGAGTTGTCAATATCTAATAAGTTAGATTCTTTAGTTTCGTTGGCTTCTTCATTGCTTATTGGTAAAGTTTCTTCGGTAGCCTTAATATCTTGTTCTGAATCAGGAAACTCTCCAAAATCTGAAGCTTGTTGGAATCTTAAAATTCCATTTTCATCTTTTTTAAAAACTCCCAGTTTTTCAATGTTGTAGATGCCTTTTTCATCTAATTCTTTTTTTAGGTTATCTACAAAATCAAAAACTTGATCAGTTGCAACTATTGTATCAATGCCTTTTTTTTCGGCGATATAGTTTACAAGTAATCCATCATTAAAACTTAAGAAATTATTAAATAGAATACTAATACCATTTTCTTTAGAAATGATAAAAGCTCCAAAATTCGGAATGATGACCCTATTGTTTTCCTTAATTAAATCTAGTATATATTTTTCCATTGGTTCTCGAGTTATGTTTTAGGTTAATAAAATGGAAAAAGCGTACTAAAGATAATGAGTTTTTAAAGAATTGAAATAATAATACTTAAAAGTTTAAAATTATTAGTAAATAGTTTTATTATGATATACTGCGTTTAAATATAAATATAGATCCCAAAAGTGCTGGAATTACCTGATTTATAAACCATAAAATACTTACAGGTAGAAATATGTTTAGCTCATTTATAAAGAATGGATTAAATAAAAAAAATGCAACGGAATTTCGAACACCTATGTCGGCTAGTAGAAAAGAAGGAATTAATGTGATACACATAAAATATATTGGCACCCAAAATATTATGTTAAAATCAAAATTGGAATCAGAAAATGTATAAAGTAAGGTTATCAATTGGCCACAATATATTAGATATCGGGCCATACTAAGAAATGATATGGTAAGATAGTTTTTTAGTTTTATTTGCTTAATGGTAGATAGGGATTCCAAAATTTTTTTGGTCCATTTGTATTTTGATAGATAGATTGTAATATGATTACGAATAGAGTATAATAGTATGAATATTAATATGGTTATAGTAATAATGAGAACTAAATATTGAATAATTATAATATATCTTACATTACTATTTAGGGATATTAATGTAAGAAAAGAAATTCCCCAAAGGAGAATTATTATATTTTGGAATGCACCTCCTAAATAATTTAAGATGGTTCCTGTCATTCTATACTCATTTGGAAGAAAGATAACTCTGCCATAAGGTTCACCTAATTTTGCGGGCGTAAAAATGCCAGTTGAAAAACCGGAAACAACCATTTTAATTGCATTATTAACTTTTATTCTGTGAAAAGGAGATATTAATACTTTCCATTTAATAGCTTCTATTAATATATTAAAGCCTGAAAGGATTAATGCCATTATAATATCAATAACATTAGAGTTATTAAACTTTATACTTGTAGTATCATTACTTATATTAGATAATCTAAAAGCAATATAACCATATGAAAATATTATAATTAATATATGAATGATTCTTTGCTTGTTTTTTATAAGCACGTTATACTTTTTTACGATTTATAATGGGTAATAAAATTAATGATATTATACCTGTTAATACAATCATGGCATTTAATGCACTCCAAACTACTAAAGCGAATGCAGCTCCTTCGTTTTGCGAAATACCATACATTTGTAAAGTAGCAATAACCATAAAGTGCCATGGTCCCATTCCTCCTTGAACAGGGGCCACCATACCCAGACTTCCTAAAACAAATGTTGCTAATCCTGCTAAAGGAGACAGATGTAAAGTAAATTTAAAACCGAAAAAGCATAAGTAAATCATAAAGAAATACATTACCCAAATAAATAATGTATGTAATAGAAATAACCATTTATTTTTAATGCTTTTAATGGCTAAAAAGCCCTCAGAAAATTTACTCCATAGACCTTTTAGTTTCATATATGGGGAGGTACGTGCAAACCGTTTTTTGAAAATTCTGAATAATAAGATTAGTGAAGCAATAAAAGCATAAGTCCAAACGGAAGTGAAAATCTTAGTAATACTTGTAATATCTGTATTTTTAGATAAAAAGTTCTTTACGATATTAAATTGTAATGATAAGACTAATAATAGACTTATTACTAGCATGATGACATCTATAAGTCTTTCTACTACTACGGTACCAATTAATCGTGTTACAGATATTTTTTCATATTTACTTAGAACACCACAGCGTGATATCTCACCCATTCTTGGAATTAACAGATTAGCAAAGTAGCCAACCATTACCGCGAAAAATGTATTTGCAATTCTTGTTTTTTTTTCAATAGGTTCTATAAGCATTTGCCATCTTATTGTCCTGCTGAAATGACTTGCCAGACCTGCGATCATAGATAAAAGTATCCACCAGTAATTTACTCCACTTTGTAGTGTGTTTCTAATCTCAGACATATCAAAATTTCTATAAACATACCACATTAGAAATCCACCTATAGAAAGATAAATTAGGAATTTTGTTATAGAAATTAAATACCTTTTCAAAGTGTCGTTTTTAGTTTTATGTCTGCCTTTAAATTATCTAAGAATTTTTAGTAATAATATTTTACCTTTGCGGCAGGATTTGAGAGTGCAATTTTAAAAAGATTATTTGGTAGTGCAAAATCACCTGTGGTAAATGTTAAAAATAATTAATTTACATCCTGATTTTGTTTAAATCACCAACTAAAACTTCCTGCTGCTTTCTAAAAATAAGCCAATGAAAAATGTAAAAGCGAAAAAACATTTGGGTCAACATTTTCTTACAGATGAAAAGATAGCTCAGAGAATAGTTGATAGTCTTACTGAATTAAATGTTAGTGTGTTAGAGATTGGCCCTGGCATGGGGGTACTTACAAAATATTTAATTGATAAAGAGGGGTTAGATTTGCAGGTAGTTGAATTGGATTCAGAATCTGTTGAATATTTAGAAGAAAATTATCCGAAATTACAAGGAAGAATAATATCCGGTGATTTTTTAAAAATGGATCTAAACGAGGTTAATACTAGTAATTTCAATATTATTGGAAACTTCCCTTATAATATATCAAGTCAAATATTTTTTAAAGTATTAGATTATAAAGATAAAATTCCGCAGGTTGTGGGTATGCTTCAAAAGGAAGTTGCAGAACGATTAGCATGTCTTCCGGGAAGCAAAGTATATGGTATTTTAAGTGTATTTCTACAAGCTTATTATAACGTTGAGTATTTATTTACTGTACCAGAGCATGTTTTTAATCCGCCTCCTAAAGTTAAATCTGGTGTTATAAGACTTATTCGTAATGATGTTAAAAAACTGGATTGTGATGAAAAGTTATTTTTTAGAATTGTTAAGGCAGGTTTTAATCAACGAAGAAAAACATTAAGTAATTCTTTAAAAGTAATTCCTTTTAATAGAGATACAATTAGTGAATGTTCATTATTTACAAAACGACCAGAACAACTTTCCGTTAGTGAATTTGTTGAACTAACAAATTTTATAGAAAAGAACCAATAAATTAGAATGATTTATTAAAATCATTCATTTAATATAGAAAAAGCAGTAGCAGTTATGGCAGAATTCAAATTAACTCGTGAATTTGTTGACCAAATAAAGCAAAAAATTGAAATTAAGGATGAGATTCGGATTTTGGAAGATATACAAGATCTGCATCCTGCTGATATTGCTGATTTATACAGAGAGTTAGACCTTGAAGAGGCAAAGTATCTTTATTTAATTGCTGATGATGAAACTGCTGCAGATGTAATTACGGAATTATATGAAGATGAACGTAAGCGTTTATTAAGTGCATTACCAAGTGAAGTAATTGCCAAACGCTATATCGATAAGATGGATTCCGATGACGCTGCCGACGTTCTTGGTGAGATGGAGGAGGATAGGCAGCAGGAGGTATTATCATTCATGGATGATATTAAATCGGCAGGAGATATTGCTGACTTACTTAACTATGACGAAGATACTGCCGGAGGTTTAATGGGAAAAGAACTCATTAAAGTTAAAGAATCCTGGAATTTACCCATTTGCATTAGAAGTATACGTCAGCAAGGAGAAGAACTTGATGAGGTTTATTATGTATATGTAGTTGATAATGATGGGATATTAAAAGGTACACTTTCCCTAAAACGATTATTGTTAAGTCCCACAACTAGAACTGTAAAAGAAATATATAATGATAATGTCATTTCTGTAAATGCCAACGTTCCTGCAGAAGAGGTAAGTTCAATTATGGAAAAATATGACCTTGTGGCTTTACCTGTTGTTGATAGTATTGGTCGTTTATTAGGGCGAATAACCATTGATGATGTAGTGGATGTTATTCGTGAAGAAGCAGGTAAAGATTATCAGTTGGCATCTGGTATTACCGATGATGTGGAATCATCCGATAGCGTGTGGACACATACAAGAGCTCGTATGCCATGGTTGTTTATTGGATTAATGGGAGGTATTTTATCTTCAATGGTTGTTAGTCAGTATGAAGGACTAATTGGATTAAATCCACAGATTTCCTTTTTTATGGGTTTGATTGCTGCTATGGGAGGTAATACAGGAATGCAGTCATCCGCTATTATCGTGCAGTCTTTAGCAACAGGAAGTAGTAGTTTGCATTCAACGTGGGGAAAGTTATTCAAAGAATTAGCAGTTGGAGCTTTAAATGCTGCAGTACTATCTACAGTAATTTTTACATTTAATTTAATCAAAGGTGCTGATCAGGCTTTAACTTATACAGTTTCCCTGGCTATGTTCTCTGTAATAATTATCGCATCGTTGTTTGGAACATTTATCCCATTGGCTTTAAAGAGAGTAAATATTGATCCTGCGGTTGCAACAGGACCCTTTGTTACAACATTGAATGATATTTTAGGAATGTTAATCTATTTTACGATTGGAACTATCTGTTATTCGATCTTTATATAGTTTTGAAAATATACACAAAGCTTCCGTTCCATGTGGAACCAATATTAGTTTCCTAAATAACTAATATCAAAAAATGCTCCATAAACAGATTTAACGTTTTGATTATGATCAAATCGTAAATGTCCTTTTAGTTGAATTGTTCTTATTTGATTTTCAGAATCTACTAATCTAATCTGAATAATGTTTGATGTATCCCCATTCAACCATTTTTCAAACTGTTGTATAAACACAGGAATATCTACTCCTATAATCAAGGATTTAATGTTTGATAAGTAACAAGGGTCATTACATTTTAATCCCAATACATTTTTCATCGTAGATGAAATCTGAATTGAATCATCAGATACTTTATAAATAAAGAAATCAACTGTTCCTGCTATTTCTTTAGATTCATTAATCATATTAAAATCGAAAGATTCTTGCATATAAAGTTAAACGTTTATTATCTATTACGCAAAAACCTACTTAAATGTTATATTTTTTATATCGCTTTTGAATATAAATTTTGATTAATGTTATTTGTATCTAGTAAAAAGGCTACTTCACCATTACCTAAAACACTCGCTGCCGAAATTTCTTCATGGCTTTTAACTAATTCACCCATTGGTTTTAACACTGCCTGATGTTGGCCCAATATTTCATCAGCAAAAATGGCAAACTTACTGTTGTTTTTCTTTATCATTATCATTTTCGCCATTTTATTTTGGTCCTCTTTAATGTCAAATAAGTTTCTTAAAGATACGAATGGAATAAGTTCTTCCTCAAAATCAACGGTTGCGTGTTTTAATCTTTTTTCAACGTTTTCATATTGCATTTGAGAACAAATCTCAACGTCTGATAGAGGAAGTAAAAATTTCATTTTGCCTGTACGAACAAGTAAAGTATCTAAAATAGCAATAGATTGTTGAAGCTTAATCGTAAAAGTTGTTCCCTGACCAGCAACACTTGAAATATCTAATTCACCTCTCATTTCGGCAATCTTTTGTTTAACTACATCCATTCCGACTCCTCTTCCGGATATAGATGTTACTTCTGAAGCTGTTGAAAACCCAGGTTCACAAATAAGTTTAAAGATATCTTTATCAGACAAGTGTTCTCCATTACTAATTAGTCCTTTTGAAATAGCCTTCTTTATAATAGTATCTCTATTAAGACCTTTCCCATCGTCGGAAACCTCAATGAAAATATTATTTCCTGAGTTATATGCTTTTAATTTAATTGTTCCTTTAGCTTCTTTACCAATTGAAAGTCTATCTTCAGGCTGCTCAATTCCATGATCTAAAGCATTGCGGAGCATATGAACAAGGGGTTCTGCAACCATGTCTATGGAGCTTTTATCTAGTTCAGTTTCCATGCCTTCTGTTACAAATTCAATTTCTTTACCCAGATTGTTAGAAATATCTCTGACTAATCTATTGAATTTTGGTACCATATCTCTAATTGGAATTAGTCTTATTTCAAGGGCATTGTTTCTGAATTGTTTAGATAAACGATCAAGTTTTTCAATCTGAGGACGAATCGATTCAAAACCTTTTTCTTTACTTGACAAATTTAACTGAGATGATGTAGTTATAAACTCGCTTACTAAATACATTAAGTAATCAAGTTTTTCAGAATCAACAGAAATTCTATTCATATTTTGCCTGATCGAGGCAATCATAGATTCTGTATTATTTAGTTTATTGCTACTAGTTTTGGGTGTCTCCTCTTTGATGATTAATGTTTCTTCAGATGTAGATTTTGATAAATGTAATTCTTCTTCAAGAATCAACTCTTGTTGATTTTGATCCATTTCATCAGCATTGAAGATATCAAAATCTGCTACTTTTCTTATAATACAATACTCAAATACAAACATTAAGGCATCCTCAATATCCATTTGAGTGAAATTTCCAACAACAAAGATGCTCCATCTTTCTTCGTCTTCACCGTCTACTGGCAAAGCATTTATAGATCTTATTTCACCAATTTCGGATAAGTCTTTTATTGTATAAAAAACATTGATTCTTCTGTCAATTATACTCTGATGGGTATGGAATATGATATTATATGTAACTAAACCATCCTCATTTACCTTTTTCTTTATATAGGATTTTTTTGATTCGTTTTTAGACTGTTTAATAACATTATCACACCAATCGAATAATTTCGCTTGTTTTTCCTGATTCTCTTTTATCTCAAAGTTTTCATCTTTAATAAGAGCAAATAGTTGATCGACAATAATTAAGGTTTGATCCAGAATTTCCTGAGTAAGTTCCATCGAATCATTACGTATTAAATCGTAAATGTTCTCAGCATTATGAGTCAGTTCACTCATAGCCTTATAACCATACATGCCACTAACTCCTTTAATGGTATGCATTACCCTAAAAACCTCTTGAATTAACTCCATGTTTTTAGGATTTTCTTCCAATTGAAGAATAATACTTTCCATTGAGTTAAGTAAGTTGGTTGCTTCCTCTATAAATAGAGTCTTAAATTTTGAGATATCATTTACGCTCATACTCAGATTCGTTTTATTAGATTTTTTTACAGAGAAATGCTTCGTTAAGCATTTCTCTGAAAGGAAAACTAAGTAATAGTGTTTGTGGAAAAATTGTTTATTAATTACATTGCTTCATAACCTGTCATATCAGATTCAAAGTTTTCAAAGCTAATATTTGGAATAACATCCTTTTTATTTTTACTGGATCCGTTTCCATTGTGATTAGTCTTTGTTAATCCTTTAAACGAGCTATATGTCGAGGTTTTCTTTTTTTGCCAGCTATTGTTATTTACTTCATCTATTTTAAAGAACCTGGTTATATTCTCAAGATCAGCAGCCTGTGCAGCCATTTCTTCTGAACTACTTGCCATTTCTTCTGAAGATGAAGCATTTTGTTGTGTTACCTGACTCAGTTGTTGAATTGCCATATTTACCTGGTTAACACCTGATTCTTGTTCTCTACTTGCAGAAGCAATTTCTTCTACTAAACGAGAAGTCTCTTGAATATCTGGAACTATGGATTTCAGCATCTGATTCGATTCTTCTGTCATTTTTAGACCTTTTTCGGCAAGACTAACAATTTCGCTTGCTGCAATTTGACTTCTCTCAGCCAGTTTGCGAACCTCTGCAGCAACAACTGCAAAACCACGTCCCTGATCACCAGCTCTTGCAGCTTCAACTGCAGCATTAATGGCTAATAAATCCGTTTTTTCAGCTATCTCTACAACAACATTTATTTTGGCAAAAATATCTCTAACAGCTTTCATACTGTCTTCTGATGCAACAGCTACTTGTTCTGCTGAGTTAGATGATTTACCCGATATGTCCATTGTTTTAATGGCGTTTTCTGTGTTTTGCTGAATATTAGCTGCCATTTCTTCCATAGAGGAAGATACCTCTTCTGCAGCAGCAGCTTGTTCACTAACACCTGATGAAATTTGTTGAGCACCTGAACTTAATTGTTGACTTGCTCCAGCAATATTGTCTGCTCCACTTTTAATATCACTAACAATTTCTTGTATTCTATCTACCATTTGACGTAATGAATGTGCAAGAATACCAATTTCGTCTTTTTGATTTACGTTGATAGTACTTGTTAGGTCGCCTTTTGCTACTTGATTTGCAAATTGTACAGATTTATTAATTGGTCCAAGAAGATTTCTGGTTATAAAAACAGAAAGAATTATTGCTAAAACTGCTGCTATAATGATAAATGTAATAACACCAGCTCTTGTTTTTTGAGCTTGCTCAACCATTACTTCATCTGTTAATATATGGTCTTCTGAGCTTTTAATTAAATCTCCAAAAATATTTCCTACATCATGAAGGTAAACCATTGTTTCATTTTGAAATATTTGGTTTGCATTATTCATACCCTGAAGTTCTGCTTCAAACCAATTTTCTAGATTATGTAGTTTAGATTGAACTGTTTCTGCCTTAACATTGAGATTGTTTTTGAAATATCTTTGAGCTGTTGTTCTGTTACTATTCAGTAATAGTTTATCAATGTCACTTACGCTTAGGTGTAGTGCGTCATGTGCATTTTGTAATTCAGTAAAGTAAGTATTAGTTTCAGGATGATCTGATTTTAATTTTATTACTACATCAGATTTTAACCATTTACCAAAATTACATAATGTAGGATCTTTAATAACGTCAATTGATTTCTTTGAGGTAAGAAATACATCATCTTTTACTTTTCCTAACCAGTTCTCATGATCAATTTCTGCTTGCTTAAGTTTTAATACAATTGCCCAATCAATTTGAGTAAAAACATCATTGATTTTAATAGCAGATTTGTGAAGTTTTTCATGCGGGCTTTCTATTTTATCCAATAATGGTTTTAGGGCAGGAGCTAGTTCCTCTGCATTTTTTCTTCCTTCTCCATAATACCATTGTCCAAAAGCACATTTATGATGATCTGTTTGTACATTAAGTTCTGTTACATTTTCATCAGTTAAAAGTTTGTTTACATTGTTGGCCCATAATAAATGGTCAATGTATTTATTCTCTAGTTCAGCTCTTAACTTATTTCCATCAATAACTTCTTCTGCATCAGTTAAAATATCTCCTATACCTAATAACGACCAGGAAGCAGTAATTATCATAACAGCTATTATGGCGCCAAAAGCGGCTCCAAACTTTTTACTAAGCTTTAAATCATTCCATTTCATAATAATTCTGTTGTTAGTGTTTATGATTGTACAGTTTCTGTCTCAATATTTTCCTGAACTTCCGATGACAGTTTTTTTAGTTCAATAATTTCTTGCGTTGCCATCACGTTTTCAAGATTTAGGAGCATGATAAATTTGCCATTTCTGTGTATAACACCATTTATGTAATCCGAATTATAACTTTGGCTTACCTCAGGAACCGGTTTGATTTCATTTTCAACTATTTCTATAACATCCACAACTTTATCAGATTGAGCTCCAATTGTTTGTTCTTGGTTGTTGATTTTTAGACTTAATACAATTATTACAAACTTTTCATTTTCATTATAGTCTTCTAAATCAAATTTTATTCGAGTGTTAACAACGGGAATTACATTTCCCCTAAAGTTTACTACGCCGGTAATTGAATCAGGAGCTTTGGGTAAATGCGTAATACTATGTTCTTCTCCCGTTTCAATAATTTCTAAAACTTTGTGAACGCTTACTGCAAATAACTCCTCTTGAAGACGAAACAGTAAGTATGATTCTTTTGATTGAGCATCCATAATATTAAAGTTTATTTAATTCGTTCTGAATGATATCAAAAGTACAAGGCTCTATTGTAAGTTCCGTGATGCATTAGAACTGTTTATGTTGATGTAAAAAGGGTATTGGATATCATACAAAATTACTGTAAATTCATTTTCTTATTAAAAGTACTATAACATTAATAAATTAGTAATATGTTAAATATCAAACTTAATTCTATTAAAATCAGTCGTTTATTGAAATGTATGGATTTTTGCTAATATAATTAAAGGGTTAGAGTATATACTACTTTTGGGTTATTTGTATCAGAAAAGGTACCATTTTTCGGATAGGTAGTTTATAATACGGAACTAAATTATAAGTTTAGCGTAGGGATAAGACTTGGTTCTTATTTATATTACATTTCATTTAATTATATGCAAAAACCTATCAAAGATATTATCTTAGTAATTGAGAAGGATCCTGATAATACAAAGTTATTTTCATTAATATTCAGAAATCAAGAGTTTCAAGTTTTATACTCCCAGAAAATTAAGGATGCAAAAAAATTGATTGAAAGGTTTGAAATTAAACTTATTATCTCAGATATTATTAATACAGACGGGGATATAGTTGATTTTTATGAAAAAGTAGAACATTCATATCCTCATATAAAAAGAATGTTACTGACTGACTATATTGATAATGAAAAGCTTTCTGATGCTATAAATAGAGGTAGAATATTCAATTATTTGCCAAAACCGATTGATCCAAAAAAATTGATTGTTGTAATTAAGAATGCACTAGATCAATATAATTTATCAAAAAGGAATGAGAGTTTAGTAACTGATTTGAAAGCTAAAAATATTGAGCTTGTTAATTTGCTTCAAGAACTTAAAAATGAAGAGGAAAAGTTTAGAAACATTTTTAATTCCAGTCCTGATCCAAGTTTTATTATTCAAAAGGATGGAAGTATACTTCTTGCAAATCATAGTGCTCAGCAATTCTGTTGCAAAAAAAACAAAGAATGTAAATACAGTAGTATTTTCGAATTAGTATATTCTGATAGTCCTATTAATCTGAGGAATTATATTTTGAGTGTAAATAATAATACCAATTCAACTTTAGAAGTTTTTATAGATTTAGGAGACAGAAACAGAATTAAATATCATGAGTTAAAAGGATATACATTAAACTATAAAGGAGAAGAGTGTATAAGAATTACTTTAAGAGATATTTCAGTTAAAAAAGAAATGGAGCAAAAAGTAATTCAAACTATAATTCAAACCGAGGAAAAGGAACGAAGACGATTTGCTCAGGAATTGCATGACGGTATTGGTCCTTTATTGAGTACGACTAAACTTTATTTACAATGGTTTAATAAACCAGAGTCAAAGATGGATAAAGGTATTATTATTTCAAAAATGGAAGAAACGCTGGAGGAAACAGTAGCCAGCATTAGGGAGATTTCTAATAATTTAAGTCCTAATACACTCAATAGTTTTGGACTTGGTGCGGCATTAAAAACCTTTATAAATCGTATACGCAACGTATCAGATATTAACTTTATATATAATAATAAACTTAATAAACGGCTGGATGAACATATAGAAATTACAATTTATCGATTGATATGTGAGTTGATAAATAATTCTATTAAACATTCTGAGGCAAAGAGAGTAAATATTCAGATTGAAGATAATAAGGATATTGAAATACTATATTATGATGACGGTAAAGGCTTTGATGTAGTGGAAAAATTAAAGTCAGGGAAAGGTGCTGGATTAATGAATCTTAGTACCCGAGTTCAGTCTTTAGGTGGTTTGTATAATATAGATTCAAAACCTGGAAAAGGAACAAAAGTTCATATAAAATTAAGTGCAAATTAAAAAAACTCAATAAAATTGTTTTGTTATGGCTAAAGCTAAATTATTTCTTGTTGACGATCATTTAATATTTAGAGAGGGATTAAGAAACTTAATAGAAGTTGAGGGTATTGGGGATGTTGTAGGAGAGTCTAGTAATGGTAAAGATTTTCTTAATAAAATAGAAAGTTTGGATGTAGATCTTGTTCTTATGGATATTTCAATGCCTGTAATGAATGGAATAGAAGCTACAAAGCTGGCAATTGAAAGAGATCCGGAATTAAAAGTTATGGCATTATCCATGAATGGGGATGAAGATTACTATTATAAAATGATAGAAGCAGGAGTAAAAGGTTTTCTTTTAAAGGATAGTGGTATTAAGGAAATAGAAAGGGCTATCTATTCGGTTATTGATGGCGACTCATATTTTTCAAATGAATTATTAAGAAGGATTATTAGTAATTTAGCAAAACCGGCAGATGTAAAAAACGAAGTGGATAGCTTATTGTCGACACGTGAAAAAGAGGTTTTAGTAGAAATCTGTAATGGTCTTACCAATGATGAAATTGCGGAAAAGCTTTTTATAAGTGCTCAAACGGTAAAAGGACATCGTAGTAATCTTTTATCAAAAACCAATTGTAGAAACAGTGCAAGTTTAGTAATGTATGCGATAAAGAATAAGATTGTAGAATTATAGAAAACAAACCTTCTGAACTATGAATGAGAAATTGTATAATATCTGGAACCGTCAGGTGTATCAGATAAAACAACTGACTTTTAGTTCAGTTGTTTTTATGGTGGAGATACAAAATTCTGAAGCTAAAATTATTGCCTCAACAGATAATTATGGATTTGATTATGACGTAAATAAATCTGTTGATATTAGTGAGTTTGGGTTGGATAGGTTATCAAAGGGAATTAAGGTTATTAACTCTAATGATATACTAAAATATGATTTTAAATCATTGATGTCTATTCCAATTAATTATACAGATAATATAGTTTGGGGAGCTATAATTTTGCTTAGTGATAAAATAAATGCATATAATTACGAAACAGAGCAGGACGTTAAGGTTTTTTCTCAATCAATTACTAATCAAATTAAATTGTTTAGCCTTGAAAATGCAACAATTAATGGTTCTGGAATAAATCAGGATTCTGCATTAAACTTCTTCCTAAGATCAATAAATGGTGTTCCTTGGAGACTAGATTTTTTAACAAAAAAGTTTACCTATATTGGAGAACAGGCTTCTAATATTCTAGGATATAATCTTAATGATTGGCCTACACTTGACGCTTGGACAGAGGCCATTTTTAATGATGATAGAGAAAAGGTAGTTAAATTCTGCATAAATAAGAGTTTGCAAGGAGATGATCATGCTCTGGAATATCGAATTGTGAAAAAGAATGGGGAAATTGCTTGGATAAAGGATATTGTTAAAGTAATTCAAGATAAAAAGGGTAATACAAAAGAATTATTTGGAGTAATGATAAACATTACCCAATCAAAACAAAGCGAGCAAAATTTATCAGCTCTTAATAGCCAATTAAAATATATATTAAACGCTACAAATACGGTTTTAAGTATTGTTGATAGTAAATGTAATATTGTTTTTCATAGCCATAAAGATATAACCTCTTTAAAGGAGAAGTGTTATGAGTATTTTGCAAATCGTAAAAGTGAATGTGATAATTGTCCTCGTTTGAGAAAGGAGAAAAACAAGCGAACTTACGTTGATAAAATTGAAGATAAAACATATCAAGTCATTGCTTTTCCATTTCAAGTGGATATACACAATTGGAATGTAGCTGAAATTAGAATAGACATCTCCGACAGAGTTTCACAAGAAAATGAAATACTTTCGCTCAAAGAAATGCTAGAGTTTAGCATGGATGCTGCAAATATAGGTTTTTTTGATTATACCATTGCTCAGCAAAAATTTAAGACTAATAAAGTATTTAGGAATATTACTGGTTACGATTTAGATGATAATTACATCGATCTAGATTGGGTTATTTCCCGGTTTCATCCTGATGATATTATTATGGTTAGAGAGGCATTTGCCAAAGGACCTACTCATAAGATTGACTTTGAGTGCAGATTATTAAATGCAAAGAATGAATATATCTGGATAAATTATGCAGGTCAGATAGCTGATTTTGATTCAAATAATAAACCTGTAAAAATTTCAGGAGTTATTAAGGATGTAACTGCAACAAAAGATTTGTTGTACGACCTAATGCTCGAAAGAAATAGAAGTTTAAGAGCAAGTGCCGCTAAATCAACTTTCCTTGCCAATATGTCGCATGAGATTCGAACACCAATGAATGCAATAATTGGCTTTACGGAATTACTAAGCAAGCATGTTATTGAACCTCCTTTTGACGGTTACCTTAAATCAATTAAATCAAGTGGTAAAGTATTGCTGGATCTGATTAATGATTTATTGGATTTTGAGAAGATTGAAGCAGGAAAGATGATTATTAATATGGAAAGTACAGACTTTAGACTGCTTGTAAATGAAATAAAACAGACTTTCTATTTGTTGGCAAGAGAGAAGAAAGTGGATATTGAGATTAAAGCCTCTGATTATTTTCCTAAGTCTATAACAATTGATGCATTAAAGTTACGTCAGATTTTATTAAACCTCGTTAATAATGCCCTGAAGTTTACAGACAAAGGCTGTGTTACTATTGAATATAACTTTTCAATACATGAAACTAGCGGTGATGGAATTTTGTCTTTTTCAGTTTCAGATACAGGAATTGGGGTTCCTAATGATAAGAAAAAGAAAATATTTGAACCTTTTGTTCAGGAAAAAAATGCAAATGAGAAACGTTATCATGGAACAGGTTTGGGTTTATCAATTGTACAAAATCTGGTTCACATGATGGGAGGAAGTATTTCATTGGCATCTGAAGTAGGAAAGGGAAGTAGTTTTTCTATATCTATTCCTAACGTAAAATCATCTGCTATTATTGGGACTGAAGAAGATACAGATCTAATTGAGAATAAAAATTTCTTATTTAATAATGAACAAATATTAATCGCTGATTCAATTAAATCTAATCGAGAAGTACTTTTAGAAATATTTAAAAGTCTTGGATTTAGTTGTCATGTTGCTTCTACTGGAGATGAGGTTGCAGAATACATTAATGAGGAGTTGGAAATGGTAGTTATGAATCTTGATATTGAGGAAAAATATAGTTTTGAAACTATAAAGAAAATAAGAAAAATTAAGCCATTATCTTCTCTTCCTGTTATTGCTGTTTCAGGAAAAAGTAAGGATAAATTTATGTCTGATGCCCTAATGAATGGCTTCTCTGGTTTCATAACCACACCAATAATTGAGAAAGATTTGGTTCTTGAAATGTCAAAATATTTTTCTCCAATAAGTGTAAGTCAAGACAATTATGAAGAATTTATCGACAATTTAACTTTCACGGATGAGGAACTGATATATGTAAAAAACATATTTGAAAGTAAGATTATTCCTATCTGGAATGATCTAATGGAAATACTCTCAATGGAGAAACTTAATATTTTTACAAAAGAAATAGAACAAATTTTGGAATATACAGAATGGAAAGATCTTAGAGAATTTAACGGAAAACTAAATACTGCAATAAAATCTTTTGATTTTGAAATAATTCAAAAGTTAATTCGTAATTTCAAAGTATATATTCAAAATTTAGAACTTTAATATTAACTCTATACTATAAGCCTTATCAAATTATAATTATGAATAAAATTTTAGTTGTTGATGATAATCCTAAAAACTTACAAGTAGTAGCAGCCCTTTTAACAGAAAATAATTATTTGGTTGAAGTTGCCTTAAATGGGAGTACAGCCATAAAGTGGTTAGAAAGCAATTCATTTGATGCGATTCTTTTAGATGTGATGATGCCTGAGATGGACGGTTTTACTACTTGCGAGCTTATTAAAAGGGATACCAGAAACGCTAATATTCCAATAATTTTTCTTACTGCCAGACATGATATTGAAAGTATTACAGATGGTTTTACAAAAGGTGGAGTAGATTATATAACTAAACCATTTAATCAACAAGAGCTTTTAGTCAGGTTAAAAACCCATATTGAATTGAAAGAGTCAAGAGAAAAGCTTCTTGATTTAAACGGTTGGCTTCAGTCTGAAGTTCAGAAGAAAACAGAAGAACTTATCGATGCAAACAATAGCTTGATAAAAGCATACGAAGAGTTAAAAAAATTAGATATTGCAAAGAATGATTTTTTAAATACAATAAGTCATGAATTGAGAACTCCTTTAAATGGTATAATAGGATCAATTAATTTATTAAATGCCTTTCAACATGATGATCAGGTTAAAGAAATTTTAGCTTTACTGGAAACATCTGTAAATAATCTTGAGAAATATTCATATGCAGCTTTACAAATATCAAGTCTTCAATTAAAAGGAGAATCGCAATTAAGTTGTAGCGATTTGGATTTGATTCCCTTGGTTAGATCACAAGTAAATAGTATCCAACCTAAATGTAAAGCAAAAAGTATAGCATTAAAAATTACAAATCATATTACAAATGCAAATGTATTTATTGATCAAACGTTAGTTAGTATTGCAATAAGTTCGTTGTTAGAATGTTCTTTGATATATACAAAAGAAGGTGCTATTTCGGTAGATATTTCAGAGGAAGAGGAAAATGTTTTGATAGAAATTAATGATACAGGTAGCCAATACTCAGGGTTAGAATTAAAGCACTTTTTTAATTCTGTGAAAAATCAAAATTATCAGTTTGAAAGAAATCATGCTATTGAATTATATTTAGCAAGAATTATTATAATACTTCATAAAGGGGAGTTAGAACTGGGAAATAGAACCGATGAAAAAGGTACCAGAACGATCATTAAATTACCCCTTATTAAATAAACCTGATATTTTAATATGAATATACTTAATAAGTAAAAGTATATGTTTAAAAATAAAGCTGTTAAAAATATATTTTGGACAGTAATTGTTCTTTTGTTTCAAATAAATTCCCTTGCAAATGAAAGAGTATTATTAATAAGTTCATATAATTCTAGTTTTCCTACTTATTTTGAACAAATTAATGGTATTAAATCTGTACTGGATTCAATGGACGTTAGTTTGGATGTTGAGTCATTAGACAGTAAAAGATTTAATGATTCTACTGTATATAATCTATATTCCGAGTTATTAGAATTTAAGCTTAATAATAATAATAATTGTAAAGCAGTTATTGTAAGTGATGATAACGCTCTTGATTTTGTGTTGTCAAAACAAAGTACTCTTTTTAAAAATATTCCAATTGTTTTTTTGGGTGTAAATGATATTGCAAAAGCACTAGTAATGAACACTAATCCCAATGTTACTGGAATAGTTGAAGAGGTCTCTATGAAAGAAACCATAAAGTTAATGTTGGAGCTTTTTCCAACAAATAATAAGATATACGTAATTTCTGATAATACAAAAACCGGTAAAATAGATTTAAAGTATTTTCATGAAATAATGCAAGAAAGATCTTATGTTGAGGTTGTTGATATTTCGCTTGAAAATTGTTCATTTAAAGAACTTGGTGAAGAATTAAAAAAAGTTGAAGTTAATTCACCTGTATTATTACTTTCTGCTTTAAAAGATTATAATGGAGAGTCTATGGATTTTTACTGTAGTTTAAATCTAATAAAGAAGAATCTTCAAGCACCATTGTTTCATTTATTTCAACACGGGATGGGAAAAGGTGTAATAGGAGGTAAACTAGTTTCCCATTATGAACAAGGGAAAAGGGCTGCTTTTATAGTATCCAGGTTGTTGAATGGAGAGGCAGTAAGTAAAATTAAGGTTCTGGATGAAAGTCCAAATTACTATGAATTTGACTATAAGGAATTGCAGAATTTTAATGTGGATACAAATCAATTACCAACAGGAACTATTATTATCAATAAACCAATTAGCATTTTTAGTAGGTATAGAAAAGAAATTATATTGGTTCTTTGCTTTCTGTTATCGCAATCATTTGTCATTATTTTGTTAATTATTAGCAATAATAAACGAAGAAAAACACAATCAAGTTTAAAAGATCAGGTTCATGAATATAAGATCTTAACAGAAGAATATATTTCTTTAAACGAGGAATATAAAACGTTAAATAAGGAATTATTTCAAAAGAATAATGATCTATTAGCTGCAGAAGAAGAACTAAGAGCGAATCTTGAGGAGTTATCCATTAAAAATGAGGCTTTTGAAATCAGTGAAGAACGATTTAGGTTAGCTGTTCAAGTCACCAATAATGGCATTTGGGATTGGAATCTAATAACTAATAAAGTATATTTTTCTTCTATGTGGAAGAAAATGATTGGTTATGAAGAAGATGAGATAAAAGATTCTTTTGATGCATGGAAAAGTCATGTTTATGAGGAAGATATAGAACGTGTATTAAAGGCAATTGATCAATTTGTAAAAGGAGAACGAGATGAATATTGCATCGAGTTTAGAATGAAACATAAAAGTGGTAAACTAATTCATGTTTTGTCTAAGGGATTAATGATGAGGGATAAAAATGGGTTGGGGTATCGTATTATAGGAACTCATGAGGATCTAACTCCAAGATATTTATATGAACAGAATTTGAAATCTCAAATAGAGGAAAATCTTTCTCTCTATGAAGAATACAAAACAATTACTGAGGAACTATTACAAAAAAATACCGATTTACAGGAGATTGATGATAAGTTAAGGGGTAATTTAAAATCAATAGAGGTAAAGAATCTGCAATTAATTGAGAGTGAAGAAAAGTATAGGCTGCTGTTTAACAATATTAATGAAGCTTTTGCATTCCATGAGATTATAACTAATGAAAATAATGAACCTGTAGATTTTATATATAGAGATGTTAATCCTGTGTTTTTAAATAATGTAGGTTTAAAATATGAAGATTTAGTTGGGAAAAAAGCAAGTGAATTATTTCACGGAATTAAGCTCAATTGGTTAGATAGGTATGGAAAAGTTGCATTGACAGGCGAATCAGATTACTTCCTCGATCATTCTTCTAAGTTGGGAAAATCCTATGATGTTCATGTATTTTGTCCTAAAAAAGGATTTTTTGGTGCCATTTTTAAAGATATAACTGAAACCCTTCAGGCTGAGAAGGAATTAATGAATGAGCGTGAAAGAATTAGTTATGTATTAGAGGGAACCAAAGCTGGTACCTGGGATTGGGATATTGAGAATGATGCAATTACGGTAAATGAAAGATGGGCAAATATTATTGGATATAAAGGTGATGAGATTGGTGCTTTGACATATCGCCAATGGATGGAATCGCTCCATCAGGATGACGTTATTAGAATTAGTTCAACATTAGGAAAGGTTTTTAGTAGGGAAGCTGATTATTATGATGTTGAATACAGGCAAAAGCATAGAGATGGTAATTATATATGGGTTCACGCACGTGGGGATATAATGGAATGGACGGGTTTAGGAAAGCCATTAAGAATGTGTGGAATACATTTAGATATTACTAAACGTAAGGAAGCAGAACTTAAAGTTATAGAGAGTGAAAAGCGCTTTAAAACCATATTTGACAAAAGTAGAACTGCAATGTTTTTGGTTAACCCATCAACTCTAAATATTGTTGATGTAAATGATTCGGCCATTCAGTTTTATGGATATTCAAAATCTGAGTTTTTAAAGTTAACAGGACTAGATATTAGTATTCTTTCTTTTGATGAGTTGAGGTTGAAAATTAGAACTGCACTAGATACAGGGAAAAATTATTTAAGTACTCAACATAGATTAAAATCAGGCGAATTAAGAAACGTTGATGTTTATTTAAGTTTAATTGATGTAGATCATAAAAAGATGTTGCATGTAATTATTATAGATACAACTAAAGCTGTAGAGGCAGAATACCAATTGCGTAAAGTAAATCAACGATTTGTTGGGCTTGAAAATATTGTACATTACAATGCAAAGTCAATTAATGACTTGTTAGATTTTACTCTAAGACAAATTATTGATTATACCCAAAGTGACATTGGTGCGGTTTATCATTTTGAAGAAGATAAAAACTTATTTCTTTTAAATAATTTCTCTGGTGATATGAAGCTTTCTGTAAATTATAAAGAAGGTAATAATGTTGATAATTTAGATTGTTTGAGTACTGCTGTTCGTTTAAAAGAAGCTGTTATTATTAATGAACCCTATTCAAAATACTCTTTTCTTACAAGAAATACTGAAGAGCAGTTAATGTATAAATCCATTACAATACCTGTAATAGATAAAGATAGAGTTGTTTCTTTATTCTGGTTAGGAAGTAAAACAAACGATTACTCCCAATTTCATGTGAAGCAAGTTATGTTACTTCTTGAAACAGCATGGATATTAGTTGAGCGACAAAAACTCCAAGATCAGAAATAACCCTTTAACAAAAGGTATTAGTCTTCCTCTAAAACTAATACCACTTTGTTAAAGTCTGCGGCAGCATTAATAACATTTTTAAAACCATCAAACTCGTCTGCACGAACCATTATGTTTTTGTAATACTCTTTAATTACTACCTTATAAGTGTTATTTTCATAAGTATAGTTTGAAATAAAACCAAAGGCATTATCTTGCACTATATTCATTTTAGATGCTTCCGGATTAATAATTTTGTAACCTTCAGGTACATGAAAAGTAATTTCGCGAATGTACATTCTGTTCCAATCGTTTTCAGCCTCAGCATCTCTATTCTCTTCAAAATACATTTCTACTTGAGGCCCAATGCTTTCACCGATATTGAAAAGCAGTTTATTACCAGCGTTCTCTAAAAAAGCATCTGTAGACAGATCTGAATATATTATGAAGTCAGAATTTTTTATAATTTCTTTTTCACTAGAATTTCTGATCTCAAGAACTTTATATTTTGGATTTGGTGCTTTTGTTGATGTTATTTCTTTTAATGTGTTTTGCTTTTGCTCAGCATCCATTAAGTTAATAAAGTTACCAATGTAGCCACCACTCAATCCATTTAAACCTCTTTCTGTAATGATATTTGTTTTATTGTCGTCCAGATTTAGGGTAATGTCAATAACCATATTATCATAGTTTAAAGAATCTGGGGTAGGCTCAATATATTGGATTTTCCCGATGGCTGATTCAAAGTCTCCAATTTGAACAGGAACAACAAACAGGCCGTCAGTAGCTGTTAATTGACTATTTACTGTACCTATCCTATATGAGTGTATTTTGGGATCAAGGTAGGTGTTTAAATTCGGAAAGTAAATTAGATATTCATCTAGGTAATTCCAGCTTTGAAAGTCTGGATCAAATTTTACCTTGTCTCGCTCTGATGTCAATACCAAGTTGTGTTTAACTCCCAATCGTTTTAATAAATTTGCATATAGTTTTACAATTCCTTGATTCCCTGTTACCTTATTTTCATAAATAAATTCCAGATTTGATAATTCAGGTGCATTAAAATCTTCTACATAAATATTTGTTTTAATAAACTGTTCAAGTGCAGTTATCTTTTCTAATTCACTGGAACCATTTATTTGCGCTAGTTCCATCCATTTGTCAATGGTCTTTTCTTCTACATCAAGATACATTGTTTCATATACCCTTATGGCAGCATCATCCCATGTAAGGCGTTGAGCACGATTGATCGCAGTATTATAGTCTAATCTATATTCAACACGTTCTTTTCGTGGATCAAGATATGAGAACTTTTCTCCTTTTATCAATGGGATATTCTCTTGTTCACATTTAAATTGATTTAGTTTATCGTCTATTTGAGTAAATTCTGCATTGGGAAAGCCATTATATCCTTTTACA
Source organism: uncultured Saccharicrinis sp. (assembly GCA_963663905.2). Classification (GTDB taxonomy): domain Bacteria; phylum Bacteroidota; class Bacteroidia; order Bacteroidales; family Marinilabiliaceae; genus Saccharicrinis. The sequence goes on along the minus strand of OY760657.1, from coordinate 4,898,218 downwards.
TCATAAATCAGATTTTTTGGACAAGTGATTTCAAAGTATGCATATTGCAAAGGATATGAGTATTGAAAAAATGTACGACCAAAGTTATTGCTGTACATCTTTCTGATTACCATATATTCAACATCATCTCCTTTTTCTATTCCATCAATTGCAAAAATTTTATAGCTGTGTTGATTCTCTTCGTCTTTAATTTCTTTAATGTTGTTTTTATCAAATTCAACAATTGTTCCGTCGGGTTTTACAGTTCTTGCTTTAATATCAATTACTTCAATTACATCACTTAAGCTAACAGATATTTTATTGAATTGATTGATTGCTTCATCATTATTCAGTCTGTATTTTTTATGGATTGTATGAATCATTTGTAAACCACCTTCTTCTGAATACATGTATTCATATTTCTCTTTTAGAAATATGCCTATAACATTTTCATTTTTATTCTCTTCGAGGATGGATGAAAATTTTGGACTCTTTTCCCATGAAATGGTTTGGCTTTGAGAGTAACTTGTAGTTAACGTAAAAAATAAAATGATGAGGGTTATAATGTTTTTCATATGATAATAATTTATTCTTTAAGGTTAGATAGAACTTGCCATTGTTTATTATTTCATTGTTGGAGAAAGGTTTGATCTAGTCGATCAATAGATTCTCATGGCTCGTTTCATTGGTTTATTTTTGTTAAATGCTTTGATATGTCTTTAATATAATTCTGTTTTTTTAGCTATTGGATCTTTTTCAGGACTATTGTTTTTCTGTAATTCTTATTTAGAATTTTAATCATTGTGTTCCATTCCGGAATTTTGTCTTCTAATAATGTGAAGAAGTTTAAGGTATACTCATTTTCTAATATTATGGTATTATTATTTTTATGGTAGGTTATATTAAAACCAAAGTCCTTTCCATTATATGAACCATCTTCAGGAATGTAGGTAGCTTCATATCCATCAGGAATATCAAATTCAGTTACAAATCGTTTCGTGCAATAAAAATCATTTTGAATTGGGGCAATGGTTCCTAAGGTATCTACAATCATACCCTGATATACCTTATCAAGATTCAGATTAATATATATTTCATCATTATATGATTTACAGTAATCATTTATTTCAAACTCATATTCTACCTCTGCAGGAACTTCGTACTTGAATAGATTAAAAGATTTTTCTTTTGTTACTTTAAATTTATTATTGCCCTTATTGAAAATTCGTGAATAGGTTTTTAGATAATTGTCAGGTTTAACTCCATCCATCGTATAGGCAAGTTCTACTTTATCAAAACCAGTATATGATACTTTACCTTGCCCAATAATTTGATCCTCTTTCATTTGTATTTTAGTAGAATCGACTACGACACTATAACTAGCTGGAGAAATTGGCACTTTTATGACCTTAAATTCATCCGGACTAATACCAACCAGTATTTCTTTACCTTGAATATGATATGGGTAGATTCCGTAATCAAGATATTTAAAAGTCCCATCAAAAATAACCAGTGAGTCCTTAATTAATCTAGACGCAATCATGTGATTATCTGTAGAAGGAAGAGGCAATTCTTCGTACATATAAGGAATGTGTCTTGTACCTACCCATGTATAATAAGTTGGTAATCCGGCGATATCCATCATAGTTTTTATTAAACTAGACATGCCCTTACAATCACCATAACGTTTATTAAATACCTCGGAGGCCTCGGCCGGAATAAAACCTGCATAACCTTGTTCATAAGCAACATACTTAATGTTTTGATGAATCCAATAATAAATTGCTTTTGCCTTTTCTTGGTCGTTTAATCCATTTGTAATTTCAAGTACCTTGTTGGTTAATTCATCCGGTATCTTCTTATTTACATCTTTAATAAAATTATAGTAAAAGTTATAAAGTAAGGCTGGGGTTCCAAAAAACTTTTTAGTGTTTCCATTTATATTCGTTTGCTTAATAAAAAGCTCTATGTGAGGACTGAAATGACTTACAGAATAGTATTTGCCTGATTGATAATGATAAGGTTTAACATTGGAAACTTCCCATTCATAATAATTATATTTCCCTTTTTTGTATTCTTTAAAAGAAATAGGAGTTACATTTTCATTGAATAGTTTGTAACCTAGTTCAACATCTCGGTTTACTTTTACGGTAACTTTTGAATGTGCAACAGGCAAGAAGGACTGGAAGTAGCAGCTTCTTAGAAAACGCGGATTTTTATAGTTAATAGTATATTGTAAAAATGTTTTTGAACCGGATTCTAACGAAGGATATGAAAACTGTATAGTTTTAGAGTCGTCATAAAATATACCACCTTCTGTGCTATGAGTTTCCTGGAATTGATCGACCTTATATTTCGTAAAATTATTACCAGCTGGAACTAATGAGTATGCTTCGATATCTGATATAGATGTGAAACTGCTAAAAAAGATATAATCTTTTGTAAATCCCTTTGAGTTATGATTTGTTAGTTCTACTTCTTTTGTATTCTTTTGAGTTACAACAAGAGAATCATCTACTATGTCAATGGTGTATTCATATTTTAATCGATTTATTACACCATGATAATCTGCATAATCCTTTTTTACATCAGATGCAGTAATACAAATGAAGATGTTTGTAAGTATTATTATTAGGATACTTTTTACTATATATGTTTTATAATTCATTAAACGGACTATTTAATTTCTTACACTAGTTTTTCTTGAAATCAATAACTCTTCCACAATAATATGTTGTTGTTTTAATAGGCTTGCCATCCATATTATACTCAATCATTTTACCATTTTCCTTGTCCATTTTAAATATGGTTGATTGTTTTAATTTACCATTTACATTATAAATGATGTAATCTCCATCCAAAAGGTCGTTTTTATAGGTAATTTTCTTTTGAGGTTTTCCGTTGATAAAGAATGTTTCACTAGTACCATCTAACAAACCATCTTTGTAATGGTTAAGCTGCCTTATTGATCCATTTGTGAAATATTTTATTCTTTCCCCATCTGGTAAATAGTTTTTAAATTGCTGTACATAGCTTTTCTTACCATTATTAAAATATGCAATTACTTCAAAAATTGGCTTGTCAATGAAAACTGTATCACATAAAGAGTTGTTGTTATTATATTGATAGGCATAAAATTCATCATCAGAATAAATCTTCTTAATTAATAGTTCGCCATCCATGTCATAAAGAAAAACATCTCCGTTTAACATATCGTTTTTGTAATGTTCAAGGATCTTTATTTCACCCGTTTCATAATAGGTTGTATAAACGGAATCTAGTTGGTTTTCATAGTAGTACATTTCTTCATGTAATGCTCCGTCGTTATAATAGCTTAACCATTTTCCAAATCTACTTCCATTAATATATTTTCCTGTGATTTTTAATTGACCATTAGGATAAAATGATTTATAATCCCCCGATCTTTTATCGTTTTCAAAGGATCTTTGAGAACTTAAAGAACCATTTGCAAAATACCAGTTAAATGAACCATCATATAAACCTCCGGCAAGATTTGCTTTTGCCATTATATAATTTGTGTCACTCAGAATTTCGTAACCAGGTTGTTTAATCAAATTATATTCATTTAATAAATTTCCTTGTGGTGAAAAATTCTGAACAGTCGTTATTTTATTATTTAAATATTTAATCTTTAGGATTGGTTTACCTTCAATGTCATAATTTGTTAGCCATCCATTAAGTTTGCCGTCATGATAATAATTACTTTGATCAATCTTGCCATTGTTTAAATAGTAATTCCACTGACCATCAATTATGCCATTTTTATAATATCCCTCAGTAGTTTTTATACCATTTGAAGAAAAAGATTGATAGATTCCATTTAAATCACCCGCAGAATAAGTATAAATGTTTTGTAACTGGCCATTATTATAATAGGATTTATATTGACCCTCTAACTTTCCATTTTTATAAAAGGCTTCATTTTTTATATTTCCACTTTTATAATACCATTCCCATTTATCATCTCTTTTGCCTGAGATAAAACTCCCAGAAAGAATTTTCTTACCATCGCATGCATATGTGACAAAATTAAAAGTGCCTTCTTCATTCCCAGAGGATGCAATGGTATTTCCATTTTTGTCAATGGAAGTAACTCTAACAATGGTTCCATCTCTATGTTCTTCAATTAAATATAGATTTCCATTATTATCATAGTACTTAAATTCCCCGTTATTATCACCCTTATTGTTATAGTGGCTAACTTGTGTTACTTTACCTGTGTGATCATATTCTATCTTTTCTCCATTTAGAAATCCATTATTAAAATGCTGTACTATTGCTTTTTGTCCGTTAAAATGATAGTTAGTCCAAGGGCCTTCTTCGTTATTATCTTTTAACTCTCCGGTATTTTTTAACTGACCGTTATAATAATACTGTTTATATGTTCCTTCACCCTTTCCATTTTTATATAGTTTTTGTACTTCGATTTGGCCATTTGGATAAAAAGAAGTGTATAAACCATTATATTCATTATCTACATAAAACAGGCTATCTTGTAATTTGCCGTTAGGGTAGTAATCACATGCTTTACCATTTCTTTTATCATCGATAAAATTTTGAATAGTAGATTTATTCCCGAATTCATCATACCATATGATTTCACCCTCAGCTTTACCATTGATGTAATTTACTTTTACAGCTAATGTATCAGTGGTATGAAATTTTAACCAATCCCCGTTTAATTCTCCATCTTTTAATTTTTCTATTGTTTCGATTTGGCCATTATTTAGATAATATTTCCAAATACCGTTTTTCTTTCCATTTGAATAAAAACCTTCTGCATGTTTTTCTCCATTTGAATAGAAGTAACACCATTCTCCATCATTATTACCTTCTTTGTTCTTATTTCCAATAGAATATATTTTTCCGCTGTCAAAGTAATCAAATACATACTTTTTTGGTTCTCCAATTATGTTTGCATTACGAATGCCTTTAATAAAGGCCAGTTGACCGCCAGTTTCGTAAAAGGCATCCAGAGCTTTCTCATTCTTGTCGTTGTATTTAGTAACAACATCCTGACCGGTAGATCTTAATAAGGTATATAAAAACGATTCGAGATGACCACCTTCATAAATAGCTTTGAAAAAAGGAAAATACATTTGAGCCCAAAAATCTTCTTTTCGATTTTCGTATGGAAGCACTTGCATTAGCATTTTTGTTTGTTTTACTAATGAGGCATTAAATTCAATAGGTAGTGGATATCTTGCTGTTAATACAATTTTAGCTCTAAAATAATGGTCTATATCATCAAACAAGATATTGTCATCAATCGGATCAATAAAGGATCCCTGTGTAGTATCAATGAAGTTGTTTGATAAATTCTCTACGAAAATTAAAATCGGATTGCTTCTGTTACTACCCGGTTCAAGGGCCAGAAATGTTTCTAATGATAATATTGCTCTGGTATATTGCTTTTGACGGGCTGCTAATTTACCTAACTGCATATGGCTCGAAGCATGATAAGGATTGCATCTCAATGCTTCCTGAAAACACTTTTGAGCTTCTGAATATCGCTCCATCTTTAAGTATGAAATACCTAAATTATAATGAAGAAGATATTCATAGGGATATTCTTTTATCGCTTGTTCATATATTTCAATTGATCTTTGAGTATCTCCCATGCTTTCATAGATAGTGCCTTTTGTTCGTAGCAAATTGCATCTCAAACTACTTTTATTTGATAATCCTTTATTAATGGCAATAAATGCACTGTCATATTTTTCCATAGCCATATAAGTCATAGCCATTTCTGTAAGCATCCAGTTATAATTAGAATCGTTTTCATGAACCATTTTATACGATTCTATTGCTTCAGAAAATTTATTTTCATCGTAAAGGTTGTTGCCCGTTTTTATGTATTCTTCAGATGATGTTTGTGAGAAAATAGAGGTTGTAGAAATTACAACAAGAGTAAATAGGCCTAGTAATTTGTATTGCATTATATGTGTGGTTTGAATGTAATTCTTTTTTGGAAAAATAGTAACAATTATGGGCTTTAACAAAGAGAGCTATAATAAACTGTTGTAAAACAGTTATCCCATACTGGATATAGATAATACCCGGTGAAATGGATTAGAATATTTAGCAGTATTTTATAGTATCTATTTTCTTTTTTTACGAACCAACTGAATACCTCCAAATCCTGAAATAATTGAAATATAAAATCCAAGGTCATACCACCAACCTGTATTGTTTATTTCGTATATGGATATGGACTTATTAAACAGGCCTACAATTAAAGAGAAGGGAGCAATCCATCCATGCCATATTCCTGAGAAGAATCCAGCCGGATCTGACGGTGAGTAAGAACCTCCTCCGGGTACACAAGAAGTAAATAAGAAAGTTAATATAGTAATAGCAAAAATATAGTTATAGTTTTTCATTAGAGTGTATTATGGGATGAATAATTTAGCACCCATAATTTAATAAAAAAAAGGATGTCATTTAGTAACGACATCCTTTTAGTTATATTCTATGATTCAGAAATTTGTAATTATTCTGCAATGTATTTTGCAATCCAATCACCTACTTGAGATGTTTTGTAAGCGTTTTCTTTATTGATATCCTCAGTAACAATACCTTCTTCTATAGATTTATTAACAGCTTCACGAACTAGTTTAGCTTCTTCTAATAAATCAAGAGATTCTAATAACATAGCAGCTGAAAGAATAGTTGCAACAGGGTTTGCAATATCTTTACCTGCAGCTTGTGGATATGAACCATGAATAGGTTCAAATACTGAAGTGTGGGTACCTACTGATGCAGATGGCAATAAACCTAACGATCCAGTAATAACAGAAGCTTCATCACTAATAATGTCACCAAACATGTTTTCAGTTACCATTACATCAAACTTCTTAGGCCATTGAATTAATTGCATTGCAGCGTTGTCAACAAACATATAATCTACTGCAATGTCTTTATAATTAGGCTCCATTTCTTGAGCTGTTTCTCTCCATAAACGAGAAGTAGCTAAAACGTTAGCTTTATCAACTACAGTTAATCTTTTATCTCTTTTCTCAGCGTATGAGAATGCAAGTTTCAAGATTCTTTCAATTTCTTCTTTTGTATATACACAGTTATCAAAAGCTTTTGTTAAGTCTTCTGAACGACCTTTGTCTCCAAAATAGATACCGCCTGTTAACTCTCTAACAACAACTAAATCTGCACCTTCAACGATATCTAAACGAAGTGGACTTTTTTCAAGTAATGAAGGGAAAGTTGTAACAGGACGGATGTTTGCGTAAAGACCTAATTTTTTACGCATTGCCAATAATCCTTGTTCCGGACGAACTTTTGCTTTAGGATCATTATCAAATTTAGGATCACCAATTGCACCAAATAATACAGCATCTGATTTCATACAGATTTCGTGAGTTTCATCTGGGTAAGGGTTTCCTACCTGATCAATAGCACAAGCTCCTACTAAAGCTGGAGTATACTCAACTTCGTGGTTAAACTTAGTAGCAACAGCATCAATTGCTTTTTGTGCTTGAGCTACGATTTCCGGACCAATTCCGTCTCCGGCCAATACTGCAATATTCAATTTCATTTTTATTCGTTTTAGATAAGAGATAATAGGTAAATCAGATCTCTCTATTTCTATTTAAACTATTTACTTTATAATTATTTAGAGATAAAATGTTTGTTTATTAGTCTTCAGTTTCTTATCTCTTTATATCTTACTTTTCAAATTTGTCTTTCCAGTTTGCCTGACGTGTAAAAGTTCCTTCTTCAATAACATTCAGAACTTTAATAGTGGCTTCAATGGCAGCCTGAGTCTGGTCGGCAGCTAAACCGCGGGTTTTAATCTCAATACCATTATAGTCCCAGGTAATCATTGTTTCAACAAATGCATCAGTTTTACCGCCTGGAGGTATGCTAACCCAGTAATCAGAAAGTATAGGATGAACTTTATCCAATTTTTTATAAATTCTCCACAGCGCTTTCATAAATGCATCATACTGTCCATCGCCTACAGCAGTTTCGTCATGACGACTGCCATTTATCTCAAGACTAATAGATGCTAATGGTCTTAAATCGTGCGCCAAAGATAAGTTATAATTTCTGATTTTAATAGCATCCTTTACCGAAGAACTCTTTAATACATCTGCTATAATAAAAGGTAAATCTTCAATAGTGACAGTTTTCTTTTTATCACCTAATTCAATAACCCTTTGTGTAATTTTTTTCATCTCCTCAGAATCAAGTTCAATACCTAATTCTTCAAGATTTTTTTTGATATTTGCTTTTCCTGATGTTTTACCTAAAGCGTAACGTCTGTTTCTGCCAAATCGTTCCGGCATTAAGTTATTAAAGTAAAGATTGTCTTTACTGTCACCATCAGCATGTACTCCACTACATTGAGTAAAGACATTGTAACCGGTTATAGGTTGGTTTTCAGGTATTCTAAGTCCTGAGAATTGTTCAACAATTTTACTTACACGTGTAATTTTAGATTCATCTAAACTGTTTTCCAGTTTAAGATGATCATTAAGAATACCAATTACACTTGCTAAAGGTGCGTTTCCGGCACGTTCTCCTAGTCCGTTTACTGTCGTATGAATTCCTGAAATACCGGTTTTTAATGCAGAGAATACATTAGCAACTGCCATATCGTAATCATTATGAGCATGAAAGTCGAAATGAGTTTCAGGAAAACGTGTTACCATTTGTGTACAGAATTCAAATGTTTGATCAGGATTCAATACACCTAAAGTATCAGGTAACATGATACGTTTAATGTTCATCTTTTTTAATTCACCAATTACATAAAATACATAATCAGGCGAAGTTAACATTCCGTTACTCCAGTCTTCCAGGTAAACATTTACATCAATTCCCATTGAGGTTGCTTTATCAACCAATTTGGAAACGTCATTCATATGTTCTTCCGGAGTTTTGCGGAGTTGGCCCTGTACGTGTTTTAAGGAGCCTTTGGTAAGAAGGTTGATGACTTTTGCACCAGCATCCTGTATCCACTTTAAGGAGATATCTCCATCTACAAATCCTAATACTTCTATTCTATCTAGAAAATTGTTTTTTTTAGCCCACTCGGTAATTCGTTTAACGGCATCAAATTCTCCTTCTGAAACTCTGGCAGAAGCAACCTCAATACGATCAATATTAAGTTCTTCTATTAATAACTTGGCCATTGCCAGCTTTTCACCAACATTAAAAGATACTCCGGTAGTTTGCTCTCCATCCCGGAGTGTGGTATCCATTACTTCTATTTTCATGCTTCTAGATTGTATCAAAGTATTAGTGATACTAATAAGATATTCTTTGTTGTACAGATGGTAGATCCAGTAATATAGAAATACTTAAATTCAACGGCATAAATCAATATAAAAGACTTATGCCGTTGTTGTATTATTTATTAAGCTTTAGATCCTTCAAAAGCTTCGATCTCATCTTTAACACTGATCAAATAATCAATATCATCATAACCATTTAATAAACAGTTCTTTTTATATCCATTGATTTCAAATGATTCAGTTTTACCAGTTGCCTTATTAGTAATTGTTTGTTCTTCAAGATTAACAACTACAGTGTTTTTCTCATCTGCAGCGAATAATTCTGATAAAAATTCCTCTGATACAACAACAGGTAGTACACCATTGTTCAATGAGTTGTTTTTAAAGATATCAGCAAAGAAACTAGAAACAACAACTTTAAAGCCATAACCATGAACAGCCCATGCTGCGTGCTCACGAGATGATCCTGAACCAAAGTTCTTTCCTGCAACTAATACAGATCCTGAATATTTAGGATCGTTTAATACGAAATCAGCTTTTGCTGAACCGTCTTTGTTATATCTCCAGTCTGCAAATAAGTTATCACCAAAACCTTCTTTAGTGGTAGCCTTTAAAAAACGAGCCGGAATAATCTGGTCAGTATCCACGTTCTCAATAGGAAGTGGTACATAGGTTGACTCTAATGTAACAAATTTATCTATTGGCATTTTCTCTAATTTTTAAGTATTATAAAGTACGTGGATCTGTAATTACACCTGTAACAGCACAAGCAGCAGCAGTCAATGGACTAGCTAATAATGTTCTTGCACCCGGACCCTGACGACCTTCAAAGTTACGGTTACTAGTAGATACTGAATATTTACCAGCAGGAACTTTGTCATCATTCATAGCTAAACATGCCGAACAACCAGGTTGACGTAATTCAAAACCTGCTTCTTCAAGGATGTCTTTTAATCCTTCCGCAATAGCCTGATCTTCTACCTGGTGTGAACCTGGAACAATCCAAGCAGTTACGCCATCAGCTTTTTTCTTTCCTTTTACAGCATTAGCAAAAGCTCTGATGTCTTCAATACGTCCGTTAGTACAGCTACCTACAAAAATCCAATCGATTTTTTTACCTATCATAGCTTCACCCGGAGCATATCCCATGTACTCTAATGACTTTAAATAAGTTTTTTGAGAAGAAGCGTCAATAGTATCTAAAGTTGGAATATTTTGAGTAATACCAACACCCATTCCAGGGTTAGTACCATATGTAATCATTGGTTCAATATCTGCTGCATCAAAGTTGTATACTTTATCAAAAACTGCATCTTCATCAGTATATAACTCTTTCCATTTAGCAACAGCAGCATCCCACTCTTCACCTTTAGGTGCGTATTCTCTACCTTTTACGTATTCAATAGTTTTCTCATCAGGAGCAATTAAACCTCCACGAGCACCCATTTCAATACTCATGTTACAAACAGTCATGCGTCCTTCCATACTTAAGCTACGAACAGCTGAACCAGCAAACTCAACGAAGTATCCGGTTCCACCTCCTGTAGTAAGTTTAGAAATTACATATAATACTAAATCTTTAGCAGTAACACCTTTTTCAAGCTCGCCATCAATGTTAATTTTCATTGTTTTTGGGCGTGGTTGCATGATACATTGAGTAGAAAGAACCATTTCAACTTCTGAAGTACCAATACCAAATGCAATACTACCAAATGCTCCGTGAGTAGAAGTATGGCTATCACCACAAACAATAGTCATTCCAGGTTGAGTAATACCATTTTCAGGTCCTACAACGTGAACAACTCCGTTTTTAGGATGACCAAGTCCGAATAATGTTACATTATTATCTTCACAGTTTAGAGTTAAAGTATCTACTTGAAATTTTGATACTTCGTCTGCAATTGGAAGATGTTGGTTAATAGTTGGAATGTTGTGATCAGGAGTTGCAAATGTATTTTGCGGTCTGAATACTTTGATTCCACGAGCTTTTAAACCTGCAAATGCCTGTGGACTGGTCACTTCATGTACTAAGTGACGATCGATATACAATACAGAAGGGCCATCCTCGATGGTCTTCACCTCGTGCATATCCCAAATCTTGTCAAAAAGCGTTTTCCCTGCCAATTTTCTAATATTTATAAGTTAATTACTAATTTACGATAAATGAATTTTGATGAGAGATTTTAGCTATTGTGTACTCTAATAATCTCTTATCACTTTTCTATGAGTCTAATTATAAGATCTTTGATAAAGCATCTAAATATGCCCAAACAGAAGCTGTAAGGATATCAACATTTGCTCCAAATCCATGAACTGTTTTGCCTTCTAATGCAAGTTGAACATGTACTTTACCAATATCATCAGAACCTCTGGTTACAGCCTGAACTAAATACTCCTCAAGTACTGCCTCTGTAGGAATCATCTTTTTGATGGCTTTAAATGCAGCATCAACAGGTCCATCACCAATAGCATTTTTTGTCATGATGGTACCGTTGTAGTTAAGAGTAACAGTTGCTGAAGGAATACAAGATTTTCCACAAATAACCTGAAGATTATCCAATTTTAATACTCTTTCTTCTTTCTTTTCGTGTCCTACTAAAACTTCAAGATCTTCATCTGTGATATCTTTTTTAGAATCAGCAAGAACAAGGAAATTTTTATAAACCTGATCTAATTTTTCTTGCTCCAGTTTATATCCTAGAACTTCTAATCTGTGTTTTAATGCTGCACGTCCACTACGTGCAGTTAGAACAATACTTGATTCTTTTACACCTACATCAGCTGGATCGATAATCTCGTATGTTTCACGATTTTTTAATACACCATCCTGGTGGATTCCTGATGAGTGAGCAAATGCATTTCTACCAACAATAGCTTTGTTAGCTTGAATAGGCATACGCATTAAAGTAGAAACAAGCTTACTTGTTTTTATGATCTGTTTCGCATCAATATCAGTTGTAAAGTCAAGGTCTTTATGTGCCTTAATAGCCATTACAACTTCTTCTAATGCTGTATTTCCAGCACGTTCACCTAATCCATTCAAAGTAACCTCAACCTGACGAGCACCATTAATTACACCTGATAATGTATTAGCAGTTGCCATACCAAGGTCATTATGACAGTGAGTTGAGATAATTGCTTTATCAATATTAGGAACGTTGTTTACCAGATATGCGATTTTTTCACCGTATTCAGAAGGTAAACAATACCCTGTTGTATCAGGAATATTAACAACAGTAGCACCAGCCGCAATTACAGCTTCAATTACTCTTGCCAAATATTCATTGTCACTTCTACCTGCATCTTCAGCATAAAATTCTACATCATCTACAAATTGACGGGCGTACTTAACAGCAGCAACACCTCGTTCAATAATCTCATCCGGATTTGAATTTAATTTTTGGTAGATATGATATGGAGAAGTTCCAATTCCTGTATGAATACGACCTCTTTTAGCAAATTTTAAAGCATCTGCAGCTACTTCAATATCTTTTTTTACAGCACGAGTAAGTGCACAAATTGTAGGATTTGATACAGCTTTTGAAATCTCGACGACCGAATTAAAATCCCCAGGACTTGAGATGGGAAACCCGGCCTCAATAATATCAACACCGAGTTTTTCGAGTTGCTTAGCTACTTCTATTTTTTCAATAGTGTTCAACTGGCAACCAGGAACCTGTTCTCCGTCCCTTAACGTGGTGTCAAAAATATAAACTTTATTATCCATAACTTATTAAATAAATCATTTTTGGATGAAGCCGGGAATGACCTCAATCCGTGTAATTATATATTTTAATTAAAAAGATTCTATTCCTCTGATTTTAACTTCAGTTCTGAGTTTTTTCAGATATTTTTCCAGAAGTTCAGTTCTAAGTTTTGTAATGGCGATTCTTCCGGAACGAATAAACTGAAGAACTCCGTATTTATCTAATTTTACAAAAAGCTCCTGTGTTTCTGATTTATGCCCTGTTTTCTGAATTACTGTATATTCAGGAGTTACCTCCATAATTTGCGCTCCATATTGACGAACGATTTGCTCAATTTCATTACCATTTAGTAATGCTTCAGTTGGTACCTTGTATAAGGCTAATTCCTGATGAATAATTTCGTCATTAGTGAAAACAAATACTTTCAGAACATCAAGTTTTTTCTCTAGTTGGCCAACAAGTTTTTCAATTATTTCTCTTGTTGAAAAAACAACAATTGTGAACTTATGTATTCCTTCTAAAGAAGATTCAGATACATTTAAGCTTTCAATATTGATACTTCTTCTGGTAAACGCAGTTGTAACCTGATTTAAAAGACCAACATGATTTTCAGAAAATATGGTTAAGGTGAATTCTTGCTGCATGATTTCAATTTTAATAATGAAACAATTACTAATCTAAGCGGATATCTGAAACAGAACATCCAGTTGGAACCATTGGAAATACGTTTCCTTCTTTTTCAACTCTAACTTCTAACAAGAAAGAACCTTTACTTTTAACCATTTGTTCAATAGCTTCATCTAAATTATCTCTTGATGTAACTAATCTTGATTCTATACCATAACCTTTAGCAATGGTTTGGAAATCAGGATTGTCAAGTTCAGTGGAAGCATATCTTCTGTCAAAGAATAATTCCTGCCATTGACGTACCATTCCTAAAAAGTTATTATTTAAAAGAATGATTTTTACAGCTGCTTTGGTTTGGAAAATTGTACCTAATTCCTGAATGGTCATTTGAAATCCACCATCACCAACAAATAAGCATACTTCACGGTCCTGCATACCTAATTTAGCTCCTAATGCTGCAGGTAAACCAAATCCCATTGTTCCAAGACCACCTGAAGTTACAACACTTCTGGTTTGCTTAAAATTAAAATATCTTGAACCCATCATTTGATGCTGACCTACATCCGTCACCATAATTGCATCATCATCAAAAGCTAAGGATACTTTACGTACTACTTCACCCATTGTCATACCTTCTTTAGTAGGCATAACTTCTTCTGAAATGACTTTTTTGTTTTCAAGATCATCACATTCCCTAAATTCATTAAGCCATTCAGGATATGATTTTTCTTTTATAACCTCTGTAAGTTTTGGAAGTGTTTCTTTTACATCTCCTAATACTGGTATATCAGCATGAATAATTTTATTGATTTCAGCAGGATCAATTTCAAGGTGAATAATCTGGGCTTGAGTAGCATATCTGCTAATGTCCCCTGTTACCCTGTCGTCAAAACGCATACCGATTGCAATAAGTACATCACATTCGTTTGTTTTAACATTAGGTCCTACATTACCATGCATACCAAGCATACCTACATTTAATTCGTAATCTGTTGGCATGGCTGATAAACCTAATAAAGTCCATGCAGCAGGTATTCCTGATTTATCTAAAAATGTTCTTAATTCATTCTCCGCATTTCCAAGAATAACACCTTGTCCAATTAAAGCAAGTGGTTTTTTAGCAGAATTAATAACAGTTGCTGCTTCAATAATTGATTCTTGCTTTGTGAATGGTACAGGTGTGTAACTACGAATATGATTAACCTTTTTATATTCAAAGTCAAACTGTCCAACCTGTGCATCCTTTGCAATATCAATTACCACCGGACCTGGTCTACCTGTTGATGCAATATAAAAAGCTCTGGCAATAGCATCTGGAATATCTTCAGCATTTTTTACTAAATAATTCCATTTAGTTATAGGTTGTGTAATACCCACAACATCTATTTCTTGAAAAGCATCTGATCCTAATAATGGAGATGCAACCTGACCTGTAATAACAACTAATGGAGTTGAGTCAATCATAGCATCAGCTATTCCTGTAACTGTATTAGTTGCCCCCGGACCTGAAGTTGCAAAGCAGACACCCACTTTACCTGTTACTCTAGCGTATCCTTGTGCGGCATGAACAGCACCCTGTTCATGACGTGTGAGTACATGATGTAATTTATCCTGGTAATCGTACAATGCATCATACACTGGCATAATAGCACCTCCTGGATACCCGAAGATTAAATCCACTCCCTCACATAGTAACGATCGAAGCAAAGCTTCTGAACCGGAAATTCTCTCTTTTCCTTTCTTGTTCTTTTCCATGAGTATTTGGCTTTGTGGTTCCATATGTTTTTATTTTACTGAAAACCTAATTTATATCAGATTAGTGAAAAATTGTCAAGTTAATAACACGATAGTGTTATACTTGTTTATTTCACAGAACCTTATTTTCGATTAAATTAATCTTACTGCACCTTTATCTGCTGAACTAACAAGGCTTGCATAAGCTTTTAAAGCTTTTGATACCATTCTTTCACGAGGCTCCGGTAAAAATGCTTTATCACCTTTTGCTTCTTCTTTTTGTCTTCTTTCAGCGAGTTCTTCATCCGAAATCAATACATTAATTGATCTTTCCGGAATATTAATTTCAATCTCATCACCGGTTTGAACCAGTCCTATATTACCTCCTGCAGCAGCTTCTGGTGAGATATGACCAATAGATAAACCAGAAGTACCTCCTGAAAATCTACCATCCGTAATTAAGGCACATTTTTCACCAAGGTGACGAGATTTTATATATGAAGTAGGGTATAGCATTTCTTGCATTCCCGGACCACCTTTAGGGCCTTCGTATGTAATAACTACAACCTCTCCTGCTTCTACTTCTCCAGACAGAATGCCTTCACAAGCAGCATCTTGTGATTGATACACTCTGGCTTTTCCTTTAAACTTAAAAATTGATTCATCAACACCTGCAGTTTTAACAACACATCCATCGAAAGCAATATTTCCTTTAAGAACAGCTAAACCACCATCTTTGTTGTAAGCTTTTTCAACAGATCTGATACATCCTTTCTCTCTGTCAAGATCTAGTTCTGAATACATTGCATTTTGCGAACCCATTGTTAGGTTTCTGATTCCTGCTGGTGCACTTGAATATATCTCTTTGGCTTCATCCGAAACATCGCTGTTCGTAACATCATATTTCGCAATAGCTTCTTCAAGAGTTAATCCGTCAGCTCTTTTTACAGTATTATCTAGTAATCCTGCTCTGTTTAATTCAGACATGATTCCCATAATACCACCCGCTCTGTTAACATCTTCAATATGATAGTGAGAGTTTGGTGCAACTTTGGATAAAACAGGAGTATATCTTGATATTTGATCGATATCATCCATAGTAAAGTTTACTCCAGCCTCATGAGCAATGGCTAAGATGTGAAGAACAGTATTGGTTGAACCTCCCATGGCAACATCTAAAGTCATGGCATTTTTAAATGCATTGAATGTTGCAATAGAACGAGGTAATACAGATTCATCACCATCTCTATAATATTTATAGGTGTTTTCTACAATTGTTTTTGCAGCTTTTTCAAAAAGTGCTTTTCTGTTTTTATGTGTAGCTACAATTGTTCCGTTTCCTGGTAATGCCAAACCTATTGCTTCGTTTAAGCAGTTCATTGAGTTGGCAGTAAACATTCCGGAACAAGATCCACAAGTAGGACAAGCATTTGCTTCAACAGCACTCACTTCTTCATCAGAAACATTATCATCAGCAGCCATTACCATTGCATCTACAAGGTCAAGAGCTCTTTGGCCAACTTTACCTGCTTCCATTGGTCCTCCTGAAACAAATACTGCAGGGATGTTTAATCTCATTGCTGCCATTAACATTCCAGGTGTAATTTTATCACAGTTACTAATACATACCATTGCATCAGCTCTGTGTGCATTACACATGTATTCAACACTGTCAGCGATTACATCTCTTGAAGGTAAAGAATACAACATTCCGTCGTGGCCCATTGCAATACCATCGTCAATTGCAATTGTATTAAATTCAGCAGCAAAGCATCCCTGAGCTTCAATCATTCTTTTTACTTCCTGACCGATTTCATGTAAATGAACATGCCCTGGCACGAACTGGGTGAAGGAATTTACTATAGCAATCATTGGTTTGCCAAACTGTTCTTCTTTTACACCGTTTGCTCTCCAAAGACTTCTTGCACCAGCCATTCTACGGCCTTCTGTAGTTGTTGCACTTCTTAGTTTATTCTTCATTGTATATTAATAATCTTTCAGTTACAGATAAAAAAAAGCCTTTCATCACGACTGTGAGAAAGGCCCATTGAAAAAAAATATAATATCTTCAAATTTCACATAGCATTCTCACTTCTACCGGGTAATGACCAAGAGAATAATAACATTAATGAGAATGAGTGAAAAATTTTTTGTCATTTCGTTTTGCTTTGTTGATTACAACGCTTACAAATGTATAGCTTTTTTTTAAAACCCAAAAAAAAATATGAAAAAAATCATGTATATTTTCTCGTTCCAACTATCAGTATTTCAGTTAAATTGTTTTGATAATTGTATATTTTCTCAGATAATTCGTTAAACATGTATTATTATACAGTTTGATGAAGTTTGGTTTTTGCTAGTGTTTTAGCGATTGAAATTTATCATTTGTAATTTTAAACAAAACGATTGAATTATTTTTTTTAACAAAAGCAAAGCCCACTTTTTAGAAAAGCAGGCTTTTAGGTCTTTCAGTATAATTATAATTAAATAATTGCTTTCATAGCAGTCATTGCTTCACGTAATTCAGCACCAACAAGTTCAATATCGTGGAAGCGAATTTCTTCGTTTACATCAACTAACTCTTTGTTGCTTACACTAGCATCGATACCTTCATTGAAGTTTTTACCAATAATATTAGTTTCAACTTTTTTCATGAAATCTGCTAATAATGGTTTACAAGCGTGATCGAATAAGTAACAACCATACTCAGCTGTATCTGAAATTACACGGTTCATTTCGTATAATTTTTTACGAGCAATAGTATTAGCGATCAATGGAGTTTCGTGTAATGACTCATAGTATGCACTTTCTGCTTTAATACCAGCTTCTGTCATAGTTTCAAATGCTAACTCAACACCTGATTTTACAAAAGCAACCATTAATAAAGCGTTGTCGAAATACTCTTGTTCTGTAATTTCAACATCACCAGCAGGAGTTTTTTCAAATGCAGTTTCTGCAGTAGCTGCTCTCCATCCTAATAAGTTTTTATCATCGTTAGCCCAATCTGCCATCATTGTAGAAGAGAATTCTCCACTCATGATGTCATCCATATGCTTTTGGAATAATGGACGCATGATTTCTTTTAATTCTTCAGTAATTTTGAAAGCTTCAATTTTAGCTGGGTTTGATAGACGATCCATCATGTTTGTGATACCACCAATTTTTAAAGCTTCAGTGATAACTTCCCATCCGTATTGAATTAATTTTGAAGCATATCCTTTGTCAATTCCTTTTTCAACCATTTTGTCGAAGCAAAGGATAGAACCTGTTTGTAATAAACCACAAAGAATAGTTTGCTCTCCCATTAAGTCAGATTTAACCTCTGCAACAAAAGAAGAACGTAATACACCAGCTCTGTGACCACCAGTTGCAGCAGCATAAGCTTTAGCGATTTCTAAACCGTCTCCATTTGGATCGTTTTCCGGGTGAACAGCGATAAGAGTTGGAACACCAAATCCTCTTTTGTACTCTTCACGAACCTCAGAACCTGGAGATTTAGGAGCAACCATTACAACAGTTAGGTCTTTACGAATTTGCATTCCTTCTTCAACGATGTTAAAACCGTGTGAATATGAAAGTGTAGCTCCTTGTTTCATTAATGGCATTACTTCAGTAACAACATTTGAGTGTTGTTTATCTGGAGTAAGGTTTACTACCATGTCAGCAGTAGGAATCATTTCTTCATATGTTCCAACAGCAAAATTATTTTCTGTAGCGTTTTTCCATGATTGACGTTTTTCAGCGATTGCAGCTGGACGAAGAGTATATGAAACATCTAATCCAGAGTCTCTCATGTTTAATCCTTGGTTAAGACCTTGTGCTCCACAACCAACGATTACAATTTTCTTACCTTTTAATTTTTCAACTCCATCTGCAAATTCTGAACTATCCATGAATTCACAAACTCCTAATTGGTTAAGTTGCTCACGTAACGGTAATGTGTTAAAATAATTAGCCATTGTAACGATTTTAAAATATTTGATAAATCTTTATTGTTAATTAACTCGTAATTACTACCTAAAATGGTTAGTAACTTTAGTGTCATGATTTTAAGCGATATGCAAGGTACGCATCAAGACGATACAAATCAACAGCTAATTTTTTGATTTGATTATTTACAAAAGCACATATTTTAGGTACTTTTCATGGATTGTGTTTTAAGAGCATTCTTAAATGGAAATACATTTGTATCTTTAAGTATTTGAAAAATAATTCACTAGGAGTATTTGTTTCGGAATTGACCTGGTGTTATTCCTGTGGTTTTTTTAAAGAACTTAGTGAAATAGGATTGGTCATTAAAATTTAATTCGTCAGCAATTTGTGTTACGGATAAATTTGTATGAATAAGTAATCTTTTTATTTCCAGGATTTGTTTGCTCTGTAATATTTCGTTTGAAGTTCTGCCTGTAAGTTGTTTAACCGTTTGCGTAAGGTGATTAGGTGTGATAGCTAATAATTCAGCATAATGATTCACACTGTAATTGTTCTGATAATTTTCTTCAACCAGTTGAAAAAACCTTTTTACAAGAAGGTGCCCCTTACGTTTTTCTATTTTTTGTTCCTCGAATTTATATAATGAAGATGCGTAATTTAAAATAGTATCGAGAAGTGAACGTGTTAGATCTGTATTAATAATTTCATTTCCAACTTCTTTAATTGCTTTAGTAAACAATTGCCTAAAGAATAAAGAATCGGATTCACTACTTAACTGAAGAGGAGGGTTATCTTGATTAATGGTAAAGAAAAAAGGAAACTCAAGTAGTCTGTTTTGATTGTTTTTATCATATAAATAATAATCTGCCGCAAATATATAAATGTACCCTTCTATATCACTTGATAATTCCAGTTTATGAGCTTGCCCCGGTGACATAAAAAAGATACAGGGCGGTTCAATCTTATATTCAGAACTATCTATTACATGAATCCCGGAACCTTTTTGCAAAAACAAAACTTCAAAGAAGTCATGACGATGAGGATAGCTTACCTGAAAGTGTCGGTTTGCATCAAAAACTTCAACCTGAAACTGTCTTCCTGCATATTGAGGATGACTAAACGACTGAAGTCCGTATGTAGGTATGTTTTGTTTTTGTGTTGTCAAAGGTATTTCTTTAAAAGCTTAAAGATATAAAACAACTTTTTATCTGTACTAATCTTTTTGCATATATGCTACAACCATCCGTATTTCTCCGTATGTTGCCTGATTTCCTATCTTTTCCTTAAGAGGATTAAGTGCAAAAGTATCCTGTTTGTGGATCTCTTTTTCTATCAGATTTAGCTTTTCCGTGTCTATAACTTTATTGATATCAAGTTGACCTGATTGAATGAAGTGAGCTAGGTGTCCTTCGATAGTCCCATTAGTCAGAGAACGTTCTTTAGCAATTTCTTCAATCGATTTACCTTCATTGAATAATTCAAAAGAAACTAATTTCGTATCAGTCTTCTTTTCTTTTTGTTTAGGGGCTGAAGACTTTCTGGGCTTTGTTGTTGTTTCTTTTCTAGATTCAGAAAATTCTGGTTGTTCAATTAATTTCTTATTAAGACTTGTTCCTTCTAAAGTTGATTTTATCAAGGTTTGTGCCTTGTAAATATCTTGAAGTTGTCCGTAAAAAAGGTTTGATAAGTCAATGAGTTCATTGTAATAAGCTTTTGTTCCTTTGATGCTTTTAAGATCATTGCAATGAGCTCTGATTTTATCGTGTTGTTCTTTAATGAGAGGTTCGTAATAAGCGCATGCTTTTGTAACTCTTTCAAAAATTAGGGTTAAGCAATCCTCTTTGCCTGAATTTAGGATTTGATGTACCTGTACTCTAAAAGAATCACCTACCGACTTAAAAGGAAGACTGGCGTTTAAAATTTCTTTCGCCCAATCTTTATACTTCTGTTTTACTGATCTTTTTTCATCCTTTGAATAACCTGACAAATGGATGTTTAGTTCCTGGATGAAGTCTGAGAAATCAAAAGCTTTTAATATAAAATTATTCAAATATCTTTTGGAGGACTCTTCAAGAATTGGAATTAATTCCTGACTAGACTTCTTTTGATTTGAATAGATAGTTAACGATGAATCTGTTTGAATGCCATTAGTTGGAATCCTTGATGTTAAGATTAGACCATCCAAAGATCGTAACCTAGATAAGGCTACATAAATTTGTCCCGGTGCAAAAGCATTTTCAACATCAATAATAGCTTTGTCAAAAGTTAGCCCTTGACTTTTGTGTATTGTAATAGCCCATGCAAGTTTTAAAGGATATTGCTTAAAGGTACCAACTGTTTCTTCCTCAAT
Organism: uncultured Saccharicrinis sp.; assembly: GCA_963663905.2. GTDB lineage: Bacteria > Bacteroidota > Bacteroidia > Bacteroidales > Marinilabiliaceae > Saccharicrinis. Next base: position 4,876,610 of record OY760657.1, on the reverse strand, counting down.
TTCATTAGTGTCTTTGTTTACTGAGAATTTTTTGTTCTCCCATGTATAGGGTTCTACAAACGTTGAGTCCGAACCATCTAAAAAACTTACCTCAATTTCTTCTTTATTTAGTTTTGAAATAATACCAATTTTTCCGTTGAAATATCTGTTTTCTCCAGAATAATCATTTTTAGTGAACATTACCTGAGCACCCAGCTTTAATTCTAAACGTTCATCTGTTGGATAATTATATTCGTTAAAGTCTCCTGTTAGTTCAGCGCTATAAAAGATCGATTTTTCTTTAATTTCATTTAAAGCTCTTAAGTTTCTTTCCTGAGCTAATTTATTATGGGTTGTTAATAAAATTACACCATCCTTAGGTTTTTGAACGTAATCGGGATTGTAATACTTATTTAATAATTCAATGTCAGTATTTGTAATCTTATTGTCACGTAGGTTATTTAATAGTTCAACAAAGATTTTATCAGACTGACGGTATATTTTTTCAAGTTCAATATAAATAGGAGGATTATTTCTTAAAACCTGTGCATTAAAAAAGTATGCGTTAGGATAGTATGCCGTTAGTATATTCCATTCCTGATCTTTAATTACCGGAGGAAGTTGCAACATATCGCCAATAAACATTACCTGAACACCCCCAAAGGGTAATTCTCTTTGTCTTCGAACAGATCTTAAAACAAGATCTATAGAGTCCAGGATGTCAGATCGTAACATACTCACCTCGTCAATAATAAGAAGTTCCATTTTTTTAAGCATATTACGCTTATTTTTATGAAGCTTAATGCTACTTAGTAAACTTCGAGGAGTATTAAATAATGTATTTGAGGATGAGTTTAAGGATGCATTATTATCTGGTACAAATGCCCCAAAAGGAAGCTGAAATAAGGAGTGAAGTGTTACTCCTTCAGCATTGATGGCCGCGATTCCGGTTGGTGCCGCTACTATTACATTTTTATGTGTGTGTTTGTGTATCTCTCGTAGTAAAGTTGTTTTTCCAGTCCCAGCTTTACCGGTTAAGAATATATTTTGATTGGTATTATTAATGAATTTTGTAACAATTTGGGGTAGGTCTAAAAATTGATTCATTTGTAAATGTTTTGTTTTTAATAGTCTGGTTGAAATTACCAAAACTCAGAAGTTCGTTAGTTAAGAAATTATAATGGCTCAGTTAATGTGTTTTGTAATTCAGCACTAAAGATATCAGAAAACCAAGATATATTAAAACAAAAAAAGGTTGGACTTAAAATCCAACCTTTCATTTTTTATAATTACTATATCTTATTTTACAATAGTCATTTCATTAATTAGATTTTCTGCACCTGCAAATTTATCTATAATAAATAAAACATATCTGATATCAACATTGATACATTTCTGTAATTCTGTTTCAAAGGCAATGTCGCCACTCATAGCTTCCCAGTTTCCGTCAAAAGCTAAACCAAATAATTCACCATTTGCATTGATAACAGGACTACCAGAATTACCACCTGTAATATCGTTGTTGGTAGTAAAGCAAACTCTTAAAGTACCATCTTGAGCTGCATATTGACCGTAATCTTTATCGTTGTATAGTTCCTTCAGTTTTTCAGGTACCTGGAACTCGTAATTATCGGGTTCTTCTTTTTCCATTACCCCAGCTAGCGTTGTGTAATACTTATACATTACAGCATCTTTAGGTGCATAATCACCAACTTTTCCATAGCTCAAACGCATTGTGAAGTTTGCATCCGGATAAAATACTTTGTCCGGATTCATCTCCATCAATCCTTTTAAGAATAGGCGATTGTTTTCAGACTCAATTTTATCGTATGTTTTTAAACTTAAATAAAGACTTCTGTATGTATCAATAGTTGATTGAGCAGCTACCATTACAGGGTCTTTTTCAAGTGTTTTTAATTTTGGATTATCAAGGAATGCTTCAAGCTTCTCCTGGTCAGCAAAAATGGATTTTTTAAATACATAATCAGCATATGCGTTAAAGTCGCCTTTAAATTTTGCGATAACAACATCCTCTAAAAATGAAGGGTGGTATTTTTCATCAATGCTGTTATAATATAATTTAAGCATTGTAGCAAAAACCTTATGATCAGTTGAATTGCTATAATCTTTGTAAAGATCTTTCATATTAGATCTAATGGATTCAATTGATGCGTCAATCTTTTCCTGGCTGTCTCCTGAAGATAATTCTCTGTTAAGCTTAAAAGCGTTGGTTCCAAAGTTTATTATCTCAGTTCCTCTTAACATACATTCAACTAAATAACTGTATGCTTTCTTTTCGTCTGCTCTTTTTGTGTAAACAGATTCTAAGTTGGTAAGAACTTCTCCGTAGAGGTTTTTTCTCTCATCAGATGCATTAACCCAGTTTGAAAAATCTTTTTCAATGGCTCTTTTTTTATCAAGAACGTTAAGTTTTTCAAGTCCGCGATTCATACCAATACTGTTCTTCCAATAGTTAGAACTACGGCTGAATTTTGAAGCGTACTGAATGTTAACTTTTTCACTTGCCATCATATCTTCATGCCAGATGTCTTGTTTAATACCACGAGGTATAATTCTGGAGTCATTGACAATGTTCATTCTTTCCTCAATACCCCATGAAGTAAGATATCTGCTAGTGCTTCCCGGGAAACCAATTGTCATTGCAAAGTCATCCATTTCAACACCTTTTAGTGAAATAGGAAGGTGATGCTTCGGTTTTAATGGAACATTTTCAGTAGAATAGTCTGCTGGCTTACCATCTTTACTTGCATATACTCTAAACATGCTGAAGTCACCAGTATGTCTTGGCCACATCCAGTTGTCTGTATCAAATCCAAACTTACCAATTGATGAAGGCGGAGCACCTACAAATCGTATGTCAGTATATTTTTCATATACAATTAAAAAGTATTGGTTGCCTTCAAAATAATCTTGTACTCTAACAATATAATCATTGTCTTCAGAAGCAGCTTTTGTTATTTCTGAAATATTTTCACTTATCGTCTTACTTCTTTCTTCAGCTGAAGTTTCTTCTGTAACACCTTCTAATACTTTCTCGGTTACATCTTCCATTCTTTTTAAAAAAGTAACAGATAATCCTTCAGCCGGTAATTCTTCTTCAAGTGATCTTGCCCAATAACCATCTTTTAAATAATTGTGACCAACAGAACTCAATTTTTGAATGCTTGAATATCCGCAGTGATGATTTGTTAGTATTAATCCCTGATCAGAAATTAATTCTCCAGTACATCCACCTCCAAATATTACAACTGCATCTTTTAAGCTTGAGTTGTTAATGCTATAAATATCTTCTGCAGAAAGTTTTAAGCCCATCTCCTGCATTTTATTCATATTTAGCTTCGAAATCAATGGGAGAAGCCACATCCCCTCGTCAGCTCTCAGTGTATTACCAAGGCCTATAACTATTACAATGAATAGTACCAATAATTTTTTCATTTACTTAAATCTTTTAAAAATCCCGACAAGACAAAATCCCCATTTTTATGGAAGAAGGCTAAAATAACAAAGTTTCTGATTTAAAAACAATGACTTTTATGTATTGTAGTACGAAAAATTACAACTATAGTTCTAATTTTAGTTGTGTATCCAGTAATTTGAATGTTTGTCGGTGCAGGGGAGTAGCTCCTAGTTTTTGAATGGCTGCTCTATGTGCTTTTGTAGGATAGCCTTTGTTTTTACCCCAGTCGTAATCTGGATATTGTTCTGAAAGAATTTCCATAATCTCATCACGATGAGTTTTGGCAAGTATACTTGCAGCAGCGATACTCATAAATTTAGCATCACCTTTTACTATGCAGGTATGAGGTATATCTTTATATGGTTTAAACTTATTGCCATCAATTAATAAATGTTCAGGAGTGATTTTAAGGTCGCCAACAGCTCTCTGCATACCCGTAATAGAAGCATTTAGAACATTAATTTCGTCAACTTCATTATTGTCAACAACAGAAACTGACCATGCCACAGCCTCTGCTTCAATAATTGGTCGTAATTTTTGACGTTGCTTTTCGGTTAACTGTTTAGAATCATTTAGCAATGGATGTTTAAATCCCTTTGGCAGAATTACTGCAGCTGCCACAACCGGACCCGCTAAACAGCCTCTGCCTGCTTCGTCGCATCCGGCCTCAATTTTATCCTTATGTAAATATTCTTGTAGTTTGGCCTCCATTATTATTCGTTATATATCACATGAAGTAATGTTTGTCCAACTGCTTTCATGGTACTTTTACTAATCACATCCATATTGTCGTTGTGAGTATGCCAAAAACTACCAAAGCTTGAGTTTGATGTAGGATCAAACTGGATAATATCTATACATGGAATGCCTCTTAAGTTGTTTACATAAACATGATCATCAGTAATAGCTCCACCGGTTTCATATACAAAGTGGTTCCCGTAACCTAAGTCATTAGCAGTATTCCATACTTTTTTAACGATTCTGCGAGCAAATTGTAACGAATGTTGTTCTTGATAAAAGGTAGCCTGTGGAGCTGCAACCATATCAAGTAAAATACCATATTGGGCATAGTAATCTGGTGTATGAGGATTTTTACCCCAATACTGTGAACCTAAACACCAGGTGTCAGCTTTCCATTCAACATTAAGGTGATCCGGAGTTCCATAGTCCTCAGCATCAAAAAAGATAATATCAATACCAATAGCAATTGAATCCTGTTGAATACATCTTGCAATTTCCAGAAGAACACCAACACCACTTGCTCCATCATTCGCACCTAATATAGGTTCGTTTCTTTTAGCTTCGTCAGGATCGTGATCAGCAAAAGGTCTTGAATCCCAATGCGAAAATAACATTACTCTGTTTTTTAATTCGGGATTGATTTGACCAATAATGTTTTTTGCATTTAGAACTTTATTGTCAAAGGCTATTAGTTGAGCTTCCTGTACTATGACCTCTGCTCCAAATTTCTTTAGCTGATCAGATAAGTATTCGGCACATTTTATATGAGCCTCAGAATTAGGAACCCTTGGACCAAAAGCTACCTGATCTGCTACGTATTGGTACGCTGAATCTGAATTAAATTGAGGAACTTTTACAATCCTTTTTTTTGATGAGTTAATTCCTGATCCATTTGATTTAGAGCTGTTTGAATTACACCCCAAAAGGATAGTAAGAGCAATAAATAAGATGTATTTTGACATAATTTTTATTTTAATTCCCAGGAGGCACCTTCAGCACCGTCTTTAATTACAAAACCTAAATCTTGTAGTTCATTTCTGATTTTGTCGGCAGTTCCCCAATCTTTATTTGCTTTGGCATCTGATCTTAATTGTAATAAAAGACTCATTACGTCATCAAGTTTGTTGTCTGTAGAGTCTGCTGATTTCTCTTCCTGATAAATTCCCAAGATATCATTCACAAACAATAAAATCAGTTTTTTAAACTGAGTTAAATCCTCAGCATTTAGTTTTACATTACCTAAAATAAGGTTGTTTATAACTTTAACACCTTCAAACAGGTGTGCTATTAAAATCGGACTGTTTAAATCATCACAAATCGCAGTATAGCATTTGTTTTCAAATTCTTCAATATTAAATGTTGATTCAGCAGAAGCTGTGATCTTATCTAGATTTAGAATTGCTTCATTTAATCTTTCAAGTCCTTTTTCTGCCGCCTGAAGTGCTTCGTTACCAAAATCCAGTGTACTTCTGTAATGAGCCTGAAGAATGAAGAAGCGAATAGTCATTGGACTGTAGGCCTTTTCAAGCTTATCATGGTTTCCTGTAAAGAATTGTTCAAGTGTAATAAAGTTGCCTAATGATTTTCCCATTTTTTGTCCACCAATAGTAATCATATTGTTGTGCATCCAATATTTGGCGGGTGAATGTCCATTGGCTACAGTACTCTGTGCAATTTCACATTCATGATGAGGAAATAGTAAGTCCATTCCTCCACCGTGTATATCAAATTGTTCTCCTAAATACTTCTTACTCATGGCAGAACATTCAAGGTGCCATCCTGGAAAACCATCACTCCAAGGAGAAGGCCAACGCATGATATGCTCAGGAGCTGCTTTTTTCCACAGAGCAAAATCCACTGAATTACGTTTTTCACTCTGGCCATCCAAAGTTCTTGTGTTTGAAATCAGGTCATCTATATTTCTTCCAGATAGGATGCCATATGGAAAATCCTCATTATATTTTTTCACATCAAAATAGATAGAGCCATTACTTTCGTATGCATAACCTTTATCTAATATGTTTTTAATGATCTCTTGTTGCTCAATAATATGACCGGATGCTCTTGGTTCGATACTAGGACTTTGAATATTAAGCATTTTCATGTAGTCGTGGTACCTATCAGTGTAATACTGAACTACCTCCATTGGTTCCAATTCATCAAGCTTTGCCTTTTTAGCAATCTTGTCTTCTCCCTCGTCAGCGTCGTTTTCAAGGTGACCAACATCAGTAATGTTTCTTACGTATCGGACTTTATAGTCTAGATGTCTTAATACACGTGTTAACAGATCAAAAGTAATAGCTGGTCTGGCATGACCTAAGTGTGGATCGCCGTATACCGTTGGTCCACAAACGTATAATCCTACTCTGCCTGGGGTTATGCTTTCAAATTTCTCTTTAGATCTTGATAAGGTATTATATATTAAAATTTCTCTAGTCATTTAGTATTAATTTTATAAGGATGTCAAAATTACAAAAATCTATTCATTAAACTATGAAATAAGGCTGCTTGTCAAAAAAATAGTGCGGTTAGGGAACCTTTTTTTTTCTTAGCAGTAAGCTAATAATAGGAAAGTGAAATTTCGTCTGTAACAAAGATTAAAAATTATTGTTTTGAGAAGCCATAGTAAAATATTAAAAAAGAGTAAAATTGAACTTGATGAGGATTTGCATTCATGTATTGTAGATTTGTTTAATCCTGAAAGACAGTATATTGGTGAGGAGTTTTTTAATGTTACTATTCAAAAACTCAATAATCATCTCAATGCTGATTATGTTTTTATTGCAAGGATTAATGAGGTTGAAAATAGATTAGAATCTGTAGCTTTTTGTAATCAGGATGAGATTTTACCTACTATAAGTTTTCCTATGGAAGGTTCACTTTGTCAAAAAGTAATTGAACAGCGATGTTCTACTTTTCTTCAAAATATTACAAGTGAAAGTAATATAAATAAGCATTTTAAGGATAAAGATATTAAGGCTTACCTGGCAGTGCCACTATATGGTTCAAAAATGGAACCGATTGGTGTTTTAACAGCTTTGTTTCAAAATCCGGTATTAAATCAAAAAAGACAGGAATCTTTAATGTATATGTTCTCTTCAAGAATTGGTTCTGAATTAGAACATATGGAAAGTGAAAGAGAACTAAAAAGACGTAACCTTGAGCTTTTGGTTTTTAAGGAAGAACTTATTCGTAAGAATAAGGAACTGGATAAAATGAATAAAGAGCTTAGTGAGGCGAAATTAAAAGCTGAAGAAAGTAATATGCTGAAGTCTTCTTTTCTTGCAAATTTAAGTCATGAGATTCGTACTCCTATGAATGCTATTATTGGATTTACGGAACTGCTGAAATCTAATAACTTAAGTAATGAAGAGAAGTCGGAATATTTGGATATAGTTCATCAAAATGGTAATCAGTTGATGAGGGTTATGGATGCCATTATTGATATCTCCAAATTGCAGGCTAAAGCATATGTTGAACCAAAGCAAGTGGTTTCAATTAATGATATTTTTAACTCAGTATTTGATTCATTCTCCAATGAAATTAATGTATGTAAGAAACCAATAAAGCTTAAGTTGTTCTTAGATGCTAATAATGGAAGCGATAAATTATATACTCATAAAGATGCTTTAATTAAAGTATTTGAACATTTATTAGATAACGCTATTAAGTTTACCCGTGAAGGCGAGGTTGTAATCGGGTATCTAATTTTTGATGATTACTTTGAATTCTTTATAAAAGATACAGGTATCGGAATACCTCCAGGAGATGAGGATGTAATTTTTGATTTGTTCAGACAGGCAGATCTGGATAATACCAGAGAGTTTGAAGGAAATGGTATTGGTTTGTCTATTGTTAAGAAATATGTTGAAATAATGAAAGGTAAGGTATGGGCTGAGCCAAACCAAACCGAAGGCGCAATGTTTAAATTTCAGATACCAAAATTTGTAGACTGATCAGAATGCAGCCATTAAAAGACCGATATCTTTTGATGGCAGTGAAAATGTTTCTCCAATATAATGGTTTGTAAGAATACCTTTATAAATATAAACTCCATTGCTAAACCCGGCATCTTCTTTTATAAGACTATCTATGCTTCCGGCTTCGGCAATTTGTAATAACATTTGAGCAAAGATATTGCTTAATGCTATGGTGGCTGTTCTGGCTACATGAGAAGCTACATTTGGAACACAATAATGAATCACATTGTGTTTTCTAAATACAGGATGTGCAAAGTCGGTGCACATTGAAGATTCAAAACATCCTCCTTGTCCAATGCTCAGATCAATGATTATAGAACCTGGTTTCATTTGTTTAACCTGATCTTCAGTAACAAAATAACTCAATCCGGATTGTAAATATCTTAAATTACCAATTACAGCTTCTGCAGATCGTAATGCCTTTGTTAATGCTTTGGGATGAAGTACGGAAGTAAAGACTCTTTGGCCAACACTATCCTGAAGATCTTTTAGGTTTTTAAAAGAATTATCGAAGACTTTAACTGTAGCCCCTAATCCTAATGCTGCACGGGCTGCGCTTTCACCTGCTGTTCCAGCTCCCAAAATCACAATCTCAGCTGGCGAAATTCCTGTAACGCCACCAAGTAAAACACCTTTACCATTGTGTGCCTTACTTAGGTATTCACTGGCAATCATTACTGCAGCTGCACCTTCTATCTCACTCATGCTTCGAATGATAGGATAGCAGTTGTTGTCATCTTTGATTAATTCAAAAGCCAACGCATTAACGCGTTTATTCATCATCTTTTGAATCAACTCTCTTGATTGTTGTTTAAGTTGAATTAATGAGATTATGGTTTGTCGAGCGCTAAGCTGGTCTATTTCTTCTTCGGTAAAAGGTGAAATCTTTAATACAACTTCAGCTTTAAAAATCTCACTACTGGATTGAACTATAGTAGCACCACATTCAGAGAAGTCGTTATCTGAGTAATTAGCAGGTATTCCGGCTCCAGATTCAAATAATACAACATGTCCCTTTTCAACTAGTAGTTCAACTCCTTGAGGGGTTAATGCTATTCTGTTTTCAAACTTTGACTTTTCCTTAGGTATTCCAATTACCAGCTTCTTTTCTGTCCTTCTTACTTCCAACATTTCTTCCATTGGAAGTAAACCTGTGTTAATTAAAGGAAAACCTGCTTTGTTTCTAATACCTACCATTTACTCCGTTTAAATCAAATAACAAATAAGGTGAAAGTTAGTAAATATTTTAATACAATCACCTTATAATACTGTTATCAATTTTCAAAATTTATCTTACAAAGCACCTTTTGTACTAGGTAAAGTATCGTTAAATACATCTTTTCTAATTGCCATCTTGATTGCCCGGGCCAATGCTTTAAAAATTCCTTCTATTTTATGATGCTCATTAGCTCCGTCAGCTTGTATTCTTAGGTTACTTAATGATGCATCAGAAAAGCTTTTAAAGAAGTGCATAAACATTTCAGTTGGCATATCACCTACCATTTCGCGTTTAAATTCGGTTTCCCAAACCAACCAGGGTCTTCCTCCGAAGTCTAGTGTCACTAAAGCCATACATTCGTCCATAGGTAAACAGTACCCATATCTTTCAATACCTCTTTTGTTGCCTAAGGCTTCTTTAAAGGCTTGTCCTAGCGCCAGAGCTGTATCTTCTATAGTATGGTGTTCATCTACATGTAGATCGCCGTTTACTTTAATAGATAAATCGCAGCCTGAGTGTTTCCCTATTTGCTCCAACATATGGTCAAAGAAGTGCAGGCCTGTTGAAATATCACATTTTCCTGTGCCATCCAGGTTTAACTGAATTGAGATATTAGTTTCAGAAGTTTTTCGAACAACGCTTGAAGTACGTTCTTTTGAGAATAAAAAGGAACATATCTGATCCCAATCTGATGTTATTAATTTACATGAATCCTCCAGGTTATTTTTCTTAATTTCATCTATGGCTGTTTCTGAAGCTATAAATATAGCTTTGCATCCCAGGTTCTTTGCCAATTGAACATCTGTAATTCTATCCCCAATTACATATGAATTCTCAAGGTCATAGTTTTCACTAAAGTATTTTGTGAGCATTGCTGTTCCTGGCTTTCGAGCAGGTGAGTTATCGCAAGGAAATGATCTGTCAATAAATATTTCATTGAAAACAATACCTTCTCCTTCCAGAGTTTTAAGCATTTTATTTTGTGCTGGCCAAAAAGTATCTTCAGGAAATGAATCCGTTCCTAATCCGTCCTGATTGGTAACCATTGCTAATTCAAAATCAAGTTTTGAAGCAATTTTGTTTAAGTTGGAAATTGCCTTTGGATAGAATTCCAATTTTTCTAAGCTGTCCACCTGAAAATCAACAGGAGGTTCATTTATAATAGTGCCATCACGGTCAATAAATAATACTCTTTTCATATACCAAAATTTGCTTTTTATTGCCATATGTAACTCGCTGGTTTTATTCATGCATGTGTGAAAAACACTTTACATGGCTCGTTTCATATGATTATAATATAATTTCAAAAGCTATATCGAACTAGCTAAAACTTATCATCTTCCTGCGTGGAAAAGATTGGGTTGGTTAATCTCTATAGTCTTATGCTTTGTTTTGCTTTTCTTTTATCTGAAAACAATAAATTATCTAAGAAACTTATTCTCTAAATTTATAAAACTCTAAAGAGTATTATAGTTTTAAGAAATGCTCTGAGAATATTTATCTAATCCTTGATATAAGCAATTGTTTTCTTCTTTGGATCCTATTGTTATTCTTAAACATCCTTCGCATAATGCTACACTTGACCTGTCTCTTATAACAACACCTTCTTCAACCAGATAATTGTAAATTACTTTGGCATTATTTGTTTTAACTAATAAATAATTTGCATCAGAAGGGTAAATCTTACTAATGAAGTTGTAATCTTTAAGCTTTTCTATCATTATCTTTTTTTCTTCCAGAATATCTTCAACCCACTTAGCCATATTGTCTTCCTGCTGCAATAATTCTAAAGCCGTTTTTTGAGTTAGAATATTTACATTATATGGATACTTAATTTTATTATAGATGCTAATAATTTGAGGTGAGGCAAATGCCATTCCTAATCTGATACCTGCCATACCCCATGCTTTACTAAATGTTTGTAGGATAATAAGGTTTTTATATTTTAAAAGTTCAGGAATAAAAGTCTTTTCAGGAACAAAATCAATATAAGCTTCATCTAAAATAACTATGCCATCGAATTTTTCAATTAACGATATGATGTCGTCTTTTTTAAAGCTATTACCGGTTGGATTGTTCGGAGAGCAAATGAATAAAAGCTTAGTATTCTCATTTATAGCTGCAAGAATAGCTTCAACATCAAGATCGAAGTCTTCAGTAAGCTTTACTTTTTTAGTTTCAATATTATTGATATCTGCAGAAACTAGATACATGCCATAGGTTGGATCAATAGCTACAACATTATCTATTCCAGGCTCACAGAATGCTCTAAATGCTATATCAATTGCTTCGTCGCTACCATTTCCAAGAAAAATGTATTCTGATGGAATATTTTTTATTTTAGAAATCTGCTCCTTAAGTTTTCTTTGATATGGATCAGGATATCTGTTGTAGGGAGGATTAAATGGATTTTCATTGGCGTCCAGAAAGATAGCTTCATCTCCGGTATATTCGTCTCTTGCTGATGAATATGGTTTTAATGCCTTTATGTTTGCTCTTATTAATTGATCAAGTGTTTTCATTTGTCTAAGATTTATTTCTCCTGTATTATATCGAGCTCAAAAATTTGTCTTTGATTGAAAGTATAATTATGACTTGTTTTTGATATAATATTTTGAGATGTATAAACGCGCCATTTATAAAATGACGCGTTTAAAATATTTTTTATATAAATGACTTCTATTCTAATGATTTTAAACGAATCGTTACTGCATTTTTATGGGCATGCAATTGTTCTTCTGCCGCCATTAATTCTATTGCAGGTCCTATTTGCTTAAGTCCTTGAGGAGAAATCTTTTGGAAAGTAATTTTTTTAAGATAACTATCCAGGTTAACACCACTGTATGCTTTTGCGTAACCATGTGTAGGAAGCGTATGATTTGTTCCTGAAGCATAGTCACCCGCACTTTCCGGGGTGTAGTTTCCTATGAAAACACTTCCTGCATTTGTGATTTGATTGGCAATGTAATCTTCATCTCTCATTGCAATAATCAAATGTTCAGGAGCATAATTGTTTGTCATTTCAATCATATCTGCCGTATCCTTTAATAGTATAATACGACTATTTTGAAGTGCTTTTTTAGCAATTTCTTTTCTTGGCAGTGATTCCAGTTGCTCACTAAGTTCTTTTTCAACTTGCTCAACCAGAGATTTACTGTCAGTAATTAAAATTACCTGGCTGTCAACACCATGTTCAGCTTGACTAAGTAAGTCAGATGCAATAAAGGCCGGATTAGCAGATTCGTCAGCTAAAACCTCTACTTCTGATGGACCTGCAGGCATGTCGATTGCGACATCCTTTAAACTAACCAATTGTTTGGCTGCTGTTACATAACTATTACCAGGTCCAAATATTTTATCCACTTTGGTGACCGTTTCAGTTCCATAAGCCATCGCACCAATAGCTTGAATTCCCCCTACTTTGTATATTTTAGTAACACCAACTAATGAAGCTGTGTATAAAATAGCCGGATTAATTTTTCCATCTTTTCCAGGAGGAGTGCATAAAACAATTTCTTTACACTTTGCAATTTTAGCAGGTACAGCAAGCATTAAAACAGTAGAAAACAAAGGTGCAGTTCCGCCAGGTATATATAAACCAACTTTTTCAATAGGCACACATTTCTGACGACATACAACACCGGGCATTGTTTCAACTACTCTTTCCTGAATAATTTGTGCTTCATGAAATTTTTCAACGTTAAGCTTGGCCTTGTATATTGCTTCTTTTAAGTTGGAAGATACTTTTAGGCAAGCTTCGTCAATTTCTGATTTTGAGACAATAATTTCTTTGGCGGCATAACCATCAAATTTCTCTGAGTATTTTACTACAGCTGCATCTCCATCTTTTTTAATTTCATTTAAAATGGTTTGTACTGAATCAAACAAACTGCTCAAATCGTTCTCAGGGCGTTTTAATAATTCAGCCCAGTTTTCCTTTTGTGGATATTCAAATACCTGCATGGTGTGTTATTATAATATCATTTTTTCAATTGGGAAGGTTAATATTCCCTCTGCTCCAGCTTCTTTTAATTTTCCTATAATTTCCCAGAATTGTTTATCTGAAATAACAGAGTGAATAGAGCTCCATCCTTTTTCAGCTAAAGGTAACACTGTTGGACTCTTCATTCCTGGTAAAATGCTAACAATTGTGTCTACATTTTCAGTTGGTGCATTTAATAAAATGTATTTATTAGAACTTGCAGCCATCACTGAGTTAATGCGGAATAAAAGTTCATCAAGTAAAGCTTTTTTCTCAGCAGATAAATTTTCAGCCTGAACTAATAATGCTTCAGATTTCATTACTACTTCAACTTCTTTTAATCTGTTTGCGATTAATGTACTTCCTGAGCTAACAATGTCAAAAATACCATCAGCTAATCCAATTCCAGGAGCAATCTCTACAGATCCTGCAATTTCATGTATCTCCGCATTGATGTTCATCTTATTGAAGTATTTTCTTAAGATTACAGGATAAGATGTTGCTATTTTTTTTCCTTCAAAATATTCAGGTCCGTTGTATTCATCTGCTTTTGGAATGGCTAATGATACACGACATTTACTAAAACCCAATCTTTTAGCAATAGTAAGTTGAAAATCTTTTTCTTCTACTTCATTTTCTCCAACAATACCTATGTCAGCCACTTTATCAGCTATTGTTTGTGGAATATCGTCATCTCTCAAAAACAACACTTCAATTGGGAAATTTGGTGATTGTGCAACTAGAGTTCTGCTTCCCGTATTAAATTTGATACCAGCTTCCTTTAGTAGCTGCATTGAATCATCGTGTAGTCTTCCTTTTTTTTGCAGAGCAATTCTTAATTTTTCCATTTCTCAATTTGTTAATATTGTTTTTTTTAAAGTTTTGCCAAAATAAAAAAAGAGGGCTTCCATAATTGGCAAGCCCTCTTTATATATCTTATACATACAGCAATCCCGGCCCACCTATGGTAGATTATAATGATGTCCGTGATGATGTACTAAATTTCTCATTGTTGTATTATTTTCGGATACAAATGTAGATGTATTTTTTAAAACTGCAAATTATCATTGTTATTTTGTTGTAAAAAATACATTAAATCTATTTGGCGAATAAAATAAAAGCCGGAATGTAATTAACAATCCGGCTTTTGTATTTAATTTCCGTTAAGAATCTGTTTTAATGCCTAGCTTTTCTATTTCTTCCTTAGAAATAGCAGGTGGCATTTGTTTCTTTTTTATTTTTTCAATAACCAATTTGGCTACTTTTTCAGCATCTTCCTTATTATAGAATGATACTGATTTGTTAATCGCGGGTATAATATCTTGATGAATAAATATTTTATTATTTATCGTTATGTCATAACCCCAGTGATTATCAACTTCAAAAATCTTATATTCTATTTTCTTATCTTTTGATTCTTGTTTGCAATTTATTGCTGTGCAAGCAAGAATCAAACAAAGAATAACTAACTTAATCTTTTGTTTCTTTTTCTTCATATGGTTCAAAATACCAACAATCATTGTAAGACTGACCTGAATTACGGCCTGTTGCAATATAACCAATATCATCAATTGTAAATGCTACTGCACCATACCTTGCATCTCCTTCAAAAAGTGTTTTTTGTTTCCATCTGTCAGTTAGAGGATTCCATTCCCATGTTAGAGCGCTTCCTGAGCCTGTTGCTAGGTAGGCTCTACCGCCCATAGTAAATGCAACACCGTCACTTCTCATTATATTACTATCATAATCGTCATCAAAACTGCTATCTGTAAAGTCAGATATTTTGTTAAGAGCTATCCATTCATTTGTAGAAGGTTCATAACGCCAAAAGTCATCTTGTAAACCATTGTAATATCCACCTACAACATATCCATGTTTTCCCGTACCATCATCTAATACAAAAGACATAGCCTGAGTTCTTGGTTCATTTAAAGTTGCAATTTGTTCCCAACTTCCAGTAGTTGGATCAAAAGAATAAAAATCACTTCGTTCTCTTTCATCGTCTTTACCACTACCAACATAACCTTTACCGTCTACATAAAATGCAACTGCATCTTTACGTGGTGTAAGTCCAGAAGGCAGATTCTCTAAGGTTTCCCATGCATTTGTAGTAGGACTATAAGTGTAGAAATCACCTAGATAATCTCCATTATCATCAACTCCTAATCCAACATAACCTTGTGTACCACTAGAAAAGGCTATACCTTTATCTCTTGCAACTCCTGGGAGATCACTAATTTGTGTTATCTGAATTCCTCCAGAACTAAGGAATTCTATTTTATAGAAATCGTTAAACTTTTCGTCGTCATCAACGTCATATCCAGTTCCAATATATACGTTGTTATCAATGGTAAAACATACAGCATGCCCTCTAACATCGAAGTCTAAACCTGCTCTGTCAACCCAGTTTCCAAGATAGTCGTCATCATCATCAGAACAACCTGTAAAACATAAGCTACTTATTAAAAGAGCCGTTAATAAAAATATTGACTGCTTAATCATTGTTTTTTTCGTTTCAATTTATTGTTTAATATTTTCTCATGCGATACTACAACTAATAGACCATAAAAAAGCATGTTAAAAACACTTTAACTTCAATTTAACTTTTAGCTAAATTAAATTGAATTATGGTTTATTAAGCTGTAAAATCTGCGCTAATATAGACATATTATCTTAAAGAAATAAAAACATTTTAAATAATTATACATGAAGAATTGTATTGACTTTAGATCATTGTTGGATGATACAATTTTTTTTGCACCTTTGTCGTAATTTTAGAAATTATTTTGAATACGGTATGTTTATTGTGTTTAAGCGAATTCATTTAATCAATAAAGATGTATAAATATTTATTAATACTCAGTTTAATACTTGCCACAATTTGTTTTTCCTGTGGAGATCAAACTTTAGACGAAATTACAACTTCAATAGGAAGTGAGTATCTTGAAAAAGATGCTGGAATAATGATGATAGATACTTTCTCAGTGGAACTAAGTACCGTAATTCTTGATTCAGTTAATACTTCTGGTTCTGGAGTAGCTTTAGTGGGTAGTTTTTATGATGAAGATTTTGGACAAATACATTCGGATGCTATTTTTAGAGTTAGTTCTCCGGGGTCTATTAAGATTGAAGATGATGACGTTTATGATAGTATATGTTTATGTATAAAATATAATGATTATTATTTAGGTGATACGATTCAAGCTCATTCTTTCACCGTGGAGGAAATTGATTCAGATCTGGAACAAATGAAAAAGGATCGTCGACTTGGGGATTCTGATGAGGATTTTTATAATACAACTATCGTAAGCTCAAAACGTGTCCTTGGTGAATATACAGCAAGACCTAAGGTTACTAATTCAGATACAATTTTTATTCCTCTTGATAAGGATTTTGGTTTAGAGTTATTTCAAATGTTAGATGATAAAGATGAAGATATTACAGATGCAAGTAAATTTTTGGATTATTTTCATGGAATTATTTTAAGGGGTAATAGGGAACTTAATAAATCAGTAATTGGATTTAATGTGTCTGATTCCTGTTCTATGAAAATTTATTATCATCAAACCTTAAGTGAAAAAGTTTATAAAGAAATAGAGTTTGATATTGAAAGTAGTTCTAATTATCAGTATAATAGTATTGATATAGATAGAACTGATACAAATTTGCCGCTTAATACTTCTCAGAAAGAAAAGATTTTAAGTTCAGATACGGATGATAAGTGTTTTTTACAAGGAGGAACTGGAATGTATGTAAAAATCGAATTTCCTGGACTTGCTAGCGTGGAAACATTACCTGCTTTAAATCAAATTATTAAAGCTGAAATTGTATTTGTTCCCATTGAAGAAGATTATAATGATTTTCCTAGTTACCTTACCGTATATGAATCAGACACAAGGAATAATGTTGGTGATGTTATTTTAGCAATAAATGAATCGGATTATTCTTATATGTACCTGTACGAAAATGAAGATGATGAAGATGATGAAGAATATTATAAAGTTGATATTACAAATCAATTTGTGGATGAGTTTCTGGACAATGTTTATGATGATGATTTTTCTTTTTTAATTGGTTTGTCTCCAACAAATATGATTTCCTCTCTTACAAGTGTTAAGATTGCAGGGGAAGGAATTAAAGATGGTGATTATAAACCTAAGTTAAGACTATATACATATTATTATTAAGATGATAAAAATGATTCACAAAATTCAATATATAATTGCAATATTACTGCTTATTCCTATTATTACTGATGCTCAAACTGGGGCTCCTTCTGCATATACTACATTTGGAATTGGTACTGTTAATAATAGTGGATTGGTTAAAAATCAGGGTATGGGGGGAACTGGTTTAGCCTTGAAAACTGATAATTTTATAAATACTTTGAATCCTGCTTCCTTGACGGGTATTGATAGTTTAAATATGTTGATCGATTTAGGTTTAAGAGTTAATAAAACTTTTTATTCAACAAATGAGGGAGATGGTACTTCTATATCTGGTGGATTGCATAATATTTCTTTAGCCTTTCGATCTGCGTCCAAATTGTTTACAAGCTTTGGATTGAACCAGTTTTCATCAGTGGGTTATAATGTTTCTGGAACTACTGATATAGAAGGTGCAAATAGTACAGCTGTGGTTTCGTATACAGGTACTGGTGGAATTAATGAGGTTTATTTGTCAAATGCCTATGCGATAAATAAAAATATATCAATAGGACTGAAGGTTATGTATTTGTTTGGGGGTATTGATAAAACTGAAGTATTTACTGCTTCTTCAATAGGTACTCTTAATATTAATTATTCTGATTATATACAGCAATTTGCTTTTGAACCTGGATTGCAATATCAATTTAATATAAAAGAAAATGTATTCCGTTTTGGTGGTACTTTTCGTCCTGCTTTAGATATGGCAAATACTCGAACTGTAGAAACATATGCTTCTAGTGGTGCCGGGATTAGTGAAGAATTGGATGATGGAAATGATTATAAACTACCAATGAATATGGCAGGAGGTATGTCATGGTCAAATAATAAAGGATTAACATTAGCTGGTGATTATAGATTTCAACAGTGGAGCACAGTTTCATATAAAAGTATTGGAGCTACATTAAAAGACAGTCATAGATTTAGTTTTGGTGGGGAGTTCCGAAATAAAGAAACAAAAAAAGCAAATCCTTTTTTATATCAGGCAGGAGGATATGTTGAAGATACTTATATCAAAGTTGAAGGTAATTCTATTATTGATTATGGTGTAAGTGCTGGGGTTGGTATTCCTATGCGTAATAGTAAATCGTACTTTAATGTTAATTTAAATTATGGAAGACGAGGAACAAGAGGTGGTGATATTATTACAGAAAATTATTTTGGAATTAACTTAAGTATGTCGTTTGTTGAATTCTGGTTTATGAAACGTCAATTTGATTAATATTCAATTTCTTCAGTAAAGCAAAATATACAAAATAATATAGGATCGCATTTAGGATTAATATATCTTGAATGCGATTTTTTTAATCTCTTATTTTAAACTTAGTCGCATGTCAATTAAGAGCTCAGTACCTAATTTTATTACCAGTTTAAATTTACTTTGTGGTGCATTATCTGCGTTTTTTGCATTAAACGGGAGAATTGATATTGCTGCCATTCTTATTTTCGCAGGTGCACTTTTTGATTTTACAGATGGTTTTGCAGCCAGAATGCTTAAAGCATATTCTCCTATGGGAAAAGAATTAGATTCTTTGGCTGATATGATCAGTTTTGGGTTTGCGCCAATGGCTATTCTTCATATGATGCTTAAGAAAGTTGTTTTGGGTGACTTTGAGAGTGATTTCTTTATTCAGAATATAATAAATCAAATCATTATTTTATCTCCTTTTGTAATTACCGTATTCTCAGGTTTACGCCTTGCTAAATTTAATGTGGATACCAGACAAAGTGAGAGTTTTATTGGTCTGACAACGACTGCAACCGGATTATTTTTAGCTTCTTTAGGTTTTGTATTTGTACATGGAGAGAATTGGCTAAATGATCTAATTCAAAATCAATGGGTGTTATTAGCCTTCGTACCTGTGTTTTCATTCTTGCTTGTTTCAGAGATACCAATGTTTTCCTTGAAGTTTAAGAATTTTAAAATAATCCCTAATATTGATAAGTATATTTTATTGCTTAGTGGATTGTTATTTATTATTTGGTTAGGAATAGGAGGAATTGCTATTGTTATTGCTTTATACGTCATATTTTCAATTGTAAAACTTATTTTTAGCAATAAGTAAAAACTAATTAATATATAAGATTAAAAAAGCCTTGATTTTATAATCAAGGCTTTTGTTTTATATTAAATTAATCTTGTGAATCACTTAATTCAGGTTCTTTTTGTTCAAACTTTTTAAGCGCCCATTTTATTGCTTGATAGCTAATAACTATTAATAATGGCCAACTTAAATACCATAGTATTTCCTTTAAATATGTCATGACTTAAATCTTTATATTCTTAATGGATTAATAGATATGAATGTCATCAGAATGAATTTCTTCTTCATCAATCTTTCTATTATTAACTGATTTCCATGCGTACCATATGTATGCTAAAACAAAAGGAATCATTAAAGATACATAGCTCATTGCTGTTAAAGTAAAATGACTGGAACTTGCATTTTCAATAGTTAATGAACTTTGTAAACTGGATACTGAAGGATAAAATGCAGTATTATTATATCCTGCAATTAACAGGAGCATTAATACTGTAATAACAGTTCCGGGACCAGTGTACCAAATACCATTAGAACTAGGTTTTAGGTAGCTTGAAATAATTCCCCATAGTACTAGTACAACTCCTGCTAAGAAACCTATTAATATAATTGGCATCTCAATTAAGTTGTTGAAGTACTTGTATGGTTGCATAAATACTTCTTTTGTATCCGGATTAACTGCAAAACCATCTCTTAATAGTAGCCAGATCGTAAATGTTAAGAATAATACAACAAATGGTAATCCATTTATGATAAGTTGTTTTTTAGCTCTATCTAGTATCTCTTTGTGATCAACAGAGTTCATGAAATAAAGTATTCCCAGAACTCTTGCTAAAAAGAATACAGTTAAACCTAAACTTAAGTTGTGTAAATTTAAGGCAGCCTCTAAACCATGAAATGGTGTATCCCATTTTGATTGGTTAAAATCATTTACCGAGAAATTTGATCCTGTAAAGAATGTCGCTACCGCAGTTCCAATAAATATTGTACCTATTAAACCATTTATAAATAAAAAAGCTTCGTATGTTTTTGGTCCGTAAACATTACTTGGTCTGTTTCTGAACTCATAGGCAATTGCTTGAATTACAAAAGCAAAAAGGATGATCATCCATACCCAATACGCACCGCCGAAACTAGTGCTGTAAAAAAGAGGGAATGATGCAAAAAATGCTCCTCCAAATGTAACCAGAGTAGTAAATGTAAATTCCCACTTACGGCCTAATGCATTTACTAAAATTGTTTTTTCATCTTTGGTTTTACCAAGAGTAGAAATTAAAGTTTGCCCGCCTTGAACAAACATTAAAAACACTAATAATGCTCCAAGAAGTGAAACAAGGAACCACCAATAGTGTTGTAGTGCTAAATGTGATAAATCTCCGAACATTATTATTTTCCTCCTACTTTTTTAGGTCCTATTTTAATTTGCTTTGTAAGTATTTTCACTTCTGCAATAAGCAATGAAGTAAATGTTATGGCGAATAACCAGAATGTGATCATAACAGATCCTGTGTCAATTTGAGATACAGCTGTTGAAGTTGTCATTAGGTCTTGAATAACCCAAGGTTGTCTTCCAACTTCAGCTACAATCCATCCTGCCTGTGAAGCAATGTAAACTAGCGGTATGGTCCAGACTGAGGCCCACAAAATGAATTTGTTTTCAACCAGCTTGCCTTTAAATATTAAAAATAGAACTATAATGAATAAAAGTAAGAACCACATGCCTAAAGCCACCATAATATGGAAAGCATAGAATGTTAATGAAATAGGAGGAACCATTTTAAAAGCATTTGCTTCTAATGTATCAGGATTTTCATCATAGTAAGTACCATAACCAAAATACTTAAAGTAATTGTCCATCCATTTTTCATCGTTAAACTTAGCTTGTAATTCTGCAAACTCAGGGCTATTTTCTTTTTGAGCCTTTTTATATGCTATTAAAGTCTGCTGGGCTTCATAGCCTCGTTTAATTTTTTCTTTGTAGGATAATATTTTATGTTCTTCGTTTCCTAAAACTAAGTCTTTAACTCCTGGTACAAAAGCATTAAAATCTCCAAAGGCCAGGAATGATAGTGCAGAAGGTATTTCAATCTTCATTGCAAATTCAGCTTGTGAATCTTTGGTTAATGGTTCATCCTGTGCATCAGTAATGAAAGCCATTCCAATTAAAGGAGCATTGGTTGTACCTTCGTAAAGCCCTTCCATTGCTGCTAATTTCATAGGTTGGGCTTTTGCAACTGTTTTGGCAGAGGAGTCTCCCGTACCAATAAGCACTATGGAAGCTAAAATACCGAATACGGACGCTATAATCATACTTTTTTTAGCAAAGGCAATTTCCCTTTTCTTAAGCATATACCAAGCACTAATACCTATGACAAATACCGCAGCTAGCACAAATCCTGAAGTGGATGTGTGTAAAAATTTACTTACAGCACTTGGGGATAAAAATACCTCCCAGAAGTTAATCATTTCATTACGTGCAGTATCCGGATTAAATTTCATTCCAACAGGATCTTGCATCCAGGCATTGGCGACTAAGATCCATACAGCTGAAAGGTTTGCTCCGATTGCAGTTAGCCATGTTGAGAGCAGATGGAATTTCTTACTCACTTTTCCCCAGCCAAAGAACATAACTGCAATAAAGGTACTTTCTAAAAAGAAAGCCATAATGCCTTCAATAGCTAAAGGAGCGCCAAATATGTCACCAACGAACCAGGAATAGTTACTCCAGTTTGTTCCAAATTCAAATTCAAGTATGATACCTGTTGCAACCCCAATGGCGAAATTTATTCCGAATAACTTCATCCAAAATTTAGTTATTCTTTTCCATTCAGGATCTCCTGTTTTAACATACATGGTTTCCATAAAGGCTATAATGAAGCCCAGGCCAAGTGTTAATGGCACAAATATCCAGTGATACATTGCGGTTAGTGCAAATTGAGCCCGCGACCAGTTCACCAGTGTTAAGTCAATAGATTCAAACATTTATCTGTTATTTTTGAGGGTTTGTTAATTGTTCTATTACGTGTGAAGCTCTCTCTTCGTCTGAATTAAATTCTTTTTTTAATTTATTCTGAAAAAAGAATATTTTAAAAATGAAAAAGAATATAAATAGTTTAAGTAAAATAATAAACCAAATAGATCTTGCCCAACTGGGTAGATTACTAAAACCGCTTATATAAAAATCAATTATTTTCTTCAATTTGTATTCTTCTTAACTCGTAAATCTATTATTGAATTGCTAATATCTACTTATTTTGTTTATGCACAAAAAGATATTTCCTAAACAACATTAAGGTAATAATGTTTCACGAAAAATCAAATTTAGAAAATTAATTCGGTAAACAAATACCTAAATGAATGTTTTTGTATTATAAGGTTCTTTAATATAATGCTCATTTTATTTGTCTAATCAATTTGTATCTTTGTGCTTCTTGTTTTAGAGTGATTTGTAAATGATTGACCAAAGTACAGTAGATAGGATTGTAGAAACTTCACAAGCTCAGATAATTGATATAGTATCTGAATTTGTATCGTTACGTAGGAGGGGAATTAACTATATTGGTAATTGTCCTTTTCATAACGAAAAAACTCCTTCGTTTACAGTATCTCCACACAAAGGAATTTACAAATGCTTTGGATGTGGAAAAGGAGGGAATGCTGTTAACTTTTTAATGGATGTTGAACAGATTTCTTTTTTAGATGCCATTAAATATCTTGGTAAGAAGTTTCATATTCACGTTGAAGATGTAGAATTAAGCCCGGAGCAACAGCAGGTTAAGAACGACCGGGAAAGTATGATGGCTGTTTCAGTATTTGCTCAAAAGTACTTTACTGATATGCTTCATAAATCAGATGAAGGGCGTTCTGTAGGACTATCGTATTTAAGAGAGCGTGGGTTTAGGGATGACATCATTAATAAGTTTGAGTTAGGTTATTCTCCTGATTCGAGATCTGCATTTACAGATGAAGCTTTAAAAAATAGTTTTAAAGTTGAATTCCTTGAAAAAACAGGACTAACTATAGTTAGGGATAATTACAAGGCAGATCGTTTTAGAGGTCGTGTAATCTTTCCTATTCACAGTATCTCTGGTAAGCCAACTGCTTTTGGAGGAAGAATTTTAAAAACTGATCCCAAGACCGCTAAATACCTTAATTCTCCGGAATCAGAAATCTATCATAAAAGTAAAATCCTTTATGGAATATTTCAGGCTAAGCAGGAAATTACCCGTAAGGATAGATGTTTTTTGGTGGAGGGATATACGGATGTAATTTCATTTCATCAGGCCGGGATACATAATGTGGTAGCATCATCCGGTACAGCATTAACTGTTGATCAGATCAGATTAATTGCACGTTTTACTCCAAATATAACAATTATATATGATGGTGACCCTGCTGGTATTAAAGCCTCATTGCGAGGTATTGACCTGGTGCTTGAGCAGGGAATGAATGTTAAAGTTTTACTATTGCCTGATGGAGAAGATCCGGATTCTTTTTCAAAAAATAGAAATGCAGAGCAACTGCAGAAATATATTGATGAGAATGAAGGTGACTTTATTAAGTTTAAAACCGGCATCTTATTAAAAGATGCAAAGAATGATCCGGTAAAAAGAGCGCAGTTAATTCAAGATATTGTTAGAACAATTTCAGTAATACCAGAGGCCTTTATTAGAGGTGAGTACATTAAAGAGTGTAGTACTTTGCTGCAGGTTCGTGAGCAGGTTCTTTATGATGAGATAGGAAAACTAACCCGCAAAAAAAGAGAGGAAGGATTCAAAAGCAGAGTTGAAGCAACTTCTCAAAATCCCATATCACCTGCAATTGCAGAACCTCAGTTTGCAAGTAATGCCTTTACTACTCAAAATCCTTTTGAAGTTGAAGAACAGGAGATTGTGCGATTTTTAATTAAATATGGTGATAAATCCCTGTTTCATAAATGCGAGGAAAAATT
Source organism: uncultured Saccharicrinis sp. (assembly GCA_963663905.2). Lineage (GTDB taxonomy): Bacteria > Bacteroidota > Bacteroidia > Bacteroidales > Marinilabiliaceae > Saccharicrinis. The sequence continues at coordinate 4,852,033 of OY760657.1, read as the reverse complement.
TGACGAGGATATATCAGTTGGAGATTATATCTTAAATCAATTGAAAGAGGACGAATTGGAGAGCTTAAATCCTTTATATAACAAGATATTTCAGTTGTATGAAGAAAATAAAACAAAGGAAGGTTTTGAATCTGTAAAGTTCTTTGTTAGTAATATGGACTCTGAGGTGAGTCAATTAGCATCTGATTTATTAAGTAAAGAGTATTTAGTTAGTCGTAAATTTAGAGAGAATAGTCCCAAACAACTGGATGAAGAATTATATTTGGTAAAATATGTTCCTAAAATAGTTTATGAATTAAAAATTAGTAAGGTTAAGTGGTTGTTTGATAAGTATTCAAAGGAAATTGTTACTCTCGATCAAAATGATGTTGAGAGAATAAATGAATTAATGAGCAAACTATCTAGAATTAATGTGATAAAAAGTGCCTTAGCCCAGGAATTAGGAAATAGAGCGATTATATAATAATAAATAAATATGAAAACAGTAGAGCATTTAAACAATGAACGTATTGAGAAGATAATAAGGAAATGTGATGTATGTTTTGTAGGTGTTGTGGATGGTGATTTACCTTATGTATTACCAATGAATTTCGGATTTAAAGACAATGTAATTTATTTACATTCAGCTCCGGAAGGTAGAATTATTGATATTTTAAATAAAAATAACAATATCTGTGTTACTTTTAGTACAGATCATGAGCTTGCTTTTCAGCATCCTGAGGTAGCTTGTAGTTATCGCATGAAATCAAAAAGTGTGGTAGCCTGGGGAAAAGTGATTTTTCAGGAAGATATGGCTAAGAAAGAGGAAGCTTTAAATATCATTATGGAACAGTATTCTGATAAAAAGTTTACTTACTCTGAACCAGCTATCAGAAACGTTAAGATATGGGAAGTTCCGGTTGATGATATTAGTTGTAAAGAATTTGGTGCTCCTCATGAGAAGTATAAAGGAGACGATAGTGTAAAAAGAACCTTTTAATAGACAGTTATTATACTTAGTGCTTGCTTATTTGTTTTCTCAAATGCATCTTGTTTAGTTTATAATTAGTGTTTGAGAAAACAAATAAATGTTGATATTAAGTGTATTGCGAGTCTGTCTAAATTCTATTTTCTAAAATCTAACGATCTCTAATTTTATGGTTCTTAATTATATCTGGATAGCCTTCTTTATTATATCATTTGTTGTTGCACTGGTTCGCTTAATTTTTTTTGGGGACATGGAAATATTTCCAAATTTGATGCAATCAACTTTTAGCAATGCAAAAACTGGTTTTGAGATATCCCTGGGTCTTACAGGAGTTCTTTCATTGTGGTTAGGCTTTATGAAGATAGGAGAACAGGGAGGAGTTGTGCGAATGCTTTCCAGATTGATAGGACCGTTGTTTAATCGTTTGTTTCCTGAAGTGCCAAAAAATCATCCTGTATTCGGCACAATCATGATGAATTTATCTGCCAATATGCTTGGTTTGGATAATGCTGCCACACCCATGGGATTAAAAGCTATGGGACAACTTCAGGAACAAAATAAATCTGAGGATACTGCCAGTAATGCTCAAATTATGTTTTTGGTTTTAAATACCTCCGGACTTACAATTATTCCGGTTAGTATTATGGTATATCGGGCTCAGTTTGGAGCAGCTAATCCTGCGGATATTTTTATTCCCATATTACTGGCTACTTTCTTTTCTACCTTGGCCGGTATTTTATCTGTAGCCTTTGTTCAGAAGATTAAGCTTTGGGATAAAGTAATCTTATCTTACTTAGGAGGATTAACTGCATTTGTAGTTGGGCTTATTTATTGGCTTTCAACATTACCTAAAGACCAGATTAAAAGTATTTCATTAGTTGGTTCAAATGTGATTCTCTTTTCTATCATTATGGTGTTTTTCTTTGCTGCGCTAAGAAAGAAGGTTAATATATATGATGCATTTATTGAGGGAGCAAAAGAGGGATTTCAAATTGCCTTAAAGATTATACCATATCTCGTAGCTATGTTGGTTGGTGTTGGATTATTTAGAGTTTCAGGTACTTTAGATTTTATAACAGATGGAGTTAAAGAAGTATGTCTCTTAATGGGTATCGATGCTAGATTTGTTGATGCGCTTCCTACTGCATTTATGAAACCGTTGAGTGGTAGTGGTGCAAGAACATTAATGCTCGAATTATTTAATAATCCTAATTTTGGTGTTGACTCCTTTGCCGCAAAAATAGCATCTACAGTTCAGGGTGCTACTGATACCACTTTTTATATCATTGCTGTTTATTTTGGTTCTGTAGGAATTAAAAAAACACGTCATGCAATAGGTTGCGGATTAATTGCAGATTTGGCTGGTATAATAGCTTCAATTACTATAGGATACATGTTCTTTGGTTAAAGAATTTCTATTCTTAATATTCGTTTAATTGTGAATTTGAGATTATGAAGAAGTTTGTGATAATTCTGTTTGCTTGTTTTTCTGTTGGTAAAGTCTTTTCTCAGATTGATATGGAGTCGCTCGATGCTAAGTTCTCTTCACTTGCAGCCGGAATCGATTATAGCACAGATAATAGTTTAAACGGAACAACCAGTATTTACAGTACTCAACCTGTTAGTTCTGCGTTTGTAAGTTATTATCATAAAACTGGAATTAATTTGTCATTATATTTTTCAAATATTGAAAATTCTGATGAGAGTAATACGCAATCAACCCAGGAATATGGTTTGTCTTTAGGATACGATTTAGATATTACTGATTGGCTTAGTACTTCGGCTAATTACAGCCATTATGAGTTTAGTGAAAACTCTCATGCTTTACGATCAAACTATAGTGATCTGTTTAATTTAAGTACTTATAGTCAGGTTAAATGGTGGAATTCAAATTTTGATATTGGTGTTTACCTTGGAGAAGCTCAGGACTTGTACTGCTCTTTTCAAACAGGTGTTGATATAAATATTGATAATGTTTTTAAGCAAGGTAATTCATTATCAATTCAACCTTCTTTTGTGATGTTTGCAAGTAGTATAGATTATTATAATGAGGATGCATATAAGAACTATTATTTTCTTTATGAATATTCACAAAATAATCCTGATAAAACAATAGGGGAGTTATTATCCATAATAGAAGATCCTCAAACTGTTCAGGATCGTATTATAAGCCGAATTGTAGGTAGAAGACCATATTATTTAAGGAAGATTAATAAACTGGATTCAGATATAGTAATATCTGATTTGTTTGAGAAACAGAGTTCTTTTAATATTAGTAGCCTTGGTTTTACTTTACCTGTTTATTATCAATGGGGAAGCTTTATGCTTAATCTTGGACTATCTGTATATAAGCCAATGAACCAACCTTCTTACGTTGAAGAAGAATGGACCGCATATACTAATGTAGGATTGACTTACTTTTTAAGTTGGTAATTCTTTTTATTCAATGGTGTTGTGAATACTATTGCGAATCGCTTTTATTTCTTTTGAGTTTAGTATAAAGCGTAAAGCAATGACCAAAGAGTAAAAGGAATTGAATTGAAGCCAATGATTTTGAGTTAAAAAGTTATATGTCTCTGATCTCTTGTCTTAAATCTAATAGTCTCCTATTCTTAATTACAAAATTCCGTTAAATACATATCTACATTTTCATCTCCCAATTCAGCTGCTTTGGATAAATCTTCACAACCAGCATCGGTGTTTTTTATATTAAAATGTGAAATGCCTCTATTAAAGTAAAAATCTGCAATTTTATCGTTAAGCATAATGGCTTCAGAGTAATCTAATATGGCGTCTTCGTAATTTCCCAGTTGAAACCATGCATTTGCCCTGTCATAATATGCAAATTCATAATCAGGGTTTATTTCTATTCCTTTATTAAACGATTGTATGGCTTTTTTGTATAATCCTAATTCGTAAAGAGCATTACCTTTATCTAAGTATGCGTCGTAATACGATGGATCCTGTTCTATTAACTGATCAAAAATAGCAATGGCTTTATTGTACTCTTTTATTTCAAAATGAGCATTTGCCATATTATAATAGGCATCCTTATACAATGCATCATTTTTAATGCATAGTTGATAGTTATTGATAGCTTTTGAGTAATCGCCCAGGTCGAAGTAACTATTTCCTAAATAAAAATAAAGATCAGGGTTGTTGTTCTCTATTGAAATAGCTTCTGTGAACTTATTGATTGCTTTTTGGTATTCTCCGTTGTCAACGTACTTATTTCCTTGTTTTACAAGCTGGTTAATGTTTGTTTGAGCAATAGTTGTCATTGTGAAACCAAGCCCAAGAATAAGTATGTATAATCTTAATTTTTGCATAATATTTACTTTGGACTTTATCTTAATCTATTTCTTAATTGTTGTTTTTGACGCTCCAACCTCTTTTTCTGTATGGCTTGTCTCTTTCTTTGAATAGCTGCATTTTGCTTCTTTAATTCACTGTTCTTATTATTCTGTGATTTTTTAATCTGTCCATTATAATATGCCAGCATCTTCTGTCTGTTCATCCTTAATTTTCTATTCATCTGAAGAAAGCGCATATCTCTTCTTCGATGGTAATTGTCTCTGATAACCGACATTTGAGCGCGACTACTTGCCTTAATTTCTAACTTTGGTTTGTTGTCTTCCTGAGTTTGAGTATTATTTTCCTGTCCAATAATACTCCCCAAACTACAAATCAGCAATGTTATAACTAAATAAAATGTTTTCATTACTTATATACTTTAAAAATAACTACAGCCTCAATGGTGAGATGTTCTATTTTCTTTGATAGTAAAAATAGCAAAAGGTTTAATTCAATGCATTAAATTTTAATTATACTAAAATAGAAATCCTGGGATTCTTATAGTATTTGAGGCCATTGATTCATTCTGCGTGAAATTTTTTTTCATGAAAATGAAAAATTATATTAAAAACATGTTAAAAAATATAAAAATATACTATATTAGCAGTCGGAAATAAACCCTTTTCCCTTAAATCAGATAAAAAAAAATCCAAAAGAAAAAGAAAGACTTGTTGCCCGCAAGTCTTTTTTCATTTATACCCCTTTTTAACATTAGTTCTTATTTTCTGTTAGTAATTGAGTTTATTGTAATTTTTAAGTATGAAAGAGTTTTGGAATGATAGGTTTTCATCTGATAGTTATGTGTATGGAGTAGAGCCTAATAACATATTAAAAGACTTTATTGATAGAAATAATCCTGGAGTTATTTTATTGCCTGGTGAGGGTGAAGGACGGAATGTTGTTTATGCTGCACAAAAAGGATGGGATGCAAAAGCTATTGATCAGAGTGAAGTTGGAAAGGATAAAGCTTTAAAATTAGCCTCGAAAGGTAATGTAAGCATAGATTATTCAGTTGGAGATATATTAACATTTGATTACAAATCAGAATCGTTTGATGCTATTGCTTTGGTGTTTTTCCATTTGCCTGAATTGTTACGAATAAAAATACATAATCATCTAATTTCATTGCTAAAACCCAATGGTAAGCTATTGGTAGTAGGATTTTCAAAAGAGCAATTGGAGTATAATAGTGGCGGTCCTAAGGATATTGGTATGCTTTACTCAGAAGAAATCTTGAAAGAAGACTTTAAAAGTCTTGAGGTAATAAAGTGTGTCAGGAAAATTAAAGAATTGGATGAAGGTCCCGGTCACAAAGGAGAAGGTTCAATAATAGAATTTGAGGCAGTAAAAGTAAATGCATAAAAAAACCCGCATTTTTAGAATGCGGGGCTTAATGTGTTTTTTAGTAAGTTATAAAGTCTTATGACGAAATCCTATAGATAATTGAAATACTCCAGCTTTCTGACCGAATTTCCTGTATTTCATAGGTAAAATATATCCAGAGGAAATAATAAAATTACCAAGATTGGTTCCAATTTCTGGACGTAAGCCAAATGCAAATTCAGATTCTCCCTCTGTTATATTAGTGTCATTTTCATCTGTTATTTCAGGAGTTGATAAGTTTGACAATCCTGTAGATAGTGAAATGAAGGGAGTTATTTTATTTTTTAAAAAATGGTATTTTGCTTTAATGCCGTAAAAATTCAAACCAAAAATTCCAATATCATTATATGAATTTGAATTACCAAATAAAATGGAACCATTATAATTAATTCCTAACCCAAGTTTATTTTCTAATCCTGATAAAGTATAAAGCATCAAGATCAATAAAAAGTCCACCCTTAGATAAGTCGTTTTTGTCATATGTAAAAAGCTCACCTTTAGGTTTGCTGTGACCGATCTGACCTTCAATATATAAATTTTGAGAATATGTTATAGTTATGTAAGAAAGGAATGTAATTAAAGTTAAAATTACTTTCTGCACTTGATTATTTACAGTTATTATTGTAATCTTCAATTGCTAATAATTTTACCTGGTCTCTGAATATCGTATTATTCATTAATCTGTTAAATCCAGACCCTTTTCCTCCATCTTTAGCTTCTATAGCTTTGTACTCACCGTTTTCATTTTTTTCTACAACTCTTGGACAGTCGGATAATTCTTTCGCAATGTTTAAGCTGTTTACTAATTTAAGTTTGCCATTCTTTCCTATTCGATATACCATATTTACTTGTTGGCAATCTGCAATTAATTTTTCGTATTCACCTTCTTGATATACACCAACTTCAGGTATTTTTGAGTAATGTTCAAAAATACTAATCTTGTTGTCACAAACTTTCTTTAAAAACATTTTTTTTGCAAGCATATTCATCCCAACTGCTGACATGTCTGCATACTTAACAGATTCATAAATTAGAGTATCATATTTATATCCATCACAATCCTTAGCTTCGTATTTTTCATAAAATTTCCCTTTTATCTTTTCGTTCTTTTCAAAAACATCTTTAGGAATAAATTTTATAACATCTTGAAATTGCCATGGAGCGTCATACCACTTTTCTTTCCAATACGTACTTCCCATTATTTTAATATAACCTTCTATTTCTCCTCCATTTTTATAGATTGTTCCTTTAACAACTCCTTCATTTTTCATTTTTTCTTCATTTTGTGCAAAAGAGAATGTTGTTGCCATTACTAATAATAGCATAGCGCAAGTTATTTTTTTCATAAATTTTTTTTTAATGTTTTATATTTTAAACTTTCGTCTCGAATGATACGAAAGATTGAATAATAAGTTTTAAAATTATTATATAAAATTAAATAAATGTTAAATGATTCAAATCTAATGGATGTAAGTGTAATAATAAGTGAGGACAAATTTATGGCTGCAATAGGGCTTTGATAAATAGGGAAATTATATTCTTAGCCCGGTATCATAACCATAGCCACCAAAAGTACTTTTTCAACTTAATTTATCAACTAATCATTACAATATTAGTCTTTATATTTGTCATATTCCGTTGCCAGCTTTTCAATTTCATTGCTTTTCAATTCTTTGTCTTTTATAAGTTCAACTATCTTACTACAATCTCTAAAGTAAATACATGCTTTTTTTCTAAAAGTACTTTCCTTTGCTATTACAGTTGTTCCTGTTGTAATTTGTGTAATAATTGCCGGGTACTTTTCTCCTTGTCTTTGTACTAAAATATCTATATCAGCTCCCATTCCATTTCTATTTACTGTTTTAGATATTATTTCATCGTCTTTGGTAATTATGTAGGCTTGAGCAATATTATAAATCGTTATTGATGGGTTTTTAAAAGTTGTTAACATCCAGTTTTCTATAGGGCTTTTCGATTGTTTGGTTGAATAATAAATTTATTTATGAGTATCGGCCGGTTATGTATAAATGTGTAACATTTGCCATTCTCTGTGGTGTAGATTATTTGATCTATTTCTTTATTTAGTATTTGTTTTTCATTTGAATCCATGGATACCATTAAAAGTAATGGATTTGTCTAATAATTTGTTAGAAGGAAGTGAAGCATAACCATCTTGTGTTGCTCCATTAATTAATAACAATTTTGCCTTATAACAATTTTTGCATTTGTTGTTGATAAAGTGTAAGTGAGTAATAATAAAAAGAATAGAGAATATTTCATATATTGTGAGTTTATCAGAATTAGTTCTTTAAATATTGATTATTGTATATAACACAAATGTATAATTATGATTAAGAAATACTGATAATTCTGGTTGTTGTAATTAATATTTTTTGGATTCCTAGACAAGAAATAAATTAGTTCCTAAAATCTGCAAGTATTTTATTTTGTTTTGGTAAAAGGTTTATTACATTTTTATTTCACCTAGTATAAATGAAACATAAACTCTGTCCTTGCGTTACTTTTCAATAGAAATAAAGAAATCTATACAAATTTTATGTAGTATGTATAATTACATCTATTTAGTGAATAAGATAAAAATCTTAATTAATAAAAGGGTTAAAATAGTATGAGAGTATTAAATTTGATGTCTTATATCTATTTAATAAGGAAATATTAAAAAATTAGTATAAAATTTAAAATATGATTGATTCAAATAATTGGGAAGAGCTGTTGTTAAAAGTAAGTAAGAGATTTAAAGTTTTAGCTGATTTTGATTTTCTTTTGTTTTTAATTGGAATTCAGGAGTTAGGCCGGGGATATACTCAGTATTCAAAAGAGGAAAAGATGGATATGATTAATCTGGCCAGATGTAAAATGTTTGAGCAAAAAGGTTACTATAAACAAACTGGAACGGATAGCGAGGGTTGGCCACAATTTGAAGTGCTAGAGAATATGGAAGATGTTTTACCTTCAAAGAGGGAAGAATTATTGAAGGATGCAATGATATCTTATTTTAATGAAAACTTGTAGTTCAATATAAATCGATGTACATATCAGGAAATAATATATAAATAATGAATAAGAATATTTTCCTTTCCATAATAACTTTAATTGTTATTGCATTTTCTTCATGTTCTTCAAAAACAGAAGGAACTATCGTTTTAATACAAACAGATCTTGGTGATATAAAAATCAAGCTGTATGATGAAACACCTAAACATCGTGATAACTTTATAAAGTTGGTTAAAGAGGGTTATTTGGATAGTACCTTATTTCATCGTGTTATTAAAGGCTTTATGATTCAGGGAGGTGATCCGGATTCAAAACATGCAGAGGCCGGAGCTCACCTGGGAGAGGGAGGACCTGATTATACTATTCCTGCAGAATTTGTATACCCACAATGCTTTCATAAAAAAGGTGCATTGGCTGCCGCACGTGAAGGTGATCAGGTGAATCCTGAAAAAGCATCTTCTGGTTCTCAGTTTTATATTGTTCAGGGAAAGGTTTTTGATGACCATGATTTAATGAAGGCGCAAAATAGAATCAGGGATAGCCGAAGACGTGCAATTTTTAATGATGTTTTGGTAGAGTACAATGATTCGTTAAATATGCTTCAGATGCAGGGAAAAGAAGAAGCCATTATGAATATGCAACAAAGGATTATGGCTAAAGTTAATGAGATTTATTCTCAGCAGCCTGAATTTGAATTTCCTGATGAGATAAAAGAGGTGTATAAAACGATTGGTGGAACACCTCATTTAGATACAAACTATACAGTTTTTGGAGAGGTTATAGAAGAAAAGAACCTTATCGAAAAAATAAAATCTGTTTTTGGTAAAAAGTACGGACTTCAGGTTGTAGATGCAATTGCCTATCAGGAAACAGATGCCCGTGACCGTCCTCTAAAGGACATCAGAATGAAAGTTAAAATTATAAAAGAGTAAAGATATTATGCGTAGTAGTTTAATACTATTTATTTTATTATTGTTTGTTGTTAAATCTGAGTCTCAGAGTAAATACGCTGTTATTAGTACCAATTTTGGAGATATAAAAATCATGCTTTACGATGATACTCCTAAACATAGAGATAGTTTTATAAAATTGGTGAATAGTGCACACTATGATGGAACCTTATTCTATCGTGTAATTAAGAACTTTGTTATTCAGGGAGGATCTTCTGATTCAAGAAATGCACCTCCCGGAAAACAAATTGGATATGGAAGTTCCAAACTGGTAATAGATTCTGAATTTACAGAAAACAGGTTTCATAAAAAAGGAGCTATCTGTGCACCGCGTCAGCCTGAAGATATTAACCATTTTAAAATGTCGGATATTAGTCAGTTTTATATTGTTCAGGGACGTGTATATACAAATGAAGAACTTGATTTAGTAGAGAAGTCGGTTAATAATCCTATCAAAATTAAACTAAAGAAAAAATATTACTTGCCTTATAAGGAAGAGTTACAAAAGTTGAAAAGCGAAAATCCTCAGGAATTTAATAACAGACTAAGGGAGATTAAGGAGAAGATTGCTTTTGAATATGCATTGTCAAATAAATTAGAGTTCTCTGAAGAACAGCGAAAAGTATATACTACCATTGGTGGATTGCCTGAGTTAGATGATGATTATACCGTATTTGGGGAGGTTGTTAGTGGTTTTGATGTTGTTAACAAAATTGCATCATTGAAAGTTGATAAAAATGATCGTCCGTATACTGATGTGAAAATTGAGATACGAATCCTTTAAATAATTTTAGATGAGGTTTATAGTTATTGTATCATTTATATTAATAATCTTCTCAGGGTGTAAAAATCAACAACAGAAATCAACTATTTCTCAAGAGGAATATTCAAGGCCAAAAGGATCCTATAAAACCAATATTAAAGGTGTTGTATCCATAGAAACCTATGATCATTATTCCAGACTACTGGATAAAGGGTATGGGTTTTATATAGCTCCTAAAGAAATCGTAACAAATCTCGATTTAATTAAAGGAAGTTATAAGGTTAAAGTAGCTCCAGTTGGTACAGAGGATTTTAATGATATTGCAGGATTTACAGCTTATAGTATTGAAAAGAATCTTGTAGTATTAAAATCATGGATGGAAAATTTAAACTATCTCCATCTTGATCATGCTATTAATATTATTCCTGATTCTATCGCAGGTTTGTATCGTAAATCAAAAAAAATTTATATTCCTAAGTTTGCAGTTGGTGAAAAAGAAATGTCTGATTCATTAACATACTATCAGCTTGATAAGACAAGTTATTCTGGTCAACCGGCCTTTACTTATATGCATCATATTGTTGGTATGATTCAAAGTAAAGAGATCAGTGATTCTTTACATTCTATATTAATACCTGTTTCAGAAATACAAGAGCTTAGTGAAAATCAGATGAAACAAGCGAAGTCTGTTTATGAATTAAGAACCAAGACAAATAAAGTATATCCATCATATAAAACTATTAAAGGTTTTAAAATGATGACGACAATGGGAGATATAGAATTTAAATTATATAATGAAACTCCAGTATTCAGAGATAACTTTATAAAATTGGTAAGTGATCAGTTTTATGATAGTCTGCTCATTCATAGAGTGCTCACTAATTTCTTAATCCAAACAGGTGCAGCAGATAGTAAATATGCAGACAGAGATGATGTTGTGGGCTGGCAAGGTCCCGGATATATGTTAAAAACAGCTATAGTACCTGAGAAGTTTCATAAGCGCGGAGCTATTGCAATGTCAAAACTTCCAGACTCAAGAAATCCTAAAAACCTTACTGATGGATCACAGTTTTATATTGTGTCAGGTAGAGTTTTTAAAGATGGCGAATTGGATAAAATAGAAAAAGAAAAAGGAACAAAGTTTACTGCTGAGCAACGAAGTGTTTATAAATCGCTAGGAGGAGCTCCTCATTTGGATGGAGACTATGTGGTTTTTGGTGAAGTAACTAAGGGTATGGATGTGGTGGATAAGATTGCAGCTCTTAAAACTTATGGTGAAGACAGACCGGTAACAGATGTACGAGTTTTAAAGATTCAGATGATAATGTATTAGGAATATCCATTTTATTGTATCTTTTACTCAAATCCTGATAATCATTAGTTTCCTTTTATTAAATTTGCAAACTCAAAAAAATTATAAAATACATCAACAATGCTTGATAAGATAAAGGCTTTACAACAGGAAATTAAACAACTTACAGCTTCAAGTGCTGAAGAAGCAGAGCATTTAAGAATTAAATACTTAAGTAAAAAAGGAATCATTTCTGAATTATTTAATGATTTTAAAACGGTTCCTAATGAGCAAAAGCGTGAGGTAGGACAGGTAATAAATGTTTTAAAGAAAGAAGCTACTGAGTTTATTAATAATTTAAAAGAACAGTTTTCTAATGATCAGGTAAAGGAAAGTGGTGTTGATTTAACACTTCCTGGTACTATCATGAAATTAGGAAGCCGTCATCCTTTATCAATTGTACGAAACGAGATTGTTGAAATCTTTGCCCGTTTAGGTTTTAATGTAGCCGAGGGTCCTGAAATTGAAGATGATTTTCACGTTTTTACAGCATTGAACTTCCCAGAAGAGCATCCTGCACGAGATATGCAAGATACTTTCTTTATTGAAAAAGATCCAGATGTATTATTACGTACACATACATCATCTGTTCAGGTTCGTGTAATGGAAAAGAGTGAGCCTCCTATTCGTTCAATCTTCCCTGGACGAGTTTTCCGTAATGAAGCTATTTCTGCTCGTGCACACTGTATCTTCCACCAGGTTGAAGGTTTATATATTGATGAGAATGTTTCTTTTGCAGACTTAAAACAAACATTGTTGTATTTTGCTAAAGAAATGTTTGGTGAGAAAACTCAAATACGCTTGCGTCCATCGTATTTCCCGTTTACTGAACCTTCTGCTGAAATGGATATTTCATGTTCATTATGTGGTGGTAAAGGATGTAATGTATGTAAGTATACAGGATGGGTAGAGATTTTAGGTTGTGGAATGGTGGATCCTGCTGTATTGGAATATTCTAATATTGATAGTGAAAAATATACAGGATTTGCTTTTGGTATGGGTATTGAACGTATTACAATGCTTAAATATCAAATTAAGGATATCAGGTTATTCTTTGAGAATGATGTTCGGTTCCTGGATCAGTTTAAGTCTACTATATAAGATACTTAGTGATTAAAATATATAAGAGCCATTCGTTTAAATTTCGAATGGCTCTTTTGTTTTATTATAATGCCTTTTTAATGGCCTGACTTAAAGAGGTTGTTGGTCGTTTTATTAAAGTTGATAGTTCTTTCCCTTCGTAATATAAATCTCCTTTTTCGGTAGATACATGCGTTCCTGCAAAGAATTGAGCCATACCTTCAGGTAAACCAGCTTCAATTAATACTTTTGCATAATCTTCAACAGGAATATTGTTATAAGGTATTTCTTTTCCTGTTTGTTTAGAAATTTCCAAAGCCATATCATTCATTGTAAAAGAATCGTCTCCAGCTAATTCGTATGTTTTGTTTTCATGACCATCTTCAATCAGAACATTAACGTCAGCTTGTGCGTAGTCTTCTCTGGTAGCAGATGAAATTCTTCCCTCACCAGAACTTCCTAACAATACTCCATGTGAAATAATATCAGGTAATGAGACTGTATAGTTCTCAGTATACCAGCCATGTCGCATTATAGTATAATTTAAACCTGAATCTTTAATCATCTTTTCAGTTTCTAAATGCTCGCCTGCTAAAACTAAAGTTGAAGTATAAGCTTTTAAAAGACTGGTGTAAACAATATGCTTTACTCCTGCGGCTTTAGCTGCATTTATTACATTAGCATGTTGTTCGCTTCTTTTACCAATCTCATTTCCTGAAATTAATAGTAATTTATCTACTCCAGTTAAAGCTGTTGCCAGATCAACAGGATTATTATAATCAAAAATCCTTGCTTCAACACCTAATGATTTGGCTTTTTCAATATCCCTTACTAAGGCAATAATGTTTTCTACTGATGTCTTTTCTTTTAATTTATCAATTGCAATTGTACCTAATTGACCAGTTGCTCCTGTTACAGCTATTTTCATCTTATTTAAATTTTATGGATGATATTATTAATTTTTTATTGAATTAAATTCGTTTATTACTTACTTTTGGTAAGTCAAAGATAAAAAGTAAGTGAATGTTAAACAAGAGGTTACTTTGCTGAAAGGTACTTACTTGAAAGTAACTAATGTTCAAATACAGAAGTTTATGAATGAAGAAAAATTAAAAAAATATAGTAATGTAGATAATTGTCCGGTTAGAAACATAATAGATCGTATTGGAGATAAGTGGTCTATTCTTGTTTTATTATTACTGGAAGATGAAGGTGTATTGCGCTTTAATGAGATACATAAATTGATAGATTCTATTTCTCAAAAGATGCTAGCTGTAACACTTAAGAAGCTGGAAGCTGATGGGCTTGTGATGAGAAAAGTTTATGCGCAAATACCTCCAAAAGTAGAATATGAATTATCTGATACAGGAGTTAGTTTAATGCCACCTTTACATGGTCTTGTCGGTTGGGCTTTGGATCATTTTGATGATATTGTGGAGTCAAGAAAGGTATATGAAACAATCAATTAAAATTGAAGCATTCAAATATTTTCTCTAAGGAATGATTAAATTTGCTGGTGAGTTCTACCTGATAAATAAATGTTGGTATATAAACATCAGCACCCCCAATAGTTTATAACAAGGAGATGTTGATGTTTATCGAAGTATTTTAGTAGACTATAGAATTAAAAAAGGCTTCCATTTCAGCTGCATAATAAACTCCATATTTATAAAAAGTATCTTTAGTTTTTTGATCTGGTTTCCAGTCAAAAAAAGCATGACCAGCTCCCCCAACTTGTACATATTGAACTCTCTGTCCTGCTTCAACTAATGCATTCACATAATCTGTAACTTCGGCATCTTGTATTAGAAAATCTTTGGTTCCTCTGGTAAGGTAATGAGGAATTCTCCTTTCCGATGCATTTGGGATGTTTGTTAATGGCGCTATCTCATAGCCCCAATGATTTCCTAGTGTTGAATCATTATAAAATTGCATTAAGCGATCTCCATTAAATACCCCATAACTTGGTGCTACAGCCTTTATTGAAGCTACAAGTTCTTTTTTTACGTCTTCAACAGTTTTATTATTGGGAATGTAAGTTGGTTTGAATTCATATACTCCTTCAGTCAATCCAAAACCACCATCTCCAATTTTATTAAGCATGTCAGCAGCAGCAGCAGATAAATGTCCGCCAGCGCTATCTCCGGTTAAACAAATACGAGTAGGATCAGCACCATATTCATCAGCATGTTCAATAATATGGGCAATGGCACCATAAACATCCTCAATTAATACATTCATGGTATTGGCTGTTTCATCACCATCTAATTTCTTAACCCATCTGTAATCAATACTAAATACCACATATTTGCCGTCCTTTGCCAATTCTCTCGCTAATCCTCTCATTACATCCTCATTGTTCGATGACCATCCTCCTCCATGAATAATGACAATGCAAGGCAATTTCTTTGCTCCTTTAGGTGAAAATACATCGTATTTTAATGCCTTTTTACCTGGTTGAGCATAAACTACATTCTGAATCATATTGATGTTGCTGATTTCTCTTGATTCAATAAATGATGCTCCAATATGAAGATCCTGATTTACCTCTACTTCAAAGGTTTTTGTAAAAAACTCAGAATAAGCTTGTCCCCACATTCCGGGAATGGAATAATAGCCTGCATCTAATGCAAATCCTTTGTCTGGATTAGTAGTTACTTTAATAATTGTACCTGGTTTAATATAGCCATCTGCAGGAATTTCTGGCTGTAACTGAATAGTTCCGTTTATCGGTTTGTCAATGGTGACTTTAAAGTTCTGTGATTTTGCTATAGTACTTGTTACAAATAGCAATAAAGAAATAAAAAGGATAGTTTTTTGATTTGTTTTCATATGCTTATAATTTATTTTCATTGGCCATATGGAATGTGCAGGTATACAATCTTCCTCCTGTGTGAGTAATACCTTATCATGGCTCGTTTCATAGGCTTTTGAATACTTAAACAAGTTGATTTAATTGTCTTAAATATAGACATTACAAAATTAATATTAAATTCAGGTTGTTGGGAATATTAGATATAAATGGTGTGGAACAGAATCGTAAAGTAGACGGGATGTAAAGGAATTATCTTTGGACTTTGTTGGAAGTTCCTTCGATGTTCCTTCGATGTTTCTTCGATATTTCTTTGGTTATAGGTGATGGAATTTCCTAGAAATAGTAAATGAATTATATTTTAATTGTATTGAAGTTCCGACTTAATACTATAGTAATCCCTTATTTGATAGGTTGCAGATACTTTACAATGGCAAGGATGATTATTTTACCTGGGATATATCATGTTAGGTGTAGGATCATTATTAATAATAATGGTCATACTAAAACCTCATGGGAAGTAAATGGGGTAGGGTTTAAAATATAAGGATGCAATAGTGTAACCAATATTATTAAGCTAAAGGGATTTAAATAAGGTTCAAGTTGCAAACTTGAACCAGTACAAGAGAGTATGTACATTCGGTAACTAGTGCTGACTTCATATTTTTATTGACTGTATACTATTGGTTGTGAGTCAGCCTCTTCTTTCGCAGTATTTCATCCCTCTTTTGGTGCAGGATTGTATCCTGTAAACCTTCATCAAACCAACAAAAAAGGCCCGAATAAAATTATTCGAGCCTTAAGTATATAAAGTTTGATATTATAATCTTGCTTTAATTGCAGCTGATTCCGCTTCAAAACCAGGTTTGTCAAGTAATGCAAACATGTTTTTCTTGTAAGCTTCAACTCCTGGTTGGTCAAATGGATTAACATCCAATATATAACCACTCATACCACAGGCAATCTCGAAGAAATATAGTAATTGACCCAGGTAGTAAGCATTTAATTCAGGAATTTCAACTTTAACGTTAGGAACACCACCGTCAACGTGAGCGATTAAGGTTCCTAGTTCAGCCATTTTATTTACTTCATCCACTCTTTTACCAGCTAAAAAGTTTAATCCGTCAAGATCAGCCTTGTCTGTTGGGATAATCACTTTTCTGTTTGGTTTTGTGATGGTGATGATTGTTTCAAAAATATTACGAACACCTTCCTGAATCCATTGTCCCATAGAGTGTAAATCTGTAGAGAAATCTACCGCAGCAGGGAAAATACCTTTGTTTTCTTTACCTTCACTCTCACCGTATAATTGCTTCCACCATTCAGCAACAAAGTGTAGTTTAGGTTGGTAGTTCACTAAAATCTCTGTTCCCTTACCATTTTTATAAAGCTCGTTACGAACTGCTGCATAAACTGCTGCTGCACTGTTTTCAGCTTCGTCAGCTGTAATTTTTTCCATATCCTGAGCTCCCTTTACAAGAGCTTTAATATCAACACCTGCGATAGCAATTGGTAATAAACCTACAGGAGTTAATACAGAAAAACGTCCACCAACATCATCTGGAATAACATATGTTTTATATCCTTCCTGCGTAGCTAAAGTTCTTAATGCTCCTTTTGCAGCATCAGTAATAGCCACAATACGTTCTTTTGCTTCTTCTTTAGAATATTTGCTTTCTAAAAGTTCTTTTAATAAACGGAATGCAAGTGCAGGCTCAGTTGTTGTACCTGATTTAGAGATAACAACTAAGGCAAATGATTTATCTTTTAAAAGATCAAGAAGTTCAGCAGTATAATCTTCACCAATGTTTTGTCCAGCGTAAACTACAACCGGATTTTTTCTGTCAGTAATTAATTGATCAAAGCTGTTTGATAATGCATCAATCACAGCTCTTGCACCAAGGTAACTACCTCCAATACCAATTACAACAACAATATCGGCTTTTGCTTTTAAGCTTGCAGCTGTTGCTTCAATATCTGATAGTTGAGCGTCGTCAATGCTTGAAGGAAGGTTTACCCAACCTAAAAAGTCATTTCCTCTACCTGTTTTTTCTTGTAATGCTTTCAGATGAGATGCAATCTCACTTTTGTATCCCGCAACTTTCTCTTCTGAAACGAAGTCGAAAGTTTTTGAGATATCAATTTTTAAGTTTTCCATCGTAAATAAATTATATGAATAAGGATTTTGAATTATCGTAAATTTTCAGTCAACAGCCTTATCTCAATGCTTGGCGATATCTTTTCGTAAATGATATTGTAAACAGCATCTGTAATTGGCATGTTAACCTTATATTTCTCATTAATTTCTTTTATGCTTTTAACAGCATAATACCCTTCTGCTATCATTAACATCTCCATCTGCGCATACTTTACTGAATATCCTTTGCCGATCATTGTACCAAAAGTACGATTACGACTAAATTGTGAATATCCTGTAACTAATAAATCTCCCAGGTAAGCAGAACTCTTTATATCTCGCGTAATAGGGTGAACTGTGTCCACAAATCTTTTTATTTCCTGAATTCCGTTTGACATTAATACAGCCTGAAAATTATCGCCATATCCCATGCCATGGCAAATACCGGAAGCAATTGCCATAATGTTTTTTAATACAGCTGAAAATTCAGTGCCATAGATATCATCAGAAACACTTGTTTTTATATAACCACATTGTAATAAAGAGGAAAAAGCTCTTGCTTTTTTAACATCCTGACAAGCAATGGTTAAGTAAGATAATCGTTCAAGTGCTACTTCTTCTGCATGACAAGGACCAGAAATGACTCCAATGTTTTCAAGCGGAACGTCATAAAAGGTATTTAAGAATGTTCCGATGATCATATTTTCATCAGGAATTAAACCTTTTACTGCAGATACCACAAATTTGTCTTTTAAAGGTACTGATAGCTCACTAAAAGTATTCTTTAAAAATGCAGAAGGAATAGCTAAAATGATAATGTCACTTTCTTCAACAATTTGATTTATGTCTGAATAAAAATGTATTTGATCTGTGATGAAATCAACACCAGTCAGATAATTGGGATTGTGTCCATGTTTTCTAAACTTTTTTATATGTTTAGGATTTCGGAAATACCAATTAAACTCAAGAACATTGTTCGAAAGCATTTTGGCAATAGCTGTTGCCCAGCTACCACTTCCAATTATTCCTACTCTAGATGATTCGTCCATAATTAGTTTTTATCCTCAACTAAAATGTGATTCAGTTAATTACACAATTAAGCCAACCAGTTTTTTACATCATCCTGGCTAGGATTAGTATATCCTAATTTATTTTTCTTATTATAACCGCATACTTCCTGATGCAATTTTGTAGGCTTTAATTCTTTAATCTGATCAACCTTTTTGTAACCTAATTTCTGGATGACTTCAACCCATTCCTTTGGAATGCCAAGTTCAAGATATTTTTCTTCACTATCATTTTCAACCTTTTTCTCAGGTTTCATCTGAGGGAAGAATAATACTTCCTGAATAGATTGTTGGTTTGTCATAAACATAGTCAAACGGTCAACACCAATTCCCATACCTGATGTTGGAGGCATACCATATTCAAGTGAACGAACAAAGTCCATATCAATGAACATAGCTTCGTCATCTCCTTTTTCAGATAGTTTTAACTGATCCTGGAATCTTTCAAGCTGGTCAATTGGATCGTTAAGCTCTGAATAAGCATTTGCTAACTCTTTACCATTTACCATTAACTCAAAACGCTCTGTTAATTCAGGATTATCTCTGTGTTTTTTACATAAAGGAGACATCTCAACAGGATAGTCAGTAATAAATGTTGGTTGAATATAATTTCCTTCACATTTTTCACCAAAAATCTCATCAATTAATTTTCCTTTACCCATTGAAGGATCTGTTTCAACACCAAGATCTTCACAAACCTGGAATAATTGCTCTTCATTCATACCTGCAATATCAATTCCGGTATGTTCTTTAATAGAGTCAATCATTGAAATGCGTTTGAAAGGACGTTTAAAATCAATTTCTTTATCTCCAACCTGAACTTTAGTAGTTCCGTGTAAAGCTAAAGCCACTCTTTCAATCATTTCTTCAGTAAAGTTCATCATCCATTTGTAGTCTTTATAAGCTACATAGATTTCCATTACTGTAAACTCAGGATTGTGAGTTCTGTCCATTCCTTCATTTCTGAAGTCTTTAGCAAACTCATAAACTCCGTCAAATCCACCAACAATTAATCTTTTTAAGTAAAGCTCATTAGCAATACGTAGATATAATGGAATATTTAAGGCATTATGGTGTGTGATAAACGGACGAGCTGCAGCTCCACCCGGTATTGATTGTAATATTGGTGTTTCAACTTCCAGGTAACCTTTTTCGTTGAAAAAGTCACGCATGGTGTTGATGATTTTTGTTCTTTTTAGGAAAGTATCTTTAACCTGATCGTTAACAATTAAATCAACATAACGTTGACGGTATCTTTGCTCGGCATCAGTAAATGCATCATAAACTTTACCTTCTTTTTCTTTAACGATAGGAAGAGGTTTTAATGATTTAGTAAGAATTTTAAATTCTTTAACGTAAATCGAAGTTTCTCCCATCTGTGTTTTAAACACATATCCTTTAACTCCAATAATATCACCGATATCTAATAATTTTTTAAATACGGTGTTATACATGGTTTTGTCATCACCCTCACAAATATCGTCGCGTCTGAAATATACTTGAATTCGCCCTTGTTGATCCTTTAGTTCAGCAAACGAAGCATTACCCATAATTCTGCGACTCATGATACGACCTGCAAATGAAACTTCTTTTAAAGAAGCGTCATCTTCATTTTCTTCAAACATCTTCTTTATGTCGCCAGAGTAATGGGTGATTTCGTACTCTTCAGCCGGGAATGCGTTAATTCCTAATTTCTTTAATTCGTCAAGACTATTTCGTCTTATCAGCTCTTGTTCGCTTAGTTCAACGTTGCTCATTCTTATATTTTCAATATAATTTTTAAAATATTCTCCCTTTTAAATGCTAGTTCAAATTCACTAAATCAAGGAGATAGCAATATTACTTTTCTGAAAAAAATACAGAAAAATCGATGCAAAGATAATGATTAACCTTTAATTATGAAGTTTTAAAAAGAAGAGCTTAGTGAACTTTAACTTATTTTTTGTTGTTCTTAGCATTTAAACAATGTGTTATTCATGGAAATACTAATAAAATTCATAGATGAGTTATAATAAATTGATTAAGATTGTAGTTTGTTTTTATTAGAATTTTCATCTCGATATTGTTTTATAAATGTATATGTTGGAACATTGCTTTTATTGTTTTTTCTCTGTGAGAAACAATTTTATGACTCGTTTCAGACTGTATATGTTTTTAAATAATTCGGATTATGAATTTCAATTAAAAAAAGAATATGCAAATTAAAACAAGGAAACCCGATTGGTTAAAAATACAATTACCAAATACTTCTGATTATAAATGGATGCATCAAACCATCCGTGATAATAAATTACACACTATATGTACTAGTGGAAAGTGTCCTAATGCTGCTGAATGTTGGGCTGCGGGTACTGCTACATTTATGATATTAGGTGATATTTGTACAAGAGCTTGTAAGTTTTGTAATGTGAAAACTGGTAAACCTCTTGCTGTAGATGTTAAAGAACCTTTTAGAATAGCCAGATCAATTCAAATCATGAAATTAAGACATGCTGTTATTACATCTGTAGACAGAGATGATTTGGAAGACGGTGGCTCAGAGATTTGGAAACAAACCATCTTAAAAGTGAAAGAAATGAATCCGGGAATTACGCAGGAAGTATTAATTCCTGATTTTAACGGATTAAAGCCATTAATTAAAAAAATTATTGAGGCTGGTCCTGAAGTGATTTCACATAATTTAGAGACGGTTAGAAGAATTACTCCTATAATTAGAACCAGAGCTAAATATGATTTAAGTCTTGATGTTTTAAAATATATTGCAGATAATGGCGTTGTAGCTAAGACTGGTGTAATGCTGGGGTTAGGAGAAAAAGAGGAAGAAGTTATTGCAACAATGAAGGATGCGTATGAAGCCGGAGTAAAAGTGTTTACTATAGGTCAATACCTTCAGCCTAGTAAAGATCATTTACCGGTTAGTGAGTACGTAACTCCTGAACAATTTGCTAAATATAAGGAGATAGGTCTTGAGATGGGATTTAAATATGTTGAAAGTGGACCAATGGTACGTTCTTCTTATCATGCTGAAAAGCATATTAATGCTTTAAAATAGCTGAATTGCAATGTGTACCTTTAAATTTTAGCAAAAACATCAGATTGTAAGATTATGAATGTAAATACTGTATTTGAAGATTTAGGTTTAATAGAATATAAAGAGGCCTGGGATTATCAGGAATCAAAGTTTAATTCATTAATTGATATTAAATTATTTAACAGAGATAATCCTGATTCTAAGAAAAATATCGAACATCAACTATTGTTTTGCGAACATCCTCATGTTTATACATTAGGAAAAAGTGGAGCGGAAAATAATTTGCTGATTAATGATGCTTTTTTAAAACAGATAAATGCTACTTATTACAAAAGTAACAGAGGTGGAGATATAACTTATCACGGTCCTGGACAAATTGTTGGTTATCCTATTTTTGATTTGGAAGAAATGGGGCTTACAGTAAAGAGTTATATTCATAATTTAGAAGAAGCAATTATTAATTGCATTGCGGATTATGGAATAAAAGGAGATCGTTTAGATGGAGCAACAGGTGTTTGGATAGATAAGGATGTTCCGGGTAAAGCCCGAAAAATATGTGCTATCGGTGTAAAAGCCAGTAGATATGTTAGTATGCATGGGTTTGCCTTAAACGTAAATACAAATTTGCAGTATTTTAATCATATCAATCCATGTGGTTTCGTTGATAAAGGAGTAACCTCGATTGAAAAAGAATTAGGAAATGCACAGGATTTTGAAGTTGTAAAGCAAAATTTAAAAGAACATCTAAAAAAAGTGTTTAATTTAAATTTTCTTTAAAAATATTCTTAAAATGCTGATATATAACCATGTTACTGAGCTGTTGCCTGTTTTTTAATATGGTGTTCATGAATTTAATAGGGGGTGCGGTTTTGAAAATCCATTTTTTTTAGAAAAATTTATCCTCGCAATAATGGGCTCTTAGTACACATGGAAAAAACTTGGAACATAAAAGAAAGTGGTGAAGATGAAAAGGTAGAGCACCTGTCGGAGGTTTTAAATATCGACAGGTACTTATCAAATCTTCTGGTACAAAGAGGCGTCCATACGTTTGATGAAGCTAAAGCATTTTTTCGTCCGGATTACGAACAGTTGTATGATCCATTTCTTATGAAAGATATGGATAGGGCAATTGATCGTCTCGATAAAGCCATTGAAAATAATGAAAAGGTATTTGTTTATGGTGATTATGATGTGGATGGTACAACTTCTGTTGCTTTAGTTTATTCATTTTTGTCATCATATTTTGAGAATCTCCAATTCTACATTCCTAACAGATACGAGGAAGGATATGGTATTTCATATAAGGGTATCGATTACTTTGCGGAAGAAAATTGTACGCTGGTAATTGCGCTGGATTGTGGAATAAAAGCAGTTGAAAAAATTGAGTATGCAAAAGAAAAAGGCATAGATTTTATCATCTGTGATCACCATACTCCTGGAGATAAATTACCTGATGCTGCAGCTTGTCTTGATCCTAAACGAAAAGATTGTAGTTATCCTGATGAAAATTTATCAGGTTGTGGAGTTGGGTTTAAGTTTATACAGGCTTTTTGTAAACGTCATAAAGTAGATTATCATAAGGTTTATGAATATCTTGATTTAGTGGTTGTTAGTATTGCCTCTGATATTGTTCCTATTATTGGTGAAAACCGTGTTCTGGCTTATTATGGCCTGCAAAAATTAAACAGTAATCCCAGTGTTGGATTAAAGCATATCATTAAGGTTGCAGGAATGCAGGGGCGAGAAATTACCATTAGTGATATAGTTTTTAAAATAGGTCCGAGGATTAATGCTGCCGGAAGAATAGATTCCGGAGGTGACGCTGTTAGTTTGCTTATTACTGAAAATGAGGAGACAGCAAGCAGTATGAGTATTGATATTGATAAGTGCAATGATACTCGTAAAGGTCTTGACAGAGATATTACACAACAAGCTTTAGATTATATTGCCTCTGATACCGCAATGCTAAAGAAAAAATCTACTGTTCTGTTTCAACCGGAATGGCATAAAGGAGTAATAGGTATTGTTGCGTCTCGTTTAACAGAATACTATTACCGACCTACAGTTATTCTTACCGAATCAAAGGGATTTGCAACAGGATCTGCCCGATCGGTTGAGGGTTTTGATTTGTATAAGGCTATTGATTCATGCAGTGATTTGTTAGAGAATTTTGGTGGTCATATGTATGCTGCCGGATTAACTCTTAAAATTGAGAATATAGATACCTTTAAGAAAAGGTTCGAAGAATATGTTGAGGCTAATATTACTCCTGAACAGTTAATTCCACAGATAGAAGTAGATGAGGAAATTAGCCTGAGATTTATTAATGATAAGTTCTACAGGATATTAAAGCAATTCCGCCCTTTTGGACCAGGAAACTTAAAACCTGTTTTTGTTACCAGAAGGGTATTTGATTATGGTACCAGTAAAAAAGTTGGGAAAGACCAGGATCATTTAAAAGTTGAGCTTATTGAAGAAAAATCCGGTTCCATAAAACAAGGTATTGGTTTTTCTATGGGAGATGATCTTGAAAAGCTACAAACAGGAAATCCATTTGATATTTGTTACACTATTGAGGAAAATGTATATAATGGAAGATCCAGTATACAAATGATGCTTAAGGATATGAAATTTCCTTATAAAGACTAGTTAACATAGCAAAAACACAGATTAAGCTATTTTATTAACAATTTGTAGCAAAAATAACCTGCATTAAATCAATTTTTTTTCTAAATAAATTATATTTGTAGCAAATCATAATTATTGATTTTACATAAAAACTAATACACAGATGAAACGAGCCATGAGAAATACGAATCATATTGGCGTAGAATTAATTTTGGCTGGTTCCATGTGGCAATAAAACAAACTATAGACACATGAAAAGATTTACTACAATATGGGGATTAGCCTCATTGTTGATATCAGTAGTTTTTGTTTTTGCATCATGTAATTCAGGTTCAAAACAAAATCAAAAGACTGATGCGGTACAAATTGAAAAAGCAGAAGTTAAAAATGAAGTAAGAGAGTTTGTTTATCCTCTTCCAACTTCTTATGAAATTGTTGAAATGCTTAACAAAATTGAAGCGGCGTATATTTTCGACTTATCTAATAGTCCTGCTAATGCTTCTAAGTATATCACTGAAAAACAACAAGCTTTAAACCTTGGTGTGTACGGTGGTGATTTAAGTTATGCAAGTACATACAATCAAAAGCAAGAAACAATTGATTTTATTGATGCTTCAAAAACTTTATTAGAAGGATTAGATCTTCAGGCTGCAGTTAGCGAAGATTTACCAGAGCAAATTGAAGCTAATGAAGACAATAAGGAAGCTTTAGTTGAATTAATTACTGATTCATTTTATGATACTTACGATTTCTTACAAAGAAATAACAGAGCTCCGGTTTCTGCATTGGTAATGTCTGGTGCTTGGGTTGAAGGTCTTTATATTGCAACTCACATTTCTGAGGAAACTTTCAATAGTAAAGAAATGATCGAAATTGTACTAAAGCAAAAAGATCCATTGGTTAAATTAATGGAGATCCTTTCTACTTATAAAGATGATCAGGCAGTTGCTGAAACAATTGAAGATCTTTCTGCAATAGCAAATATTTATGCTGGTATTGAAAGTACTGCAATTACTCAGGAGCAAATGATTCAAATTGCTGAAGAGTCTCTTAAAATTAGAAATAAATTTGTAGCAGTAGACTAATGCATTATTGCATCAAAATATAAAGCGGTCAAGTTTTGATCGCTTTTTTTGTATTAGGAAATGCGTTTGATTGAAAAAATAGCTATTATGCTAACATTATAATGATGAAATCATTATTTTTAGTGCTTTCCTTACTGGAAATATAATTAATATATAAGAATATCACCCTGTTATGAGTGAAACCCTTTTAGATGCCCTAATGAAGTTATATGCTCTTTTGACTAATGTTAGAAAGGAGAGTCGGGTTGATAGTGCGCGTAAACTGATAGAGCAAGAATTACTGCATAACTTTAACAGAGAATATGTTGATCAATATTTACAAAGGTTTGACTTTTATATAAAACAGTTTCACCGATATTCTTATAGTCCCATTCAATCAGAAGTTGAACAGCAATCTTCCGATAATTATGATCAGATAAATCATATCTGTGATGAATTAAATAAAGAACTTGAACAAGAATCTAAAATTTGGGTTTTTGTTCAGTTGTTTGAATTTATCAGAAAAGAGGAGAAGATCAGTGAGATTGGCGAGGAGGTTGTTGATAAATTATCTCAGGGGATGTTAATCAATCCGGATGATTATCAACTTTTGAAAGCCTTTATTCTTAAAGGTCCAATGGAGGTTGAAACTCCGGAAAAAGTTCTAGTAATTTCAGGGCAGGAAAATGCTCCATTACCACGTTTTAAACATCTATACAATCCAAAACAGCAAATCTATGTTTGGGTATTATATATAGAAAGTACACATACATTTATATTCCGTTATTCCGGAGATCGTAACTTATATTTAAACGGACATAAGGTAGACAGGAATAATGCTTATATTCTATCTGTAGGATCTGTAATTAAAACTTCCAGAATGGCACCTGTTTATTATGGAAAGGTGGCAGAGCTTTTTGTTCAGAAAGTTGATAAAGGAAGGATTCTCTTAAAGGCCCGGGATGTAGAATATAAGTTTAACGACAGACAGGTTGGTATTCATCCGTTTAGTTTTTCAGGTCGCTCTGGTCAGCTTGTTGGAATTATGGGAGGTAGTGGAAGTGGAAAATCTACCTTACTTAATGTTTTAAACGGAAACTATAAACTTTCCAGCGGAACAATTCATGTTAATGGTTTAAATATCAGGGATCATAAAGAAGCTCTGAAGGGTGTAATCGGTTATGTGCCTCAGGAAGACCTTTTGATTGAGGAGTTAACTGTTTTCGAAAACCTGTTCTTTAATGCAAGGTTATGTTTTAGTGATAAAACTGTTGAAGAAATAAATGAACTTGTTGATAATGCAATTAAAGATTTTGACCTTATTGAAGCTCGTAATCTGGTTGTAGGTAATCCTTTAAATAAGATTTTAAGTGGTGGTCAGAGGAAACGTTTAAATATTGCACTTGAATTAATTCGAGAGCCTTCCATATTATTTGTAGATGAGCCTACATCAGGTCTTTCTTCTATGGATTCTGAAAAGGTTATGGTGTTATTAAAACGACAAACCTTAAAAGGGAAGTTGGTTATAATTAATATCCATCAGCCATCATCTGATTTATATAAACTTCTGGATAAGCTTTTAATTATTGACCGAGGTGGATACATTATCTTTAATGGTAATCCGATGGATGCTATTGTTTATTTTAAGCAAAAGGCAAACTATGTAAATCCAGAGGATAGTGAGTGCTACTTATGTGGTAATGTTAAGGTAGAACAACCTCTTCGAATTATTGAAGCGCGTATGGTTGATGCCAATGGTCGACTGATCAGGGAAAGAAAGGTTAAACCTGTTGAATGGTATCAGTATTATAAAAGTGAATTAGAAAGTCAGTTTGATTGGAAGAGATCCAACAAGCCTGAAAAGGTTGAAAAGTTACCTCATAACCTTTATAATATACCCGGAAGGTTACAACAGTTTTTAATATATACTTACAGGGATGGTTTTGCAAAATGGAAAGACAGGCAGTATATGCTCATTAACTTTTTAGAAGCTCCTATTTTAGCTATTATCCTGGGTTATTTTACAAAGTATATCAGTGGTACAGCCTCTGATCCTACAAAATACGTTTTTAGTGATAATGATAATATTGCTGCCTATTTGTTTATGGCAGTGGTTGTATCATTGTTTTTAGGATTAAATGTAAGTGCCGAAGAAATAATTAAAGACAGAAAGCTATTGCAGAGGGAGCGTTTTCTTAATTTAAGTCGTTCATCATACCTGAATAGTAAGATTGTTATCATGTTTGGTATTTCTGCAATACAAACTTTAAGTTTGGTATTGATAGGAAATAGTATTCTTGAAATTAAAGGATTAAACTTTAGTTATTGGATGATTCTGTTTACTACTGCTTGTTTCTCAAATATGGTAGGCTTGAATATAAGTAGTGGTTTGAAATCTGTAGTGGCTATTTATATATTAATTCCATTAATTTTGGTTCCTCAATTACTTTTTAGCGGAGTTATTGTAGATTTTAATAAACTTCATAAAACCATGTTGGCATCGGAATATGTGCCGCGTATTGGTGATTTAATGACATCGAGATGGGCTTATGAGGCCTTGGCTGTAAATCAATATGAGAATAATGAATATGAAAAACACTTCTTTAAAGATGAACAAGAAATAAGTGAAGCATCATATTATGCATCTCTATTATTACCAAGATTAAAACAGCATAATTTAAAAAGCGAAAAATACTTATCAGACAATGATTTAGAAGGTGCAAGAGAAAATTATGATATTGTTATAAAAGAACTTGAAAAGATTAAGAGTCTGGAAGATCCGGGTTCTTCTATTTTAATTTCAAAGGCAACAATTGAATTCTCAGAAAAGGGATTTAAGCAAATTGATCAGTTGATTGATCAATTAAAAATATATTATCAGGATCAGTATAAAGCATTTAAAAAGCATAAGGATAATACCTATAGGGACTTGGTTAGTAAATTGGGAGATCCATCAAAAGTGTTTGAACTTAAACAGGAATATGATAATGATAAATTGTCGAACCTGTTGTTGAATAAAGCAGAATTAAAGCAATTGATTTTAACTCCTGATGGATATGTTTCACAAAAAGACCCAGTTTTAAGAAATGGTACAGGTAAATGGGGCAGGGCTCACTTCTTTGCGCCTAATAAACAGTTCGGTAGCTTTGTTATTCCAACTCCGTTTTTTAATGTAATGGCAATATGGCTCTCTACAATTATCTTATATTTCACACTGTATTTTGATTTACTGAGTTTTGTAATAAGGTACTTCGAGAAATTTAAATTACGTAAAGCATTTACAAGACAGATTAATAAGGTATAGAATCCTCTATAAATAATATCTGATATCATTAACCGAACAAAAAGAGTAACTCACCGATCATTATAATGAGAATGGGTTTTTCTATGGTAAGTTTGTTATTATTAAACCATAAGAATCGTATTCTTAAAAGAATGTGACTGTTCGTGGTGAGTTTTATGTATCTATAAAAGTTGAACAGATGAAAAAAGTTGCAAATAAAGGGAAATCTACCTTAGGTGTATTGTTGTTAATAGTTGGCTCCTTTTTATTAGCCGGAAACCTGGGTTTTATATCTGATGAAATCTATCATACTTTCCTACGTTGGCCAAGTATTCTGGTTTTAATTGGTGTTTTTCAGATGTTTAGAAAGGACTTTGGTTCTGGTTTGATCGTGTTTTCAATAGGTATATTCTTTTTACTTCCACATTTGTATGAAGGATTTCATTTTAGAGATTTATTCAGGTATTGGCCTGTTCTGTTAATTATCGCAGGTGTTGTTTTTATTTTTGGAAAAAAATCAATGCACTTTCATAGAATGGGTATTACTAATAGTAAGGAAGATCTGCTTGATGTAGTTTCTATATTTGGAGGAGGTGTTACTAAAATCAATTCAGATAATTTTCAAGGAGGTGAAATTACTTGTGTTTTTGGTGGTGAAGAAGTAAATCTGCAAGGTGCAAAAATGAATGCTAATGGTGCAATTATTGACTTAACAACCATTTTTGGTGGAGCTAAAATAACAATTCCCAGGGATTGGAGTGTTAAAGTTGATGTGCTTTCGATCTTTGGCGGATTTTCTGATAAAAGAATGTATGAAGCTGATAGAGAATCGGAAGGGAAAGTTTTAACAATTAAAGGAGTTGCGATTTTTGGAGGTGGAGAATTAAGAAACTTTTAACGCAATAAGCTAGCTAATGCAACATCCTATTTTTGTAAATAAGATTTTTATTAGAAGCTATCTACTTATCACGTTTATATTCATCATTATTGATTTTTTGTTAATTTATTTTGGTCAAATCAATAATTGGGAATCTGCTTTATTAAGTGCAGTTGTATTCGACACTATACTTTTTGCGCTTGGAGGTTCATTATGGTATCCTGTTTATTTTCATAATAGAAAAAAAGGAATTGTTTATAGAATCCTACAGTTAACACTAATTGGATTTATTTATATTAGTATTTGGCTGGTAGCAAGTGTTACTGCAATTTCTGTTACTGAAAATCTTTTGGCAATAAAGGTATCTATAAGTAATGATTTTCTAATTCTACGATTTTTAGTCGGAATCCTTATGTATTCTTTGTTTGTTGCCGTTTATTTCTTGATGATCAGCTTTCAGAATGAAGAAGATCATAATAGAGAAAAGTTGGTTTTAAAAAACATGTTAACAGATGCAGAGTTAAGTTTACTTAAGTCTCAGCTTAATCCACATTTTTTATTCAATAGTTTAAATTCGATTAGTTCACTGACTATATATGATACAGAAAAAGCCAGGGATATGATAAGTAAATTGTCAGATTTCCTGAGATATTCCTTGCGAAATAATGACCAAAAACTACTCCCACTTAAAGAAGAATTAGAGAATTTGAAAAGATACATGGATATTGAAAGAATACGTTTTGGAGAGAAGGTATTATTTTCAGAACATGTAAATAAAGAAAGTGAAGATAAATTGCTTCCTGCACTTATTATTCAGCCATTAATGGAAAATGCCATTAAGCATGGCGTTTATAATTCCATTGATCCTACTAATATTGACTTAAAGTGTTATATTGATAAGGGAGATCTTGTTATTGTACTGAAAAATAGTTTTGAAGATGATAGTACTATAATGAAAGGTGAGGGAATTGGTCTTTCAAATACAAAAAAACGTATGAATAAGATCTATGGTAGAAAAGATTTGGTTCAAATAGAAAAAGGCAATGATTATTTTAAGGTTGTTTTAATATTTCCTCAATTCCTAAAAAAATGAAAGTATTTAAAGTAGTTATTATTGATGATGAGAAGCCAGCAAGAGATCTAATCAAGGCTTATTTGAAAGAATTTAATAATATTGAAGTACTTGCAGAAGGATGTAATGGATTTGAAGGAATTAAATTAATTCAGCAATATAGGCCTGATTTGATTTTTTTGGATATTCAAATGCCAAAGGTATCCGGTTTAGAAATGTTAGAGGTTGTTGAAAATTCACCAAAGGTTATTTTTACTACAGCTTATGATGAATATGCTATTAAAGCTTTTGAACTAAATGCTGTTGATTATTTACTTAAGCCTTTTACCAGAGAGCGTTTTAATAATGCGGTTCAACGAGTTTTTGAGCAGGATGATAATACATCAAAAGAAGTTGTTCGGAAAGTAATGGATGATAATGAACATTATCAAAATACATTGATAAATCGTGTAGTTGTTAAGCAAGGTTCTAACCTGGAAATGATTCCGGTTGATGATATTTTATATTTTGAGGCATCTGATGACTTTGTGTTTATACATACAAAGGATAAAAGATATACAAAATCAAGAACTATGAAATACTTTCAATCTCAACTTGATGAAAAACAATTTGTAAGAATACACAGATCATATATAGTTAATGTAATTCGGATTCAAAAGATAGAGCAATATGATAAGGATAATCATATTGCTGTTATTGATAATAATACAAAACTTAAAGTAAGTAAAAGTGGATACAAGCAGTTGAAAGAGGTGTTGGCACTGTAATCCGCGATAAATTTTATATATTCTCATTTTTTAGAGTAATTTTGTGGCCAAATTAAACGAGTAAAATGAAGGTTTTTTCTAATCCCGATTCATATAAAGGTGGAGATACTGTAGTTACTTTAGGTATGTTTGATGGAGTTCATGCAGGCCATAAAAAACTGCTAAGTCATGTTATAGATATATCTCAAGAAAAATCACTTATACCTACAGTTTTAACATTCTGGCCACATCCAAGAATGGTATTAAAAAAAGATGAAGATTCCCTTCAGTTCATTACTACACTAGATGAAAAAACTGTTGTGATTAGTCAACAGGGTATTGAGCAATTATTTCTTCTTCAATTCAATAAAGATCTTGCATCAAAAACTGCTGAAGAATTTATAGTTGAAATATTGATTGGAAAGGTAAAGATGAAGCACCTTGTAGTAGGGTACAATCATAGATTTGGAAGGGATAGAGTACATGATTACAATGTTTATAAACAATTAGCAGAAAAATACGGATTTACTATTTCCAGAGTTGAGGCTGTTCAGGAAGGAGATATTGCTGTTAGTTCAACTGTTGTAAGAAATCTTCTGAATGAGGGGCGGGTTCAGAAAGCCAATAAGATTCTGGGATACAATTATTCAATATTTGGTACTGTTACTGGTGGGCAGAAATTAGGTAGAAAACTTGGTTATCCTACAGCTAATATAAAGCCTAACGAACACTATAAATTAATACCGGGTAAAGGTGTTTACGCATGTTTTATAAATGTTATGGGTAAACAGTATGGCGGTATGTTAAATGTAGGTGTTCGTCCTACGATAAATAGTAGTGATTATGAATTAACTATTGAAGTTCATATTTTAGATTTTAATCAGGATATATATTCAGAAGAAGTAACCGTTTCTTTCATTCAAAAAGTTCGGGATGAGGAGAAGTTTTCAGGGCTGGATACTTTAGTAGCTCAACTTAAAGTTGATGAACAAAACATAAGGAAAATACTTAATGAGTATAAGTGCTAATTTTATAATTATCTGAGAGTTTAGTCTTTTTTTTACTAATTTTGCATTCTAAAACAAAAATACTTTTATATGTCTGAAATTTTAACAGATGCTCTTCCATACAAAGTAAAAGATATGGCAGAGGCTGAGTTTGGAAGAAAAGAAATCGAAATAGCCGAAAAAGAAATGCCGGGTTTAATGGCATTAAGAGAAAAATTTGGAGAATCTAAACCTTTAAAAGGTGCAAAGATTATGGGTTCTCTGCATATGACTGTTCAAACAGCTGTATTAATTGAAACTTTAGTTGAATTAGGAGCTGAAGTAAGATGGTGTAGCTGTAATATTTATAGTACTCAGGATCATGCTGCTGCTGCTATTGCAGAGGCTGGGGTTCCTGTATTTGCATGGAAAGGTGAAACTCTTGAAGAGTATTGGTGGTGTACAGAAAGAGCTTTAGATTTTGGTAATGGAGAAGGACCAGATCTTATCGTTGATGATGGAGGCGATGCTACAATGATGATTCACCTAGGAGTAGATGCTGAGAAGGATAGTACTATTTTAGATAAAGATGTTTCTGAAGAAGGTGAAGATTTCCGTGAGCTTATCGCCAGATTAAAAGTTGAGTTGGCTAAAAATCCTACTCGTTGGACTAAAGCTGCAGAAAAGTGTCAGGGTGTAAGTGAAGAAACAACTACTGGGGTACACCGTTTATATCACATGATGGAAAAAGGAGAATTACTTTTCCCTGCGATCAATGTAAATGACTCAGTAACAAAATCTAAGTTCGATAATCTTTATGGTTGTAGAGAGAGTTTAGCTGACGGAATCAAGCGTGGTACAGATGTAATGGTAGCCGGAAAAACTGTTTTAGTTTGTGGTTATGGTGATGTAGGTAAAGGTTGTGCTCAGAGTATGCGTGGTTTTGGTGCCAGAGTTTTAGTTACTGAGATTGATCCAATTTGTGCATTACAGGCAGCAATGGAAGGTTATGAAGTAACAACTACTGAAGAAGCTTTAGCTGAGGCTGATATTTATGTAACTACAACAGGAAATAAAGATATTATTACAATTGCTCACATGGAAAAAATGAAAGATCAGGCAATTGTATGTAATATTGGTCACTTTGATAATGAAATTCAAGTTGAGAAATTAGAAAAGTATCCTGGAATTAAGGAAACTAATATTAAACCTCAGGTTGATATGTTTGAATTTCCTGATGGACATGCAATTATTTTACTTTCAAGAGGTCGTTTGGTAAATCTTGGAAATGCAACTGGCCATCCAAGTTTTGTGATGAGTAATTCTTTTACTAATCAAACATTAGCTCAATTAGAGCTTTGGCAGAAAGATTATGAAGTAGGAGTATATACTTTACCAAAGAAACTGGATGAGGAAGTTGCTCGTCTTCACCTTGCTAAATTAGGTGTTAAACTTACTCAGTTAACGAAAGAGCAAGCTAATTATATTGGAGTTCCGCAGGAAGGCCCATATAAGCCAGAACATTATAGATATTAATATCAGTTAATATAAAAAGGTAAGGGGTTAGCACGTTTGCTAACCCCTTTCTTTTATAGTGAATTGGAAAAAAATAGACTTAATTGGTCATGATATTTCTTACAAATGTGTTTGTAGGATATTTTCTCTTATCTTGATTTATTCTTTCGTTTATCCACCGCTCTGCAGCAGACTCAGTTGTAAAGACCTTAAAGTGATATCGTTCAAGTTGTATTAATCGGGTAAATATCATTGCTAAAGCTGTGTCAACAGGATTCTTTATTATTATAGCAACTTTAAGAGAATTAAACCGGGAAAACATTTTTACGTTCTCGGATAGAATATTATATAAATCTGCAGGGTGAACATTAAATGATGCCTCTCTGGCATCAATAACTCCTTTGAGGTGGTCGGGAAGGTGATTTTCCTTCATTAAAGAATTAATGTAGTTTACTATCTCTCCTTGATTGACCTTGCCTGTAAAGATTGCTTCAATATAACCTTTTTCCTCGTTGAAATTGTATTGTATCATGACTCTTAATTTTATTAGTTAGAGATTGGTTTAAGTTAATTGTCCTTCAACACTAATAGCATCTGCTATACTCTACCATTATTATTATGCAATTTTAATTAACCGTTTTTTATTTAATTCAGTATTAGTAATTGTTATTATTTCCGACTGCTTATATTTATACTGTTTAACAATGTTTGATAATTTATTTGCTGTATTAAGAAGAGATCCTGATGTTGCGCTCAGTTCTTCACTTGAAGCTGCATTCTCCTGCACAGTTTTAGTTATTTCCTGAATAGAAGAGTTTATCTGCCCTGCTCCAATATTCATTTCCTGGCTGGCAGTTGCTACTTCATTAACTAACTCTGTTGATCTTTGAGTGTTGTGATTTAGTTCTTCAATTTCTTCCATAACCTGATTAATCTTATTCACGCCAGCTAATGTCAGATTCGCAATTTCATGGGCAGAGATTGTTGATTGTTCAGCTAAAGTTCTTACCTCATTCGCCACAACAGAAAAGCCTTTTCCTGCAGCACCTGCTTTTGATGCCTCAATAGAAGCGTTTAAAGCCAGTATATTTGTTTGAGCTGCAATCTGTTTAACGATTTCAACCTCATTATGAATGCTATTCATAAGTTTTACAGCCTCCTGGACACCTTCGTAAGTTATGTGAAGTTGTTCATTTGCTTTTAAGCTTATATCCTTAGACTGTTTTGCATTATCTGAGTTGTTGTGGATATTGGCAGTCATTTCCTCAATAGATGATGAAATTTCTTCAATTCCACTAGCTTGTTCGCTAGCACCATTACTTATGGAATGCGTACTTGAATTTATTTGTGAACTCGAATTAAGTAATTCACTGGAACTTTGGTTTAAATCCTGCATCAATAATCTGGTAGATGCAATTAGTTCCTGTACAGAATCAATAATGTCTTTAATTTCGTATTTTTCGTTTTTAAAACGGTCGTCAATATCAGAAGTGATATCTTTTTGACTCATTCTTTTAACTACCTCTGTTAAATGTTGTATTGGTGCTTTTACTTTAATGGATAGCAAATAATAACTACCTATGATCATCACTATTGCCAAAGGTACTGCCCATATCAGATTTATTAATCCTTTTTGACCAACAGTAAAGGCAAAGCAGGCAACGGCATCAATTACCAACAGAAAGATAGACCCAATAAGAAATACAAATGTGTTTCTAAATGTTAGTCTTAAAATTCCCCAGCAAAGAAATCCGGCTAATACAATTAATAATATTCCTAATACAAATATGCTCATAGTACATTAAGTTAGATGTTTAAATTTTCATCTTTAATATACAAAATGTTGAGAATAAACTAATAACAAAAATAAATGTTATTGAATATCTTTTTTTGTAATGGGATACGCTTTACATGTAATTAAAGTTCTTTTATAAGCGTGACAAAATTGTGACAAGATGTAAGCTACAGAAATACAGGTAAGTATAAGTTTGGAAAAATGTAACAAAAATGGGAGGCTATTAATTAAATATTTATGGGATATTTAAATGTTTGAACGATAGGTAAATATAGTCTATAGAATAGGACGATCCTATTCTATAGTTAAATTGTTTTATATAAGTTCTTCAGAGAATGAATTGAAATTTATTCCTGAAAAATTACCTGAACTCATGAGTAATAAACTCTTATTTTCCCATTCAATATTTCGTAGTTCTTTTTGAAGTTTTTCTGTGTCATCAAAAACAATAACATTATCGGATGCGAATGCGTCAGTAACATCTTTTATTGTAATTTCTGGTAATTTTTTATGTTCTACTACCTTTGGATTGAAATAAACAAATGCAATATCTGCTTTATCCATTGTGTTTCTATATTGAGGTAGAAAATCCTTATTTAAACTACTAAAAGTATGAAGTTCCATACACGCCACAAGCGTTCTTTCTTTGTTTTGATCTTTTACTGCATTAATGGTAGCCTTTAGCTTTGAAGGAGAATGTGCAAAGTCTAAATAAATTGTTGAATTTTCTGTTTCTTTTAATGTTTGTAGTCTTTTAGCTGCGCCTTTAAAAGATGAAATAGCTTCTAAAAACAATTCATCTGAAATGCCAAGTTTTGCACATACAATGCGTGCACCATTTAAGTTCTGTAGGTTGTGCGCTCCAAAGATTGATAATGAATACTTTTTACCATTAAATGTAATGGTTGTTTTTCCTTCTTCAACTTTAGATTCAATTTCATCGTATGCTAATGACTGTATGTCAGGTCTTAGTGTTTTAGAAATTTTTTGCAGTTCTTCATCTAATAAATACCATACTAATGTTCCTTCTTTCTCTATAGAATCTGCAAATATTTTAAATTGTTCCACATAATTATCCCATGTAGGGAAAACGTTAATATGATCCCAGGCAACACCGGTTAAAAGAGCAATGTGAGGTTTATACCAGTGAAATTTTGGACGAAGATCAATAGGCGAAGAAAGATACTCATCACCTTCAAATATGGCAATCGGAGCCTCGTGTGTTAAGCTAACCATAGTGTCAAATCCCTCAATTTGGGCACCCACCATGTAATCAAATTTGTAGTCTAGTGTTTTCAAGACATGCATAATCATTGATGTAATAGTTGTTTTACCATGGCTACCACCAATAACTACTCTCTTTTTGTTTTTACATTGTTCAAAAAGGTATTCGGGATAAGAATAAACTTTTATACCAAGTTCTTGAGCTCTTACTAATTCCGGGTTATCTTTTCTTGCATGCATGCCAAGAATAATGACATCAATTTGATCATTAATCTTTTCAGGAAACCAACCAAATTGCTTTGGTAGTAAACCAAGTTTTTCTAACCTGCTTCTTGAAGGATCAAATATTTCATCATCAGACCCCGTAACCTTATATCCCTTTGAGTGTAAAGCAATGGCTAAATTGTGCATCGCAGCTCCGCCAATAGCAATAAAATGTATATGCATAACCTAAAATAAATCAAGAGTTAAAAATCAGCATACAAATTAGCATTATATTTGTTGCTATAGCGAAAGTAATAAGAATACCTTTCAAATCCATACAATGCTTCACTTCAAAAAACATTATAAACAATATATTCCGTTTCTTTTAGCAATTTGTACTTTTCTGATATCGGTATTATTTAAAAATAATCCAGAAATAACCGAAAATGTTTATTCGAAATCAATTTATCCTTTAATTGCATCTTTGCTTTCGGGATTTTCTAAGTTATTTCCTTTTTCTGTTGACGATGTTTTTTATGTTACCATTGTCCTTCTGGTGATTATTGGAATTGTTTTAGTCATTTTAAAAAAGAAAAAGATTCTATGGTTGGTTCTTAAAATTTTTCAAGGATTAGCTCTTGTTTATTTTATGTTTTATTGGTTTTGGGGATTCAATTATTACAGGCAAGATGCTCATCATCGTCTTCATATTGAAAAAACAAAGGCCGATAATAAAGTATTTGTAGAAGTATTTAAATTAGTAATAGAACAAACAAACAATTCATATATCTCATTTGTTGGAAAAGATACAGTTAACTATCAATCTAAGTTAGAATCTACTATTGATCAACTAAAATATGTTTTACATGTAAATTATCCTAATGGCAGCAGGCGAATAAAGAATATTTCTTTTAGTGATTTTTTTGCCAAGGCTTCTATTTTAGGCTATTATGGCCCTTTTTTTAATGAAGTACATGTCAATTCATATTTATCTGTTTGGGATATACCGATAGTGACAGCTCATGAAATGAGTCATCAGTTAGGAATAACAAGTGAGGGAGAAGCGAACTTTTATGCGTGGATGATTACTGTTAATTCAGATGATCGTTTTGCAAATTATAGTGGTTGGTTATATGCTTTGGGATTTTTTATATATCAATCTAAAGATATGGAAAACCGAAAGGAATTAATAGAAACAATCAGACCTGAAGTTGTAGAGGATTATAAAGCAAGAAGAAAATATTGGCAAAGACTCAGAAGTGAAAAAATAGATAATGCTGCCCGTAAAGTAAATGATGCTTATCTAAAATCAAATAATGTAAAAAAAGGAATTGCCGATTATGGTAGCATGGTTCAGTTAATTATTGATTTTTATATGTCGGGTAAGGGTGAAGAAGTATTTAAAAGATAATATTATGATAAAATTAATTGTTTCAGATATGGATGGAACATTGTTGAATGATGAGAAGGAACTCTCTCCCAGATTTCAACATGTTTACCAAAAGTTAGCGGAAAAAGGGATTCATTTTGCTGTGGCTAGTGGACGACCGTCTTATTCATTAAAGCCACAATTTGATTTTTTTGATCACAACATTCTTTTTATTTGCGATAATGGAGCATTTATTAATATTGATAAAGATCCGATTGTAGTAAAGCCTTTAGATATTTCATTTGTAAGATCTATAATTAAAGATGTGCGTTCAATTGAGGGTGTGTATATTACTGTTTGTGGAGTAGAAACATCATATATTGAAAAGAGTCAGGAGGAGTTTTTACCTGAAGCAAGAAAATACTATAAAGGACTAACTATGGTTGATGATTTACTGGAATTGGATGAAACCATATTAAAGATTGCTTTATTTGACAGTAAAACCTGGAAGAGCAATAGTTGGGATGTGTGGCAAAAATATGCAGATCATTTAGCTATAGCTCCTTCAAGTGATCAATGGATTGACATAATGCCAATAGAAGTTAATAAAGGAATGGCTCTTAAGATTGTTCAGGAGAAGTTGGGTGTCACAAATGATGAAACAATGGCTTTTGGAGATTACCTAAATGATTTGGAGATGTTGCAGATGGCTAAGTACAGCTATGCTATGGAAAATGCTCATCCAAAAATTAAGGATATTGCCTCGTTTGAAGCTCCTGATAATAATAAAGATGGAGTTTTAGATACTATAGAGAAATTTGTATTGGAATAAATGTGTAATTATTTTACTTCAAATAAGTTGCATTGAAAAATAATTATTACCTTTGCAGCCGCAAAACAGAGTTTTTGCAACATTTGTAAAACAAATAAAATTTAAACACATGCCAGTAAAAATTAGATTAGCTAGGCACGGGCGTAAAAGAAACGCTTTCTACCACATCGTGGTAGCAGATAGCAGATCACCACGTGATGGTAAATACATTGAGCGTATTGGATCTTACAATCCAAACACTAATCCTGCTACAATCGATTTAAATTTCGATAAAGCTTTAACTTGGTTAAGCAACGGAGCACAACCAACAGATACAGCAAGAGCAATTTTGTCGTATAAAGGTGTTTTAATGAAAAAACACTTACTTGATGGTGTTAAAAAAGGTGCTTTTGATGAGGCTGAAGCTGAGAAAAGATTTGGAGCTTGGTTAACTGAAAAGCAAGCTAAAATTCAAGCTAAAGTTGATGGTCTTGAAGGTAAAGCTGCTGATGCTGCTAAAGCAAACCTTGAGCGTGAAGCAAAAATCAACAGCGAAAGAGCTGAGGCTATTGCTAAAAAGAACGCTGAATTAGCTGCTGAAGCTGAAGCTGCAACTGCAGAGGCTGCTGCTGAGGAGGCACCAGAAGCTGAAGAAGCTACTGATGAACCAGAAGCTCCTGCTGCTGAGTAATTCAGAAAAAATTATAGCATTTTAATATGCTAACAAATAAAGCCCTCATTTTTAATGAGGGTTTTTTTGTGTCTAATATTTTATAATTTTATTGCACAATAATAAAATTTGTATGATTCAAAAAGATAAGTGTGTTAAAGTTGGTTATGTTGGCAAACCTCATGGGGTAAAGGGTGAAATCTCTGTTTCACTTTTTGATGGTTTTTATAGTGAAGATCTAGAACCAGAGTTTTTATTATTAGATATTGATAATGGCTTAGTTCCTTTCTTTATAGAGTCGCTTCGTATTAAAGGCAGTAAAACCTTATTAGTAAAGTTTGAAGATTTGAATTCTGAAGATAAAGCAAGAGATATTGTAGGAATAGAAGTTTATGTTGAATCAAAAGATATAAACTCAGAAGATGAATTTCATGGAGGATCTTTTGTTGGATATAAAGTAGTTGATGCAACTAAAGGTGATATTGGTGAGATTTCGGGAGTAAATGAAATTTCAAATAATCCACTATTTATCATTGATTATAATGGAGATGAAATATTAATTCCTATTAATCCTGATTTTATCAAAGGAGTTGATGATGAAAATAGAATTATTGATGTAAATCTTCCAGAAGGACTTGTCGATTTATATCTGGATGATGTTGATAGTGAAGATGAAGATTTCTAAATTTAGATAGAACTTTATCATCAATTTTCCTTTCCCTTAGAAGTATGAATAATAGTTTTGATATTATTAATTATATCATGTGTAGTTAATAATATTTAAGCGTAATTGAAGTACGAAATTTAAAAGTATGGATAACAATGGATTTATAGGCATGATTAAGAATGCCTTAACTACTTACAATGATCAGCAAGCTTTTACTGATTATGAAGGGAAAACATATTCTTATCAACAAGTTTCTGAAAAAATTTATTGGATACATAATCTTTTCAAGGTTTGTGATATAACAAAAGGAGATAAGGTGGCTTTAATTGGTAGAAATCTTAGTAATTATGCCATATCATATTTAGCAACTGTTTCTTATGGGGCTGTTGTTGTTCCTATTTTACCTGATTTTGGAAGTGGAGAAATTCATCATATTGTAAATCATTCTGAGTCAAAAATATTATTTTCAACCGAACTCATTTTTAATAAAATAGATGAGAGTAAGATGCCTGGTTTAAAGGGAATCATGAGTATTGATTCATTTAAACCATTGGTTAATTGCTCCATCGATATGAAAGAAAAAATTTATTCGATAAAAAATGAGGCAAGCTTTGATTTTGAAAAATTCCAGTTTGCAGATGTTGGAGCAGAAGAGATGATGGTGTTGTCCTACACTTCTGGCACATCTGGTTTTTCAAAAGGAGTTATGATTCCTCATAGAAGTATTTGGTCAAATGTGTTTTTTGCACAGGAGCATCTGAAATTAAAACCAAAGGACAGAATTGTTTCATTTTTACCATTAGCTCATGCTTATGGATGCTTGTTTGAATTTTTATGGCCATTTACAGTAGGATGTCATATTACTTTTTTAAGTCGAACGCCTTCACCTAAAATTATCACGGAGGCTTTTCAAAAGGTTAAACCCCATTTAATTCTTTCTGTTCCTTTAATACTTGAAAAGATCTTTAAAAAGCGAATCGTTCCTGCCCTGGAAAAACCAGCCGTCAGAACAATAAGTAAGATTCCATTGTTAAATCAGGTAGTTTATCAGAAAGTTAAAAAACAACTGATGGAAGTTTTTGGTGGAGAATTTCAGCAAATAGTGATTGGTGGTGCTGCTTTAAATAAGGATGTTGAAGATTTTTTACGTAAGATTGGATTTCCGTTTACAATTGGATATGGAATGACAGAGTGTGGTCCATTGATTAGTTATGAACCTTTTGATTCTACATTGTCACGTTCTGCCGGACGCCTGGTTGATAGAATGGAAGTGAAAATTGATTCCAAAAATCCGTTTAGTGAAGTTGGAGAAATATTAGTGAAAGGGACTAATGTGATGTTAGGCTATTATAAAAACGAAAGTGCAACACAAGAGGTTATTGATGATGAGGGTTGGTTGCATACAGGTGATCTGGGTGTTATAGATAAAAATAATTTTATTTTTATAAAAGGTCGAAGTAAAAATATGATATTGAGTGGGTCTGGTCAAAATATATATCCGGAGGAGATTGAAGCTCGATTGAATAACATGGAATATGTTCAGGAATGTTTGGTTAGGGATATGGGAGAAGGTAAATTAGAAGCGTTGGTATATCCTGATTTTGAGTTGGCGGATTTGGAGGGTATATCAGAGTCTGGGTTGAAATTGAAGATTGAGGAAATTAAAGCCATTGCTAATGAAGAATTACCATCGTATATGAATCTTTCAAAGGTGACTTATTATCCTGAAGAATTTGAAAAAACACCAAAGAAAAGTATTAAAAGATACAAGTATATAAAGTAGATGCTTAAGATAATTGCAGATGATAAAATTCCTTTTTTAAAAGGTGTATTGGAGCCTTATGCGGAGGTTTCGTATGTGGCAGGATCGAAAACAACCAAAGATATAGTGTCATATGCTGATGCCTTGGTTACCCGTACAAGAACCAAGTGTAATATAGATTTACTGGACGGCAGTAATGTGAAAATGATTGCAACTGCTACCATTGGTTTTGATCATATAGATACCAATTATTGTGAAGAAAATGGTATTGAATGGACAAATGCTCCTGGGTGTAATTCAGGTTCTGTTAAGCAATATATAGCCTCAGTTTTGGCTACCTTGGCAAGTAAAAAGAATTTTCAGTTTAAGGATAAGACGATTGGTATAATA
Organism: uncultured Saccharicrinis sp.; assembly: GCA_963663905.2. Taxonomy (GTDB): domain Bacteria; phylum Bacteroidota; class Bacteroidia; order Bacteroidales; family Marinilabiliaceae; genus Saccharicrinis. The sequence goes on along the minus strand of OY760657.1, from coordinate 4,809,060 downwards.
GGAGTTGGAAATGTTGGATCTAAAGTAAAAGATCTGGCAGAGGCTTTAGGAATGCGGATTTTATTAAATGATCCTCCAAGAGAAGAAAGAGAAGGTTCTGATATTTTCGTTGATATAGAAGTTATTCAAAAAGAGGCCGATATTATTACTTTCCATGTTCCATTGCAACATTCCGGTGTGTTTAAAACTTTTCATTTAGGGGATGAGAATTTCTTTAAGGCATGTAAAAACGAAGTTGTAATCATTAATTCATCAAGAGGGGAAGTGATTGATAATAATGCATTATTGGATGTTATTAAAGATGGTGAGATTGGAGAAGCTGTTTTAGATGTTTGGGAAAACGAACCCGGTATAAATCTGGAATTATTAGAAAAAGCTATCATAGTAACTCCTCATATTGCAGGTTATTCAGTGGATGGTAAAGCAAATGGTACTTCGATGAGTGTACAAGCTATAAGTAAAAAGTTTGATTTACCTTTAATGAATTGGTATCCAACAGAATTACCACTACCTCAAAATCCAGTAATTGAGTTTGATTGTGCCGAAAAAGGTGAACAACAAATCTTTGTAGAATCAATACTTCATACATATGATATTTTGGAAGATGATTTGAGGCTTAGGGAAAATCCTGAAGAATTTGAGAAGCAAAGAGGTTCATATCCAATGCGAAGAGAATTTAGTGCATATTCAATACATTTAAAAAATAGTTCACAATTTTTAGTGGATTCGTTGAACAAAATCGGTTTTAATACTGTTCCAATAATCTAATTAGAAAATAGTTTATCATACCTTTATCTCTTTAAAATGATATAGGTAGAAGATTTATAATAGAATACAAAATGAGCAAAAAAGCAAATATAGGTTTAATAGGTTTAGCTGTAATGGGTGAAAACCTTGTTTTAAATATGGAAAGTAAGGGCTACACTGTAGCTGTTTATAATAGAACCACAGAAAAAGTAGATAAGTTTGTTAATGGAAGAGGAGCAGGTAAAAATTTTATTGGAGCTCATTCTATCGAAGAACTTGTAGATTCACTTGAGAAACCCCGAAAAGTAATGATGCTTGTGAAGGCAGGAGCTGCTGTTGATGCTCTTATTGATCAGGTTATCCCTTATTTAGAAGAAGGTGATATCATTATTGATGGAGGAAACTCTCATTATCCTGATACCATCAGAAGAACAAAATATGTTGAAGAAAAAGGATTTCTTTATGTGGGTTCGGGTGTTTCCGGAGGTGAAGAAGGAGCATTAAAAGGACCTTCATTAATGCCTGGTGGTTCAGAAAAAGCATGGCCTTTTATTAAAGATATTTTCCAAAATATTAGTGCAAAAGTTGAGAATGATGTTCCTTGCTGTGATTGGGTAGGACAAGATGGTGCCGGTCATTTTGTGAAGATGGTTCATAATGGAATTGAATATGGTGATATGCAGTTAATCACTGAAGCTTATCATATTATGAAAGACTATCTTGGATTATCGCATGATGAAATGCATGACATATTTAATGAGTGGAATACAGGTGATTTAGATAGTTATCTGATTGAAATTACTCGTGATATTATGGCTTATAAAGAAGATGGTCAACCACTGGTAGAGAGTATTCTTGATGCAGCCGGGCAAAAAGGTACTGGTAAATGGACAGGAATTACAGCTCTTGATCTAGGAGTGCCATTGACTCTTATTGGAGAATCAGTATTTGCTCGGTGTCTTTCTTCTCAGAAGGAAGAGCGAGTTGAAGCTTCAAAAGTTTTAGGGTCGCCAATTAAAAAATATGACGGTGATAAAAAGCAGTTTGTTAAGTATATTAAAGATGCATTGTTTGCCTCTAAAATTGTCTCTTACGCTCAGGGATATGTTTTGATGCGTGAAGCTGCAAAAGAGAATAGCTGGGATCTTAATTATGGAGGAATTGCCCTAATGTGGAGAGGTGGATGTATTATCAGATCTGTGTTCTTAGGAAAGATTAAGGAAGCATTTGATAACAATCCTGAGTTGTCTAATTTATTGTTGGATCCGTATTTTAAAGAAAAAATTAATCAAGCTGTTGAGGGCTGGCGTCAGGTTGTAGCTCATGCAACTTTAAGTGGAATTCCTGTTCCTACATTTTCAAGTGCATTAAGTTATTTTGACGGATATAGAACAGAAAAACTTCCTGCTAATTTGCTGCAAGCTCAAAGAGATTATTTTGGAGCTCATACTTATGAAAGAGTTGATAAGCCAAGAGGTGAGTTTTTTCATACCAATTGGACTGGAAGAGGAGGTGATACAGCTTCTACAACTTATGATGTATAATCAATATGATATAATAACAAAAAAGCTGCACATGATGCAGCTTTTTTTGTTTGTTAATAGTTCAAAGTCTTTCTGGTAACAGCAATAAAGATATCCATACTTCTTAACTCATCTTTGATAGCCATCAGATCCTGAATTTTTATCAGGCCAATCTTATAGTTACACTCAGGCCCATTGTATTCTTCAGAAATAGAATCAAACTTAAATTTCTTAAGATCTTCTTCATTTTTATAGCGAAGATAAATTTCAATAATTACATCTTTCTCATATTTAAATGAACTGTAATAGTTCCTCTTTTTGTATTCATATCTGTAATCGTGAGCAATGGCTGTAATATCAGATAGAACAGCAGATCCTGTTGGATGCCCGCCTGCGCCTTTACCAAACATAAACTGCTTGTCGTAAGCTAATCCTTTAATAACAACTCCGTTAAATTCATCTTCAACATTGTATATGTATTTATCACGCTTTACCAGGCGAGGTAATACGAATAACGAAATTTTGTTTTTCTCAAGCTTTTCAACTTGTCCAACAAGTTTTATTTTGTAATCCTTTTCTTTTGCATAACGAATATCAAAGTCTGAAATATTTGATATACCATAATGTAAAACATCTTTAGGATCTACAATAGTACCAAAGCTGTGTGCGGTTAGAATAACTAACTTAAATAATGAGTCGAATCCATCAACGTCAAAAGTAGGATCAGCTTCAGCAAAGCCTAAATCCTGGGCTTCTTTTAGGGCTGTATTATAATCGTTATTGTGATCAAATATCTTAGAAAGAATGTAGTTTGATGATCCATTTAATATTCCGGTTACAGAAAGGAGTAAGTCGTTGTCGTAATATTCTTCAAGGTTTCTGATGACAGGAATACTACCGCATGCAGATGCTTCATAAAGTAAGGAAACATTGTGCTCTTTTTGTAAAGAAATCAGCTCTGCTAAATTTTCAGCAATCATTTTCTTATTGGCAGAAACAACATTCTTGCCCTTAATCAAAGATTTTTTTACTATATGATATGCTTCATCTGCATCAGATATTAACTCAACTACAAGATTAATATCTTCATTATTTATGATTTCATCAGGGGAATAGCAAAATAGTGATTCAGGAAGACTACGTTCTTTTTTATTTTTAACACAAATGCTTAATATTTCAGCATCCAAAGCAGGACTTTTCTGAAGTACATCATATAATCCTTGTCCAACAACACCAAATCCTATTAAACCTATTTTTAATTTCTTTTTAACCATTTTGTTGATTGCTTGTCAGGTAATGAAAATCCTGTTTCATTACGAATGAAACAGGATTGCAAAAATATCTATTTTGATTTACTAAAACCTTGAGTAAGGTCAGCTTTAATATCATCAATATGTTCTATTCCAACAGATAGTCTTAATAAGCCAGGTTCTACTCCAGATGCTTTTTGTTCTTCAACGCTTAATTGTTCATGAGTAGTTGTGCTTGGGTGAATAATCAGAGTTTTAGCATCACCTATATTTGCCAGGTGACTTATTAAATCAAGACTTCCTATGAATTTGTCAGCTCGTTCATTTCCACCTTTAATTTTGAAGGTAAGAACACCACCAAATCCTTTTTTCAGATATTTTTTAGCCAAGGTATTATAAGGTGAACTTTCTAATCCTGGATAATTTACATATTCTACTTCAGGATGTTGCTCTAACCATTGAGCTACCTTTAAAGTATTTTCAACAGTTCTATCAACTCTTAATGATAATGTTTCAAGACCCTGAAGTAATAAAAATGAATTAAATGGGCTTAATGCCGGACCAAAGTCACGAAGACCTTCTACTCTACATCTGATTGCAAAAGCAATGTTTCCAAATGGACCGCCTTCACCGAATACCTCCCAAAAATTCAATCCGTGATAACTTTCACTAGGTTCTGAGATAGAAGGGAATTTACCGTTGCCCCAGTTAAAATTTCCTCCATCTACAATAACTCCACCTATAGAAGTTCCATGACCACCAATCCATTTTGTTGCAGACTCAACAACTACATTAGCACCATGTTCTAATGGACGGAATAAATAACCTCCAGCACCAAAAGTATTGTCAACGATTAAAGGAATATCATGTTTCTTGGCAATTGCAGCAATTTTTTCAAAATCAGGAATATTAAAACGAGGGTTTCCGATAGTTTCTAAATAAATAGCTTTTGTATTCTCATCTATTTTAGTCTCAAAATCAGCAGGATTATCTCCTTCCACAAATTTTACATCAATCCCTAATCGTTTAAATTGAACTTTAAACTGGTTATAAGTACCACCATATAAATAAGATGTTGAAACAAAATTATCACCAGCCTGAAGTATGTTATTAATAGCTATAAACTGAGCCGCCTGTCCCGAAGAAACAGCTAAAGCTGCTGCTCCACCTTCTAGAGCTGCAATACGTTTTTCAAAAACATCTGTAGTTGGATTTTGAATGCGGGTATAAATATTACCGAATTGCTTTAATCCAAATAAATTAGCAGCATGATCAGCATCATTAAATACATATGATGAAGTTTGGTAAATAGGTACAGCTCTTGAATTGGTATCTGAGTCAATCTGTTGTCCAGCGTGTAACTGGAGTGTTTCAAATTTTAAATCTGACATGGTATAATAATTTTAGTTGAATAATCTATACTTCTTTCCTTTACAATGCCTGGCGCATTATAGTAGGTTTATGTAATGAAATTATCCTGATATAATGCGCCTTGAGACTAGAATGTCATCATCATCATGCGACACATCATACCTGTATAACCAAAAAAATTATTGGAGGTAACAACAACGTTGTTCAAAAGGAAAGATAATATGCTGTTATTGTTTTTCATTTAAAATGAATGTTAGTACAAATTAAGCAAATAAGAAAGTATAAAAAAAGAGTTTGTGTTCTTTTTTTTGATGGTCATTTAATTAATATCCTATAAATAAAATATTTTAATTTTTTTTTCGTTATAAAAGCAACCTTTATGGATTTTTTGAGTCAAAGCAAGAGTAACTAATAACCAAAATATATTTTTATGAAAACAAAAATCCTGTCTCTTGTTAGCTGCATAAAAAAAATTGAGATACCTGTTCGATTTTTGATTCTACAGGTTGTCTTATTAGTCTTTATTGTGTTATTTTTTACATTATAATTTTGTTTCACGCATTGGGAATAGTAGATTTTACATTCTACCTTTCCCAAATAAACCTTTTTCTCTGATTTCTCTGGTTCCGAAATGGTAGGTTAAGTCAACAAGTGGGACAATCATTGTTCCATCACCTTTTCCAAAATTCATCCAATAGCCTCCACTTAAAGAGAATTTCGGTGCGATTTTATATCTTATTAAAGAATTTTGCTCAACAGAATTCCCATAGTCTTTATTTGCAAACAGCCCACGTGCGGCCACCGTTAGGAATAAATTTTGATTTAAGTAGAAATCTCCTTGTATTCTTGCAGATAAAAAACCAGCATCACCTAAAATAACGCCATTTCTTGAACGTAGAAATTTATAGTCGATAAGCTTAACATCTGTTTCTTTAATTTTTATGCCATAATCATATGAAATGCCCGCAGTAGCTATTATAAATGGTTGTTTCACTCCACCACATTTTAATTCTTTTAAAAATGGTTTGCTAACAATTAATTCGTTTTTTATGGCAATAACTTGAGGTACTTCTGAGTTTTCCGGAATGAATTGAAAATAATTGTTATTCTTCATAATTTGTAATCCGGGCCAAAATGAATATACCTGATGCCTTGTGGCAATGTATATTTTGTCTTCCTTCCATCTTTTTTTGAAATAAATCATTGGAATAAAGGCTGCAGATCCAATAGATGTGCCTATTTCCTGACCTCTTCTGTAACTTAATCTTGTTGGTGAAAAAACGCTAATGTCTCCTCCACGCAGAGGAACTGTATTTGCTGTCTCATAACTCCAGATGTAATCATTCCTTGCAATTGAAGCTGAGCTCCCCATTGGAATTAATTCATTGAATTTGTTGTAGTCGCTTTTCTTATTCGCTTCTTCCTGACGTTTTCTGATTTCTCTTTTACTTGTACCTTTATTTCTTCTGTTTTTTTGTTGTGACTCAAGTTTTAATGGTACAACAATAATAAAAGTGAATAAAAGAATGATTTTGTAACAATTCAAGCAGCTATTATAAATTTTTCTTGTCATTTACAGAGATATATTGTTTATAAGTTTAAAACGTAATCCAAAAGTAAATATTATATGTGGTTTAATGAACCAAAACTATTGACATTAAATTAGTTTCTATGTTATTTTAGTTTTCTATTTATAAATTATTTAAACCGTATATTTTATGAAAATGACTCAATGCTTATTATGTTTGTTTATTTACCGATTAAATGGAGTCATTAACCGATTTTTGTTATGTGAAAGTATATCTGTAAGTTAATTTTGAACTCAGACTAAATTGAACGTAAATTATTAATATCATTCACAATAAAAACCTATCAACAACAACTATATGAAGAAAAAAAGAAATCTCTTTGTTTTCATAATTCTTGTGTTCTTTCAGTTCGGTGCTAAAGCCCAAAGTGATACTCTTGAAGTTACTCTTAATCAGGCCATGGCTTATGCTACTGAGTTTGGCTATCAAAGTATTAATGCCAGACATGATATAGAAATTGCTAAGAAAAAAGTAAATGAAACCATAGCTATTGGTTTACCTCAGGTTAATGCAAGTGGTTCTATTGCAAATAATTTAAAACTTCAGGAAAACCAAATTATGTTTGGAGATACCACCATTACAACTGTTTTTGGTACCAAATACAATAATTCAATTGGAGGTAGAGTAGATCAGCTTCTTTTTGATGGTTCTTATTTTGTAGGTCTTCAGGCAAGTAAAGTGTATGTAAAACTCTCTGAGAACGTTGAACAAAAAACTAATATTGAGTTAAAGGAGGCCGTTGCAGAAGCTTACTTTTTATCATTAGTTGCCAAACAAAATATTGATGATTTTAAATCTAATCTTGAAACCAACGAAAATACTTTAAAGCAAATACAAGCCTATTATGAAAAAGGATTTAGAGAAGATATTGATGTTGATCAAGTAAAATTGATGGTAAACGAATCTCAAAGAATGTATGATGAATCAAAAAATCAATATGAAATAGCAATGTCAATTTTAAAGTTTGCAATGGGTTATGATATTGATAAACCACTAAAACTAGCTGATGGTATTGTTGATTTAATTGCAATTATTCCAATGAGTCCTGAATTTAATAATGATATAAAAACGCACATTGATTATCAAACCATTCAAACAGAAATTGATATTAAAGGTTTAGATATTAAGAACCAGAGAGCTCTGGCTATGCCAAGATTGAGTGCTTTTATAAACTATGATTATACTTATTTTGGTCAAAACTGGTCTGATCTTGTTAAAACGGAAGGTTCTATGCTAGGAGTTGCATTGTCAGTACCAATATTTTCAAGTGGAATGCGTTCCGCTCAATTAAAACAAAAGAAACTTCAACTTAAAAAACTCAATGTAGAGAAACAAATGGTTGAACAAACTTTGAAAAGGGAGTTGATCATTGCCAAAGCCAATCTCGATAATGCACGTAAACAATTTGTAAATGCTCAAGACTCAAAAGATATTTCTAATAGAATTTATGAAAAGTCGTTAGTGAAATTTAATAATGGATTACTAAATAGTTTGGAGTTATCTCAGAATGAAAGTAATATGACTGAAGCTGTCGTGAATTATAATAATGCAGCGATGAACTATTTTACTTTATATATAAAATATAAAAAAGCTACTTCTCAATTATAAATAACAATTTTTTGTAATAGTCTACTACCATGAAAAAAATATTTATCTCCTTCATATTCATTGTTTTTGTTATTGGATGTTCTTCTTCAGATAAAGATGAAATTAAATCAAAAATCAGTGAGAACAGACAAACAATAAAATCTCTGAAAAAGGAAAATTTGACTTTGGAAAATCAACTGAAAGCGATGTCGGGTGATAGTATCAAATTTAAATTGCCTGTTGTTGTTCAGGTTATCAATAAGCGGATTTTTAAGCATTTTATTCAGGCCAATGGTTTACTTGAAGCGGTTCAAAGCGCAAATATAAGTCCTGAAGTACCTGCTCAAATTAGAAAAATTCATGTTGAGGAAGGAGAAAGGGTTAATAAAGGGAAATTATTAGTTTCATTAAACTCAAGCACTCTTGCAAACGCAATAAAAGAGATTGAGACAAATTTAGAATTGGCTACAGATGTTTATAATAAACAAAAAAGTTTGTGGGATCAAAATATTGGTTCTGAAATTGAATATTTACAGGCCAAAACAAGTAAAGAAGCATTAGAGAGTGCTCTTAAAACGCAGAAATCCCAATTGGAACTATATAATATAAGAGCTCCGTTCGATGGAATTGTTGATAATATTATCTCTAAAGAAGGAGAACTATCTTCTCCGGGTGCTGTGATTCTTCAGTTTGTGAGCTTAAAACAGATGAAGGTTAATGCTGAGGTTTCAGAGGCTTTTGTTCCTTATGTTTCAAAAGGCGATACTGTTGAATTAAGTTTTTCAACTTATCCTGATTTAATTATTGAAGCGCCTGTTTCAAGAACCGGAAATATTATTCATCCTCAAAATAGAACCTTTAATGTTCAGGTAGTTCTTAAGAATAATGATGAGCTTTTGAAACCCAATATGATGACCTCATTAAAAATTAATGATTATAGGGCAGATAATGCATTGGTTGTTCCTTCATCTATAATCAAGAATGACATAACCG